>JACHLS010000011.1 GCA_014204635.1 Sporosarcina luteola | reverse complement strand
TCCCCAGAGGGGATAAGCATGGAGGAGCCGTATGCGATGACCCGCACGTACGGATCTGTGAGAGGCGCATGAATTTATTCATGCGCCTACTCTATCTTTTGTTCCAATTCCACCGATTAATAGAATGGAATGTCGTTTGTTTTAGGTATTTTCCTGTTTTTATCAATTTTTATAGACCGATAGATTGTCATTAATATGAAAAAAGTTCTATGAATCTATTTATCAAAAAATGATTCCATGGTAAACTGTAAAGGAATGACAATTCAGAAGGGGGAAAAGAGGTTGCAACGTAGAATCTTGTTTGTCATCCTATCTTTGGTAGTCACCATCGGCACTGTGTTCATGCCGACCATGGATTCGTCTGAAGTCCAAGCTGCCAGTGAGTACGCAAATTTAGAGAAATCCATTAATTCCATCATGTCGGATAGCCGAATGAAGGCGATCAACAGCAGTGTAACCGTTAGAAAAGCGTCTACAGGAGAAATTGTCTACCAATCGGACGCGGATAAAAAAATAACGCCGGCATCTACGTTGAAATTATTAACTTCCGCAGCTGCTCTCGATACACTGGGTGAGGAGTATAGGTTCACTACAGAAGTGCTGACGGACGGAACGATATCAAAAGGTGTATTAAACGGCAATCTTTATGTCCGGGGACAAGGAGATCCAACACTATTAAAAGCTGATCTGGATCAGTTTGCTGTACAACTTAAAAAACAAGGAATCACAAAAATTACAGGTAATCTAGTAGGGGATGATTACTGGTTTGACAATGTCAGGCTCTCCCCGAGTATTGACAAAACGGATGAAACCCATTATTATGCAGCTCAAATTACAGGTTTGACACTCTCGCCAAATAAGGATTATGATGCCGGAACGGTCATTGTTGAAGCCGCTCCGACAAAAAAAGGGTATAAGGCAAAAGTGAAATTGACGCCGGAAACCGGCATACTTAAAGTGGTTAATCGTACAAATACTGTTTCAAAGGGTTCTAAAAATACTTTGTCAATCAAACGTCAAAGCGGTACAAACAACATTATTATTTCGGGTAATGTTCCTGTAGGCAGCTCGGGGAAAAAGGAGTGGGTGACTGTTTCCAATCCAACGGCATACACCTTGGATGTCTTCAAAAAGTCGTTGGCTAGCAAGGGGATCAAGTTCAATCCTTCATCTGTGGTGAAACGAGGTTTGTCTCCTTCAGAAGGACAAGTCCTTGCTACGAAAAAATCCATGCCGCTGAAAGACTTGATGAAGCCATTCATGAAGCTGAGCAACAATACGCATGCCGAAATCCTAGCCAAGACGATGGGACGCCAGAAGTACGGAGAAGGCAGTTGGAATGCAGGATTGCGTGTCATGCGGGAATTCGCAGATTCCTTCGGGCTCGATAGCTCAGCGTGGCGATTTGAAGATGCATCTGGCATGTCTCATTCCAATAAAGTGACCTCTGCACAAATGACAGAGCTTTTATTTCTCGTCCGTTCTGCACCATGGTATGCCAGTTTCGTCCAAGGGCTGCCAGTTGCCGGGGCAAATGAACGGTTTGTCGGTGGAACATTACGCAATCGCTTGACCTCTCCATTAGTCAAAGGGAAAGTGATCGCCAAAACTGGCAGTTTAAATCGTGTAAACAGTTTAGCAGGCTATGCAGAGACAAAAGACGGAGAGACCCTAATTTTCAGCATTTTAACACAGGATCAAAAAACGAGCACCATTCCGTTGATTGATAAGATTGCTACAGTTATTGCGACATCTGTACACTAGTAATAAACGCCTTGCGATGTTTCGCAAGGCGTTATTTTCATATCAACAGATCGAATAATGTGCTGTCTTTATTCACTTCCTTAAACGGAAAACCATTTTCCCGCAACCGTTCCAACAAACTAGGATAATCTTCTTTTCGTTTCAATTCAATTCCTACAAGGCCAGGTCCGTTCTCCTTGTTGTTCTTTTTTGTGTATTCGAATGTGGTGATGTCATCGTCCGGGCCTAGCACTTTATCAAGAAATTGCCGTAAGGCGCCTGCACGCTGCGGGAAGTTGATAATGAAATAATAAAGCAACCCCTCGTGAATCAATGATTTTTCTTTTATTTCCTGCATGCGACCGATATCGTTATTTCCTCCGCTGATCACACAAACCACTGACTTGCCTTTAATCTGTTCTTTGTAAAAGTCCAAGGCGGCGATTGGCAGAGCACCTGCAGGCTCAGCGATGATTGCATGCTCGTTGTACAATTCCAGAATGGAAGTGCATACTTTTCCTTCCGGCACGCGGATGATGTCATCAACATATCGGTTGCAGATCTCGAATGTTTTCTTGCCAACACATTTCACTGCTGCGCCATCAACAAATTTATCAATGGTTTCCAGCGTGACTACTTCGTTTCGTTCGATTGCAGCTTTCATGCTGGCCGCCCCGTCCGGTTCGACACCGATCATTTTAGTGCGGGGAGAGAGATTCTTGATGAACGTGCTTAATCCAGACATGAGTCCGCCTCCGCCGATACTGGCAAATACGAAGTCAAGCGGTTCCTCAATATCATTCATCAATTCTACCGCCACCGTTCCTTGGCCGGCAATAATATCCTCGTCATCAAACGGATGAATGAAAATCCGATCCTCGGCGACCGCACATTCATTTGCTTTTTCTGATGAATCGTCGAACGTATCACCAATCAAAATAATTTCAACAAAGTTCCGCCCGAACATTCGCACCTGGTTGATCTTTTGCTTTGGCGTTGTTTGTGGCATAAAAATCTTGCCGTGTATTTGCAGATGGGCACATGCATAAGCGACACCTTGCGCATGATTGCCGGCACTTGCACAGACAATTCCTTTCTCGCGGGCTTCTTCCTCTATCCGCTTGATTTTATAATAAGCGCCACGCAATTTGAATGAGCGAACATGTTGCAAATCTTCTCTCTTGATATAGACATGGCAATCATATTTTTCGGAAAGCCGTTCGTTCTTTTGGAGAGGAGTATGGACTACAACATCTTTCAAAAGCTGATTGGCTATCAATATATCTTCCACGAAGACGAGCTTCTTCTCATTTTGTTCCACCATTGTCATTACTGTATTCCTCCGAATCGTCATAAATATTTTCTAATAGTAACATGAATTCAGCAGAAATGACATAAGAAATATCCTAATTGTCCATTAATTTAAATGAATCGACACTTATAAAACTTTCCGACTAGTTTGTAAGCGGTTTCTTTATGAAAACAAAAAATCAAGTCAGCAGGAATCTTAGTTTGGATGGAATAATCTGGACATCAACATGCGTTCCTCCGTATATTTCTCCGTCTATAACAAAAGGGATTTTCCGGTTTGCTTCTATTTTGACTGTTTTCCCGGTGGCATACACTATTTCATTCGATATAATGGGGCCACCTCTTAATAATGCAGGGAAAAGGAAAAAAAGAATTCTAGTGCGAGCAGCGCTGTGTAGTACGGTAACATTCATTTGGCCATCTGTAGGATCAGCTTCTGGGCAAATATCTAGACCTCCTCCATACCATCTCATATTCCCTAATGAAATGAGCCATGTATCAGGGAATGTATATTCAATACCATCTAGAAACAACTTGCTTGGGAAAGGTCGAAATGATAGTAGTTCGAACACCGCAGTTATGGAGTAAATGAACCTTCCCAACCCAATTTTATTAAATAATAATTTATAATTAGCTGTCTCCACCCGTTTTCCTATGGAAGCATCCAGCCCAAAGCCTGCGACAGTGAGTCCGTATTTTCCGTTCACTAAGAGTACATCCAATCGTTGTTCGTTATGTAAAAGAAGCCGCTCCACAAAAAGCTGCGGATCATCTGTAATGCCCAGATTGCGGGCAGTGTCATTTCCAGAACCGGCAGGTAAAAAAGCGATCGGAATATGGTAAGGCACAACTATTTGCAGAATGGAATGCAATGTTCCGTCGCCTCCGATAATTATCACAGCTAAGCAAGACGAGTTTTGTAGGTGCTCAAATAAAAACAAAGAAGACCGCTCAGCAGAATCACTAAGCATAGCCTGATAAGAAATGTTGCGACGATCAAGCAACTGCTTTACTGCTTCAAATTTTTTGGCGGCGGTCGAATTGCTGACATTTTGATTGCAAATTAGTATATACATAGAATTCCTTCTTTCTTTACTCGCTATAGCGAATCATCCTGCCTGTGTTTACATTTAAAACGGTAAGGGAACAATTCGCATAAGAATATTTTTAGAAAGGGAGTGGCACACATGGGTTGGTACAGACCGGATGGACGAGGCCAATGGATGGCGTTTGGCGCCTCACTTCTTATCATCTTGCTTGTCATTGTTTGGGAGCTGCTTTATTAAAACGGTTGTCAAAATGAAGTTCCTGGGTCAACATGCAGGGGCTTTTTTTGATGGGTTTACACGCTTGCAACTGAATACCCGCATTGTCCCTGGCATACATATTGGAGAATGAAGTGATATTACATAAGTATTAGAATCTTCATAACTATAGTAATGAAGATTGTGTATAATAAAAAGAACAAGTTAGGGGAGAGAGGTTGCGAACGATGTTAAAATCCAAAGAAAACCTTGCTGCGGAGTCACTGCTTGATTTGGACGTTCATAATCTATTGAAATTGCTGGAAAGCGGACAAGTAAGTTCATCTGATGCAGTTGAACAATATATCCAACAAATAGAGAAAGTAAATATCGCTGTAAATTGTGTAGTAGAAGACCGTTTCTCTTCGGCCCGTGAAGAAGCGATTCAAGCAGATGCCGCTAGGGCGGAAGGCAAAGGTGAGGGAAAACTTTTTGGCATCCCAATCAGCGTAAAGGAATCCTTCGATGTGGAAGGCATGGCAACAACAGGAGGTCTTCTGCGCCGTAGGGGATTTGTCCAATATGAAGATGCAGAAGTAGTGGAAAAATTGAGAGCAGAAGGAGCAATTATCCTTGGGAAAACGAATACACCAGAACTCTGTTTTTGCCAAGAAACTGATAACAAATTGTATGGCAGAACGAATAATCCTCATGATTTGACAAGGACAGCCGGCGGATCAAGTGGAGGGGAGGGAGCGATGATTGCTGCGGGTTGCGCAGCGATCGGCATTGGTTCGGACATCGGAGGCTCCATTCGTTTTCCAAGCCATTTTAATGGTGTAGTAGGCTTCAAATCTGGAAAAGGGAAAGTATCTCAGATGGGAAGTTACCCCTTTGTGGAAGAACCGCTGCAACAGCGGATGCTAGGAATCGGACCGATAGCCAGAACGGTACGAGATGCTAGGTTGCTTTATGATATTATTGCTTATGAACCTATACCGGAAAAGACGTTAGACCGCTTCACTGTCAATGTGTTCAGGACGACAGATTACCCGTTATCGACGGAAACGACCAAGCTTTTGAATGAAGTGTATCTTTACTTGCGAGAGGAAATCACATCGGAACGAGAACCAATACCGTTTTTCGATGATGCAGCTCAGGTTTGGCAAGAAATCATGTCTATTGACGGCGGGACCAGCAATGCAAGAGAGGCATATGGAGACGCGCCAGCAACTCCAATCCGTTCCTATATAACTGAAAAAAGAAGGGGAACAGGCGAAATCCACCAATATCTTTCATGGGCACTATTTGGCGCTTCTCTTTTCAGGCCATCCCCAAAACGCATTTACCAAATTAATGAGTATTTGGAAAATGGAGATATTGAACTTGATCTTTACTTGGACAATCGAATTCTTGTATTGCCAATTTATCACTGTGCCGCTCCGAAACATGGCATTGTTTATAAAGAAATCTTTTCGATCCGTAAAACGTTTAAGAAGTATCTTCCTTATGTCGCTTATGCGAATACATGGGGATTACCCTCCTTGACAATTCCGCTTGGCAAGGATGCGGATGGCATGCCAATTGGATTGCAGCTCATTAGTAAAAATGGAAATGAAGATGTGTTGTTCCAACTTGGAGAAAAGCTGGAAAGCCGTTTTCCGGGCTATGAAAGAGCCCGGGTATAAAAAAATTTAATAAAGGAAGAGCGCAACTATGCTTTCTTGGAGTTAGCTTTAACAAAGCTGGCAACCAAAAAAGCATTTGTCGCGCTTTTTTCCATTTGCAGCGGATTTAATTTAGTAGTTTAATTAACAGAATCCAGCTATGCCTTACGATTTCTGCTCAAGGACAGCTTGTTATCAATCATCTGCAGGATCTGAGAAGTACGAAACAGTCTACCTTTTCATAAAAACCTGGCTGTGGTTTGTACTACACACCTGGCGGAGGGATCGAACAAAAATGATGATCAAAACGAATACGAAAGGCCTTTGCTAAGCAGACTCTTCCTAACACTATCCTTGTTGTCACTTGCCTAATGCATGATCCAATTTTTGATATATCTTAAGAAGAGACTGCTGTTCTTCACCAGTTAGGTGTGTGAAAAACTGTTTATGCAGCTCTTGTCCGTCTACTTGAGCTTTCCGAAGAAGTTCTTTTCCAAGATCCGTTATGGCCCAATAGGTTGTCCGTCTGTCAAATTCGTCTTTTGTTCGTGTCATCAGGTTGCCCTTTAACAATTTTGTCGACAGGTGGGTTAAAGAAGCAGGGGTTACGTGCAGCCTTTTTGCCAAATCAGATGGTCTGCTTTCTCCGTGTGCTTGGAGTTCATGCAACACGAGAATATGGGTGATCCCAAGGTCAATGTCCGAGGTTTCTCTCCAGCGGACAAGCAATTTGTATGTTACTTTTTCAATTGTATGTATGAGTTCGAAAATCGTCTGCTCGGTCATGAATCATTCCTCCTATAGATATTTTCAGATGAGTATCTATCCGTTATAGCAGAACCTATGATAAAAGACAAATTCTATAAAAAATTCATATTCTCTATCGATTTAAAGGATTTTTATACTAAAGTACTTTTTTCCTAATTAGTTTTAAAGTAATATAGACTAGGGACGAAGATATAATTGATCCTGGTTAGAGGAGCGGATGAACACAATGAAAATAAAACAGACACTGACATTCCAACTAGGGACAATTATTGTGGGCATCCTAATTGCGATGCTGGCCATCACATCAGTTGCCACCTATAAGACAGCCTATGAAAAACTATATGATGCCGCTGGGATTGAAGCATATGGATGTGCCAATATCACCACCGGCTTAATTGTTCCGGAGGATATTGACAAGGCGCTCGCGGGAGATGCGCAAACAATTGAGAGGATCGGCAAAACACTCAATTGGACGACGGAACATAAGAAAATATTTCATGCACAATATATTCTGGATCTCAACGGCAAGGTCATCGCACTGGATGACAATTTGAAAGCTGACGGTTTTCAACCGGGAGATCAATTTATGATGGATGACAAAGCGGTTGCCATGTTAATGGATATGAAACATCCGACCTATTCAGATGCCTATGTCTTTGGCGGCATGAAACGGCTATCAGGCTACGCGCCCATCTATAAAGACCATGATCCATCCAAAGAGGTGATCGCCATCAGTGTTATCGATTTTGATGCGAACATTGTTGGAGAACGTACTTGGGACGTTGTGCGAGATGGAATATTTATCAGCTTGATACCCATGTTAATCGCAGCCATTATTACGATTTATCTATTGCGTAGAAAAACACGCCCCATCTCTTCGATGATCGACCATGCGAAAGAGGTAGCTTCAGGAAATTTGGCCGTTGCTGATTTGCCTTTCAATAGCCATGATGAAGTCGGAGACTTGAGCCGGACACTAAATGCTATGACGGCGAATTTGCGCTCCATGATCGATACCATGAAATCGACTTCTGATCGATTGATGCTAAATGCTGTCAGTACGGCTGACACCTTGAAAGATATGGAAGAAGCAATTCATATGGTTGCACATAATATGGGTGAAGTCGCTGGTGGCGTGACGGATGGCACCCACCATGCGGAACATGCATCGACCATATTATATTCATTGGCAGAAAGTTTGCAAAATACAAAGGAAAAAGCAGATATTACAGTCGAAAATTCTAATGTCACGATGTCGATCGCACGAGAAGGGGAAGGACGGGCGAAAGAAATAAGCGATGATATGACACAAATCAAATCGTCATCCGTCGAAACGAACGAGACGATTCAGGCATTGACGGAGTCGGCGAATCGAATTCAGGCAATTACTACGTCGATTGCAGCGATTGCATCCCAGACGAACCTACTGGCCTTAAATGCTTCGATTGAGGCTGCGCGGGCAGGGGAACATGGCAAAGGATTTGCTGTAGTGGCGGAGGAAGTACGGAAGCTGGCGGAACAATCCAATCGGGAAGTGGCTGAAGTCGAAAAGCTTGTGAATGATATTACTGCGGCCATCCATCAAGTTGTTTCCTCGACAGAAGAAAGTATGAAGCGAATTGAAACAGGAACCGGGACAGTTCGACTGACTGCAGATTCTTTGCATAATATATCGACTGCTGTCGGGACAACAGTGAAAGACGTCAATCGGATATCAGACCTGATGACGACTGAAGCTGAAAAATCAGACCAAGTCGTTCAATTAATTGACCGCCTGAAAACGATGATCTATGAGATCGAAGAGAAGACGAACAACATTTCATCGGCTACCGAAGAGACGACTGCCTCTATTATGGAAGTAGCAAGCCGTTCTGGTGAAACGAAGGCCATGGCGGAAGAATTAAAAACGATTGTCGATCAATTCACCACTCGATAACACGAAACGGGAATAAGCAATTATTGCATACTGGCAAGCCGGTCTTTTCTTGTTATGAACAAACCGGCTTGTGGTATAATCATTATGGAACGAAAACTTTTGATCGAGGAGCTATGCATATGTTACTTAAAGACTTTTTTATCGGCCTATCCCAAAACCAATTCCTGAATAGTGCAGCAAAGAAATACGGTCTGCGCATGGGTGCACAAAATGTAGTGGCAGGAACGAATATTGCCGAGACGATTGAAAGCATCAAAGAATTGAACAAGCATGGCATATCTTGCACAGTCGACAATCTTGGTGAATTTGTTTTCGAGAAAGAGGAAGCGACTGCTGCAAAAAATCAAATTCTGGAAGTCATTGAAGCGATTCATGATAACGGAGTCGATGCGCATATCTCTTTGAAGCCTTCCCAGTTGGGCTTGGATATCGATTTTGATTTTTGTAAGGAAAACTTGCGTGAAATCGTTGCTAAAGCTCATTCATATGGCATTTTTGTCAACTTTGACATGGAGGACTACGCACGTCTCCAACCATCATATGATTTGCTGGACGAGCTCTCCGAGGACTACGATAACATTGGAACAGTCATCCAAGCATACTTCTTCCGCGCAGAAGAGGATTTGCATAAGCATAAGGATTTCCGTCTTCGCATTGTTAAAGGGGCTTATAAGGAACCTGCCGAGTACGCATACCAGGATAAATCCGATATCGACAAAAACTATGTCAAATTGATTGAATGGCATTTGTTAAATGGGAAGTTTACTTCCATTGCAACCCATGATCACAATGTCATTAACCATGTGAAGCAGTTTGTAAAAGAACATAATATATCGAATGATAAATTTGAGTTTCAAATGCTATACGGCTTCCGCCGGGATATGCAATTGGAACTTGCGAAGGAAGGCTACAACTTCTGCACATACGTACCTTTTGGGCAAGATTGGTACGGCTATTTCATGCGCAGATTGGCGGAGCGCCCACAAAACATCAATCTTGTCGTAAAACAAGTATTCAACAAGAAGACCAATACGGCAATCGGTCTTGCGGCAGGTGCATTCTTGCTCGGAAGATTGTCGAAGCGCAAGAAATAACTGAATTAAGTTGACTACCCCGGCAGCGGCTTTTGAAAAGTCTGTTGCCGGGTTTTTCTATGCCTGTTTCATTGGGTAGTTAGGATGATAATAAAATAAAACACCATGGCAAGCAATCCAAGTGGTAAGCCAAACCGCGCCCATTCTGCACTCGTAATGTGTAATTTTCCAGCTACAATGATATTCGGGATGTTGCCGGGAATCAGCATTCCGCCGCTTACCAAAAGTCCGAGCAGGACAGACCGGATCGTTTGGGCATCCATTTGAATACTGATTTCTGCGGCCGCAAGCGTTGCATTATCTAATATGGCGGATATCATATTAATCCAATATAGGAGTAAAGGGTTCATGCCAATCAAAAACCTCTCAATAACTGGTTCGAACCCTGCACCTAACATCGTCAATGCCATGACAAATACATATACCTTTACTCCGCGCAATAAGATGCCGCCCGAAGACTCGTCACTTTGCTGCACCTTAGTTTGACAACCCCTTTTCGATGGTTCAATAAAGACAGCTGCCAATATACCGAAAATCGTTACGCCAAGTAAAATATCCGGACCGATAAGATGAAACAAGTAGGTGAATTCAGCATTCAGTTTACTTGTCGCGATTGTGCTTAGCGGCTCTCCAATCGGTGTAAGAACCGCACCTAAACCAATAGAAAAACAGGCTAGAATAACAAAACGAATTTCGGACTTCCTATTCAATTTCAAGATGGATGTGATAGAAGCAAGAATAATCGCGGCAATAATTGCTGTTATGATACTAGATAACAGTCCTAACATAATGATGATGAGCGGCAGGAAAAGCCGTTGTGGAAGCATTCCGCCTATTTTTGTAATCCCTCGTTCAAAAGGTGCACGAAGCCACTTAAAAAAGAAACCAGCTGCGATCACAGCGATTGTTATTAACAGAGGGTCTTTAATTGCTTTGCCGATCAGTTCATTGCCCAAGACACCACTGCACAAAGCAGCCGAAAAGCCCATGACAAATAGAAAAAGCTCCAAATTTCTTTCGACAGCCGGTACAAGAAATGGCAGGAACAGGACAGCGAGCAAAATTACAAATAATGTGACATACATGGAATTCCTCTTCTCTGGTTCGAAATTTTGATATTCCATCATATCGAAGAGAAGAGTAAAGTATTAATCAGTTGAGACGGAAACAGGGATTTGGTACAAAAAAAGACTGCAGCTCAACATAATTGTTGAAACTACAGTCGTAGGACGGGATTAATGTACACCACGCATAAAACGTTGGATAATTGGTGAAATGGCGAATAGCAAAATGCTCAAGCCGATTGCGACCCCGCCGATTACTCCGAAATACATCATCTCCGTCTCTGGAGAATACAACTTGACTAGCTGCGCATTCAATGCTTGCGCTGCTGCGTTAGACAAGAACCAAAGACTCATGGTTTGCGCAGAGAATGCGGCTGGTGCCAATTTAGTTGTAGCAGATAAACCAACAGGGGAGAGACAGAGTTCCCCAATTACGACAGTGTAAATACTTAAGACAAGCCATAATGGATTCACCAACGCGTCCGTACCACCGAAGTATGCAGGCAACAGGATGACAATGAATGAAATTCCTGCAAACAAGATACCGATTGCGAATTTTTGTGGTACGGATGGTTGACGATTGCCAAGTTTAACCCAGAGCCACGCAAAGATCGGCGCGAATGTGATGATGAACAATGGATTCAACGATTGGAACCAAGCCGGAGAGATGTGGAATCCCATAAAATCCAAGTTGGTCCGTTTATCTGCATACAGCGCCAAAATTGTGGAGCCTTGCTCTTGAATTGACCAGAACATAACAGCTGCCAAAAATAAAGGAATGTAAGCAATAATTCTGGAGCGTTCTACATCGTTTGTTTTAGAGCTGCGGTACATGACAATGAAATATGCAGCAGGAATCAAGAAACCTAATATACCGACAATTGCAATGAACGAATCAAACGTCAGCCATCCTTTTGGAATAGCGATCGCAATAAAGATACCGATTACAATCGCGACAATGGCAAAGATTGTGAAAATTCTTTTCTTTTCATGTGCAGAAAGTGGATTTTTGACTTGCAATCCTGCAAGTCCAAGATTTGTCTTTTTAGTAGCTACGAAAATAACTAACCCGATAAACATACCGATTGCTGCTACTCCAAAGCCTAAGTGGAAGCTTGTCTTCATCAATTCTCCAACGATCAATGGGGAAATGAACGCTCCCATGTTAATTCCCATATAAAAGATACTGAAGCCGGCGTCCCGGCGATTATCGTCCATGGAATAAATGTCACCGACGATACTCGATACGTTCGGTTTCAAAAGTCCTGTCCCAATGACGATCAATACCATAGAGATTAAGAATAAGGCGACATTTCCTGGAATCGCTAGAGCGATATGTCCGAGCATGATGAAGATACCGCCGAAGAATACAGCTCGTGACGTCCCGAATACACGGTCAGCCAACCAACCTCCGATAATTCCGGACATATAAACAAGAGATCCGTAAATAGACATAACGGATAGTGCAAGTTCTTCACTTAACCCCAAGCCGCCTTTAGAGACTTCGTAGTACATATAGAAAACGAGGATGGCCCTCATTCCATAGTAAGAAAAGCGCTCCCAAAACTCAGTAAAAAATAATGTGAACAATCCTTTTGGATGTCCGAAGAATCCTTTTTGAGGAACACTTTCGACAATTTGCTCTTTTGTGTACTCCGACATTTCATTTCCTCCTTTATATTGCTCTATTATATAAACAAACATTTTTATTTGTCAAAAATAATTTATTTCCATTTATTAATTTGATTCTGTCTTAATCTAAAAGGGTTGTAATTTTGAAAAGCCTTTTGTATTCATATTTTCAAATAATATTAAAAAGTATTTATAAAAATAATTTTAACATCTTTCAGCACAATAATTCTCTTCTTTACTAACATAGACACTGCTGTGTATTCCCAGTACTTACGTCCGCTAATCTGTAATTTTGAATTTCCAGTTCGAAAAACTTCTTTTATGCACACCATACCGCTTATGAGATATGATAGTAGTATGCAGTCAGTAGAAATGGATGTGGTACGATGAGTCAATTCATCATGGAGAACTTAACGAAAACAGTCGGGGAAAAAACATTATTCAACGAGATTTCTTTTACAATTAATAGTGGCGAAAAAATTGGTTTGATTGGTGTCAACGGTACAGGTAAAACTACATTGCTTTCCATAATTGCAGGCCTGGAGCCGGCTGATGGCATGTCGAAGGAACATCCGAATAAATATACGATCGCCTATCTTCCTCAGGATCCATATGTCGATCAGGAACAAACGGTCATCGAGGCGGTGTTTACTAGTGAAGCGCCCATCATCAAGCTTAATCTGGATTATGAGCATGCCTTGGCTTCGCTTGCAGCAAATTCGGACTCAGTCGAAAACCAGCAGCGTTTTGCGCAGCTTCAAAACGAAATGGATGCAACAGCAGCTTGGGATCTTAACACGAAGGCGAGAACCATATTAACGAAACTAGGCATTGATATGTTTGATAAGAAAATGGGTGAGTTGTCTGGGGGGCAGAAAAAAAGGGTGTCACTTGCCAAAGTGTTAATTGAACCTTCCGATCTTTTGTTGTTGGACGAGCCGACAAACCATCTGGATGTCCAGTCAATTGAATGGCTTCAAGATTATTTAAAGAACGAACCGGGTGCAGTACTTTTTATTACCCATGATCGTTATTTTTTGGACGCCGTTGCAACAAGTATTTATGAGCTTGCAGACAAAACCTTATATTCGCATAAAGGAAATTACGCAGATTTTTTGGAAGCCAAATCATTGCGCATGGAAATGGCCCAAGCGACGGATGCAAAAATGCGAAATCGGTATCGAAATGAATTAAAATGGATCCGTCGAGGTGCAAAAGCTCGTTCAACTAAACAGAAAGCACGAATCGGCCGTTTTGAAGAGCTTGAAGAACAAGTGAAGAAAAAAGAGACGGCAGGTGATCTGGACGTCTCACTAAAGACTTCTCGACTTGGCAAAAAAGTAATTGAATTGGAAGATGTCGCAAAATCGTATGGACAAAAAACGGTGATCAGAAATTTTTCCTCTATTCTTCAGACGGGGGACCGGATTGCGATAATTGGACCGAATGGCGTTGGAAAAACAACATTATTGAAGTTGATATCAGGCGAATTGCACCCGGAGCAAGGGTTGATTGAGAGAGGATCCACTGTGAAGCTGGCTCACTTTCATCAACAAATCCCATTCATGGATGAGAACAAGAGAATCATTGAGTATATCCGCGAAACATCGAATGATATAGAAGATGCTGATGGAGCGAGAATATCAGCAACTCAAATGCTGGAGCGATTTCTATTTCCGTCCTCCAGTCACGGGACGCCGATCGGTAAACTATCAGGCGGGGAACGGAAACGTCTTTATCTATTAAAACTGTTAATGGAACAGCCAAACGTTCTATTATTGGACGAGCCAACCAACGACCTCGATATTGATACGCTTTCTGTTCTGGAAAGTTATATTGACTCCTTTCCAGGCGTCGTCTTGACCGTTTCGCACGATCGGTTCTTCCTGGACAGGACTTCCTCAAAGCTCTGGGCTCTGGATGGCACGGGGCAAATTGAAATTATCTTTGGTGTCTACACAGACTACTTAAACGAAAAATTAATCGAAACGAAAGAACGCATAACAGAGAAAAAGAAGGAGCCGGCAATGGAGAAACCGGTTGATCGCCCTGCGAAGAAACGAATGACATACGCTGAAAAAAGAGAATGGGAAACGATCGAAGATGATATTGAAAAAATAGAAGCTGAAATCGGATCTACAGAAGCAGAAATGGTTACGTCTGGATCGGATTATGATACATTGCAAGTATTGACAGAGAAATTAGATGGATTGAATGCTAAATACGAGACGTTGATTGAACGTTGGACGTATTTGCAAGAAATCGCTGAATCGTAAATAAAAGGAGGTTGCAGTCATGAAAATAGTCACGATAGAGCCTACGCCGAGTCCAAACTCAATGAAGATCGTTTTGGACACCGAACTGCCAGCAGGCGTCAGTCATAATTATAAAAAAGACGATGCTGACACTGCTCCCGCTCCGATGGCTGAATTGTTATCGATCAAGGGGGTAAAGGGGATTTATCATGTTTTGGATTTCATGGCGATAGAGCGTGTAGGGAATGTAGCATGGGAAGCAATTCTTGCTTCCGTCCGGGCGGTCTTCAACGAAGAAATCACCCAAGCAGAAGAAACTGAGGCAGTTGCTGATGAACATTACGGAGAAGTGTATGTACATGTCCAAACATACAAAGAGATTCCTCTTCAAGTAAAAGTTTTTGATAGCGAGTCTGAACAGCGGTTCGGTCTTAGTGATCGTTTCCGGCAGGCGATGGATCAAGTTCATGGGGCAGAAGTGGAAAACTATATTTTGTTGCGGAAATGGTCAGATTATGGAATACGATACGGTGATAAGAAAGAAATCGGAGAGACCGTCGTATCTGAAATCGAGGCTGCATACCCGGATGACCGCTTAGCAGACATCATCAGACAAGCGTCAGAGCTAAAGTCCGGACAAACAGGCATCAACAGAGCCAAAGTGTCGTTAAATGAGTTTCATGTTGAAGAATGGGAAAAACGTTTCCAGCTGCTCGATCAAATGCCAGATCCGGATGTTGCTGACCTGCCGTTGCTAGGCGTTGCATTGGAAGATGAAAAAATGTCTATTCGTCGATTAGCCACTGTCTATCTCGGTATGATAGAGGATGAAGCGGTTATCCCGTTTGTGGCAAAAGCATTGAAAGATAAAAGTTGGGCAGTAAGGAGAACTGCAGGAGATTGCATGAGCGACCTCGGGTTCGCGGGATTCGAGAGTGTGGCAATCGAAGCGTTGAAGGACAAAAACAAATTAGTCCGCTGGCGTGCGGCGATGTTCTTATATGAGACAGGTACGGAAAATGCTCTTCCAGCCCTGCATGAAGCGCAAAATGATCCGGAATTTGAGGTAAGCCTGCAAATCAAAATGGCAATCGCTCGAATTGAAGAAGGTGAAGACGCGAAAGGTTCCATCTGGAAACAGATGACAGAAGTTCGCAATAAATAATGTAGGAAAGAGGGCGGCATTCATGTTAAATGAATGCCGCCTTTGCTATTTGTCTAAAGACACTATAGTGACAACTTCCGTTTGTAAGTAATTTTTTTATTAAAAGCTAATGATGTTTTTTCTTATATAAAAATCCTGCTAAACGGGCTGCCTGAGAGGTGGATTTTTGTCGACAAAGTTATGCTTAAATCGATAAATTCAAACAATCCATACTGCTTTATTTTTTTATAAAATCGGGAATGTATAATTGGAAATTTTGATGCATAAATGACCGAGGTTTAAGCGCTTTCATCTTTTAGATAATACTAGGTGGAAAATTTACAATTTATTTTTAAGTATGGATAAGTTGTTGATTCAAAAGGGTTCAAGTGTTCTTTTCTTAGAAGCTTAGAAGTTAAAATATCGCGTATGCAGTTGAACTCAAAAATTACCTGTGTTACTCTGGAAACTATCAAACTTACAGGTTTGATGAAAATACTAAGGAGGTCAATTGTGAAGAAAATCAAAGGTATCGTTTTAGCCATGGGAGTTGTATTATTGTTAGCTGCTTGTAGTAAAGGAAATTCCAATTCTTCGGCAGCTGAAGGGGATCTTTTGAAATCCCTGCAGGACAAAGGAGTCGTTAAAGTCGGTTTCGCCAATGAGAAGCCGTATGCGTATGAAGAAGATGGGGAATTGAAAGGCGGAGCAGTCGCAATTGCTACTGCAGTCTTCGAGAACCTTGGTATAGAGAAAGTAGATGGCCATCTTTCCGATTTTTCGCAGCTGATCCCTGGATTAGGCGCTGGGAAATTTGATGTTATCACAGCTGGTATGGCAATCTCTCCCGATCGTTGTGAAAATGTGAGATTTGGCGAACCGGAAATGATGTATGGAGAAGGGCTCATCGTTAAAACAGGAAATCCGGAAAACTTGCGCAGTTACAAAGACATCGCAGCGAACCCAGATATCAAAGTCGCAGTCATGAGTGGTGCGACTGAAAAAGACTTTATGATGCGGGAAGGCGTAAGTGAAAAACAGATTATGATGGTTCCGGATATTCCAGCTTCCTTCGCAGCTGTTGAATCTGGAAGAGCACATGCGACAACAGGGACCGAAATGACGATCAAAGGTGCTCTTGAATCTGCTAACAAAGAGAAGCTGGAATTTGTAGAAGACTTCGAACAGCCGGATATTAAAGGTGTTCCGAGCTTTGGGGCGGCTGCATTCCGAATTGCGGATGACGATCTTAGAGAAGCATATAATGCAGAATTGAAGAAGTTGAAGGAAAGCGGAAAAATTGCCGAATTAATCGAGCCCTATGGTTTTACAGAGGATCGTAATGTTGTAGATTTGGACATAAGCACAGAAAGCATCTGCAGCGGCGACAACTACTAAGCAACCCAAGTATGATTATTTAGTCCCTTTCGTTTCTTGGTAGGTGTAAATAATGCTTGAAAGACTTCTTTAAGGAAGTCTACAAGATACTTGTCATAGAAAAAATCCCCCACTTCTGTCAAGTGGGGGACTACTGCTGAATTCAGCCATTAGTCTAAAAACGGAGTTGTTTCTATGGGTTCCATTGCGGATATTTCGCTCGTTCTATTAAGCGGATTGAAGATCACTTTGATCGTGCTAATTTTATCAATTATTTTTTCTACTTTGATTGCTCTCATTGCGGGTTTATCGAGAGTATCAAATAACTGGCTCGTCTCAGGATTCACAGGTTTTTATGTTGAGATTTTCCGAGGCACTTCCTTGATTGTTCAATTATTCTGGTTCTCATATGCGTTGCCGGGTTTGTTCAATATTCATCTAGGAAGCGACGTGTGGGTGGCAGTTTTAGCAATCTCACTGAATTATGGTGCTTACATGTCAGAAATAGTGCGGGGAGCCATACAATCCGTGCCGGCAGGTCAGACGGAAGCCTCGATTGCTTTAAATTTCACCGGTTTCCAACGGATGCGCTATATTATTTTACCGCAAGCGATTCGCATGATGCTTCCGGAATACGGAAATTACATCATCCAAATTTTGAAAGCGACGTCACTTGTTTCATTAATCGGTTTGACGGACCTATTGTATTACGGAAATATTTATCGCAGCACGCATTTGTCGGAAGCACCAACTGTTTATATTCTCATTTTAGCTGTGTATTTCCTTTTGGCATTGCCCCTAATCCTGTTGACTAGAAAAATGGAAAAAGTTGCGAAGAAGGGAGTGGTACACGGATGACTTGGAGCTGGGATGTATTTTTTAATGTAATCCCCTTAATTTTTAAAGGTTTATGGATCACCCTCGGGTTGACGATCGCCTGTTATGCATTTGCCATGGTGTTCGGTTTTTTCTGGGTATTCATGAGCAGGATTCCGTGGAAACCTGTCAATTGGCTGTTCAGATGGCTTGCCGAATTTATCCGATCGACACCGCCGCTCGTCCAGCTTTTCTTCATTTACTATGCTTGGCCATCCATTCCAGTCATCGGGGTTGCGTTGAATCCGTTTGCTGCCGCCATACTGGGCCTTGGTCTTCACTTCAGTACATATACTTCAGAAGTTTACAGATCAGGGATTGAAAGTGTAGAAAAAGGTCAATGGGAAGCTGCGACTGCCCTGAATTTATCAACAAAACAGAAATGGTTGCATATCATTTTGCCCCAAGCGATCCCTCCCACAATTCCGATGTTAGGAAATTATTTGATCATTATGTTCAAGGAAGTCCCCTTGGCTTCCACAATCGGAGTCGTTGCGATGCTGCATATTGCCAATGACTATGGAGCTCAATATTATAAGTTTGTTGAACCGTTGACGGTAGTTGCGTTGTTCTTCTTATTGTTGAGCTATCCATCGGCATTACTCATACGCAAATTAGAGAAGAAATACAATCGCCGTTTCGATAAAAGAACGGCTACATTATAAAGATGGGGAGTTTTGAGATGGTTGCACCAATCGTACAATATAAGAATGTCAGGAAAGCATTTGGAGATGTAGAAGTGTTGCGGGGAATCAACCTCGATATTACACCTGGCGAAAAGGTGGCTTTGATCGGACCGAGCGGATCGGGAAAAACGACGATTATCCGTTTACTTATGACTTTAGAGGAACCGAGCTCCGGAGTAATCGAAGTCAATGGAGAAAATCTATGGCAAATGAAAAAGGGCAATAAGACTTTTCCTGCCGACGAAAAACATTTGCGGGCGATTCGCGGGGACATCGGAATGGTATTCCAGCATTTTAACCTGTTCCCACATATGACCATACTGGAAAATTGTATGCTAGCCCCAACCATTGTGAAAAAGAAAGAGAAAGCTACTGTCCGTGCGACTGCACTAGAAATGTTGGATAAAGTCGGGCTGGCAGATAAAGTCGATCTATATCCGAGTCAACTATCAGGCGGTCAAAAACAGCGGGTCGCGATGGCTCGAGCGCTGATGATGAAACCAAAGGTGATGCTATTTGACGAAGTAACCTCTGCGTTGGATCCCGAACTTGTAGGAGAGGTGCTCGAAGTCATCCGTGATTTGGCGAAATCAGGTGAAATGGCGATGATCCTAGTAACCCATGAAATGGATTTTGCTTTGGACATTGCCGATCGTGTCCTTTTCTTAAATGAAGGAGTAATTGAGGAAGAAGGCCATCCGGAAGAAATATTAGTCAATCCGAAAAGTGAAAGACTGCAAGAGTTCTTAAGCCGTTTTACAAGTAGTAGATAATTTTATTATGTAAACTTTAACCCCTGCAGTTCTGTTTCCATGAAAATTAGAAGAAACCCATGTAAAATAGGGTAGACAGACATTAGTCATGGAAGGGGATATTACATGAATGCATATGATGAATATATGAAGGGCATTGTGAAACCGATGCGGGAAGAGCTTGTCGGGGCGGGATTCAGTGAGTTGACGACTGCGGAGCAGGCGAAAGAAACAATGGATTCTCTGGATGGGACAGCGATAATTGTAATCAATTCAGTTTGCGGATGTGCTGCAGGTTTGGCCCGCCCTGCTGTCAGGGAAGCGCTGGAAGCGGCAGACCATCGGCCGGATCATCTTTTAACAGTTTTTGCAGGGCAGGACAAGGAAGCGACCGATGTAATGCGCAGCTTTTTCCCTGAAGTCCCGCCAAGTTCTCCTTCTATCGCATTTTGGAAGGACAGAAAACTTGCCTATTTTATTCCACGGGAACAGATTGAAAACTTCGAGATGGAACAAATTAAAGAACATATCTCCGGCGTCCTCCATCAACTTGCCAGCGAGTGAAGACGATCATCACAACTGCCGGCAGGCCGGATGAAGAAACATTTTTGTTAGCCCAAGAAGCGAGTCGAACACTTGGCTACCCGGTGATCGATAGAAAGAAACGATCCGTACGCAACATGCAATTGACGTATTCGGCAAATGTCCTTGTTGCCGGAAAAAAGCGTTATGAATATTTTGTCTTTGGAGTGGTGGAACCGTTTTTCTTTCATCCCAACTCGGCAGCATTCCGTTTAAAACGGATTTTGAAGGGAGAGACGGATCCTCTAATGGCTATTTGTGGACTGAAGCAAGGAGATTCTTTCTTAGATTGTACACTTGGCCTGGCTTCGGATAGCATTGTCGCTTCGTTTATAACAGGAAGCGAAGGGTTGGTAGAGGGCGTGGAAGCGGATCCTGCAGTGGCTTTCATTACAAAAAAAGGTCTTCAAGCATATGAAGCCAAACTTCCTCAATTAACCGAGGCGATGGGACGGATTCGTGTCATTCAGGAAGACGCCATTCAGCATTTGAAACGGCAGCCTGATCGATCATGGGATATCGTCTACATTGATACGATGTTCAGTGAACCGATCGAGGAATCGACAAATTTTTCTGCTTTGCGGATGGCGGGCATGCATTCACAATTGACGGAAGAGTGGATGGCGGAAGCGTTTCGCGTATGCCGGAAACGGGTTGTTGTCAAGGACCATTTCGATTCAGATGTTTTTGGAAAATTTCATTTGAACCGTCTGATCCGGCCAAACACAAAGTTTCATTTTGGTTACATCGACAAATGAAAAAGCCGTCCTTCAACGTAAGGACGGCTTTTAATACATTATAAATTCTTCAGTATTTAAGTCAGCCAATTGGCTGGAGGCAGGTTGTATTGCAAATGCGGCTTTATAAACAATCGCGTTTTACAGCTCAACTCGCCTGCATGTTTTTTTTAATGCGTAAAATTCAAGGAGCTTAAATAAAGAATGAGTACGAGCATACCAATTCCAATCCATAGTTGAACATCCATTGTATAAAAACCTCCTTACATTACACTCCAAATCCTCATGGTTTTATTGTACAATGAAAAGGAGAAATATGAAACCTTTTCAAGTTGTTTTCGTCTTACTTAGTAAGAGCATTAGTAAATATACACAAAAAAGACAAAAATATCGTCGTTCAAATTTTGGCGAACGATAAAGCGGGTGAATGGGATGAAACAATACCTACAAAAACTCATCATGGCAGCAGTTGCGATTCTGACATTGGGCGTCATATCGCCCAGCCATGAAATATGGACCAACTTAAATCCAAAGGACGATGCACGGGAAAGCGACCAACCATCGCTTAGCCAAGAGATTGAGTATGGGCTGGAAGACAGCTATTTCCAGACCGAACCAGCTTTAGCAGATGCTACAGATGTTGCCGTGTTGTATGCCTCTGCAAAAGACTTGTCCTACATGAAGTTCGGCTCCAAGATCGGTCCAGTGATTCAAAACGAATTTGACACGATCATTTTCCCGAAAATTGAGGAAGTCATTCAAAAAACGCTGGAAACCGAGGGAGACCTTCATAAAAGAAGGCTTGCCATTACAGAAACACCTTCTGGAAATTATGCAGAAAAGATCTTTCATGTGCATGATAAGGACAAAGAAAAGGATTTGATCCGGTTCCATGTCCGTACAGAGAAGCGTCCGCAAGACGGATTTTTCTATAACTTTCATTATCATACAGCTGAAGATGATTTTATAGCGCATCACTCGATTGGAGATATTTTCTGGTCGAAAAACACGCCACCGAAGTGGTTGTCATAAAAATGTTGGAACGCTCGTCCTCAATGATGGGCGTTTTTTTATGCACAAATTTTGGTGAATCAACGTTTCTTAGGGAAGGTTGGTAACTTCTTATGTAGACGATTTTTTCTCGTCAGACAACCAATTTAAGCATGTTCCCCAACTTGATCACTTTTTAATTATCAAAGGAATTTAAAACGACAATATTGTCTATTAAGTTGGCTGCTGCAACTTCATCCATACCAAATGATTGTGCGTAAGTTTTGTAAAAACCGTATCAGGAGTATCACCGATTAAAACGGCAACAGTTGTAATCGGAACATGATTTGATAATTGGAACGAAACGAAAAGGTGTCGTAGATAGTGAGGGGTAGAGTGAGGGGTTCTTTCCTTTCAAAGAACAGATCGATAAGTCGTTTTAAAAATTGTTCGCCAGCAGGTTTTCCGGCATAATTTCCAATCATATATCCATCGGGATTTTGAAAACCATAATGCTGCATTAGAATGTTGATGGTTGCAAAGGATTTATAGTTTCGAAAACGCTGATTTTGATTACAATAACCCCCAAACGGAGAATGGGATGTATGAATTTGACGATCCAACATGTACAGAATGCGGTAAGCAGTTTCATGTCGTGCAGTATCACGTAGTAATTTCATTTGACGAAAATGGTGATTTGGAAGTCGACATTGAATCAGTCTGCATGACACAGCATACGAAACACGGGCGAAAGAATTGAGGTATTAAAAATGGCCGTCACAAAAGAACACCGTAATCAAATGGAGGCAAACGGGCTTCCCTCTATGGTTGCGTCAGCGGTGGTGGAGCATTGACAGGACGGTGACGGAGCCGATGGTTTCCAACGTTGAGGTGATCCGGCGAGCGGCAGCCAAGACAGCGATGCGACAAACCGATTAGCTGCATTTGAATCGGGAGGGATTTTATTGTTAGCAGGCGAATAGGGGATCTTTAAAAATTAGAAAAACATAAAGCACAGCCAATTCAAAATTGGCTGTGCATGTAGGCCGAGAAACTCTGAATTAATCTGAGATTAGTTTAGAGAAAATAGTAAGATCATTAAACTTATCACCGGATTTTTCGCACATTCTCATTGTGCCTTCAAAAGTAAAATTTAACTTTTGTAAAACTTTTATGGAACTTTTGTTTTCAGGTTGGACTTTTGCTTCTATTCTGTTGAATTTTAACGTGTTAAATGCATAATCCAACAGAGAACGAACGGCTTCTGTCGCATATCCTTTGCCCCAGTAGCTTTTACTAAGATCATATCCAATCTCTGCTTTGGCATTTGAAAAATCCACTGAATTATACCCGCAGGTGCCAATGATTGAATTTGATTCTAGTTCAATTATGGAGTAACGAATCGCTTTGTTATCCAGAGATAGTTTGTCAAGAAATTCTATCATATCAATTGCCTGCTTTTTATCAGCGAAACTATTGATATTCATAAACTTTGTAACTTCCGGATCAGACCATATATCAAACAAACAATCGGAGTCTGACAATTTCATTTTTCTTAAAACTAATCTTTCGGTTTGTATTTCTGTAATCAATATATTACCTCCAGTATCTTTTTATTCTGGGATTAAGATATTGATACCTGCGCATAGTTCAGTCCTCTCATCATTCAATTCAATATGATTATACTGTAAAAGTTTGTTAATGTCACAAATGTAACGAAATAGGAAAGTTGCTCGAAGGAGAGGCAAACCTTCCTGAAATGTGTTCGGAGGAATCGAAGTATCGGATATTGGCTGTTATCTAAGAGGAGAGCGGCGGACTTGACAGTTCCTTAGCAAAGATTACGCAGGCTAGGGGAGAAAGGGAAAATCGCATCGGAGATTCGCGGTGGAGAGTAGACTATTTATGTGCAGCAATTAGTTTTAATAAAACAAGCTATATAATAGTTTTCCTATCCATATGGCAATTAAGATCCAGACAAGAATAAAAAGAGCGCCGACAAACCAATTTTTCGGCTTACCGTCTTCTTTAATTTCTTCGGCTCTACCTCTATGTTCTTCTATGATTTGTGGGGGGTATTAGTCTAAGGGCTAATGAGATTCCCAGAGGGACAATAATTAGGTCATCAAGATACCCTATAAAAGGTATGAAATCAGGGATTAAATCAATAGGACTGAAAGCGTAGGCTACAACACATATTGCTACTATTTTAGCTAACAAAGGAGTTCGCGAATCCTTATATGCTAAATAAAGAACAAATAAATTCTTTTTTAGTTTCCTTGCAAAGCTTTTAAGTTTATTCATTGTTATCCTCCATCTTTATTTAGTATAAATCAGATAAATATGGAGGTAAACACATGAATGACCGATACTATGTAAATCCAAAAGCGCCCATACATTATTTGGAAGAATACGCTTTTTACCTGTATAACACCTTGCTCTATCCATAATTACATGTTGTTCCTATCAACCATATTATTGATGAATTTACTTAAATGAATTGGCAATTTCAATTAAGATTTGAGGAGTAGCCGTGGCAGAAACGTTTTTGTTGATGCCTAATATATATTGTAGATTTCCTTTTTCGAATACAAAAAAGTTGAAAATATCGTGTTCAAAATATATGGCTGTACTACCGTCTTGAAGAGTATACTTTTCCCCTTCGAGTTGTAATTTATTTTTTAAGGGACGGATGTCAATTTTATAGACATTGTTTCTTTCCTCCTTATCAACAAACATGATCGTTAAAGAATGATTGATATTATACCTACTATCTTCAAAAAATCTTCCGAATTTATGAGTAAATTTTATTGATGGCATACCTTGAGGCAACTTCACTTCACACTTACAATGATTTTCAAATTTCTTAATTGCATCTTCTACTGATTGATATCCTACCTCTGCAAATTTTTCTTCAAAAGAAGGCGGGGCATCTCCAAAAGCTACGGTGTTCTTTTCACTTTCATAATCAAAAATAGAAGTAATGCCAATCAGAATCACAAAATAAAACAGTTTTCTTAACATACGAAATACGCTCCTTATCAGAAGACATTTCAATTAGTATTTGCATGATACGCTGAAATAAACTCTGTTAATCATTAGTAAACCAACGGTTACTGCCAAAAAACTTAATGGGATTTATCACTTGGGAGCGTTATCTTCTGAAGCAAACGTTTGAGGGATTTTTTACCATATACACACGAACGTCCATTCTCTATAATGAAAAAATGAAGGGAACGAGTGTGCGTAAAACATTAGATAAATCGGTATGATATGGCGTAGGATTGAATATGATGTATATAGCATGGGACGGATCGATTAACATAAAGCGAATTAAAATGTTGCAGGTGGGTTAAGGACATACTGTTATTTACGGAAATCTAAACGTACTTTGACTAGTGATATGTATTAGCCCTTATTCCCGTCACCATGAAAGAGAGAAGGGTTGTCTAATGAATAAAGAGTTGAAACAACACGAAACTATGAAAGATCGTGGCGCAATCAATTGGACCTCATTAATGCTTCCAGAGCACATTGCGCAACTAAGGGATTGGCAGGCAGAAGACGACAAGGTAGAGCATCCGGAGTTGAACGAATGGGACTTGGCCTCATTGCAAGAAGAGCTTGATTTTGCCCACAGGCGTAAATGCCAGGCACTTATCAAAACGTGGAGAGACGGACAAATCATTTTACATCAAGGCACTATAGAAATAATCGACATACATAATCAAACGTTAATTCTAGCCGATCCGTTTGGGGATATAAGAATCGGATTAAACGATATCATATCAGTCCAGTCAGTGGATTAAAAAAGAGGGGGCGGCAGCCTCCTCTTTCTGTTCAACAATATGAAATTCCGTGATTTAATTTATAAAAAAGATCATCATTATCCGGTACGCCAAAATATTACTTTACAATACCCCAAAATACTAATGGGCGTTTCGTAAGTTACATGCATGGTGGATATGTAGCTGTTATTGGATATTAAATACCCACTAATAAAAGTAACAACAAATATTGGTCGAAGAATACACCGCCGAAGTGGTTGTCTTAATACCATTTCGGCGGTTTTTTCGTTATACTGGCTATAAGAACAAGGAGGCTCTTGGAGATGAAACAATATTTGGATTTATGCAAGCATATCTTAACGACAGGAACTGTAAAAGAAGATCGTACCGGAACTGGAACGATCAGCATTTTCGGTTATCAGATGCGTTATGATTTAAATGAAGGTTTTCCGCTGATGACGACGAAAAAGACTGCGTTTCGCCTGATCGCCTCCGAATTGTTGTGGTTTTTAAAAGGTGATACTAATTTACGTACCCTGATACAAGACCGAAATCCCATTTGGGATGAATGGGGTTTTGAGAAATGGGTAAAGAGTGATGAGTATGTTGGACCCGACATGTCGAATTTCGGTAGACGTATTCAAGCGGATGAGGCATTTGCTGAGATGTTTGAAAAAGAAATGGCGTTATATAAGGAACGGGTACTGACGGACGACCAATTTGCTGATCAGTATGGCGATTTGGGCCCGATTTATGGAAAGCAGTGGCGCTCTTGGACAGTCGGGGATCAGACAATTGATCAGATCAACAATCTAATTGAAGGATTGAAGAACAATCCAGATTCCAGAAGACACTTGGTCAGCGCATGGAATCCTGCAGAAGTTGACGATATGGCTCTTCCTCCGTGCCATACGATGTTCCAATTCTATATCGCTAATGGAAAGCTCTCCTGCCAACTGTATCAAAGGAGCGCCGATGTGTTCTTAGGCGTGCCATACAACATTGCCTCGTATGCCCTGTTGGTCCATCTTATCGCACATGAATGTGGTTACGGCGTAGGGGAATTCATCCATACAATTGGCGACGGCCATATTTATTCCAACCATGTCGAACAGGTGAAGGAACAACTTACGCGCACACCGAGAGAATTGCCGACGCTGCGTTTGCATGCAGAAGGAAAATCTATATTCGATTTGACGTATGAAGATATCCAAATCGAGAACTATAATCCACATCCAAAAATCAAAGCACCCATTGCGGTGTAAAGGAGTGAAGAACTATGATATCTATGCTTCTTGCACATGATCTTAACCGAGTCATCGGTTTTGAAAATAAAATGCCTTGGCATATCCCGGAAGAACTCGCGTATTTTAAGAAAGTATCTATGGGAAATGCGATTGTAATGGGCCGAAAAACGTTTGAGTCGATCGGCAGGCCGTTACCCGGGAGGCTGAATATTGTCGTTACACGGAATCCGGATTATTCTGCAGAGGGAGTGGAGATTGTCCATACACTTCAAGAAGCGATCGCCAAAGGGCGGGAATACTCAGAGGAAGTCGTGATCATTGGTGGAGCTCAATTATTCGAAATGGCAATGGAGTTCGCCGATCGTATTTATGCGACTGTCATTCGAAAAGAGTTTCAGGGGGACACGTATTTTCCGGCATACGGAACCGGCTGGAAGCTCGTGTCGGAATCCGAGGATCATTTTATGGAGGATTCGACTCCGTTTTCCTATTTTATTTACGATCGGGAAGTTGCTCGAGATTAGGTTCTTCGCCACGAAACGCCTCCTGGCTGTTTGGAGGCGTTGGGCTTGCTGTGTTGCTTCAACAGTAAAACAGGACGCTGCAATACATGGAAGCGCTGCCTGCCAACACGAAAAGATGCCAAATTGCATGATTGTACGGAATGTGGCGGGCAGCATAGAAATAGGCTCCGACCGTGTAAAGAATTCCTCCTGCCACAAGCAGTAGAAATCCTGTGAAGGGGATATTTTGATAAAGTGGCTTGATAGCAAATATAATAAGCCATCCCATGATGATATAAAAGACGAGCGATACATATTCAAAACGGTGAATGAAAAAGACTTTGAATAGAATGCCTGCTGCTGCCAATCCCCATATAATGCCGAACAGCGTCCATCCTAACGTGCCTTGAATGGTAACTAGCAGATAAGGTGTGTAAGTCCCGGCAATCAATATATAAATGGCAGAATGGTCAAAGATGGAAAAAAGGCGTTTGTATTTCTTAGGCATGCTATGGAGCAACGTGCTCATAAGAAACAGCAAGAGCATGGAAACGCCGAAAATTGAAAAGCTGACAACCGCTATGGCTTCGCCTTTTTCAATACCGGAAAGAATGAGGAATACGAGTGCTGGTATACTAACGGCAAAACCGATTCCATGGGTGATCGCATTCCATAATTCCTCGTTGTCGTTTTTATAATCGAAAGCTTCAGTCATATAAATGACCTCCTTTCGTTTTACTATACTAAAATAAGAAGATCGTTGCCAATATGAAAAGGGAAGTGTAATGCATGAAAAAGATTCATATCGTGACAGATTCCACAGCGGATCTCATCGAGGAGTATGTGGGACAATATGATATACATGTTGTACCATTAACTATCCAAATAGAAGGGAACACGTATCAGGACGGCGTAGATCTTCAGCCGGCATCCTTTCTAGATCTTATGCGTGAAGCAGAGGAACTCCCCAAAAGTTCACAGCCGGCGGTTGGTGTGTTTAAAGAATTATATGATCAGCTTGGAGCGGATGGTAGTGAAATCATTTCTATCCATATGACAGGTGGAATGAGCGGTACGGTGAAATCTGCGGAAGCAGCAGCCCAAATGAGCGAGTCCTCCGTGACTGTTATAGATTCCATGTATATTTCACATGCTTTGACATTCCAAGTAGTCGAAGCGGCCCAGATGGCGAAGGATGGCCGGCCGGTCGAAGAAATAGTTGAACGGTTGTCTGATGTGCGGAAAAATACTACGCTTTTTGTTGTTGTCGATATGCTTGATAATCTCGTTAAAGGCGGCAGGATTGGAAAAGGGAAGGCGATGATCGGTTCTTTGCTCAATATTAAACCGATTGCAACTTTGCAAGATGGCGTTTATACGCCAGTCGCTAAAGCGAGGAGTCATAAGCAAGTCGTTTCCCATTTGTTTAAAACGTTTAAAGACGAGACAGCAGGGAAACTCATCAAGGCAATTGGCATTTCGCACGCAAATGGTTTATCAATGGCAGAGCCCTTAAAGCGATTGATCGAGGAAACGGGATGGAATGATGTGAAACTTTCTTTTACGACGCCGATTATCAGTACGCATACGGGCGAAGGGGCCATCGGATTTATGTATTATACGGATTGATCCACCCAGCCAATTTTATGGAGCACGGTGGCATACCGTTAACTTATACATTAGGGAAGTGCCAAGCGAACGAGAGTGGAATCCTGTTTCACTTCTAAATAGAAATGAGGAACTGTGTTTATGAGAAGGTACATTATCTTCATCGTCATCTTCTCTTGTTTAGTAGCCGGCTGTGCAGCTGACGAAAAAACGGAAGGCGCTGCGTTTCTAGATCGGAATGAAACGGTCTTTACTGACTGGTATGTACCAGACTATTTCATACCCGAGACGGTCCATGTCGTTGGTTTAGGCGACTCGTTGACTGAAGGGGTTGGAGATGAGCGGAAAAAAGGCGGCTATTTCGGCCGGATGACAAAAAACATGGAGAGATGGAAAGGCGTAAAGGAAATTGAAAGCATTAATCTTGCAAAACGCGGCAGAAGAAGTGACGAGTTAATCAAGCAATTAGAAGAACCGGAAGTCCAGTCAGAAATAAAGAAAGCGGATGTTATCTATTTGACAATTGGCGGCAATGATATTATGAAGGTTGTGAAAGCCAATATATTTAAATTAAAGATGAAACCGTTCTATGCGGAACTCGGACATTACGAAAATCGTTTGGATGAGGTCTTTAAAATGATACGAGGGTTGAACGGAGATGCCATTATTGTCATTGCAGGGCTCTACAATCCTTTTTCCATCGTAACAGATGAACCAAATGAGTTTGAGACAATCATCGAAGATTGGAATGAGGCCATAGAGGTGCAGGCAATCATGGACGGAAAAGCATGTTTTGTTCCGGTCATTGATTTATTTGATACGAATGAGGATTTGGTTTATCATACAGACTTCTTTCATCCGAATGCGAAGGGATATGACACGATGGCAGAACGGTATGCGGAGTCCATTCAGAAATGCGGTTTGGCTGAGCTGTCGGAAGGGAAATTGGATTTTGGGGAGTGATGACGCTTGAATTTTTGGAAGATCGCTTTTTTTACATTGTTAGGAGGGGTTGCAGCTGTTATTGTAGGGCTTCTTTGGTTTCTGGGCAATGTTGGAGAATCTTCGCCAATACCCGAGGTACATACGATCAATTCGGCTGGGAATAAATTGACAGTGAAAGCGACAAAAGAAGATTTAGAAGGGATCGCAAACGGGTATATTAGCAAGGCGGTCAACAGTGATACGATGCCAGTGACGATGCAAGTCGGAGATGATGTTGTTTTGCATTCCGAAGCGACTGTTTTTTCATTCAAATTACCCGTAACCATGCACTTTGATCCGATCGTCAGAGAAGATGGCAATCTAATACTTAAGCAATCTTCCATGGAAATCGGCAATTTGAATATCCAACCGGCGACTATCCTAAAATTTTTGAAGGACTCTGTCAAACTGCCGAACTGGGTCATGGTGCGTCCCAAGGAAGAAGAGATCTTCATCAATCTATCCGAAATCCCGATTTCCGGAAAAATACGGCTGAAGGCGAAGACGTTTAACTTGGCACAAGATGAAATTGAACTGGAAGTCATAATACCGAACTAACAACTGGGAGGCGGTTTTCGTGGCAATAGAAAAGGCGACATTTGCAGGAGGCTGTTTTTGGTGTATGGTCAAACCGTTCGATCGTTATGAAGGGGTCCAATCGGTTGTATCCGGCTACACGGGCGGAGATGTGGAAAATCCGTCCTATGAATTGGTTTGCACAAATACCACCGGACATAGGGAAGCGGTCGAAATAACGTTTGACAATGAAGTGATCAGCTATAAAGAATTGGTCGATGTTTTTTGGAGGCAAATTGATCCGACAGATGCAGGCGGGCAGTTTTTTGATCGCGGTGAGTCATATAAAACCGCTATCTACACACATTCCGAGGAACAACAGCAAATCGCAGAGCAGTCCAAACGGGACTTGGAGGCGTCGGGGCAATTCAAGCAACCGATCGCAACGGAAATCAAACCGGCAAAACCGTTTTACCCTGCGGAGGAAGGACACCAGAATTATTATATGAAAAACCCATCGCATTATAATCGCTATGCCATTGGATCGGGACGCGAACAGTACAAACAAGAAACATGGGGGGATCCATCATGAAAAAGGATTTAAAAAACAAGCTAACAGAGATGCAATATTATGTCACGCAAGAGAATGGAACGGAGCCACCGTTTCAAAATGAATTTAACGATCAATTCGAAGACGGTATCTATGTGGATATTGTTTCTGGGAAACCACTTTTCAGCTCGACCGATAAATATGATGCCGGCTGTGGATGGCCCAGTTTCACAAAGCCAATCGAGGACCGAGAAGTAACGGAACATTTTGACCAGAGCCACGGTATGAGGCGCACTGAGGTAAGAAGCAAAACAGCTGACTCCCATTTAGGACATGTTTTCCCGGACGGACCAGGTCCAGCTGGTTTGCGATACTGTATCAATTCAGCTGCGTTGCGTTTTATCCCATACGATCGGTTGGATGAAGAAGGCTACGGAGAATACAAAGAACTTTTTACAAACTAAGGAGTGGCGCAGATGGACCGATCTTTCTATCAATTTGTCCTATCTTTTCGCGGAGGACCCAAAGAAGATGAAAAAGCGGTATTCGCAGAAGCCATGTTTCATGACCATAGCTTTCCAAAACAAGAGGTTTCCTTTGATCGACTTTCTCGCTATTTGGAAGAAAAAGCAGACGAGCAGATGTCGGTTGCTGTATTTGATGAACTATTTGACCGCTATCGGGTAAGCCGTTAATCAAGGGCTGTCCAGAAAGAAATTGAGATTTTTTTCTGTGACAGCTCTTTCTACATAGTTTTATTCCAAACTGTCGCATCCCCTTTTATACAGGGGTGGCTGAAACAAAAGTTACAGTGTTGCATCAGGCCGCTAGGTAAGGTGGCAACTGAAGTGAATTGGGAAGGAATCAAGTCGACTGTTTAATTGAGTAGACTGACTCAAAAACTGCTCAGCTATGACTTCAGTTCATGGTCAATTATTGCATAATAGGCCATTTAACTGTATGATGGGTAAAGTAAAACTGAAAGTGAGGCGTGACGATATGAGTATACATATCAATGCAAAAAAAGGCGAAATAGCAGATACAATTTTGTTGCCGGGGGATCCTCTGCGTGCAAAATATATCGCGGAAACATTTCTTGAGGATGTCACTCAATATAATGAAGTACGAAACATGTTCGGTTTCACAGGAACATACAAAGGCAAACGAATCTCAGTTCAAGGAACAGGTATGGGCGTTCCATCTATTTCCATTTACATAACAGAACTGATGCAAGAGTTTGATGTCCAAAAATTAATTCGCGTAGGAACTTGCGGCGCAATTCAAAAGGATGTCAAAGTACGCGATGTCATTATTGCGCAAAGCGCAACGACGAATTCACCAATCAACCGTACTTTTTTCAAAGGTGTTGACTATGCGCCGACTGCGAACTTCGATCTTTTATTAAAGGCATACCAAACAGGTCTTGCAAAAGGATTGAATCTTAAAGTGGGCAACGTCTTTACAGAAGACTTCTTCTATAATGAACATGCCGAGCATGAAAAACTTGCGAGCTATGGAGTATTAGCGGTTGAAATGGAAACAGCGGCACTTTATACACTTGCTGCCAAGTACGGCCGTCAAGCTCTTGCTGTGTTGACAGTCAGCGACCACATTCTGACAGGCGAAGCAACTTCTTCGGAAGAGCGACAAACGACATTCAACGACATGATTGAAGTCGCTTTGGATGCAGCAATTCAATAATGTGGCAACGAAGGACCGCTCGCTGCATCTAGGCGGTCTTTTTTGACTGGGCTTTAGTAAATTATAGCTGTGACTTAAAATGTTGGAAAGAAAGAGGGGGACTTGTATGGAAGAAGAAAATGAAAAAAACACCCCTGGCTCTGAGGAACCTAAAGAATATCAGCCACCAGCGAATCGCTATATCCGGCTAAAACCATTCTCTCTGGTCATGCTGATTTTCGGTTTGGTGTTAGCCACTGCAGCTGTCACTTTTTTTGCATTGACGACAGGAGAAGAAAAAGTGGTGGAAGTTGTCAACCCTCAGAACGCAACGGCAACTGAACGAAAAGAGTTTAAAAAATTCTATGACGCATACGATGAAGTAAAGAAAAACTACTATGATGACATAGATGATGAGACATTAATCAACGGGGCAATTAATGGCCTGGTCGAATCGTTAGGTGATCCTTTTTCTGACTATTTGAATGAACAGGAAGCCCAGCAATTGAATCAAAGCATCTCTTCCAGCTTTGAAGGGATTGGCGCTGAAATCCAGGAAGCAAATGGTTATATTAAAGTCGTTTCCCCGATAAAGAATTCACCAGCGGAACGTGCCGGCCTATTGCCGAATGATGTAATTATGGCCGTAGATGGTGAAAGCATCCATGGAATGTCCTCATCGGAGGCGGTGTTGCTTATTCGAGGCGAGAAGGGGACGACTGTGACTCTTTCTGTCCGTCGCGGCGAATCAGCGGATCCGTTTGACGTGAAAATCGAGAGAGATGTGATTCCGATTGAAACTGTCTATGCTGAAATGATGGAGGATGGAATCGCACATATTCAAATCACAAGTTTTTCAGAGCATACAGCTGAGGAATTGGTGACGGCCATCGATGAGATGGAGAAGGAAGGAATGAAAGGCCTCGTTGTGGATGTCCGCCAAAACCCTGGTGGTATGTTGCAGACAGCGATAAAAATTTCCGACTTATTTGTGGAGGAAGGGAAGAATCTTTTCCAATATGAAGACAAGGGTAAAGCGCCAGAAGTGTACGTCGCTTCAAACGGCCAAAAAGTAAAGGTGCCTGTAGCCCTTGTTGTAGATGACGGAAGCGCATCAGCGTCTGAAATTCTTGCGGGTGCCATGAAAGAATCTGCTCATATCAAATTAATCGGCATTAAAACATATGGAAAAGGTACAGTCCAGACACCAAAAGATATGAAAGATGGCTCCAATTTAAAATTAACTACAGCTAAATGGCTTACGCCAGATGGCAATTGGATCCATACCAAAGGGATTGAGCCGGATATCGAAGTGCCGTACCCTTCCTATGCCTCATTGCCTTACTTAGATCCTTCCGAAGCGATGAAGACGGGAATGGTTTCCCCGAGTATCCAATCAGCAGAAGAAATGCTCAAAGCGGTAGGCTATGATCCGGGTGAAGTAGATGGTCTGTTTGATAAAGAGACTGAAAATGCCGTCGAGCAATTACAAAAAGATCTTTCTTTGAATGTAACAGGAGTGCTCTCAGGAGATACGACATTCGGCTTAATGAACAAGCTGCGTGAGAAGATCAAGAAAGATGATCCTCAATTAAAAAAAGCGAAAGAAGTCGTTTTAGAAGAATTGAAGAAGTAAACAATTCACCTGTTCTGCGCTCAGCACCGGACATTTAGTGATCCATTCAAGAGTTATAAAAATCGGCAGAGACGCGATTCTCGCAGGCGACCGGCCTCGAAAGCGCCACGCTCTGCCGGTTTTTCTTTGCATTTGATTACATGAAAACAGGAGGCATACACATGATCGAAGTATATCTGTTCAGCGGCTTTTTAGGAAGCGGCAAAACCTCGTTGCTGCTGCATGCCATTCAGGAGCTAAAACAACAAGGTAAACAACCGGCTGTCCTTATGAACGAATTCGGATCGCTGGGTTTTGATTCGGATCAGGTCGACCAGAAGGGTGATATTCCATTAAAAGAGTTGTTAAGCGGCTGTATTTGCTGTACTGGTTCTGAGAAGACGGAAGCACAGCTACAAGGTTTATTGGAGGACTACGAACATATCGATATCATTCTGATTGAGACATCGGGGGCTGCCCATCCTGTAGAAGCTTTGGATGCGGTCTATTCACCGTTGTTTGCGGATAAATTACAAATCAAGGGAATCATCACAGTCGCAGACGTCAAGCGTTGGATGGAAAGAGAAAGCTTATCACCAAGGATCCGCTCTCTTTTTATAGAACAAATCCGGCATGCGAGCCTCATCTTGGCGAATAAAGCAGATCTCATAACCGACTCCGAATTGGCAAACGTTACCGTTGAATTGTCTCAATTAAACGGCACCGCACAAATCATACAAACGATTCATGCGAAAATTCCTTTTGCTTTCATTGAAACATCTCTTAACACAGTCCGCTTCCAACAAACGACAGACATAGTTTCAGGGAAAGGCGTTCCACTTAGTTCCAAATTGATTACATTCAAAGAACCAGTGGATCAAACAGAGTTTGAGAAATGGGTAAGGTCATTGCCGGAAACAGTCTACCGCATGAAAGGATACGTTCCTATTAAAGGGTACAATCATCCTTACTTATTCCAATACGCCTATGGCCTGGTCCATTGGCTGCCGGAATATGTGAAGGTGGAGCCCCGAGTTGTTGTCATAGGGGAGGACATCCAACAGATCGAATACCGCCCGCCGTACGCCTGAATTCGTTGATTGTCAACCCCATCAAACTTGTAATAATATGAGAGTCATCCAAACATGTCCAATCAGAACGCTTTCATTTCCCTTCGTTTACGGTTTTTTGACGGAACTGGATGGGTTGGCAGGTGTTGGGGATTCTCATTTCCTTCCTTACGTTATGATAGTTTACGAAGGGAGGAGTTATAAGATGAAAAAATCGATGGCAGTCATCTTGCTCGGTTCGGCATTGCTTATGTCGAACAACCAAAACGCTGAGGCTTCTTACAATAATAACGAGAAGGCACAAACTAAAGAGGATATTACTTGTTACGTATACCAAGGAAATCATGCATACAGCTTTGCTAATCAGAAGGAAGCTCAAGAGTTCCTAGCGAACTATAAAACTCAATGGGAAAACTATTTCTCCGGTTTACAAGGAAACAAACCGGTGATCAATAAGCCGGTGGAACAACAAAAACCAAGCAAGCCAAGCGAACAGCAAAAGCCAACAACTCCAAGTAAGCCTGTAGAACAAACAAAACCGGTTGAAAAACCGCAGACGTCTGTTCCTAGTACAAATCAAAACACTACCGTTACGGATAAGCCTGCAACCACACCAACAACAACATCTGTTTCCGCGATTGAAAAAGCGGTATTGGATTTAACGAATGCTGAAAGACAAAAAGCAGGTTTGAAACCGTTGGCGATTGACGAAAAATTGATGAACTCTGCTCGTGCAAAATCAGCAGACATGGCATCTAAAAAGTATTTTGACCATACGAGCCCGACATACGGTTCTCCATTTGATCAAATGAAATCGTACGGAATCTCCTACCGTTCCGCTGCTGAGAATATTGCTATGGGTCAACGTTCCGCAGAAGAGGTTGTCAAAGCTTGGATGGAATCTCCCGGCCATAGACAAAACATCTTAACTCCAGAGTTTACCCATATTGGTATCGGTTATGATGCGAATGGCAACTATTGGACACAACAATTTATCCAAAAATAAGACGATGAAGACGAGACGGACAAGTTCTGTCCCGTCTTTTTCTTTGAATAAAATCACTCGTTCTTACCGATATTGCCATTATGAGGTGACAAACATGAAACCGAATATCGAACATGTGAAGAAACTCGTGTATGAAACGGATGATTTATATGTAAAAATGATAGACTGGCCGTATGAAGAAGGTATTATCTGTTATTTTACTACTCTGGTCGATGGCGGGGAACTGAACAAGCAGCTGGCACTTTTAAAAAGACAGGCAGAAGCTAAAACGCAGAATTGGGCCATTTCTGCAGCTTCTTCTTCTTATCCTTATACCGATGATAAACTGCAAAATCTCCTCAGTCTCGGAGAAACAGCACTTATTTTTCCTCAAGCCAATATTATTGTTGCCATTAACTTGAAAAAGGAACAGGCGAGAACGACAGACGAACCGGAGAATGAACATGTTATAACCGGTTCGCATGAAGGATTTATTGAGAATAAAGATACCAACATTGCTCTTATTCGCAAACGGCTCTTACGTGCTGATTTTGTTGTGAAAAATATATATACAGGAAATAAAAACAGTGATATTGTCACATACGCATATATAGCCACTGTTACAGATCCACAGCTCGTGGAAAACATAGATAAGAAATTAAGCGCCGTTTCATCGGATGAATTTTTCACTCCTGGCCAACTAATCGAGTATGTGGAGGAACATACTTGGTCTCCTTTCCCGCAATTGCTTGTGACGGAAAGGCCGGATCGAGTGGCATCTAATTTGCTGGAAGGCCGGATTGTTCTCTTAATGGATAATTCACCGACAGCTGTCATAGGGCCGGTCACCTTGTTTTCTTTTTTCCAAACGCCTGATGACTTTAACAGTCGGACATTAGTTGGTTCATTTTATCGCTTGCTGCGGATTTTCAGCTTGATTACCGCTATATTCTTGCCTGCTTTTTATGTTTCGGTTGTCAGTTTTCATTCAGAAATATTGCCGATTGAGATTAGTAAGCAGGTCAAATTGGCAATTAATGAAATACCGTATCGTCCTTTCCTCGAAGCCATCTTACTTGAAGTGTTCATTGAGTTAATCCGAGAGGCAAGTATGCGGCTGCCGACACCGATTGGACAGACGATTGCTATTGTTGGCGGATTGGTTGTCGGAGATGCAATTGTCAGCGCAGGGCTAGTTTCTAATTTGATGGTCATTGTCGTTGCTATGACTGCAATTTCGAGTTTTGTCATTCCGTCAGCGGAGATGAATATGACAATCCGAATTTTACGTTTTCCATTTATGCTTGGCGCCGCATTATTCGGCTTCTTCGGCATGGTCATCGGGCTGTTGCTATTATTTATTCACCTTCTCAACTTGCGTTCTTTGGGCAGACCTTATCTTTCACCGGTCATTCCGTTTGATTTTACCCGGTTTAAAGATATATTTGTTCGCCTGCCATTTTTACGATTTCTTCGCAGTACTAAAAAGAAAGGGGTACGTGAATGAAATTTTCACTTACTCCCAACCAATTTTTTCTTATTATATTTCTTTTACAATCCGGAATTGTGTTTATCACATTCCAGACACGGCTCTTGGAAGCGGCAGGTCGTAATGCTTGGGTAATTTTTATTTTTACCGGAGTATTTCAATATCTCTTGTTAATATTTTATGAAAGACAGCATTCACGATTTTTACCTGGCCCATTTGTTTTATTGCTTTATAAATTGTATTGGATTTATATCAACGTTCTATCTCTAACGAATATTTTGTACTCCTTATCTATTTGGCTTTATCCCAATACACCATCCATCGTCTTATTGTTATTCATGGTCACCGTGTCGTTTTACGCAAACTGCTGTAAGCCAGATACGATAATTAATTTGCCAGTTATCATCATTCCTGCCATTCTACTATTTTTTGTCTCTTTACTTATTGCCTTGCCGGATTTGGAGTGGACTTGGCTTTTTCCGTTGGACTTGAAAGACGTTGAGTTGGTTTGGAATGGGTTTCTAACATCCCAATTGACCGTTGTCGGAGTTGCATCCTTTTTATTCCTGAGAAAACGTGTAGTAACGGATGTAAAGATGATCGGTTGGCCAATTGCAATCTATGCAGGCTTTTGGTTTCTCTTCTTTTTCATGTCGTTGCTTGTCGTGCAATTGTTTTTTCCAATTGAAACCATTGCAGTTGTACCGCAAGCGTTGCTCTACTTGCTAAAATCTCAAAAGGTCAATTTTGTGGAAAGGCTTGATTTATTTTTTCTATTTATTTGGATGATGTGGAGTATTATCACTGTTATCCTCTTTGCTTTCTTAATTCGTCTCGTGCATGCGGAAACAAACTCGGGTAAGCAATACAAATTTAACTTGTTGATCCATGCGATTTTTCTACTTGTTCCTCCATTCTTTTCGACTCGTGATCGATTAGACATGATAAGGGAACCTTTGCTGTATCTTCATCTATTCATTGTGGTTGTGCTTCCGATTTTTGTATTCATTAAAAATAGGAGACAAAAAACATGAGGATCCAAAAGGGCATAATCATCGTAATACTGACGTTATTGTTAAGTGGTTGTTGGGATGAAACACAATATAAGGATTTAACCATTGTGCCGTTGGTCGGGATTGAAGGAGAAGAAGGAGATATTACAACAATGTTCGCATTTCCGACGTTTCAAAACGGGAAAATTGAATATTCCTCCTCGCAAGGAAAAGGTGTTTCGACGAGAGCCGCTCGTTCCGATGCAAACCATCAAACAATGGAAGCGTTGGACATGGCTCATTTAGAGGTTATTCTCATGTCAGCTGACTTAGCCAAAACGGACTTCGCCCCCTCATTGGACATGTTCTTCAGAACGCCAAGGAACCGGATTACAAGCTATATTGCCATTGTGGAAGGAGAAATGGGAACTTATTTTAATCCTCCTGGCAACCTGAAGAGTGAAATTTCATATTACTATCCCGAATTGCTTCGGACTGTTGTTCTCTATTCGTTCGGTGCCAATTTTACACTTCAAGATGCAATGAAGACCATGTTTGATCCTGGGATTGACCTGGCGCTGCCATACTTGCGAATCAATGAGGAAACGGGCATACCGAAAGTTGTCGGCAGTGGACTGTTCAGCAAACAGCGATATACAGGGGTTACCTTGTCGTCTTCTGAATCTATTTCGGCAGTGATCATGGCAGACAAGCTGAACAAGTACGCGAGGATAACTTTCGAGTGGGAAGCGAAAAACACCCAAATCACAGTAAATGTAATGCGAGTGAAAAAGAAGTGGACAATCGGAACCGATACTATCACCGCTTCTTATCATTTGGATGTCGCTGTAGAGGAATACGCGCCTCATAATTTACATGAGAAAAAGAATCGAGAGGAGGCAGCAGCCTTTTTGAAAACTAGCTTTAAGGAGCATTTCGATGCGGTTATAAAGAAGTCACAAGAAGCAGAAAGTGATATTTTAGGGTTTGGGAGGAAAGTGCGGGCTTTTCATCAGGAGTTGTGGAACAAAGGGGATTGGCAACAAACATATGCCAACATTCCTATTCAGGTGGAAGTGGATGTCCGGCTCAAGCTGACAAATATTGCAGAATAATAGGGCATTCCCCACTCTAGAAGAGGGGAAGCCCTTTTTTAACTAGTATAGCGATGTTGAATCCTTCTGAGACGAAAACTGAGTATAATAGCACCCACAGTCAAGCCGGTAATGAGACCGACCCAATAGCCTAGCGGTCCAAGGTTGGAATAAGTAGCCATCACATAGCCCACCGGTAAACCGATCAGCCAGAATGAAACAATTCCCATCAAAAATGTGACATTGACATCTTTGTATCCTCTGAGTGCTCCCTGTATTGGCGCTTGCACTGCATCTGACAGTTGAAAAAGCGCTGCGAATACGAAAAATTGCATAGATAGTTTGATGATCGCCAAATCTTTTGTATACATAGAAGCGATCTGTTCCCGGAAAAGAAGCAAAATTGCGATGGATAGGAAACTGAATACAACCGCAAGCCCTATACCGAGATGACTATACTGTCTGGCATCTTGGTAACGTGAGGCTCCGACAGATTGCCCAACCAAAATTGTCGCTCCCATAGAAATACTTAAGGGAACCATATAGAGCAAAGAAGTGAAATTTAAGGCTATTTGGTGAGAGGAAATAACCTCTGTTGAATATTTGCTCATAAATAATGTAACGACTGAGAAAATACTTGTTTCCACAAATATCGAAAGTCCAATCGGTACACCGATCTTAAGAATCCCTGCAATTTTTTTAAAAGAAACGTGTTGCCATTGGCCGAATAGGGAAAAGGCATGAAAGGGTCTCCGCTTCAAGGCAATCACAACAGCGATGGACAAAACGATCCAATAAGTGATTCCTGAAGCATATCCCGCACCGGCACCGCCTAATTCAGGAAAACCGAAATTGCCATAAATGAGCAAGTAATTCAGGACAATATTAATCGGAGCAGAGAGCAGTATGATGAACATTGATACTCTCGTCGCACCTAGCGCGTCAAAAAATGATCGAAGAACCGTATACATGAATAGCGGAATCAGCCCGACACTCATTCCCGTCAAGTAATTCGCTGCTACTATCCTAACCGGCTCATCAAGCGGCATATGATGTAGCATGGGCCGAACACCGAAACGGATAATGAGGAAAACGAGGACAGCAAGCAATACAGCAACGTATAAACCTTGCTGAACATTTGGCCGTACGTCCTCTTCTTTTTTTCCTCCGATCAATTGGGCAATAATCGGAGTCAATCCAAGCAAAATGCCGGACAGTCCAGTATAGACAGGAACCCAAAATGAGGAACCAATTGTCACGCCGGCGAGATGGTAGGTATCATAACGTCCTGTCATAAGGATATCGAAGAACGTCATCAGATAGAGTGCGACCTGTGTAATCAGAATCGGTAGGACAATTTTAGCAAAAATGCCTGTCTTTTTTTGGAGTGAGATCGATTCTCCCAAATGGAATCCCCCTTGTCGTGTGGCAAAGATGTATTTTAAGCTGTTAACTGAAGAAAGCGTCAATCGACTACTATTGTAACACGTTTTTTTTGCTATAATAGCATGGAAGTTAGAATAAAATTGAGGTGAACGGCCAAATGAAACGGCCTATTGTTGTTTTAACGGGTGGAGGCACAGCGGGACATGTATCCGTAAACGAAGCCCTTATTCCAGAATTTATTGAAAGAGGCTATGAGGTGCACTATATCGGTTCATATGATGGCATTGAGAGGGAATTAATCGGTGAGAGGCGTTCGGATGTGACTTACCATGCTATCCAAAGTGGGAAACTTAGAAGATATTTCTCGATGAAAAACTTTACCGACCCATTTAAAGTAGGGACGGGTGTTTTGCAGGCTTTTTCTAAACTTAGAAAGCTTAAGCCTGACATTGTCTTTTCAAAAGGCGGATTTGTCTCTGTTCCAGTCGTGATGGCTGCCAGAATGGCCAAAATACCCGTAGTCGTACATGAATCCGATGTTACTCCAGGTCTGGCCAATAAATTGGCCTTGCCGATGTCGAATCATATTTTTACTGTCTTTGAAGAAACATTAAAGTATGTTCCAGCCGGCAAATCAACATGCACAGGACCGGTCATCCGACCCGAGTTATTTCACGGTGACCGAGAGGAAGGATTGCGTTTAACTGGTTTGACAGGTGAAAAACCAATTGTTTTGATTATGGGAGGGAGTCAGGGTTCTGTAGTGTTGAATGAAGCGGTCCGGAAAGAAATCGATCAGATCGTCGAGAAGTTTGACATCATCCACCTCTGTGGGAAAGGGCATTTCGATAAGGAGCTGGCACGAGTAAAAGGCTATACGCAATATGAATATGTCACGGATGCATTGCCGCATTTGCTTGCTGCGTCCGATTTTGCTGTGTCTAGAGCGGGTTCGAATGCAATTTTTGAACTGATGGCCTTACAAAAACCGATGCTTCTTGTCCCTTTATCCGCTGCAAAGAGCAGGGGAGATCAGATACTCAACGCATCTCTATTTCAATCACTCGGTGTCGCACATGTCATTTCGGAGGAAGAATTAGAAAACACCCAGCTTTCCAATTTATTCTTTTCATTGGCTGCAGAGAAAGACCGGTTGATGGCCAATATGAAAAAGTACGCACAAACGAAATCACCTGAATTGATGGTCGATATGATACTGTCGTGTAAAAATTAACTGGAACTGTTAATTGTAAGACAGATTTTGTATGAAACAACAGTTGCAAGAATAAAGAAACAGGTGTATCCTTGTTGACGGTATTAATATGTATATCTTAGTATTAAACCCTTTCAGTTGACAGTTTGGAATGGTATTATTAATACGGATAATCAATAAAAGCACAATATGCCTACAGGCAAATGTGGAGGTCATTTTACATGTCGAACAATGTTGGTTCCCATCGTTCACCATACTCGGTATTCTCGGGGCCGAACCTTGGGTATGTTATGGAGATGTACGAGAAATTTAAAACATCTCCTGAAGCGGTTGATCCGCAGTTAGCAGAAATGTTCAAGACCTACGGCGCTCCCGTAATGGAGAGTGGAGAAGCAGTTGCATCATCTTCTGCAAGTATCCCTTCAGGAGACTTCAGCAAAGCATTGGCAGCCTACGAGTTAATAGAAGCAATTCGTGCGCACGGCCATCTGGCAGCTGATATTTATCCATTGAAAGACCATCCACGGGATGCTTCAAGACTGGAAATTTCTAAGTACGGCTTGACAGAGCATGATCTGCGGGCTTTGCCAGCTTCCTTATTCTTGAAAAACGTTCCCGCTACGGTCGAAAACGGGTTGGATGCAGTCAACTACCTAAAAGATTTGTACACAGGCAAGATTGCATATGAATTTGCCCACCTCGTAGATGAAGAGGAACGGAATTGGATCCAATCAAAAATCGAACACAATCATGTTGCAGTCAACCTATCAAATGAAGAGAAAAAAGAACTGCTTGAACGCTTGACTAAGATTGAAGGGTTTGAAAAGTTCATCCACCGCACATTTGTCGGTGCGAAACGTTTCTCGATTGAGGGTCTGGATACGCTTGTCGTGTTCCTTGACGAATTAATGCGTAAATCGGAGGAAGCCAAAACGAAGAAAGTCCTGATCGGCATGGCTCACCGTGGACGCTTGAATGTACTTACACATATTTTAAATAAACCTTACGAAATGATGTTTGCTGAATTTGCCGGAGTTCCGTCTCTGGAATTCCTGCCGAAAGATGGTTCTGTTGAAACTTCACGTGGCTGGTTCGGCGATGTCAAATACCACTTGGGCGCCCTTTACAAAGGGAAAACAGGTACGGAACGCTTTCTAGCTTACAATCCGTCCCATTTGGAAGTTGTCAACCCAGTTGTTGCAGGCCAGACAAGAGCCGCGCAGGAGCAAACGGATCATCCAGGAGTTCCTGAGCAGGATATGAATGCTGCCTATGGAGTTATGATTCATGGAGATGCTGCTTTCCCAGGTCAAGGCATCGTGCCGGAAACGTTCAACTATAGCCGGGTTCGTGGATATCGTACAGGCGGTACCGTCCATATCATTGCAAATAATACAATTGGTTTTACAACAGAGTCATACGATTCCCGTTCTACTTTGTATGCTTCAGATCCGGCAAAAGGCTTTGAAGTACCAGTGCTTCATGTGAATGCAGATCATCCGGAATCGGTTATTGCAGCTGCTGCACTAGCCTTTGAATACAGACAAAAATTCGAAAAAGATATCTTAATTGACTTAATCGGGTATCGTCGATATGGCCATAACGAAATGGATGAGCCATTAGTGACGAATCCGATGATGTACCACGATATCCATAAGCACCCGACCGTACGTCAATTGTATGGCGCTGAGTTGGTTGCTGCTAATTTGATGACAAATGAAGCGGTCGATCAGCTTGACGCAAAGATCTATGCTTTGATGCAAACTGCTTATGACAACGTGAAGAATCATTCTGCAGACGTGAAGAAGCCTTCAAACGCAACACCTGAATCCGTTTTGGCCGGTATGCCGAGAGATGTAGAAACAGGGGTGCAGGAGGAAAGACTTCATCGTATGAATGAAGAACTTCTTACATACCCTGATAGTTTTACGGTATTCAGCAAGTTGGATCGAATTCTAAAGCGCCGTGAAGAACCTTTTAAAGGAAAAGGGAAGGTGGATTGGGCACACGCCGAACAATTGGCGTTTGGAGCCATTCTCCAAGACGGAAGTCCAATTCGAATTACAGGACAGGATGTACAGCGTGGCACATTCGCACATCGCCATCTTGTATTGCATGATGAAAAAACTGGCGAGGAATTTGTACCACTTCACCACATCAGTGGATCGAAAGCGGCATTCGTCGCTTACAATAGCCCATTGACAGAATTCGCGGTGATCGGCTATGAATTTGGCTACAATTTGGAGAAAGACAAAGCATTGACGATCTGGGAAGCCCAATATGGAGACTTCGCGAATATGGCACAAGTTATGTTCGACCAATTCATCTCTTCAAGCTACTCGAAATGGGGTCAGCAATCTGGATTAGTCATTCTGTTGCCTCATGCATATGAAGGGCAGGGTCCTGAGCACTCAAGTGCGCGCCTGGAACGTTATTTGCAATTATGTGCAGAAAATAACTGGACTGTCGCCAACTTATCGAGCGCAGCAAACTATTTCCATGTATTGCGTCGCCAAGCGAAAATGCTTGGAACAGTAGCGGAAAGACCGCTTGTCATCGTATCTCCAAAATCATTGCTTCGCCATCCGCTGGTCGGCGCGGAAGTCTCTGATTTGTCTGATGGCCACTTCAAAACAGTTCTTGAACAACCTGGAACTGGCTTGAAACCTGAAAAAGTGAAGAAGGTTTTATTTGCAAGCGGAAAAATGGCAATCGATTTGGCTGAACAAGTGAAAGATGGAGAAGGCTTCGATCACTTGCATATCGTCCGAGTGGAACAGTTATATCCGTTCCCTGCAGAGAAGATTGCAGAAATACTGGAACGATTCCCGAAAGCGAAGGAACTTGTCTGGGTTCAGGAAGAACCGAAGAACATGGGATCATGGTCTTTTGCTTATCCATACTTACAAGAGATCGCGAATGGCAAGGCTATCTCCTACGTTGGACGGATCCACCGTGCAAGCCCATCCGAAGGAGACGGGGAGTCACATAAGAAAGAGCAGAACCGAATCATCGAAGAAGCTCTGAAAAAATAAAATCTGTAGTAGTTAGCTTAGCTTTACACCGTAAAACGGTAGAACAGAGGAGGAATTTATTGTGGCAGAGATCAGAGTACCTGAACTTGCGGAGTCGATTACTGAGGGAACAATTGCAAAATGGCTAAAACAGCCAGGAGAAAGTGTAGAACAAGGCGAATTCATCGTTGAATTGGAAACCGACAAAGTCAATGTTGAAGTTATCTCTGAAGAAGCCGGTGTCATTCAGGAACTTCTTGCTTCTGAAGGGGATACTGTTGATGTTGGGCAAGTAATTGCCATTGTTGGAGCGGGATCTGGCGCGCCGGCACAAGCTGCTCCAGCGCCAAAAGCAGAGGAAGCACCAGCAGTGAAAGAGGCTTCTGCAGAAACTCCTGCACCGCCAGCTGCTGCAGCAACAGGATCTGTGGAAGAGGGTTCTTCCGATCGTACCATTGCAAGCCCGGCAGCACGTAAATTGGCGCGAGAAAAAGGCATTGACCTAGCTGCGGTTTCTCCGGTCGATCCAATGGGACGCGTTCGCGCTCAAGACGTACAGGCACATGGAACTGCTCCAAAAGCAGCTGCCCCAACACCTGCCAAAGCACCTGCAGCTGCACCAGCACAAGATGGCCGCGAAACACGCGAGAAAATGACACGCCGTCGTCAAACAATTGCCAAGCGTTTGCTCGAAGTGAAGCAATCCACTGCCATGTTGACTACTTTCAACGAAATTGACATGACCGCAGTTATGGAACTTCGCAAGCGTAAAAAGGATGAGTTCTTTGAAAAGAACGATGTCCGTTTAGGATTCATGTCTTTCTTCACAAAAGCGGTCGTTGCAGCTCTTAAAAAATATCCGTATGTCAACTCCGAAATTGACGGAGATGATCTCATCATGAAGCATTATTACGATATCGGTATTGCCGTTTCTACAGAAGGCGGCCTTGTTGTTCCAATTGTCCGCGATGCTGACCGTAAAAACTTTGCGGAAATCGAAGATACAATCGGCGAGCTTGCTAAAAAAGCACGCGACAATAAATTGACTCTAGGGGACATGGCTGGCGGTTCCTTCACCATTACAAACGGCGGAGTATTCGGTTCCTTGCTCTCCACGCCAATTCTAAATGGTACGCAGGTCGGTATCCTTGGCATGCACACGATCCAGAAGCGTCCAGTGGCAGTAGGGGATAACGTCGAAATCCGTCCTATGATGTATGTTGCGTTATCGTATGACCACCGTGTAATCGATGGTAAAGATTCTGTCGGTTTCTTGAAAATGGTAAAAGAACTAATTGAAAATCCAGAAGACCTTCTACTTGGATCTTAATTAGACTCCAATTACACTGATCGGTCCGCTTTATGTCGGACCGATTTTTTTCCATTCATCTAAGGAGGGAAACTTGATGTCATTTACAAATTGGCTCACTGCCCCAACGATCCGAACAGTCGTTTGTAAGCATGCTGAAGCAGAAAAATATGTTGTAACCAATATGCTGACTCCCGGAACGCCGTATGAAGTGAAAAATGAAACAGATGAATTTCTGTTCATTATTGATAACAGCGGGAAAGTCGGCGGCTATTACAAGACTTACTTCGAGTAATCGTCATTTGATAAACAACCAATAAAAAATAACAATTACCGATACATCATATAAGCGATGTATCGGTTTCTTTAGCAAGGAGGCTACCATATGACTATGTTCATTGAGAAAGAGCAAGAACGACGCAGTCAAACCAATTATTTACCAGAACATTTACGTTTGGTCCAAGAAGGAGGATATGTATCTCCCATCCCCTATTTATGGGAAGATGTATTAATAGCGGTCACGCTGAAAAAGCCTGTATTATTAAAAGGGCCTTCTGGCTCCGGTAAGACCAAATTGGCGCAAAGTGTATCCCAATATTTCCACCAACCGATGCAAAGCGTTAATTGTTCGGTGGATTTGGATGCTGAGTCATTACTCGGTTTTAAAACAATTGTAACGAAAGAAGGACAAACACATATTGAATTTGTGGAGGGACCAGTCGTCCAAGCAATGAAAAAAGGTCATCTTTTGTACATTGATGAAATCAATATGGCCAAACCCGAAACATTGCCAATTCTTCATAGCGTCTTGGACCATCGTCGGATGTTAACGAATCCACTGACAGGCGAAGTGATTCATGCACATGAAAACTTCTCTGCTATTGCTGCGATTAATGAAGGTTACGTTGGTACGTCACCAATGAATGAAGCCCTAAAAAACCGGTTTGTTTCGTTCTCGATCCCTTACCTCAGTGATGATCAATTGAAATCTCTCTTAGTTAGTTCCTTTCCTGAGGTGGAAGAACGTAAGTTACATACGTTCTTATCAATTCACGGTGACCTGAAAAAACAAGTGATGAACGGACTGTTGTCCGATGAGGCTGCATCAGTGAGGAGTTTGATGGATGCTGTGAATCTGGCTATTCATATGCCAGAGAAGAGAGCGATCCAATACGCGATTGCTGAAAAACTTGACGATCCAATGGAACAAAAACTGGTCTTGGAACTTGTTGATACTTGGATACCTCCCACATTTGAAGAAGGATTACGCTCATGGTGAAACGGTTCATCCAATTTAATGATGAAACGATTGATGCCAATCAGCTTTTACTATATGAACGACTTGGGCGTGCACTTGCGGATGCTCCATTTCTGGAACTGACGGAACGTAAATTAATGGAGTTCCGCCCTCGGGAAGGTGCCATCTCCATGAGTGTGTTTTGGCGGCATCGCTCGGAGCACATGACACATCTGGGCCGATTATCCGATCTCTATCTCTTAACAGCAGGTTTTTGGAAGGATTTCTCCGTGGTGATGTGGCTGCAATATCGAGAAGAATATCAAACACATAAGTTCCCGCACTTTTGTTATGAACTCTTGCTCCTACTGGAGGAATTTCGCTTAAGCGAAAAAATTCAACGGGAGCGACCAGGTACAGTGTCCGCATTTGAAGCAAGGCGTGAAGCGATGCTTGCTTTTCACCGCGATAGTCTCGCTACCAATGTCCAAAAGAATTTTCTTGCGGATGCATTGTTAAATAAATTGTTCATCTCCCTCCATGCGGGCATGTATGCGGATCACAACTGGAATGGGGAAGGGCTGCTCGACTTGGGACCCGTCCTTTTGTTAATTGGCCAAGCATATGATGCTTCGAGTACAAAGGAAAACACATGTATTGCAGAGCGCATAACCGGCTATGTGGAAGAAGTGCTGGAAAAGGATTTAACTCACCAATATTATGCGCTCGGCGATTCTATAACAGAAGAAAATGTTGTGTTTCATTATCATGAGGGCATGCAAGATGCCGAACAAGGAGAGGACCAAACGAAAGAAACAATAGAGGAAGTCTTTCGTACCTGGCATCGGGAATCCGAAGATGAAGCAGGCGTCCATCTGCAGTATGAGCTGGAGCACGGCCGTTCGGGGAAAGGGGATGGAACGGACGCGGTTGAAGGGAATTCAGAGGCGTCGATTGAAGAAATAGGTCATGGCCGTTCAGAGGGCAAGGAAAGTGAACAATGGCAAGAGGATCAGAAAAATGAACGGAAGACGGGACAACGATATGCAGCAGGACATGAGTTTGGGCGCGAGCATACGCATGTCATGTTTGAAGAGCAACGGATTGTCAGTGAGAACACGAAAGACAATATAGAGAGTCTAGCCCTCTGGCGTGAAGTGCAGAAGCCATTTGTGCGTGCGTTTTCTGAAGAAATTAGAAAACGGATAGAAATGAAAACGGAGTGGAGAAGAGAACGACTTCTAAAAGGGCGCTTGTCATCTAAATTAACAACGATGATCGTGGATGAACGGCCAAAACCATTTTATCGGAAGCAGGCCCCCTCTGCTAATTTGGATGCAGTTTTTGGACTGCTGGTAGATGGGTCAGCTTCCATGCTCGACAAATTGGATGAGACAAAAATGGCGGTCTTGTTATTTCACGATGTATTGCGATCATTGAAGATTCAGCATGAAATTTCGTCTTATTATGAGGATGCGGAGGAAACGTCAAAGGATTTACAACTGAACCGTTTCGGTATGATGCATACGTTTCAAGACCGCAATAAGGATAGCGGCCTATCTATTTTATCGTTTGAAGCAAATGAAGATAACCGGGATGGATTTGCGATTCGTTGGATGACGAAAAGGTTAATGCGACGAAGCGAAAAGCATAAATTTCTTCTCGTGTTTTCTGATGGGGAGCCGTCTGCATTCGGCTATGATAGAAATGGCATACTGGATACGAGGGAGGCAGTCCTGGAGGCTGAAAAACAAGATATTTCGGTTATTCATCTCTTTCTCTCTGCCGAAGAACCGACTGAGGATCAGAGGGAACTGTTCAGCCGTATGTTTGGAAATAAAACCGCCTCCGCTCATTCCGTGGAGAGTTTCGCAGATCAAACGCTGCGAATTTTGCGCAAATTGCTTGCGATTGTCATCAAGTAAACATATTTCAGTCGTCTTCAACACAAAACCGCCTTACGATGGGCGGTTTTGTGTTCTTTCATGGACAGAGAGAAGTCTCTGTTTCAATTCTTCTTCCATTCTGGCGATCTCGACTTCTGCAGCTTTCCGTTTCGCGCGGCCATCCGCTTGGATCACAAGAGTCTCTTCGATCGTTTGGATTAGATTTTCCTGCGTTTGCTTCAATGTATCAATTTCGATAATGCCTCGTTCGTTCTCTTTTGCCGTCTCGATGGAATTCACCTTTAACATTTCCGAGTTCTTTAAAAGCAAATCATTTGTTGTTTTTGTTACCATCCGTTGAGATTCGACAGCTTTCCGCTGACGATTTAACGTAAGCGCGATAGCAATCTGATTTTTCCAAAGAGGGATCGAAGTCATAATGGAAGATTGGATCTTTTCCGCGAGCGTTTGGTTCGTTTGCTGAATCATCCGGATTTGTGGTGCGCTTTGGATTGTAATTTGACGGGATAGCTGTAAGTCATACAATCTCTTTTCCAACCGATCCAGAAATTGCGCCATGTCATTCACTTCCTGGAACGCCATTTGATCGTTGGATGCCTCCGCTTTCCGACGCAACTCCGGAATCGTCACAGTGGAGATTTCATCGCGCTTCAACTCCGCAGCCGCAATATAAACGTTTAAGGCTTGGAAGTATGTTTTATTCTGTTCATACAAGTTCTCCAGCATATGGACGTCTTCCAGCAACCCTCGCTTGGAGTGCTCCAATTGCACGCCAATGCGGTCGATCTGTGTGCTTAATTTTTGGTACTTCGTCATCATCTCTTGGATGGAGCGAGTCGCTTTGCTGAATAAACGACTTAAGCCCGATTTCTTCTTCTCGCTTAGATCTTCCGGATCGATTTCCGAAAGTTTGCCCATCAAATCGCTTAGGACATCTCCAACCGGTCCTATATCTTTGCTTTGCACATGGTCGAGCATTTTATGGGAAAAGCGGGATAATTCATTTTGCGCATTGGCGCCATAAGTGATGATTGCTTCGTAATTGCCGACTGGGATCTGTGCTGCCAATTGTTTCGCCTTTTCTTGTTCCTCCGGCGATAAGCGGTCCATCAACTTCACCGCAGTGGCAGCTGCTGGCTTTTCTGTTTGCATTTCTTTAGGTAATAAAGGCTCGTTAAAGGGATTTTCTAATAGATCATCGAATGATTTTACATCATCGTTCATGATTTTGTTTTCTGTCATGAGGCAATTCTCCTTTCATTTGAAGCAACGGTTTATTCTGGTTCATTGTTACGTCTACATAGTCTAGTTCCAATTGGAGCTGTTCAATATCAGTCGCAAGCGCGCTTCGTAAATCTTGCTCCAATTGCTTATTGACGTCATTCAACGTTTCTCTTGTATGTTGCAGCGCTACTCTCAATTCCTGATCCTTCAATGGTTGTTTTACAAGCATGGAATATTTGGACGTCAATTCTACAGCAGAATCGAGATGGGAGTAGAAGAAACGCTCCACATGATAAAATTTCTGCGGATTGCTGCGTACAATTGACAATATTCGTCTCGCAAGGTTGTTCATTTCATACACCTGTTTGAACGCTTGGACGGATCTCACTTGTCCGTAAAGACTGTTCAATTTTTTGATTTTCTCTTTGGCCTCTGCAATCTGCGTCTTAATATGAGTATATTCAGATCTCGACATGCCGAGTTTTTTTACGTTGGATGAAAGTTGGACTTGTTTAATGGTAAATGTGCCTCCGAGATAAATGGCGATCATCAGACCTGTCGCAGCAAAGATATTCATACCGGCTCCAAAGAGGAAAAGGAGCCAGGAACCGAAACTGACAGGGGCAGTGATGAAGTGACGTATAAAAAATTGTTTAACTTCCTGCATGGTGCATTCAGGCCTCCTTCTTCATATATAGTAAATACGTTTAAAGGAAAGGAAAGTTTCATCCGCTTAGTCCAATTATACCTGATTCAGAGCAGGAAAACATTCCTTTTGAACAGTCAATATGAAACGCTTGGATATCGACTCGGAATTTGCTAAAATGGGGGTCATTCACGGCAGATGGCAATTGGGGGGATTTTGAAATGTACGAAATCATCTACATGAAAGCGGATTATGAGCCGTGGTGGATGTTCGATGATTGGAGAACTACCGTTGTAACGGCTCAAACTTTTCGGGAAAAGGAAGAAGCTGCCGCCTACTTTTATGACCTTTATACTAAATTAAATAGTGAGCATGAATTTAATGAAAAAAGAAAAAATTGTTTTTTTACGTTTTGGTCAGAAACAGAGCGGGTATATTGCGAGGGGTGCGATGAATGCCTTCAATTATACCATGGGATCATCGTCTTGCATGATGGCGTTCCATCCAGTGATGTTTTGAAAAACAATTCAAATAGTTAATAATCTTATGTTGACTTTATTGTAAAATATGGTATAGTTACTGTAACAATAAAGTGAGATTTACCGAATGGAACGTATTCACGTATTACAAAAAGTGATCGGCGCTCTCGGTACTTTTTGTAATATGTGAATTTTTTCATTGTGGAGAGTTCACGTATTAGTTAAGTATTCATTATTTGGAGGTAGTAGGATGAAACAAGGTACGGTAAAATGGTTCAACTCTGAAAAAGGCTTCGGATTTATCGAAGTAGAAGGCGAAGATGATGTATTCGTACATTTCTCCGCAATTCAGGGAGACGGATTCAAAACTTTAGACGAAGGTCAACACGTTGAATTTGAAGTGGTAGAAGGCAACCGTGGTCTTCAAGCTGCTAACGTTGTTAAACAATAATCTGTCAAACAAAGAGGCATCTTTTGAGGATGCCTCTTTTTCATGGTTTTGAAACTGACTCTAATGTAGACGTGATGACTAATTGTTCTCCGTCTGTCGTTTCCATAATGGATTCTCTTTTTACTTCTCCGATGCCTTCCACAAAATATTTCTTAATTATATACGACTTGTTTTCCACGCCGATCATAGGCTCTGTCGATTGAACAACAAAAGCATGGTCGAAGTTTTTATAAAACGTCTTAACTGGCACATCGGTTTCTACAATTTCCCATTGGCCAAATGTTTGTCCCTTTTCGAAAGGCTTGTGAAGATATACGCCGACTGGTTCCATTTTCTTTATTTCTTCCAAGGTAGGAAAGTTTATATTTGAATCAACTAAGTCATAACTTAAGGTAGTGATCTGCTTCTCCCCGATTTCATATACGTATTGAGCAATTGCACTTCCATTGTTTTCATGAACGACTACATAGTTTTCATAAGGCATGGCAAAGTCTATGTCCAATTCTGCATTATCAGCACCTTCTCCTTGAAAATGGGCTTTGGAACCATCCGGAAGAAAATAATCCAGCAACCCTTTATCGATTTGGCGCGAATCCTCCTTTGCCTGATACGGATCAGTTGACTCACCCGTGTTGCCTGTATTGATCAATGAGGTCGTTTTATTGGAACAGCCTGCCACGCTAAGAGAAATGACTAGGCAAGTCAATACAAACGAAATTCGCTTCATGCATTCCACTCCTTTTTACCTTAGAGTGCCCGAACTTTGATTGATTATCCAATGACACCAAAAGAAAAACCGCTTTCCGATAAAGGAAAACGGTTTGACTATCAATTGGAGACAGCTTGTTGCTCTTTCCATTCCAGATATTCATCATATTGCATCATTTTATCGAAGATCGTGCCATCTTCACGGATTTCGATGATGCGATTCGCAACAGTTTGAATGAACTGCTGGTCATGAGAAGTGAAGACCATGGCACCTTTAAATGCAATTAATCCATTGTTCAATGCTTGGATGGATTCGAGGTCTAAATGGTTCATCGGCTCATCCAGCAAAAGGACATTGGCGCTGGTTAGCATCATTTTAGATAGCATGCAACGCACTTTCTCGCCTCCTGATAAAACAGAAGGTTTCTTTTTCACTTCTTCACCAGAGAACAGCATGCGTCCCAAGAATCCACGCAAGAAAGTCTCCGTCTGATCTTCTGGAGAATATTGACGAAGCCATTCTACCAATGTTTCTTCCGAGCCCTCGAAAAATTCGCTATTGTCAAGAGGGAAGTACGCTCGCGACGTTGTTACGCCCCATTTGATGGAGCCTTCATCCGGTTGGTCTTCTTCAGCTAAAATTTCAAGAAGGGCCGTTTTTGCAAGCGGATTGCCAAGAAGGATAATTTTATCTTCTTTACCCATTGTAAACGTTGCATCTTTTAATAGCTGTTTGCCTTCTTTCGCCTTCGAAACACCTTGCACGGAAAGAACATCGTTTCCGATTTCACGGCCAATTTGGAAATTGACGAATGGGTAACGGCGGGAAGACGGCTTGATATCATCCAATTGAATTTTATCAAGCGCTTTTTTACGGGAAGTTGCTTGTTTGGATTTGGAAGCGTTGGCACTGAACCGGGCAACGAACGCTTGGAGTTCCTTAATCTTTTCTTCTTTCTTTTTGTTTTGATCCTGTGCCATTTTGAGCGCCAATTGGCTTGATTCATACCAGAAATCATAGTTGCCTGGATATAGTTGAATTTTAGAGAAGTCCAAATCGGCGATTTGTGTACAAACTTTATTCAAAAAGTGACGGTCATGCGACACAACAATGACGGTGTTTTCAAAGTTGATCAAGAACTCCTCGAGCCATTGGATTGCTTTCAAATCAAGATGGTTTGTCGGCTCATCCAGCAAGAGGACATCCGGCTTGCCGAATAAGGCCTGCGCCAAAAGGACTTTCACTTTGTCAGAACCAGTCAATTCGGACATCTTCACATGATGCAGACTTTCGGAAATGCCTAATCCTTGGAGTAGGATGGCAGCTTCTGATTCGGCTTCCCAGCCATTTAATTCAGCGAATTCGCCTTCCAGCTCAGCGGCCCGCATGCCATCCTCGTCTGAAAAATCTTCCTTCATGTAGATTGCGTTCTTTTCGGTCATGATGTCATATAGCTTCTTATGTCCCATAATAACCGTATCAAGTACTTCGTTTTCCTCATACTCAAAGTGATTTTGTTTCAAGACGGCTAACCGCTCGTCTTTGTTCATGATGACCTGGCCGGTCTGCGGCTCAATTTCACCCGACAAGACTTTCAGAAATGTCGATTTACCGGCACCATTCGCTCCGATCAAACCATAGCAATGACCAGGGTTGAACTGTATATTGACATCTTCAAACAGTTTGCGATCACCAAATTGAAGACTAACATTACTTACTGCTATCATAGATAATCCTCCTAATTTCACAATGCTCCTATTATAGCATGAACAAAGTGGATAAGGGAACGAAGGGGTGTTCAAAACCCGTGCTTTTCGTCAGAAAAATTCCTCAAGAGGAGATCGTTGAATTTTTGAGCCGCTTGCGGTTACGATAAGCTTGCAGCGTGCCTAATTCCTTATTGAGTAAATATTCCATCCGAACGTAATCTTTTCGGGCCGGTATTTCATTCACATCTATTCCTGAAGACGAAAATATGAAATAATAGTCAGCGACTCTTCGGAACAGGAAGACAGTAGAAGGATATTTGTCGAACACGCATTTGATTTGATATTTACGGCTATAGGCCCAATGATCAATCTTCATTTCTATCATCCTTTCACGATGTATTATACGTGGAAAAGGATGGAAACACAAGTTCGCAAGGTGAAGGAGCACTCCTAGAATGACAAAAAGAAAACAAACAATCCTTATGATTCTTGGTATTTTTATGGTAGCCGTCAATATGAGGCCGGCAATCACTTCGATTGGCCCCATGCTGGATACCATCCGGGATCAATTGGAATTATCCAACACGCAAGTCAGTGTTCTGACTTCATTGCCAGTGCTGTGCATGGGAATTTTCGCCTTACTAGCGCCTGTATTAAATCGAAAACTGGGACTTGTAAAGTCTGTATGTGTCATGCTTTTCGTAATTGGATTGCTGACAGCTGTCAGGGGAGTGAACGATAGTTATGGAGTTCTTCTGTTAACTGCTTTTGGCATCGGGATCGCCATAGCAATTATCGGTCCGCTGCTCTCCGCCATGATCAAACAGAAATTTCCGGAGCGCGCCGCTTCGGTCATTAGCGTTTATTCATTCGGAATGGGGGTGGGCGCGTCTATCAGTGCTGGTCTGACAGCCTATGTATATGAAGCGACGGCATCCTATCGAATGGCCCTCGGAATCTGGTCCATTCTGGCTATAGCCGGTATTCTGCTTTGGCTGGCAGCAACAAGAGGGGAGGTTCAAATTCGTCAACAAAGTGAAGGGCATTCTCGGACTGCCGGTACTTCTCCTTGGAAAACCCCGAAGGCTTGGATATTCCTTCTCTTTTTCGGATTGCAGGCATCGACTTTCTTCGCTGTTATTACTTGGGTCGTTCCGGTTGTGATGGCAAATGGCTTCACTTTGCTTCGTGCCAGTTCCCTGCTCAGTATGATGACGATTATTCAAATCATCTTCAACTTATTGTTTCCGCTCTTGATTGGACGTTTTCCTGCAAGACGGTTCTGGCTGCTAGTCATCCTTTTGGCAGGTTTGCTGGGTGTAGGATTCATCGGGACAGGAAGCCATGTATTGACATGGATTGGCGCATTTATTCTTGGGATTCCTCTAGGGGGCTTATTTCCGATTGCTTTACTGCTCCCGCTGGATGAAACAGAAACAGCTTCCGAGACGAATGATTGGACAGCGATGATGCAGACAGGCGGATATATCATGGCAGGGATCCTTCCATTATTAATAGGAGTCCTGTATGATCTTACAAGCAATCATCATAATACTTTGCTGATTATCGCAGCATTCTTTCTTCTCATGATCATACTGACCTTTTTTATTGGAAACGGCAAACGGCAAGATCGGTTGTAATAAAAAAAGCAGGAGCCTGTCTATCAGCTCCTGCTTTTACCGTTAGTCCGTCCAGTGTTCTGCAATGAATTCATCTCGGCCCGATTTGGCCCGATCTTCCTCATAATGGTTTTGTTCTTTCTTATAAAAGTCTTGGTGGTATTCTTCCGCACGATAAAATCGTTCGGCGGGTCGAATCGGGGTCACAATCGGCTTGTTGAACCGGCCGCTCTTTTGCAGAGCTTCCTTCGAAGATTCTGCCAGTTGCCGTTGCTCGTCTGTGTAAGTGAAAATGGCGGTCGAGTACGAATGGCCCCGATCATGAAATTGGCCGTCCGCATCTGTTGGATCAATTTGCTGCCAATACACATCGAGTAATTTCTCATAAGGAAAAACTTCAGGGTCAAAGGTGATCTCGACCACCTCCAAATGTCCGGACGCTCCACCTTTTACATCTTCATATGTAGGGTTTTCCAACTGTCCTCCCATATAGCCCGAAACTACATCGACAATGCCATCCCACTCTTTAAATGGTTTGACCATACACCAAAAACAGCCTCCCGCAAATGTTGCCTTCTCAATTGTTTTATCTTCTGGCATGTCGAACATCCTCCATTCAATTTATTTACTTTCCATTGTATCATGTTTTGTCCTTTTCGCTTTATCAATCTAAAAGCAAGGACGCTCCAAGCGTCCTTGCTTCAAAAAGGGGGCGTATGAATGAATGGTCACCTAACTGAGTTATCTCAATAAATAAAAGATGCCCCAACAATGATCAACAAGATAAAGAGGACGACAATAAGCACAAAAGAAGAGCCGTATCCGCTGCCGCCGCCGCAATACTCATTTCCCATATTTAACACCTCCTTTTCTATTACCATATGCAATGCCGCAAGGGAAGAAAGTGATAAATGCCTTGGTGACTTGTAACATGCTATACTAATCTTACCGGCGAAACCCGTTGCAACTTTATTCGTCCTACAGTACATATGGAAATTACAGTTCGGAGGAATCAATCGAATGGAAGAACAATACGAAGGACCTTTACCAAGGAGAAGGAGAAAAAAGAAGCTCCGTGTTGGCAGGGTCATTCTTACGCTGCTTATAATCTTCTTTCTTATAGCAAGCTGTTATTCCTACTTTCAATTCAATGCCGGAAAATCGTTGGCAAAGGGCCATGAGATCGATCCGGGACCTTTCAAGGGGGATATGGTGGATCCCAAGAACCCTTCCGTTGAGAATTATCTTCTTTTAGGCATTGATAATGACGGCAGCGGGCGCTCCCGGACCGATACGATGATGGTATTGTCGTGGGACAAAAACGAGGGGAAAATGCGACTTATCTCTTTTATGCGAGACATTTATGCAGAGATTCCTGGATATAAATCCTACAAATTAAACACGGCCTACTATTTAGGCGGCGTGCAGACAGCAAAGGATACGATTACAGGCATGTTCGATATCCCGATCCATCATTACGCAATCATCGACTTTGACAATTTCGAATCGATCATTGATGCAGGATTCCCGGATGGCATCGAAATCGATGTGGAAAAGGAGATGTCCGAGAAGATAGGGGTCACCCTTGTGCCGGGCACCCATCGTTTGAACGGCAAAGAGCTGTTGGGTTATGCCCGCTTCCGTGCTGATGCGGAAGGTGATTTCGGCAGGGTAGCAAGGCAGCAAAAAGTGATTGCGGCGGTGAAAGAAGAGGCATTGCGTCCTGGCATGCTGCTGCATGTACCCAAACTTGCAGGTTCCGTTTCAGGATTTATCCAAACGGACTTAAGTACAAAAGACGAACTCACCCGTGCTCTTACGGTGCTAATGAGCCGCGGTGCGCAGATTGATACGATGACCGTTCCGGTGGAAGGCTCTTATTCGTTTAACTCCTATGCTCACGCAGGTTCCGTTATCGAACTGGATTTGCAGAAAAACAAAGATGCGATTGCTGGATTTCTTCAGCAACAGGACTAAATAGGAGAGGGCAGATGAAATTGAACGATCAAAAAAAAGCTCAACCAGGCCGGCGGATCGGCAATCATCGAATCATCGCGTTTTTAGGGGGACAGAGTACAGTATATGTACTCGGTCTCCTCTTATTGATAGGATTGATCATCCTTGTCTACAGTAAGGTCTCGTTTGTTTTTTACCCGATCAAAGTATTTTTCTCCACCGTCGTCTTGCCGATTATTCTGGCAACCATTGCGTATTATATTTTACGGCCGATCTTGCGCTTGCTGGAACGTCTTCGTATCCCAAGAGTGTGGGGCATCTTAATTATTTTTATCGGGCTCATCGGGCTCATTACATTGCTCGTTGTGCTTGTGTTTCCGTTTTTGAAGGGGCAGTTTACCAATTTGGTAGATGAATTTCCGTCCTACTTTCAGCAGATGATCATCAAACTGGATCTCTTTTTACGAAGTTCCATTTTCTCCACATATTATGAAGGATTGAACTTCAACGTCAACACTCTGCTCGATAAAGGGTTAGGGGATATCGGAAGAATGTTTACGGATACGGTCGGCGGCATTGCTTCCGGTGTCACTTCGTTCATTTCGGCGTTGACTGGATTTGTTCTCGCCATTGTTACGGTGCCTTTCATTTTATTTTACCTGCTGAAAGATGGAGAAAAGCTGCCGGCTTTCATTAAAAAGTTAATGCCTCCACGCATGCGTGATGATGCAGAAGCCATTTTTAAGGATGCCGACCATCAGATCAGCGCCTATATCCAAGGGCAAATCCTTGTGGCAATTTGCATCGGTATTATGGTGTCGATCGGCTTTCGGATCATTGGCATGAAGTACGCGTTTCTGCTCGGTGTACTTGCCATGTTTACAAGTGTAGTGCCTTATTTAGGGCCGGCTATCGCCATTACCCCCGCTGTAATCATTGCCATTGTCACATCTCCTTTCATGTTGGTGAAGTTGGCAGTTGTTTGGACGATTGTTCAGTTAATAGACGGAAAGTTCATATCTCCACAAATTATGGGGAAATCGTTGAAGATACACCCTATTACCATTATCTTCGTCTTGTTGTCCGCGGGGTCTTTGTTCGGCGTGCCAGGTGTGATTCTTGGTATACCGGGCTATGCATTATTGAAAGTGCTGCTTACCCATTTATTTCAATTGTATAAGATGCGTTATAATACATTCGAACAAGACAGAGAGATGCATTATGAAGGTGTGAAAGAAAAGTGATCAAAAAAAGGAAGCGAGCCGGGAGGGGGAGACCCTCAACGCCATGCTTCCTTTTTGTTATTCAGTCTCGTAGATAATTCGGCCCATGGAGGATAAATCATATCCACCTAATGATTCCAATTCATTTCGAAAAGACGTGGATTGTAGAATCGTTTTAAGCGATTCGCGGAGCTGGACATTCTCTTTCGTCTTGAACATGACAATGTCATATTGTTCCTGGATGAGTGGAACGAACTCAACGCCCGTTAACAGCGCTGCTTTCTCAATGCCGATGCCGACATCTGCATGGCCTGCTGCAATCTTAGACGCAACAGCAATGTGATTCAGTTCTTCGGTTTCGTAGCCGGGAATCGATCTGGCGGGTATGCCTTCCATTCTCAGTTTTTCATCGAGAAGCACCCTCGCTCCCGACCCCTTTTCTCGATTGACAATCGATAAGCCGGGCATTTTGAAATCGCGCCATCCACTTAATCCCTTCGGATTTCCTTTTTGTACGTAGAGGCCGGCAGTGCGGAAAAGAAGATTGACGACCATATAGGAGTGGCCAACCAGCATCCGTTTCACATATGGGATATTGTATGTACCTGTATCACCATCGAATAAATGGAGACTGACGATATCTGCTTCACCGCGATACATCGAAACCAGACTGTTCAAGCTCCCGGTAAAGGAGCGCAATGGACGATAGCCGCTGTTTCCTTTATCGATCGCGTTGGCCAATAGATCAAGGCTGATGTCTTGCCCGCTTATGATCAATTGGTGATCTGGACGCAATAGGGAAGTGGCATGTGCAGTCATAGGAGAAGGCTCTGCTGGTTCTTTCACCAGTTCCAAATGGTGGTTGCTGCGCTCTGCCTGTCCGCTTTTTGAACTCTCTTTATAAGTTTCCAGATCCTTTTCGTCAATCCTCATCTGCCTGCCAACTCGATATGCCTGTAATTCACCTTTTTTGATTAAGTCATAAACCGTTAGTTTTGATACCTTCAACATATCCGCAATTTCTTCGGTCGTATAGGAAATCGTTTGATGTTTCATCTATCCATCCTCCTTTCGTTCGAATGAAAGCTTGTTGTATGCTTATTGTCGCTTACCCCCCTACAGAAAGTAAAGAAAACAATCTAATAATAAGTAAATTCTTTTAATTATAACTAGATATAACTAGTTATATTATGTTATAACTGATGTTAAATAAGTAAATAAGGAACTGAGGAGGGTGGTTTGGTGAGAAAAACGTTGATGATCCTGTGTTTTTGTTGTATTGCGTTTCTTGGTGGTTGCAACAAGGAAACGGAAGGAAACACTACATCTTCATCAGATCAATATGAAATCATGATTTCGGCTGCAGCAAGTCTGACAGATGCCTTAACGGAGTTGCAAAAGACTTTTGAAACGGAGCATCCCGACATCCAGTTGTCATTTAACTTTGGCAGCTCTGGCAAACTGGCCACGCAAATCGAACAAGGCGCACCCGCGGATGTGTTCTTATCTGCTAGTGAGCAGGATATGGACCGTCTGGAAGAGGGGAATTTGATTGATCAGAACAGCCGAATCGATTTTGCGAAAAATACGTTAGCGTTAATAGCAGCGCAAAATAGAGAAAGCGGGCCGAAGTCATTTGAAGCTATTGATCCGTCTAAGCTGCAGCATCTCGCGATCGGGGAACCGGACAGTGTGCCGGCTGGACGTTATTCGAAACAAGTTCTGGAAGAGGTTGGATTATGGGAACCACTTCAAGGTAAACTCGTTCTCGGGTCGGATGTCCGGCAAGTGCTGACCCACGTGGAAATGGGCAATGCAGATTTTGGGATGGTTTATTCCAGTGATGCGGCCATTTCAGAGAAGGTGAAAGTGCTGGCGATCGCTGACGACAATTGGCATTCGCCAATCGTTTATCCCGGAGCTGTAGTAGAGAAGACCAAACATCCCGACAAAGCACAAGTGTTTCTAGAATTTTTGGCAGGCGAAGAAGGTAAAACAGTTCTTCACAAATACGGCTTTCATTAAAAGGGAAGGAGATGGTGTGCCATATGGGATCCGGGGATTACACGCCTTTGTTTTTATCACTGAAAGTGGCGGCCATATCAACGACCATTGTATTTATTGCCGGCATTTTTTTTGCTCACCTGTTGGCAAAAAGACAATTTTTCGGCAAAAGTGTCATTGAATCTATTTTCCTACTGCCTCTGGTCCTCCCGCCGACAGTGGTCGGGTTCGGATTGCTTCTCTTGTTTGGAAAAAATGGGTGGCTGGGAAAATGGCTGTTGGAGTGGTTCGACGTCCAAATTGTTTTCTCATGGATCGGTGCCGTTATCGCTTCGGTTGTTGTGTCCTTTCCTTTAATGTATCAAAGCTCTGCTGCAGCCTTCGAACATGTGGATATCCGTTTGGAAAACGCCGCTCGAACGATGGGCGCATCCAACTGGCGCGTCTTTTGGACAATCGCATTCCCGCTTGCGTGGCCAGGTTTGCTGGCTGGTCTCGTCTTGTCATTCGCTCGAGGGCTTGGAGAATTTGGCGCTACTCTTATGCTGGCAGGATACATACCAGGCAAAACGGATACGATTCCGATGGCCATCTATTTCGCTGTTGAATCGGGACATATGGAAAAAGCCGCTTTTTGGGTCGTTATCATCGTAGCTCTCGGCTTTAGCGCGATTACTTGGCTGAATTGGTGGAGTAAACGGAACATGCGGCGGTTTGCAAATGAAAAGGGCAGGTGAGAGCAGTGCTGGACGTACAGATCCAAAAAGAACTTCCTCATTTCGATATAGACGTTGAGTTCAAAGCGAACAAGGAGATTGTCGTATTATTCGGTCCATCTGGTTCAGGCAAAACGACGATTTTAAACTGTTTGGCAGGGTTGGAACAACCGGATGGCGGCCACATTCGGTTAGGAAACAACTTATTGTTCGGCGAGGGATATTCAATGCCGCCCCAAAAAAGGAAGATTGGCTATCTGTTTCAAGACTATGCCCTCTTCCCGCATGTTTCAGTCGAGAAAAACATCTGGTATGGGGTGCCTAAAAAGGACAGGCCCAAAAAGGAACCTATTATTCAGCAGTTACTGGATGTTTTAGGCATCCATCATCTAGTCAAGAAGTACCCGCATCAAATATCGGGTGGTGAAAAACAGCGGGTCGCTTTGGCTCGTGCTCTTGCGACAGAACCTTCGTTGCTGCTCCTCGATGAACCCCTATCGGCACTCGACGAGGAGACAAGATGGCAATGCCAAGACGAATTGCTTCGCTTGCACCAACTGTGGAACAGCGTGCCGTTTCTTATCGTAACGCACGACCGCAACGAGGCTGAAAAACTTGGCGACCGAATCCTTCATTTGGACAAAGGGAAATCAATCAAGGAACAGAACAGGTGAGTTTTCACCAAAGCTTCAAAACTCATAAGACACCCAATCACTTCATTTAAGTGGGAAGGGTGTTTTTTAATTGATCATCACAATTGTTTTTTCGGTCGGTAAACCGGTGCATAACTTGATAACATCGACAGCGTAATTTTGTTATGTTTCTTACCAGCCCAAAACCATCCGAAGATGACAGCAGTTGCTCTGAGAATCGTTATTCGCAAAGTCGATTCGAAGACCGTCCGGAGTATAGAGCAGTTGGTAGGAGACCGTAATGCCAGTAGAGCGGATCAGCCGATCCACTTCAGCCTGATTAGAGGCTTGTGCCGCTTCCATCAGCTGTCGTGCAAAGTGATCGGAAGCGATGATGCTTCCTGTAAATAAATCAACTTGTTTCAAAATTGCTTGGTACCGGCGGGCCGATAAATTGAATTTCTTAATATCTACCGGTGGAAATGGCTGACCCTGTCCACGTTGTTGCTGTACCGCCAAGTGCGTCGGTCTATAATACGGATAGACAGCAGGTGATGCTGTATAAGAGACATATGAATGCGGATAGAAAACCATAGGTATTCCTCCTATCACTAAATCTTTTCTAGCATATGAGGGTACCCCATGTTTCGTGTTAGAGAACTTTCCTATGGAAAATGCGTCCAGTTATTAGATCAACTGCCGATAAGGGTGATAGACATGCACACAAATGAATTCATGATGTTTTCGACAACACATATGTGGGCCATCCTGATTTTTTTCAGTTTAGTTGGCGTTCTGTATGCAAGCAAAAATCGGTTGAAGCTTCGAGTAACAAATTTGAGAAGGCTGGAACGTTCGTTCTCAATCGTGTTGCTGGTGTTTGAAATACTGTTTCACATCTGGATGGCTGCTACAGGACGTTGGCATTTGCAAGATTCATTACCGCTCGAATTATGCAGCATTTCTTTACTTGCGACGATCGTACTGCTGTGGACCGGGAAACGTTCGATTGCCAATTTCGTTATTTTTGCAGGCATTGGCGGGGCACTCCAAGCGATGAGTACCCCAGTGTTAGATTTGGATTTCCCTCATTTCCGGTTTTTTCATTTTTTCTTCACACATGCAGGCATTATCTTAACCGGTTTATATTTCGTTTGGGTGAAAGGTTATACGCCAACCTTGAAGGGTGTCTTTCAGGCCTTTCTTTTACTAAATGTTCTGCTGCCTGTCATTCTTTTTGTTAATAAAGAAGTGGAGGGGAATTATATGTTCCTGGCCACTAAACCTCTCAACGGCAGTTTACTCGACTACCTGGGTCCATACCCCTGGTATATCGCTTCATTGGAAGCTGTTGCCTTAGGTATGTTTTTATTGATTTGGCTTCTTCTTAGAGACAAAACAAACCGACGTCTTCCTGACTGAATTTACATGCTTTTTCCTTTTTTGACTGGACAGAGGATTTAAATTAATGGTAAAATCTATTAACCAAGCACGAGGGAGGAAGCCCGAATGTCAACTACACCAGACAATCAAGAAAAAACGAAGATGAGTTTAAAAGACGCTGTAAAACAACAGCTGGAAGCGAAAAAAAACAAAGCGAATCCAAACCGCACTTCAGGAAATTCTATTCAACAAACACCGAAAATGAAAAGCCAGCAAGCAAAGAAAGTATCGCAATCCCGTAGAAAAATGGGCGTTTAATCCAAGCCGGAATCTAATCGGCAGTGGATCATATTGGAACTGGAACAAAGCGACGGATAAACGTAATGTTTTCTCGTCGCTTTGTTCATTTCATCGTTTGTCGGCAAATACTACATGCAGAAAGGCTGTGGTCGATAGTGGGAGAACAGATAACGGAATTACAGACGGTTGAGGAGCTGATAAAGGGGTTTCCAGTCATGCGTCAATTGCGGACTCACTTATCAGAGGAAGAGTATCTTACTCTTGTTTTGGAGTCGCAAGAAAAAATGAACTACCGCCAGCATGCCTTGCTTCTTGATGACAAGATCGTTTCTATTATCGGTTGGATGCCGATGACAACGCTTTATTATGGTCAATATATTTGGATTTGTGATCTGGTGACCGATGCTTCTGTTCGTTCCAACGGATACGGAGAAAAATTGCTCGAATTCACTCATGAATTGGCCATGGAAATGGGTTATGGCACTGTCGCGTTATCTTCCGGATTACAGCGACTTGACGCCCATCGTTTCTATGAAGAAAAGATGGGTTATGCGAAAGCGAGTTATGTGTTCAAATGGGACCAATTAAGTGATTTAGGTGAATAAAAGAAGGCAATCGCCTATACTAAGATTGGGCTAGAATCAAATGATCGTGGCGGGAAGGTGGAAGAGATGTGACGGAGGCAATCCATAAAAGAAAATCGGAACATATTAGCATCACTTTGAACGAAGATGTGACAGGCACGAATATTTCGACCGGCTTGGAGCGGGTCGCATTCATACATAATGCATTACCGGAAGTGGATTTCGAATCAATTCAATTAAATAGCACATTTGTAGATACTGTTTGCCGAACACCATTTCTCATTAGCTCCATGACAGGGGGTGCAGCGTTTGCTGAGACCATCAACCGCAATTTGGCGATTGCCGCAGAACAGCAAGGCTGGGTGCTGGCTTTAGGCTCCATGCGGGCGCTGATCGAAAGTGAACAGCATCGGGAATCATTTCAGGTGCGGAAATATGCACCGAACATACCCATCATTGCGAATTTGGGAGCAGTGCAGCTGAATTACGGTTTTGGAATAGACGAATGCAGACGTATCATTGAGATGAGCGAAGCGGATGCGTTAGTTCTTCATTTAAACAGTATTCAGGAAGTGATCCAACCAAATGGCAACACCAATTTTAAATCGCTCCTTCAGAAGATTGAAATCCTATGCAAATCGTTGTCCATTCCAGTAGGTGTTAAAGAAGTGGGTTGGGGAATTGACGGGGAAACCGCAAAAAAGTTATGCGAAGTAGGGGTTCAATTTATCGACGTGGCTGGTGCAGGCGGTACGTCGTGGAGTCAAGTCGAGAAATTTCGTACTGTAGACCCGATTAAACGAAAGGCGGCTGAAACATTTAGCGGGTGGGGCATTCCGACAGCGGACAGTATCTTGGGAGTCCGGAAACATATAGGAGAGGCCCGAACTGTCATTGGAAGTGGTGGCATGTATACCGGTCTTGACGCGGCAAAGGCAATTGCACTCGGAGCAGACCTTGTCGGATTCGGAAAATCGATATTGCAAGAAGCGACGCAAACGGTTGAAGATGTATTGAAAGTCATGCAAACAATCGAGTTGGAGTTAAAGATGGCGATGTTTGGCATTGGCGTTTCCTCGGTAGATGGTCTTCAACAGACTGACCGCATTCGTTACAAGTGAATAGAGGCCGAAACAAAGAACGAAGACAGCCAGTTGAAATGGATATGGCTGTCTTCGTTGTTGATTTCATTCGTTAAGCGTGATTCATTAGTATTGTTTCGATAACTGTGTCATTAGATTACCCATTTCAATTGCCGAAGTTCCTGCATCCCAGCCTTTATTTCCAGCTTTCGTTCCGGCTCTTTCAACCGCTTGTTCAATCGAATCGGTCGTGAGGACACCGAAAATGACCGGAATTCCTTCGGATAAATTAATCGCTGAAATTCCTTTCGCGACTTCGTTGCATATATAGTCGAAGTGGGGAGTAGACCCTCTGATAACAGTACCTAATGCGATGACAGCATCATACTTTGCCGAAGTTGCCAGCTGTTTTGCGACAAGTGGAATCTCAAAGGCCCCGGGCACCCAGGCGACATCCACATCTTCTTGCTGCACGCCATGTCTCCGCAGTGCATCTTCTGCGCCGCTCAGCAGCTTGCCGGTAATAAATTCATTGAAACGCGAAACGACAATCCCTATTTTCAGTCCTGTTCCGATTAAATGGCCTTCATATGTTGTACTCATTCCATTCGCCTCCTCAAGCATTCAGCAGATGACCCAGTTTTTGTTTTTTTGTTTCCATATACGCAGCGTTTTCTTCCCGGACAGGCAATTCGATTGGGATGCGCTCCTCAACCACAATTCCGTATGCTGCTAAGGCATTTATTTTCCGAGGGTTGTTTGTTATTAACTTGATGCTCGTGACCCCTATATCCCTTAATATTTGCGCGCATTGGAAATAGTCCCGTTCATCATCCTTAAATCCAAGCTTTTCATTCGCTTCTACCGTATCCATGCCTTGCTCCTGTAATTGATATGCCTTGAATTTATTCACAAGGCCAATGCCTCGTCCTTCCTGACGCATATAGAGCAAGATGCCTGTTCCAGCTTCTTCAATCTGGCGAAGAGCAGCTTCCAGCTGAGGGCCGCAATCACATCGGTAGGATCCGAATATGTCCCCGGTCATGCATTCGGAATGAATTCGAACGAGAGGGGCATCCAGCTCATCGGGTTTGCCTTTCACAAGCGCTATATGTTCACGGCCCGTCAATGTTTCGATATAAGTAGTCGCTTTGAAGTGGCCGAATAATGTGGGCAATTCGATATCGACGATGCGTTCCATGAGTTTGTCATGTTTTTTTCGGTAGGCGATCAATTGTTCGATTGTCAAAATCACAAGATTAAAACGTTTAGCAAGTTCAGTTAGCTGGTTGCCGCGAGCCATCGATCCATCTTCGTTCATAATTTCACAAATGACACCCGCTTTCTTTGAACCGGCAAGGGTCGCCAAATCAACCGCAGCTTCCGTGTGGCCAGCCCTAAGCAGGACACCGCCGTCCTTTGCAATTAGCGGAAAGATATGTCCAGGTTGTCTGAATTCAGATAGGGAAGCATGTGGATCAATCATTTTCATAATCGTCTCCGACCGTTCGAAAGAGGAGATGCCCGTATGGGAACCGGCATGGTCTATACTTACCGTGAAAGCCGTCCCGTGTGTGTCTGTATTGTTTTGAACCATAGGAGTTAATCCAAGCTGCTGTGCCAGTGACTCAGCTACAGGCACACAAATCAATCCACGCCCTTCTGTTGCCATGAAGTTGATCATATTAGGTGTGGCAAATTCAGCAAGCGCTACAAAATCACCTTCGTTCTCGCGGTCTTCATCATCAACAACGATAATAGGCTTGCCGCGTTTCAATTCTTCAATTGCAGTTTCAACTGTTGTATACATTGGCATCCTGTCCTCACTTTAGAAATCCGTTAGCGGCCAATACGTCCATTGACAAGCCGCCTTCCGGTGATTCGTCATGTCGTTTGAAGATCAATCGATCCATATATTTCACGAGTATGTCACATTCAATATTCACCTTGGCTCCAACCTTTTTACGGCCGATCTGTGAATCTTTTTGTGTAACGGGAATCAAGGATATGGTAAACGTATCTTCAGTAACTTTAAAAATAGTCAATGATGTACCATCAATTGCAACTGAACACTTTTCCATCATATAAGGCAGCAGTTCACGTTGCGTGCGAATCTCCACATATAATGCGTTCGATGCAGGCCTGATGGACACGATTTCACCGACCTGATCAACATGGCCTGAAACAAAATGGCCGCCAAAACGGCCGTTTGCGGGCATGGCACGCTCCAAATTTACTTGGCTTCCAGGTTTCATTGCTGAAAGGGTAGTGGAAATAAACGTTTCCGGCATGACGTCGGCACGGAAATAGGTTGATGTAAATTCAATGACTGTAAGACAGACACCATCCACGGCGATGCTATCTCCTTGGTCCACGTCTTCCAGCACCTTTTCGCAACTGATTGCCAGTTGCATGGAGCGGCTGCCATGTTTCACTTCTTTTAAGACGCCAATTTCTTCTATGATTCCAGTAAACAAGGAGCTGACACCTCCTTGGAAAAACTGGCGTGCAAACGGATGTCATTTCCGAGTTGCTTTACACTGAGTATTTGCAGAAGCTCAGATTCATAGATAGACGATCTTCCCTTATGTTCGAACAGGGAAGGGCCGTTGCCTATTAACTTCGGAGCTAAATACAAATAAAGTTCTTGTGCAAGACCCTGGTCTATGAAACTTGAGTGCACCTGGCTGCCGCCTTCCACAAGAACAGTCATGACACTCATTTTTGCAAGACGGGATAAGACTTCTTCCAGAAAGTCAACATGCTCGGGAATCGTTTCTACTCGAACAAGCGGGAACTTCCGAAAAGCATCAATATTTTGTGCATGATCTAGCGTAAACAAGATAGTTTGTGCTGCGCCGTCGGTTATGACATGCGCTGTTTTCGGCGTCCTAAGACGACGATCTAAAATGATTCGGATTGGATTCTTTCCACCATGGGGCAAACGGGTGGTGAGGAAAGGGTTATCTTGAAGAATGGTTTGTACGCCAACTAGAATTGCGTCATGGGTATGGCGGAGGTGATGGACATCCAGTCGTGCCTGCTCAGATGTGATCCATTTGCTGTCCCCATGCTTCGTCGCTAATCGGCCATCCAAAGTGGCGGCCGCCTTTAATGTGACGTACGGTTTTTGATGTTGGATATAATGAAAAAATGCCCGGTTGCTACAATCTGCCTCTTTGCTTGGAATCATCGTAACTTCAATACCTGCATTTCGAAGAAGCCCGATACCTTTGCCGCTGACGGCAGGATTCGGGTCGATTGATGCAATGAATACACGGCGTATACCGCTTGCAATAATTGCCTCCGTGCATGGAGGTGTTTTGCCTGTATGGGCACAAGGCTCCAACGTGACATAGAGATCTGCGCCATAAGCCAATTCTCCTGCCATCTGCAGAGCGTGGACCTCGGCGTGCGGTGTCCCAGCCTTTACATGAAAACCTGTACCGACAACTTGTCCATTTGTAACACAAACAGCCCCGACAATTGGGTTCGGAGAGGTTTGCCCTGTGGCGGTGCGTGCCAACTGGACTGCAAGCTTCATATAATCATCATGTTCCATGTCATTCCCCCTCTCAAGTAAGAAAGGGCAGATACATTAAGGGCATAGCAGCAATCTCTACAAAAACTTCTCCCATCCAGACTATACTGTCGGTGCCGGAGTTACACCGGCTCCACCGTTTCCATGCGGAAAACGGGTCACGGACTGACGAGCAATACGCTCGATCACCGCCGGTAAGGAATTTCACCTTGCCCCGAAGTTTTGTATGATTGTGCCGGCCTAACCGTAACATAGAAAAATAGATGCTGCCAATCCATTAAATGGCCTAGGCATGAAAATGGGGGAGATAGACCCTCTTATTTGGTTCAATTGGCATTGAACAAGTAGGCTCTATGTTTACATACATCTACCCAGTATGTTACCAATCCCAATTTGTTGAGTAGTGATTTAATTGGATGTGCGAACGTACATTTGGTATAATAGAATTAACAATAATTAAAGGAAGAGTGATATGGCGAGAATTAGAGGGATGACAGATCAAAAAATTATTGAACTGTATGAAAGCGGTATGAGCTACAAAGAGATGTGCCAGCTTGTAGGCCTGTCGGACAGGGCGATTCGGAATGTGCTAAGTAAACATGGAATCCAAATACGGCCAGCAGGGCGACCGAGAATTCATCAGGTGAATGAGGATTTCTTTAAGAGCTGGACCAATGAAATGGCATGGGTACTGGGACTTTTTATTACGGACGGCCATGTAAATAAAGATGTGCACTCTGTTTATTTGTCCCAAAAGGACGTAACGCTTTTGCAAAAAGTGGCAACTCTAATGGAAGCTTCTGAAGTAATAGCAGAGCCAACAGGGACAAGGAAAACACATTTGTTGATTATTAATTCGAAAGTGATAAAATCTGATCTTGAAAAGCTTGGAATCACGCCGAATAAATCAAGAAGTGTTAGATTTCCTGATGTTCCAGAGGAATTTCTTCCAGCGTTTGTACGCGGTGTTATTGATGGTGATGGATGGGTTCAGGCTAGTGGTTATGTTATGAATGTAACCAGTGCTAGCCAAGAGTTTGCAAGCAGTTTATTAAAAGTATTTATGGCTTGGAATCTTAGAGCGGAAATTACCACTGAAGAAACCAAATCAGGTTTAGACATATTTCGTATTTGGGTCAAAGGAAAAACAGAGCTACCTAAACTCGCTGATATCATTTATAGGAATTCAGACGACAACTTTGTAGCAAGAAAAAGAAACCTTTTGATACAACACGTAAAGAACAATTTCAATATTAACTAGCAGGAGGAATAACTATGTGGAAATTAGTTGATGGAAAACTTGTGCAAACATCTGATAATACAAGAGTAGCTTTTAGAACGAACATTAGCGAATCATTACTGCATAACTTGGCTGAGGAAGCTGAAAAGCATAATACGCATTTGAATTATATGATTGAAAATGGGCTCATGAATTTATTTAAGGAAGGCTCAATAAATTATAATAAGAAATTACGTCCTAAAGATCGTATTCAATACAAAACGACTTATGATAAGGAATTGCTTAAAGACACAAAGAGGATAGCTAAAGAAAATAAATTAAATATCAATGATCTGATTGAACTGAGTACTCAATTCATACAAATTGAGGAATGTAAGAAAAGAAATTACCGATATAGGACTGAATAAAAGGTTTTTAAAATAACGCCACCGTCATAATATAAATTATAGGAAGTAAAGTATCTTTAATAAGTATACTTGAGATATTGAGATAATTGACATTGTACGTAAAGGGATTGCAAAATCCGGATATTAACTTATCTAGTGCATTTACCAACTAAAATTTTGTTTTAGAGCAGTTATACATATTACTTGACCAGTTTCATATTTCGGTGTGTCACTTACATACAACAAATGATGATTGGAATGCTTTTTTGATTTTGCTGATTATGTCCCACTTCTGTGACAATTGATTGTGTTACGACTTATTTGTGTTGCCTGTAGAATTTTGATGGTAAAAAGCCAAATTCCCTTATATTCTTTACGGGAATTTGGCTTTTGATCTCCTACAAACGCGCCCTTTTGGCTTCATATTCTACCATGTAGCTTTTTCTACTAAGAACTTGTGGTACCCTCATCTAGAATATGTTATTTAAGCTTCAATAAAATAGAATGTGCTTCTTGCATTATAAGAATGTCTTGTTGTTCAGAGGTGCCATCTGAATATGTTACATTTACATTAATGATTACGTCGTCAGGTATCACATTATTGCCATCGTGAGGAATTGCAAGTGTATATTTATAGTTTTCCTGTTCATTGTAGGATACTGTGTAGGTATTCCCGATGTGCCTTATACCTTCATAAACACCTGAACCAGGCTCACTAAAAACGTAATATATCCTTTCCGATCGTAACCATTCACTGCTTGGAGGTTTTGTAGATGTGAATGTAACATCCTCTATAAACTTGCCTTCGCTCAACGTATAAGTAATTGAATCAATCTGTTCTCCAGCTATTTTGAGCATTACATCCGTAAAAATAAATCGATCTCCGTCACCGCCTATACTGACAATACCTAGTCTATCTTCTGTTGCTAATTCAATAGCCGCTTTTTCCGAAGTAATCGTTGTATTCACCTGATTCTCATCATCACTCAATGCATAAGCAGTAATTGTGAAATTTGCAACTTGGAGCTCTCCATTCTTATTAAAATATGGAATACCCATCATAATCGCCAATAGGATTGCAAATACACTTGCTGCCGGAATCCATTTTTTATGATTCACTTTAACCGTTTTTCTATTTCCTATATTTTCTTTCATACGTTCATCCATAGCTTTTGGCATTTCAATAGAAGTCACCGCATCTTTGATTTTCTCAAAATCCATATTCATTCTCCTTTCGATATCTTTCCCGAAGAAGCTCTCTTCCCCGCTGTAACCGCTTTTTCACTGCTGATGTAGTAATGGTAAGGATTTTTGCTATTTCATCGACTTTATAGCCCTCCACATAATGAAGTAACAATACAACTTTATGTTTAGTTGGCAATCTCATTAGATGGTCGAGTAAATCATGGTGTTTATCATTCCTAGAATAGAGCTGTAGATCATTGATATCCATATGTTTACGAATAATATTGTACCTTCTCATATTCTTGCAGCGATTCGTGGCAATTGTTATTAACCATGCTTTCTCATGTTCTGAATCGTTAAACGTTGGAGATTTCGTTAGATACGTAATAAAAGTGTCTTGTACGACATCCTCTGCATCTTTCTCATTGCATAAAATAACAAGACAAATACTAAATAGCATAGTCCCATACGCATCAACAATTCGCTCTACCTCTAGTTCAGCCGACCAAACTACTTGTTGCAACATTCCTCAACTCCTTTCACTACTAACACACTTGAAGTTACCAAATGGTGACTTTTTGTTTAAGTAAAAACAAATCCTCATCATTACGGAACAACAATTATTCAAAATTACACTCAAATTAAAAAGTCTGTGTCATAACATTTACATAAGTAACAATAATTTTTACATAAAGAAGTGCTTAGTTTATTGGAAAACTAAGCACTTCTTTATTAATTCGGTAATTAAATTTTAAAAAACGCACCCTTTGGTTGAAGAAAGGTATCCAAGTAGAGACACCTTACTACTAACTACATCTTTGCTGACTCTAAATACTTCTTATGTTCTTCCCGAACAAAGACCATAGCTTTTTCAACAGTTAATATATTTCCCTTCTTCCAGTTTTCACCCATTCTCCTTACCAACGGGTGAACTTTTCCGATTTTACTAAATATAGAGACATAATCAAGTAATACATTTATTACGCCATCTTTTAATCCCAACAACTGCAAATCCTTAATAAGCTTTACATCATCTTCGGTAATACTACCGGAGCGTTCTTTCATAAAATCAAAAGGTGTCGTAGATTTAACTTTTTTTAAATACCATTCCTCGGGTGTCACTCCAGTTTTAGCTTTGAATTGTTGTTCGCTCCATTCTTCTATTGTCATCCCATGTATTTCTTGAAATCTTTCTTCAGGTGTCATCCCGTGTACTACTTTAGGGTGTAATTTATTCCTTGCTTTATTAGCTTTGGTCATTTATTCCCTCCTTACAAGTCCCATCTAATTTTCATGTTCAACTATACTGTTGGTTGGATTTAATAAGATAAAGGCACTCCTCCTTGATGTACTTTACTATTACTCAATACGGACATATTGCGAAATAAGAACTAATGTTCTATAATTATATAAAACAACGGAGGGCAAAATGATGCATTTAGTGGAATACGAAGATCATTACAGAGAAAAAATAGATAGCTATTATTTATCAGATGAACAGCTTCACTATACGGAAACACCGTCCAAGGCTGTGGAACGATCAAGGTTGGATTTAGACAGACATCCCGTTCTGGCTATTAAAGATAATGATCTTATTACTTTTTTTGTACTTCATGAAAATGAAGGTGTAAAGCCTTATTCGGAAAACAGAAAAGCAATTCTGTTAAGAGCATTTTCTACAGATTTTCGTTATCAAGGGAAAGGGTATGCCAAACAATCACTTTTACTATTACCCCAATTTATTCGAACACAATTTCCACATATCAACGAAATCGTATTAGCAGTAAACGTGAAAAACACGGCAGCCCAAGAATTGTATAAAAAATGTGGTTATAAAGACAAAGGAATTAGAAAAATGGGTAGAAAAGGCGAATTAATTATCATGTGTTTTCAACTATAATGGCAAGTATTGCCATATATTCATTTTAGTTGTGCACACTACTCTCAAATTTTTTTGTACTGCTGGGTAATGTACATACTTTCTTTTACCTTTTGAGGACAAGAAAGTATGTACATTTTCAGCAAAAATACCGTGTTTACACGTACACTAGCGCCCTCTTTCTCACAGTACTACACGACATTCCGCTCTCCGGCGTGAGCAGTCATTAGGCTTGTTTCATAGCCTTCCAGCTCATATAACTCTAATACTAATAGACTTAAATAAGTATCGTGAATTTCAACAACTTCACTCTAATTATTCAGTAACTATCCACTGACTTCATCTATTACTCAAGGGGAGTGTTTCCCATATTGTAGTATTTCAAAGCCGTCAAAGAAACGAAACATATAAACGTACCTTAGGGCAGCCGTCCCTTTCACTATCTATCGTCATCCGCCTACTTAAGGCAGGACTACTCTAATTCATTAAATTCGCTTCTTTCCTTTCTAAAAGATATTCGGAAAAATATTGCAAAGGTCTTCTGGAATTCTCTTTAAAACTACTTGTAATAACCGCTACCATTTGGTCTTCAGGTGCGACAATAATATACTGTCCTTCACGTCCAATCGCGGAGTATATTCTTCCTTTTTGATTATCAAAAGAAATATCCCACCAGTGATATCCATATGAATAATGATCATCAATTTTTGCCTTAGGTGTTGTAGATTCCTCAATCCAATGAGATGGTACGATTTGTTTGGTTTTCCATATTCCATTTTGTAAGTAAAGTGAACCGATTTTTAACATATCAACCGATTTTATCGTTAAACCGAATCCTCCAATGGCTATCCCTTGCGCATCACGATTCCACTTATACTTTGTTATTCCTAAGGATGAAAATAAATGCTTTTCAGCAAAGTTTTCGGTATTTAACCCAGTTGCCCTTTGTAAGATAGCACTTAATAGTTGTGAAGAACCGCAACTGTATTCCATTACTTCTCCGGGAGGATGATCCATGTGCTGCTGCAGTACAAACTCAACCCAATTCTTGCTTGGTATCATTCCATTATTACCTGGCCAGTGTAATCCTAATGTCATAGTCAGCAGGTGCTTGATTGTTATCTTTTGTTTTTCTTTATCTTTTTGTATTTCAGGGAAGTAGTTATAGATTGGTGTGTTCACATTTTCGATATACCCTTTGTCAATTGCAATTCCAATTAGTGCTGACATAACACTTTTTGTGACTGAATACACTTTATGTTGTTTTTCTTTCATTTTATTGTTTCGAAAATACTCGAAAATCACAAAATTATCCTTCTGGACAAGGACACTATCAATTTTGTCTTTTTTAATGACTTTTTCAAAATCTGTTAAATTCATTATTCTTGCTATCCCCCTTATAAATCAAGCCAATATCTTTTTTCTTCTTTCATCGTTTCAAATCCTATTGATTTATATAGTTTTAAAGCAGACTCATTTCTAGTTTCGGTGAGAAGTTGTATGTAATCAAGATTACATGTTTGTAAATAACGGATTCCTTCTTTTATTAAATGACTTGCAAGACCATGATTTCGCCAATTGGGTTTGACAAACACATTTTCAATAACTCCTTTATTCTCATCTGTTTCCTTCCAGGCCATCACACTGCCAACGATTTCTTCTTTGGCAAAAGCCGTGATGGAAGTCCAGTGTGGATGTCTCTTAAATTCCTGCAATTTCCCCAATCCCGTTGGATTCTCTGGCCATATTTCATTTTCAGCCTGCAAATATTTTAATTGCTCTTCTTTTGTGTTAATATTCCAATGTTTAATAGTGACACCACTTAATTTATAGTTTGTAAGCGATAGCTCTTTATCTATAGCAAAATTCATCCAATATAGACTCTCAAAATGTTTAAATCCTTTTGACTTAAAATAAGAATTATCTTTTGATTCAGTTGCATAGTTGCCCACGCATAATTTTGTAGGAAACTGTGGTGGTAGGCTCCTCTTGAGTAATTTAGCTTGCTGCAGCAACCGATCGTAAAGGATTTCTCGAATATTATGATCATTTTCCCATGACGGATCTACTTTGATATTGACATAAATTAAATGGTTGGCCTCACCCTGATAATCCGCCGAGATACCATTAATCACTTGCACTTGCCCTTTTGCAATCAATGTTTCTTTGTTAAACACACAGTATACGTTATCCCAATTGTTTTCTGGACCCGGCCACCAGTAGATCACATCTTCTTTGTATTCAATCAGTTGTTTGTATAATTTCACTACTGAATCTCTGTCTTGTTCCTGATAGTTTCTAACGTAAAATACAATTTCTTTTGTCATTGTAGATACCTCCCAATTAACAAAGCGTTTTAATTACCCTACAATTTCATCTAACTTAGTAACAGATTTCGTAAACTAAAATTTTGCGTACAACCTTTCTTAAAAACCACCTTACTCTATGAACTTTTGTGAAAGATTGTGGGATGCGCCTAGTTTTTAACATCAATAAAAAGACCACATCTCATCCTTTCGATCTTTCAACTCTTTAAGTACAAAAGCTCGATACTCGACCAGTTCGGGAAATTGATAAAAGAAATTCACTTTTTCTTCCGCCACCGTTTGAGGGCTGTCATTATAAGGGGTTAGCATAAAGAATGAAAAAGACTCCGCAATATCTTCAATAGGATTTAACGTAGCGTATGTCGTTATAAATGAATCCTTATGTGTTTCATAAAAGGCAAGGCGCTCTTCCACAGTCGTGTTCCCGGCATGGAGCCATTGCTCGTCATAAACCTTCAAGAATTCATGATAATAGAGATTCATATAAGAGTCAGTGTTATAACATTCCCAGTACGGCTTGAAATAAAATTGATCATCTGGACAAGTCTCCGAAACGACAAAATTAGCTTCATTCCAGGTTAACAGATGGCCATATTCATGAATTAGAATTGCAATTGTGTCAGACTGAAGCCAATGCTCCAGCATATTAGCGGGCATCACTAATTTTTTCTCATAAGAATTTACATGAGGATAAACGTCTTCTTGAAAATCAAGGAATTGCAAATTTGCTTTACTCCGATCGAATAAAGCAAGCACAATATCAGCTATGCCATTAAAAATGCTTCTTTCTTCGCCGTCCGTCAAAACAAATGTATCTTCTTTGATTTCGTACCTAGCAATTATTTGTTTTTTATCATCTTTTTCATTAACAGGAAAAGCAAGAACAGAATCATCTTCTTCAGAGTTCACATTCAAATACGACATACTATTTGACATATTGAGCCCACTTATAAAACTAAGAAAATGATCGCTGCCGTACTCATCCCCTAAATCACGACATTCCCCTACTGTTTGACAAAGCTCTGAATCTATCGGCTGCGACCAGTACACCTCAACAGCTGTTTCTTCGACTTGGTCAACCTCTTCAATATTTTCCGGCTCAGCCGGGTCAGCGGCCGCCTTCTCTCCCTTTTCACATCCCACTAGCAAAACCATAGTTGCTGCGAATCCCCATGCGATACATTTTTTAAACAATCTTATCTCCATCCCCTCATTACTAGCTGACCCTTAAAGTTATTTAGTTAACCTATTTGTTTTCCACTTATTGAATTCATTCGCTAGTCTACCTGGCCCGTCCATAGTAATCCAAGATTGCAATCATGACTTTGCCTCAGAACTCGAATTCAATTGCCATCAATCGATGCGATAATACAAATCCCAGTTTTTCGGCCACTCGTTTGGATGGCTCATTCGACTCATCCGTTGACCAAAACACATCAAATCCTCTCTCTAAGCATTCCTTTATGTATTGTTGTCCCAGTATTGTAGCTAACCCGCGATTGCGTGCATCTTTTTCAAATGTTGCTATATAAATTTCATGACGGTTGCCATTCACGCAACAGGAGTAACATGCGCTGACTACTTTCTCATTATGTATAACAGCATACCCTACTGCAAATTGCGTAAAAGCTTCTGCTGAAGACCAGTACTCTGTTAATTCTTCTCTTAATTCTTCATTAGCATCAATCAATTCCTTTGTAATCTTCACAATGGCAAGATCTTCATCAAGTATATGGAGGGGGTGTTCCAAACCTTGCTTAAAACGGTCTCGATCCAATTCATAATAAACGCTATAATCCACATAAATGCGGCGGTCAACTACCACTTTTTCGAGTGTCTCTTTCCACATGTCATTCAAGATTGTGGCGATAAACCAGGTACCTCCACATAATTCAAGGCTATCTTGCTTTAATTGTGTAGAGATAAAAGCCCCTAGCTGGCTGTTAAACGACTCATTCTTTGGATCACCCAATAGAAAATATCTCAACCCTACCGCGTAGACTATCGCGGTTTGCGGCTCCTCTAACTGATCAACATAAACTACTCCTTCATTCATGCCGCTAAGCACCGCATTTAATACATTTTCATGTTTGGCATGAGGAGCATCCAGCAGTTTATTTATTTTAAAGTATTCTTCCTTTAGCAATTTAACGATCATTATTGATTCCTCCATCCGACTGTAACTGCATAAACACTTTCTTTAATCCAGTAAATGATCAATCGCTAAGATGTTTCTCAAACCAATTACACGCTTTGCGTTTCATATCATACGTGAATTGATGATTGACAAAAGGCATATCAATTCGAAGATTGTCAGGATCATCACGATACAATGGCAATAGGCTTTTATAAAGTTCTAATGAATAGGTAAAAAGTGAGTCCGTATCTTGATCGCCGTTCATCATGAGCAATGGTTTTGGAGCAAAACGACTCATTCTTTCAAAAGGATCCAAACTGCGCATATATGCTGTCCGGGTATCAACTTCATTCGCCGCTTCCCGCATCTGATCTTTCCATTTTTCATAGGTGCCAGTAGATAGAATGCTATCTTCCCATGCCTTGGTGAAAGCGGGTTTGCCAGCTATTGAAACCAAAGCTGTGATATCCGGGTTATTTGCTGCGATAGAATAGGCTGCATATCCTCCCATGGAAAAACCGGAAATCCCTATTTTACTCGAATCAAATTCATCTCTACGTTTATAGTAGTCAGTTAAAAATTGGATATCCAAAGATGTTTGTTCTATCACTTCATGCATGTGAACATAGGTATCTAAACCTGTATCCGGCGGAAATACATTTGTAAATTTGTTTGTTGCCATATCCGATAATCTATCTCCATGGTCCTTGCAGTCGATGCTAACGTAATAAAACCCCTTTTGAGCTAACATATAGCCAAAATCTAAAGCTTGTTCCCGATTAGCGCCATATCCATGCAGGAAGAATATGAGTGGGTATTTCGTTAATCCTTCTTGAGAGATACTTAAAATTGGTATGTAATTCACTGTGTGATTCTCTATTATGATTCTCGTCATTCAGGCTCCCTCATTTCCTCATAAATATCTCTTATTAGTTAAAATTTGAGAATATCAAAACAAGTATAGCATTAAATACTAAGAAATATGTAATTAGTGTAAATTTATTGGAGACAACGAATCTGTCTATCTGAAAAACCAAGCGCATCGTCTCTGTTTCATGTTCGAAACTTCTTCGAATAAAAAAAACGCAGAGAGTCATACGCTCTCTGCGGTTACCGGTTCGACCGGCTGCTGTTCCAATATGATTTTTCGTCTTCTCATCATAAAGTAAAAGACTCCCGTTAATGTGATGCTTATCATGCTGAAGATAATCATCATCGTTTGCAAGCCGATCAAGTCTAGAAATGCCCCTGCTGTTAATAAAACGACTTGGAATACAACCCGCTCGAGCATATTCCGGAATGAGAAAAAACGTCCGTGGTACTCTTTCGGCATCCGTTTTTGGAATATGACCATCGCTGTCGGAAAAAAGCAGCCGAGGGAAAATCCTAACACGGCAAAGGAGCTTAAGATCATAAATAATTGATCTGCAAAAAACAACATGAATTCAGACAAGCCAACAATGGTGGCAAAGAAAAATAAAATTTGGGTCGTACTCCAGCGCTTGGCTATCAGTTTAATGGCAAACGAGCCGAGCATGAATGCGACACCTTCAGACGTATAGATCAGCCCTTTGATGGATGCCATTTGCTGTATCTCACTGACATTGATCACAATCAGGTTGAATGATCCTAAAAACAGCAACGGAATGAGTGTCATCACTAGTGTCATTCCGACTGCCGGAAACTCTTTTAAAACGGGAAACACTTCCATGAAACCACTTTTTTGCGGACTGGCATTCCCTGCTCTTCTCCCGTCCAGCTGCTCGTCGATTTTTAATGACCAAGTGAACAAAAGCAGGATTCCATAAGCAACGAGCGAAATGAAATACAGCGATGACAATGACCAATAAACAAGCATGACGCCTGCCAAAGCAGTTCCTGCCACGCGTGCAATAGTAGCAACATTCATATGCATGCCATTCATCGTCAGAAGATCCTTTTCCTTTACAACTAGCGGAATGGCAGACTGTAAGGCCGGAAAATAAAAAGTAGCCGACAACTGAATCCCGATCACAAAGGCGATCATCCAAGCGATTGATCCAGTTTGCAAAGCAAACAGCATGAGGACAACACTTGCCATCCTGCCAATCCCCGATACGATCAAGACTGTTTTCTTTCTGGATTGATCGATAATTTTTCCTGCAAGCGGACCTGCTAAGATGCCTGCTAATAAACCAACTGATAAAATCATTGCTTTCACAAAATCAGATGGCACTTTTTCCTGCATAAATTCTAAATTTCCAATGATTCCCGTCCAAAGGCCCAACCCTGCAATCATCTCACCAGACAAGATGATCCAGACATTGCGATTCCTCCACATATGCCCACCCCAGCTTTAACTATTTCGACTCTCGAATTATTATAATCGAATGAAAAGAAAAAGTCACGGGCCTTTAGCCCGTGACCAACTTCAATCAATTTGCACTTTTGGTTCTTTATATAGACGGACGGCTTGTCCATCCTTTTGTTCGTCGGCGATGAAGCTGCCATTCGAATAGCGGTCGACAAGTCGGAGAGTGCCAACTGCAATCGGTATTTTCTTGCCTTGCACTGTCATAAGAATGACAGTATCTTCTGCTCTGGCTAATGCAGAACCTATAATGCGGTGGGGATTGCTCTTCAATTCTTTCAGCACGACAAGGCCACGCTGCGCCCTGCCGGCTGTTTCCAATTCTTTCAAGGCCATTCGCTTCACTGCATCTCGCTGTGTTGCGATCATGATCGATTCACCCGGATCTGTAACGGTTTCAATTGATACAACAATATCATCAGGCTTTAAATTGATCCCTTTCACTCCGGCTGTACGAACGCCAGTTTGCGATAGCTCGGTAAGAGGAAAACGCAGGGCATATGCTTGTTGCGTAAAGAGGATTACGTCTTCGTTCCCTTTGACTAGACGGGCATCTACTAACCGGTCGCCCTTCTTCACATTCATCGCCTTAAACGTACGTGAATACCGTTGCACTTGAAAGTCGGCTAACTGGGATATTTTAATGTTGCCTTGCTCCGAAACGGTGAGAACAGAAACATTCGCATCGAAAGATTCAAAGCCGAGCACAGCCGAAACCTCTTCCCCTGGCTCAAGAGAAATGATGCTTGAAATATGCTGTCCAAGATCCTTCCATCGAATGTCAGGCAGCTCGTGGACAGGCTGATAGATGTAATTGCCGAGTGATGTAAAGAGTAGCATGTGATGCTGGGTATTCATGATAGACTCCATTAAACTGAAATCAGACTCTTTCATCTCTTGGCCTGCACCATTTGATGCGGAATAGGACCGCATGCTCGTTCTCTTCACATACCCGTCTTTTGTAACAGATACGACCACGTCTTCGCTTGGAACTAGGATGTCGAGATCCACTTTGATGCTTTCAATTTTCTCTTCGATCACAGAGAGTCTTGGCTCTGCGAATTGCTTGCGAATTTCAAGCAATTCCTTTTTGATGACAGAAGAAAGTTTGCGATCGCTTTTCAGAATCGCATCCAATTGGTCAATTAATTTACGAAGCGATTCATCTTCCCGCTGCAATTCGGTAATATCCGTATTCGTCAACCGATAAAGCTGCAAGGATACAATCGCCTCCGCCTGTACTTCTGTAAATCCAAAGCTTGCGATGAGATTGTTCTTCGCATCCCGTTTGTCTTTGGAAGCGCGGATCGTTTTGATCACTTCATCCAAAATGGATAGCGCCTTCATGAGACCTTCCACGATATGCAGGCGGTCTTTTGCTTTCTGGATATCATACTCTGAACGGCGCGTCACGACTTCTTTTTGGTGATCGATATAAGCGTCGAGCAGCATTGGAAGCGACATGAGCATCGGTCTTCTTTTCGAAATCGCCACCATGTTGAAGTTATAGGTGATTTGAAGATCCGTATTTTTCAACATATATTGCATGATCCCATTGCCGTCGATATCTTTCTTCAATTCTATGACGATTCGCAGTCCCGTCCTGTCCGATTCATCTCGAACATCCGCGATTCCATCCAATTTGCGATCCAAACGCAATTCATCTATTTTTTTCACAAGATTCGCCTTGTTCACGTCGTACGGAATTTCAGTCACAACAATTTGCGACTTCCCTGCCTTTAACGCTTCAATTTCATACTTGGCCCGAATGACAAATCTGCCTTTGCCTGTTTCATAGGCTGTTTTGATGCCATCGGTGCCTTGGATGATTCCTCCGGTTGGAAAATCCGGCCCTTTCAATACGGTCATCAGCTCGTCCACTGAAACATCAGGGTTGTCCATCCGCATCAAGACAGCATCAATTACTTCATGAAGCGCATGGGGTGGTATGTCTGTTGCATAACCTGCCGAGATCCCTGTTGAACCATTCACCAGAAGGTTCGGGAATCGTGCGGGTAAAACGGTCGGCTCCGGTTCTGTATCATCAAAGTTCGGAATGAAATCAACTGTATTTTTTCCAATGTCACGCAGCATCTCACCGGCAATGGCGGAAAGCCTTGCTTCCGTATAACGCATGGCCGCTGCTGGATCGCCATCCACAGACCCGTTGTTTCCGTGCATTTCCACCATGAGATGCCGCAATTTCCAGTCCTGGCTCATCCGGACCATTGCATCATAAACGGATGAATCGCCATGAGGATGATAATTACCGATGACATTCCCGACTGTCTTTGCCGATTTTCGGAAAGCTTTATCATGGGTATTCCCTTCATGGAACATCGCATACAAGATTCGCCGTTGAACCGGTTTCAACCCGTCTCGGGCATCAGGCAATGCCCGGTCTTGAATAATATATTTACTGTACCGTCCGAATCGGTCCCCGATGACTTCTTCCAGTGGAAGGTCTTGGTAACGTTCTGTCGCTGTCATTCAGAGTCCCCCTCATGGAGAAATTCATTTTCCAATATATTTTGTTCTTCGACGCCAAAATCTACATTACTTTCGATCCATCGGCGTCTTGGTTCTACCTTATCTCCCATTAACGTCGTCACACGGCGTTCCGATTGAGCACCATCTTCAATCGTGACGCGGATTAAGGTGCGTGTTTCCGGATTCATGGTCGTTTCCCACAGTTGATCTGCATTCATTTCACCAAGACCTTTGTAGCGCTGCAGCATATATCCTTTGCCGATCTTCTTGATCGCGGCATCCAGATCCGTCTCGGTCCATGCATACTCGACCTTCTCGTTCTTGCCTGTCCCTTTGAATACTTTGTAAAGCGGAGGAAGTGCAATATATACTTTTCCTGCTTCAATAAGCGGCTTCATATAACGATAGAAGAAAGTGAGCAACAGTACTTGGATATGGGCGCCGTCTGTATCCGCATCGGTCATGATAATCACTTTATCATACGCGATATCGTCAATATGGAAATCAGCCCCGACACCTCCGCCGATTGCGTGGATAATCGTATTGATCTCCTCGTTTTTCATAATATCTTCAAGCTTTGCTTTTTCGGTATTGATTACCTTACCCCGAAGTGGCAAAATAGCCTGGAATGTCCGGTCCCTTCCTTGCTTGGCAGAACCGCCTGCGGAGTCTCCCTCCACTAAATACAATTCATTTTTCGCTGCATTCCTGGATTGGGCAGGTGTCAGCTTGCCGGATAACAACGTATCCGATTTTTTCCGCTTCTTTCCGGACCGTGCATCTTCACGGGCTTTTCTTGCGGCTTCTCTTGCTTGCTGCGCGCGAATCGCTTTGCGAATCAGGTTGGCACTCAATTCAGCATTCTCCTCCAAGAAATAGAGGAGTTGCTGGGAAATGATGCCGTCTGTGGCTGTCCGTGCTTCGCTTGTTCCAAGTTTGCCCTTCGTTTGCCCTTCGAACTGTAGGATTTCTTCCGGTATACGGACAGAAACGACAGCTGAAATGCCCTCTCGGATATCAGAGCCGTCCAGGTTTTTGTCCTTCTCTTTTAAAATGCCCGTTTTTCTGGCATATTCGTTAAATACACGGGTCATCGCAGTTTTGGCGCCCGTTTCATGCGTACCGCCATCTTTCGTCCGGACGTTATTGACGAAAGACAGAATGGTCTCGGAATAGCCGTCGCTGAATTGAAAAGCGAATTCAACCTCGATCCCTTCCGCTACGCCTTCGAGATACGCCACTTCATGAAGAACGTCTTTCTCTTCGTTCAAATAGGAAACGAACGCTTTAATCCCTGACTCATAGTGGAATATATCTTTCTTATCAGTGTCTTCCTCCGCCAGGACGATTTTTAATCCTTTCAATAGGAACGCGGATTCTCTTAAGCGTTCCGCCAACGTATCATATTGGTATTTAATTGTTGAAAAGATGGTCGGATCCGGCTTGAAGTGGATCAGCGTCCCTTTTTCCTTGGACGTTCCGATTTCTTCAAGTGTTGTGGCGGGTTTGCCGCCATTTTCAAACCGTTGGCGAAATTTCTTGCCATCCCGAAAAATGGTCACTTCCAACCATTCGGAAAGTGCATTCACGACCGAAGCCCCGACTCCGTGCAAGCCACCGCTCGTTTTATAACCACCTTGTCCAAACTTGCCTCCTGCATGCAAGACGGTGAAAATGACTTCTGTCGTCGGTTTCCCCATTTTGTGCATACCCGTAGGCATACCGCGTCCGTAATCCCGGACACTTACGCTGCCGTCTTTATGCAGGGTAACGTCGACTTCATTCCCGTAACCGGCCAGTGCTTCATCCACTGCATTATCTACGATTTCATAAACGAGATGATGAAGCCCTCTTGCATCTGTCGATCCAATATACATTCCAGGCCGTTTCCGGACTGCGTCAAGACCTTCCAATACACTGATCGAATCATCATCATACGTATACACTTCTTGATTCTTCGTCAAATCGCAACCCCCATCAAACAAATGTTCTCTTTTATATATATCGTAACGCTACAAGAAAAGCTTGTCAAATCAACGTTTTCATGTAGCTTGCTCAACTTATTGTATAGAACAACGCTGCAATATGCAACGACAAGAGGAATTTCCGTCCAATTGGCAACATCGCGACTTTGTCTTTTTTTGTCGAGACGGACACATTTTCAATTCTCATTGTCCCCTTCCTGACGTTCTGCTAAACTAACAGTAACGGAAATTAGTAAAGGGGACCATTATGGAAACAGCTATTTTGCTATTACTTGCGTATCTGCTAGGCTCCATTCCTTCCGCCCTTTGGATAGGCAAGCTATTTTTCAAGACAGACATCCGCGAACATGGAAGCGGCAACTTAGGGGCGACGAACACGTTTCGTGTGTTGGGCAAAACAGCAGGTTTAATTGTTACGATTCTCGATATTTTGAAAGGGACTGCTGCTGTTCTGCTTCCTTTACTTCCCTACTTCAACGATGTCAATATCCATCCGCTTATTGTCGGATTTTTGGCGGTCATCGGGCATATTTTCCCTGTGTTCGCCCGTTTTAAAGGAGGCAAAGCCGTAGCCACTTCAGGCGGCATCTTATTAGGATACAACTGGCCCATTTTCCTCATTGTTCTCTTGACGTTCTTGATCGCCTTGAAGTTCACGAAGATGGTTTCGTTATCTTCTATGATCGTTGCAGCAGTCGCATTTATCTATACCATCATTTATTATTTCATGACCAGCGATATGTACTTAATGATCATTGTCGGGCTTATGGCAGTATTCATCTTTTATCGCCATCGAGCAAATATGGCAAGAATCAAAGCAGGAACCGAGCCAAAGGTGAAGTGGTTGTAATACAATAGGACAAACCGAAAGGCGGGATGCTGAATGAATATCGTGTTGTCAGAGGAAGCTTTGGAATGGTTCCATGAAGAAATGGATGTGGAAGCAGGGGATGAAATCAAGTTCTTTGCACGCTATGGCGGAGCTAGCCCATTGCATGAAGGATTCTCATTGGGCATAAGAAAAGAAGGCCATGACGAAGTGGGTACCTCTATAGAAAAAGACGGAGTCCTCTTTTATATAGAGAAACGCGATGAATGGTTTTTTTCTGGTCATGACTTGCATGTAACAGTAGATCCTACATTGAATGAACTTCAGTTCTCCTATGAAAAAGCGTAAGCGCGGCTTGCGCTTTTTCTTTTTTTTCGCTCTTACTTTACATAATATTATTATTAATTCTTTCTTCTCCCTTCTATTATCTTCCACAAAACGACACAGGCTTGCTCATTTATTTTCTAAATACCTATACGTTCCAGTTGTAATCTTTGTAATGTAAATGTAAAGAAGTTCAAGTCTTGCTGTCACTTGGGCATTTTAGCGGCCTGGTAAAATTCCACGGGATTTATTTCCTGCCAACCTTGCGATTTTTCTATGTTACTGTAAAGGCGTTCCGTAGATTGCTTACCTACAAGGAGGATAACATGAATAAAAAATTAATCTCAGCTGCGTTAGCAGCTACTGTCACACTTAGCACATTCGCCATCCCGTCACTCGAGCCGCAGCCGGTATCTGCTGCTACTCTAACCACACAGTCAAACGCAGCGGCTGTGAATGCAAAAGCGGACCAATTGATCGCAACAGCAAAAAGCCTGATTGGCAAAGCAAGCTATAGCAATACACAATATAAAGATACGTATCCTTATAAATTTTCCTGTGCCTCTTTTCTGATGTATGTTTTTGAAAAAAACGGAGTCGATCTCGGTACCTATAACGAGGACTATATGATGAAACAAGGGACATACGTGGCAAAAGGGCAATGGAAAAAAGGAGATCTTCTATTCTTTAAATCGAAGAAAACAGGAACTGATCCCGACCATGTTGTCATGTATATCGGGAACAACAAAGTCATTCAAATGGCTGACCCGAAACAGAAAATTGTTATTACAGACATGAACAGCAAACCATACTACAAAGACAACTACGTCACGGCGCGCCGCGTGCTCCCGAGCCTAATGTCTTCCAACCCGGCAACGACAGGCGACAAAATTGTCGATTCGGCATACAAACTTCGTGATACAGCGACAATTGGAAATACAACGAATGCAAGTGCCATGAGATTTACGAGCCTTGGATTTATCAATTATGTTTACAAAAAACAAAACATCACTCTTCCGACAACATCCATTTCCTCTTTGATGGCTAAAGGAACAACCGTATCACGCGCGAACTTGCGGAAGGGCGATTTAGTCTTTTTCAATAGTGTCAAAGGATCCAAAACGCCAAGCTTGGTCGGAATTTACGCCGGCGATTATCGGTTAATCCTTCCGACGTCATCAGGTGTTCAATCACGGGTCTTACTGGTCGATTATTATAACACTCACTACATTACAGCGAAGCGCATTATTTCAACCAACTAATCACTTATAGGCGAATAAGGAATTTGAAAGAACATATTCCGGCTAAAAAGGCGAAGGGCAACATGATGTGTCCCTTCGCCTTCACTATTTTTCTGAATGGAAGCTGCTGTATAAATTCAACTCATTTTTTTCTCAAGCCCTTGGCAAACTCGATTAGTCCCTTGCTTGACATCGGGCCTTTAATCAACACAATTGTATTCTTATCTAGCAAAGGCGCAACAATTTCCTCCACGCCCTCCACCTGCTTCAGCATTCGGATGTCCGCCTGACTGCCTGCCCGTTTTGCCTGCCTGCCAATTTCCTCCGCCTTGTTGCCGATCGTAATCAAAAGATCAATCGGCTGTTTGGCAATGAGGTCCCCAATTTCCCGATGATATTTCTTCTCAAATCGTCCGAGCCGGTTAATGTCACCAACAACAAAAATGATCTTTTTCCCTCGACCTAGTTCTTTTACCACTTGGAGGGCTGCTTTAATAGAAGTCGGGTTAATGGTCCACGTATCGTCGATAATGGTACTGCCGGAAACCCCTTCAAACAATTGCATATGTCGTTCTGGATTCGAAAACGATGCCAACTGGTGGATTGCGTCGTGTTCGGCCAGTCCCATTTCAGTTGTAGCGGCAATCGCCGCCAATGCGTTATATACTTGATGCGTTCCGTATCCCGGTACAAATGCATTAAATGATGCTCCTTTATGGCGCAATGTAAAAGCCATGCCCCCTTCAGCATACTGTATATCGGTTGCCTGGTAATCCGCTTCTTCTTGGGTGCTGATATATAGTATCTTGTCTCCTTTAAACGCGGAGAGCCCAACTTTTTTCGTATTCTCATCGTCCTTATTTAATATGAGAGTACCGCCTTTTGAGATACCTTCTACGATTTCGCTTTTGGCACGGATATAGCCGTCTAAATCTTGACATCCATCCAAATGGTGGACGCCAATATTCGTCAGGATACCGATTGTCGGTTTATAAATCATGCATTGGTGTTTGATATTCCCTGAATTTCCAAGACCATGTTCGAACACAGCTACTTCTGTCCGATCGTCCAACTGCATTAAATAAGGGAAAGAACGGCGAGGTTCATTTTTGCTGCTGACTGAGGCGACTACATTACATCGCGCCTCCATTATGTGACGAATCATGTCTTTCGTTGTCGTCTTTCCACAAGTGCCCGTAATGGTTACGACAGGGAGTGAAAACAAACCTCGATAATAATCGATGAATGTCCAATATGCCTGGACGAGGCTTGGGACTTTTAATATGGTTACATCTGAAAGGTTTTGTTTGATTTGCTCCTCTGACTTATCTGTAATGAGCAATACAGGTTTTTTTGAATGAATGTCATTCCAGTTAACCGCCTCATCGCGATGGATGAAAATCATCGTGTGAGAATGAATCAACTCATGTCGCTTATAATAAATTACATGATTCACATTCCAGTTGACAGGTCCATAGATGAGCTCCGCTTGGAGAAGTCTTTTGATTGTCCGTACATTTAACGGTTTCATATGTTACCTCCCTTCCGTTGCCGCCAGAACTAATTTTCCTTGTCCTTTTGATGCGACTTTATCGTCCAATACATCGTCTGGTCTTCAAGCGAGTGGAACATGGCCAAGTCTGGTACATAATTTCCTTCTAAAATGAAGATCTTGCCGCACTGTGTGATGGCAATATCAAACCCAATGATGTCTGGCGATGGACTAACTCGTTCTAGTTGCTTGGCGGCCGACAAACTTAGTCGAAACAGCCGTTCTTTCATTCTTCTAGCCCCAAAACGGGCAATAGAAGATTTCCGAAATCCTTCTTCAAAGGACATGATCTGCTGGGCGACGTTCGTCACAAAAAAATCATCTGCAGCCACTTTGACAAGGAGGCCCGTTCCAATCCAACGATTTTCAACCTTTTGGACAACGACGCGAAAATCAATCGGACAATTTTCAATTTCTGCGAGTTTTAATTTTTGCTGGACAATAAATGGTTTTATGGCTAAATCGGAGGTAGTTAATCGTTCGATTACATCTTCTAGAGTTTTGCAAGTATATTTTTCGTTCCACTGGTGCACTTGGAACGTTTTATCGCTTTGCTGGATGATCTGGATGATGCCTCTTCCTTCTTGGCCAATACAAGGTTTCAGCAGAATTTCTTTGTACTGTTGTAGAAAGTCGCGAACCGTTTCTTTCGTATACAACTCGGTTGGGGGCAAATAATATGTTAATCTATGTTTGCTGTTTAGCAGCGCAAATTGACTCCATTTGCTGTTGCGGAAATGAAGCCGATGCCGCTCCAGCTTCACATTGCCAAACGAATTGCATTCTATAGTGAGCACGACTGTTAAACTATTGTTGTATTTTTCTGTGACTTCCTTCGCTAATCTTTCTAGAGAGTTTCGCATTTTTGCGAAATGTCTACGGAACATTGAATTGGCGGCCACTGTTCCATCTATATTGATAATGGAGGCGATATACCAAGGCAACCCCTCTGCTTCTCTTTGCATCGTGACAATGAAACGTTGATCAGTCTGCCTGTCTTTCAATGAATCAGGTAGTATGAAATTTTTCAACGTTCTAAAATAGTCAGTTATTTTTCTCACATGCTCACCATCTTTTCGGATATGGCTAGACTCCCGTTTACTAGACGGGAGTCTCCATGCAATCTGCTTACTTACAGCCGCGCGCCACTATTGAACCTTGCTTGACAGGTGCGGCACCTAGCTGATCAAAGAAGTCATAAATCTCGAATTCTTTGACCACGTCAGCTTTCGCCATCTTAGAATAGTCACTAAAGATAGCCTGAAACCCATACGTAATCCCGTTGATGATTCCTGTACCTCGAATGGTTACATCGCACCGGTAGTCTTCTTTGCAACATGTCACTTGCTTAAAGGATGTGGCAGTGAATGTAAAACTTTGTGCGCCATTATTCTCCGTATCAACAAAACGTAAGATGAGTCTAGAACTGCCTGGTGTGGATACACAAACATCAGCGGTATACGTGATGGTTCCACATACCGTTCCAGGCACTCCTTCGAACTTCACCCGATTCTGTTGTGATACCGCGTTCACCCGGACACCACAAGGGCAAACAATACCCATTAAAATCCCCTCCTTTCTTCTTTGATACTGTAGGATATTATTTGAAATACGATAGCGGCTTGGTGTTTGTCCATAATTGCCAAAACACGCTTATCGAAACAATAGGATCAGCTTTTGTTTTTCAAAGCAGCCACTACCAAATTAACCGATTTACTATACATATCCCCTTTAACAAGGACGACAGACTGATCATCTATTAAGTCTTGTATGAATTCTATCGCTCGAACATGGTTGTTGAATGCCATGACCATCTGCATTTTTCTTGATTTTGCTACTGTTTGCGCCATAATCCGTGCATGCTTTCCAACCGTTACAAGGACGTCTATGCCGCTTTTGGCCAACATTTCTCCTGCATTTTTATGGATGACATATCCCCAAGAACCAAGATCGGTAATCGTCCCAATGACCGCGATTTTTTTCTTGCTCTGCCCAATTTCATTCAAAACTGTTAGAGCTGCTTGGAGAGATGTCGTGGTGAGGCTCCACGTGTCATCAATTAAAACAGATCCTTTGATACCTTCTTGTACTTGCAATTGTTTGTTTAATGGGGAAAATGTCTTTAGCTCATTTGCAGCATCTATCATGGACATGCCCATCTGATGTACTGCTGCTAACGCTGCTAAAGCATTGCTTACTTGGTGGTGTCCGTAGCCTGGCACAAAAACAGATTGTCTCTGGCCCTGATGTTCTATAATGAACTGCATGCCGCCATCTGCATATTTGACTTCCTTTGCGGTATAATCGTATGTTCCATTCATACCGACAGTAATGATCTTCCCTTTGTAGTTTTGATTTAATTTCCTGATGGTCGGGTCATCCATATTGAGGATCATGGTTCCCGACTCCCCGACTACTGTGAACAGTTCACACTTTGCTTCAATATAGCTTTCCAACGTTGTGCAGTAATTCAAATGATGTGCGCCGATATTTGTGATGATGCCGATCGTTGGCTTGAAGTACCTTCCGGCATTCAATATATCGCCAGGAGCGCCGACAGCCGTTTCAAAGACAGCAGCTTCGGTGTCTTCATCCATGCTGAGTAAATAGTGCAAATGTGCCGTTCTTGAATTATTGCTGCTGCTTGTGCTGGCAATATTCTTATCAGCCGCCAATAAGTGCCGAATCATTTCCTTTGTTGTTGTTTTACCGGATGTTCCCGTTATTGCAACGACAGGAAGATCAAGCAAAGATCTGTAATAATCTACAAATGACCAATAAGCTACATTCGCATCTTCTACCCGGATAATCGTCAAATCGGTGAGATGTTCATTGCTCCCCTCCTCTGAATCCGTGACGAGAATAAGAGGAAAATAACTTTTAAGCTTTCCCCAATCAACTATATTTTTTCGTGAGAATAATATCGTGTGCGTATGTTTCAACTGCTTGATTCGATAAGCGCCATGCTTGACGATCATCTGATCCGAACCTTGTATCAACTCGCCTCCCAGCCTCTTTCTGATTTGGCCTACGGTTAACTGTTTCATCGTTGTATATCACTCCTTTCGCCTGTTTCAGTATATGCAAACGTCCTTCGGAGACTTGGACGAACATCTTTTTTGCCGAATGAAAAGATGGCGATAGCAGGTTACTTGACCATGTACCCAGCACAAATCGACATACGATAGAAAGGAATGGTTTTCGTTTTGATCAGTTAAGGAGTGGACTCTTTGAAAACAATTATTTTTATTGGAACGAACAAATCCGGTTCCAGCCGGGAGGCAATCCGGGCTGCTGGAGAGCTCGGTTATTTCACCGTACTTTTCACAAGTAATGAAAAGCAATTGAGGCAACGAGAAGAATATAAAGATGTACATGAAATGATCCACATCGAGACTACGGATATCGAAACAATGAAAAAGAAGGTGGCGGAGCTGTCCGATCGAGGTCTATCTATCCATTCGATTCTCAGTTTCGTCGACTCCTATGTGCACATCGCATCCATGCTACAGGACGAATTTTGCTCGAATGTTTCCTCAACCGCTGCGCTCACTACAATGGAAAACAAAGCAGCGACGAGGGAACTGCTGCGCAATTACCCCTTTACTCCGAAACATCTCATCGTTTCACCGAGCGAATGGGAGACATTTACGCCTGAAACATTGAATCTTGCCTATCCGATCATGGTCAAATCACCGCATTCGACTGGTTCGAAAGACGTCTTCTTGGCTAAAGGCGTGAAGCAGTTGGTTAAGCATATGAACAAATTGCATGACAGTGGGCCGGAAGATCCTATTATTTTAGAAGAGTATATCGAAGGCGACCAGTATTTAGTGGAGGCACTTGTTCACAAAGGCACAGTTAAAATTGCCGGATTCATGAAGCAAGAAGTGACGGCGGGGAGACGGTTCATCATTACAGGTTATGGCGTCATTGTCGACATCCCGGAATTCATGAAGAAGCCCGTTGAACAAATCATCAAATCGATTGTCAAACGATTCGGATTAGAAAATGGAGCGCTTCATCTTGAAATGCGACGTTCGCCGAAAGGCTGGAAATTGATTGAGATCAATCCGCGCATTTCAGGTGGTGCCATGAACCGGATGTTGGAAGCCGCCTTTGGTTTCAATTTAGTGAAAGAGACTATCCGTCTTTATACAGGAGGCGTTCCAAACATCACTCCTTCAAGAAAACAGCATATTTATACGCATTATGTCATCGTTTCGGAAAAAGGAAAGCTGGTAAAAGTGACGGGTAAAGCGAGAGCGCGCAAAGCGCCAGGAGTCTTGGAAGTGTATGTAAAACCGAGAAAAGGGACCATCCTGATCCCGCCGCTTTCTATGGGACACCGCTATGCATATATCATCGCAACGGGGGAAACATTGCTGCAAGCAAGACGCAATGCGGAACATGCAGCCAAAGAAATTACATTCCATGTGACCGAGGAAAAGTGAAAGCGATACTTTTCCTCGTTTTTTTGGTCTGCCCAGCATGGGCGTGGTCTATAGGGTGCAAGTCCCGAACTGTGAAGGCAGAAGTAGCATTTAGCTTAACGCAAGGGTGTTCGCGGCGACGCGGAATCTGAAGGAAGCGAGCGGCAAACCTCCGGTCAGAGGAATACAAACTTCATATAAGGCTAGGTACAATTGGGTGAGTTTGCCTGACAAAACAAAGCCCTTTCTGCCAAGTTTGTACAGAATAAATGAAGCAGCTAGATGGAGGGAAAGACTATGTTCTTACCTGGAGAGATCTAATTGATACGCCAAGTACTTTTGGTAACCTATTCAGTGATAGATAGCTAAACAATCAGAAGTCAGCAGAAGCCATAGTACCATTCGGACTCGAGAAGAATGGGAAGGGCCGAACAATTAAGAGAGAACAACCTCTTGGCATTCGGGCATAGTTGGTCTTATACTATACGATGCTATTCAAATTGTTAGCTTTATAATCCGAGTCTGGCACCTACTTCTGCATACTCTATATCTTTTCTTTCTGCATTCCAATTATCCCCTGTTTGTCCGTCCCTTATCGCTCCTGTTTCAACGAAACCGACAGACGCATACAACTTCCGGGCGGCTTCGTTTACCATCCAATAGGATGTAGAAACTGCATCGGCTTTTCCTTGTGGAAACGACTTTATGTAATCAATAACTTTCATCATTGCTTGTTTGCCAAATCCTTTGCCTTGATGCTTTTTATCAATCATAAAGCGATTAAGTCCATAAGTAGATTTATCTCCATATTTTTCACATAAAAATGCACTTTCCGCCAGTTCGAAAAATCCAATATCGACATATCCTATGACTTCATCATTGTTGCATATAGCGAAGATCATAGGAGGTTTTTCGTCGTTGAGTATCTTTACATAGGCTTTAGCCAAACAATATATGCTGGAATCCACATTTCCTTTCTGCTCGTCTGTTATGCTTAACTTCAACACTGCCTCAAAATTATCGTGAGTAATTTTTCTTAATTCAATCATTTTTCTTCCCTACTTCCCAAAATATAAATTCGCTGCATCTGCCCGTAACGCCGTTCTCGTCCTGTCCGGCTGCCGGACAGCGTTCCCCGTCCTCCGTTCCTTAACGACACAAGTATAGTATAAAAACCCGGATTTTTCCACATCAATATTCCAAGCCCCTCTGCGGTCTGGTCGTCGCCGCCGAGGGCTTTTCATATAGAAAGCTAAAAATACAAAGGAGGGTTTTTCATGGCAGACAAGATAAAACTCCACAGGCAAGCGTGAAAATATTTCACTGAGGGAGAAAGAAAAAGAAATACAGAAAGGCCTTTTTCATTACCTTTCAAGATAAAAATATTAAAATTTCTAAGAGCATTTAAGAACATCTTCCAAAACACAAAATGCCGTTAAAGCCTGCATAGGCAGGCTTTAACGGCATTTAAGGAATTTTAAAAAGATATTAAAAAACTAACGAGATTATCTATAAAAAAACCGTTTCCCATAGGATGAGAAACGGTGCTGCAACCTATTTTTTAAATTGTTGATCTAAAAACTTTACAGTATCGAACATATTGGTCTTGCTCGCTCCTTTGACAAGAATCGTATCATTCTTTCGGACGAGCTTCTTGAGCAATTCATGCAGTTTGTCACGATCGGTGAAGTGATAAATATGTTGGGGCGGAAAGCCGGCTTTTTTCGCAGCCACCCCCATTTCTTCTGTCCGAAATCCATACGTGATCAAGAGATCGATCCCTAGCTTTTGCACATATTGGCCGACTTTCTCATACTCCGCTTCCCGCAAATCGCCCAGTTCACGCATCTGGCCAATAATAGCCACTTTTCGATGCTTCGCAATATTATCGAGGACGTCGAGAGCCGCCTTTACACCTTCAGGATGGGAGTGGACCGTATCATCAATGACAGTAATGCCATCCTTTAAATCATACAAGGTCAAACGGCGCGGGGGTTTCCGGAACAGCAGGCCAAGTTTAATTTCAAGGGCCGTGAATCCGAGTAAATCTGCTACAGCAATCGCATTCAATGCATTGTAGACATGATGTTCCCCTAAAATAGGAATAAAAAAGTCCATTGGTTGGCCTTGCAGATTCATTTTGAACGACATCCCTTGTTCAGAATAGCGGAGGTCATAAGCTCGGTAATGTGCCTTCTCCGAGTGGATGCCGACTGTATAAATCTTTCCTTTGAATCTTTGCGTTTCCAAAAACCTGGAGTTCCGGTCGTCTGCATTGACAATAAGAATGCCATGCTGATCCATGCCGTGAATGATTTCGGACTTTGCCTTCGCAATGCCTCGAGGATCACCGTTAAAGTTCCCGATGTGCGCATGTCCGATATTCGTCACAATGCTGATGGTCGGTTGGATGATGCTGCAATGCTCCGTGATCACCCCAGGATACGCCATTCCGTATTCCAGGACAGCCGCATCATGGGAGGGTGTGAGCAAGGCGGCATGTTGCTTCGTATGCTCGGTTGTATTCCAATAATCCTTTGACTCAAAGACATTCCACTTCTTTGAAAGGATTGAAGCGACAAACGCCTTCGTGGTCGTCTTGCCCGCACTTCCTGTTATGCCAATGACCGGCATATCGGCTCCCGCGTTCATCTTCCGGCGTTTCACTTCTCGTATGCGCTCCTTTATTTTTCGTTGGTTCTTTGCCAAATACATAGCATACCGGATTCCGTTCGTCACCACGTCCAATTCCAAATAAAAGGCAGGGGGGCATCCCGGTCGCCAGTTCACTTCATAGATCCACAGTTTCCGGTGTTCATCCATGCCGATATCCACACCGATTTCGTCAATCATTTCTCCATATTGGACCATCTGCAGCTCATCCAAATGACGGGCTAATGACAAAGAAAAAAACTCCAACGTCTTTCGGATGTTAAAGGCATCTTGGCCGTATTCCTGCTCTAAAAAAGGATCCAAGTAGTTGGTATAGCCCCCATTGTTAATATTGGCGATAATCGACCCTTGCGGTGCAATGCGTGGATAAATCGTCGTGATCACCCATTCGCCCTCTCCGTTTTTCTGTACATGCAGCCGAAAATCGAACACTTGCCCGGATTTGGTAACAGATTGGATATACGGCTGCAAGAGGAACGGTTCTTGCTTCAGTTTCGTGTCAATAAAGCTGGATAATTGCTGCTCCGTATACCATTGCATCGTCGTATTAAACGTGACCGCATAGCGATGATCCTTTTTTTCAATAAAGTAGATTCCTTTGCCTTTCCGTCCGTCGACAGGCTTAAAAACGATGCGACGAAAAGCACTCATAAATTTCAGCAATTGTTCACCGTCCCGCACCATTTCAGACGGGATTAAATAATTGGCGAACTCTTTCCCTTCCTTCAGCCGGTTGGCGACGCTCCATTTGTTGCCAATCGAGTGGGTCGTGAACGGTATTTCGCTTTTCAACTTGGTGAGCACTGTTTTCGATTTCGCCAATTTTTCGGGGCTTCCCGCATTATAAATTACGTCCGGGAATGGCATGACCCGCTCTACCCAATTCCCATTTTCATACACTTGTCCCCGGATCGATCGATTCACAAAATTCACTTCTCCAGGAGAGAAATAAAAAAACGTGGCGCCTTCCGCTTTTGCCACAGCTGCATAGGCGTATGATTTGATAACAGTGCGCGGGTCTTTACGATGGTGCAGCATCCCTATAATTGTCATGGTACTGAATCTCCTTTGCTTAAATGCGTAGTCTATCTCTAATACATTCAAACAAAGGCATGTTGGCAACGGACAAGTGTGTAGATTGCAATATCTTTTATCCTTTTGGCTCCCGGACTGGCAAAGGGCGTCCCACATATTCCAGAGGAAGTGTTTCCATGCTGCCAAAGCTACAGGGAATTACAGTGACGCAACTATCCGTCTTCCGAAGAGTGAAGAAAGAGTCCGCAGGAAAAGCGTGATTCCCTTCCATATCGAGCGGTTCAAGCAGCGTCAACACGACACAGCCGGTTTGCTCGTCGATCGATTGCAATACGAAAAAAGGCGTCGGCTTTCCTTGGTGGAAGGCATGAAAACGTTGGTTCGCAGTAGATAAAGTAAACGGGATGCAATCGTATTCTTTCAACCGTCTTATGAATCGAAATTGCGTTTTCTGACAGGTCAACATTTCCTGCTCCTTTTTCAACTCCTTCATAGCGAAGCACATTGGACACTGTTCCAACCGTTTCCTCTCCTTCCCACCAGGTGTTCAAACTTCTTCTATATAAAAGGTAATGAGACGGGCCGCTTCCATCGCGCTTTTCCTCGCCTGCTCCACATTGTCGCCAGATGCCATCACATAGCCATATCGCTGTCCCATTGACATCGCTGGTCCGATCAACTCTCCCACTTTTGCATGTATTTGAACTGCTAGCACCCCAGGTTGAGCAGCCGCTTCCATTATGCCAGAAACACCTTCTAAGAAGCCGCACAGTTCAGTTGTCATACAATAGGAATATACAGCGCATTCTTTGGTCTTTTCCAATCGGGGTGCCTCGCCAATGTATAAACGGATAATTTCCTTTGCCAAGTTGATGTTATACGACTCAAAAATCATCTGATTCATTGTATAGCCCGCCATTCTTGGGTTGAGCTCAATGACTTTCCATCCACTTGAAGTCAGACGCAATTCCACATGGAACGAGGCACAATCGACTCGGAGCAGATCTACTATTTGTTCCAGCAGTTTCTGCAGCCGGTTCCATTCTTCCTCCGGCAGTACATTTCCAATGGCGTACCCTGTGACAATAAACTTTTCAAGATTCGTTATGTCTTGAGCAATCACTGCAACGATTTGAGGCAGTCCCTCATGGACAATGACTTCCACAATAAACTGATGTCCTTCTATATACTCTTCTAACAAAATGGCGACATCCTTTTGCCTGGATGTAAGTTTATAGCGAGCTGTCGAAAGTTCTTCTTCTGACTGGATAAGATAGACGTCGCGGGATCCTTTGGAGTAGGAAGACTTGAGGATGGCCGGCAGAGTGACCGAAATCAACGGCTCATCTATATATGTCGAATAGACTGGATTCACCCCTAATGACTCTAGCGCATATCTAGTTTGACGCTTATTCTCCATGCAACACATCGAATCGGCGGATAGGGTCGTTTGACAATATTCATTGGACAATCGTGCTGCCAGGGACACGTAAGGATCAATAAAACTGATAACGGCTAGCAATTCCCGCCCTTCTCCCAGCAGTTCATCCAGAACTTCCCGGATCGCATCTTCCGACAGCTCCATACAATAAACGAAAATGTGCGTGAACCATTTGTTTACCTCTTGGGCAATCGATTGTTTTGCCGTCAAGAGAATTGGTGTGTACCCGAGCTCCACCGATGCTTCCAACGCATCTTTCGCTGTACCGAATCGAACGGTCTCAATGAAGACAATCGACTTCATGCCGGATACTCCTCCTTACTCGCTTCTCTGTATACTATGCCTTCTGCCTATCTAACGTTCGAAATCTGTACGGGCAAACAAAAAAACACTATCACGAAGGATAGTGTCCATGTAACGGCTGAAGCCCATTGTCATTTTGGATAAAAACGTTGAAGCTGTCCTGTCTTTCCTTCCGCCTTTAGAATGTTCTGTTCCTGCCGGCCGAATAGATCAAAATGCGGATAATCCTTCCGATGATCGATCCACTCTGGTTTGAGACCATACGTCTCTCCCCAGCGGATCAGCTTGGCAAGATCAGAGCAGCCCACTTTCGTCACGGTCTTACAACCAGGAAAACGGTCGTCGATCCAATAATGTGTCAAAAAAGCAATCTGCCCGTCTCGCACTGCCTGTTTCCAGGCAGTCAGCTCCTGCCGGTCGATACCGAACGCCATTACTCTGCTACCCGTTGAATCTCGGCATACTTGGCATCCCAAACGGGGTCAATTTTACTGAGGGCAATCGGCCGGAAGCTGTCTTTTTTCACTAAAATATGCTCCGAAGTCGCCGTAGCCGCAACGGTGCCGTCCTCATGGAGGATTTCATACCCATATACGGTGCGCAGTTTTCCATGCGAGTCCACCCACGTCCGGACAGTCGCAACCTGCCCGTAACGCATCGCTGCTTTATATTGAATGGATAAATCGATAACCGGCGATAAATAGCCTTCCGCTTCCAAACCGGCATATGTAAAGCCCAATTCCTGAATCAAACTCGTCCGCCCAATCTCCATCCAGACTACGTAATTCGCATGATAGACAACTCCCATTTGGTCTGTCTCCGCGTATCTGATTTCAATTTGCTTCTCTGCTGTAAACAATCAAATCACCTCTTCGTCCATTATACAAAACAAGGAGAGGATTTGCTGTTCATTCAACTTTAGTTGATTCAGTGAATGAATAATGAGCCTTTTTACGTTTGTATTCATTGAGGTAAAATTCAACCCCAGCTTTGTCCACTCCACTAAATTCGTCTTGCTCTACGAGTGTTTGCAGTTTCTCCAGCTTAAGCCAACGGATCATGTCCGTCTCGTCCCCTTTTTCTAAGAGGGAGCCTTTCGCTTTACACCGAAAATACACACCCATGGAATCCAGCGGTCCATCAATTGTTTGATACACAGCAAATGGCCGCATACACTCGACCTTGAAACCATCCTTTGCAACTGTCTCCACTTGATCAATCGGATCGAGAATGCTCTCGATCTCTAAACCGGTCTCTTCTTTCAACTCCCTTTTTAAGCAATCGAGGAGTGATTCATACATTTCAAGTTTTCCTCCAGGCAAGAATTAGGTAATAAAAACTGGAAAATTTCTTTATCTCCCCCAACTCAGTAGGAACTTTTTTCGTTTTGTAATGTAAATTAATCTAGGTATACCCAATATTTTAAGCGGATATCGACTAATATTTCAAATTGACTGATATTGCTCGAATAAATAATGATTTTCAACATTAAACAAGACCCCATGCTTTTGCCCTTATGAGTATTTTTAATACACTATACCATCATTATGAATAATAAAATCACTTAGAACATTTGCTATTTTTTCTATTTCTTCATAATCTAAAATATCTGGTGTATCTACTGGTTTATTAACCCAATCTCTGAAATTCTCTTGGCTAATAGTAATATTAGGTATACTCATTTGTTCAAAACTTCTATGATCGCTTCCTATTATTTCGGTTGTTTCAATTAAGACTATTCTATTTTTATTCATAAAACTTTTAATAGAGTCATACAGTTTTTGTGAATATTTACTATCATTCGGAAATACATATTCCCCCCCATTTTCTGCACCAATTGAATCTATATTAATGTTGTACATATTTTTGTAACCTGATTTAGATAGTGACTGTTTAACAAAAGCAGCACTTCCAGCATACAACTGTTCTTCTCCGTTAAAGGCACAAAAAATTATATTTGACTCGAAAGAATTTTCTACTGAAATTCTTTTTAATTTTTCAGCTATCTTTATTAGGGCAGCTACACCTGAAGCATTATCATACGCTCCTCTATATATCTCTCCATCTTTACTTCCTAGTGAGTCAAAATGAGCAGATATTATAATTGCTTTGTCACTATCTGTACCTTTAATCAATCCAACTATGTTTTGAACTGTTTCATTAGATATATAGTTTCCACTAACACCATTCTGTTCGTATTCTAGAAAATAACTATTGCCAGACAATGAGTCTAACCCGATATCTGCATAAATACTTGCTATATATTTACCAGCCTTTTCATTCCCATTTGAAAAAGTCTTTCTCCCTTCAAATTCATCTGAACTTAAAGTATCTACAATCCGCTCTATTGTATGTACGTTTAAAGAATGTCCAAGTGCTGGTATTTCTGGTATTGAAGTTTTAACTTTTGAGGATTGATTACTACTTATAGTTGATGTTTCACTATTTGAACATGAGGTAGTAAAAGTAAGGAGAAATACTAGAGCTGCAATAAATAATTTACTTGTTTTAAATCGATTTATAATAGGAGTCACTCCTAATTCTGATATGTCTTTTCATTTATATCCATTTTATATATTGAATATGCGTGGTAAGCGTAAAATAGTCTAGTAATAGTCCATCCACACCAATTTGACAAAAAATCTGTTCTCGACAGTTGATCAAGATAGGCACCCCCTTGTAATTTCAGAGATTCCCATTTTCGGTTTTTCCCTTTTGAATATACATCGTTGATTCAACAGGCTTTCTGGTAAACGCTTGGCCCGTCTAAACGAATCAATATACAAGTTTACCTACACAATAAAAAGACCAAAAACTCCCCCTCGATATCTAAGAAGTTTTTGGTTATGCTACAGATCGCTTGTCTTTGTTCGTGTTTATCCATAGAATCAGCCAATGCTAAATGTGAAATGTTGATCCGTTTGTGCTTCGTAAAATATATCGAAGCGCTCCCCGACGCTTTGATCGATCGCGTCTTCTCTTTCTTGGGGGGGCAGCTGTTTCATGCACTCGTGAAGCGTTGGTTCCATTTTGTGCACCAAAGCAGGAATCATCACGTTTCTATTACCTAATTTTGAAAAATCATTTGTCAAGCGAATATAACTTTATGACTTCATTTCCAGTAATCGGTTCATCAAAATGTAAATAACGGCTGTAGACCTCTTTGAAATGAATATCCTCTTTAAATTCGTCCATGACCTCGAAAGTATCCAAAATTCTCACCAGACTCCATGTAACTTGTCCACCTTCTGCATTTTCGTAAGTATCATCGACAAAATATTCACGTACCTTTGACTCTAATTCATCATGATCTGTAACCTCTACCAATCTGATCGTTTCTTCAAATAATAATTCAGATGGATAAGTGTTTGGTGTTACAGTAGATTCTAATAATACTTTAACTGAATAGATAGGCATAAAGCATAACCCCCAAATGAGTTTTTCCCTAGGTTCTCGTTTTGTAGTTCTTTTGCCATTTTTTAAAATATGTTCTAAAAGTTTATTCAGTAAAAACGAGTGAAGCCTATAAGCCACTCTTTAAATTCTCGGTTATACTCGGCTAATTCTGAGTCTAGTCATTGCTCTGCCTTTATAAGAATACCGCGCTGGGCATAAAAACGGTTGAATATCTCCCTATCTAAACATACATTTTCCTGACTAGCAGGCGTATGGCCAGAGGGATTATGGAAGATGATCTTTTTGCCAGGAGTTTCTTGGGCGAAGACATATACTAAATGCCCTCCTTTTCTAGGGGGAATTTGATCAGGAGTTCTTATACTCGGATGAACAGATGCAATGAATACATGACCTTTTTCTATATAATCAATCATCTCGTTAACTGGAATATTCTCTTTTACTTCAGCAGATAGCTCAAATTTGTCTTGAATGTAGGATACAAATGGAAAATAATACAAACCACTTACTTCGTTCTCCTCATCTACTTTATATCCTCCGTAGCCTCTACATTCTTTCATAAGCTCTAAGGTCGGGAAAACTTGGTGTTTCGTATGCGCCAGATGCATTTTTAAACAGGCCATCCCACAAATATTAGGGCTCCAAAACGCATACTCTTCAACATTTTCTGCACCTGATAATCTCCATAGAGAGTCTTCCGAAGAATCAAGTTTTCCTGTTAAAAAGTCTGCAACTAAATCACGAGACTCCCATTGTGCAAAATAAGGAACGTTCATCTTTCTTCTCCTTTCCATCTAATAGAATTAATGCACAATACCAATCAGACGAATGTAACAAAACACTTATAAGGACGAACCTATCGACAACTGTATGTTTCGCAAGGTAACGTTGTCACTATGGCATCATTTTTTGGGGGATTAGTTGCCGAAAAAGATAGGACTTGTAGATTCATTTATCTATCTTCTGGCAAGGGTGCAACCAACTCCACCTTCATCCTGTCCGGATCTTCAAAGTAAACGGCATAATGCGTTTCACCGCCCGCAAATGGATGGTGCTTTTCATAGAGAATGGGGATGCCTTTTTGCTTCAATATGCTTGTCATTTCATCAACCTGTTCACAGGATCTTGCATGAAAAGCCAAGTGATTCAACCCGACACGGCATCGGTGGTACGGAATATCCAAAAAACGTTCCTCTGCTTGCACAAATACGATATACGAATGCTCCAATTTCCAACTTCGTCCATGTTCCCATTCCTGAAACGCTTCATAGCCTAATTCCTCAAGAAACCAACCCCAAAATTTTGTCGTTCGTTTTAAATCGGACACATAGAGCTCAATATGATGAATCAACCCGCTTGTCATGATACCCTCCTTTCTCAAACAGCGACAAAATTCGCTCGGTTGTAAGGATCGTTGCAAATTCGTCGTGCAGCGTTGCAAGTGTCGTATCATGTATCGTTTCGGCATCATAATAAGTACCATTGTGGTCCGGCAAGCCAAAGGCAGCGGTTGCATCGGAAACCAGATATGTGTCAAAACCTAAATTACCACTCATTCGAGTCGTAGTCGCAACACAGTGCGGGGTAGTCAATCCAGTGATGACAACTGTATCAATCCCTTTTTGTTTGAGAAGTTCTTCTAAATTAGTCCCGATAAAACTGCTATTGACTTTCTTTTGAATAATCAGTTCATCTTTAATCGGTTCCACAATTTTTTTAAACGCAAATCCTTCTGACAGTGGATGAAATAGGGAGTCGGGATGATCAGAAGTGTGCTGGACATGTATGACTGTCCACCCTTTCTCTCGCCATCTAATAAGAAGCTGTTGTATATTATCTTCCGCATGTTCATTATTCCGCTTGCCCCACTTCTCATGGAGGAAAGCATTTTGCACATCTATAATTAGTAACGCTCGTTTGTCTGTCTTCATTCTTTTCACCTCATCAGTTTTCTCTTTTCAAATGATCATAAAACTCGGGACGTCTCTCCTTGGATGAGGCGAAAATGCACCTCGCTGCTTGATCCATTGATTATATGCCCTGGTATAGCAGTTACATCGAGTACTTCGGTCAAATGTATCACCTTATTTTGTTGTGCATCAACCGTTATTCGATAGGGTCCCGCCACATTCATGAGCGATTCCAGTCGAACGCCCTTATCCAAATGAATGGAATCAAGAAATTCCAACTCAAAAGAGACAGGCTCCTTACTATGATTTTTCAGCGTGAGACGACATGCTCCCTTAAGAGAAGCTTCACTTATATCCTCAAACTCGCACCGGCCCTTGCCATCATACGAAATAGCTGAAATGCCGCTTGCAAACGTATCTTGATAAACTATCAGGAGATATCTTGGCAAAAATGTGTAAAGGAGAATAACCATTAGCATGGTTCGAATATGGTATTTCTTTAACCCGATGACCAATAGCAACATGGCCAAAATAAATAGGATCGATCCAAGTATACCAAGCAGCACAAAGCCATTGTGATTTTGAATCGGCAACGACATGAAGCTGGCTGTCGCATCCATCAGTTGATTATCCGGATAGGGAAAATACAAGCACACACAAACAACCAATAGAATTATTGAAACGATGACTGCTGATTTATGTTTAATCATTCCATCTCAACCTCCTTGTTTCCTTCCATCCCCCTACTACCTATTCAACATATCGATCTCAAACCCTCTAGAAATATTTTACAGGAATTGCCTATCGACAGTTCATGGTTCGAGTTAGCTGAAAGATTAAGCCGCCAATACCATACTATCGCACTGGATCTGAATGGTCATGGAAATTGTTTCCCTTACCGAGTATTCTTTGTAAAATTTGAATACATGGCTGAATGCGTTCTTGGAATCAGTTAGGAAATCTACAATAAAACTGATTGCGGCTGACATTCCTTGGGAGCAGACATTCTGCGTAATTATGTGATGCATAATAGAGATAAGAGGGAAAAGCTTATTCTTTTGGGTGGAGGGTACCTCTCGTAGGCCATTGACTTACATGTTTCATTGAGAGAACGTATTGCAGATGCCTTAGAATTCATTAAAACTACCAATTTAACGATTGGGAAAGTTATCTGTCAAATGAGAAACAAAGTTACACAAGGTGGAATCAAGGCATATAAGCATTTTCGCTAAAAAAAATGAAACGTGATAGCAACAAGATTTCACTTCGGCTCGATACCAAGACATTGCTGGGGCATATTGAAATATACGACCAACATGATGGTGCTTCGTTGTAAATCAAGTACAAATGGATACTCTGCTGTTGGTCAGCACATTGCCTGCAGAAGCAACAAACGTATGGAAAACTGCTCATTCACGAATTACAAATGATAAGTCCGGTATAAGGACATTCCTGAAGGGAGTCGTAATATATAGTTGGATCAACCCCATACCGTTGTGAAAGAAATAGTTTCCTGGTTACATAAAATAAAAGACGAGGGTTAATGAGTAACGGATTCAGTTGATGGGGAGAAAACAATAAAAAACACAGCATTTGGGGACACAATTCGCATATGAATTGGTGTCCCCGTTTTCGTTGTTATTTCAACGTTTAGATGATTTATATAAACGAAATGGAACCTCAATTAGCACATGGATTAACAAGAGTACATAAATTTATGTGCTTTTGCTAATTCACTTGTTAAAACACTTGCTGATTGGATATTGGAAAGAAAAGTATAGAAGGAAGTTGAGAAAACTATGTTAAAGTATATTGAAGATTGAGAAATCGCATGCTAAAAAAGGCACAAAATATTACGCTATGCAAGGAATAAGCACGGAAGAAGCAATTGCTATTAAAGAAGAGAATGGCAAGTATAGAAAAGCAATTAGGGATGGAAAGTACGGAGAAAAATAACTTTCAACTAATTTAACTAACGGGGCAGGTTAGTATGATCAAGCATGAAACATACCGACTAGATTCCGTCGTAAAAGGGGGTGGGAACGATTAGAAGATTATTTATCGTTGTTTCTATAATTTGGATTTTTGGACTATTTGGCTGTGCAAAAAATAACAACAATGAAGAAAATGTAAGTGGTGAACCGAAAATCACTAATGACTCTAAACAGGTAGATGATTTCAAAGTAACAATAAATGTTGAAAAAGACCTTAATGTTTATGCCACGATTACTTATATAGGAGAAGCAGCAGAAAAAGATATATATCATGGTGGAAGTATTTTTTTCTTTAATGTCTATCAACAAGGTGGTGATTTTGAATATTTTGGTGCTATGACTCAATCATTATTAACAACAACACTGATTCGGAATAAACCTCACATAGTAAAATTTAAAGGGATAGAAAAACTTAAATTAAAGACAGGTACTTATGAATTTGAAGCTATTGCTGATTTTTCCTTGGATTCAGATGATGTATTAGGAACAAAAATTGAAATTCCTGTTTCTAAAAATGCGGAAGTTAAATAATTCCTTGTTCAACTAACGGGTAGCTTTAGTTTAAGAAGGAAAGTAGAATATTACGCTAAAAAGCACTCAATCTTCTGAGCGCTTTTACTTGTTTTTTATATGGCTATTTCACTGTGGAAATATACGCTGATTAACCTGATAATCCTCCCCATCAACCGAACCCGTTAGTTAATGAGGGCCCCCTTCTTTCCGAAATTTTAAATGTACGTTTTTTCCATTTTACATTTTGTAACAGAAAATGTCTCTTCTTATTAAGCAAGCAAAAAGCACTTTATTTAATTTGTTAATCTGCCATAAAAGAAAGCAAAATTATATAAAGTACTAATAATATGTTACTGACATTAAGCAGTTGCAACTTCTAAAAATAACTCTATTTCACATAAGCGGTAGGAAACTCTGTTGGCCTTGGATTTTCGTCCTCTCCCCTATTTGCATAAATATTAAAACAGAGAAAAAAAAGAAGAGTTGCTACAAAAAATAGTTCCATTTTCTTTTTCATTACAAGTCCTCCCAATTCTTTATTAGTTGCTGCTCAAATAAATTAATCTTTGCTTTTTGAAAATAGAAGACGGAGCATTTATATTTGTTTTGTTTTGCAAACAACTCCGCTAATAACAATGAATATTTTAAAACATGACGAAAATCACCAGTTTTTTCAAAATAAACAATAACTTCTTTAATTTGGTTATCATTAAAAGAAGTTTCAGCATAGATATTTTGGTACAAGCTGAAATGATAAGAGTAGGGCTCTAATTCTCTTCTTTTATCATTATCAATAATGTCGATTCCATGTTTACACCAATATAGTAATCGTAGCCGTTGTTGCATCTTAGATAGTTCCTTTACAATTGATAGAACGGTTAAAAGGTAGCTAGATTTATCACTGCAATATTTTTTTAATTTGATACATTCCTCAAAATGTGTTAAAGCTTTATTTGAATCTCCTTTTAATGAAAAAATCGAACCGACATTTTGGAGAATTATGGCTTCATAATATGGTAGCTTAATGTCTTGAGAAATTTTTTTAGCTAAGGAAAAATATTCTTCAGCCCTATTATAGTTTTTCAATCTCTTCTCTATATTACCGAGAAGTATATAACTATCAATTGCCCTATTTAAAATTAGATTATCATGATAAAATTTCAAAGCCTTATCAGCAAAATATTCTGCTTGACTTAATGAATTATTTTCAAAATAGGCAAGACTGATGATATTATAAAAGTCAGCCTTTTCCCAATCCTCGATATTACTAATTCTTATTAATTTTAATCCCTTTTTCAAATAGTTTAGAGCCTTGGTATATTCCTTATTCAAGTAGAAAAAAAGACCTAAAATTAAGTTTATTTGAAATACTTCCTTGTGGCCATCTTGTGTTTTTAAAGACTGGAATAGTTCTATGTCAGGGAGTAAGTCATTTATATTTATACCGCTTATTAATTTTAATCTACATTTATATGCGGTAAAAAGACAAAAGTTTTTGTTTGAAGAGAATCTTATATGCCTTTCAGTTAATTCTTCAAGCCTTTTTCTAATATACTTCTCATCCCGATACAATACTCCTTCTTTATAGACTTTGTATAGTGAGTTAATCACATTTTCTTCGTCTAATACACAATCAATCTCTTTTATATTTAATCTTTTAAGTAGTAGATCTATTATCACTCTATTGGGTGAAGATAAATTGTTCTCAATTTTACTTAGATAAGATATAGAACAAATACCTTTTGCTAAATTAATCTGTTTAATATTCTGCTTAATTCTTTCCTGTTTAATAATTAAACCAATGCTCATAGTCGATCCCTTCGAAAATCAATATTTTTACCATTCTATTCTTGAACGTTTAAATGTGACGCCTGTATCTAAAATTACCTCTTTTTCAAATCCCTCATTTACAAATGTAAAGCCATATATTATTATTCCTACACCCCTTTCTTCTAATAGGACTATCCTTTTTGGTGCAGATTGTTCTATCCAATATTGTAATTTTCCATCAGTATGATCATTAAAAAGGGGATATGTCTTTTCGTTATCCTTTACTAGCAATTGGAATAAATGTGAGTCTTCAAAAAACAATAACTCTCCTGTTTCTTTATCAAATGGTGAAGGAGTAATCGATAAGGTGATTTCTTCATCACGACCGTCTCCATTTAAATCATCCATTACTGTATCCAGTAAGTAAGCGTTTTCGTATGTCTCAACTTCAAAAGACCTAACCATATTAACATCTTCCTTTAAATTGGTAATTTTTTCCTTATCAATATTTTTTGTATGGGACTCATTATCTACTTTAAACTCTCCATTGTTATCAATCTGACAGCCAAAAAGACAAGAAGAAAATAAAATCAAAAATAATTTCCTCAAACTTCTCACTCTCCATTTCAGGAACATTCTACCACCAATATTTAGTTTTGTCACATTATTTATTAAAATTAAAATTCAATTTTATGGTTTCTTAAATACAGGAAAAATAGTTTAAAAATTCCGCTTTAATAGTTAGTTTTAACATTTTTTTCAACTTATTTAGCTACTAATTTATAAAACTTTCAAATATCATTGTATGTAAGGGATATAATCCCCAAAAAAAGGAGGAGAAAAAAAGATGAAGAAATTAACGTTAGGTTTACTATTAGTAATAATGTCTACAGTATTTTTTGCTCCAACATCTCAGGCAAACCCCTACTATGGTACTGCTTACAATGGTTACAAAATTTATTTATCCCCGGCCAATCATGATGGTATTGACAAATTTGGTTGCGACAGTTTTTCTGAAATTAACAATGCAAAAGCTCTTACAACACAAGTAAAAAATGTTCTTACTTCAATGGGGTACGCTGTATATATTGGCTCAGGCGGAGCGACAGCAAACACTACTCAGTCAAACAATTGGGGTTCCGATTTACATGTCCCTATCCACTCAAATGCCAAAGGAAGCTTTAATGCAACTGTTGACTGTAAAAATACCAATCTCGATTACGGTGCTTCAGGCACATTAGTTATGCACAATGTGAACAAAAGCTCTACTGCAGCTAGTGCTGTGCTAAATAGACTGAAAAATTTAAGCCCTGGAAGAGGATATGACAAGGTAGATTCAGATAAGGCTATTGTTGGGAGTAATCTGTATGAATTGAGCGCAACCAAAATGCCGTCTGCTTACGTTGAAGTTGGTTTTCATACTTTCAGACCTGATATGGAATGGATGAGAGACCAAAAGACCTCGATTGCTACTGCAATAGCTGGCGGAATTCATAATTTTACAGGAGCAAAAGACTGTAGGGTATCTGCTTGTCCAATTACTACTACTGATTTAGAAGAAGAAATAGCTCAATTAAAAGAGTTTGTTTATGAAGATAAAGTACTGGAACTCGATAAATTTGGATATATAAATACTTACATCGAAGCAGACATCACTAAATTACTATTGGACCAATTTGATTCATCTCTAAGTGAGGCACTTAATGGGGTATATATTGATAATAACGGTACAGTTGCCGTAGACTTTAAACATTTCGGTTACATTGTTGGTAATCCATCGTTAATTGAAAAAGCTAATTTAGTACAAGAACTAAATAAAGTTATATTTGAGCATTCTCAAGTTAATGAGATTTACTATACTTTTGAAGGTAACCTCACTTCATTTGGGGATTGGACAGAATTTGGAGAAATCACTTATAAAAGGGATAGTTTTTCAGACAGAATTAACTAGTTTATAACTAAATCTTATAAGCTGGAAATATGAGATAACAGTATATTGGTAAGTTGGATGGTTTTCTTATATTGTTGAAAAAAGAGCTGGAAATCAATTTGATTTCTAGCTCTCTCTTCCTGTATTATTTTTTTTCCAAAAGAGTCCTTTCTCCTTTTTGTTTTCGCTTATATTGTGCTAAAACTGGCGCTTTCCATATCAGTTGGCAAGTTTCTTCGCTTCATTATCCTGAAGCGTGGGTCGTATGCCTAGTGATATTGAGTAAAGCTCTTTTTGACAAAATATTATGGAGACGTTTCTGGGTCTCCCGACTGTCAAATAATGTTCTTGTATCAGCGGATAAATGAAGTAGATATCAATTGCCGCATCTTACTTCTGAATAAGTAGATCTTGTAGCCCCAATTGTTCATTGGTCTACATTTTTTGCTGTCCACGCTCATTGATCCGATTTTTCGTCATCATATTATCACCTCGATTTGTTGGATTAAGACTCCATGTAAGTCAGGTTATATATCTAGTTAAACCCGATATCATTGTAAAAGAAATGGTTATATAACATGAAAGAAGAGGGCTAATTGGGCCCTCTTCTTCCTAAATGATCCTAATAAATACCTTTTTGCACTTTCTTTTTCGTTATGAGACTCCCCTCAAACCATAAAACAATGATCCAGCCAACAATATAACCGATCTGCCAAGGGAAGTCTGAGAAAGTTTGTCCCCCTTCCATGCCTTGGCTTAGCGTCATGAAAGGTTTCTGTGGAAGGATATTGGTAACCGCATCTAACCACTTACTCTGACTGTCATAGTTAAATAGACAGCCAGCTAGTAGGCAAGTGAGAATACTTATGCCGCTTGTAGCCAAACTGATATTGCGATTCATGACCGAAGCCATGAACAAGGAAAACGCTGTGGCAAGAGCAGTTGCGATGATCAGCAATCCGGTGAGAGCACCCAATCCAAACCCAATATTTATTTTGAAGCATATTTTCATAACTAGAATGACGAAATAGGTTGGTACAAAGAGGCAGCTGAATGTGAACATTCCTTGGGCGACCAAATACTGCCGACTTGTGAGAGGGGACATCATGATCCGCTTAAACGTCGACTTATTGCGGTCATCAGGATAAAACGTCGTTAACGCCACACCTTGCATGAGGGCAATGAGGAGAATAACTCCTAAAATGGATGTCCCTATTCCCCTTTTGGCTGTGGTATGGTTTACCGGAAGCTTACCTGTCTCAAAATACTCTTCTATTGTTTTTTTGAAAGACTCATCTTTATATGTAGTGACGGTATATTTTTGATCCTCTACGGCCTCTACAATCGCGTTGTATTTTCCCATGACAAGTGCCGACATGGCGGGCCGTTCATTCATTTGTTCTATTTGGATCAATTCATGTTTGACTGGCGGTGCGTCCTCCTTTGAAATGAAGGCGATCTTATATGGACTCTGGGTCGCCCCCGAAAAATAGATAACGGCGCCGATCACTAAGGGTATGATAACAACCGCAATAATAATAATATACAACTTATCAGGGACCCGTAAAAACCTGTTGCGTAGAATAGTCAGCATGTAAATTCCTCCGGTTTGAACGTGAGTTGACAGACAAGGATACAAACAGCAGAAGCTCCGAGAAGAGAGAGTGTGACAGGCAGCAGTAATGTGAAGTCATTGTCGTAAATAATTCGGAATGCACATTCCACTATCCACTTGACAGGGGATACATTTGACAAAAATGCCACCGTTTTTCCTAGCCCATAGGTACTGAAGAATATCCCGCCAAATGCACTGAACAGAAGAACAGGCAATTGTGAAATGGAACTAGCCTTCTCTTCATCCCCTAACACACAGCACATCATTGTGCCAAAACAACTGCCAAACAATACAAGCATACTGATCAGTATGACAATGTAAGGGAGATGATCTCCACCAAAGTTAATTCCAAAACCATATTGACCGATCATTAGAATAAAAATGAATGATAGGGTTCCAACAAGAAAAGTTGACAGTATTTTGGATAAGTAGATTTCTGCTTTGGCTATCGGGGCGTAGATCATCCGTATGTTCGCCTTCTTCACTTGTTCTTCCATAAAAGCGTTGGTAGCCGTCATGATAACTAACAAGGCGGATAACGTTATCATGGTGATTCCATAGTAATCATAGGAACTCAATAGACCGGAGCCAAAAAAAGATTGTGTCACAAAACCCATTACACCGATCAATACCAAGGGCAAAACCATATTGGAAAACAGTAAAGTAGGGTTCCTTATAATATTTCTAAAATCAAATGCGGCAATTTTTAAGAATCGCACTTTATCACTCCTAATCTCTCAGTCTCTTACCCGTTAATTCTAAAAAGACGGTTTCCAAAGATGTTTCTTTACTGGTCATCTTTTCAAACGTACAGCCATTATCAAATAAGGTGGCTATAATGGCATGTAAAATGGACTTGGACTTTTCACTTTGTACCGTTAATTGGTTTTCCGCTAGATGAACATTCGTAATTCCGGGTATCTGAGAAATCCGCTGTTCGTCCAGATTTTGCGAGTTATTCAGCTCGAACCGATAAATTGTTTCATTTCCTGCGATTTGAATTAACTCCTCCTTCGTGCCTTCTGCAATGATCACCCCTTCATTCATAATCATGATCCTGTCGGCAATCGCTTCGACTTCCTCCATATAATGAGTAGAATATATAATCGTTGCCCCTTTTTCACGAAGCGTTTTGATCGACTCTAAAATATGGTTCCGGGATTGTGGATCAATCCCCACGGTCGGTTCATCCATAATAATCAATTTAGGACGATGAGCAATCGCACATGCAATGTTTAATCGCCTCTTCATGCCGCCCGAAAAAGTCTTCGGTTTCTCTTTTTTTCTATCTTCTAAACCGACCAGTTCCAATGCCTCTTTGACCAGTTCATCCAAGTCGTCTCGTTTCAGCTTATATAAGCCGGCAAAAAAACGAACATTCTGTTCTGCTGTTATTTCTTCAAAAATGGCTAGATCTTGCGGGACGATCCCAATGTTTTGTTTAATTGCCAGTGGTTCCTTTCGTAGATCATGTCCTACTATCTCGACCTCCCCTTTATCCGGAGAAAGAATTGTCGAAAGAATATTGATCGTTGTACTTTTTCCTGCACCATTAGGCCCTAAAAGACCTAGGATTTCTCCTTCAGTCATGGTAAAACTAATACCTGCAACAGCCCTTTTGGGACCGTAATGTTTTTCTAGGTTACGTATGGAAACAATTGTTTTCAATACTTACTCACCTTCCGTTCGCTATAGTAAACTTACTGTACGTTGCTGCTGCGTCTATTTTCCATATCGCCGCTTTGAAAATTCATCCAAAATCTGTTGCTCATAGGAATTCATTTCAACCTGCATAGCGTCGTCAAATACAATCTTGGCGTTTTCCTCAAATCCATCCTGTTCTTCTCCGTCAAAACGATATAGTTTTTGCAACAGCTTCCAAAACAATTCCACTTCATCTGTTGTAAATTCGTGAAACATCTTTTCTAAAAACAAAGTCGCCTTTTCTGACGAAGTGATGAGCGCTCGTTTTCCTTCCGGTGTAATTTCGACATTGATGGAACGTTTATCGATTTTATTCGGAAATGTTCTGACATACCCCTTCTTCGCAAGACTGGCTATTAATTTATTGGCGGTTTGTTTCGTGGTGTCCAATTTTTTAGCAATATTCATGAGGGTTGTCTGCTCCACTGGTATATGGGCAATGGCAATGAGCGCCATATGTTGTCTGGAAGTTAAAATTTCCAAGTATTCGTCTCCCTGGCTTTGAACTTTATTGACAACTGAAAATAAGGTTGCATAGCTTTGTTGCATAAAATGCAATTCTTTTACAAATTGATTGATATCCATAGCTTCCTCCTTTATTAGTCACCATGTTGACTTCTTGACTATAAGCCATCCTGAAAATAAAGTCAACATGGTGACTTTATTTTTTTAACACTTCTTTATCTCTCAGTCGAAAATTTTCACAAAAAAAGCATCGGACAGTCATTGCCGTCCGAAGCTCTCTTTTTCCTGTTTGTCGACTTCCCTGCCTATAGGCAAATCTGTCGTAACCGGCTGCATTTCTTTCATCCTTCTTTTCTTGATGTCAAAATAAATATCTAACGCTTCTCTCGCCATATCATTGCTCCATCTGGACTCATAATCGCCCGTTGAGACATTCGGCATAACGATGGAGAATGCGACTTCTGGCGATTCGACTGGGGCAAATCCGATATGCGTCAAATTGACGGTCTTCGTTCCGTATTTGCTTCGATCTGTACCGTCATAATAAGCAGATTGAGCAGTCCCTGTTTTTCCAGCCGCCGTATACTCCGCATTTGCGAAAAGGTTAGGCGCTGTTCCTCTAGGTCCATACGTATAAAGCATTCCTTTTTTCACTTGTTCAATTTCTTCGGCCGTATTGTGTATGCGGTTTAACACTTTTGCCTCGGTTTCCTGCAGCAACGCACCGAATGTTACCCCATCAGGTGAAGGTTCCCTGATTTCTTTCAACACTCTCGGCGCCACCCGGTATCCACCATTCGCGACCGTCGATACATATTGGGCTAATTGCATCGGAGTGTAAGTATCAAATTGGCCAATCGAAAAGTCGAGTAATTTTCCCGATATAGTGTCCGTTCCAGGATATCCCGCGTATTCGCCCGGCAAATCGATTCCCGTATTTACGCCTAATCCAAAAGAGGCATAGGATTGACGGAGCTTATCAAATCCTTCCACGTTGATTGGCAACGGTTTATGAGGACGGTATACGGCATCCCCCAGAGCAATGGCTATCTTAAACATATAAACGTTGGATGACTTGCCTAACGCTTCCACATCTGTTAACGGGACTCTGCTGCCACCGCGATTAAACAAGGATTGTTTGACGCGGTCTCTTGCAATGTAAATAGGCTCGTCTATGATCACTTCGCCGATTGAAAGTACATTCTCGCTATATCCTGTCAGGACGGTAGCTAGTTTGACAGTCGATCCTACTTCATAAGCTGAAGTGAACGTTCCAAACGCAAAATCTCGCACTTCCCATTTTCCCGTGTCTTTATCTTGGACAAGCTGCTTGCCAACAAGGGCCAATACTTCCCCGTTATTTGGGTCCATCATGACTAGGAAAGCTCGATCCAAGAGGGATGAGGTCCCTAACGGTTTTAATGCGAGCAACTTATCTTCTACCACTTGTTCCAGTGCTTTGTGAAGCTCACTATCTAACGTTAATACAAGATCCTTTCCGGGTTCCCCGTCCCTAACGACCTTTGTCTCCACAACCCGTCCCGTTCGGTCCTTCACAGTTTTCACAATTGTTTTTTGTCCCTTTAGCAATTCCTCATAATACTGCTCCAAATAACTGATCCCGACTCGATCATTTCTCGAATAATCTCTTGCCAAAAAATAATCGAGCCGCGTCCGTGGAATCCCTTGCAACGGCGTTGTAGTAGAGCCGATCAATGTATTATCCGAAAGCTTGACACGCTCCCAGTCTGTTGTTGTATCAACTCCAGGCAAGTCATTTAAGCGTTCAGAAACTGCTGCATATTCACGTTCCGTCACTTGATCACTTTTGATAATTTGAGGCGAATACGCATAACCTGACATCATTTCCCGATAAATCGCAAGTACTTTAAGTTCTTTTTCTGTGAATGAGTTCAATTCTTCTTCGGTAATTCGCTCTCGGGTCATTTGGTTTATCTTCTTCTGAATTTCTTTCTCTGTCCATGTGTCATGCTTCTTTCTTAATGCTTCCATTTCCTTTTTCGTTACTTTTTCCTCTGCTTTGTTTGCGTTTAATAGGATCCAATAATCCCGCTTATCGCCAAGAGTAATCCGTTTTGTATCCTGATCGATCAACTTGGCTAAATCCTTGGCTATTTTCAACATTTCCTTAGAAGTCGTGGAAGTCGTTTTCGTATAAGTAATAGCATTTTTCGGTTCATTATCTACAAGCACGTTGCCATTGCGGTCGTACATTCTTCCTCTGGGGACACTAGTATTGACAGCAATCTCTTCCCTTTTTTCGAGTTCATGTGTATATTCTTCTCCTTTGACAATTTGTAAATAGCCAAGTCGGAATATGAGTAAGGAAAACAAGAAAAAAATGCAGAAGAATAAGAGATTCATTCGGAAAGCGATATGCTTGCGCTGTCGTAATTTCGCTTTGTCAACCTGACTGATCGGCTTTCTCACGGTCTCCCCCCTTCAAACGATTGTATATTAAATCCTTTTCATTATAGCATTCCCAATTCAGAAAACATAATTAGCACCTTCCAATATATGTGTTCTAATGAAATGGCAGAGCTAATTTTATGTAAAAATGATGTTCTCTAACCTTGGCATGCTCGCAGGTACGCCTTTCTCATCTGATTCGCAGCTGTCAGACTGCTATTGCGGAAGCCCTCCCTTAATTCGGTATCGGAGGTTCTGATTCTGGAGGCAACGGAAACAGATCATCATCACGAAAGACATGTCAATTGTAAAAAGCCTCATTTCTTGAATGAAATGAGGCTTTGGGTTAGTCCTTCATGAATACACACCGTTATGCAATCTAGTAATTAAATTCAGTTGTTCCATACTACTTTCCATAACAGCTATAGAGTTTTTATGGAGTGATTTATACATTCGAAGCACATTTTTTCAAATGCAAATAAGAGTTCTTGTTGTGTTGTTTTCACTTACAGATCCCTATCCGAATATACGGAGGTTAGGATCCTGAAGGAATCAATTACGTCGACAGGTTTGGGTTAGAAGTATTTTTCAAAACAAACACACTGATGAATACGTTTATAAGTTGTTTTCAATTGGTCAATGTCATTTCCCACATAATGGGCGAAAGCGTTTATAAGATACAGTTGGGGAATGTCACTTTGAATACGATGATTCATTTCATCCCCTTCAAAATATATGTGATAATAAGAATCAACGATATGGAAGTTCATTTTTTTATACCAGTCTTGAACCCAAAGGTCGTCCCGTGTCCATGCCTCCAATCGATTTAATCCTATTTTTTTGGCTTTACTTTCAGCCGCATAAAGCAATTGTTGTCCGATTTTTTTTCGGGAATAATCGGGATGTACTGCAATATGCCAAATCATCCCGCCTACTCCTTCTCCCCTAGAGCAAACGGTTCTTTCTTTTTCTTCGTATTCCACATCAATCAGTCCAACAATTTGGCCATCCACTTCAGCGACAAGCTCAATCGCAGGATTCTCATAGCGTTCTTTCTTATTTAAGACATGATCAAAATACGACGTATTTAAAAACGCAAGTATTCGGCATCTGAGCCATCCAACCTCATCATTTGGTTGATAATCCCTAATAATCATTTTATCCTCCTGATTTTAGGACCACGTAGTTTATCGGGGAAATTATACGCTCATCCCTAAGTTAAATGCACCCCGTCAAGTATCTTTGTCGTTTTCATCATACAACACCCCTTTCCGTAGAAGTAATTCAAATTATATCAAATTTTACCAAAACACGAAACTGCCAAACTGCATTGGTTCCTCTTGGATAGAAGAACAGATGAATTTTTTATCATCAAAATGGATCTGAATCCGGCAAGAATAGACAATGCGCTGTCATGCCATCTTCGACCAATCGTTTTTTGGGGATTTGCAATCCAATCAATTCATTTTCCCTCTCTCATCACAACTAAATTCTATTGTGAACGCCTTTTCTGTAGAAATATTATTCAGGCTAAACACGCCTTCAATTTGTATCTGAACTTTTTTCCCCCCATCGATTACTGAAGCATCATAGAATGTTTGTTCCCATTCACCCGAAGAAGAACCGGCTATTTTTGAAGTGATATTGTTCACCTTGCTAACTACTTGACGTGCCGCATCATCGTCATATTCTGTTTTAAACGTGCCAGATACTAAAACGGAAGTCACCATGTCGCTAAAATAAAGATATTTTTTTTTGCTTGCCACCCCATCTGAATTCATGACGGCATGTTCAATTGGTAATGACGCAAGTACTTTCTTTTCTTCTTGTAAAAAACTATCAACATGCGCCTGAATCATGTTATTGTATTCCCTTGGTGTCACCCAATCCGTTTCTTCAAAACTTTCTTTTGGAGCCACCTCTATTGAAATTCCAGTTTTCTGTTCCATTGCTTTTTCAACTATTTGTAAATACTGCTCATAATACTGCTGTTTTTTTGTGGCCGTCAAGGGGATAGAAGAGCCAGTTATCAATCGATCCATTGATAAGGCAGGCGCTAATATGATGAAGAGTAAGAGTAATGACAAGACAGACACTAAAATAGGCTTGTAACGAATTTGAACAATGGTTTTTTCATTTATACGAGATCGGATTTTTCTCTTCTCTTCGTCCGTCAGGATGAGCGAGTCTGGAAGCGAGCGTTCAAATTCCCTCTTAATATTCATATTTTATTTCACTCTCTTCTATCGATAATTTGGCTAATTTTCGACCTCTGGCTAAGCGGGTTTTCACGGTATTGGGCGCACATTTTAAGATGATTGCTATTTCAGCTACGGAGAGGTCGTTATAATAATACAGCCATAGTACTTCGCGGTATTTCGTCGGCATGATTTGAATCAGTTGTTGCAGCGTTTCTTTCTGCTCCTGTTTGAAAAATTCCTCTTCGGCCGAAAACCTCTTTTTTACAGTCTCGATCAGCTCTCTTACTTCAATTTTCCTATGGTGCCAGCTTCTCAAATAATTGAGGCTTTCGTTTACAGCAATGCGGTACAAATAAGTTTTTAAAGTGGATCGGCCATCAAACCGGTGTAAACTGTTATAAAATTTTATAAACACATCCTGCACAATATCTTCCGTTTTCTGTATGTCTTGAACGTAGGTATAAATTAACCGTTTTATATAATCCCCATGCTGCTCCATCGCTTCATTCAAGCATTTCTCTTGTTCTTCGACATTCAATTTTAACGCCTCCCCTCTTACTACTATTTGACAAAGCAGATGGGCTGTCGGTTTCATAGGTAAGCAATTTCTTTCTAGAACACATATAAAAAGAGGGGTGTCCCCCTCCTCAATTGTTGCCTCTATTATGGCCAGCTAAAATAAAGAATAAAGATTCCTTACTATGCTGATAGAATGATTAGTAGCGAAAAGACAATAAAGGCACTTGTAACTGACATCCAAAAAGTATTGCGTTGCGTTTCTTCCTCTCTTTTTACCTTTTTCATTACGGCTACTAAATTGATGCAAAATACAATGGCCAAAATAGGATTTAAGACAAAACCCAGCAAAGCAATAGTTTCCATATAAACAACTCCCATCATGCTATCTTTATCCGTTAAAGTTAAACAATTTATTTACCTTCAAAGTTTTCGTAACTCTATACTGCATATTGTTAATTCAATGATAAACGAGTTAATCCGTCCGACTCATTTTTGATACACAATTTAAGTAAATTGTTCATGAAGAGGTATTAAATAAATTTTTTTGTGCTGGCAGACCAAAAAACGGCATTTATTCTATTGCTGATTTTGTTAAAGCCTTAGTTACACGGCCTTTTGACATTTGAGTATAATAGAGCTTTGTGTATAGCCCCTCTTTTTCCAGCAATTCTTCATGGGTGCCGGTCTCCACTATTCGTCCGTCTTCTAAAACGAGAATCCGGTCGGCTTCCCGGATGGTTGATAATCGATGGGCAATGATGAGGAACGTCCGATTTCCTTTCCATTTAAATAATTTCCTCATGAGTGCTTCTTCCGTAGTGCTATCAAGAGCGGAAGTCGGTTCATCCATTAACACAATATCTGGATCTCGAAGAATGGCCCTGGCCACCGCCAATCGTTGTCTTTCACCACCTGACAACCTGACACCCCTTTCTCCGATGACCGTTTCCATTCCCTCCGGAAGCGTATCGATAAAATCATGCATCTGCGCTATGTTCAACGCTTTTCTAATGTCCTCTTCCGTCACGTTTTCATTGGAATAGATCAAATTATTCCTTATCGTATCATCCCACATAATAGGTGCTTGCTCGATAAGTGTCACTCTTTCTCTGACGGATGCGAGCTCATAAACGTTCAAATGGGCTCCATTCAAACGGATCCTGCCAGCATGTGGTTCAAGAAATCCTAAAATCAAATCAAATATGGTTGATTTACCGGCACCAGTTGGCCCCACAATTGCAACGGTTTCACCAGTTTGGATGCAAAAGCTTACATCATCCAGCTTTCCACTTCCATCCTTATGATGAAAGCAGACCGCTTCAAAGCTCATTTCTCTTATAGTGCTTGCCTTGATTGGGGAATTTGAAGATTCTTCTTCCTTCTCCCATACAAAAAGAACCTCCTCAATGAGCTTCATGGCAGGCTTTGCTTTCTGATGGCCAACATACGCCTGCTGCAATGTATGTATGGAACTATAAAGAATGGGTACATAAACAGTGAAGGCGATGAGCGAACCTATCGTCATGGACGGATCTCCTCGTAGAACTTGCCATGCGCCGAATGCAAAAACAAGCCCTGTTCCGAAAGATTGTTCGAACGAACCTAAAATGTCCAAAAACCAGATCCGCAAATAGCTCGTTTGCCTACGCGATTCCCGATAGGTTGTCATCCATGATTTTACAGCTTCCTTTTCTTTCTTTTCTTGTGTGAATAGTTGAACGGTTTTCATATTGGCTATTCTCTCTACAAAGTAGCCATCCGCTTTTGATAAGATGGAAAAAAACCGGGTCATGCTCCTCTCTACTTTCTTACCGAGGACATGAGAGATGAACAGGATGAAAGGAATCAACAACGTAAATGAAATAAGTGCCAGTTTCCAACTTAATGCAAACATGATGCCGATTGTGCCGATACATACCAATGCTGTCTGAAATGCCGGCAGCAATTCGTTCTGTATGTAAACCTCCCCTATCTCACCACAAGACCGGGTAATTCGTCCAACCAGATCTCCAGGCTTGTATTGATGTAATACATAGGGAGGCAGCTGCGTAATTTTCTGAAAGAGTGATTCTCTTAAAGCATCGGTCACTTCACCACCGATCTGTACCCTTATACGGCTCATGATGGAGGTTAGGATGGCGGCTGCCACAGGTAAAACGACTAAACCAGCCAAAGTGAAGAGTAAAATTCTCCAATTGCCTTTCACTAACACCGTATCAACTGTGAATTTCATCAAAATCGGCATGAAGAGAGAAAGAGCAGAACCGACTACAGTACAAAGCAAACCAATAAAAATAAGTTTCTTCCTGCTAAGCAGCAGTCGATTGATACTATTATATATTGAAAGCGCCCCCTTTGTATGTTTTGCAAAAAAATTCGATAAACTCATATTATGGTACAATTGATTTGTGCAGTCAATGTAATATTAGTATTTTAATGGAGTCAAAACCATCTTTTATTGTTTAGCCTTCTGTTCACCATCTCATTAAAAACCACAATTACGTGTATACGATAAGCGAGACATTATGCTGCTGAACAACTTTGATATTGATCGATACATAACGCTTGATGTTGAAGATAAAGACGACATGTTGAACGATGTCTGTGATTTGATTGATGAACATGGACTAGCAAACATTCGTTAAGGAGATTTGTCAGAGCTCGTGGTGCTGAACATAATTTGCCTAGCATGAAGATAATAAACTCTGTTTTGCGGTCGCATACTGGATTGATTAGGTTATATTTCGATGCTGTTTATCAAGAACAGAAATATGGTCGAAGCGATTTCGACAAAGAAACAGGCGAATTAAAATGACAAAAAAAGAAGGTAGACTGAATGATTACTAGAGAAGATGAAGCAAACTTCCGCGTTAGAAGCAAAACAATATTTTAGAAAACGTTATGGCAAAAGCTATCGTGAAGCTTGCCATGAGCAATTAGACGAAAATCATATTTGCTATTTTTACGAAGTTGATTATCAACCTGTTCAAATTTCTGTTTTTGATGATGGATCGGTTTTAGTTCATGTGGTTTATTTAGATATAAAAGATATACAACAAACGGGCCATATTGTTGCATAGCTAATACAAAAAACTAAAACGGAGATTTGAAAGGATGTAAAATGATGAAAAATTTGATGGGAAGTCTCCTGACAATGGCACTCACTGTTGTCATATTTTCAATAGCATTTTCTTGGGTTTCATATGTTCCCAGTTCCCAACGAGAAATTGGTTCTTCTTACTCTAGCTTCTCTGGCACTTTTATTCTTGTTCTTGTCTTTGCTGGACCCATTTATTTTATTGTAGGAACTCCCTTATCAATATTTATTGATAAGCTGATTAGAAAATCTAATAGAAAATCAAATTGGGGAAAATACTTTTACGGGTTTATTTTATATTCCTTGTCGGGGGCAATTGTTGGAGTTCTTTTCACTATGCTTAGCGGATATTTCAACTGGAACGAACTTATACCATATTCATTATTAGGTTTTATAGCATCTAATTTTTACTATCACTTGTCATTGCTAATGTTAAAAACAAATAATGCTCTGTTTTTCAGCTAAAGAGCGCGATTGCGGAAGATCGGAATGGCAGCATATGCTGTCCTTTTTTATTTTTTTCTTCGGTCAAAAGTGAAACGTGCTGCAGAAGAAAACATATGGCAATTGTCAACGGTAAATGTCTGACTGGAGCGACAGCGGAAGGAATTTAAGGAGTTGATAATTTTGCTGCACCCGAACCCTCTTGTCTCGTCAAAGGCAACACCTTTTGCCCGCCAACTTTCCATTCGAATTATAGGTAAATTCGTAATTAGATAGATAGATTTGTCAGAATGAATCGAAAGTGTAACTTTTCAACTGTCTCAATCGAATAATAGTTATACAGGAGGGGGAGGAATTTTGGACACGGAGTGTCGTCTTGAAAACGAAATGATTGAATTCTATCAGGCGCATTATATGGATGTCTACCGATTTGTCATGTGCTATTCAGGGAATCGGGAGGACGCGGAGGATCTGACACAGGAGGTGTTTATTCGGCTGTTAAGAAAGTTGCCTAGTTATGACGGCCGCAGCAGTTTAAGAACTTGGATCTTCTCTATTGCCAAACATACCGCCATTGATCATTACAGAAAAAACAGATTTTCCAAAGTGTTTAAAATGAGTTTTTTTAATTTATTGCCATCTAATGCCAAAGGACCTTGCGCGCTAGCTGAAATGAATGACACCAAGACAATTGTACACGAAGCGATTTCAAAGTTGACACCAGCATATCGCACCGTGTTGATTTTAAGGGGGATTAATGAGTTCTCTATACGAGAAACGGCTGCGATTCTCAAATGGTCCGAAGCAAAAGTGAAAGTTGTCTATCATCGGGCTCGTAAAGAGATCGAAAGTCAGTTGAATGAAAGCCAGTTATGGAAGGAGGCTATCCCCAAATGAATGAAAAAGACGAGTTAATGGAATTCATTAAAGATAACCATGATCTTGAGCCCGATAATGATTTTGTCTTATCAACCGAGACACATCTTACACGAATGGCTCGCAGTCAATATACCAAACCGAGGTATATACAAGTACCTGCTCTGCTATCTGTCCTATTCATTTGTACTGCTTCTCTCTTCCTGCTTTTCATCACAGACAGCCGAATGATTCATGAAATAATTTCAGGTACTGGGCAAACGACTAATAGCCTGCCGATGCTCTATAACGAACCGTATGTATTTATTTATCATACTCACACCCAAGAATCATTCCAGTCAAAATTTACTAACGCGGACGGCAAAGCGGTTGACGAAACTCTCAACATTACTTTAGTAGGCAAACGACTTGCTGACTCTTTAGAAGCACTTCAAATCCGTACGATTCATGACACAACTGATTTCGCTGAATTGCTGAATAAAAAAGGACTTCCCTCTCCACATGCTTTTTTACTCTCTCGTGAAAAGGTAAAGCAAACACTCCAAGAGAATGAACAATTACTAGTCGTTGCTGATATACATCGAGGTAGTGTTTCACGTGAGGCTAGTACATTAGATAAAAATGGAGTCACCTATGCAAAAATTGAACTTGTTCTATCAGAAGATAGCAGCCGGCATGAGGAAAACCTGTTATTTGCCCAATCGCTTCATAGGAAAATGGAAACAGCGTTTCCCGGTTTTTCGAGAGGCATAGTTCTAAAGAAAAGCCAGTCGATCAGCGCTAACTATAATCAAGATCTTTTCCCTAATGCCGTATTAATCACTATTGGGGGTGTTGAAAATACACTGCAAGAGGAATATCGAACAGTGGACATGTTAGCAGAAATATTGCATGAATATATAAACGAGGAGTTTACGGCGCGGTTAACACGATAAATCACGAAAAAAGGATGCCCGGTTTCCCGGACACCCTCTTGGCATTAGTTGTTTTTCATTTTGTCGCGAAGGACCATTTGAAGGATACCGCCATGACGGTAGTAGTCGATTTCGACTTCGGAATCGAAACGAGCTAACGCGTCAAATTCTTTGACAGATCCGTCTTTTGCTGTTGCAGTCACTTTCAAGATGTCACGTGGTTTTACGCCTTCCGCGATGTTGACGCTGATTTCCTCTTCGCCTGTAAGACCAAGGGACTCTACATTTTCACCATTCAAGAATTGAAGTGGAAGCACACCCATCATGACAAGGTTCGAACGGTGGATCCGCTCATAGCTTTCCGCGATGACTGTTTTAATGCCGAGCAAAGAAGTACCTTTTGCAGCCCAGTCACGTGATGATCCCATACCGTAGTCTTTACCGGCTAGGATTGCAAGACCTGTGCCATCCGCTTGGTATTTCATTGCTGCATCATAGATTGGCATGATTTCTTTTGTTGGCCAATAAGTTGTGAAGCCGCCTTCTGTACCTTTTGCGATTTGGTTACGGATCCGGATGTTCGCGAATGTACCGCGCATCATGACTTCGTGGTTACCACGACGGGAACCGTATGAGTTGAAGTAGCGTGGCTCTACGCCGCGCTCGCGCAAATATTTGCCGGCCGGTGTATCTTTACCGATCGCGCCTGCAGGAGAAATGTGGTCCGTTGTGATGGAATCACCGAACTTCCCAACGACACGAAGGCCAGATAATGCTTTGATATCGCCTGGTTCTTTCGAAAGTCCTTCGAAGAATGGCGGGTTTTGGATATATGTTGAGTTTTCATCGAAATCGTACAAGGAATCGTCAGTTGTTTCGATCGCATTCCATGCTTCGTTTTCTGTGAAGACACGTGCATATTCTTTACGGAACAGCTCAGGAGTAACCGTCGCTTTGACGACTTCCTTCACTTCTTCCGTTGTTGGCCAGATGTCTTTAAAGTATACATCTGTTCCGTCGTTCGCTTTACCGATCGGATCTTTTTCGAAATCGATATCGACTGTACCAGCCAGTGCATAAGCGACAACTAGTGGCGGTGAAGCCAAGTAGTTCGCTTTTACAAGCGGGTGGATCCGTCCTTCGAAGTTACGGTTACCAGAAAGTACGGAAGATACAAGCAGATCGTTATCTACAATTGTTTTCTCGATTTCAGGCAATAAAGGACCGGAGTTCCCGATACATGTTGTACAGCCATAACCGACTGTATTAAACCCGATTTGATCTAAATATTTTGTCAGACCGGATTCTTCTAGATAGCCTGTAACAACTTTTGAACCTGGTGCGAGTGAAGTTTTCACGTATGCCGGTGGTGTCAGACCTTTTTCGACAGCTTTTTTCGCTACAAGTCCAGCGCCAAGCATAACGTATGGGTTGGATGTGTTCGTACAAGAAGTGATCGCAGCAATTGCAAGATCGCCTGTCTTCATGCCGACAGTACGGCCATCCGCAAATTCAACTGTTCCTGCCTTGTTGAATTCTTTTGGAGTCAACCCGAAACCTTGGTTCCCTTCCGGTGCGACAACTGAATCTTTGAAAGAACGTTGCAGCTCGGAAAGTGGAATCAAATCTTGTGGACGTTTCGGACCTGCAAGGTTCGCTTCGATTTTTGTCAAATCGATCTCAATCACTTCTGTATAAGTTGGCTCTTCTTTGTCCGCTGTGAAGAACATATCGTTCTCTTCCAAGTACTTTTGAACGACTTGGATATGGTCTTCATCACGGCCTGTTAAGCGCATATAGTCAAGAGACTCTTCGTCGACTGGGAAGAATCCGCAAGTTGCACCGTATTCAGGCGCCATGTTTGCGATTGTTGCACGGTCCGCAAGCGGCAATTTGGATACGCCAGGTCCGAAGAATTCAACGAACTTACCTACAACACCATGTGCACGAAGCGTTTGTGTCACTTTAAGCGCAAGGTCGGTAGCAGTTGTGCCGTTTGGAAGCTCTCCAGTAAGTTTTACACCGATTACTTCTGGGATCGGGAAGTAAGAAGGCTGGCCAAGCATTCCGGCTTCCGCCTCGATACCGCCGACGCCCCATCCAAGAACACCGATACCATTGATCATTGTCGTATGGGAATCCGTACCGACAAGTGTATCTGGGTATGTTTCAAATGTACCGTCTTCATTTTCAATTGCATGGACAACGCTTGCAAGGTACTCCAAGTTTACTTGGTGGACAATACCCGTTGCTGGTGGAACTGCGCGGTAGTTATCGTACGCTTTTTGTGCCCAGCTTAGGAATTGATAACGTTCTGCGTTGCGTTCAAATTCAAGTTCCATGTTCTTTTGTAGCGCTTGGTTAGTTCCGTATTGGTCAACTTGGACAGAGTGGTCGATAACAAGGTCAACCGGGATTTCGGGATTGATTTTGTCAGGATCTCCACCCATTTCTGCCATCGCAGACCGAAGAGATGCAAGGTCGACGACAACTGGTACGCCAGTGAAGTCCTGGAGGATGACGCGAGATGGCTTGAATGGCACTTCCGCATCCTTATCCGCATCTTTTCCCCATTTCGCAAGATTTTCAACATGTTCATCTTTAATCACATAGCCGTCATGCTGGCGCAAAACGGATTCAAGCAGCACCTTGACTGAGTAAGGCAGTCTGGATACATTTGCGATGCCGGCTTCTTCGAGTGCTTTCAGACGATAGTAGTTATACGTCTTTCCATTCACTTCGAACGATTGGCGGCTATTGTGCAAATTACTTTTCGCCATTGGTGAATTCCTCCCTTTATCTACTGAAAAGGCCGTAAACGAGCATCTTTTCTCTACTCCATCATAATATAGCAACGTTCATAAGTAAAATACTTTAAAATTATAGTCTTCCATAAGAAAAAGTGATGACTGATTTTCTGTTATGATCAATTTATTTTAAAATGACTATTTATTTATTATACCCGATATACCTATCGGTGAAATGGCTTTTAGATAGTGAAATCTTACACTAAGTGTGGCATGATAGATGTAAAGACACTTAAAGGGGAGAACGTAGTGAAAAAAGCATTGCTTGTAATTGATTATACAAATGATTTTGTGGCATTAAATGGAGCATTGACATGTGGACAGCCTGGTATTGACTTAGAAGATTATATTACAGATTTGACGGCATCCTTTTTAAACAAAGGTGATTATATCGTCATGTCTGTGGATGTGCATGATCAAGATGACCCCTACCATCCGGAAGCTAAGCTATTTCCTCCGCATAATATTAGAGGAACGGCCGGAAGGAATCCATATGGCAAATTGATGGAGTTGTATGACAAGCATAAAGAAGCCATCAGTTGGATGGACAAGACTCGGTATAGCGCGTTCGCCGGAACTGACCTGGACCTTCAGTTGCGTTCACGCGGCATAACGGAAGTCCATCTTGTCGGAGTGTGTACAGACATTTGTATTTTGCATACGGCGGTCGATGCGTATAATCTAGGCTATCAAATTGTGATACATGCCAATGGGGTCGCCAGCTTTGATGCGGCGGGACATGAGTGGGCCTTACGGCATTTCAGAAATACACTTGGAGCTATTGTCCGCTAATCTTTCTAGGAACTTTTCCATCATGCATTTTAATAAAGCCGGGGTGGGATTCTCCAAAGGAACCTCCACCCCAGCTTGATGTTATAAATCAAATTTTTTAAGCGAATCCATGTTGGATGCGATAAGCGAGATGATGGTAACCGCCTCTTCTTTACTGAATATAAAATAGGATTCGTCTTCCAATAAGTCGAGGTCAGTCGTTTCGAAACGGTTGACGCGCCTTAAAATCCCGTCGCCAGTTTCCTCAATAAGCCCGAATTGATACAGTACTTCTACATCGTCTTCGTTCGTATAGGCAACAACTTCGCCTGTTTTCCATTCGACTTCGATTTCCTCTAAATCCTCATCCTCCATATCCAATTCCCAGTCCTCATTGTCTTCTAGAAATGAATGGAAATGTTCATGGACTTCTTCAATGATATCTTCAATGTCGGGAAGAATCACTTTCGACAATTGATCATAATCAAAATCCACTGTCGAAATATAAAATTCCTCATTATGCGGATCATAATGGACAGTAAAGAAGTATTCGCGCAAGTCCTCGTCGGTCTCTAGAAAGAATTCTATTCTGGGATGCTTTGCTGCTCTGACAATTGTCATCTGCCCGACTTCTCCATATTGATCACAAATTGATTCCAAGTGGTCTTGCAGTTCCTCACTTACACGATCAAACCAATTCATCGACATGATGCATCCCATCCTTTTTTAGATTGTCCATCCTAGTATGTCAAATGAACTGCCATTGATTCCTATTGATGCGAAACTCTTTGGTGAAGGCAAATAAAAATGGATAGGATAACTGCTCCTCCGCTTATTCCTGCTACGATATCAGTCGGAAAATGAACACCTGCGTACACTCTGCTGCCGGCAATCAGACTAATGACAATGCTAAAGACAAACCACATCCATGCGCGCAGCGCACTCCGGAGCTGGAAGGTGCGGATCGCCAAGTAACATAAAAACCCCAGAAAAATTGTCGAGTTCATGGCATGACCACTTGGAAAACTGAAACCACTTTCGCTGAATAGGCGATGATAGGAAGGCCGCTCCCTGTGAAACAGCAATTTAAGTAAATGATTGATTGCTCTTGATCCCCAGAAGACGATCATAATAAAAAGGCCATCCATCCATTTTTTGCAAACCATAGCCATAATGGCTGTACCTAAAGCAACCGGCAACAGCACTTTTATGGAACCAACTGTCGTCATCATCCTAAAAAAATGATCTGCGGCGTTTGTTCGCTGCCTCTCTGCCCACAGAATGATCGCCGCATCCACTGGATCGGATACTGACGAAGAGACAAGCACCGCCATGAATAAGAAGATCATTCCATAAGTCCAAAACAAAATCGGCTTCACAAGATGTACCTCCTGCACTCGGATTCACCAATTTGATTAGAAAATCTAATCAACCATTGAAGCGACAGGTTTCGTGCCTTTATTTTACTTTTGCTGTCAACTTTTTTTTGCGTCAGATGTTTGACGTATCGAAATAACGGATATTACAAATACTACAGAGGCAATCATAATTATTAAAAAGGAGATGGATAACATGAGCTTTATTTGGTTTTTAATTATCGGAGGCGTAATCGGTTGGCTTGCTGGCCTTATCCTAGGAAAAGACATTCCAGGAGGTATCATTGGTAACATTATTGCTGGTATCATCGGTGCTTGGGTCGGTGGCATGCTGTTAGGAGACTGGGGTCCAAAAGTATCTGATTTCTATATCTTGCCGGCCCTGCTAGGTGCGATCATCTTGGTGTTTATTGTGAGCCTCATTATGAAATCCATGCGTAGAGCATCGTAATGCTAAACTGCATGATTGAACCCGCTGTCCACTTCGGACAGCGGGTTTTGTCTGCAGTAAAAAAGGAGCCTGCCCTGAAAGGCATCGCTCCTACTTGTCATTGGATTGTTCATTCGGGTCATCTGCTTTGGCAAGTCGCTGCGATTCGAATTCATTGAAAAACCAAAGTACATCTTCCACATATTTATCACTGTGGTTATAGTGGAAAATTGCTTTTTCAATATCCCCGTCTGCAGCTCCACTTTTCGCCAAATAATTCGCCGCACTGAAAATGGCATCTTCAATGTCAAACGGGTCGGCAATGCCATCCCCATTCGCATCCACCCCATACCCGCCATATTTCTTGATCACAGCCGGATTGGTTTTATCTTCTTCCGGAATATTCCCCTTGCCTAGTCCTTCACAGCCGGGGTATCCCCAACCGACAAAAGTGCAGGGCATGAACTGCATATGGCCTTCCGCACCAGCTGGAGACACCAAGGTAGCCATTGTGGAAAAGCGTGTTTCCACCCGATGATGCGCGGCCAGCAGCGTCCATGGAATGCCATATTCTTCTGCAGCTGCTTTGTAAATCGGAATATACTCCTCCGGAATGACCGTAGCAGTATGCCGGTCTGAGAAATCCTTCAATCCACTTGCGGACTTGCGGATGAGCTCCGGATTTTGAATGCCCGTCCAAATAATCGCTGTGAGAGTGAATAGAGTGACAGCCACTGGGACGAGAAGGATGATCAAAATCGCTTTCGTCTTTATGGATAATCCTTTATTCGGCTTTCGCTTTTTCTTCACTCTCTCACCCTTTCCGCTTATTCAGCCCCTTGTTTAATGAGCGCTTTCACATCTTTGACGATTTGGTCATATGGTACATCATCTTTCCCTGAATAGGTCTTGACTACTTTCCCATCCTGATTGACAAGTCCAAATCTGGAACCGTGTATAACTTGGTTCGAATTCGGATCATCAAACACCGGCATTTTAAAGGAATCGACCGACAGCTTATTAATCTCACTCAATTTGTATCCTGTCAGCATGATCCATTTGCTTGGGTCCGGTATTTCGAACAATCCCAAGTAATCCTTTAATCGTTCAGGTGTATCATAATCAGGATCAACACTGAACGACACAATTTTGTAATCCTCTACTCCCTCTTTTTTCAATTTCCCCTGTATTTCTGCCATGTTCGTCATCATTGGAGGACAAACGGTGGTGCAATTCGTAAATACAAATTGGGCGAGCCAGACTTCACCTTTCAAATCATCCAATGATACTTTTTCTTCATCTTGATTCGTGTATTCGAATGATTTGATCGAATATTCATGATCCGGCTTGAAACCGCCTGAGCATGCCGCAATAAAAAGCAAGCCGGTCAACATTGCAAAAAATAATACTTTTTTAAGCATATCGAGACTCCTTCACATTCTTTATAACTTTATCATAGATGAAGATAAATATTCAAACAAGGTTGGCGAAAGTGCTTCTATGGCGAAAAATTGACGTTTTTGTGAAGTTCACTTCACCTTTAATGTGACGAGCACATCGTGGATCGCTTCCAATTTCATCTCAAGACGATGCAATAGATAAAACGATACGAATACCGGGAATCCGATCTCTTGTATGAAATGCAACCAAGTTTCCATTGATCATGCCCTCCTTTTTTAAAGTTGAAAACCCGCCAGCATGAGACTGGCGGGCTGACTGCTGTGTGTTATCCGGCAATGAATTCGGTGACGGTTCTTTCGACAATGCGCGCACTTTTCGGTGCGGACAACGGGAAGCCATCGACTTCAAATGCGCCGGATGCAATAATTTGCTGCATCGCAGCTTGGATTTGCTCGGAAGTAATATCACTTCTTGGCTCATCCACCGTCAGCATCGTCGTTTTCCCTGCTGCAGTTTCAAACGTCAGTTGCAATGTCCTAGTCATTTTTCATCCTCTCCTTTCCAATTTAATTGACGACTTCTGATGTTTCGACTTTCTCCATCCCTACAACCGGGCGTCCGGAGAATTGCGCCAGTTGAGCAAGCGCCTCATACAGATTGGCCGCATCGATTCCTCTGGCAATATTGCGGTAGGTCTTGGCCTGCCGAATCAACTTGCCGTCCTCCGTTAATCCTCCATCAAAGTATACCTTCCCGATGGCGCCTCTGAATTCCATTGTTGCCATGTGCTCCACCTCCTTTCACCTGCTATATAGAAAGAAGAGGGAGAAAAGGATACATTGTTAATGAAATTTTTTTTAATTCCTTTTATAATGGGATAAGTGAGGAAGAGGTGAAGACAATTGCAGGATTGGTTTGTGTGGTTCATCGTATTCTGGTGTATCGTCCTAGTCGGATTATTTGGCATCGGCGGCTACTTCATGTTCCGTAAATTTTTGAAGGTATTTCCAAAAGCGGACGGCAAGTCGACGCTTGATTGGGAAGAGCATTATGTAAATGAATCCCTTCATCTTTGGAACGAGGATGCCAAGAAGCTCCTCAATGAGCTTGTCACTCCTGTTCCAGAACTGTTCCGGGACGTGGCCAAACAGAAGATCGCTTCCAAAATCGGACAGATTGCTTTGGAAGACCGTGCAAGGACAATTGATTTTGACCATATTATCAGGGGATATATTGTGGCAACTCCAAAGCGAGATCATAAATTCTTGATTAAGAAATTGACATCCATGGATGTGGATATGAAACCGTATGAGCACTTATTCGAATAAGCGGAAGAGGCTGTCCAAAAAGTCAAATACTGACGTATTGGACAGCCTCTTTTTTGTTCTTCATTTTTAAACAAAGCCCTATTCAAAGGTAAAGGTTGATTTCAAGTGAAATGTAGATGACACGAACCCTACATCTGATTAAAAATAAATTCGCCACAGCTGGATATTTATGTTGAAATCAGCACGAGTTTGTGAAGGTTTACACTTAAACTAACAAGGCAGATTAGTTGAATAAAGGAATATTCTCAATAAAGAGGACTTTGGTTTTCTAAGTAGAATTACTTAAGAGGTTATGGATTTAGCTTAAACCAACTCAGGGGGAAAGTAAGTTGTGGAACAAGGATTAGAAATACAAGGGAAAATATTTTTTAGGCCATGTGTGGATGTGTATGGTCTTTGGAGAGGAGATAAAAAGATGATTGAATTTCGAAACATAAACGGGGATAACATAGATGAAGTAATAGCGCTTGATGTTGAAGACAACCAGAAAGAATTTATATTAAATACGACTAACCTTCGATGCTTCGCAGACGCTCATATGTTGAACACAGATGGTATACCAGCTTCTCCATTAGCTATTTATGCGAATGATACGATGGTTGGATTTTTGATGTATATTTATGATACGACGGATCATGAATCATTTCAAAATGAAGTATTTTACGGGAAGAAGACCTATTTCATTTGGCATTTTATGATTGATAAGAGTTACCAAGGAAAAGGATATGGCAAACTAGCCTTTGAAAAAATGTTGTCAGATATTGAAACTATGCCTTATGGGGAAGCAGAAAATGTAGACCTCTTTTATCATAAAAGTAATGTCATAGCTAAAGAATTATATGCTTCATTTGGTTTTGTAGAAACAGGCATCATTCAGGATAATTCAGTGCATGCTATTAAACATATAGATGGTAAATAACAGAGCTGTTTCACAAAGCGATAGACCATTCAACATACACTCTATAAATGGAATCCATTTATCTGTCTTTTTCGAACGATACATAGGGAAATTGGTCAAATCACTCGCTTCCCGCAACGGACCATTGATGTATTTCCACAATGCCGACAATGAAAACCATGAGGAAACTTTCTCTCTCTCAATTCACCGATGAAATCTCCTTGATCCACAACTAACAAAAATCGTCCCGTTACGGCTAGGGACGATTTTTGATTCTCCGTATGCAGCAGTTCAGATCATACATCCGCTGTCCGGTTTCGAATCTTGATATATTTGATCAGCATGCCGATGCGCCAAGGAAGGATCATGGCAAACGCCAACAGGAAAAACATGCCCCCGAGTTCGCCCACATCAATGGAACTGCTTAATATAAGCTTGGCAATGAGACGGATGACGAGAAGACTTAAAAGGATGACAATAAATGCTTTTGACTTCTTGACATACAACAATCCATCTCTCTTCTCAAAATTCGTCGTTTTGATCAAAATAAGTGAAAACAACAAGCCGACTCCTACGGCTTCCATCACCTGCGGAAACGGCACACGGAATTCTTCAAATAAGAACATGAAAGCACCCGTTGACATGAAGAGCGGTGGAAGTATAATACGTTTGGCCGAAATCGGTCGTTTGGCCGCTTTGGTCCGAACGATAAAAGCCATTGTTCCCATAAAGAGAAAGATGACCGTCGATCCAACAATCAGATAAACCGACGGAATCGTTGTAAATACATAGTCAATCCACTCTTGAAGCTTAAGCATCTTCCTTCCCCCGTTCCACGAGCTCCTGCATGCGGCGTGTCAGCTCGTCCATCTGAACAAAACGGGCAAAACGGGCCGTTTCATTCCCATGATGATAAAGCAATACGACGGGAGCGGTAAATAACGATAATTGCCCGGCCATCTCCGGTACACGTGCCGCATTCACTTGATAAAAAGGAAACGGGAAGCGATCAGCGAGCGCTTCCACTTGCGGGTAGAGCCCCTCACATACGGAACAATGGTCCGTTTTGACAAAGAGGAGGAGTTGCGGTTCTTTTTCTATCATGTCGATCCATTTTTCATATGATCCGATTTCATTCATCGGCCGGTCCTCCCATCCAATCAAAAACCTTGGAAATCACCAAAAATCGGGCTCAGCAAGCTGGTAAGATACGTGATTCCATCAAAAAACAATAAAAATCCGAATGCAATCATAACATAACCGCCGATTTTCATCATCAAATTGCTATGCCGTTTAATCCAGCCGAGACGGGTAATGAAAAATGATAAAATGAAAAACGGGATAGCGAACCCTAATACATACATCAGCATATACAACATGCTGGAACCCGGGTTTGCAGCAGCCAGTCCGATGATCGCTCCGATGATGGGCCCCATGCACGGCTGCCAGCCCGCTGAAAATGCAAGGCCTATCAGGGCCGTACCCAGGTAACCCGCCGGTCTATTTTTGAATTGCAGACGCCGTTCTTTCATCATAAAATCAGGCTTGACCAAACCAACCACTATCAAACCGAACAGCACGATAAAGATGGCGCCGCCTTGCCGAAGCAAATCCTTGTATTGCGCAAAAAAACTTCCCACAAACGATGTGCCGAAACCAATAAAGACAAATACGATCGAAAATCCAAGCAGGAAGAAGATGGTATGGAACATCCCATTCCGGCTCATCCGTTTGGAATCGCCTTTCAATTCATCGATCGACATGCCGGTAATATACGAAATAAATGCAGGATATAACGGCAGCACGCACGGTGAAATGAAACTTAAAAATCCGGCGCCGAACGCCAGAAATACATTCAAATCAGTAGTCATCCTTCTCTCCCCTTTAATATTCTCTTCTCATCGTACCAAATCCATTGCGGAAATACGTTGATTTTACCTGTGAACAGTTTATGACATTCGGGTGGAGCGTTTGCATAGCAATGGCAAGTACTTTATGGGAACGCCTTTTATGTGGCGCCGAAATGGGTGTGTACCGGGTGCCAAATAATAAAGCGATTGCGCCAAATTGGTATTACTCTCCGCCAAATCATGTAACCACGTGCCAAATCATTCTCATATTACGCCAAATAACTGAAGCCGGCCAATTCAATTCATTCGACATTCTTTACAACCGAACAAGGCTCTGCTTCTTTCTTCCACAATAAAAAACGGCAAGCAAACCCGTTGTCGAGTTCGCTTGCCGCCTGGAACTTTACCTCTATAAGACTGCCCTCTTACATCGCATCATCCAGCAATCCATTTTGCAATTGGTACATCATGTAATACAGCCCTTTTTGCGCGAGGAGCTGCTGGTGATTACCCCGTTCGACGATTTCCCCTTGGTGCAGCACTAAGATCAGTTCAGCATCCTGGATGGTACTCAGTCTGTGGGCAATCGCAATCGTCGTCCGGCCTTTCCGCATTTTTTCCAAGCTTGCCTGGATAGCGACTTCCGTTTCCGTGTCAATATTGGCAGTTGCTTCGTCCAATACGAGTATTTTTGGATTGGTCGCGATCGTGCGGGCAAAGGCAACTAGCTGGCGTTGTCCGCTAGAGAACGTAGAGCCCCGCTCCGTCACCTTCTGTGAGTATTTATCCGGCAGCTTTTCGATAAATTCATTGGCACGGACAAACTCCGCTGCTGCCCGAACCTCTTCTGATGACATTTCCTTGTTGTGCAACCGGATATTGCTTTCGATATCGCCATAGAACAGGAATGGATCCTGCAGGACGAGACCAACCTTCTGGCGGAGTTCCTCTTTCGGGTAATCCTTCAGTGATTTACCGTCCACTAGGATTTCCCCTTGGTTGTACTCATAAAAACGCATGAGCAAATTGATGATAGAGCTCTTGCCGCTTCCTGTATGGCCAACCAGGGCGACCGTTTCGCCGGCGTTTGCAGTGAATGAAATATGTTTCAACACGTCATTTTTACCGTCATAGGAAAACGTAACATCCCGGAATTCAAGTGTCCCCTCCAGAATCCGTTCCTTTGCTTGGTCCGTCTGGCTCGGCTCCATATCCGGATCATCCATCAGTTTGAACACCCGGGACGCCGAGACAAGCGCCTGCTGGAAAATGGAGAGACGCTGCATCACTTGCTGTACCGGCTGAAATAAACGGCCAATTAATGTAGTGAATGCATAAATAATCCCGACATCTACGGCATTTTCTAGCGACATGAATCCGAAATAGCCGAGAACGAAGACGATTGCAATCGCGTATAGCAAATCGATAAACGGTCCAAGCAGGAGGCTGTCAAACTTAATATTCCGCATGCCTGCCCGGTAATGCCCTTCATTGATATCATCGAATTCCTTCGCCAGACGTTCCTCTTGCCGGAACGCCTGGATCATTCCCATGCCAGACAGCGACTCCGCTATTTTGGCATTCAATTGGCTAAGCCGTTCACGGATATCCTGGTAGAAATCCGCACTGTACCGCCGATATACAATGATGATGATCATAAATAACGGCAGCAATCCCATTGACATGAATGCAAGTTTCACATCGAGAGCGAATAGGGCGAAGTAGACGCCAAATATGACAAAGATTGCTTGCAGGAATGTAACGATTACGCTGACAAACATCTCTTTGATCGACTCGGTATCGTTTGTTACCCGCGATACGATACTGCCTGCAGGTGTTTTGTCAAAGTAGCGCATGCCGAGTCCTTGTACTTTTGTAAATACATCAATCCGCATCTGCTGGATGACCTTTAAGGCAATCGCCTGAAAACGGAGTGATTGGAAATAGGAGACAACGACTATGAACAGTTGAAGCCCGATATAAATAAGCGCCAACGCCAGTACTTCTTTCTTCGGAAAATTTTCTGGCGTCAAATAATTATCGATAAATGATTGGATGAGCAACGGGCCTACAATGCTTCCCGTCACCGTCAGGACGAGCAGGATCAGCGCGACCGTAATGCTTGCCTTATGAGGAATGGCGTATCTCAATAACCGCTTGAATACGATCCATTGATCCTTTGCTGTCAGTTTTGGCTGTTTTTCAATGGACATTATTCCTCACCCCCTTGTTCAACGAGCACTTCCAGTTGTTGCAGGTCATACATTTCTTTATACTTGCCATCCAAGGCAATCAAATCATCGTGGGTGCCGGCCTCGATAATAGTTCCTTCTTCCAAGACGATGATTTTATGGGCATGCTGGATGGCACTCAGGCGGTGAGACGTAATAATGGTCGTTTCGCCAGTTCGCGTCTGCTTTAATGCTTCCAAAATCGCTTCTTCCGTTTTCGCATCAACTGCTGATAACGAATCATCCAAAATCAATAATTCTGGCTGCATAATCAGTGCCCGGGCGATAGAAATCCGCTGCTTCTGTCCGCCTGACAAGGAAACGCCCCGTTCTCCCACAACGGTTTCATATCCTTCCGCAAATCCTAAAATGTCTTCGTGGATATGCGCGAGACGGGCTGCCTCGTAAATCTTTTCTCGGTCGACCTTCGGATTGGTGAACGCAATATTTTCTGCCACAGTCGTCGAAAAGAGGAAGTGGTCTTGCGGCACGTATCCAATAGAACTCCTTAAACTTTGCTGTTTGTATTGGTTGATCGGATGTCCGCCGTACACGATGCTTCCTTTATATCCTTCAAACTCCCGCAGTAAAAGCTTTAAGATGGCGGTCTTTCCCGAACCGGTTTTGCCGACAATCCCGAGTGTCTCTCCACGTCTCAATGTAAAATGGACATCCTGCAAGGCGGGTGCTTCATCCTCGGGAAACTTGAATTCATCGATATCAAAATGCAAATCTCCTTCTGGCCGATCTGCAATCGCGCCTGCCACATCCTGAATTTCCGGCGTGATGGAAAGAAGCTCTGAAATCCGGCTGTACGAGGCATTCCCGCGTTCCACTATATTGAACAGGAAGCCGAATGCAAGCATTGGCCATATTAATAGCCCAAGATATGTACTGAATGCAACCATATCCCCGATTGTCATATCTTCCGCAATAATGAACTTCGTTCCGAAAAAGAACGAAAGTATATAGGAAATTGCAAAAATTCCAGTTATCGTGGGGTCAAATAACGCATCGACCTTGGCCACTCTCATATTTTTCGCAACCACATCTGTCGATAGATCCGTAAAATCCTGGATATCTTCTTTTTGCTGTCCGAATGTCTTAATGACCTTAATGCCTGAAATGCTCTCTTGTGTCTTATCATTCAAGCTCGAGAACGCTTCCTGGGCAAAACGGAACTTCTTTCGGAGCAGCCGGCCATAATAACTCGTCAGAAAAATCATAAATGGAAATGGAATCAATGCAATTAGGGTCAATTTCCAATTAATCGTCAAGGCCATCGTTAAAATGACGAAACCGCCAGTCGAAATAGAATCGACCAGTGTCAGAATGCCCATTCCCGCAGTCTGTTGTACCGCATTAATGTCATTTGTCGCATGCGCCATCAAATCCCCGACTCGGCGTTTCTGATAGAACGACGGTGACATCCTCGTAAAATGGTTGAATAATTTTTCCCGCATTGTCCTCGATAACAAGACGGCTGATCCAAAAATCATGACCCGCCAATAATAACGGGATATGTACATTAACACGCCCGCCGCCGCCAAGATGATCAGCCACCGGATGAGTTCTGAAGAGGTCAATGTCCCTTCTGTAATATCATCGACTATGAAACCAATGATTTTCGGCGGCAGCAATTGCAGCAAGGAAACGAATACAAGCGCTGCAATGCCTAGACCGTATTGCTTCCGGCGCTGTTTGAAAAACCAGCTCAGTTGAACTAAAACTTTCACACGACTCCCCCTACCCTTTTGTCTCTTTCTATATGGTCCTCAAATAGTCTACCAAAAGTCTGAACAATAGAAAAGGTACGAAACTTAAATTATTCGATTTCTGAAATACTTTTTATATCGACAAACGGCACGCCTTGTGTTAGACCTGGTTTCATGCCGATTTGGAGCATCCCTTGAAACGCATCGATCTTTTGGATAAACCCATTCACCTTTCTTACTTCCGAGCATTGCCAAAATTCAATGGAAAGTGGCAGCCCTCTTTCCACTGACTCTCCAATTTTGTAATTCCACTCCTCTAGCTGTTGTTCATCAGGTGTTTCTCTGACTGCCTTTCCATCTTCGGCCTGCCATTCGCGCAATTGCTGAATATGCTCGGGAAGCATCATTGCTGTCCATTTTATGTTTCCACGGTCCCGGATCATTGTTATCGGCTCCTTCCTGCAATTGGAAATCATATGATATACTAAAAATAATTTGAAAGAGAGATGCCAATCATGCCGCTAGATCCGACGACATTCATCTTGATACCGATTTTCACTTGTGTCGTCTTTTCTTTTGTCCTGTTCTGGGTCGGGCGCAATGCGATTCATTCCACCGGCTTGATGAAAATAATCGCAAGTTGGAAAATGATTTAGCTGACCTGAACCATCTCTACGGAATTGATGTCTTTCATTCTGGCTGTCCCTTTCCAGCTGTCTGATGCTACATGGGGAAAGTTTATTTCATTATTCATTGACAAGCACCTTGCTCTTCATCGAAAAGGAGGTATGAGAAACAATGTGAGCCTGCTCTTTTCATCAAAATCACCAAGTTGATTGAAAAGGGGCTGTAAATGAATGAAACATCACTCTTTCCGTTTCCTATGGATGAGCCAGGCGATTGCCGATTGCGGAGACACCTTCTACATTGTAGGACTGATTGCTATTTTATATAGCCAGTCCGGATCTCCATTTGTGCTGGCCCTCATTCCATTCGTCAATATGATGGCACGTTTTGTAAGCGGGTTCCTTTCCCCGCTTTTAATGAACCGCTTTTCGTTGAAGAGATTGCTCGTCACGTCCCAAACGTTGAAAACGATTGTGCTCTGGTTGCTCATCTTCTATGCCGGCGGGCCGGCCGCAAACACAGTTGTCTTACTAAGCCTTGTATTTGTTATCGCCTTTCTTGATGGCTGGGCAGCTCCTGCGAGCCATGCCATGCTGCCGCGGCTTGTGCCGAAGGAGGATTTGGTGAAGGCGAACAGTTTCTTTTCCGTTGTGTCCGAAACGGTCAATTTAGGCGCGTGGGCAGTGGGCGGGGTGATTGTAGCAGGGACCACTGGCCCGTTTATCCTGCTGTTGACTGGCGTGCTATATATATGCGCCATCGCCCTGCTGGCGAGGATTCACGATCCCGTCAGATTTTCTCCGCAAACAGGGGAAAGAAAACCCGCCGGTGAATTGACGGCAGGCTGGCGTCTTGTGTGGAAGTGCCCTTTGTATAGAAGCCTGCACGTTCTCATTGCCTTCGAAGCGGTAGCGAATGTTGCCTGGATTGCTTCCATCCTCTATGTGTTTGTGACGGAAGTGCTCAAAAAAAACGAAGCTTGGTGGGGGTATATCAATACAACATTCTTTATCGGCATGCTCGCGGGCGGTATCATGTGCTCGCGTTTCGCGCCGCTTATCGAGAATTCCCTGAAGCGGGGCATTTTGGTATCCACTGCCGGCATCAGCCTTCTTACTGCGCTATTCGGAACGGCGCCCTGGCCATGGCTCTCCCTCGTCCTCGTCGGATGCATCGGCATGTTTCAACAGTGGAAAGGCATTTTGACTGATGCTACTTTGCAAAAAGAGGCTGCCGCCGAGGAATTGCCTAAGATCTATGCCGTGCAGCAAACTATCATCTCCATATTGTTCGCAGCAGGCTCCTTGGCTTTCGGAGCGCTTGCTGAATTCGCAGGGGCGCGGCTCGTGTATATGCTGGCTTCCGCTTTGCTCGCTCTCTCTGCTCTCTACGCATGGAGATACCGACACCATTTACAAACGAATTGACCTCCCGGCCGTCCGGCAGCGTTCCGGACGGTCTTTCATTTGTAATGCCCGCCGATGAGTTTGGCCCGATGGACCGCCGTCCCGGCATCCGTATAGGACACTGCACGCAGCACTGCAGCGGAACCATATTTATTGCGCAACGTGTCCATTGTGGCGCCGAGTTTGCGATCTCGCCATTTCCGTTCATCAAAAAAACTGAGCTGCATGGAATGCTCATCCTCTAAGTTCGTCAGGCTGATGGCCAGGCGGCGCACAGGCCGTCCGTCGTGAAAGCGGTCGAACAGTTCCGTGCATACCCGGTAGATTCCCATCGTGTCATTCATCGACTCACTTACCGAAGCAGAGCGGCTGAACCCGCCCCCGAGCACCCGCTTGGAGTAGACGACGGATAGGTGGACGGTACGGCCGGCCTTCCCTGCTTCCCTGGCTCGTTTAGCGACATCCTCGCACATTTCCAAAAGGACCGCCAGCACATCTTCCCGCTTTTCATAGTCCCGGAACAGGACCTGGCCTTTCCCATAGCTGATTTGCCCTTCGACAAGCGGAGCTGTATCGACGCTTGAAAAATCAAGCCCATGGGCATGGTGGTATAATTGATTTCCCATAATGCCGAACTTTTTTTCCAACTGTTCCAATGGAGCATGGGCCAGATCGCCGACAGAGAAGATGCCCATATTGTTTAACGTCTTCTCTAAGCGGCTGCCAATCCCCCACATTTTGCTGAGTGGGGCGATCGGCCATAGCTTTTCAGGTACGTCTTCATATGTCCACCGGGCAACTCCGGTCTTTTTCGCTTCCAAGTCCAAAGCGAGCTTTGCCAGCAGCATATTCGGGCCGATGCCGCAGGCGGACGGCAGCTGATATTGTGAGGCCAGTTCGTCTTGGATAGCCTGCACCGTGGCTTCAAGAGGGCCCCAAAGCCGCTCCGTTCCTGTCAAATCGATAAAGCTTTCATCGACACTGTATACATGGATAGCTTCTTTCGGAACAAAGCGGTTCAAATGGCGGGTAATTGCCATGGAGACATCCAGAAAAAACCCCATCTTAGGCTCGATCAACCGGATGCGCGGATCATCCGGAATTTCAAATAATCGCATGCCGGTCCGGATGCCGAATTCATTTTTCAAGGGTGGCGATGCGGCAAGAATCACACCACCTTTGCGTTCCATGTTCCCGATCACCGCGATGGGGGTTTCCATAACATCCAGCCCTTCGATGGCTGCCGCGCAGCTGGCATAAAAACTTCTCATATCCAGACAGACGATCTGCCGGTTCGGCAAATTCTTATACATTACGCACCCCTCCTACGAACAATAGTTCCCTTCATAATATACCCCGAACGTTTGTCCGTATTCAAGGTTTTTTATTTCCAGTTATGTAAAACATGGGACATGCAAGGAAAGTGTCATTTTTTTACATAAAAAAAACGCTTCCCCTCAAGTTGAGGAAAGACGTTGCGGATTTGAGGTTGAGTCGGTACTTGGAAGGTGTATGTAACGTTCATATTTCATCAATTCGGTTGTTTATTGTTATTGAAAAATAAAATCTCCCCAATAGTCAGATGAATATCCAACAATGTACACTGGCCCCCTTAAGCGTATCTGGTGTTCTTCAGGTGGAAAACCCGCAATCTTTACCAAGTAATCATTCCTCCTAATTTCTTTTATTTAATTTCTTCCCATATAAAATCAGGCCTTGTTGCTACCAACATTCCTCTTTGTGTAGATTCTACATCTGCGACAATTTTGTCTCCGATTGAAAACAACCTAATTATTATATGTTCTAAAGAACTTCCGCCTTTACTGATTGAGTAAATATTTCCTTCCGCAGAAACCCCGAATAATTTATCTCCTTTTTTTATCAACTGACTTATTTGCATTGTGGTTGTTAATTTATTCAAACTCATATTTTGTAGATTATAGACCCACAATTTGTTACCGATAATGAGAAATAACTCATTTTTAATAACTTTTAGATCTGAAAGTTCTTGTTCACTTGTAGGTAATTTAAGCTGAATCCACTTTTCACCGTTATTGAGGAGAACTTTTCTGTCATGTGAATCGATTTCATAATTCCTCTTTTTTAAAATACAAACAAGGGCAGAATTTGCGGATTGTATCTCAAAAAAACAGAAATCATGCGGCTTGAATC
>JACHLS010000010.1 GCA_014204635.1 Sporosarcina luteola | reverse complement strand
TTAGGGGTCAATTCGTGCAGATTTGACACCCCGCATCATACCAAGAGGGCTTTTTCTATTCAAGTCCCTGAAAAGCTTCTAACAGGAATGCTCCTAATAGAAAACATCGCTTTTTTCATTCCTAATTTGCAGGTATAACAATTTTCTCGTTTTTGATCAAGAAAATATACCCGATGGAAGCGAGTAAGCAGATAGCACCTGTAATGATGAGGGCAATTGAGAAGCTGCTGTAGTATGCAACTAAGGCTCCAGTTGCTACAGGTGCTATCCATCCTGCAAGGTTGCCCACAAAGTTTTGTAAACCAGCCAGTTTTCCTTCCGCGCCAATAGGTGCTAAGTCTGACACAGTAGCCCAGAGAATTCCGCCAGCTAGTCCAGCTCCACCTATGGCTATTGTAATTAAAGTAAGTGCAGTTATTGAGTTTTCAGTGAAGACGGAGGGGATAATCGCGATAGGAAACACCATTCCTGTCGCCAGGACAACTTTTCTTGCTTTAATTGGATTCCACCCTTTTTTAATTAACGTATCTGACAAATATCCCCCAAGTAAATTTCCTAAAAATGATGCAATCCAAGGTACAAGAGTTGCGAATCCTGCATTTAACAATGTCATGTTTCTTTCGACAACCAAGTATGTTGGAAGCCATGTCATCATTAAATATGTTAAATAATTGTAAGAAAATAATCCGTACAAAATGCCCCAAACACTTCGGAACTTTAAAAATTGGAAATAAGATACCTTTACACTATCTTGTTTGGCGGAATTTCCTTTCCCGGCTTCAATGTATTGCTTTTCCGCTTCATTTGTGATAGCGCTTTCATTTGGTCGATTTTTAAAGAATAAAAGCCAAAATACAACCCAAACAAAACCTAATAAACCTGCTGCGACAAAAGAGATTCTCCATCCCCAGTTATTAATGACCCAGGCTAGTAGTGGTGTGCTCAGCCCGACACCAACAGCAACACCTGAACCGAATATCCCATTGGCAATGCCCCGTTCATGGGGAGGCAGCCAATCGGAAATAGCACGTGTATTTGTTGGAAATGCGGGTGCCTCACCAATGCCCATTAATGCGCGTATTCCAATTAACATACCAAGAGAACGGCCGAACCCAGTCAAGACCGTGCATAAAGACCACCAAATAACCGCGATTGTATATGTTAAACGCGCGCCAAGACGGTCGATAATCATGCCAACAGGAAGCTGCATAATTGCGTATGTCCAAAAGAAAGCGGAGCCAAGTAAACCGAACTGAACCGCATTTAAAGAAAGATCTTCCATTATCATTGGTCCGGCAATGCCAAGTATAGCTCGGTCCATATAATTAATACTAGTCGCTACAAATAATAATATGACAACAAGCCATCTAACACGAGTTCTCTTCATACAGTCACCTCTTTATTTTATTTGCTTCCTTTACATTCACGCCTCCTTTATTGTCATACAAGTAGGATATAGTTGTATGACATATTATTTAATTAAAAGGTAAGTTTATCTTAAGATGTATGATTAAAAGCAGTTTATCATACGTTTTTTCTAATTGTCAATAGAGTTTGAAATTAATGCAAATAAAGTTGTAATACAAATTTTAGCCAAGTACTTGTTTCTTTTATGACAACTCTGTAAAATAGGGTCAGATATTTGAGTATCGCTTTTGTTTTTTACAAATAAAAAATAAAGGATGATTTAGATCATGTACGATTATATTATTATAGGCGGTGGGATTGTCGGGCTATCGACGGCGTTTGCGTTAAGCAGCAAATACCCTCAAGCAAAATTGGCAGTATTAGAAAAGGAACAGGAACTTGCATTTCATCAAACCGGGCATAATAGTGGCGTCATCCATTCGGGTATTTACTATAAGCCTGGTAGTTTAAAAGCTTCTCTGTCTAAACAGGGAGCTGAATTATTACGTGATTTTTGTGACCAACGAGAAATTCAATATGAAATGTGCGGTAAAGTAATAGTTGCTACAAAACAAGAGGAAATTCCACAACTCAACAATTTATATGACCGTGGACTCCAAAATGGGTTAAATATAGAATTAATCAATAACCAACAACTAAATGAAATCGAACCACATGTGAATGGAATAAAGGCGGTCCATGTGAAAGACGCAGGAATTGTTAATTATAAGGAAGTATCTAAAGAACTAGGAAAAATAATACAAGAACGTGGTGGAGAGATTTTATTAAATACAAAAGTTGAAGAAATTCGCACCGGTGAAAACGAAGTGGAAATTGGATGCAATCGAGGCACGTATCGAGCTCAATATGTTATCAATTGTGCTGGTTTACATTGTGATCGGATTGCGGCCTTGGAAGGAATTAAAACGGACATGCAAATTGTTCCTTTTAGAGGAGAGTATTTCGAATTAAAACCAGAAAAACATTACCTGGTGAAACATTTAATCTATCCCGTACCTAATCCTGATTTTCCATTTTTAGGTGTGCATTTTACCCGTATGATTGATGGACATGTACATGCTGGCCCGAATGCTGTTCTTAGCTTTAAACGAGAAGGTTATCGAAAAAGCGATTTTAACTTTAAAGATTTCACTGAAGTGCTGGCTTATCCTGCGTTTTGGAAGATTGCCAGACAAAATCTGGGAGAAGGATTTAAAGAAATGCTGCGTTCCTATAGCAAAAATATGTTTGTGAAAAACTTGCAAAGGTTAATTCCAGAAGTGACTGGCGATGATTTAGTCTCAGCTGAAAACGGAGTACGCGCTCAGGCCCTGACAAATGAGGGGAAGCTAGTTGATGATTTCCTCATCGTATCAAATAAACGGTCATTACATGTTTTAAACGCACCTTCACCCGCTGCAACTGCTTCTATCTCAATAGGAAGAGCTATTTGTGAACAGATACCTGAACCCTAAATCAAAACATAAGGAGATAATATGTCAAAAAAAGAGAAAGTATCTCAAATTATTACGAGGGAATTAATTAAAATGATCGAAGAAGGAAAATTACCTCGCGGTGCTAAATTACCTACAGAAATGGAACTGGCAAATCAATTTAACGTTAGCCGTGCTCCGATTCGAGAAGCCTTAAGCGTACTTCGGGCAATGGGGATCATCTCATCGCAACAAGGAGGAGGTAGCTATGTTGAGGATATTGGTTTTGCTTCATTAATGCAGCATTTCCATATCGACGATACAGATGTCGATAACATGGGGTACCTATTTGAACTTCGAAAAATATTAGAGCCAGAAGCAGCAGCTTTAGCGGCATTAAGAAGGACACCTGAAGAATTAGAAGAAATACGAAATGCGCTGGAATGGCTAAAAAGTGACTTTTATACAGAACATAAAACAGGCCAGGACGCGGATTTTGAATTCCATCTTTCCATCGTACGAGCGACGCATAATCCAGTTATGATGAATATGCTTGAAAGTCTTTCCTCATTATATAAACGTGCTCTGTCCATTACATTAAAACAGAACGTAGGGTTAAAAAGAAAAAGAGATATTGTGTATAAGGAACATGAAAATATTTATTTAGCTATAGAAGCGGAACAACCCGAGCTTGCCAAGGTGCAAAGCAAAATTCATTTGACTAATGTTGAGAAAAAATTGCAGCTTCATCTAAAATCGTAACAATACTTGAACATCAATGAACTTAAATCGTTTCAGATTAGCATTTTCTGTTTGAGATTACTTTTAGAAGAGTAAAAGGGGCTGCCCTAGAAGTCATTTCACATGATCTTTAGGGCAGTCCTATTTTGTTTATTAAAGACCAAACATTTCGTTCAAGAGGTTGTAAAATTTAATGCCAGACAACATAATCGGATTCCTATCCAGCACTTCGCTTAATCATTATTCTGCAAGCTGTATTCGTGGAGAACATCGCTTTTCTACCATGCTCCGGTATAGTATGTATTGGGAGGAATGCTTTTTGGACGGAACCAATATCGAAAAGGAGGGGAAACAAATGAGCAGCATAAATGATCAAACATGCAATCTAAATATATGGTATTACCTATCGGATGAAGTGTGGAATCAAGTAGCGACTCTATATGAAAGCATGCCAGGTTGGATCGGATTTACAAATGGAATACCCTATTGGTTCGGGCAGGAAGTTGATGACGTTTTTATAATGGCTTCTGTGGAACCAAGTGGATTATCATTTTATGCTCAGATGTGCGATGAAGATTGGAGTTCTTGGATTGGGAGATTTAAATTGGAAGCCACAACAGTATTGGGATTTGAAGTCGGGGAGCCAGAAGATGGCTTTCGCTAAACTTTGCTTTCATTTCCGGTTAGTAAGAGGACAGAAATAAAAACGGTTAAAATCGAGAAAGAATCCCAAGTAAAAGCATGTGAAAATATATGTAAGGGGAGAAGCACAGATGGGCAGGAAGAGAAAAACCTTACCGAAACATTTCGATGAATTAATTGAAACAGGCGACATATCGGCATTAAAAGAGGTATTTACCCTCTGAATTTAGATGCCCAGGGCGGATACAGTAAATCAACTGCCTTGAGCTTTTTCAATATACCGGATGAATTGGTTCGTTGGCTTGTTGAACGGGGGGCGGATATAAATGCTAGAGATCGTTACGGAAGAACGCCTCTACATCAACATGCTAGAAGTTGGTGCGGTCATACGGAATTGCTGCTTGATTTAGGTGTGGACATAGAAGCGGTTGATTATCAAAACGAGACACCTTTATTTTCTGCGGCAGCATCTTTTAAACCGAATGCGGTACGCACGTTGGTTGCGAGAGATGCAAATGTCCGTGCGCAAAACATGAAGAAACAGACACCTTTAGAAAAAGCGTTGTCTATGTGTCAAAACATGGATATTGTGAACATGTCGGAAGTTGCCTATATTTTGCTTGCTGCTGGTCTAACTGTTACACAGGACATGAAAGACTCAATTATGCGGATTGGAACCGACTTTGAATTTCACAGAGAAGGCTTCAATAAAGAATATTTAAGTCAAACCGATGATGCGCTTGATCGTCTATATGAGCTATTCGATGTCCCTCCGGTAGGGAAACGAAAGATTCATGATGGATTCTCCCAAATAGTAGTTTCCACAACAGGATGGCAGGTGCAACATCATGAACTCTGGAGTTTACTAATTCCTTCACAAGGACATGCCTCCACCGTTCAGGGTGAGGTGATCCGCATTACTGGTAAAGTGGCATATGAAATTATAGATAATGGAGGAAGCAACTGGGATAAGCAATATCGTAAAATGCTCAGTAGTTTGAACCAATACTTCTGCTTGGGTACGCCATTACCTCCAGTTGCACTTCAGGAGGCAGTCTCATTAACAAAAGTACTTCACAACGGCAATGGCAGGGATGAACCTGCGAGACTATGCGAACTAGCAGTGTACTGGGTGCTCAGCAATCCGAATCCTATTACTTTGGAACAGCCCGACTATAAGCGGTAACGTATGTACAGCTTCTCATAGAAGCCAGCTAGAGAGAAAGAACTATTTGATAACTACTCAACTCGAAGGGCTAAGACGGTTTTTCTAAAAACTGACCGGGGGATGACACCGCTATTCGTCGTAGTCTAGTATCATAGTAATTTCAGTAGTTCTTTTTAAGGTTGTCACTTTATTGCTTAGGAATGGAGGTACGGTATATGGTCGAATTAAGCGCAACGGAAATATATTTTGAGACAAAAGATATTGCCAAACGCAACGCCCTATTAAAGCAATTGGTGTTTGATTTGCCGGAGGACGGAAAGGATTTTTTCCTGAAAGTGTATAAAAAAGAGCGTTATTTGGATATGCGGCTTACTGCCATTCGAGGGTATGCTGCTTTTGCGAGCGAAGAGGAAGTTGCGGTTATTATAAAAAAGATGCTAGACATCTTAAAGAAGCGTCCTGAGAGTACTCCTTACAATTATCAGGAATACGAAGTCTTGCGGTCTGCATTTTTGATGCGCTACCTGCTGGAGAACTACCCCTATGACTGTTTCAAAGAATTTCATGAACAGCTGGAGGAACAGTATGATGCCATGCCCGAAGTTTTCAAAGGAATTTTCACTTGCAATGAAAAAGGTGAACATGTTCAGCTCATCCCTCCCGCAGTAGTGCAGAGGAAAATGGAGGAGTTCCGGCGTGAAATTTCATCAAAATAAGAGTAGAAGGTGAATTCGATGGATGTGACAGAAATAAAAAATGCCCTGTTTAAGCAAGCCGTCATCTTTCAAACAGGTGGATTTCGGCCAACAGAGGAACTAGGGGAAAGCTGGATTGGCAAGGTTTTATGGGGAAAAGAAGGGGAGACGATACCTTCTAATTTTGAACCTATTTGCACGATGTTTTTATACAACTTACCTTATGTGCCGAAAGAATTGAACAGTTATCAGTTAATAACAATATACATGGATTTTGATGTGTTTAATAATCTGATCGTGGATGATTTATCTCCTTTTTTCAAGATCACTTGTTATAAGGAATTGGATGGACTACAAAAGATAAATAAACAATCTAAGAAGATAAAGGCATTTCCATTAACGCCTTCATTCGTTCATAATGACGCACCTTCTTGGGAGGATTCTGCTAGCATTGGTCGTGAAATAGAAAATGAAATATTGCGGCTTGAATCAGAGGAGAGTATTGAGTACTACGAAGATATTGTTGAAAATATCTATCCCACGCATAAAGTCGGAGGGTATCCTTCTTTTATTCAAGGCGGAACTTCTCTCGGGGAAAGTTACCCTTTTGTTTTTCAAATAAGTTCAGATGAAAAGGCTCTTTTCAACATTGTGGATAGTGGCAGTTTTTATTTCTTCTTCAATCTAGAAAAACAGGATTGGTTTGTGCATTGTGATTTTTATTAATGCGCAAGGACATCCCTCTGGAGGTATCAATGACTAGCCGATTTAACGATATTGGTGAAACGATTGATGACTTCTTTCAGAACAACGACAAACTATTGGAATGCATCCGGTGTCAACGAATGATTGTATGGAAGCATACTAGTTGTACCATCAGCTGCACGCATTGCGGATACATACTAGATATTGGGCGTTTGAGGAACGCGGCACCTTGGCGGCGTAATGAAAGGATTTGCTATGCTCACAGGCTGTGGCTGCGAACCCCTTGCTGCGGTGAAGAGTTGTGGGCCTTTAATAAAGAACATTTACTGTTTTTGGAGAGTTACATTACATCGAAACTAAGAAGCAGAAAACCGAATAGGAACCAAAGTTTAGCGAGCCGGCTCCCGAGGTGGATGAAGGACGCGAGTAATAAAAATGAGTTGATAAAAGCGATAGAGAGATTAAAAAAGAAATTACTATAAAAATGACTAGTGGAATTCGGAGGAGCCCACGAATATCGCGCTGACTCAAAAAAAGTTAGAAGAATTGAGTGACCTTACATATGAGGTTCATATTGGAAAATCAAGCGAAGTGAATTATTGCGATGTTATGATACTCAAGTTTATTGGGGAGTATCGATTTGGTTCGCAAGGTAATTCGGATGCGCGTTTTATGCGCGCCATTGGTGAAGCCGTTTTGGAAGCATGGAGCCCGCGTGGATTACTTATCGATTTGCGTGAATTGTCCCATGAGTGGGGCGGTCAACTGGAAGATGTATTTTATATTGGCAGCGATAAGTACCCTTCCCTGTTGTGGTACTCATCGGGGAAAAATCTGAGGAAGCGGTTAGAACCTTGATTATCGGGCCGTGGGGGACTGAAACAATAGATGAAATTGGCTGGGTATTCAAGGATGTACCAAGTGCTTGGGCTTTCATTGAGGCGAAATTAAAGGAGTATCATCTGAAAAAGATGCTATAAAATTTGGGGTGACGATAATCGAATCTATTGCAGAAATAAGACCAGAAGAACTACATAAGCTCGTCAAATTTCTCGCTTTCTTCCAAAGACTAGATGCGATAGAAAGCGAAAAGGAAAAAAGAAGTATGCTCGAACGAGAAGAAATAGTTGAATTCCATGAAGAATTGTCTAAGACAGGATTTCTCATTGTGTTTGATTGGAAGAGCTGGCTGGATCAAAATGAAATTTATAAAGATATCAAAAACGATATAGAAGAATACGTAAGGAAAGCAGATGTAGAGACTCTTCGAAAATTGATGACAAGCTATATACGCGGCAATCGATTTATGGAAGGACTGTTCGATGGTGTCATCCTCAACGGAAATGTCACAAAGATACTGACGAGGCTCAAAGAATTACTGGACAGAGAGCAGGTAACATAAACTTTTTGCATGAGTTTTTCCACAAGCGACATCCTTGGGAACATAGCTTTTCACGTGTTTTGATAAAGGCGTTCGTTACAGATGGGTTTATCAAGCTAAGGAGGGGAGCCAATGAGTGAGATACATTCGCAAAAGTGCAAACTGAATATCTGGTATTACTTGCCGGATGAAGTATGGAATAAGGTAGCCGTGATATACGAGAGGATGCCAGGCTGGATGGGCCATACTAATGGAATCCCCTATTGGTTCGGGCAGGAAGAAGATGATGTGTTTATCATGGCATCTGTTGACCAAGTGGATTGTCCTTTTATGCGGGGATGAGTAATCGTGAGTGGAGTTCGTGGATTGAGAAATTTAAGAGGGAAGCAACAGAAGCACTGGGATTTGAAGTCGGTGAACCGGAGGACGGGTTTGTCTAATAAATATGTATGTACGGGTTCAGATGACGGTTCATTGGTCGCCAATTATTACAGTGATGGTACGGTAAAACAAGTAAGGCATCAGGCGATAAATAGATGATATATCCCTGGGGCACCCCAATCAGGGCTGCCCTTTTTATTTATTTCGATTTTCGTATAAAATGGAAGGAAGCATAGTTTGGTAATCAAGCACCCCAGAGTGAAAGAAAAGGATTTTGACAGTACACAACCTGAAAGAGTGAATGGACATGAATAATGAAGAAACGGTCCTTAATCAATTCGGCTTAGAGCCTAATAGGAAATATAGGGAGAACATAAGAAATCTGGGGAGTGTTCATATGGAGAAACAATCGTATGCAAAATATCTGCTACAGTTAATGGATGAAGAGATCGATGACGATGGAGAAGAGATTGAGGAAGCTCAGTTCTATGGGTATTTTCAAATGTATATGCCGGACGGAAAAGGCGTAGAGTCTACTTTTACACCTCTTGAAGAGAGGCACGCATATTTACAGAGGATCTTGCAGATCTATGAAATGCTAGATCCAGAGGATTTCAGCGGGCCTTCAGTGCCGGGATATTTTACCGGCAAAGCTGGTCATGTGCCCGATAAGGTATTAATCGCTTATGGCAGGCAGTTTATTCAAGGCTTACAGGATTTACTGGTGGAGTGTTCTAGGACAACGGAGTACCTTCTTGGTATCGAAGAGGTTGAAATTGTACCGCCTGGATCAATCGATGAAATCCGCCTGCAATACGATCCTGAATTATATGAGACGATTTTCGACCTCATCAGTGAACAGAAGGATTACGAGGAACCGATTGAAATTTTGGACGAGGCGTATTACTCGATTGCATGTGATTACTGGATTTCCTATTATCTTCAATGGCATCGTTATGGATTGAAGGGCGATCCGTTCGCGCCTTATTTTGAACTGTACAGACGGGGATATTCGGCGGTCTTTGCAGAAAACAAGTTATATATCGGTTCCTGAAGGCCCGCATGAATGGTTTCTAAAAAGAATGAAGGTGACTGTTTTGAAATACATAAAAGACATACAAGAGCCGGGGATGGGAACCTGGTATTTTGAAATTGACAGCCATGGCGCTGCATACAGGCAGATGGTTTTTCATGATGATGGCACGTGTATCTCATCAAATCGAAAGCATGAACGCTATCATTTCATGCTGGCAGAACATCCACTGGATTCGCAGGAATCCTATTACAAAGAGATCAGTCAAGCGGAGTTCGAGGATCTTTGGCAGGCGCAGCTTCAACTTAGTACGGATGGCTGGCATCGAACCAAAAGCCTGTTTCCTGTGGGGAGCCGGGTGGAAGGGTATATCGAGGCTTTTTTTCCACAAGGTACCTTGATTAACTTACTAGAACCTCAGGCATTTGGAATCACGGATACAGCGGCTATAAAATCTGAAACCCCTGCTGAATGGATGTGCCCGCGTTTCCGAGTGATTGCTGACGTAGCTGGATATGATGAAGTCAATCAATGGGTGCTTCTTACCTGTGCTGAAATTTTGGGAAGTCGGTATGAAGAAGCTGAGCATAAATGGAAAGCATTGCAGGGAGAGTGATACCTTGAGATACACCGAATATATCCGACTGAAAACTGGCAGATATCAGTCTGTAGGGAAGTTTGGTATTTTCAAGGCGGAATTCGATTCGTTTGAAACAAGGTCTGAAGAGTATATATCGGATCTAAAAAAATGTATGAAATCATTAACCGTCCTGTTATCTTCAGCGGCTACTTGGACAAAGAGTACTTGGATACATCGCTGCTTCGTAAAGTGTGACCGGTCTACGAACATGAACGGATGTACCTTGGGGGATATGGATTCAAAAGACTGGGATTACCAGCGAATTATTTATAGTCCAAATGAGAAACGGGAAGTTTAACGATTACTATAACCAAATTGACGGACTCCATAAGGAACTGAAACAGGCCACAGTCTTTTCGTAAATCAGGGGGGATCAACCATGTCCAAACGAATACCATGCAAGACGGAAGGCTGCAGCGCATCCATTCTGCCGAGCACCGCAGCCAAAACAAGCGGTATTTGCCTGCCATGCCATCAGGAACAGGAACGAAAAAAGCGGCAAGCGTATATTGAGGAGAACCGCAAAATGGTGAATCTCTATGAGGGGCTAACCGATCCAGTAGATATTCTCAAGGTGATGCATGCCCCGAGGAAGCATGATCCTCTTATTAAATATGTTCCTCATACGGTTCGCATAGAGCAGATGTACATCTCTTTATCAGAACAAGAAGCGGCACGTATGCTGAAGTACGCAATAGGATGCCTTGCTGATCAAAATGAAGATGAAGCAGAAGATATTCTATTATCTCTGGTATGCTACCGGAATGACAATATAGCAGATGCTTTGCCTGAGTTGATCCAGCTTGGCTTGTTCAACCACCCGATTCTTTTTAAAGATGCGCCGCAAGACATTTGTGATCAGCTAATAGAGCGTGTGAACTGGGATGAGGAAAATCGGAATCATCTCCTGCGTGTACTCGGCTGGATTGGTGATGCTGCGGTCGTCGAGCGGTTTAGGCAATGGCAAATACAGCTGCCAACATGGGCTGGGCAATTATATGTACCCCCGGAAACGTATGCACTTGACGGAGGGTGGGAGTTTACTCCGAATGGGGAGCGGCGCAATCTTGTCAATCCATCATGTTACGCGATCAGGCAAGCAGACGAGCGGAATGATGAGTTCACTGAAGGACAGCATGCCCGTTTTCTTGAGACAAGCCATTTAACATGCCCATGGTGCAAAAGGAAGTTAACGAAGCTAGTGGATATAGCTGCCTCCCATCCGGCATTGAGATATCTCGATTTGATGGAGACGCTGGAAATGTTAACCTGTGACGTATGTGGCGCCTTCAGTACGATTTACATGGAACTGGACAGTGAGGGGGCACCTGCCTGGAGCCGTTACAATGAGGAACCTGATTATCTCCCGGACATGGATGACGTAGACATCACTATTGAACCTTCACGCCGTCTCGGTCTATCAAACGAGCCGCAATCGCCGTATTATGCTGCAGAATGGACATTGCCGCAATTGGATTCGCAGATCGGCGGCCATCCAAGCTGGGTGCAGGATCCGGAGTACCCGGTTTGTCCTTGCTGCGAACGAAGAATGCAGTTTATCGGCCAGCTTGATTATGCGGATTTCGACAAGTATGGCGAGGGCATCTTTTATCTGTTCCTCTGTCCCGAAGACAGGATGACAGCAACGGCCTATCAGCATAGCTGAAAAGGATCGGATCAAGGGGGAGTACGTTTGAATTGGAAGGAAATCAGCAAGACGGATGATCTGCTGCTCGTACAGAAGGCTGCAGCGGAACGGGATGTGAACGAACGGGACGAGCGGGGGAGAACGCCGCTGATGCTCTTTTTGACCAATCGCATGCCTGTTCAGGCAATCGAGATATTGATCGAGAATGGAGCGGATCTTGAGGCAGAGGATAAACTTGGTGATACACCTCTTAAGAAGGCTGTGAAATTCAAGCAAGCGGATTCTCTGTTAAAGCTCATCGAGGCCGGGGTCAAGCTGGACTCGCCACGTGGCATATTGGCGACAGCTTGGAATGCTGCCCGTACCGATAAAAAGCTCGCGGACCTTCTGCTTGGAACGAAAGGAGCCGTTCGACTCACTCTGACACCAGAGGAGCAGGAGATTGTTGATGAGGTTCTGTATGAAGAGTCACAGGACAAGAGGTGCCAGGCAATTGAACGGATCAACTCGCCGGAAATTTTACATGCCTTTGTGAATGACTATAACTGGGATGACGGTCCGGAACCGATGCTGTCTGTTTTTCATAATCCTGCCACTCCTAAAATTACACTTCTTGACATGTATGAATTAGTAGAGGGAGATTATTGGTTGGATAGGGATGATCTGATTACGGAAGAAGAGAAACACTTTAAAGAACTTGCGGTTGTCCTGCATGATAGATTGGAGCGAAACCGCTGCTGAGTTAATGAAGAGTCCCCTATGAAAGTAGCGGACTCGGTTGATGGGGAGTTGCAGCTGGGCAATGCAGATTCGTCTGGATAAGGATTCGACGAGGTGAAAAACTTTGCGCCCCTATTTTAGCTAAACAAGTTTAAAGTAGCAATTGGTGATAAACTGGTTTTTCTCTTCTAGCTCAGTTTTCGTCTGTGTGAGAAGTATGTTAGCTTAACAATGTCTACCAAAAAGGACCGTAACACGGTCCTTTTTGGTAGACAAAATTGAAATATGGAGTTACTCCATTTAGGGAATGGCGAAATCTGGATTCGATTCAGTTCTCAATCGAATTAGCTATATCCACCAAGGTTTCAGGAGTGACCTTATCTGCAACTCGTTTATCAATACTGAACATATACTGCCAGCCATTTCTTTCGAATACAAGCACATTAAAGCCTGCAAAATTTGTATAAGTGGCGAGCGCACCATTTTTTAATTCAAAGGTTTTCAACACATGCTGTTCTCTTATCGGAATGTTGTATTTTACCGGCCGTACATTAATTTTATAATGGTTTTCTGATAACTGATCATGTATAAACGTCACTTCAAAGGAGTCATTCATGTCGCCATCCAAATTACTGAACCTGCCGAAATGATGGGTAAAGCGAATTGGCGGTACTCGCGTCGGAAGCTTAAGCTTTCGCTTGAAATGCTGCTCGAATTCTTCCAAAGCCTCTTCCACAGTTGTGTAGCCTATTTCAGGATAAATTTCTTCATACGGACGGGGTTTGTCGTTTGCTGTTGCATCGATGGCCGGGATAAACAACATACAAAATGAGACCAGCAAAAGTGAGATAGATCGTGTCATTTGTTTCGCCACCATTTGTTTTGGTGTAGTATTCCCGGCCTCGGCAGATTTATCATTCAACCTGCATTTAACCTCACAATCATTTCCTCTGCATAGGAATCGGTAAACCGAATCATCCCTTGATCCTGTACAATCCGCCCTTCTTTCTTGCGGACCTCAAGCCAATCGGTAATGAAGCCGGGAGCATAGCCGCCTTGGCCGAATTCTCCGCCGAATGCGATGATGTTCTCATAGGCTGCGACATATTGCTCGCGAGTCGTCTCCGGATACGACTTCGTATATAACCAAAACTGAACATCATACATGACGTACGATAATTCATCTGCATGAAATGAAAAATAGCCTTTCTCTTCAACGATCCGTGTGCAGATTCTTCGGATTTTTTGTTCCACCTGGTCGACTTCGGTTACTCGCGAGCACAGCTCCGCAAGCAGCGGCGAGAATGTGCCGTTCGCCACTTTATCCAGTGCTTCTTCTTTGTCTTCTTCAGACGTATCATAGTGATCGTCGTGCACCAGGCCTTTGATGAATTCCTCAAAATTATCGGCAAGGAAGGTGATCTCATAATCATCTTCTTGGTCGATGTGAATGACTTCCGGTTCACCAGATGGACCGCAAGCCCGGTAGTCCAGCATGACTACATCATGGCCGGCTGAAGGACAATCACAGATCACTACGCCGATATCGGGATAGCCCCATTCTTCAATCATGAATTGGCTGCCCAGGTCTCCGCACAATGAATAGCTTTTCTCCCGGCTGATGCCACTGATCCCTGTAATCGCAATATGATCTTCTGCCCAGGAAGTGGGCTCCTCTGTCGGGAAGTTGGTGTTTTTCGGCACGCCGCCATTCTGATGCTTCATTAGCTGAATGTAAGAGGAGGGAAGCTTGTACCCAAGCTCTTGCTCGATCGACGTAATCAATTCATCGGTAACCGGCTCGGATTGATATTCTTCTCTTGCATAGTCGCTGTCCTCCCAGAAATCTGCTAAGAACGCATCAGAGAAAGCAACCGTCTCCAATGCCGGGCCGCTGCATTTCAAGGACGCTTTCTTCTTGGCAAGCCGAAGTTCTTCTTTTTTCTGCTTCTCCGCTCTATAGATGCTTTGATTCAAATAGTACTCGGTATGTTGATCGCCGGGCTGTAATTGATCAGACTTGCGGAAAGCTTGAACCGCTTCCTCGTATCTCTTTAAATAATAAAGAGCAAAGCCTACCCGGTAGTGCCAGAGAGGATCCTGCTCGCCCTCCTCAGAAATACGATTGAATTGGGAGAGACCTTCCTTGTAAAGTCCCAAATTGTTATAGGCCCTTGCCAAATGGGTGATGACTTCATAGTCCCGTTCCTCTTCAGGGATTGCTGATAGTGTATCAACAATGTGCTGATGGTCGTCTGCTTCATGCCACTTGTTCAGTTGTTCCAATAGTGTTAGATTCATTTCTACCTCCAAGATATTAGTAAGATACAAGGTTAATTTGTGCTTGGCAGCCTCTACCTTTAAAATAGTAATCATTATAATAGAGGATACTATAACTCTTTAAAAATGTGGAATCATAATACAAGTATTCTGAAGTAGAGGATTTGAGATCACAATGCGGAAGAAAAATATAGTTCTAAATGTAAGAAATACATAGCAACTTGGCATGAGGAAGAAGGTTTTTCCCGTGATAATCTTAACATGAAGAGGAGGAGCAGTAATGGATGCTGCAGTACAGAGTTTTTTGGAAGATGTGTGGAAAGAGCTGATGCCTATATACTACAAAGAGAGCAAAAGGATAAATGAGTTCGTATCCAAGCGCCCGCTCCAGGCCGGGGTATTTGATTATTTACAGGTCGCTTGGCGTAACGGGAAAATACATATTGATATTGATGAACCGTTTGATTGGACTGGCAGCTCCTATAAAATAGAAGCAGGTCCTTATATTGCCGAGCTATCGGAAGAACGAATTAGAACTGAGCTTTATCCGGCATTACGCAAGGAAGTGGAAGGGCTCTTTTTATCAGATAAACTTGGACCACATTTTTTTGATTATCGATTCCAACTCGTTCTTTCTATTGAAATGAAAGATAAAGACATAAAGATGTGCGATCAGTTCGTAAATGATGAGAAATTAAATCAGCTCCGCCAATCATTACAGAAGTTTATCACATCCAAAATCATGTCTGATCTTCCCGTATTGCCGAGTGGAGATGATCAGTTTTTCTTTTCGCGTCATTTGGTAAATCCTGATTTAATCGAGCTGAAAGAAAATACAGTTGCCCCATTAATCGGTCGTTTATCCGACAAGCTCAGAAGCAACAAAGAACGCTTGGACGAATGGACTAGCCAATATACTTCAGCTATGGATAGTTGGATACAGAATGTTTATCTTCCTCGCTATTTTAACCGTGCAGACAACTATACGATAGATTGGATACTTAAAGAGGATGGGGCGCTTCCGAATACAGAACAACTTTCATTCTTTGTGTATACTGCTCTCCAAATAGGAAGAATGAGACCGCATGCTCGTGAACAATATTTGAAGCTTGCAGTCGAGCTTGGGTCAAAGCAGGCGAAAGACTATATCCGGAGGGGAAGCGGGAAATTCGCTCCCGTATACAAAGGAACCTATGCAGAAGTTCAGAATAATGATGTAACGCAGACCATTGCAGTCAGGATTTTGGCCGAGGAGGAAGCGGCTTACGGAGAAGTGTTGGATCACATTATCGAATTGCTGCAAAAAGGATTTCCGAAAGAATATAGCCTAAAGCTGAAAAGCAAACAAAAGAATTATCTTCCTTTAAAAAAGATGGCGAAATCGGGACTTCATCGGTTTTTTGCAGTGGCGCTGACCTATCCAGCCCTTTATCCCAAATTGGAGACGTATGCAAATACCGCGATGGAACCCTATGCATGGTATCAAGATACAGAGCCTGGAGAAAAGTCGGTCATGCCTGGCACCTATGCGGTACTCGGATTAGGCTTGTCCAGCAAGGACTACTTCTCGCTCGTCTCTCGTTATATGGAGATGATAGATACGGAGCACCAAATGATCCAAGATGGTTATGCGCAAGTCTTTATAGATGCGCACGGCATGAAGCCGGAGCTTATGCCGGTTCTGATAGACATCCTACTTGCAGGGAACGAGGAAGCAAGACCTGTAAAAAACTTTGTCATAGATGGGACCGAGCTGGCAGAAGCGCTTCTTCAAGAGCTGTTATCTAAAGAAATTTACGAACGGGAGCTGGTTCTATTCCGGATATTCGGCAGCCTTGAAAAGCTGAAAAAGGCCGTGAAGTCAAAGCAAACGAAGCCTGAGCTTGCGGCAAAATATGCAGAGCTGCTTTCGCTTGTTAGTTGATTGGTGCTGAATCCATCCTGATAGGTCTTCAAGAATATATCGGTGAGAGAGGGGAATATATGTCAATCTTATTCAAAGCCCCATTTGTGTATTTAGGGATTGAGGATGAGACAATATGAATTGGATTAGCAGATGATGAATTTGAAACCCAAGAATATGTGTTATTTCAAAAGTCATTATGTATAGAAGACATACCCATTCTAAATAAGGTGCATATTACGCTTAATAGTGAAGATAGATTTGCCTATGGAGGGATAGGCAAGATCATAATTAGGCGAATAGATATTTCAATCTATTTATCTGAAGAGACCGCAAGATCACTTGGCACAAATGCTTCCATAACCATTGAATATGATCTGGATGAAAAAAGAAATGATGCCTTAATAAGTCAGTTTAATAAGCTGAATGTAGATCAAGAGATCGTAATTGAGGGTAAGTAGAGTTTGTAGCAAATTGTCAATTAACCTGTATTCGGCTTGTGTTAAATAGTCAAGTGGTTCATGAATTCGAATATTGTTAAACCAATGGACATAATCGTACAGTTCATTAGCTTTTGCGACGGCATTGTCTAGGGAGTTCCTTTTTCGCTTAAGGACCGTTCAATACTAAAAACAACAAACACATCGCTATAAGCTGATTTTTTATAGTCCCGCTGAATTAAAGCGAACATCTATATGAAGTACAAATGGTGGACATAAAATACGTCCGCCTTTTGTCGTTAAGAGTTAAAAGATCTTTTAATCTTCTAAAAGTCTATTCCTAAAAAGGGATAAACAAATAGTAGCGATTTCCTTTGGAGATTCCTTTGCACCATTCTCTATCCACGTATAAAGCATTGACCAAAAAATTCCTGTTGTGAAAGCGTTCGCATATTTTGACGCACTGGTCTCCGACTTTAAGCTTTTTAAGTAATCTTGGTTAAGTAGAGAAACATACTTCTGATATTGTTTAAATAGATAAAGCATAAGGTTATTTTTGTATAACAGATTCAAAAAATATAAATGCTCGTTCCAGAATGAAAAATGGCTATAAATCAATACTTCGAATTTTGCAGAGTAATAATTTTTTTGAAATGATGAATATTCCACAAACAACCTCTCTATTGCTTCTTCCAGTACATCTTCTTTACTCTTGAAATGTCTATAGAATGTCTTTCTACCCACCATTGCTTCTTGTGCAATTTGGGTAACTGTAATAATTGAAAACTCATATCTATCCATAACAGAGAATAAACCATTTATGATGTCTTCTTTCTTATTCATACTAACCTCCGACACACTTTTTATCAAAGTGTTTCTTTTGATTGTCAAGATAATATGACCTAGCTATAATATAGCTAGATGACACAAGTGTGTCAATAAGTGGGAGGATTATATGATTAGATATGGTAAGTGGTATTTATTAAATGGTGTAAAGCAGTATGTCCATGTAATCAGCAACAACCTAAACAATCCTATTTTAATTTATCTACATGGGGGTCCTGGAGATGCTGCTTTACCTCTCGTTGAACATTTTAATGATGAGTTATCAGAGAAATACACACTAGTCATTTGGGAACAAAGAGGCTCTGGAAAGTCATATTATAAGTTTGCTGAGAATGAGCAGTTAACCATCAACGATTTTGTTTATGACCTGAAAGCACTAATTGATGAGTTGCTAGTAGAATTTAAAAAAGACAAAGTATGTTTGCTCGGCCACTCATGGGGAAGCATTATCGGAATCAAATTTATTATGTCATATCCCGAACTTGTACACTATTATATTGGTGTCGGACAAGTGATTTCTTCAAATAAACAGTTTGAGATAATCAAAAAGTATGTTGCAGATCACACGAGTAATGAAAATGTAAAGAATAAGATTCTTGGTTTAGATATAACATTTAAACAGAGGACATGGTTCTCTGATCTAATGTTTCTTATGAACCTGTTAATTAAACAGGGGGTTTCACTTTATGGAAAAAAATCATACTCGTCACTATATAAATACTTTATTTTCTCAAAAAGCTATTCACTAATAGACTGTATAAATCGTTTGAAAGGTTCTAAGCAGTCTATACTCAAACTTTGGAGCGATGTTGTACAAACGGACTTCTCAAATGATAAGGAGTTTAAGGTGCCAATCGCATTTATTGAGGGCGAGTATGATTATCACGCTTCATCAGAAGTAGCACTGGATTTCTTTAGAAAATTAACTTCACCAAAACTATTTTACTGTATGAAAGATACTGCTCATTTTCCTCAATGGACACGAGCTGAAGCATTCAATACAATTATCAATTCGTTAGAAATTTCCAGTTTTTCTACTAGCAATGAAATTAAGAAAATTTGACAGTTAGACACTTCAAAAAAGAAGTGTCTATTTTTATCCAATTTTAAAGGGACTTGATAATACAAAAACTGAAAATCAAGAAACAAAGTTCGTTCTCCACCGTCTTGAACCATTAAACAAATAAGATTCATTAATCATTAATACGAATAAAATGAAAGTGCAGTTATACTAAAATGGATGAAAATATAGACATGTTAGAAGGAATGTTTCAAGGGCAATGTAGATAGGCGATTGGACAGTGTTTGAAGGCAATTCCTCCCCAGTTTATCGCCTTTTTCAAAGAACCTGTAATTGTTTTTGCGAATTTTATCAGGGATGGCCGCAAGAGTTACTACTTGTTGCCCGAGTTTACTATTGGAGATAGACAATAATGTCCGAAACAATATCAGTAATAAAGCCTAATCCCTCCATCTATGAAATGAGGAATTAGACTTATGAGGATAAAAGTTAACAGTCGCACATGGTAAGGGAACATCTATTTAGTTTCAGAAAAATATTGTGTTTCGCTTATACTGACAAATCAACAGATAAAAACTCAAGCAGCGCTTGTTCACGCTTGTCGAGCATAATCTGTTCCGCCTTGATGCCTTGCTCGCGCAGTAATGTAATATTTTGCACAAGGAATTCATCGCTGCCTACAACATAGAACAGTCCATCCTTGTCAGCAGCAAGATTCTTCACTTTTTCATAGTAATCTACACGGTTATCGACAAACTCTGATGTGAACTTTTTCTCAGGTGAAGATTCAAAAATAGTAGTGAATAAAAATTCATTTGATGAGTCAATGTTCAGTGAATGTATTTGATTGACATTGTCAGCCCGATCAAAATAATCAAGTACGATTGGTCTGAAAGTTGCTAGGCCAACACCTGATGACAGCAGGTACACATTTTTGTCTTCTCTTTTAAGCGGTATATTCGAATGGGTTTTAAAAAGTGCAACTTCATCGCCGACCTTAAGTTTTCGTAAGGTCGATTTAAACTCAGAACACTGTTCTCTGATGCGTGTGGTAATACCGATTGAATGTTCGTGCGGTAAAGTGGAGATTGACATGTGACGAATCAGGCCGCGGTTTGGTTTTTCCCCTGCATTAAAACCTTCCAGTGCGAAGTGGGTATGGGAACCTTCTTCCCATGTAAAGTCTTTTGGACAGTCTAGCAGGTATGTTTTAACTTCAGACGTTTCTTCAATAATCTGATTTATTTTTGTCCAATATATTTGCATTCAGTACTCTCCTATCTCATTCATATTTATCTGTGACTTCTTTAGTATACACTGATTGATAATTATTCTCAATTAAATAGCCATGCTGGAATAGAGAAATGCTTAAGAAATTCCAGTATGTTTCCGAAGGAGGATTGAAGCGGATAATATGTACATAACAATCCAATTCATCCTTACTTTATACTTACTACTATTTCGTCTTGAATAGTCAATGATTAGATAACCTATCTAGATGTTCTTCAGCTCTTCTCACATTACTACATCAACTGTTTTTGTCCGCGGGTAATTTCCCCTAAACTTTTTGTATGCCGCATTTGAATCACTCTCACTTCAATGATTTTTTTATTTTTTACCTTAATAAAGAGTTGTCTCTTGTATAATGTCAAATCCATAGAAAGGTAGGGTAGGACGCATCATCGATGGCATCAATTTAGCTTAATTTATTCTGTAAGATAACATGATAAGTTATGTTTTTACGCTTTTAATCGAATTGACAATCAAAATATTGTTAGGTAATATCTCTATCATGCTTCAGTAGGAGAAACAATAACTGTCGCAAAAACGATGAAGAGTAGGAGGGGAGACATGTTTACTTTACTAACGATTGGCCAAACTCCTAGGAAAGATTTGATGAAAGCGTTTATTAAAGGAGGGGTTCAGGACGTCAAATTGGTTGGTGCACTTGATGGTGTTTCAGATGGTGAAATTAAAAGACTAGAAGAAGTGCCCGGTGAAGAAAAATTATATGTTGTCCATAACAAGGGGACATCGAACATCAGTCATGAATGTATCGAGGAGAGAATCGATAAGCTGATTAGGCAATATGAAAATTCATCGGATGCAATCGCACTGTTATGTATGAGTAAATTTAAATCCACATCAGATCAAACGACCATCATTTATCCGATCAAGGAACTTCGTGAAAAAGCAAGTACTATAAATAGCAATGACAGAACTATTATCTTCGTTCCGATTACAGAACAATTGACATCAGCCAAATTAAAATGGGCCAATGTAAAGGGGGACAAACAATTTGTGGTTGCAAATCCAAAAGCTGAAAATGTTCTTGATATCATAAACAATGAAATTAAACTGCATACTCCGAGCTATGTGATTTTGGATTGCTATGGTTATGACTATGACCTGGTAGATGTAATTGAAAGCAATCACGAATGTACATGCTATAATGCTCAGCATTTAGTAGTTAAAAAACTGAAGTCGTTACAATAGTGCTATAGATATAAGGTTAGGAAAATAGGAAACAAACCCACTCTTTATATTCTGAGTATTTAAACTACATAGTTTCGTGATTACAATAATAATATACGAGGTGTGAAAATGGATTTAATCAATGAAACAAGATTATGGAAAACGATAAATGATTTAGCGTCAATTACAGTTGAAAACCAACCGTGGACAAGGAGATCTTTTACTGCAAAATATAACGAAGGCCGGGAATGGTTGAAAAATCAAATGAAAGATATTGGTTTAGAAGTGGAGGTAGATGAAGCCTCCAATGTAATTGGACGATTGATAGGAACAGAGCCTAATTTACCTCCCATTGTGATTGGTTCTCACACCGATACGGTTCCGGATGGAGGAAGATTTGATGGTATTGCGGGAGTTCTTGCAGGATTGGAAATTGTAAGAGCGCTAAACGAAAATAATATATCCATTAGACATACGATTGAAATTGTGGATTTTACAGCTGAGGAACCATCAGAATATGGTCTCTCTACAGTTGGAAGCCGGGCTTGGACGGGTAACTTAACTGAAGAAATGTTGGCATACACAAATTCAGATGGACAGTCTTTGTCGGATGCCATTACATATGCGGGTGGAGACCCAGCTCATATTAAACAATGTAAGCGGGAGAATGGTTCAATCGCGTTGTACCTTGAATTGCATATTGAACAAGGACCTGTTTTGCTCAGAAGAAATGCGAAAATAGGTGTTGTAACTGGAATTGTTGGAATTCAGCGCTATAAAGTAATAGTCGATGGGTTACCAAATCATTCTGGTACAACTCCCATGGAAATGAGAAATGATGCGCTTACAGCAGCATCCGAGATGATACTTGCTTTGGAGAATGTGGCAAACAGAGAGTATGAACAGCCTGTTGTGGGGACAATTGGCGTTATTAATAATTTTCCCAATGCTTCAAATGTAGTCCCTGGCAAAGTAGAATTCGCAGTTGAAATTCGCAGTATTTCTGAAGATGTAATAGATGCTGTGGGTACCGAGTTTTTAACACAAGTGAAAAATATCGCTTCAAAGCGGGATGTGAAAGTGATAACTGAAAATGTCTCTCGTTCAGCATCTATTGTCGTCAGTAATAAAATTAAACAGTTATTAACTAATTCATGCAGTTCTATTACTGATAAAGTGATCGAATTACCAAGTGGAGCAGGTCACGATGCCAATCAAATGTCATTGCTAGGCCCCGTCGGGATGATATTCATACCTTGTAAAGATGGAAGAAGTCATTGTCCTGAGGAATGGGCTGAGAAAGAAGACTTGTATTTAGGCACTAAGGTATTGTTACATGCTGTGTTGGCTTTTTCAAAGTAAGGGCAACAAATCTTTAACTTAAAAACGTAATAGAGCACGGAATAACCCATTAATTATATTTAAATAATTAGTGGGTTATTCTATTTTTTTAAAAATAACTGAATAAAAGCGCTTGCAAAAAACGCTTCATTTCTGTATATTATCATTTATAGATAATACGTTATCACTAAATGATAATTTATGTTGGATTGTTCGAAAATTTGAAATGGAGGATATATAGTTGAGTGCTGAAAAAACACTGGATATTCTGGAACAGTTTGATTTTGAAACACGAGCGCTAAGTGTTCCTGAACTAGCAACAAGACTGCAACAGCCACAAAGTTCTGTGTACAGACATATGAGGGTTTTGAAAGAAAAAGGATACCTGATTGAATATTCTCCAGGACTGTACAGTTTAGGTTACGTCTTTTTGAAGCTCGCTAAAATTGTGAAGATGGATACAAACCTTCCTGTGATATCTCATGAGGCAATGAGAGAGTTGACGAAGTCCACAGGAGAAACTTCCATCTTGTTGGTTCCTTCTAATTTGCAAGCTGTCTGTTTAGGGGCAGTTCCTTCAGGACATCCAATAAAAGTCACTTCTGAACAAGGAAACATAGTCCCGATTTATGGTGGTGCTTCTTCTAAAGCTTTATTGGCTTATATGGATGACAATTTTGTTGAAGAGTTATTTGAAAGCGGAATCGTAAAAAAACATACGGAACAAACAATAGTGGATTTGGACGAAATGGTAACTCATTTAGACGCTATTCGCCAGAAAGGATATGCCTATTCTGATAGTGAAATTGACGAAGGTGTGATCTCATACGGTATGCCAATATTTGATAGTGATCATAAACTAGTTGCCTCGTTAAGTGTGGCAGGGCCGAAGGAAAGAATAGCGAAGAGGGATAGCCAAGAAATTGTCAATGAAATAAAAATAGCCATTGAAAAAATTCAAAAACAATTATAAAAGGAGTTTTTGTAATGAACAAAGTAGATAGCGTGATTAAAGGGCAAATTGTCTTGAAAGATAAAGTCATTAAAGGAGAAGTTGGAATCAAAGAAGGTAAAATAATCAGCATTCATGAAGGGACAGGTAATCTGCAATCGGATGAAGTGAAAGATTACGGTGACGCATTTGTATTTCCTGGCATGATTGATGTTCATGTACATTGCTTCAGTAATCCTGATGAAGGGTTTGTAACAACGAGCACATCTGCTGCGGCGGGCGGTATAACTACTTTTCTAGACATGCCTTATGATTTGCCAAACCCAGTTAACAACGTAGATCAATTTAAAAAGAAGGTAAAACAATTAGAGGAAGAAGCAGTTGTCGATATTTGTTTATGGGCAACCATTACGAAGATGAATGGAACAGATCAAATTATACCCTTAGCAGAAGCTGGGGCAATTGCTTTTAAAATGTCTACTTTTGAAACAGATGCCTATCGTTTTCCTCGAATTCCCGATCCTGAAATATTGAAAGCGATGGAGCTGATTGAGAAGACAGGACTTCGTGCAGCTTTTCATTCGGAAAACGATGAAATCATTGTCGATCTGATTGATGAATATCAAAAAGCAGGAAAAGTATACCCTAAAGCACATAACGAAACGCGTCCACCTGTTACAGAAACGAGTGCCGTTTTGAAATTAATGGAGTTCGCTTATTGGACAAATGTAAAACTCCATATTGTTCATGTTAGTCATCCAAGAACAATTGACTTGATTAAATTGTTCCAAGCTCAAGGAGTGAAAGTGACTTGTGAAACTTGTTATCCATATTTGTTAATGGATGTAGATGATTTAGATAAATACGGACCGATCGCTAAGAACAATCCTCCACTAAGAGAACAAGAGGAAGTTCAAGGTTTATGGAAACATATTGAAGAAGGAAACATCGATTTGGTTTCCTCCGACCATGCTCCATGGAGCGCAGAACAAAAAGAGAGAGGCAACGAAAATATTTTCCTTGCTTCATCAGGCCTGCCTGGCGTTGAAATTATGATACCTTTAATGTTTAATAGCACCGTTTCAAATGGAAGATTAACACCAAATGAATTTTCGAATTTAATGTCAACCCATCCAGCAGAAGTATTTTCTATACCTGGAAAGGGACAGATCAGTGTAGGATATGATGCTGATTTTACAGTAATCGATCCAGCACAAAAGACAGTTATCGATCAAAATTCTTTTAAATCATATTCGAAATTAACCCCATTTAATGGACAAGAATTGAATTGTAAAGTAATTTCTACCATTTTACGTGGGGAAGAAGTATTCGATGGTGAAAACGTAACAAAAGGCCCTGGCTTCGGTAAATTTGTCCCTGGCTCGGCAGCTAAATAATGTTTTCTAGTGAAGTTCAATCAGATGGGCGAGCATGATATTTGAGAGGTAAGGTGAACATATGAAGCCATACTACATACTTGCCGCATTGCCTTTTATTGCAATACTAGGCGGCGCAGCTTTTGTAAATAAAATTGAACCCTATGTATTAGGCATACCATTTTTCTTGTTTTGGATTAGTTTTTGGGCTGTAATGAGCTCGATCATCATGTTTGTTATTTATCGTTTGGATCCTCTTAATAAGGAGGTCGAAGAATGAACAGTGCATTGGTTATTATCATTTTAGCTTTAACCCTTAGTATCGCATTGGGTCTTATGGCAAAGCGCGGAAAAGACATGAGCATGGAGCAATGGGCAATCGGCGGTCGCGGTTTTGGTGGGATTTTCGTCTTCTTATTATTAGCAGGCGAAACCTATTCAGTATTTACATTGCTAGGAACAAGTGGTTTGGCTTTTAATAACGGGGCTGCGGCATTCTATTTATTAGCTTTTACTGCTTTAGGGACCATGACATCCTATTGGATATTGCCCCCTATCTGGAAATTCGCAAAAGAAAAAAATGTCGTATCGCAATCACAGTTCTTCTCATCTAAATACAACAGTAATGGACTTGGAGTATTTGTAGCCATCGTAGGAGTTTTAGCGTTAATTCCATATATCACGATCCTGTTTAAATCAATGGGGATCTTAGTCTCGGCTACTTCCTACGGTGCCATTTCCTCTACTGTAGCTGTTTGGGTTGGCATGATTGGATTATTAGTTTACGTCATGGTTTCGGGAATTCACGGATCAGCATGGACTTCTACGATTAAAGACGTCTTAATTCTCTTCGTTATCGTCTTCCTAGGAATTTACTTGCCGGTCCATTACCATGGAAGTTTCGGAGGATTGTTCCAAGCAGTTAATGAATTTAAACCGCAAGCATTAACCCTTCCCCATAAAGGATTAAGCGTTTCATGGTTTATTTCCACTGTTGCCATTAGTGCATTTGCATATTTTATGTGGCCGCATAATGCACCAACCATTTATGCTTCAAAAAATGCAAAAGCATTTCGATTAAATGCCGTATTGCTTCCGATTTACGCATTAATGGTATTGTTTGTTTACTTTGTTGGATTTACAGCAATTGTTGAGCTTCCAGGTTTGAAAAATGGAGACTTGGCGTTGCTAGAACTTTCAATGAAGACATTTGATCCCTGGTTTGTCGGTATTGTTGGGGCGACAGGATTATTAGCCACACTCGTTCCTGGTTCAATGATGCTTATGTCAGCGGCAACAATGATTACTACTAATGTGATTGAACCATTAAAGCCTGGTATTTCTGATAAAAGCAAAGCTTTCTCTGCAAAAGGATTCGTTGTTCTATTATCAATCTTGTGTGCTTTCTTTTCAATGAGTGGAAGTGAAACACTTGCAACGTTATATTTAACTTCTTTTAGTTTAATAACACAAATGGCACCTTCACTATATTTGAGCTTAAGAAAAAATAATGGGATTACAAAATACGGTTCTGGATATGGAATGTTTGTAGGTGTGGCAATTGTTCTATATGTCACATTTTCTAAAACAACAATGGCCAGCCTATTTCCATCCCTGCCAAGTGTCATTCAAGACTTGAACATTGGGATCATAGCATTATTCAGTAATATACTTGTTATGTTTATTGTAAGTTTCTTCACAAAAAAATCCATCGCGGTTGAATCAAAATCATAAGTATAACCCTTACATATGGAATGAAGACAGTATATTACAAATAGAAGGGGCTGTCCAGGAAACGATGAAAATCGACTTCCTGGTCCAATCTCTTTTATTTTCATCTTAAGTTAACAGTATGGCCAACCTACTTCCTCTAAAGCAACGTTTCCACGTACAGGACTCGTATTTTCTGGGTTTAACAGAAATTATGGCAGCCCTATGTCCAAAATGCTCTGCTGTTTGTCGTAAAAGCAGTTCATCGCGATCGATTTTTTAGCTTGCACTGTTCTCGCCAAGTGTCTTCCATGCTATGCTCACTCTCCACATGCTAGTGCAGGTCCCGGCAATTAATCCATTGTTAATTTCAATCTGTACACTTTTTGACAAGTGCCTTCATTGACGAGCGGATAATTTGCAGCCTTCTTAGACTTGTATATTAACTTCATACTTGGCATCACAGTTATCATAACGAGAGGAATGCTACCTGAAACCAGACTGTACATAACTCTAGTGAAAACCAAAGGTGATTCGCTACGGAGACATACGGTCATCCTCCGTATCATTGTTATGGAAAGAAACAGCGGGGACAAGCCCTTCGGCTTCACTTTCCATCCTAAGGACGTTTAACAGTGTGTAAATGTTTTTTCACACCTCCCTTTGAGGTAATACATGAGGGAGGTGCTTTTTGTGTTAGCAGTAAGCTTCTCATGAAAACATGCGGAAAACTGGTAGGCAGCACATGATGTTAAAATTACCCTGTTGTATTTCAGTTGGGTTTCTTTGATTCAGCATGTTAAACTTTGAACGTTCAAAAGGCAATGAAGAAGGTGGAATTCATTTGAAAAGGATGGAACATAAGGAACAGAAGAAACGTTTACAAGCGGGAAAGAAATGGTCTAACTTAAAAAAGCCAATCCGAAACGTAACCCTCGGAATGCTCTTTGTGGTCGTTTGTGGACTGGTCATCTTTAATCTGTTAATTTCAGCGAGTGATGTAAGTAAACTGGAGGAGCCAGAACCAAGACCAACATTCATATACGATCAAAACGGAGAGATCGTTAGTAAAATATCGAATTCCAACATAGAAGGAGTTTCTCTAGATCAAATTCCAAATGAGCTAATTGAAGCTATTATATCTGTAGAAGATCAACGATTTTACAAACATGGCGGGATTAATTATTTCGGGATTGCACGGGCATTTACCCAAAATCTGTTTCAAGGAAAAGTCGTGGCTGGTGGGAGTACGATTACACAACAGCTTTCTAAGAATGCATTTTTAACAAATGAACGCACGTACTCTCGTAAATTCAAAGAATTGATTCTGACGAAAAAGATTGAAAGAACGTATTCCAAAGATGAGATTATGGAACGCTATTTAAATCAAATCTATTTTGGAGAAGGAGCATGGGGTGTCCAGCGTGCTGCACAAATCTATTTCGGAAAAGATGTCAACCAATTAACACTTAGCGAATGTGCTGTATTAGCCGGATTAATAAAAGCGCCTTCTCAATTATCCCCTAAGAAAAACTTGGAGAAATCGCTGGAACGACGAAACCTTGTATTATCGTTAATGAAAAATGAAAAGTACATTAGTCAAGCTGAGTACAGCGAAGCGATTGGGCAGGACATTGTGTTAGCTGATCAAACCATGACAGATTATAAAGGGAAGTATCCTTACTTTATAGACCATATCATCGACGAAGCGGTCAATAAATATTATCTGACGAAAAATGAAGTATTATCTGGCGGACTACATATTTACACGACGTTAAATCCTGTCATCCAAGACGCTCTTGAAGACGTCTATCAAGATGATCGTAATTTCCCAGAAAGTAAGCCTGATCAACTGCTTCAAAGCGCATCCGTCTTTTTGGATCCTAAAACTGGGGGGATTAGCGCATTGATAGGGGGCAGGGGAGAATATACGTATGGCCGCTTTAATCATGCGACCCAGCTCATTAGACAGCCAGGATCGTCCTTGAAGCCACTTGCGGTCTATACCGCTGCATTGGAGCAAGGCTATCAAATTTCAGATTTGCTTGTTGATGAACCCATCAACATAAATGGATATTCACCAAAGAATTTTGATAAGCGATATAGAGGGCGAGTGACAATGTACGATGCTGTCGCTCACTCGTATAATATCCCTCCTGTCTGGCTCTTGCATCAAATCGGAATCGAAAAAGGTGTAAGCAGTGTAGAACGATTCGGAATTCCATTGGAAAAAGAGGACCATAGTCTCGGTCTCGCGTTAGGGGGCTTGCATAAAGGGACTTCTCCTTTGCGCATGGCCCAGGCGTTTTCTACATTTGCGAACGATGGGGTCATGATAGAAGCTCATGCAATTGTAGAAATCAAAGATTCAGAAGGTGATGTTCTTGGAAAGTGGCATGGCCAATCCGCGACCGTAACAGAAGCGGAAGTTGCACAGCAAATGACTTATATGCTGCAAGGCGCTGTCGATGCCGGTACAGCCAAGAAAGCACAAATTTCAGGGATAGAAGTAGCAGGGAAGACGGGCACGACCCAGCTGCCATTTACGGGTGTAGACGGTTCAAAGGACCATTGGTTCGTCGGATATACGCCAGATATCGTGGGAGCGGTTTGGCTAGGATATGATCAAACGGATACCGAGCATTATTTAACATCAACGAGCAGTTACACGGTGCCTGCAATTTTCGGGCAAGTCCTATCAAAATCCACAAGCGAATTGCAAACGAAGAAATTTGATTTGCCATTACTCGCGAAACATAAAAAAGAGCTTGAGCAACAGCAAGGAAAGTTGAAGGCGAAAGAGCTAAAACAAAAACAGCAATTAGAAAAAAAGAAAAGGAAACAGGGGAAGAAAGAGGTGAAAGAACGGAAAAAAAGAGAAAAAGAGTGGAAAAAGAGACAGAAGAAAGAAGAGAAACAGAGGAAGAAACGGGAAAGAGGAAAAGGAAAAGGAAAAGAGAAAAGGCATAATCGAGGACAAAATTAATGGGTGAACGATTTTGTTTGATTGTGCCGAGTTTTCCTCAAATTATCAAATGATGATGGCGTGACTCTTTTAAGAAGCGAATTCCGTTGTCATAAGAAGGTATGAAGAAATTGATGGGTTGATAGAAAGTAGATATGACATATAACAGCAAAAGGGATGGAAATCGTATGATTTCATCCCTTTTATCAATTAGGAGTAATTTTATCGGAAAAGCTCCGTTAGCTGTTGTTATACGTGACCACCAAGATAAGCCATTTTTATTTCCTCACTTGCTTGTAGTTCTTTTGCCGTTCCCGATAGTATAACCCGTCCTGTTTCAATGACATATGCACGGTTCGCAACGGAAAGGGCCATATTCGCATTTTGTTCCACTAACAGAATGGTCGTTCCTTGTTTGTTAATATCATCTATCACCTGGAAGATTGTTTGTACCATAAGCGGCGCAAGGCCCATGGATGGTTCGTCTAGCAGCAACAGTTTTGGTTTAGACATAATCGCTCTGCCCATTGCCAGCATCTGCTGTTCCCCGCCAGAAAGCGTTCCAGATAACTGCTTTCTTCGCTCAAGCAACCGCGGAAAGGTTTCGTAAATCTTTGCTAAATCTTCAGCGATTCCTTTCTTATCCTTTCTCGTATACGCTCCCAACTCAAGATTTTCTTCAACCGTCATGTTAGCAAACACTCGGCGGCCTTCTGGTACATGAGAGATGCCTGCTTTTACAATTGTTTGTGCAGGCTTTCCAACAATTGAAGAATTCAAATAATGGATGGTTCCGGCCTTTGGTTTTAATAGGCCTGACAATGTTTTGAGAAGGGTGGATTTCCCGGCGCCATTCGCACCAATCAGTGTTACGATTTCACCCTCGTTTACCTCTAAACTCAACCCTTTTAGCGCATGAATATTTCCATAATACACATCGATATCTTTTACACTAAGCATGGACAGCTGGGACCTCCTCTCCTAAATAAGCTTCGATGACTTTCGGATGGCTGCGAATTTCCTCAGGTGTTCCATCGGCTATTAAGACCCCGTGGTCCAGCACATATATGCGTTCACAAATCCCCATGACTAAGTTCATGTCATGCTCAATGAGTAAAATGGTCAAATCGAATCTTTCTCTGATAAGTGCTATAAGCGACATAAGTTCCTGCGTTTCTTGAGGGTTCATCCCTGCAGCTGGTTCGTCAAGCAAAAGTAATTTAGGGCCAGCTGCTAACGCACGTGCAATTTCCAACCTGCGTTGTTTCCCATATGGCAAATTTTTTGCCAGTGAATATAAATCTTCGTGTAAATTAAAGATCTTTAAAAACTCAATTGATTTTTCTTCCATTTCCTTTTCTCCTGCAAAATGAGAAGGTAACCGCAATATTGAGCTAACAATGGAATTCTTGGCGAGTGAATGATACGCTACTTTCACATTATCTAAAACGGACAGCTCGTTGAATAAACGGATGTTTTGAAAGGTACGGCTAATCCCTCTCTTCGTTACCTGATAGGGTGCCAGTTTATTAAGCTTCTGGCCGTTGAATATGATTTCGCCAAATGTAGGTGTATACACACCTGTCAACAGGTTGAAGCTCGTCGTTTTACCAGCCCCGTTCGGTCCTATCAACCCGACTAATTCCCCTTGATGAATTTCCATATTAAATTCCGAGACAGCTTTTAATCCCCCGAAATTGATGCCGACATTTTGTACGGAGAGCAATGGCTTATTCGACATGCTGCGCCACTCCTTTCCGGGACTTTTTAAATTTTAGGAAGTCTGTAATTTCACGTGTTCCGAGCAGCCCTTGAGGCCGATAAAGCATAACTAATATCAAAACAAGACTATAAATAATCATACGGGTTTCTGGAAAACCTTGGAGGTAAGTGGAAACCATTGTTAGCAAAATGGCTGCAATTACTGAGCCTGACAAACTGCCCAGCCCGCCCAAAACAACGAAAATCAAAATATCGAAGGATTTTAAAAATCCAAAGTTTACAGGTTGAATAATATAAAAGTTGTGGGCATACAGTGCACCTGCGACTCCGGCAAAAAATGCACCGATTGCAAATGCAGCTACTTTATAAAACGTTGTATTAATCCCCATGGCATCTGAGGCCACTTCATTTTCTCGAATTGAAATACAAGCACGGCCATGCCTGGAATTCGTAAAGTTAGTAATGACTATGATGGTAATGACTAAGCAGACGAACGCGTAGGTCCATGTCGTATAATGCGAGACTTGCATCCCTGCCGCTCCGCCTACGTAATCTATATTTAAAAAGATAATCCGGATGATTTCAGCAAATCCTAGTGTTGCAATGGCTAAGTAATCTCCTCTTAAACGCAAGGTTGGAATACCCACTACAAGTCCTGCTAGTGTCGCGATAATTCCGGCAGCAACTATTCCTACAATAAATGGAAGCTCTAACCTCATTGTGATAATAGCTGAAATATAGGCGCCTACTGCCAAAAATCCTGCATGTCCAATAGAGAACTGACCGGTAATTCCGATGACTAAATGTAGGCTGACTGCCAAAATGATATTAATGGCCATCAAAATGAGGGTATTTGAATAGTAGGAGCCAAATACTCCAGTTGATATAAGTAATTGGACGACACTATAGATAACTACCGCTAACAGAATAAAAAGCCAAAATCGTTTTGATTTTTTCATTTTTACTCTCACCTACACTTTCTCACGTGTATTCTTACCGAAAATGCCATTCGGCCTGAAGATTAAAATGAGGATTAGGATGACGAAAGCAGCCGCATCTCTCCACAGTGAGAAACCAGATGCATTTACAAACGTTTCAATAACTCCTAAAACAAGACCGCCGACCATGGCTCCCGGAATAATGCCGATTCCACCAAGAACAGCTGCAACGAACGCTTTGATCCCAGGAATAATACCCATTAACGGATCGATTTTTGTGTAATATAAACCAAAAATAACGCCAGCCGCACCTGCCAAAGCTGAACCGATAGCGAATGTAGCAGAAATCGTATTATCTACATTTATGCCCATCAATCGAGCTGCCTCATTGTCATGAGAAACAGCACGCATAGCCTTGCCGATCTTCGTCTTGTGTACTATGAATTGCAGGATCACCATCAGCGTAATGGATATAGATAAAATCAGAATGGACTTAATACTGATTTTTGCCCCCAATATTTCAAATGAGCCATTTGCAATGATATCGGGGAATGCTTTAGGCTGCGGACCCCAGGTAAATATAAAGCCATTTTCAATCAAGAGGGATACCCCGATTGCGGTTATTAATGCAGCGATTCTCGTCGCATTTCTAAGTCTCTTATAGGCAATTCGTTCAATAAGCACTCCGAATATAGCACAAAAAATCATCGCTAAAACCAAAGCTGTAAAGAAGTCGAGGCCTAATCCTACAATGGAATAGAATCCAACAAACGAACCGACCATGAATACGTCGCCATGTGCGAAGTTAATAAGTTTTATGATTCCATATACCATCGTGTAGCCAAGTGCGATTAATGCATAAATGCTTCCGAGTGAAATACCATTCACCAGCTGCTGAATCCATTCCATGAATTTTTCACTCCTATCTCAATTCATATCATCTTTATGAGTAGTTGAAGTGGGAGGAAACTCCTCCCACTTCGTTGTTATGTTTTATTCAGGATTTACTTTCGAGTTGAATTTCATCTGTCCGTCTACATATTCTAAGATTGTCGCAGATTTGATCGGATTATGGTTTTCATCGATTGATAGTGCACCTGTGACAAGCGGGAAGTCTTTTGTTTGTTCCAGTGCATCCTTAATCTTAGTTGAATCGGTTGAACCGGCGCGTTCGATCGCATCCTTTAACAGGTAGACAGTGTCGTATCCCAATGCACTAAATCCATCTGGCGCTTCTTTGTTTTTTTCCTTAAATGCTTCAACGAAATTTTGAATGATCGGATCTGGATCTTCATCAGAATACGCGGCAGTGACAAATGTATTATTAAGAGCATCCGCTCCTGCTAAATCAACCATTGTTGGAGAGTCCCAACCGTCTCCGCCCATGAGCGGCACATCGATTCCTAGTTCACGAGCTTGCTTCACGATTAGACCAACCTCTTCATAGTAACCAGGGATATATACGAACTCAGGCTCCGCTGATTTAATGCGCGTTAAAGTGGAACGGAAATCTGTATCTTTCGCGATATAAGATTCTTCCTTGACGATTTTTCCGCCGGCAGCTTCAAATGTTTCGATAAAAGCAGCTCCTAAACCTTTCGCGTAGTCACTTGCGTTATCGCCGTAAACAGCTGCGGTCTTGACTCCCAATTCATTAATCGCAAAGTTTGCAGCGACTGTTCCTTGGAATGGGTCAATGAATGTGGTGCGGAATGCATAGTCATTGAGCTTTCCTTTTTCGTTCACTGTAACGACCATGCTAGTACCGGAAGGAGTGATGAGTACCGTCTTTTTATCATTCGCAATTTCAACTTGTGCGATTGTATTCCCGCTTGTTGCTGCACCGATAATTGCTGCGACCTTATCTTGGTCTGTCAGTTTAATCGCGCCGCTTGTCGCTTCTTGGCCATCTGACTTATTATCAACAGAAATGAGTTCGATTTCTTTCCCGTCTATTCCTCCAGCCGCATTGATTTCTTCAACTGCAAGCTGAACGCCTTTGTTAATCCCTGTACCATATGACGCCACGCCACCTGACAATTCGAGATTGACACCAATTTTAATCGTATCTCCGTTTTGGCTGCCACTTTGGCCGCTGCTTGTTCCACAACCTGCCAGTAGCCCTGCAAATAGGGCTGATGCCGCTATTACTTTACCTATTCGTTTCATCATAAACTATGTTCCCCCTTATGATTGGTGAGTCTGATAATTTCGACCTACGTTTCTGGGTATCATTTATCAGAAAACACCTTTTTTATGTGAACAAGTTCATTGTAAAACAAACTCAATTATTAGTCTATACAAATTTATTGTTCTATTTCAAACATTCCTAAGTTTGGTATTTAATTTGTATCGCTTAAAAAGAAGCAGGGTGTTGGTTTACTACGGGGAGATCATTGAATTTGTTGGTTTGAAGGGTTTTTTCGATCAGTAGTTGCGTGCAGAAAGCGAGCACGAAGGAGTCGCATAAAAGGGTTTCGTTAAATTATGGATTACTAATAAATAATTACCGAATATGGGTTTGAGTGAGAGAGTAAATATTATTGAGAAAGAATGTTTAGAATTCATAGAGCCGATGGGAACCTTTTGAACTAAGGAAAGTCAGGCTATATTTATACCCTTTGCCCAATAGTAGTTTATGTTGTGGTAAATTAATGTAAGTATGACGTTGATTACTAAACAGCGAACCATACGTGACTAGAATAATTGGTTAATTGTATTACCGATACTTCTAAGTGGAATGAACATTCGTAAGATGTGTCCTTATTTACGTAACAGTACCATTGTGAACAGTAGCAAGTAGTTTTTATCAAAATCAAACAATGAAGGCGGCGGTTATCATTAGAAAATTTATTATTTTGTTAACAGTTACATCTATCTTTTTCTTATCTGCTTGCAGTGAGAAGAGAGCAATTGAACATTTCCCTTCTAAAGAAGAAGCGTTGAAACAGCTTGTTCAGAAAGAAAATGTTAAAGGTCGTATTGATTTGCTAACAACAACGAATGGAGAAAATGTAGTAGTCATCCAATCAAGTGAAAATACATATTTGGTCGGCGAATTAGTGAAGGATAAGGAAGGGTACTACGCGGGAAAAATATCAGCCAGTTCTGAATTGACAACAGTTGGTGCTAGTTGGGAGCTTACTACAATAGATAATAATGAATATACGATAAAATTTAAAAAGAGCAAGGAAGGTTCGAATAATGAATATTTCTCGATTGGAGAATACGATATCTCTCTTGTAAAAGGACATACATTAAGTGATAAAAAGTTAGCTTCAACGAGTGCAATCAAGGTAGTGGAAAGAATGAAAGATTAAATAATGAACAGGGGCTTTGCTGGAACAACATTTTATAACCTCAATTTTGACTAGACATTTTTTAATGGCGAAACAGTTTAAGGGAAGATACCATTAAGGATGTATGGTATAGAGGAAATCTTGGTAGAAGCGCATGACCCCCCCCAAAGGGTTCGTGTGTTTTTCTCAGTAATGAGAAATTGATTGCATCTACTATTTAGCTATATATTTTGTAAACATATGTTCAATTTATAAAGTGAAATGAGCAGGGAAGAGGAGTAGGAGCTTCACCTGATTAAAAATCAAGAAAGGTTGACTTGCATTGAAAAGAGTTTGGATAGTTGTCTTTATCTTGTTGTTTTTATTCGGTTGCTCGAATAAAAATGATATGGATCAGCTTGGAAAAGAAGAGAGTCAGTTTGAAAATCTAAATAAGGAAATTCAGAAATTAAAGGAAGAGAATGAACAACTTAAAACTGATTTATCTGATTATAATAATGATTTACAGGTTGGTGATCGTGCTTCTAGGAGAATCATGAGCTTAATATCAAAAGGTAAATTTGAAGAATTGAAAACTGAATTCAACGTGGAATTTGAAGTGAAAAATGGTGAGATTGATTTTGGTGTACCAGAAGGCAATATACCATTTCGTGTTGATCTAGGTGGATATCCTATGTCGATATCTTATATTAATAAACATCCTGATGGTGTTGAGCTTACTTATTTTATATATGAAAAAGAAGATAGTCATTCAGTTACTATGTCTTTTGATAAAGACATGAAATTTCAGTTTATATATGCTGCAGGAAGATAAAACAAAGCACAGAATATCGAAAATTATATTCTGTGCTTTTGATATATTATGAAGGTATTACATTGGTGGGAATTTCGAATGCCCTCTACAATGGCTTTTCCTACGGTTAGACGTTTCTCAAGAGTATTTAATTTTCCACCATCAGCAGTGCTTGTAAGGAATCCAACTATAGTAAGGATAGACCAAGCTTTGTTATCGGTATTTATTACTCGATAGCTTATTTCCTAACTGGAATAGGCCGTTGTGGCAATCTGGTTCTAGTAGCAATAAGGCAATTTACTTCTGTCGCTAAATCTTTAACATAACTACATGCACCAACACGAACATACGTTTCAACTCCGGTCGCAGTATCATTCACAGTTACCTATGGTTGTATCGGAGCTTTCTTTGTAGCTTTTTTTTAATGAAGACATTGCCTGGAGAATGATTGTTGCTGTTATATTAGACAATTATATAAAGCTAGTCCTGTTCCAATTCAACATAGAAAGTCGTAATATATTACTCTTTCACCTGAAAATGTTTATAACAAAAATAAGCAATTGGCAGCAAAATGATAATGCCAATAATCCCCGTACCACCATCTATAAAATATCTATGCTCTTTTTCCACTGAAAATAAGAAAATAAAATTCCCGGAAATATTTAGCATTCCATGCATTAATGCAACCGAGTAAATCGAATTGCTTTTCTCATAAAAATACTGGAGTATAATCCCGGCCAAAATACAAAAAATCGTCATGAAAAGTATACCTAAATGATGATGGTTCCCAAAATTTAAGTTATAAAAGTAAATCATAGGAGTGTGCCACACTCCCCAAATTAAGCCGCCTATAAGGAGTCCTTTTTTTCCATATACCAATAGTAAATTCGGATACAGGAATCCGCGCCAACCGACTTCTTCTCCTAAAAATATGAAGATGTTCAGTAATGGGGCGGCTAGTAGCTGCAAAAGCGCAGCAATTAAAATATTCGAAAAGAGTGAGGAGTTTTCATTATATGTTACCGTATCCTGTACAATTTTATATGTTTGTTCAATTGAGAAGAGGTCTGGATTAAGCAGAAAGGAGACCGCATACACAATGACTATAAACAAAAAACTGAACAAGGGTGCCAGTACTAAAAACTTTTTTTTGCCCAACCGAAAACCGAATCCTCTTGGACCTAAAATAGGTTGTTTCAACAATAATTTTTGTACAAAAAAACTTGTAGCTAGTGGAATAAACATAAGAAAGGGTGATAACATATCCAAATTGCAAAAATGAAATAATGCCGCCAAACAGAATGTCAGTATAAAAGTGGAAATAATGAAAATGAACACAGCACTTTTACGATTCATTAGCTACTCTCCTTTCTCGTCAATACTGATATTCGTTTTGGTTTTAATAGACTTTCTTGCACCACTATGCCCTGGTATGGCTAGTCATTGGTAAATAATCTTTTTGGAATGTTGAATCATCTTATGAGGATTGATTGCAAAGCGACACGTAAGCATGCAATGGATTAGGTGGGGAGCATAGATGAGAAAACACAAAAGCAAGTGCTTTATTTGCATATTTTGGTGTATTCCGAAAGTAAGATGCCATACATATCAATATCTTCATATACATTATGTAAAATCTTATTTTGCTTTAACGTTCCTTCCTTTTGAAGTCCAGAGTTCTTCAAAACGAGTTTTGAAGAACTATTTCTCGTTAATACGGATGCCCAAATTTTATTTAGCTTTAATTGGTGAAATCCAAATTCTATTATCTTCTGTACGGCTTCTGTCGCAAATCCGTTCCCGGTATAAGCTTTGCCGATCCAATATCCGAGTTCTCCTTTACGATTACGTTTATCAATTCTTATGGTAATCGTACCGATAATTTCATTTGTCTCCTTCAAAGCAATAGTTAAAGGGTATTCATTCCCGTCTTTTATCAGTACAGATTGCGATGCAATCCAATCCTCGGCATGCTTCAATTCATAAGGGTGGGGAAGACCGAGAATATCTGCAAGTTCTTTATCGTTTGCCAAATCTCTAATTCTAAAGGCATCTTTTTGTCTAAAAGGCTGTAGAAGTAAGCGGTCTGATTCCAATCGTATAGACATAATTTTATACCTGCTTTCCAAATAATCGATACTCTTATTCTTCTAAAACTAGCTTGTTTCCGAATGTTGAATAAGCAGTCGTGTTGTATAGTGTAGCAGATATCGAAATAGTAGTAAAATGTGAAAAAAAAGGAAATGAATACCTCTAAGTTCTTTCTAGAATACCTATGTTATTCGTAAAGACAAGAGGTGGGCTCTCTTTAAAGAGACTTTCTATTTGTTGTCTTCAGGAGGTATTCACAATTAAGTGAGAGAAATAGAAAGCTATGTGATCAGCCTCAGAGCGAAACGCTGTAGTAGTAATTGAGGATGAAATTCTATACATGCCCAACATACCTGAACTATTAACCGGAATGGACAGATGAAAAGTAAAACCAGATAACTATTTTTTATATCTTACAAAATAAAGAATTATTAGCAACATGTTCTCTATAAAATCGTCTACATAACCAAAGAAAGTATTACTTCCTTCAACTGTCTGCTTGGCAGTCGTTTACTTTTTGGGGCAAGTTGCTTGTGACGGCATTACTCCAAAAATTAGGATGATCAAAATAAAATTTCTCGAGGAGGAAAAATGAGTTATATTCAAGCAATGCGGAAACTAATTGGGAATGACATGCTAATGACAGTGGGTTGTGGCATTATATTGGAACAAGATAATCAAATTTTACTGCAACACCGGAAAGATCGAGATGCTTGGGGTATACCAGGGGGCATGATGGAGCCAGGAGAGACGTTTCATGAGACCGCTGTCCGTGAAACACTCGAGGAAACAGGATTGTCAGCTAAACAGCTACAGTTGTTTGGTCTTTATTCAGGTAGAGAAGGGTTTTCGGAATATATGAATGGAGATCAAATTTTCAGTGTGCAAATTATATTTCATGCTACTAGCTTTTCAGGCAAGCTTATTCAAAACAATGAAGAAAGTCGGGAACATCGATTTTTTTCCCGTGACCAGCTCCCTCATTTACTTCCCATTCATGAGCGAATCATTCAGGATTGGGTCAGCCAAGTGAGCCTGCCGATAATAAAATGAATGGTCTTTTAATAAAGGGATGAAGGTAGAAGGCATATGAAGGGAATTATTTCTCATGAAAACAAAAGCAAGTTATCCATTTATCTATTTTTTATTTGAACCCCATATCGTTATGGTCTATAAAATGGAACTGGACAAATATGTAACCGTTTCGGATATACAATTAGAAAGTTACAAGTGGGAGATATTTGAAATCAATGAGGGAGATGACTTTGAGACATTCCATCACGAGGCAAGTTCTTCAATTCATGGCAATGGAGTCGTCATAAATCAGGAATGTATGAATGAGATAGTAGAAGAAATAAATAAACAGATTCAGCTAGTCCGAGATGTAAATAGAGGAGAAATTCGAATGGACGAGTTTCATATTGTTGCTACGGAATCAGCAGCGGGTTCTTTGCGTGTGGGAGTGAAAAGGCCGAAAACCGTAATTGGATTTCCGGATTCCTTTTCAATTGGACCACTCTGGAAGATGGATGAGAAGGCAGGGCAAAGTTTCCGGAAAGAATGGCTAGCTGATAACATCAACTGGGAACAAGATGATGATGTATATGCCAATAAATTCACCAATACATTGCGGGAGATGGAGGGTATTCCAAGTCATGTTCCGATCTATATCTGGTTTGGCAATAATGCCGGAGAACAAACGGGTCTGCGCTTTTTCCTCTATTGTTTACGAGACAAGCCGAATGACCTCATTCTCATTAATTCGACTGACTATTGGGTAAAAGTGGCCAATGCGCAAGAAGAGCGACCTGTTTTTCACACTGGACAAATTGGTTCGGAACATATAAGACGTATATATGCATCTCATCATGCGAACAAACCTTTAACTCGTGAGGAGTGTTTGCGATTTCAAAAGGAATGGGACGATCTATCTCAAACGAAAGAAGTGTTACGCATTTGGAAAGACGGTGAAATTAAAAGCGTACCAGATCATTACTATGATCCTCTCATTATAGAAACTGTAGAAAAAATGCATGATCTGCAAGAGAGGAAAGATTTCATTACAGCGGGGAGTGTGATTGGTACAATTCTAGAAAGTATGGAGGAGTATATCGACATTTATTACTTAGAATTTCGAATTCGACATTTACTTTACAGTGGGGTATTCGAGTTGAAAGGAATACCAAAATCCATGAGACATTACAGTATCAAACTACGTTGATGCAACAGAAATAGCGTTTCAGATAGGGAATCATACAGACGGGCAGCTTGTCACTCTAATTGCAATGGAGAGGAAGGTGAAGAGAGGATTCTATCAAAGGATCTTCAAAAGGATAATCTAAACCTGCTCTCAGGGCACTAGCCGGAGCAGGTTATATACATTTAGAACAAATAGCAGAAGCGACCGTGGTGCATGGCATGAGATCAAAGAGTAAAACAATCAACAAAAGTGCTCTTTTGGAAAAAGACAAATTGTTAAAAAGAGAATGAAGTACAAATTAGTTTGCCGAGAGAAATCTGCTATCTTTCAACGAGTAGGTATTATAGTTATGAAGTCTAGCCTTGCATGCGTGTTATCTTTTAAATCCACCTTCCGAATGGATGATTTGACCTGTAATCCAACCTGCGTCCTCGCTAACTAGAAATGCAATCAATTTAGCGGCATCTTTTGGCTCGCCTACTCTACCGAAAGGAAACAATGGTGCTAGGCCCCTCTTTATATCCTCTGTCATCCACCCCGTGTCGGTCGGTCCGGGATTAACGGCATTGACCGTGATTCCTAATGGGGCAAGCTCCGCTGACAACGTGATTGTTAAAGCATCGACGGCTCCCTTTGTAGTGGCATAGGCTAGTTCTCCACACATAGGTCCTTGAAACTGACCGGATGTAAGGTTAACAATTCTTCCCCCTGATTTTTTAGTGAAGACTTTGACGAATTGACTACTTACTAGCGTTGTAGCACGAACATTAACCAAATAGTGCTTATCTAGTTCATCAGCAGTAATATTTGAAATATCATTGGAAGTAGAATATGTTGCATTGTTGATCAGAATATCAGGATCGCCCAGTTGTTCGCATACGCTGTTAAAAAGCTGAATAGGTCCCTCATCAGCAGTTAAATCCACTTCCGAGCAGACAGCCCTGATGCCCTTGTTTTGTAATTCCTCTCGTAGTTTTAGTGGTTCGTCTTCACTTATTCCCCAAGGCATCTTTTTATCATATGCAGTCCAGTAGGTAAAAAAAATATCATAGCCTGCGTCAGCTAACTCTAGACAAATAGCCGCTCCGATTCCTCTCAGACGGCTTACACCTGTTACAACTGCAATTTTTTTTCTTGTTGGGTTCATACAAAGAGGCCTCCCATTATATTGATAAATGAGTGCAGTGCAAGTAGAATCTTACATACTTTTTAACGAAAGATACTGCGTTATTATAATCCAACTATACCATGAATTGAGTGGAAAATCGTCTCGAGTTAAAAGCTGACATCTTTTGTCTAACAATTATAAAAAGCATTGAGAAAAATGCGTTCCCAATGCTTGCGTAATTGTTTGCCTGTTGTTAGGAATACGGTTCATGATTGTAACGCAACTAAGTGCTCATCAAAAGCATCGATAATGTGTAAGAAATGATCGGCTTCCCGATACACATGATCTGCGAGGAGCGGATGGATGGTGCTTTTAATTTTACAGGCCTCAATGAGTTCTCTGGCAGTCTTTTTAAAGTCGCGAAGAGAAACAACAGACACTCTGTTTTGGTCTAAGAATTGTTCAAGAAGCGGAACTGTCTCCGATTGCGGGCGCATGCTATCAAGGTCTTGCGCTTGAAACAACAATTGATCAAAATCATGGCTAAAATCTCTCGCTTGCTCAACTAGTTTACGTTCAGAGGGATCCAGAAGATGTCCGATAAACTTGGAATGATCCGCCATGATCCGTAAAAAGAAGACGTTTTCTTTAATGATAGCTTCTGGCAGAGGTTTTAATTTTCCTTCATTTAATTCTTTGAGGCGCTTTGCAAAGTAAGCCGCCTCTCTACTAATATGGTCTACTAACAGAGGCATGTTATTGGATATGATTTTGCAGCTGAGAATAAGTCCAAGCACTTTTCGCTTAAATGCCCAAATCGAGGCGGCTGCTTGGTAAACTTGGTTGTTAAATTGACGAATTACTTCTGGACTCGTTTGCGCATTGTAGTTAGCGGCCTGCTCTTCGATTTGCTCGAAAATCACGATATACTGCCGGGCTTCTTGGATAAGTTTTGTTTGATCCGCGGTAAAACCCAAACTTAAGAAAAATGCATGCTCTTTCATAATTCTTGACCAGAAGCGAATTTCCTCTAATGATTGTAATACAAAAGACGGTATACTCCTCACTCCTTCAAATTCAGTCGGCCTATTCTATGCATTCCAATTGCCATTCATACCTAATTTCAAATGCATAAGGAGCGGCACTGAGGGGGATAGAAAATAAAACAACCTTGCAGAATAAGCAAGGTTGTCAGAACAATTTGTATGTAAAAAATGCATTCAGCTGTTTGAAGTATTGTACTTAGCTTCTAACTCTAAGACATCAGCGAAACATTCCATGGCTGCGCTAATATATAGATCTAGATATTGGGGTTCTATGTATTCAGTGATTCGTTCGAGCAGTTCCGTCTTAACGAGAAGGGGTCGATCTTTTGAGAAGTAAATTGGTGAATAGACGGGTTTGACGCTAGTTTTTTCATTGTTCACAACGAGTCGTAAATGGGTCATTTAGATACCAACCTTCTCAACTCCCGCTTGGGCAGTTTGTCTTAAATTTATGATATTATTGTAACACGAAAATCTAATTTCTTGTAATGGAAATTGAAGGTAAGCGGCTGTAAAAGCAAATGGATAATGTGAACAGTTATAATACAAATTTAAATGGAAAATACTATATGGTATAGTGAAGGAAGAGAGAAAGAAGGTGTGCGATTGCGGCGTAAATATGGAAGGCTTCTGAAGAAAGACAATGTCATTGTCTTTCCAGGCGCTTATGAAAAGTTGGTAGAAGACGGGAGACAGGCAGTGGAGCTAGAGCAATTTGAAAAAGCGGTGGAGGCTTTTGATCAAGCGATTCGTTACAATCCCGAGAGCGTAGAGTTTCTTGGCCCATATGCAATCGCGCTCTATGAGACAAAGGATTTCTCACGCGCTAAGGAGTTTGCAGCGCGACTCCTCTATAGCGGAACAGCAGATTATATTGCGGCGATGGAATTATACTTGGCGATCAGTATTCAGCTGCAGCATTACGACGAAGTGAGAGAAACGATTGAAACCCTTTTTGAAGAGCAGATCATACCGGAACAAATGATCAAAAAGTTCAACTACTTGCGTGAATTGAATGAACGTCTTTCGGAGCGGTATGGGAACCAGGAAGGAAATTCAGCCGCTGAACGTTTCTCCTTTGAGGAATTCATGACGATCGGAACGGATATGCAGCAGGCGATGCTGGCTTCTTTAGAAAATAGTGAGTTGGACGCCATGCTTCCCGTTTTAACCCGAATTATCAGGTCGGATGATGTTTCGCCGGTTGTAAAAACCTTCTCATTAATATTATTGAAGCAGGCTAAGTATGAAAAAGAAGTGGGAATTCGGAAGTTCGGCATGGAAATGAAAGTGATTCCGGCTCAGCTGCCATTGCCGAATGAAGACGAGCTGACAGGGGATGTCTTACAGCTTGCTGAACAGACATTAGAGAAAGACCCATCCAAACTAGAGATGGTCAAGTCGATCATAAGGAAATATGGGATTGTCTCCTATCCTTTCAGTTGGGGGAACTATACGCCGGACGAAGTGATGGATGCGTACAAAATATACATAGAGAGCCTGATGACAGGGCAACAGCTCCCGGACGATGAACTAATCGACTTTATCCGATATGTAGATATGGATTTGGATCGCTGAATCGGGGGAACGTCCATTGTATTAAATCTGTTGAAAGATAGGAAGACTATGATATACTGTAATGGTTGTAAATGACGTATATACGTGATGGAATATATTTGTTCATAATGATTCGGAGGTATTTTTAATGTCTGTTAAATGGGAAAAACAAGAAGGTAATAAAGGTACGTTAACAGTTGAAGTTTCTGCGGAGCAATTTGATGCGGCTCTAGATAAAGCATTTGCCAAAGTCGTGAAAAAAGTGCAAGCGCCTGGTTTCCGTAAAGGAAAAATGCCGCGCAAAATGTTTGAAAAAATGTATGGAGTAGAATCTCTATATAATGATGCTCTTGATTTCGTTCTACCTGAAACATATTCAAACGCATTGGATGAAGCAGACGTAGAACCGATTGCTCAGCCGGAAATCGACGTTGAGCAAATCGGAAAAGGCGAAACACTTATTTATAAAGCGCACATTCAACTGAAACCTGAAGTGAAGCTTGGTGAGTACAAAGGCCTTGAAGTGAAGCGCCAAGAAACTGAAGTTACAGATGAAGAAGTTGAAGAACAATTAAAAGATCGTCAACAAGCGTTTGCTGAAATGGTTGTGAAAGAAGAAGGAACCATTGAAAACGGTGACACAGTCAACCTTGACTTCGAAGGATTTACAGGCGGAGAACCGTTTGAGGGCGGCAAAGCAGAAGGGTACGATCTTGAAATTGGTTCTGGTTCATTCATTCCTGGCTTTGAAGAGCAAATGGTTGGCATGAAACTCGGTGAAGAAAAAGATGTCGAATTGACATTCCCGGAAGAATACCATGCAGCTGAATTGGCAGGCCAGCCGGCTGTATTCAAAGTGAAAGTGAACGAAATTAAAACAAAAGAAATTCCTTCTTTGGACGATGAGCTTGCGAAAGAAATCGACGAAGAGGTTTCAACACTTGATGAATTACGTACTAAATTGAAAGAAAAAACTGCTGAAGAGAAAAAAGGCGCAGCTGAAACAGCTCTTCGCGATGATTTAGTGGAAGCGGCAGCGAGAAATGCTGAAGTTGAGATTCCGGAAGTCATGATCGAGTCCGAAATCGACCGTATGGTAGAAGACTTTGGCCGCCGCTTGCAAACGCAAGGCATGAACCTTGACTTGTACTATCAGTTTTCGGGCCAAGACGAGGCTGCATTGCGTTCCCAAATGAAGGATGATGCACTAAGCCGCGTACGAGTTTCTTTGACACTGGAAGCGATCGCGAAAGCGGAAAACGTGGAAGTGACAGAAGAAGAGATCAATGCAGAGCTTGAAAAAATGTCAGAGCAATTTGGCATGGAAATCGACCAAATTAAAAAGACACTTGGCGGCACAGACGTTCTTGAAAACGACCTTCGTTTCAATAAAACGGTTGAGCTTCTTGTCGACAATGCAAACATCACTGAATAATAACCGAATGTTTAGCTGAATATAACAAGGTACGGAAGTCCGTACCTTGTTTTTCATAGGATCAGACTGTTGCGGGCGTAATTCTAATTAGTTGATAAATACGGGGGAATCTTGTAAGATTGTCACTTGATAGGGGTGAGCATGATGTTCAAATTTAATGATGAAAAAGATAATTTAAGCTGTTCTTTTTGTGGGAAAACCCAGGATCAGGTGCGGAAGCTCGTAGCCGGTCAAGGTGTTTATATTTGTGATGAATGTGTGGAATTGTGTGCGGAAATCGTAGAAGAGGAAGTGGGTCTGGACGAGGACTTCGAAATGAAAGACGTTCCGAAGCCACGCGAGATCCAAAGCATCCTTGATGAATATATCATTGGCCAGGATCGTGCCAAGAAATCATTGGCGGTTGCAGTTTACAACCATTATAAGCGTGTGAACTCCAACAGCAAGATCGACGATGTGGAAATTTCCAAGTCGAATATCGTTCTAATCGGACCGACAGGGAGCGGGAAGACGTTGCTTGCCCAAACATTGGCCCGTATTTTGAATGTGCCGTTCGCTATTGCGGATGCAACATCTTTAACGGAAGCGGGATATGTAGGGGAGGATGTCGAGAATATCCTCTTGAAACTAATTCAAGCTGCCGATTTTGATATTGAGCGTGCAGAAAAAGGGATCATCTATATTGATGAGATCGACAAAGTGGCAAGAAAAGCGGAAAATGCATCCATCACTCGTGATGTTTCAGGCGAAGGTGTTCAACAGGCATTACTTAAAATTTTGGAAGGCACGGTTGCCAGCGTTCCGCCACAAGGCGGCCGGAAACACCCTCACCAAGAGTTCCTCCAAATCGATACAACCAACATTTTATTTATTGTTGGTGGAGCATTCGATGGAATTGAAGACATCATCAAACGCCGGACCGGACGAAAGGTTATCGGATTTGGATCAAATGAGGAGAAGGAAGAGAAGAAGGAAGGCACTGTACTTTCTCAATTGATTCCTGAAGATCTTCAGAAGTTCGGCCTCATTCCGGAATTCATAGGACGTCTTCCAGTGGTGGCGACATTGGAACCGTTAAATGAAGACACGCTGTATCAAATTCTTACTGTACCTAAAAATGCTATCGTGAAGCAATATCAAAAGATGGTCGAAATGGACGGAGTGCAGCTTCGTTTCGAAGATGACGCGTTGATTGAAATTGCGAAGGAAGCGATCGAACGGAAGACAGGGGCTCGGGGATTGCGATCCATTATTGAAAATATAATGTTGGATATTATGTATGAACTCCCATCCCTTGAAGAAGTGACGGAGTGCATCATTACAAAAGACGCGGTCCTTGGTAAATCCAATCCGATTTTATACCGTGCAGACGGATCACAACTGGATTTAGATCAAGAGAAGAACACGGCTTGATTTATGGAGGAAATAGCTGACTCCGAAGATGCGAATCACTCGCTCGTCGGTTGTCGGCTTTTTCCACCTTATAGGATTGAATGAAGTTGGACATACATAACTTATGGAGGTGACTTCCGTATGGCGTTAAAAACGAACATACCTTTATTGCCACTTCGCGGGATGCTGGTGTACCCGTCGATGATTTTACATATTGACGTCGGGAGAGAGCGCTCCGTTTTTGCGATCGAACATGCTATAGCCCAAGACAATCTAATTTTCCTAGTGACACAGCGCGATATCACTTTGGAAAATCCAGAACCAGAAGACATTTACCAAATCGGCACATTAGCAACCGTAAAATCGTTGACACAGCTTCCGAACGGAACGCATCGGGTATTGATCGAAGGAATGGAACGGGCAGTTTGGTCGGACTATCGAGAAGCGGATTTATATCCAGTTGTGGATGTGGAAAGTATTCCAGATCTACAGGTGAAAGATGCGGAAAGCGAAGCCTTGATGCGGACGCTTCTTTCTTATTTTAAGAAGTTTGCCAAAATATCGAAGCGCGTATCGAAAGAAACGCTTGCTACGTTTGAACAGATTGAGGAACCTGGCCGATTGGCTGACACGCTTGCTTCTCATATGCCAATCAATATTGCGGCAAAACAGGAAATTTTGGAGATGCTGGACGTGAAAGAGCGGCTGGAATGGATGATCAGCAAGCTTCATAACGAACAAGAAGTCATGAACTTGGAGAAGAAGATCACCGAGCGAGTCAGGGAAGCGATGGAACGCACGCAAAAAGAGTTTTATTTGCGTGAACAGATGAAAGCCATTCAAACCGAATTAGGAGATAAAGACGGGAAAGGGCTTGAGGTCGCAGAACTGAAAGAACGGATTGACGGAGCAGCTATGCCGGAAGGCGCCAAAGAAGCCGCTTTGCGAGAACTGGATCGCTATGAAAAGCTGCCTTCTGCCGCTGCCGAAAGCGGTGTGATCCGTAATTATATTGAATGGCTTGTATCTTTGCCATGGTCGAATGCTTCAAAGGACCAGCTCGATATATCCCGATCGGAAGAAATTTTGAATAGGGATCATGAGGGTTTGGAAAAAGTGAAGGAACGTATTTTGGAGTACTTGGCGGTCCGTCAAATGACGAAATCCCTTCGAGGACCGATCCTCTGTCTCGATGGGCCTCCGGGTGTCGGAAAAACCTCTCTGGCCCGCTCTATTGCAGAGTCGCTGGGAAGGAAGTTCGTCCGTATTTCTCTAGGCGGCGTCCGGGATGAATCCGAAATTAGAGGCCATCGACGTACATATGTCGGGGCCATGCCGGGACGCATCATTCAAGGAATGAAGAAGGCCGGAACAATAAATCCTGTTTTCCTCTTAGATGAAATCGATAAAATGTCAAATGATTTCCGTGGAGATCCTTCTTCCGCCATGCTGGAAGTATTGGATCCTGAACAAAATAGTACATTCAGTGATCATTATATCGAGGAACCATATGATTTATCGAATGTGTTGTTCATTGCCACATCCAATGATCTCAGCTCGATTCCTGGGCCATTGCGTGATCGGATGGAAATTATTTCGATTGCCGGCTATACAGAAATTGAAAAGCGGGCAATTGCAAAGAACCATTTGATTCCTAAGCAATTGAAAGAACATGGTCTTACAAAATCCCAAGTACGGTTTTCGGATGAGGCGATTTTGGATATCGTCAGACATTACACACGGGAAGCCGGAGTACGTAATTTAGAGCGCGAAATTGCTCGGATTTGCCGGAAAGCGGCAAAGCTGATCGTTACGGGAGAGCGAAAAACAATTACAGTAAATCCGAAGACTGTACAGCTTCTTCTCGGAAAAAAGAAATTCAAGCATGGGAAAGCAGAGGAAGTCAATCAAGTAGGAGTCGCCACCGGCCTGGCTTACACGACAGTAGGCGGTGATACACTGCAAATCGAGGTTTCATTATCACCCGGAAAAGGAAGATTACTACTGACGGGCAAGCTAGGTGATGTTATGAAGGAATCAGCACAGACCGCCATGTCATATGTCCGCTCCAAAGCTGAAGACTTTAACATTGAAGATGATTTCCATGAAAACAAAGATATCCATATTCATGTTCCGGAAGGAGCTGTGCCGAAGGACGGCCCTTCAGCTGGTATCGCCATCGCAACTGCGTTAGTATCTGCCTTGACAAAACGGCCGATCCGGCGGGAAGTCGGTATGACAGGCGAAATTACACTGCGCGGCCGTGTTCTACCAATCGGCGGTGTCAAAGAGAAGACGTTAGGTGCGCATCGCGCCGGGTTGACAACCATCATATTACCGATGGATAATGAACGCGATATAGAAGATATTCCTGAAAGTGTGCGAAAAGAATTGACATTCAAGCTCGTTTCGGATGCGGAAGAAGTACTCGACATCGCATTGGAGGCAAAACCGCAATGAAAGTCAATAACGTGGAAATGATAATGAGTGCTGTCAAGCCAGAACAATATCCCGATGATGGATATCCAGAATTTGCATTAGCTGGCCGTTCAAATGTAGGCAAGTCTTCCTTTATCAATAAAATGATTGGACGGAAGAGTTTGGCCCGCACGTCATCCAAACCGGGCAAAACACAAACGCTGAACTTTTACAAAATTGAAGAACAATTGTTCTTTGTCGACGTACCGGGATATGGCTATGCCAAAGTGTCCAAGTCCGAACGGGAAGCATGGGGTAAAATGATCGAACGCTACTTGACGGGCCGCGAACAACTTCGTGCCGTCATCCAAATCGTTGATTTACGACATGCCCCTTCTGAAGATGACCGGCTCATGTACGACTTTATCGTACACTACAATCTCCCGGCCATCGTCATCGCGACAAAGGCGGATAAAATTCCAAAGGGCAAATGGATGAAGCATAAAAAAGTCATCAAAGACTCCTTGAATCTTCGCCCAGAAGACCCGCTCATCGTATTCTCCTCCGAAAAAGGAATCGGCATGGAAGAAGCCTGGAGAGAAATCGAAAGCAGAATGTGATAACAAAAGCGGAGGGCGGCTTGATCAGAGGCGACAGGCATAAGACGAAACAGCGAAGTGGCGCTCTTTGCCACACAGCGGTTTTGGCTTATGACCCCGAGCCTCTAGCCGCCGGAGTCTGGCTGACCTCAAACTCACAAATTCTGTACTATAGTTGTGAAATGGCGTCATATTTGTAACAAATTCATTTTTCCAGAGGTGGAAAAGTCCGGATCGGAAAGCTGATCCGGACTTGTTTATTATCTAATAATGATTATAAAAACATTGGTTAAACCGTTGAATTTCATAGGTTGTTCACAATTTAAAACCGTCATTGCCCTTCAAATATGTTATAATGATAATCGTGAATAAGAACGTGAGAGGTGTGAAGGACCCAATGCATACAATCGTAGTTGGTGTCAATCACCGTACGGCACCTGTTGAAATACGGGAGAAGGTTTCTTTCGTTGAAGCAGAGCTGCCTGAGGCGATGCGACAATTGCAGCAAGAAAAAAGCATATTGGAGAATATTATCATTTCGACTTGCAACCGGACGGAAATTTACGCTGTAGCGGATCAGCTGCACACAGGGCGTTACTACGTTAAACGGTTCCTTGCGGATTGGTTCGGTCTCTCCATAGATGAGTTGTCTCCACACTTGCTCATTTACGAAAATGACGGTGCGTATGAACACTTAATGCGAGTGGCGGCAGGCATCGATTCGATGGTGCTCGGAGAGACGCAAATTTTGGGCCAAGTCCGCTCGAGCTTTTTGTTAGCACAGGAAATTGGTACAACGGGTACCATTTTTAATGAATTGTTCAAGCAAGCGATTACCCTTGCGAAACGAGCTCATTCAGAAACAGCTATTGGTGAAAATGCGGTTTCTGTTTCTTATGCTGCCGTAGAACTGGGGAAAAAGATTTTCGGTACATTGCACGATAAGCATATCGTCATCCTGGGAGCAGGCAAAATGGGTGAGCTCGCCATTAAAAACTTGTATGGCAGCGGTGTAGGCAAAGTGACTGTTGTCAACCGGACCTTGTCCAAGGCGGAAAACCTGGCCGCACAATTTGGCGGAAGCGCCAAATCGATGCAGGAGCTGCAATGCACTTTGCTGGAAGCTGATATTTTGATCAGCTCAACAGGCGCTACAGATTTTGTCATCGACTTGGAACTCATGCAAATGGTGGAGAAGCTGCGTAAAGGGAAACCTTTGTTCATGGTCGACATTGCTGTGCCGCGTGACTTGGATCCACGCATCGGGGAGCTGCCAAGTGTATTCTTATATGACATTGATGATATGCAGGGGATCGTTGAAGCGAACCTGGCAGAGCGCAAGCGTGCTGCTGACGAAATCGGCATCATGATAGAGCAGGAAATCGTCATGTTCAAAGAATGGGTGGCCACACTTGGTGTTGTGCCAATCATTTCAACATTGCGGAACAAAGCTCTCCAAATTCAAGCAGATGCGATGACAAGCATTGAAAATAAAATGCCGAACTTAACTGATCGGGAGAAAAAACTCCTGAACAAACATACAAAATCCATCGTCAATCAATTATTAAAAGAACCGATCCTACAGGCGAAAGAGTTGGCGACCGATCCGGATGCGATGGAAAAGCTGGCGCTATTCCAACAAATTTTCGGTATTGCTGAGAAAGAATCCGAAATTCCAGCCGGAGAGACGGTATCTGGCAACAGCGCCAAACCGGTAAAAATCGGCGGTGCGCCGGAACTGTCATTTTGATCGGAAGAATTGGATACACCTGTTTTCAGGTGCCTTCGATTATGTCCGCTCTTTCATCGTTTGAAAGGCAGAGATTGCATCATGGCTGAAATGACCATGGCTAGGTTCCATGAATTTGTAGTCATCCTGTACGCGGTGAGCCTCGTATTTTATTTCATCGATTATTTGAATAAAGATACGGTCGCTCACCGCAGTGCGTTTTGGATACTTTCGTTGGTATACGTATTACAAACCGGTTTTTTGATTTACCATATGATTGAAACGAAACGTTTTCCGATCCTTTCCCTGTTTGAAGGGATCTATTTTTTCTCGTGGCTTCTTATTACGCTGTCCATCATCCTGCATCTCTTCTATAAGGTTGGATTTGCGGTGTTTTTCCTGAATGTTATCGGCTTTATTTTTATGACGATCTATACGTTTGCGCCATTTCAGATTGAACAATCACCGATTGGGGATTCGCTCATTTCTGAATTGCTATTCATTCATGTGACATTTGCGATTCTTTCTTATGCAGCATTTGCTATATCTCTTGTATTCGCCATTTTATATTTGCTAGTTTATAAGGTTTTGAAAAAGAAGAAATGGACGAAGCAATTTGCACGGTTTCCTTCTTTGCATCAATCGGCGATAGGGATGAAAGCGGCCATTTTTACGGGGATACCTCTCTTGCTGATCAGTTTGATCCTAGGCATGCAATGGGCAATTGTGGCACTAGATCATTGGACTTTCATGGATGTAAAGATCATTGGATCATTCTTTCTTATTTTGCTTTATAGTTTGGTATTATTTTTGCAAAAGAGTGGAAAACTGACAGCGAACGATTTTGCTTGGGCGAACGTCTTCGCTTTTCTTTTCGTCATCATCAATTTTTTCTTAGGCAGTAAACTATCACAATTTCATTTTTGGATTTAGCTTCAGTCAGAAAGACGGATTGGGCTTTCTATGGAAAGGAATGTGTTTCATTGAGAAAAATCATCGTAGGTTCCAGAAGAAGCAAGCTTGCATTGACACAGACAAACTGGTTTATTGAACAGATGAAAGCAGCGGGGGCGCCCTTTGAATTTGAAGTGAAGGAAATTGTTACGAAAGGCGATCAGATCCTTGACGTTATGCTTTCCAAAGTTGGCGGAAAAGGACTGTTTGTTAAAGAGATCGAGCAAGCCTTGTATAACAAGGAAATTGATTTTGCGGTACATAGTATGAAGGATATGCCGGCAGTTCTGCCTGAAGGACTCACGATCGGCTGCATCCCGCCTCGTGAAGATGCGCGTGACGCATATATTTCAAAAGGCCATGTCAAGTTTATGGACCTGCCGGCTGGAGCGGTTGTCGGAACGTCGAGCTTGCGTCGAAGCTCCCAGTTGCTATTAATGCGACCGGATATCGAGATTAAGTGGATTCGTGGAAATATAGATACGCGCCTGAAAAAGATGCAGGACGGCGAATATGATGCGATCCTATTGGCAGCAGCAGGCTTGAAGCGGATGGGCTGGAATGATGAGGTTGTGACCGAATACATGGCACTTGAGGATTGCATCCCTGCAGTCGGACAAGGAGCACTTGCGATTGAATGCCGAAGCGATGATGAAGAGCTGCTTGCAGAGCTATCGAAACTGACGGATGATAAGACGTGGAAAGAAGTAGAGGCTGAGCGTACATTCCTAAGTGAAATGGATGGTTCATGCCAAGTGCCGATTGCCGGTTTTGCAAAGCTGGATGGCAATGAAGTGAAGTTAACTGGATTTATCGCATCTCCAGACGCGAAGCAAATTTTTAAAGAGTCGATCAGCGGCGAGAGTGCTGTGGAAGTAGGAAAAGCGGTAGCTGCCAAACTGAAAGAAGAAGGGGCCGCTGCTGTCATTGAGAAAGTGAAGGCGGAAATGAATGACTGACGGTAAACCGCTTGCTGGAGAAACCGTAATTTTCACCGGAACAAAGAAATCACCTGAAGTTTTTGACCTAGTCGAACGGTATGGAGGACATCCTACAGCAGCACCGCTCATTCGGGTGGAAGAAATGTTCGAGGCGTCTGATGAAGGCCGGATGCGTGATTGCAATCAGTTCGATTGGCTCATTTTCACAAGTCAATCTGCCGTCCGGGCGTTCCATGCAAAAATGGAACGTTTTCATTTGTCAGCTGACCAGTTTCAGATGAACATCGCTGCAGTCGGGACCCAGACGGGTGCTGCTCTGGAACGGTTAGGGTTTACCGTCGGATTCATTCCAACCGTGTTCAGTGCGGACACGTTTGTCCAGCAATTTCGCCCCTCGGGAGACAGGCAAATGAAAGTTCTGTTTCTTCGGGGTTCTTTGGCAGGTTCCCTAATACGCGAGGAGCTGCCTTTTGCAGTGGAGGAATGGACGGTCTATCGTACAGAGAGTTCTATCGAATCGGTTGAGACCATTATCAGGTTAATTCAAAATGGTACATCCGTCTCCGTTTTATTCGCCAGTCCTTCTGCTGTCCATGTGTTTGCAGAAAATGTAGCGATAGTTGTCGGCTGGGAAGGTTTTACGATCGGTGCGATTGGACATGTGACAGAGCAGGCACTTCTCGATGAAGGAGCCCTTGTCCATGTCACTCCTAAAATTTATACATTAATGGAACTCGTCAACGCTTTGGCGAGACGAAAGGATGAGCAAAGATGACCAACTTGCAATTCAGAAGAAACCGCCGGCTGCGTAATTCGGCGGGACTCCGTTCAATGGTGCGCGAAACAAGCTTGAAGAAAGAAGACTTCATTTATCCAATTTTCGTAGCGGAAGGGGAAGGCATTAAAAAGCCGATTTCTTCTATGCCTGGCGTTTACCAGTTTTCATTGGATCAGCTGGCTGCGGAATTGGATGAAGTGGTCTCGCTCGGCATCCCATCGATCATCCTATTCGGTATCCCATTTGAAAAAGATGCAGTCGGATCCGGTGCGTATCATGATCACGGAATCGTTCAGAAAGCCACTCGCTTTGTAAAAGAACGCCATCCTGAATTAATTGTCGTTGCGGATACTTGCTTATGCGAATATACAGATCATGGGCATTGCGGTGTTATTGAAGGTGAGCGAGTGCTGAACGATCCTTCATTGGATCTTCTAGCGAAGACAGCAGTAAGCCAAGCGAAGGCTGGAGCCGATATTATCGCACCATCGAACATGATGGACGGATTTGTCGCAGCAATCCGCAAAGGTCTGGACGAAGCGGGCTTCGAAGATACTCCTATCATGTCCTACGCGGTGAAGTATGCATCCGCCTATTATGGCCCTTTCCGGGATGCAGCTGAATCTGCCCCTCAATTCGGGGACCGCAAGACATATCAAATGGATTATGCAAACCGGATGGAAGCGTTGCGGGAAGCAGAGTCGGATGTGATGGAAGGTGCAGACTTCTTGATCGTAAAACCGGCGTTGTCCTATATGGATATTATCCGCGATGTGAAAAATAATGTCCTATTGCCAGTTGTTGCTTACAATGTGAGCGGTGAGTATGCAATGGTGAAAGCTGCGGCACAAAACGGCTGGATTGACGAGAAGCAAATCGTTCTTGAAACATTGACAAGTATGAAGCGTGCTGGTGCGGATATTATTATGACTTACCATGCCAAAGACGCAGCGCGCTGGTTGGAGGAGAATTGAGTGAGCAGACAATATGAGAAATCCAGAGAGGCATTTGCCGAAGCGGTCAACTTATTGCCAGGCGGCGTAAATTCGCCGGTGCGTGCTTTTAAGTCCGTCAATATGGACCCTATTTTTATGGAAAGCGGGAAAGGTGCCATCATTAAGGATATCGATGGCAACGAGTATATCGATTATGTTCTATCATGGGGTCCGCTCATTTTAGGCCATACAGATCCGGATGTGGTGGAAGGAATCAAACGTGTTGCGGAAACAGGTACAAGCTTCGGTGCTCCGACGTTGCTTGAGAATGAACTCGCGAAAATCGTGATCGACCGTGTGCCGTCCATCGAAATGGTCCGAATGGTGTCTTCCGGTACCGAAGCGACGATGAGTGCGTTGAGATTGGCGCGCGGCTATACAGGAAGAAACAAAATCCTGAAATTCGAAGGCTGCTACCACGGCCATGGGGATTCCCTGCTCATTAAAGCAGGTTCAGGTGTTGCGACACTGGGATTGCCGGATAGCCCCGGTGTTCCGGAAGGCATTGCAAAAAATACAATTACAGTTGCTTACAATGACTTGGAAAGTGTCAAAGCGGTCTTTGAACAATTCGGTGAAGATCTCGCTGGTGTTATCGTTGAACCTGTCGCCGGCAATATGGGGGTAGTACCTCCACAACCTGGTTTCTTGGAAGGCTTGCGTGAGTTGACGGAGAACAACGGCACACTATTGATTTTTGATGAAGTGATGACCGGCTTCCGCGTCGGTTACAACTGTGCGCAAGGTTATTTCGGCATTACACCGGACTTGACTTGCCTTGGAAAAGTAATCGGCGGAGGGCTTCCTGTCGGCGCTTATGGCGGCAAACGGAAAATCATGGAGCACATAGCCCCGGCGGGAACTGTGTATCAAGCGGGAACACTATCCGGTAATCCGCTTGCGATGACAGCGGGTATTGAAACATTGAAAAAACTGACTCCAGCGTCCTATGATTATTTCATGAAGCTAGGCGATCAATTGGAAGCAGGTTTCCGTGAAGCAGCTTCGAAATACAATATTCCGCACACAGTAAACCGAGCTGGGTCGATGATCGGCTTCTTCTTCACAAATGAAGACGTCGTCAATTATGAGAAAGCGAAGTCTTCCGATTTGAATCTATTTGCAGAGTATTACCGCTTGATGGCCGAAGAAGGAATCTTCTTGCCGCCATCCCAATTTGAAGGAATGTTCTTATCCACCGCGCACACAGAAGAGCATATTGAACAAACGGTGAAGGCATTCCATACAGTATTCGATAAGTTATCAAACCGATAATGAACGAAATAACACTATGACTCGGCAATTTCCGGTTCATAGTGTTTTTTATAGTATATTTTTTATGAATCTCGTGCCCGGACAGTCTACTCAACAGCTTACATGCATATGATGGCAAATGAGAAGAAGCAAGGGAGGGATTTCGTTGAGGAATTTACAATGGAAGATGGAAGAATCGTTTTATTTCCCGGGACATATCGGCGTTCCTCAAGATGCCCAGTCGGTGAAAGTGAAGGCAGGTTTTACTGAAAAGAGAACGAATGACGCTGTGCGGTTGACGGGCATCTACCATATCGCTGCGAAAATCAATTTTTCAGAAGGGGCTAGAGGAGATGAACTCCCCGATGCCGCAATTTTTATTGACGATGTGGAGTTAGAAGGATTGCAAGGGTACTTCGAGTATGCCGTGCCTTTAAACATCGATTTACCGCCTGAAGTCGGCCATCCGATGCATGTCCACGCTAAAGATGTCAAGACGACTGTGGATGGAGAAGGGGTTCTACAAATTACCTGGGATGTCGACTGTGTGTATGGTGAAGAAAACAATAAAAAAATGGCAGATGGGAAAGAAAGCGAAGCTCATGCAACAGAAAATGAAGTTGCAAAAAAGGAGCTGGACGTGACGAATGAGCAGAAAGAAAATGCGGCTGCACCGAAGGAAAATACGATTGTTCAAGCAGAGGCAAAGGCCGAAGAGCAAACGAGTTCCAAACAAATAAGTCAATCGGAAGTAAACGAGGGTAAATTTGAGGCAGACGAAAAAGTACAACAGCAAAAGCAGGATAAGGCGGTCGCAGAGGCGACTGCAAAGAAGGCAGAGTCCGTTGAAGCGGTAACAACTCCGCAGACGGAAGCGAAAGTTGAGGTTGCAGATCAATTGACAGCAGCGAAGCCGGAGGAAGTTGCAGTTAAACCAGCCGCTGAGGAGAATCTTGAGGCAGTGGCAGAACAAGAGGAGAGCTTGAAGGAGGCTGTTGCAGTAAAAACGCCTGCTGGCGATACCCATGTCGCAACGTATGACAGCAGTTCGTTCACTGGGGGAGATGACATGCTATCATACATCGCGAGCCTTCAGGATGAATGGACAACGACGACCTTCCGTTCAAATGATGTTTTTGTATAACAGAAATGTGAGACCACATAGGGCGCAGAGAAGGAGAAAATCGCCAGTTGTCGGGATAATCAATACGCGAACCAGTTGAAAGACACAAATCGGTATAATGATGCTCTTGCAATAAAAGCGTGTTTTTCGAAGCCATGGGGGCAATAAATAAGGATTATATCCTCTTCTCATCACTATCTTCCTTTCTTAAAGTGGTTGACGTTCCCTATTCCATTCCGGTACAATAAGGTCAATTGCATATTGATGCGTGGAACGGGATAGTACACATGACGGTTCATTGTAGAGAGGGCTCGCTTGGTGAAAGAGTCTATGAATGGTTTTGTCGAATGTCACCCGGGAGCAGTTTCCGTGAAATTGAAGTAGCGGAAGCCGGTTAGAAGCCGTTACAAGATGTTGAGGTGCATGCGCAAGTGTGCACGAATAAAGGTGGTACCGCGAATAACTCCTTCGTCCTTTCTGGCGATAGGGGTTTTTTTATTTTCCGGAAGCCTGTAAGCATCTTTTTCGCTGATATGCATCCTGTAGAGAAGTGTGTGAAATGAAGGAGGAATTGGTATGACAACTGAAAATAGTACAATGCCAACGAAGTACGATCCGCAGTCGATTGAATCAGGCCGATACGAATGGTGGCTTAAGGGCAAGTATTTTGAAGCGCAGCCGGAGAGTGGGAAAGAACCCTATACGATCGTAATCCCACCGCCGAACGTCACAGGTAAATTGCATTTGGGCCACGCATGGGACACGACTTTGCAAGATATTCTGGTCCGGATGAAACGGATGCAGGGCTATGACGCGCTATGGCTGCCAGGCATGGACCATGCAGGGATTGCGACACAAGCGAAAGTCGAAGAGAAATTGCGTGCTGATGGCAAAACAAGATATGACTTAGGCAGGGAAAAATTCCTTGAAGAAACATGGAAATGGAAAGAGGACTATGCCAGCCATATCCGTGCGCAATGGTCAAAGCTGGGTCTAGCGCTCGATTATTCCCGGGAACGTTTTACGCTTGATGAGGGTCTGTCTCGCGCAGTTCGTGAAGTGTTTGTCAAATTGTATGAAAAAGGACTTATCTACCGTGGCGAATATATTATCAACTGGGATCCGGCAACCAAAACAGCCATCTCTGATATTGAAGTAATCCATAAGGATGTACAGGGTGCATTCTATCATATGCGCTACCCACTAGCGGACGGAACCGGAAGCATCGAAATAGCGACGACCCGTCCTGAAACAATGCTTGGGGATACGGCGGTTGCGGTTCATCCGGAAGATGAACGTTACAAGCACTTGATCGGAAAAACGGTCAAATTGCCGATTGTCGGCCGTGAGATTCCTATTGTCGCTGATGATTATGTTGATATGGAATTCGGAAGCGGTGCGGTAAAAATTACACCAGCCCATGATCCGAACGACTTTGAAATCGGCAATCGCCACAACTTGCCGCGCGTACTCGTTATGAACGAAGACGGCTCCATGAATCAATTAGCAGGAAAATATGAAGGCATGGACCGTTTTGAATGCCGAAAACAAATCGTTAAAGATTTGCAGGACATGGGTGTCCTCTTTAAAATCGAAGAACATTTGCATGCGGTCGGCCATTCCGAGCGGAGCGGCGCTGTTGTAGAACCATATTTATCCACGCAATGGTTCGTTAAAATGGGACCGCTCGCGAAAGAAGCGATCGATCTTCAGCATGGCGAAGGCAAGGTCAATTTTGTACCGGAACGGTTCGAAAAGACATATTTGAATTGGATGGAAAACCTGCACGACTGGTGTATTTCTCGCCAGCTTTGGTGGGGCCACCGGATTCCTGCCTGGTATCATAAAGAAACGGGCGAAGTATTTGTAGGACATGAAGCACCTGCTGATATTGAAAACTGGAATCAGGACAATGACGTTTTAGATACGTGGTTCTCCTCCGCGTTATGGCCGTTCTCGACAATGGGCTGGCCGGATGCTGAAAACGAAGAGTTCAAGCGCTATTACCCAACTGATACGCTCGTCACGGGCTACGATATCATTTATTTCTGGGTATCCCGCATGATTTTCCAAGGGATCGAATTCACGGGGCAGCGTCCATTCAAAGACGTCCTCATTCATGGTCTAGTGCGTGCGGAAGATGGACGGAAAATGTCCAAGTCGCTCGGCAACGGCGTAGATCCGATGGATGTCATCGATCAGTACGGAGCAGACGCATTGCGCTACTTCCTGGCAACGGGTTCATCACCAGGTCAAGACCTTCGTTTTTCGACAGAGAAAGTAGAAGCAATCTGGAACTTTGCGAATAAAATTTGGAATGCCTCTCGTTTTGCTTTGATGAATATGGAAGGCATGACGTATGAAGAAATCAATCTGTCAGGCGAAAAATCTGTGGCGGATGCTTGGATTTTAACTCGATTGAATGAAACGATCGAGCAAGTGACGAAACTGGCTGACAAGTATGAGTTCGGTGAAGTGGGCCGCGCCCTTTATAATTTCATCTGGGACGATTTCTGTGATTGGTATATCGAGATGGCGAAACTGCCACTATACGGAGACGATGAAACAGCGAAAAAGATGACACGCTCGGTACTCGCTTATGTACTCGATAATACGATGCGTCTGTTGCATCCTCTCATGCCGTTCATTACGGAAGAGATTTGGCAAAATCTGCCGCATGAAGGGGATTCTATCACGACTGCAGCTTGGCCAGTTGTTGATACGTCTTTAACGGATACGGATAAAGCGTCAGCAATGAAACTGCTCGTCGATCTCATTCATTCGGTGCGTAATATCCGAGCGGAAGTAAACACGCCAATGAGCAAGAAAGTATCCTTGTATATCGCAGCTAAAGACCAGGCAATTGTAGATGTCTTGGAATCCAACCGAAATTACATTGAGCGATTCTGCAACCCGGACACACTCGAAATCGGCCTTGGTATTTCAGCTCCAGGCAAATCGATGTCAGCTGTTATTACAGGAGCGGAACTGTTCTTGCCTTTAGAAGGCTTGATCAATATTGAGGAGGAAATTGCTCGATTGACCAAGGAATTGGCGAAGTGGGACAGTGAAGTGAAGCGTGTCCAAGGCAAGCTCTCCAACGAGCGATTCATTTCCAAGGCCCCGGAAGCGGTTGTTGCAGAAGAACGGGAGAAAGAAAAAGATTACTTGGAAAAGAAGGCAGCTGTAGAGCGCCGGATTGATGAGTTGAAAGAAATGTAAAAAGAGCTGGCGGACTTCTTTATAGAAGAGACCGCCAGCTTTATTTTGTTACCTTGTCGCTTTTCTGCAGTCCATACGTGGAAATCAGCAGACCAAGTGCTATGAGAACATAGGGAGTTCCATAGAGAGCTAACTTGGAATCCAGTAGCAATATGCCTCCGACAATAGATAGATGCAATCCAAGTACCATAATCTTTAAACCAGATTGCGTCTGTTTCATGGCTCGAATTGCAATATAGCAAATATATATGACGAGCGGGAGGACAATTAGAATCAGTAGAAAAATGGAGACAACAGGGCTCAACCTATCACCTCATCCTCTAATTTACTTTTCACATATTTCATCAATTCCCATGCAGGGGAAACTTCGTGTGTGATATATAATGATCTGGCGCCGACCGGATCTTCCACTTCATTCAGCAGCCAGCGGCCATCCGGCAATAAGAGAAAATCAATCCCGATATAATCGCTTTTTAATGCTTTGGTGATCGTTTGTACTTCCTTTTCCTGCTCGGCGGAAAGAGAGTATTTTTCTACAGAGCCCCCTAATGTGTAGTTTGATTTGAACGAATCCTGCCCAGTCCTTTTTACGGCCCCTAGAATTTCATTTCCGATCATGAATACCCGGATATCCGTGCTGTTTGATTCAACATACGGCTGTGAAATGAACTGCCGGCCGGAATGTTCAGCAAAAAAGGACTCTGCCTCTTCTATTGATTGGCAAAGACAAACCTCATGGCCCCCGTGCCCATCCCTTGTTTTCAACACAATGGGGAAGGAGGGAAGATGTTGCACAGAGTTCACTTTCTTCGTTGGGACCGCAGGAACCCCTAGCAATGCCGCAAGCTCAAAGGTCTTATACTTATCGTTGGCGATCCGGTTCACTTCCGACCGATTGAAAAGCCGGAAACCTTCTGCTTCCCATTTGGAAGATAGAAGAGGATGCCGATCACGGAATAAAATAAAATTACTATCTTTTGCAGGTTGTTCTTCATCAACCAGAACAGTCAAATCCATATTCAATCGATTGGCCGATCTAATTAAGTCTTCGATAAATCCGTTATTTCTTTTAGCCTCCGCTGATGAATAATAGAGACACCCTTTCATGTGAGCTTCCTTACAATATACTCGATCATCTTATCTGCTACATTGATCCCCGTTACATTATAAATATTGCGAATATGGGCGGCGGCATTTACTTCACAGACGAGTGGATTTTCTTTTTCACCATATAACAAATCAACGCCAGCAAATTCGGCTCCCACAGCCTCGGCAGCTTGCAGTGCAATCGTCTTTTGCTCCGCTGTCAGTTCAATGCTGCTAGCCACGCCGCCATTTGTGATGTTTGCCCGAAAATCGGTTTCAGAGGATCGATGCATCGCCGCGACGATATCACCGCCAACAATATTGACCCGGACATCACGTCCTCTGCTTGAGGCGATGAATTGTTGAAACACGTAGTCAACTCCCCGCAATTCTTCGACCTTCGCGTAAAAGTCTTCCTCCGTTTCGATCAAATATACTTTCATGCCGAATGATCCATGTCCTTCTTTTATGATGAGAGGCAGACCTAATCCCGCAAGGACCGTTTCGTAATAACCTGAGCTCCGAATAGTGAAATTCGGATACACTTTCGGCGCAATGATTGTAGCAGGCATGGGGATGCCAGCCTTTGCGAGCTTGATATATTGTTTCGCTTTGTTGTCGCATGTTTCAATCACTTCCGGGTCATTGAAGACAGGGATGCCATTCTGTTTCAAATAAGTAGCGAGCAGAATATCTTTATCGAGGAAGACGACAAAATCCGGCCGAACTGCCAGAGGTGCTGCAAGATCGATCATCACTTCGAAATTCTTTTTCAAAACTGCCTGAATGCCTGCCCGTTCTGCCGCCTCGGCCACAAGTACGGCTTGATCTTTAAATTTATCGCTTAGTAAACTGCCATTATAAATCACCCAACAACTTCTCATATAGGACCCCTCCGGCCATGATATACTTACCCTATGCTAATTTTAACATATGGAGGGATTCAATTGATTCCAAAATTAGATGTATATAAAAAGCGGTGGAACATCGCTAGCGAAGGGGCGATTCAACCAGGGCTGGAGCATATAAAAGAAGCTTTGAAACGGGTCGGAAACCCCGAAAAAGATTTACAAATCATTCATGTGGGGGGGACCAATGGGAAGGGGTCCACTATAGCTTTCATGGAAGCTATATTGAAGGAGCACGGTTATCAAACGGGGGTATTCTCGTCACCTGCTCTTGTAGATATACATGATCAAATTAGGTTGGATGGTCTTCCGGTTAGGGAGGCGGAATTGGATGAGTCATTTCGTTGTATGAAGGAGTGTGGCATCAGCGGTTTATTGACTGATTTTGAATTGCTGACGGTTGCTGCGTTTGTAACATTTCAACGAAACGCACCCGATTATGTATTGCTCGAATGTGGAATGGGAGGGGAGTTGGACAGCACAAACGTTGTGACGCCGCTCGTTTCTGTTATAACCTCTGTAGCTTTGGATCATGAAGGGTTCCTGGGAACGACTTTGGCAGAAATTGCAGGTCATAAAGCCGGCATTATTAAGGAGCAGGTCCCCGTTGTAACAGGATGTCTGCCGGAGGAAGCAGCAACAGTGATCGGTCGAAAGGCGGATTCCTTACATAGCCTCTGGAGACGCTATGGAGCTGATTTCAAAGTTGCAGAAGGAGAAACGGAGCAATTCGTCGGATCTGCAATATTTGAATGGCCAAAACGGAGGATGAAAGGACCACATCAGGCCAGAAATGTGGGAGTCGCATTGGATGTCTTGATGCAAGCAGGAATTAAGTTAGAGCAGCATTCCGTCGCCTCTGCCATTGGCAAAGCGCAGCTTCCGTACCGATTTCAGGAAGTCAGTGATGGAGTCTTTCTGGATGGTGCACATAACCCTGCTGCAGCGAGAGCATTGACAGAGACAATTAAGAGAGAATTCCCAGGAGAAAAGGTCGATTTTGTGATCGGAATGCTGCAGACAAAAGAGATTCAGAAAACCCTTGATGAATTAATTCCCGTAGCTGCTTCGTTTACATTTATCTCTTTCCCTCATCCGCAAGCCGCGTCAGTCGACCAGCTTATGAATAGTTGTCAGTATAGTACAAAAAGGGTGACAAAACTGGAAGATGATTCTATAATACTAACAAGAGGAAATAGTAGGAAGAAAATAGTTGCAGGATCACTCTATCTTTTGACTAGTCTTTCGAACTATTTTCTATTATAATGGAACAAGATGTAACAAATGGAAATGGTTTAAGATTGCTTCAGATGTAAGTTAATCGGTTTGGGGGGATTTGGAGTTTGTCGAACAAGAGAGATCATCTACTTATTTATTTCTTTTTATGGCTGCTCGTTGTCCCTTCTGGATTTGTTTTTGCATGGATATATTTTTCACCTGACTCTATTGATGTTATGAGGCTAGGGATGTACATCGCCATGGCGCTGCTCACCTCAGCTTTTATTGTGAAGTTCAACGGGAAGCCTATTTCGTTGACAATGTGGGTCACCATGGCTGTTTTTCTGGAATATGGCCTGTTTATCGAATTGCTAGTCAGTCAAGTAGCACTCTTTGCGACACTGGCAGTGCAAAAGAAACCGCTACCGATTGCGAAAAGGTACTTTTTTAACTCAACAATGGTTTGTGTAACTTCAATTATTGCGGCGGCTAGTTTTTATTTAGTTGGAGGGAAGATCGGAACTCTGAATTTTGGCTTGGCGCTTTTCGGCCTTGCAGTCTATCGTCTTTTTTACACGGTGTCCAATTTAACGATACTGAAATTCTATTATAAAATCAGCAGAAGTTCTTCCGTGTTTACCATGCGAGATATTGCCTTTGAGTATGGCAGTGTTGTTCTTTTGCTCCCTATTGCACTAACTTTGTACTATTTATTGCAAACTATTGGGGATAGTGCGTTCGCCCTGATTGGCATTCCCTACTTGGTGACCGTAACGATTATACGTCAATACAGTAAATCGGAGCGAGTGAACAGCGATCTAAAAGCGGCCGGTGTCATTGGGAACGAATTGGCCGGCATTACCGATGTTCAACATGTTCGGGATCAATTTATGGAAAAGACATGCGCTTTGTTTCAATCAGATTATGTATATTTGTATAAAAATCATGGTCGTTGGCTGGAAGAAGTCCGTGCTTTAGTGGACGACCGGTTCGTCGAAAATGATTGTGAAGCATTTCCTATTGGCCAAGGAATAGCGGGAATGGTTCTTTCAAAGAATGAACCAGCCATCTTTGACAGAAGAGAGGAATGGGAAGTAAATGCTTTGCATTTTGCGCCAGTTGACCTGGAGAGCATCCTTTGTGTCCCAATCTCCCATCATGATGAGGTGGAGTTCATCTTATTGCTAGGTTCGAGAAGAAGCAAGGCTTTCAAAGAATATCAATTGAAGATTTTAGATTTGCTAGGCTCCTATTTTATCGTGTCGCTCGATAAGGCAAGGTATATGCAAGAAGTGTTGGCAAAGAGCGAAAAATGTGCACTGACAAAGCTTTATAATTATAAATTTTTAGAAGAAAAATTAGCGGCCGACATGAAGAGATTTCATAAAGGAGAGCTTAGTTCACTTGCTGTCATTATGCTTGATATCGATCACTTCAAGCAAGTGAATGATAGCTACGGCCATCAAAGTGGAAACGACATACTGGCCTGTTTCGCCGGCTTGCTGAGAGAGAGGGTGCCGGATGGCGCGATAGTCGGCAGATATGGAGGAGAAGAGTTTCTGATTTTGCTTCCGGATTATACGAAGGCAGAAGCGCTTGTTTTAGCAGAAACGATTCGGCAAGTAATCAAAGAGACGCCGTTTGCCGTCATTCCGGATTTGAGCGAGGACAAACAACAGCTTGATGTGTTCATTACTTCAAGTATTGGTGTATCGGCAGCTCCGGATGATACGGATGAAGCGATCACTTTATTGCGAAATGCAGATCGGGCTCTATATATCGGCGCAAAACAGGCAGGCAGAGACCGGGTTGCGGAATATGTAAGATGACGGGGGGATCGGAATGCAATACAATGCCATGCAAAAAAGAGTGATATTAATTCTATGGTTGTTGCTGTTCCCTTCAATTTTTTACATTGCTTTTCGTTACTTTCCAATTGGTGACTTGGATTGGATAGATATTGGGGTCAATTTATTACTCCTGGTACTGATCATGATGCTGCCCATCCGGTTGAACAGCGTGTCATTGACTCTAGAACGATGGATCCTATTTTATGTATTTTTCCACTACGGTCTTTTGGTTGAAACAGTATTCATTCAGCTCGGTGTGTTCCTTCTGTTATTTTCGGATCGGTCCTCCACGTCAAAGGTCATGAGATTTGCCGGCAATTCAGTTATATTTGCGATTGTTTCCTTATCAAGTGGTGCCGTCTATTATGCTTTAGGCGGTATGTTGCAAGAGGCGTCTGTTGGAAGGCTAGCCTTGCTCGGTTTTATCTATGCTTCCACTTATTCCGTGATCAATAACTTGCTGCTTCTCGTTTACTTCAAATTTGTGAAATACAAGGCAATCGGTTTTTGGGATTCGGCGTTGAAGGATTATTTGATCACTATACTTCTTCTTCCGTTTGCCATTGCGTTATGTTTCTTGGCTGGGGTCCTTGAATACAAGTCATTCCTCATCATTGGCATCCCTTTCCTCTTGGTGTTGTTTATTACAAGGCGATATGTCAAATCGGAGGGATTGCACGAAGTATTGACTTCTGCTACTGCAATTGGCCATCAGTTGGCGGGAAATTTGCGAGTGGTGGATGTCCTGGACGCTTTCATCAGTAAATTAAAGACAGTCATCCCTTATGAAAATGCCTATATTATCGATTTAAGGGGAGAGAACCTAGAGATGCTTCGAGTGGTGGAGAACGGGGAAATTGTAGAGGAAGCAAGGCTGTTTACTTGCCCAGTAAGACTCACGGTTGCAAGTGGACTGGATATGGAGTCGACAAACGTTCTTCCCAATCGGAAAATGATCAGCAAGTTAGAGCGTTGTCAGTTTGCATCGAATATCCAATCCGTCATGACAACTCCAATAAAACGCGGAACGACGACGGAAGGTTTCTTATGTTTGACCGCAAGCAACCGCTACGTATTCACGGAGTTGCACTCGAAAATGGTCGGCCTGCTTGCAGGCTACTTAATTGCATCTATTGATAAGGCGAAGTACTTTGAAAAGACGGTGGAAAAGAGTGAGCGCTGTGGTTTGACAGGGTTGCATAATTATAGATATTTAGAGAGGAAAATGGATGAGGAAATGGTCCGTTTTCATACAAAAGAAATAACTCAGCTGTCCGTTATCATTTTGGATATCGACCATTTTAAGTCCATCAACGATTCATATGGACACCAGAGCGGCAATGATCTGCTCTGTGCATTTGCGGAGTTGTTGCAGCAGCATGCAAGGGATGGAGCTAAGCTGACGCGCTATGGCGGAGAAGAGTTTGTCATTCTTTTGCCAGATGTGGACAAACTACAGGCCTATCAAATCGCTGAGTCCATTCGCAAGGAAGTGAAGGAGTCTGCGTTCCGGATCATACCGGACCTGACGGCAGATCGGAACCCCATTCATGTCCATATGACAATCAGCGCGGGCGTCGCCTCCATTCCGGAAGACGCCAGTGACGCCAAGGATCTATTGCGAAAAGCGGATCGGGCCCTTTACATTGGCGGAAAGCAGGCAGGCCGCAATCGGGTTGGTGTGTATGAGGATAAAAAAGTGAATACGCTTGTCTGAATAGGGCCGGGGAACCGGTCTTTTTTTTGCAACTAATTTACTAACGTTCGAGAAAAGTTGATAAGTATTGATAATTTTTGTATGCTGTTAGTAACAAGTTTAATAGAAATGTAAACAAACTGTAATGAACAAGGTTACACAACAAAGAATAGTGGAAGAGATAACAAAAGGAGGAAGATTCCATGAAGCGTTGGAGAGTGCAGAACAAGGAACAAGGCATGACGCTAGTGGAAATCTTGGCCTCCCTTGTTATTTTGGGAATCGTTTTTGTCGGGTTCATGACAGTGTTTCCACAAATGACGAATTTTAATGAGAAGACGGGCAGTAAGCTAGAGACAATGAATTTGGCGCGAAGTGAATTGGACGACATTAAGGACGATGGGATCCCTGGGCAATGTGAGGGGAAACTAGATAAGTGTCTAATTACTAAGCAAGTAAATGGTTATGCAGTTACTCTGGAATATACAATGCAGCCGGACTTGGAAGGGGCTAAGGATGCAAAAGAGCAAGTTACTTTGCACCAAGTTCACATCAAATTTTTCAGACCTGGCCAGGAAGCCAAGCCAGTTAGTGAAACATTCGGTTATGTGCGCGATTGATCAAAGAACGAGATGGGTGGGACAAGATGTGTTGAAAAAGCAGGCCGGAATGACCTTGGTGGAAGTGCTGGCAACACTTCTTTTATCGTCCCTTGTAATCATGCTCATCTGGACCACCGTTGCGATCAGCATGAAATACAATATTGTAGAATCCAAAAAACTTCAAATGCAACAAGATGCCAACTATATGATCACTGATATTCAGAGAATTCATCGAAAGTATGATTGTTATAAAATCACAGAGAAAGACAGTGGTTCTTGGGAAGTTCAAGATTGTGAGAATGGTAAAGTCATATCAGTTTATACCAGTTCTATATACAAATATAAAGTAGATGGACCAGTGAACAAAATTTATACAAAAGATGAGCCGCCTTTAAATGGAAGCTACTATCCTTCATATGATCTTAGTATTAAAGTTAGTGATTTGACTAAAGAGAAACCTTTCGTTGAAATTGAAACGACAATATCCCGTATCGATGAAGGGAAAAATTAGGGGGCGGTGGTCATTATGAAAAATAGACTAGATGAGCAGGGCTATGCATTATTAGTTGTCCTTTTCTTAGTTGTATTCATTTTGACTGTTACAGCGGTTTTTATCCGTGGCTCGATTGGGAATGCAACACAAGAGGCGATAACGGATGATAATCAGCTTTCTGTTGTAATTGCTGAAATGGGTGTTGAGTTTTTTGAAGGTGTATATGTAAATATTTTCGAACAAGAAAAAGAAACTTTATGGGAAAAATATTATAATGATTTTTTAATCAAAAAAACAAGTATAGAGAATGACAAAAATATTGACGGGTCAAAAAAGAAGGAACTGATAGAAAGGAAGGCTGCGGAAAATAGACGGCTTCTTGCAGCAGAACTAAAGAGATTATTTCAGGAAAAAAGCTATTACTTTAAAATGGAAGAGGAATTACCTAACGAAGCTAAATACTCTTATGAAGATTTTGATGTGAGCATTAAAGAAGAAGGTAATTCTACTGGCATTACCATTTCTGTGTATTCGATAGGAAAAGTAGGAACAGAAAAAAAGTTATTCGCAAAGCTGCTCTTTGAAATACCCAACTTTTTAGAATTAAATAATTCTACATCTAATTCTGCCTTGCAGCACGCCTACTTAAATTGGAAAAAAGAAGACATTTCTTTAGGTGCTAAACCGATAAGTAAATGTGTTCCTCCGGTTAAAGATACAAGTTGCTTGGGAGTTTATTGGGATAGTATCATAGGGTCAAAAAATGCACAGATATATTATAAGGAAGGTATAAAAAAATCCAACAACGGTAATATAGGGGAGGATTTTGGGGGTTCTAAATTGTTGGCTGAACAGGAAGTGATTTTCCCTAATATGAACAATGTAAAAAATTTAAAGGTAGTTTCGCTGCAAAATATTGAAATGAAAAACGTTAAAAATGCTGTTTCCCTTACAATTGAAGCTAAAGGCAATATGGTTGTTGATCACTTTGAACTGATGAATAATTTACTAGACAATCATATTTTATTAGGAGGAAGTTTTGTTGCTCTAAAATCTTTTCAAGTTACAGAGCTACTGATGTATATAGGCGATGATTTGGAGATAAAAGGTGATAATGGTAAAGTCGATTCGAAAATCACTAAATCTGTTATATATGTAGAAGATAATTTGGAAATCGGGAAAAGTTTAACGTTGAACAATTCTCTAGTCTGTGTCAAAGGGAATATTGATTTAAAAAAAGTAACCTTTAAAGGAGTTAGCAAGCTTGTTGTTACAGATAATGCTGCGGGAAGAGACAACGCAAAAGTAAAAAGTAACATAAATGATGGGAATATTAAAGTGGTTTCGAAAGGTGAATTAAAAGCAAACTGTACTTCTGGAGCAGTCGAAAGACAAGATGTATGGAAGACTCCAAATTTGAAGGTTAACTATAATTAGAAAACAGAAGTGGGCAGTAAGACAGGAGGCGTGGTAGTGATGAAAAGAAATAAAAAGATCTATATGATAATTTTGTTTAGTCTTTTAGCGTTATTCCTGCTATCAACCGCAGTTTTTGCTTCCGATTTTAAATTCGGTAAACAATTCCCCGCCCACACCTTCGTCGGTCCTTATGACATTTCCGGCTTAACCGCTGGTGAAGCCAAAGCGAAGCTTGCCAGTGATGTAACGGCGTTGCATGAAGAGATGGACCTGACTATCGTATATTTAGATGAAACGGTGATGGTGCCTGCAGAAATCGTGGCGTTCAATGTGGAGCGGTCAATCGAGGAGGCGCAGCCGGGGGCGGAAAACCCGCTATATTCCATAGTATCTGAAGATGGACTGGAAACCATCTTGATGCAGCAATTTGAACCGATTTCTTTTTCGAGGGAATCTGTTGATTTTATTGCTGCTGGCATGGCGGATGAAATGAAGAATGCCGTTTTTCCGCGTGTTGTATACATAACGGATTATTTGACGAAGGAAGACCAAACACAGACAATCGTTGCAACCGCAAGCCATTCGATGGACAATATTTCTCCGGCTCTAGAAGTAGCCATACGGAATTTGGATGGAGTGGAAATAAAAAAACAGAAGCTCTTTTCATTGATTGATGAAATTGGGAAAGAAGCTGTCGCCCCTTTGACAGATGCTGAATTGACAGTCCTTGCTTCCATATTATATCAAACGGTACTGCAAACCAACTTTACGATCGAGGAACGGGCCATCAGTTCAGTCCTTCCCGATAGTATTAATCCTGGCTTTGAAGCTGCCGTCAATCGACGGCTGGATATCGGTTTTTCGTTCCGCAATCCCAATCAAACAAATTTTGTTTTGCGTACCAAGTTGAATGCTGGAGAACTGCAGTTATCCATTGAAGGGTTGCCGTTTGTTTATCAGTATGAGCCTTATGTGGAGCGGATTCGTGCGTTTCCGCCTAGAACTGTGAAGCAATACAGCGCCTTTATCGAAACAGGGCAAACCTCTGTGAAGGAAGTCGGGAAAAATGGCTTAGAGGCTGTTGTGCAGCGCGAAAAGAAGCTAGAGGGCGTCCTTGTCGAAGTGGAACCTCTTTCAAAGGATTTTTATGCCCCGATTCCCCGGGTGGAATTGCATCCGCTCTTCAACGAAAAAGAGGATGCTAGTGATGGAGAAACGACCGATTCAGCTCTAGAGTCAGAAGTTATGACAACCAACAATGAAGGAAATGCAGATTCATCTCATTTGCCAAATGAAAGCGACGGGGACGAGATAACTTCGGGAGAACCGAATACGAATACACCTTCCTCTGGGGTAGGTGAACAGCCTGCGGATCTTGAGGAAGGCATCATTTATGATAAAGGCGGCATGCCGATCAACAAGTGATCGAGAGGAGACGAAGTATGGCCACAACGCGAAAACGGCTCGGAGATTTGCTGGTGGAATCAGGCTTGATTACAGATACGCAACTTCAGACAGCTCTAGCAGAGAAACCGCGCGATCAGAAGCTAGGAGATTCATTGTTGCAACGGGGATATATTACGGAACAGCAATTAATTGAGGTGCTCGAGTTCCAATTGGGAATTCCGCATATTAACCTGTTCCGGTATCCGTTCGATCCTAAACTGTTCAATATCGTCCCTAAAGAATTTGCGAAACGAAATTTGATTGTTCCTCTTAAGGCAGAAGGGGACAAGCTGTTTGTAGCCATGGCCGATCCGATGGATTACTTATCGATTGATGACCTGCGTCTTTCTACGGGGTTCCATATTGAACCGGCCATTGCATCGAAAGACGATATTTTAAGAACGATTTCCAAGTATTACGAGGATGATCTTTTAGAAGATTTTTTGATTGAGCAGCCGGAAGATACCCGAGAACAGCAAGATGAATTGACCGACCTGGACTCCCCGATTGTGCGCCTTGTCAATCAATTGCTGTCCTCGGCAATTACGCAAAAGGCGAGTGACATCCATATCGATCCGCAAGACCACCAAGTCGCCATACGCTTTCGGATTGATGGGTTGCTTCATACAGAGCGCTATTTGCCGAAACATATGCAAGCGATGCTGACCGCGCGCATTAAAATCATGTCCCGCCTCGACATCACCGAGCAACGGGTTCCGCAAGACGGACGGATCAAAGTCAATATCGACTTCCGGCCGATCGATTTGCGTGTGTCCACTCTTCCTACCGTATTTGGAGAAAAGATTGTCATGCGTATATTGGATTTGAGCAGCTCCCTGAATGATTTATCAAAATTGGGATTCAGCGAAAGGAATATGGAGAAGTTTTCACACGAAATTGAACGGCCTAATGGGATCGTGTTAATTTCTGGTCCGACCGGTTCAGGTAAATCATCCACTCTATATGCCGCGCTCAATCGGTTGAATCAAGAAGAAGTGAATATCATCACGGTAGAAGACCCTGTGGAATATCAGCTGGAAGGGATCAATCAAATTCAAGTGAATCCGCAAGTCGGACTGACTTTCGCGGCTGGGCTCCGTTCTATCTTGCGGCAGGACCCGGATATTGTCATGGTCGGTGAAATTCGGGATCGTGAAACGGTCGAAATTGCGATACGTGCGTCGCTTACCGGCCATTTGGTGCTTAGCACCATTCATACGAATGACTCGATAGCTTCCATTACACGACTGCTTGATATGGGTGTGGAACCTTTCCTCGTCACTTCATCTGTCAATGCAATTGTTGCTCAACGGTTGATTCGGCGGGTGTGCCGGGATTGTGGAGCACCGATGCCTGCTTCCAATCGCGAAAAGGAGATTTTTGCTAAACGGGGCAAATCCATTGAAACTGTCGTTCGTGGGCCAGGTTGCGCTTCATGCAATATGACCGGCTATCGAGGACGCATTGCCATACATGAAGTGCTCGTTTTGACGGATGAAATGCGCGAAGTGATTAATAATGGCGGCACGCCGTCGAAGCTGCGGGAAATTGCCGTACGAAGCGGCACTGTCTTCCTTATTGATGATGGCCTGGATAAAGTAAAGCAGGGCATCACGACAACAGAAGAAGTTTTGCGTGTAGCTTTGATTGAATAGGGGTATGCAGTATGAAAGAGACAATTGATGAACTATTAACCAAAGCCTTTGAATTGAAGGCTTCAGACATTCATTTAACGATCGGGATGCCGCCAGTGTTTAGAATACATGGTGATTTGAAACGGTATGGAACGGAAGAAATGAAAGCGGATTTCACAGAGCTTGTCGCGAAAACGACGATACCGGGCAAGCTGTTCAATGCGTTTAAGGAGAGCGGGCAGATCGACTATTCCTATGAAGTGCCGGGAGTATCGCGTTTTCGAGTCAATGCGTTTCAACAACGTGGAGCTGTCTCAATCGCGTTCAGGACGATCCCGACCCAAATCCCGACGATTGAGGAGCTGCAAATGCCGGATGTCTTGAAATCCCTTGCCGCTACACCTCAAGGCCTGATACTCGTGACAGGTCCGACCGGTTCCGGGAAGTCAACAACGCTCGCCGCTATGCTTCGCTATATAAACGAAACGATGCGAAAGCATATCATTACACTGGAAGATCCCATTGAGTACGTCCATGCCCACGGTTCATCAATTATTGATCAGCGGGAAGTGGGGTTTGACACGGATTCATTTGCTGCAGGTCTGCGGGCATCCTTGCGGCAGGATCCGGATGTAATTCTTGTCGGCGAAATGCGTGATCTAGAGACCATTTCCACCGCCATTACAGCTGCAGAAACGGGTCATCTTGTACTGGCAACCCTTCATACGTGGAGTGCGGCTTCCACAATTGATCGGATCATCGACGTCTTTCCCCATGGGCAGCAAGCGCAGATTCGCGTCCAACTGGCAGGCGTATTGACGGCAGTCCTCTCTCAGCGTTTATTTCCAAGAGTAGATAAGTCAGGCAGACGGGCAGCCACGGAACTGATGATCAATAATCCGGCAATCGCCAATCTTATCCGATCGGAAAAAGTGCATCAAATTCCGAATGTCATCCAAACGAACCGATCGATGGGCATGCATATGATGTCAGCTTCCGTCAAACAACTACTCGATCAGGCCATCATTTCATATGACGTGGCGATTCCGTATCTTGAGGGTGATGAATCGTAATGGCTCGTTTTAAATATGAAGGACGTGACGCTAAATCGATCCGGACTGGAGTAATTACGGCGGGCAATAAACGGGAAGCGGCTTTGAAACTTAAAAACCAAGGCATTCGGGTGAAAAACTTGCAGGAGATTGCTGAGACAGCGCTGACGAAGGAAATCCATATTGGAAAGCCGATCAAACGGGCTCAGTTCATTATGTTTTTGCGGCAATTTTCTACCTTGCTGCGAGCGGGTGTGACCATTGTCGAAGCCGTTCGCATTCTGTCCTTGCAAGTAGAAGGGAAACAGTTTCAGAAAATACTAATTGCCATCGGCGATGATTTGCGTGGGGGTGGTTCTTTATCAGACGCTCTCGCTAAACATCCGAAGGCGTTTGAGCCTCTTGTCATCAATATGATCGAAGCTGGGGAAATGTCCGGAACGGTCGACGATGCCCTCGACCGGCTTGCTGATCATTACGAGAAAGCGCATCGACTGAAACAGAAAGTGCTGTCTGCACTGTCGTATCCGATTGTGGTAGGTATTGTAGCTATTGGTGTTGTCATTTTTTTGTTAACATTTGTTGTTCCTATGTTCGTCGACTTGTTTGACAGTGTAGGCGGGGAGTTGCCATGGCTGACAAAGTTTGTTTTAAGGGCGAGCGATTTCATGGTTGATTATTGGTATGTGTTCTTTTTACTCGTGGCAGCCATCGTTGTCGGCGTAATGATGCTGAGGGCAAACCCGAACGGGAAATATATTCTGGATACATTATTACTCCGTCTGCCGATTTTTGGGGACATCGTGAAAAAATCAGCTCTTGCGACATTGACGCGAACACTCAGCTCCCTATTTACGAGTTCAGTACCGATCCTGCAGTCGCTCGCGATGACAGAGCGAATTGTCGAAAATGAAGTCGTTTCACGTGTTGTTGCTGCGTCAAGGGATTCATTGCAGCGAGGGGGCTCGCTCACTGAGCCGATGCTCGGGCACTGGGCGTTTCCGCCTTTAATTCCCCATATGATTGCCATTGGGGAACAGACTGGCTCGCTCGATACCATGCTGGCAAAAGTCGCGGATTTCTATGAAAAGGAAGTCGATGCAGCGACGGATCGGCTCAAAGCATTGATCGAACCACTCATGATTGTCTTGTTAGCGGGATTGGTAGGTACTATAGTACTATCTATACTTCTTCCGATGTTCAGTATTTTTACACAGATTGATAGCTTGTGACAAAATAATAAACAGTAAGAAAGGTAGATAGGATTATAGTTTCATTGCATCTAGGAGTTTGGTATGCTTAATCTATACAAAAGTTTGGAACTAGAGGAGGAATTTACATGAAAAAATTATTGCAGAAGCGACTTAAGAACGAGAAAGGTTTAACACTTGTTGAATTATTGGCTGTTATTGTCATTTTAGGGATCATCGCGGCGATTGCTGTTCCGTCGATTGGAAGTATTATCGAGAACTCTAGAATTAAAGCTGCTAAGGCAGATGCGTTAAATGCCATGTCGGCGGCTCAATTGTATTTTGCTGAAAATGATACTGCTGAATCTGTGACTCTTACGGTATTAAAAGATGAAGGATACATGAAAGATTTAGGAACGTTAGAAGAAACGAACGGTGTAGTTAATAAAGGAGCTAAAGGAAGCGAAAATAATATTACTGCGACTGCTGTGTATAAGGGAACTAGTAAGGTAGAGTTCGAAAAGGCCACTGTTAAACAGATAAATGAGAGTAAAAATAACGTTAAAGTGCCTACGGCGTCTTAGTAATAGAAGATAGTAGTTAAATTATGAATTGTTAGTAGAAGGGGATGCTCATAGCTTTCCCTTCTTTTTAAAACCCTCTTAAGGAGGACCTAACTATGTTTATCCGAAAAAACAATGAGAATGGTATGACACTTATCGAGCTTCTAGCTGTTTTGGTAATTTTAGGTATCATCGCAGCCATCGCCATCCCATCCATCAGTAAAATCATTGAAAACTCCCGGATCAAGTCTGAAAAAAGCAACGCCCTCATGATTCTCTCCGCTGCCGATCTCTATTTCATGGAAAACCCAAGCAAGGATGGCTACACCAACTCTGTCGGCATTCCAACTCTCATTCAAGAAGGCTACCTAGACGAAGAAGGCCTTGGCAACAACTCCCTTTGGGTGGCAGACTTTCAACCCTCTTGGATTTGTGGAGATGTTTATACTGGTAAAAATCGTGTCAAGTTTAAGAAAGCAACTGCTGACATGATTCAATCTAGCGGCACTGAATTGGTCGTTGGAACGGAACAGTGCGGAGACATGAGTGAGTAAAGTTGTTTCATTCTTCGAACTCTCCCTTCCACGCTACTAGCCTATTTGCTATACTCAAACTAGTAACTTATTCTCAAAATTCACCAGGAGTTGACGGGATGTCCATTTTTTCGCGCCGTCCGCGGACGGCTTCGCTTACAATTGAAGATAATGCAGTGCGGTATGTCCGTTTGAAGTCGATTGATCCGCTTGTTGTGGAGGCTGCGGAAGAGCTTTTGCTGCCGCCGAATACGATTGTAGATGGAAAGATTGTCGATGCAGAGACATTGACGATTCTTCTAGAAGGGGTTTTGAAAGAATGGGGCATCGCGAAACGGGATGTCCGGTTTCTGGCCCCGGATACATATGTGTTGATCCGAAAGGTGGCGTATCCAGATGATGTGGAACTCGACGAATTGAAGGGTCATTTCTTCATCGAAATCGGTTCAACGATTTATTTGCCGTTTGATGACCCGGTGTTCGATGTGGTGCCGTATACGCCGGCAATTCCAGGGCATGAGGCTATCTTGATCGCTTCAAAAGAGAGTATCCTGACTAGTTATGAGGATGTGCTGAAATCTGTCAAGTTGGATCCTGTCGCTTGTGACATCAGTCCGCTGGCCTTGTATCGGCTGGCGCATCGATTGTTTGCTTACGATGGCTCAGAGCATGTCATGCTGGCAGATTTGCATGCGGGGCAGCTGACAGTTTCCATCTTTCATGATCATTATCCGCTTTTCATGCGGCCTGTCGACCTTGATCAGGCTGCCGATTTGGCGATTTCCGAATTTGAGACTTCGGTTTCCCCGACTATCTCACCGCGTTCCATTGTCATGGAACTGGACAAACTCATGAACTTTTATCGTTATAACATGTTAAATGGTGCTGCGTCCATTACACATCTTCTTGTCAATGGAGATTATGCGGAAATGGAAGAACTGTTGGCTCTTGCCCGGGATCGTTTTTCCGTCAAGGGGCAAGTTTTGGCCGGTGAACCGCTTCGTTTGCCGGATGGGCAAGCGTTGGCTCCTGCTTTTAACAGGACCGTCGGCCTTGCGTTGAAAGAGGTGACGTGATGCTGATCGACATAAATCTTCTGCCGGAAAAAGAAAGGGAACGATCCCGGCTTCTACTGATTGCCATTGGCTTGCTCGGTGCTGCTGCCCTTATTTGGGGGGGCTTCTTTTTAGTTGCGGGACGCCTTAGTGCGGATACGCAGCAGTTGGATCGCCAGATTGTCGCGATCCAGCAAGAACAGGCAACTTTGCAAAATGAGGATGAAACGAACCCGACGGATGATTCAAAGTCGGCTATCCAAGAATTGGCGGTATCAGTTAACTTTGTGGAAGCCCATCGTTATGAAACCGTACCGCTTCTCCGCGACATGATTGCACTGCTGCCGGAACGTGGTTTTTTTGTCACGTTCACATTCACGCAGCCGCACTTTGCGGAGGCGACAGTTCAGTTTGATGATAAACAGGAGGCATCTTACTATCTCACTCGTCTTCTTTCGAGCGACGTTGTTGTAGATGCGTCGCTTGAATCGGTAATCGCTGAAGACTTGGAGTCGCCGGACGGTTCCCCGATGATGTCATCCGAGATTCCCCGTTACGAGGCCACCTATTTGATAGAGTTTGAGGACAGTCGAACGGCTGAAATGGAGGCTGCGCAGGAGGTGCCTGCGGAACAGGAAGGGGAGACGATGAATGAATAATTTTTCAAAACGGCAAAAAGAGATGGCGCTTGTTATTCTGTCTGCTGTCTTCCTGGTTGCTCTTTCTCTCTTCTCTTACTTCCGCTTGTATGTGCCTGCCAAGGAGGCAAATGAACTTGCGGCCGCCTCCGTTTCAAATGAACGGAAAGTGCTTTTTGCGTTGGAAAAGCATAACGCCAAAGTGGAGGCAGCAGGCTACCCCAGTTCACGGATGCTCCAGGAAAAAGTGCCTGTCGTTCCTCTTGATGACAAAGTCCTTCTGCAAATCGGGGAAGCCGAAGTGAAGTCTGGGACGGTTGTCGAAGAAGTCAATTTTACACGCGAACCGCTTGTAGTGGAACCGCCTTCCGAGGCAGCGGTTACCATGCAAACTCTTGTAGCTGAAATTACACTACAAGCAGGAACATATGGGCAAGTCGACCGTTTCCTAGAGGAAATCGAGTCGATGGAACGGATTTTCATCATTGATTCTCTGGAGTTTACTGCACCTGAGGAACTTCGTACTACCTCAGAGGACGATCGGACGTTAAAATTGGTTCTTTCATTCAGGGCATTTTACCGTCCTGACTTGACTGGCCTTTCGGAAGAAGCGCCGAAAGTTGATGCGCCGAAGCCGGCTGGCAAAGAAGATCCGACGCCATTCAATTCGGCCATTCTGGATCAGGAGGAGAGCAATAAATGACGGTGGTATACCTGGTCCTTTTTTTCGTATACGGCCTGGTCTTTGGCTCCTTCTTCAATGTGGTCGGTTTGCGTGTGCCAAAGAAGGAGTCTATCATGACACCTCCTTCTCATTGCAGCTCTTGTGGACGGCGGCTTCAAGTGCTGGATTTGATTCCCGTCCTGTCTTATATTTTCTTAGGAGGAAAATGCCGAACATGCGGCAACCGGATCAGCTTGATCTACCCGCTTATGGAGTTTGTGACGGGCGTCCTGTTTGCCTATTCTTTTTTCCGTTTCGGTTGGAGTCCCGAGTTGATTGTAGCGTTGTTGCTCGTATCCTTGCTCGTCATGATCACTGTTTCGGATATTGCCTATATGATCATCCCGGATAAAGTCGTTCTGCCGTTCGCCGTTCTATTTTTAGTATTGCGGTTCTTCATCCCGCTCGAGCCTTGGTGGGACAGCCTGCTGGGAGGCGTGGTCGGGTTTGGCGTATTATACTTGATTGCAGTTTTGTCGAAAGGCGGAATGGGTGGTGGAGATATTAAGTTATTTCTCGTCATCGGATTCGCCGTAGGAACAGTCGACACGTTACTTACTCTGTTTCTTGCCTCCTTCATTGGTTCTATTGTCGGAATTGTCATCTTGAAAAAAACAGGGAAAGGCCGAAAAACGCCTGTACCGTTTGGACCATCCATTGCCATCGCTGCACTCATTGCGTATTTTTGGGGATCCTCTTTTGTCGATTGGTACGGCAATTTATTTCAATAAGTCGATAAATTTTCTAGAACAAGGCGACATACGTCTTGTTCTTTTTCATTTTCCGTTTGGTACAGTTACTAAAAACGGGGTGGACAGGCATGAATTTTAGAAGAAAGTATTCCAAAATAACCGTACTAATGGCTGTGCTTCATGGTGTCGTATTAGGAGTTGCGGCTGTTGCCATCGTCGGTTTCATTTTGTTAGGTACTGGAGATAAAGGAAAAGAGAAGGCAGCTATCAGCAAGGAAGTGCCGGTCGACGGCCCTCCTGCGGCCGGAGCGTCAGCTCAAAATGCGCAACCGGGAGAATCCTTGCAGCTCTTTGCAAAACAACACGGTGTGTTCTCGAATGAGCAGTCTGCAAGAGCTTTTATCGCAGAACGTCCAGAGTTATCCAAAGCGAATGTTGTTAAAGTGCAAGATCAGTATTATGTTTGGAGTGCAGTCGGGTTAACCGATCAGGAGATTGACGCGGATGCTGCCCAAGAAACATTTCGCAAGCCGTTCACCGTCAATATTGGAGCTTGTGCTTCCTCGGGTGCTGGTAAATTGAAGGGGATTTTGATGGAAACCGATAGTCAGAAAATTAAAGATTTGGCTGCCTCCTCTTCAGCCGATCCAAACGGAGGGATCGGGGCTGAGTTTGCTAAGCAACTTGCCGCTTTGACAGTGTTTTCAAATGATTTACAAGTCATTCGGCTCCATTTGCTTTCCCATTATTCCAGTGTCGACGACTGTGCGAAAATTTCGTTTTGAAGGGGTTTTAGTGCTTAAAACGAAGTTATCGCGTTTTCTAGACAATTTTCATGAAACCTTTTCTCGAGTATGATGAGGAAAAGGAGGGTTACTTAAATGAAATTCGAATCTGATTTTCGCATCGTCCTGGCTTCCTCATCGCCGAGACGGAAAGAGTTGTTAGAAATGGTGAATATACCATTTGAAGTGTTGCCAAGTGAAGTGGAAGAAAATATCGAGCTGATTGAACATGATTTTGAAGGATTTGTGAAAACATTGGCTCATACGAAGGCTCAAGCAGTAGCCAAAAGGGTAGAGGATGCAATCGTCATCGGGGCGGACACCATCGTCGTTTTGGATGGACGCATTTACCATAAACCGGCTAGTTCCGAGGAAGCAAAACAATTTTTACAGTGCTTCTCTGGTAAGGCACACTCGGTATTTACCGGTGTGGCCATTTTGCGTAATGGAGAAGTTAGCGCGTTCACCGAGAAAACGAATGTATATTTTAAGAAATTGGATGATGCTTTGATTGATTGGTATGTCGAATCAGGGGATCCGATGGACAAAGCGGGAGCGTATGGCATCCAGACGGCTGGGGCATTATTGGTCGAAAAAATTGAAGGGGATTATTATAATGTCGTCGGTTTGCCGATTGCCAAACTGGCTAGCCGTTTAAGAGAATTGGATATTCTCCATTTACCAGGAGGTGACGCCTGACTTGACGATAGAAATGAAAACTCAAATGATGATTCGGGACGTCCACATATCGGACAGGCCAAGAGAACGACTGATCCGGCAAGGGGCAAGCAGCCTGTCGAACCAAGAGCTGATCGCCATCTTACTGCGGACCGGAACGAAAGAAGAATCGGTGTTGATGCTGGCCAACCGGATACTAACGTCCTTTGATAAAATTCAGGATCTGCGAGAGGCTACCATCGAAGAAATGATGTCCGTCAAAGGAGTAGGGCAGGCAAAGGCGGTGCAGATTTTAGCTGCCGTTGAAATAGGCAAAAGGCTGTACCAGAAGCATACGGAAGGAAAATATACGATTCGGTCGCCTGAAGATGCAGCAGCCTATTTAATGACCGATATGTCTTCTTTGCAGCAAGAACATTTTGTCGTGTTATTTTTAAATGTGAAAAATGAAGTGCTTCATAAACAGACGGTATTTATTGGCAGTTTGAACTCCTCAATTGTTCATCCGCGTGAAATTTTCCGGGAAGCGGTCAAGCGGTCTGCCGCCTCGATCATTGTCGCGCATAATCACCCGTCAGGCCATCCAACACCCTCCCCGGAAGACATCGATGTGACCAAACGTTTAGTGGAAGCAGGGTCTATTGTAGGCATTGAATTACTGGATCATGTGATCATTGGGGACCATCGTTTTATTAGTCTAAAAGAGAAAGGGTATATGTGACACTGTGAATTTGTTCTTCTATCCGTTATAATGTGTTGTATGATTTTAAGAAGACCATTTTAAGCGGTCGGGAAGAAAGGAAGAACTGATTTGTTTGGATTAGGTTCAAGAGATGTCGGGATTGACCTTGGCACAGCTAATACATTAGTTTTCATTAAAGGAAAAGGGATTGTTCTTCGGGAACCATCTGTCGTAGCGAAAAATACAGTGACAAATGAAATTGTGGCAGTCGGTAGCGCAGCTAAAAATATGATCGGTCGTACTCCGGGTTCCATTGTAGCGACGCGTCCAATGAAGGACGGAGTCATCGCGGACTTTGAAATTACGACAGCGATGATCGAACATTATATGAAAGAGGCGACAAAAGCGGCAGGCAGCGCCTGGAAAAAGCCGAATGTGATGGTTTGTGTTCCTTACGGCATTACATCTGTCGAACAGCGCGCCGTCATTGATGCGGCAAGACAAGCTGGGGCAAAAGATGCATTTACGATAGAAGAACCGTTTGCAGCAGCAATCGGGGCAAATTTGCCTGTTTGGGAACCTACAGGAAGCATGGTCGTCGATATAGGTGGCGGTACCACGGAAGTTGCGGTCATTTCATTAGGCGGCATCGTGACGAGCGAGTCGATCCGTGTCGGTGGAGACTCCATGGATGGAGCTATTATCAGTTACATACGCAAAACATACAATTTGACGATCGGTGAACGGACTGCGGAAGCGATCAAAATTGAAATCGGATCTGCACGTGTCACAAATAAGGCGGATAAAATGGAAATCCGAGGCCGCGATTTGCTGACAGGCTTGCCGAAGACACTTGAAATAACGTCAGACGAAATTGTGGAAGCATTGCGTGAGTCCATAACACAAATCATTGAAGGTGTAAAAAAGACGTTGGAAGCGACGCCGCCTGAATTGTCAGCGGACGTCATGGAACGCGGCATCGTCTTGACTGGTGGCGGTGCACTGCTGCAAAACTTGGATAAAGTGATTTCAGATGAAACGAACATGCCTGTTTTCATTGCCGAAGATCCTCTGGATTGTGTTGCGATCGGTACAGGCAAGGCGTTGGACAATTTTGACGTCATTAAAAAGATGCAAGCAAAATAATAGGGAGGATTTGGGCAATGCCGCGATTTTTTTCAAATAAACGATTGATATTACTGCTCGTTGGCGTCATCGTGCTTGTGGCATTGATTTCATTCTCCCTGAAGGATCGCAGAAATGCTACGATCCCTGAACAGATAGTGAAAGATGTTGTCGGCTTCGGACAGTCCTTATTTTCGAAGCCGGCGCACTATATTACGGGTACAATCGAAAAGATTGACGGGATATTGAATACATATGAGGAAAACAAGCAACTAAAAGCGAGATTGCAAGAATATGCTTCCAATCAAGCCGAGTTGGCCGATGTCAAGGCTGAAAATAAACGGCTGAAAGAGCTGATTGGAAAAACAGATGACATGAGGGCGTATGATCCAATCCAGGCGACCGTCATCTCACGAAATCCCGACCAATGGGAAGAGAAGGTCATCGTCGACCGTGGATCGAAGAGCGGAGTACAATTGGATATGGCGGTGACAACAGCGAAAGGATTGGTCGGAAAAGTTGTGAATGTGACGACTTCGACTTCTACCATCGAACTTCTTTCGACAGAAAACCGCAACTTTCGTGTAGCGGCCGTCATCCCGGGAGAAACGTCCGTTTTCGGATTGATTGAAGGCTATGACCCAGACCGTAGGGAATTGATCATGAAACGGATCGATTCAAGTTTTGAGGTCAAAGTGGGAATGAAAGTCGAGTCCTCCGGATTAGGCGGTATTTTTCCGAAAGGACTGTACATCGGAGAAGTGACTGAAGTATCGACGGATGATTATGGATTGACGAAACTGGCCTATATTCGGCCGGCAGCCGATTTTTCAATGCTCGATCATGTCATGATTGCGAAACGGAAAACGGAAACTTACAAAGGAACAGATACGGAGAGTTCGACGGAAGAACAGGGGGACGATGAATCATGAGCCGGTTCATCCTCCCTCTGCTTGCAGTCTGTCTCTTTTTCTTGGAACCTGTCTTTAGTTTGTTTTCCCCGATTGACATAAGTGGAATGGAATTTACCCTGGTCCCCCGTTTTGTCATTATTTATCTTATTTTCCTCGCGGTCTATTACAATCAAAAACGGGCCATCCTGCTTGGTTTAGTGCTTGGACTCTTGTATGATATGTATCACATTGATATTATTGGAGTATATACTTTTTTATATCCACTGGTCTGCTATCTCGGTGCGTTGCTAATTCGCCAAGTACATCGTCATATTGTTACTGTGATGTTCTTATCGGTAGTTCTCATCGTTTTACTTGAATTGTTATCTTACTTCTTTGCCAGTCTTATTGCATTGACATCCATTAGTATGGAAGAATTTATTATAAGGCGGCTCGTACCGACGATGATTGCCAATGCCATTTTTATTGGGATGTTTGGCTGGTTGTTTAAAAAATTGATGACCGGAAGAGGATTGCAAAAACAGGCCGGATCATAACTCAAGATATTGTGGGGGACGCAAATGACGACGAAACAGCAATTTGTAACGATAAAAGGGACAAAAGACGGTCTTGTCCTCCGACTTGATGATAAATGCTCGTATTCGGATATGGTTGCGGAACTTCGTAGAAAAGTGAGCGAAAATAGTTTGGAAGGCGTAGCGGAAGTCAAAGTCCATACGGGCCATCGTTACTGCACCGAAGAGGAGTTGCGGGAGATCATGACGATTGTGCATGAATCCCCTCATCTGCGTGTTTCTAAAATTCAAAGTGATGTTATAACAATGGACGAATGCAATCAGAAAATCGTTGAACGCCAGTCCGAGACATATATCGGCATCGTGCGGTCCGGTCAAGTGATTGAGGCGGAGGGTGATCTCGTTGTCATTGGAGATGTCAACCCGAATGGCAAAGTGGTAGCTGCGGGAAGCATCTATGTGCTGGGACGATTGAAAGGGATAGCGCATGCCGGTGCAAGTGGAAATGAAGATTGTGTCATCGCCGCTTCATGGCTCGAGGCTACGCATTTGCTCATTGCCGATAAGAGGGAAACGATGACGGACGAATTGACAATTTTATCAGAACAACCGGAAATGGAATGTGCCTACATTCATTCAAATGGTTTTATCGCCATTGATCGTTTGCAGGAACTTCGGATTCTCCGGCCTAATCTGTCAACATTCAAAGGAGGAAGCTGATGTGGGGGAAGCAATTGTAATAACATCTGGTAAAGGCGGAGTCGGGAAGACGACGACCTCTGCAAACCTTGGAACTGCATTAGCCCTGCAAGGCAAAAAGGTATGCCTTGTTGATACAGATATCGGTCTACGGAATCTCGATGTCATCCTAGGCCTTGAAAATCGTATCATTTACGATCTTGTCGATGTAATAAAAGGGCGCTGTAAGGTGCACCAGGCGTTAGTAAAAGACAAGCGTTTTGAAGATGGCCTCTTTCTGTTGCCGGCCGCGCAGACGACAGACAAAACGGCAATTTCCCCTGAAGAAATGAAAGCGCTGATCACAGAATTAAAGCGTGACTATGACTACGTGTTAATCGACTGCCCAGCCGGAATTGAACAAGGTTATAAAAATGCGGTGGCTGGTGCGGATCGGGCCATTGTTGTTACAACACCGGAAATTTCCGCGGTCCGGGATGCGGATCGAATCATTGGACTGCTGGAAGCCGAACCGATTGACCCGCCCAAGCTGATCATCAACCGAATTAAAAGCCAGCTTGTGAATCGGGGCGATGCGCTTGATGTCAATGAAATTACGACCCATCTGTCTATCGACTTGCTCGGCATTGTGCTGGACGATGAAAATGTCATCTCTTCTTCTAATAAAGGAGAACCTGTTGTGATGGACCCATCCAATCCTGCCGCGATCGGCTATCGGAATATTGCAAGACGGATCTTAGGGGAATCCGTACCGCTTATGTCTTTAGATACAGGTAAACCCGGCTTTTTCGGGAAATTGAAATCGCTATTTGCAAAATGACGCCTACACACCTTTTGGTATTCAATATGCCAACAGGTGTGTTTTACTTTGCTGTTCATTCGTTTCAGACGACTGAACTTTCTTTCAATTTACATGGCTTTCGCCCATAATATTTTGCCTGTCCACGTCATATACTGGGAAAAAGGCGGTGCGGCGGATGAAATGGAAAACAAAATGGATGGCAGCAGTTATTCTGACGATCGGAGTTATCGGCGTCGCGAAGTTAGAAGAGGCAGGTTTGGTAAGAAAGCCGGTGACGCAATATGTCACGACAGGCAAGGATTTTATTGTATTGAAAAAATGGGTCGCCTCCTTAATTGGAGACGACAAGACAGATACGATAGCTGTGACAGGAGTGCAGGAGGAAGAAATGCCTTTTGCCTCTTATGAATCGATGCAGCCTTACGAAAATGGAGTCATTGTCTCCTATACTCAACCAATGCCGATTCTAGCGCGTGGCGATGGTCTTGTCGTCTTTACAGGGTCAACGCGGCAATCAGGGAAAACGGTGACGGTTCTTTATGATGATGGGGACGAAGTGACTTACGGATTTGTCGGGTCCATATCCAAGCTGCCATATACAACAGTTAAGAAAGGGGATACTCTCGCTCTGATGAATGAGGTGACGATGTATTTACAAGTGAAGCGAGAAGGAATTGCGTTGGACCCTTCCATGCTGGCGACTTATTTCTCGGAACCGGCCGATGCGAATTAAGCTTCATCCTATACTGTTGCCGTTTTTTGTTTTTTTGGCTTTTACAGGTGGGGTGTCGCTTTATGCCCTTATTTTTTTGTCTCTATTAATTCATGAAGCTGGACATGTTGTAGCTGCAAAGTGGACAGGGATGCGTGTGCGTTCTTGTACATTGCTTCCGTATGGCGGCGAGTTATTTATCTCAAATCGCCACCTCTATCCCAAAAAAGCAAGGATTATGGTAGCACTGGGAGGTCCAATCGCAACTGCCCTTCTCCTAGCTATTTCAAGTTTTCACAGTATGCCGGGCTCGGATGAGTTAAAGAGAATCCAATTGGCTATACTTCTCGTGAATTTGCTCCCGATATTGCCTTTGGATGGCGGGCAGGCGCTATGCACGCTATTGGAAAGGAAAGAAAAGAGACAACAATCCAAGTCTCTTTTTTTAATGGCTTCCATTCTGATGCTGCTGTTAAGTCTCGCTATATTAGCTGTTGGTTTCCCAGATACAATTCTATATATGAGTTTAGCTGTTTTTTTGTTGATGCAGAATATGTATTCTTTCCGCTATCGTAAATATGAATATGCTTACGAGCGATTAACGGAAAAGCAGTTGACGTGATAGCAACAGTATGATAATATTTTAATGTTATTGTTTGTAGCACCCGTGCTACAACCGCACCGACTAAGGTACAAGCATCCGCAAGGATCACCTTGGAGGGCGAGTCTGAGTCTATAGAGGAGGTGCAAGTATGTACGCAATTATTGAAACTGGTGGAAAACAAATCAAAGTCGAACAAGGCCAAGAAGTCTACATTGAAAAAGTAGTCGGCGAAGCTGAGGAAACTGTAACATTCGACAAAGTTCTATTCGTTGGTGGAGAAGACGTGAAAGTCGGCGCTCCATTCGTGGAAGGTGCAACGGTTACTGGTAAGATCGTTAAGCATGGCCGCGGTAAGAAGATTACTGTCTTCAAATACAAGCCGAAAAAGAACTACCACAAGAAACAAGGTCATCGTCAGCCATACACTAAAGTTGTCATCGAAGGCATCAATCTGTAAGTTGACATGATCAAGATCATATTCGCTGAACAGCCATCGGGCCGGATTAGCTCTTTCGAAATGAAAGGTCACGCGGACTACGCTGAACACGGAAAAGACCTTGTCTGTGCAGGGGCATCTGCTGTTTCCTTTGGATCCATCAATGCGGTTATTGCATTGACAGGAATTACTCCTGAGATTCAGCAAGGGGCGGAAGGTGGATATTTGAAGGTAGACTTTCCCGTTACGGAAAAGGACGCCGATATCCAGCTGATCGTCAGGGCGATGATTGTTTCATTGCAAACGATTGAACAAGATTATGGGAACCATATACAGATTACTTTCAAATGATAGGAGGTGGATCTCATGCTACGTTTGGATCTTCAGTTTTTCGCATCGAAAAAAGGGGTAGGTTCTACAAAGAACGGTCGTGACTCCGAATCGAAACGTCTTGGTGCTAAACGTGCCGACGGACAATTCGTATCGGGCGGCTCAATCCTTTATCGCCAACGCGGAACAAAAATTCACCCAGGTGAAAACGTTGGCCGCGGCGGTGATGATACACTTTTTGCTAAAATTGACGGCGTCGTTCGTTTTGAGCGTTTTGGCCGTGACAAGAAAAAAGTGAGTGTTTACCCTAAGGAAGCTTGATTGATATCAGCAAAAAGGACTGCATAGTTACTATGCAGTCCTTTTTTGGATTCATCATTGATTCGTGCATGTATTTCCAACTGTTGAAATGATATACTCTAAAGTATGACACAGTTGGCGGTGAAAAGATGGATACCAAAGATTTTACAGTGACAGAAGCACTTAAATTTGCCAGACACGATTTTTTGAATGAGCTTCAGCTTATTTTATTACACATCGATTTGAACAATACAGAAGAAGCGCGGAAGGCCATTCAGGGAGCGACAGGACGGCTGCGTTCCATGGCAATGCTGGAAAGGTTGCGAATGCCTTCCGTTGAGAAATGGCTGAATACATTTGATTGGGTCCATACTGAGTTTTCGAAACGGATTGAATGTGACATTGTGGCGGCCGATCGATTGGTGGACGATCAGGAGGTCGCTGCTTGTTTAGAATATGTCATCCGGTCGCTTGCGGCTGTATTGAGTCCTCTTGATGATTATGGATTGGTGATTCATGTGACTGCGACCAAATCAGAATGGCAGATCCAGCTGATCTTGGATGAAACAGTTGCTTTAGTATGTACAGACTATGCACCAAAGTTGAATTTCGCAATTATGGAAACGGCCGATCAGGGCCAATGGACGTTCACAATCAGTGGACGATAGGAGGAAGAACTATGTTTGTCGATCATGTAAAGGTATATGTGAAAGGCGGGGACGGCGGAGACGGGATGGTAGCATTCCGCAGAGAGAAGTATGTCGCGTACGGAGGTCCTGCAGGGGGTGATGGTGGTAAAGGAGGCGATGTGGTTTTCATAGTCGACGAAGGACTGCGGACGTTGATGGATTTCAGATATCAACGTCACTTCAAGGCGCCAAGAGGAGAGCATGGCGGCAGTAAAAATAAACATGGTCGCGGAGGAGAAGACCTTGTCGTGAAAGTTCCTCCTGGCACCGTCGTGAAGGATGCAGAGACGGACCTAGTCATCGCAGATCTCGTCGAGCAGGGACAAACGGCTGTCATAGCGAAAGGCGGTCGTGGCGGCCGGGGCAATTCGCGATTTGCCACTCCTCAGAACTCGGCGCCCGAGCTGTCTGAAAAAGGAGAGCCGGGGGTGGATAGAGAAATAGTTCTGGAACTGAAAGTCCTGGCGGATGCAGGGTTGGTTGGTTTTCCGAGTGTCGGCAAATCTACATTGCTTTCTGTTGTATCAGCTGCGAAGCCGAAAATTGCCGATTATCATTTTACAACGCTTGTGCCGAATCTAGGAATGGTCGAAACAGTGGACGGAAGGACATTCGTGCTTGCTGATTTGCCAGGATTGATTGAGGGGGCGCATGAAGGAGTCGGTTTGGGGCATCAGTTCCTCCGGCATATTGAAAGGACGCGGGTAATCATCCATGTAATCGATATGTCTGGTCTGGAAGGACGAGATCCGTATGACGATTACACGACTATAAATGCAGAACTGGAACAATACAATTTGCGTTTGTTGGAGCGCCCGCAAATCATCGTGGCGAATAAGATGGATATGCCTGATTCAGAAGAAAATTTGAATAGGTTTAAAGAGAAGCTGAATGATGAGACCGTCAGAATTTTCCCGATTTCGGCGATTGCCCGACAGGGACTGGATGACTTATTGTTTGCTGTGGCTGATCTGCTAGAAACAACACCTGAATTCCCGATGAATGAGCAGCATGATGACGAAGAACATTCGGTCATGTACAAGCATGAAAGTGAAACGCCTGACTTCAAGATTACCCGGGATGATGACGGGGCTTATGTGTTGTCTGGCTACACGCTGGAACGTCTGTTCAAAATGACGGATTTCAATTTTGACCAATCGGTCCGGAAGTTTGCACGTCAAATGCGTGGCATGGGTGTTGATGATGCACTTCGGGAACGGGGGGCGCAGGATGGCGATATTGTTCGGATCCTTGATTTTGAATTTGAATTCATCGAATAAGAGAGAAGACCTGTAGTTACGGTCCGTTTGGGGAGGCGTGCCATGAATCGGCTTGGCAAAGGACAATTTTATCTTGTGCGGGAAGACGTTCTGACCGAATCAATGCAAAAGATGCTGGAGGCGAAACGGCTGCTTGCGAGCGGGGAAGAGCGGACGATCCAAGAAGCGACGAAACGGGTCGGTCTGTCCCGGAGCGCTTATTATAAATATCGCGATACAGTGTTTCCATTTGAATCCATCGCAAGGGAGCGTATTTTGACGATCTTTATACAGCTGGAAGATCGTCAAGGGTCTCTTGCGACAATACTTCAAATCATTTCAGATGCAAGGTGCAACGTTCTGACAATCCATCAGACGATACCGGTACAAGGCCGTGCAAATATTACCTTGTCATTGGATGTCACGGATATGCCGATCAAGCTGGATGAATTCATGCAACGAATGAAAGCGCCTAGTTTTATCGATTCTGTCCATCTGATCAGTTCCGGTGCACTTTGATTTTCCAAGGAGGTTGCCTGATGGAAAAGGACTATATTCCATCCGTTGCTTATTTAGGGCCGGAGGCGTCGTTCACTCATGTGGCGGCGACAAATTTATTCAAAGAAGCGGGCTTGGTGGCCCATCCGACTATTCCCGATTGTATTGAAGCAGTTTCCACAGGGCATGTCGCTTATGCGATCGTCCCGCTGGAAAATGCTCTGGAAGGTTCTGTCCCTTTAACAATCGATTATTTGTTTCATGGGAGCGAACTATTCATTAATGCGGAAATTTCAACACCGATCGAACAGCATTTAATGGTGAATCAAGAACATAGGAATGGGTACGGGAAATTGGAATCGGTTCATTCCCATCCGCATGCTCTTGCACAATGCCATAAATACTTGCAATATCATTATCGAAGGGTTCCCCTCATCCAGACTACGTCAACTGCAGCGGCAGCCAAGTATGTTGCGGAACATCCAGAACTCAGAATTGCGGCGATCGGAAACAGATTGGCTGCATTAAAATACGGTCTTCATATCGCCGAAGAGAACATCCACGACTTTCATTTTAACCATACCCGATTTGTAGTCCTATCTTTGCGAAAAGGACAGCTTAAATTGGGTGGCCACGTTGGACAGCCTAAGACGACTTTAATGGTGAAATTGCCGGAGGATGACAGATCAGGCGTGCTCCATCAGATTCTTTCGGTTTTTGCATGGCGTAAATTGAATTTAAGTAAAATCGAATCCCGTCCATTGAAAACCGGTTTGGGAAATTATTTTTTTATAATTGATGTGATGGAGTCGGAAGATCACCCTATGATGAAGGGTGCAATGGAAGAACTTGCCGCACTTCATTGTTCGGTTCGGTCATTCGGTACCTATCATACATATGAGCAACAACCGTCACGTTCGAATTCTTGAACGTGGCTTTTTATGTATATTGACTGTTGGCCAGCAATATACATGGAAGTAAGGATGCCTCTCTAAAATAAAGGTCACACATGCGGGCGTTCGTTCATACGATGGATTGATGGAAGGGGGATTTTTTTAGTGGAAGTCCATGTAGTAGTAAAAGGGGATACACTATGGAAAATTGCGAGACAGTATGGTATTCCTTTTGAAGATTTAAAACGGGTGAATGCCCATCTGGCGAACCCCGATTATATTGTGCCGGGGATGAAGATCTTTTTGCCTGCGAGACACGAACAACAGACAAAGCCTTCAACATCTTTGCCAAAAACAAAAGGGGAATCGGTGAAACCACCTCAACAAAAACCGACACAGCCTGTAAAACCGACGACACCGGCACCTCCCATTCCGTTGCCAACTGCGGATGAAATGCCGAAACCGCCGGTCAGTACATCGCCGCCAAGTGTACCAAAACCACCAAGCCCTACCAAACCGCCAAGTACGGCAAGACCGCCAAGCATGAAGCCGCCTGCTTCCAAGCCGCCGACAAAACCAATGCCGACACCGACGCCAGCACCGCCTCCACCGCTGCCTACGCCAATGCCAACTCTGGAAGCGGAATCACCAACAGTCCAACCACCGGCTATGCCGCCAATGGCTATGCCTTATCCAATGCCAATGCCAATGCCTTATCCAATGCCGCAATACATTCAACCAATCTTTACGATTCCTTGTGGATGCATGCCGATTTTCGATGTGGATTGCCACCCGCACATGCATCACATGCATCATATGCAACAACCTCAAATGCAGGCACCGCCAATGCAAATGCCATACATGCCCGAAATAAAAGAGGAGTACCAAGATGAATCTCCAATTTGTCCGGGCCAGGCGCCAGGGACATTCCAGCCGCAGTATCCAACATCGGGCGGATGGAAAATGGTGGAGTCGCCATTGTTTGAAAGTGAAGAAAAAGAATCCCCGATGATGCAACAGTGGGATGAATCAGTTCACTGCCCGCCTGAGCAGGGCTATGTGCCTCAACTTGTTTCACCGGCACAAACGTATCCATACGGCGGATATCCAATGTCCCAACAACATCATTACCAATTCGGATGCAGTCAAGGATGCGACTGCGGTTGCGGACAACAGCCTATGAGTATATCGCCGATGCAGCAATCTCCTTGTTGGGGCATGCCATCTCCGTGTTTTGGACCATGGCAACCCATGCCGGTAGCAGGCCCTTATTACGGATATAACTCTTACGGAGCTTACTGACCGGCGTATGACGCTGGAGCCTAATGTTAAGCAAATCAAGGAAAACGTATGGAAGGTGGAAGAGAACGGATCCAAGTATTCGTTAAAACGGTATCATTCCATGTCCACCGCAGTCAAAGTGAAGCATGTTCATGAAGAATTGGAAAAGATAGATTTCCCGCATATGGTTCCCGTGCTGCCATCTGAGGATCGGTTGCTGCTACAACAGCCTTGGCTCGAGAACGCACGACCTGTTAGCTATAAGCGCCGGAGAGATCGGACAGATTCTCTTGCTGCACTACAGGCGCTTCATCAAACAAACGTATATTTTGATTGGAAAGCTTCGCCTTATTTGCATACGTATCCATTACTGACGAAATGGATGGACCGTCTTAGCCGGTTTCTCGATCATCGGATTTTTTTTCAGGAAATGCTTGGTGTTAGGCGAGTGCAGGAAATCATTTTTTATGCCAAGGAAGCGCTGCCGATCGTAAGGCAATATAATCGGGAGCCCGGGCAGCAAACATTGCTCCATGGGGATGTGGTGCATCATAATATTCTTCGCGATCAAAACGGTGTGATCCGTCTAATCGATTTTGATCTGGCATGTTTATCAAGCCCAGATACGGAGCTGGCTTTGTGGAGCCATCGAGTGCTTCCGCATGTATCCTACAATGTCCATTTTCTTTTTGGGGAGCAACGTGCAATTGATGACATGAAACCGGGAGCTAAGGCGATGTTATTATATCCGAATGAATTGCTTCGCGAGTGGCTTCATCTTTTAACGCTCCCGGACCAAAATCAACAGAAGTTGGCGCGGCAGCTTATTCCGTTTACAGAAGCGGCGTTATCCGCTTGGCCAAAGTTATGGTATGATGTTGAGCAGAGTTTAAAATAAATTCTTTCGGCTTAAATCTACTGGCAAACGAGAGAACAAGATGAACAGCCCGTGGATAGGTCCATTTGATTGAACTGAACGACAAGTAAAGCAAGTTCTGTTTTCATTTCGAATTGCCGCTCTTTAGCGGCATTTTTTTATGTTTCTTTTGGCTTGTTTTTTCCTGTAAACCAGACAAGCCACTTACTAGATTCCATAGCTCCATGATAGGTAGAAAATCCGTTCGTATGCTATAATCGTTGTATGAAGTAGGGGGAGAGCTCTTTGTATGATTATATAAAAGGCAAAGTCACACGCGTGACGCCGGAATACATAACGTTAGAACAGGGGGGCATCGGTTATCAGGTCATGACGCCGAACCCTTATGTGTTTCATCAGACGGAAGAAGTTCAGCAAGTATTTATCTATATGCATGTAAGAGAGGATATGCAGTGGCTTCTAGGCTTCAAGACGTTAGAGCAGCGCGAGTTGTTCAAAAAACTGATTACTGTGTCCGGTATCGGTCCAAAAGGCGCCTTGGCTATTTTGGCCAGCGGAATTCCTTCACAGGTGATCGGAGCGATTGAAAGGGAAGACGAGAGCTTCCTGACTAAATTTCCAGGTGTGGGGAAAAAGACGGCGCGCCAAATGATCTTGGATTTGAAAGGGAAGTTGCATGATTTGTTTCTTGAAATCGATATGCCTGGTGACGAACCGTCCTTATTATCAATGGCTGACAATGACGATCTTGAGGAAGCGATGCTTGCATTGGAAGCTCTTGGTTATTCTGCGCGCGAGTTGTCCAAAGTGAAGCCGCATCTTCAAAAAGAAGATCACGATACAGAAGGATATATGAAGCTGGCGCTGCAGCTCTTATTGAAACAGAAATAGAATGGAAGGGAGGGGAATTAGATGGAGCGCGTCGTATCCAGTGAGCATTCCAACTTTGATGAAGGTTTTGAGCAGTCTCTCAGACCACAAACATTAGGACAATATATTGGACAACCGAAAGTAAAGGAAAATCTAGGGGTTTTCATCGAAGCGGCAAAAGGCCGTAATGAAAGTCTTGACCATGTATTGCTTTATGGGCCGCCAGGACTCGGTAAAACGACGCTGGGAGCGGTTATAGCGAATGAAATGGGTGTCAATGTCCGAATGACGAGCGGCCCGGCGATTGAGCGGCCTGGTGATCTCGCGGCTGTCGTTTCGTCTCTTGAGCCGGGAGATGTCCTGTTTATTGATGAAATCCATCGGTTAAACCGGGCCATCGAAGAAGTGCTTTATCCGGCGATGGAGGATTTTTGCCTCGATATCGTAGTCGGCAAAGGGCCGGCAGCCAAATCGATCAGGCTCGATCTGCCTCCTTTCACATTGATCGGTGCAACAACGAGAGCGGGATCTCTTTCTGCGCCGCTCCGTGATCGTTTTGGGGTGCCGCTGCGGCTTGAATATTACGATGTAGAGCCATTGCAGGAGATCATCCAGCGGAGTGCGGGCTTGTTTGACGTGGAAATTGATGAAGCGGCCGCTTTGGAAATTGCCCGCCGGTCTAGAGGCACGCCCCGCATTGCCAATCGTTTATTGCGGCGTGTCCGCGACTATGCGCAGGTTCGAGGCAATGGCACAATCGATGAAACGATCGCAAAAGAGGCACTGGAAATGCTGCAAGTCGATTCCCATGGTCTGGACCATATTGACCATAAACTGCTTCATAGCATGATTGAACGATTCCGGGGAGGGCCAGTCGGGTTGGATACAATTGCGGCGAGCATCGGTGAGGAATCTGTAACGATCGAAGATGTCTATGAGCCCTATCTATTGCAGATCGGCTTTCTGCAACGGACGCCGCGCGGTAGAATTGCTACACGCTTAGCCTATGAGCATTTCGGTTATGCTTATGGTGGAGATCAATAAATTCTGTAGACCACTTAATTTAAACATAAGGGAGCAACTGAACGAATGGATGTAAACGATTTTGATTTCGATCTTCCCGAAGAACTAATAGCACAAACACCGCTTGCAGATCGGACGGCCAGCCGCCTGATGCTGCTGGATCGGAAATCCGGTAAAATGGAGCACAAAGTGTTTCGGGATATTGTAGATGAACTGAAGGCGGGCGATATCATCGTCTTGAATAATACAAAAGTACTTCCGGCTCGCTTGATTGGCACGAAAGAAGATACAGGAGCATCGATTGAACTTTTGTTATTAAAGGAAACCGGAAAAGATGAGTGGGAAACGCTTGTCAAACCGGCAAAACGGGTCAAGCCCGGCACAGTTGTATCCTTTGGGGACGGCAGATTAAAAGCGGAATGTGTGGAAGTGTTGGAGCAAGGAGGGCGGATTTTCAAGTTCGTCTATGAAGGGATCTTTTATGAGATTCTGGACGCCCTTGGTCAAATGCCTTTGCCTCCCTATATTACAGAGACCCTTGAGGACCAATCGCGTTATCAGACTGTATTTGCAAAGGAGAGAGGTTCTGCTGCTGCCCCTACAGCCGGACTTCATTTCACAGAGGGGATTTTGCGGCAGATTCAAGAGAAAGGTATAGGGGTCGCATTTATCACATTGCATGTGGGGCTGGGGACATTCCGGCCGGTTAGCTCCGATACGATCGAGGACCATACAATGCATTCCGAATACTATCATGTGACGGAGGAAGCTGCAGAAGCAATCAACTCTGCAAAAGCGAACGGCGGTCGAGTGTTTGCCATCGGAACGACTTCAGCTCGTACACTGGAGACGATTGCGAGTGCGAATAATGGGAAAATCGTACCCTCCAGCGGCTGGACTTCCATTTTCATATATCCTGGATATCAATTCAGTATTTTAGATGGCTTGTTGACAAACTTCCATTTGCCGAAATCCACATTGATCATGCTCGTTTCAGCTTTGTCTTCGAGGGAACATATTTTAGCAGCATATAAAGAGGCGGTTGAACAGCGTTATCGATTCTTCAGTTTCGGGGATGCCATGTTCATCAGAACGCCAAAAAGAGAGGATTAACTTTATGGCAGCAATAACGTACGAACATATTAAAACTTGTAAACAGACAGGTGCCCGGCTCGGCATCGTCCATACTCCGCATGGTTCTTTTGAAACACCCGCCTTTATGCCGGTGGGTACGCTGGCTACTGTCAAAACGATGTCGCCTGAGGAACTGAAAGAGATCGGAGCAGGCATTATTCTTAGCAATACGTATCACTTATGGCTTCGTCCCGGTCACGAAATTATAAGAGAAGCGGGCGGCCTTCACCAATTCATGAACTGGGATCGTCCCATTTTGACTGATTCCGGCGGTTTTCAAGTATTTTCATTGAGCGATTTCCGTAAAATTGAAGAAGAAGGCGTCCATTTTAGACATCATCTCAATGGCAGCAAGCTGTTCCTCAGTCCCGAAGGCGCGATGGAAATCCAAAATGCACTCGGTTCGGACATTATGATGGCGTTTGATGAATGTCCTCCCTATCCCGCTACCTTTGAATATATGAAATCGAGCGTAGAACGCACATCCAGATGGGCCGAACGATGCCTCAAAGCACATTCACGTCCAGAGGATCAGGGACTGTTCGGCATCGTACAAGGCGGCGAGTTTGAGGAACTCCGTAAACAAAGCGCTAAGGACCTTGTGTCCCTAGATTTCCCCGGATATGCAATCGGAGGATTGTCTGTAGGGGAGCCGAAAGACATCATGAACCGGGTGCTCGAATATACCACACCATTATTGCCGGCAGATAAACCACGCTATTTGATGGGCGTCGGTTCGCCTGATTCATTAATTGATGGGGCGATTCGGGGAGTAGATATGTTTGACTGTGTGTTGCCGACTCGGATTGCCCGAAATGGCACCCTGATGACCAGTGAAGGAAGGCTTGTTGTTAAGAATGCAAAATATGAACGTGATTTCGGTCCCCTTGATCCGAATTGCGATTGTTATGCGTGTAAAAATTACAGCCGGGCATATATCCGTCATTTGATCCGCGCGAACGAAACTTTCGGACTACGGTTGACGTCCTATCATAACCTCTATTTCCTGTTGAATTTGATGGAGAAAGTACGTGAGGCTATACGGAATGACCGATTAGGGGACTTCCGGGAAGAGTTTTTTGAGCAATATGGATTCAACAAACCAAATGCAAAAAACTTTTGAATCTTGTATAATAAATATTGAGTAGAGGGGGGATATTTTTTGAATAGTCAATACAGCAGCATTATTATGCTCGTAGTCATGTTTGCCATTATGTGGTTCTTGCTCATCCGACCTGCACAAAAAAGACAGAAGCAGACGCGGTCAATGCAAGAAGCATTAAAACGAGGAGATAAAGTCATTACGATTGGCGGTCTTCATGGAACAATCGACGCTGTCGATGAAACATCAGTATTTCTGAAAGTGACAGATGGGACAACTCTTCAATTTGATAAACAAGCGGTTGGACGAGTGATCGAATCGAGCCAATCCTAAAAAACAGAGATGCTGCACACGCGGATTCCCGCTTGGTGCAGCATCTCTTTTTAGTTGCCGGGTATTTATTGTATAGCTTTGAGATGCGAAAGGGTATCCTTGCTTGGAAAGGAGGAGGCACATGAGCAACTTATTTCAAACTGGTTTCCGTACGGTCTTTTTATACATTTTGATTTTAATCATCTTACGATTGATGGGCAAGCGGGAGGTCGGAGAATTAAGTGTCATCGATATCGTTGTGTTTATCATCATGGCTGAAGTAGCTGCATTTGCATTGGAATCCCCTGATCAGCCTTTAATTGAATCCATCGTCCCGATTATCATCCTGCTTCTGATTCAATTGCTTACATCCTTTATTTCTTTGAAGAGTAAAAAGTTCCGTGATCTTGTGGATGGCGATCCGACGATGATCATAGAAGATGGAAAAATACTGGAGACAGAAATGCGGAAGCAGCGCTATAATCTGGATGATCTTTTTCAACAACTTCGAGAACAGCAAGTAGGCTCCATTTTAGATGTCACCCACGCCTTTCTGGAGCCGTCAGGAAATCTATCTGTTTTTACAGAACAGCAGACGGAACCCGTGCTTGCCCTTATTTCGGATGGAGTCGTTCAAAAGCGCCATTTGAAGCAGCTCGGAAAAACGGAAGAATGGCTTATCAATGAATTGAAATCTCAAGGCGTTGGGGATTGCAGTCATGTGTTCTATTGTTCCTTCGAAAAGGGAAAGCTCCACGTACAGTTGAAAGAAGAGTATCAATAATTTTTAATGAGTCTTTTAAACATGAGGAAATCATTCTTTTTCACTTGGCCAAAAATGAGCAGAACCAGCAATAGGAAACCAGTTGTTATCAGGCATTCTGTAATCAATCCAAACTTTCCGACCGGTATGAAAATCGGTCTAAGGACAGCAGTCGCTATGAAGGAGACATAGGGAAGGGCAAACATAGTAAAACCCGCCGCGGCTGCCTTGTTTTTACGCAATGTCGCAACATGGAGGAACGATGTCACCAACACCCCAAATCCGATGGCGAGCACGGCCCCTGTTTCTTGCAGGCCGGGCTGTGAAGCTAAAACAAACATGACTCCGAGTTTGGCGATGCCGCCATAGACAGAATTCATCATGCCGGCTTTCGCATCGCCAGTTGCCTGCAAGATGGAATACAAAGGACTTTGAATGTAATAGAAGAAGAAGATGGGTGCCAGCAGGGACATATAATGCGCACCATCGGTAACCCGGAACAGTTTGACCGCCATCGCATGTCCATGAACATAAAAAACGGCTGCTGCAAACGCTCCGGTTAAAGCGGAAAGGCGAAGTGCGAGATGAACCCTTTCCTTCAATTTGCTCTTGTTGCTGGTAGCGGCAGCACCACTGACGGCAGGCACAAGGACGACCGACAGTGCATAAGGAATGAAGGACGGAAACAAAAGCAGCGGAATAAGGACGCCGGAAATGACTCCATATAGCGAGGTGGCTGCGACAGCGCCAACCCCTGCCATCGACAGTGCACGCAGAAAAATGATCGGCTCTAGGAACCAAGTGAAAGTCCCGAATAAACGGCTTCCGGAAGAAGGCAGCGCAATAGCAAGAAGGGGCTCCATCGGATATCGGTGGATCTCTTTTTTGATGAGGGGATCCTTTCTTTTGTGCCTGTAGTATTTGTAGAGCAGGTAGAGTACGGATAAGCCTTCCGCAAGTAAGGTGATACCCATGGCATAAGCGGCGTTCATCGGATTGTTTCCTTCGATCAGAAAAGCAGGCAGCATCCAAGTGATTAATGCGATACGGCAGAGCTGTTCAATGATTTGTGACCAAGCGGTTTCTTCTATGCGGACAATTCCTTGGAAATACCCACGGACCAGCCCGCCGATTGCAGCGATCGGTATGATGGCGATGCCGACATAAAGAGCGGATGACGTAGCGCTATTGCCCAAGAGCGTTTCTGCTAAATAAGGAACAAACAAAATAGACGCTGGAATGAACACCACGCCTGTCAAGATGGTAATGAAGGTGGCAGTTTTCATGACGGCCGGCAACTTGGCCGATTCACCCTTCGCCTTTAGCTCCGCTATCACTTTAGCTATCGCAATTGGAACGCCCAATTGGACAAGCGATAGAAAAAAGATGAAAGCGGGATAAGCGGTCATATAAATTCCTACAGCTTCTTCTCCCGCCACACGCATAAATTGGATTCGGTAGACGAACCCAAGCAATTTCGTAGTAAATACTGCGACCATTAGAATGGCGGTGCCGCGAATAAATGTAGACATTTACCAAACATCTCCTTCTCAATTCCGATCGTATCGTATACACTAAACCTATGCGGAGATATGACGGTTTACGACTAGCCGGATAACGAATGGGGGAGGACAATAATGGAACACAAAGATATTTTCGAACATGCACTTCCTGCGATTGAAAGCAAGCGCAATGAATTCCGTCTATATGGATACGAAACAGTGAAAGATGAAGAGATTTGGACCTATTGCGTCCGGAAGAGATGGCGGAAAAAGAATGTCGAATCCATGGGAATCCATGAAGTGGTCAACGATATCTTGAAACTGACACCAGCAGAATTCATGACATTTACCCAAATCGAAGAACAAAGAGATTCCAATTGGTTTTCCGATTTAAACAGCGATGAACTGCAGCTCTTATTGGCTCCGAAAACAAGGGAGAATTAAAGCGGCAAATCCGCCAACCATTTGACATTGTGGCTTCACTGTCTCATAATTGGAGTGTTGTATTTTTAGATACATTGGAAGAAATATAAATTTGATAAGCGGATTGTTGACTGATCCATCTGAACAGCCATTTGATTTTAGTCGGAAGGAGGCGTGGATTGAGGGATCAGGTCAACGTTTGTATAGTAGAGTATCAGGCAAGTTGGAGTATTACCATATTCATTAACTGTACACAGCATTTGCATCGCTCCGCGTACAGAGGGGGAAATTCATTATGAAGAAAAGAGGACGTATCGTATCGTTCTTATTGTTGCTCGTATTAATCGGTTCTTTGATCGGTTCTACGACCAACTCCATTTTAAAAGATGTTAACTTAGGTCTCGATCTACAGGGCGGATTCGAAGTGCTTTATCAAGTCGAACCGTTAAAAGAGGGACAGAAGATAACGGAGGATGTCGTCAATGACACGCAGAAGGCTTTGCGGAACCGTGTTGACGTACTTGGTGTCAGTGAGCCAAGCATCCAGGTAGAGTCCGGCAATCGGATCCGTGTTCAATTGGCTGGTATTGAAGACCAGGAATCTGCACGGGAATTGCTGTCGACACAAGCGAATCTGACATTCAGGGATGCAGATGACAACCTATTGCTTGACGGAACGGATCTTAAACAAGGCAAGGCAAAAGATAACTTTGGCCAAAACGGGAATCCGGTCGTTACATTGGAAATGAAAGATCCGGACAAGTTCGGGGAAGTTACATCCAAAGTATCGAAAATGCCTGAAAATGTGATGGTCATTTGGCTGGACTTCGAGGAAGGAAAAGATTCATATCGAGAAGAAGCGAAAAAACCGAATCCGAAGTTTATTTCAGCTCCACAAGTCAGACAGACGATCAATTCATCAAACGTAGAAATTTCTGGTAACTTTACAACAGATGAAACGAAAAACCTCGCTGGTATTTTGAATGCAGGCGCGCTGCCAGTTCACTTAGATGAAATCTATTCAACGTCGGTTGGAGCCCAGTTCGGTGAACAAGCATTGGATAAGACGATTTTCGCCGGTATTGTTGGTATTGCATTGATCTTCCTGTTTATGCTGTTCTATTATCGTCTTCCGGGCTTTGTAGCTGTTGCCACATTAACAATCTATATTTATTTGATCTTGCTCGTCTTCACATTAATTAACGGGGTTCTTACACTGCCAGGCATTGCGGCCCTCATGCTTGGTGTCGGTATGGCAGTAGATGCGAACATCCTGACGTACGAGAGGATTCGAGAAGAACTGCGGGTCGGCAAATCCGTAAAAAGTGCTTTCCATGCTGGTTCGAAGTCATCATTCACAGCCATTTTGGATGCCAATATCACGACGTTGCTTGCAGCAGTAGTTCTGTTCATTTTCGGGACAAGTTCGGTAAAAGGGTTCGCGACAATGTTGATCATCAGTATTCTCGTCAGCTTCCTCACTGCTGTATGGGGCTCCCGCCTCTTACTGGGATTGCTAGTGAACAGCGGCTTGCTTGACGGAAAAACGGGACTGTTCGGCATTTCAAAGAAACGTGTCCATTCACCTGAGGAAGGGATCGACACGTTAGACTTGACGACAAAATTCGACCGGTTCGATTTTGTCCATGCGAGAAAACGGTTTTATGCCATTTCAATTATCCTGATTGTCGCAGGTATCGTGGCGCTCGGCATATTTAAATTGAATTTGGGAATCGACTTCTCCAGTGGTACCCGAGTTGAAATTATGTCGGATAAACCATTGACGACTGAAGAAGTGGCAAAGACCATGAAAGACATCGGTTATCCTACAGATGATATCGTAATCTCTGGGGAAACGAAAAATATTGGTGTCGCTCGCTTCAAGCAAGAGGTTAAGCAAGAGGAAGTCAATAAAATCAAAGCGGAAATTAATTCTGAATTCGGGCACAAACCGAATGTTTCCACGGTTTCAGATACCGTTGGTAAGGAATTGGTGAAAGATGCTTTGAAGGCATTATTGGTAGCGGCGCTCGGCATTGTCATCTACGTCGCTTTCCGGTTTGAATGGCGTATGGGAGTATCATCGATTATTGGGTTGCTGCATGATGCGTTCTTCATGGTTGCAGTCTTCAGTTTGACCCGGTTGGAAGTGGATATCACTTTCATCGCCGCTGTCCTGACGATCGTCGGTTATTCCATCAATGACACAATTGTCACGTTTGACCGGATTCGTGAGAATTTAAACCGAATTGGCCATATTGACAGTGCGGACCACCTTGCCGACATCGTGAACAAGTCATTGCGACAGACTTTGGGACGTTCGGTTAATACAGTTTTGACAGTCGTTGTTGTCGTTGTCGCCTTGATATTCTTCGGAGCAGAGTCAATTCGTCCGTTCTCGGTCGCATTGTTAATCGGTCTCTTTGCAGGAACATATTCCTCCATTTTTATTTCAGCGCAGATCTGGTATGATCTGAAGGTGAAGGAAATGAAAAAAGCTGGAAAATTGAAAGTGACTAAAGACAAAAAACAATGGGGTTCAGACGAGCCGGTTGTGTAATACGTTATGATTCGAATGAACAGGGTATACGAAAATGTATACCCTGTTTTTTTCTATGACAAGGAGGAAGATCTGATGAAGACACAATGGGCATTTATCCTAGGCATTATTTTCTCTATTGTGATCGCTGTTTTTGCCGTAATGAATGTCAACTCTGTTCAAGTGAACTATTTATTCGGCACTGGACAATGGCCGCTCATTCTTATCATTTTATGTTCCGCTTTGCTGGGAGCCGCTATTAGCAGCATTATTGCGATGATCAAATCTGTCGCCCTCCATCGGAAATTAAATGACCAGTTGAAGGACATTAACGCAAAAGAGATTCAGATCGCCATGCAGCAAAATGAAATCGCGGCATTGCAAAAGGAAACCTTGCCTGAACAACGTCGAGGAGATGGACAGGAAGAGTAATACAGTGAAAGGATGATGGTCTAGTAACTCCATCATCCTTTTGCTTATGTTGAAAAAATAGTTTCCTTTATGTGCACCTAAGCTTTCGATATAATAAAGACAGAAGGAAGTGAGTGTTATGATTGAGTCGAAGAAAAAGTGGAACATACGTCGTCCTGATGAAGATGTTGTGAATGGATTGATTGACGAATTGGATCTGCCATCGATCCACTCGAAAATCCTTGCATCCCGCGGTTTGACAAATCCGGCTGATGTACGTGCATTTTTACATATGAACGAAACGAGTTTACATGATCCTTATTTACTTTATGACATGGACAAGGCAGTGGAGCGGATTCAGACGGCGATTCGAGAACAAGAGAAGATTGTCGTCTACGGTGATTACGATGCAGATGGCGTAACAAGCGTCACAGTGCTGACAACGGCGATTGAACGGCTTGGCGGTAATGTATCCTATGCCATACCGGATCGTTTCAAGCATGGATACGGGCCAAATAACGAATTGTTCCAAGACTTACACGAAGCGGGTGCCAACCTGATTATCACTGTAGATAACGGGATCTCTGGCATTGAACAGGTTGCCTTTGCAAAATCGTTAGGGATGGATATCATTGTGACGGATCATCATGAAATCGGTGAGCAGCTTCCGGATGCAGATGCCGTTATCCATCCTCGTCATCCTGCAGGTTCCTATCCATTCGGCGAACTGGCAGGTGTCGGGGTCGCTTTCAAACTGGCTACCGCTTTGCTTGGAGAAGTACCGAAAGATCTGCTGGAAATTGCAGCGATTGGAACTGTCGCAGACTTGGTGCCGCTGCGGGATGAAAACCGATATATTGTGAAAGAAGGAATCCGACGTATGCGGTATACCGAACGCCCTGCCATCCAGGCGTTATCAAAGGTCTCTTCGACTGAACAAGCTGCTATTAGCGAAGAAACAATCGGATTTGGGATTGGTCCCCGTTTAAATGCGCCTGGCCGGCTAGGGAGTGCAGCGCCAGCAGTCCAATTGTTGAAGGCGGATGATTTGATGGAAGCCATGACCCTTGCCGAGGAACTGGATGCCTTGAATAAGGAACGGCAAGCGCTCGTCTCCTTGATTGCCGAACAAGCGGAAGAGATGATGGAAACAATGTATGGAGATATGTTGCCATATGTGATTGTGTTGGCAGGTGAAGGTTGGAATCCGGGTGTTGTCGGCATTGTTGCTTCCCGGATGACAGAGAAATATTATCGGCCAGCTATCATCTTGTCGGTTGATAACGAAACAGGCCTGGCAAAAGGTTCTGCGCGGAGCATCGAAGGATTCGATTTATACAAGGAATTGACGAAGTGCGCCGATTTGCTGCCCCATTTTGGTGGCCATCAGATGGCTGCAGGTATGACTTTGGCTGTTTCGGATGTGAAAGAATTGCGTGAACGGTTGAATGAACAAGGCAAACGGACACTGTCAGACGATTTACTTGTCCCAAGGCTCCAAATTGATGTCCCTCTTTCATTGGAGGAGATAGAAGTTGACATTATTGAATCTCTGGAAACCTTACGACCCTTCGGGATGTCATTCGAGAAGCCTGTTTTTTTATTGGAGGACGTTTTGGCCCCATCTATTCGAAAAATTGGTGCCTCCAAGAATCATTTGAAAATGGAAGTGTCGGATGGCGCGCAAAAATTGGATGCAATCGGATTTGGAATAGGGGAAATGGCGGACGAGATGAGCCCTGGTGTGAAGCTTTCTCTGACAGGCGATTTGCAAGTAAATGAATGGAATGGCCGAAAAAAACCACAGCTTTTGTTGGAAGACGTGCGATGTGATGAACGGCAAGTCTTTGATTTGCGAGGAATGCGGGAAGTGGCTCGCTGGTTGCCGATCGTACCAAAGAAAACGACTGCCTTCGTTGCTTTTCAAGAAGCGACTGCTCATTCGTTCCAACCATATATGCCGGAAGAAACCATTTTTTGTTTCGGGCGTGATCATATTCCGGAGTTGGATAACTTGGTTCTGTTGGATATGCCAAAGGGCGCTGAACCGGTGGAGACATTGCTGCATGAGTTAAATCCGAAACGGATATACGCGCATTTTCATGTCGCGGAATCAAAGTTCTTTGAGGGGATTCCAGACCGTGGACATTTTGGCTGGTATTATAGCTTTTTGAAAAAAAGAGGGAGCTTCCATATGAAAGAACAGGCTCCCCAATTATCCAAACACAAAGGATGGAAAATAGACACGATTTATTTCATGACAAAGGTGTTTTTTGAACTCGGATTTGTTAAGATAGAGGATGGCGTCGTTTTCGTATGCGAGCCGTCGAGCAAAAGGAATCTCAATGAAGCGCCTTCCTACAAGGAAAGGGAGCGTCAAATAGAGATGGAGCGCATATTATTATACGCTCCGTATATGGAATTAAAACGATGGTTTGATTCTTTGCAGCATGTTCAAAAAGTACAGTGAAAAGATAGGTAATTGATATGATCAGTTTGCGATTGGGCGGGAGCTTATCCTCGATTTCGGAAACGTGGGAATACCTTTTCTCCTCCTTTTTGAACAGCGGATGCTCAGACTGATTATGTCAATTGGGAGGAAAAGAAATGGATTTGAAAAGTTATGTGACAGTCGTACCGGATTATCCGAAGGAAGGCATCAGCTTTAAAGATATTACGACAATCATGGATAACGGTGAGGCTTATAAATACGCCACAGATAAAATAGTTGAATTTGCAAAAGAGGTTGGGACGGATATTATTGTCGGTCCAGAAGCCCGTGGATTCATTATCGGCTGTCCGGTCGCGTATGCTTTGGAAGTCGGCTTTGCCCCAGTGCGTAAACCGGGTAAACTGCCACGTGAAACGATAGCAGTGGAATATGATTTGGAGTATGGAAAAGATTCATTGACCATCCATAAAGATGCAATTAAACCAGGACAGCGTGTGCTGATTGTAGACGATCTCCTTGCAACAGGAGGAACAGTTGGGGCGACTGTTGAACTTGTAGAAAAATTGGGAGGCGTCGTCGCTGGATGCGCTTTCTTAATTGAGCTCTCTTATTTGAGCGGCCGGGAAAAGCTGAAAGGCTACGATATCCAGGCACTTATCACATATTAAACAACAGATCCTTCGCTTGGGAGCGGAGGATCTTTATTATGGAAAAAAATGCATGGGAAGCCATATTGGTCTCTTAAGGACGGTTGAGAGGCTGGGATTGCTAGAAATGATCATTCTACTCTTTACATTCGGCTTGGTTTATACATACAATAGAAATACGATTATTTTTTAGCGGAAAAGCACGAAAGGAGTTACATGATGGCGAAAAACCGTGACATGTCAGCTGAAGAAATCTTTGAATTGACCGCTTCTTATATGAATGAACAACATGTTGCGTTCGTCAAGAAAGCTTATGAAGCTGCGAAATCCGCACATGAAGGCCAATATAGAAGTTCAGGGGAGCCGTATATTCTCCATCCGATTCAAGTCGCTGGCATTCTGGCACAACTTCAGATGGATCCCGCCACGGTCGCTGCCGGTTTTCTTCATGACGTCGTTGAAGATACCAATGTAAGCCGGGAAGATATCATCCGTGATTTCGGGGAGGAAGTGGCACTCCTTGTGGATGGCGTAACAAAATTGGAAAAGCTGAAGTTCAAATCAAATGAAGAGAAACAGGCGGAGAATCACCGCAAGATGTTCATTGCGATGGCAAGGGATATCCGGGTTATCTTAATTAAGCTCGCTGATCGTCTCCACAACATGCGTACTTTGAAGCATGTCCCTGAAGAAAAGCAGCGGCGTGTTGCTGCTGAAACGTTGGATATTTTCGCTCCGCTTGCACATCGGCTCGGGATTTCCACGATCAAGTGGGAACTGGAGGATACTGCACTTCGCTATTTGAATCCACAGCAATATTATCGCATTGTCAATTTGATGAAGCGAAAGCGTGTCGAACGTGAAAATTACTTAAAGAATGTCATGGAATTGATCCAACATGAAATTCGTGAAATGGGGATCGAAGCTGACATTTCCGGACGTCCGAAACATTTATATTCGATTTATCGAAAAATGGTGTTGCAGAAAAAGGAATTCAATGAGATCTATGACCTTTTGGCTGTTCGGATTCTCGTTAAAAGCATTAAAGATTGTTATGCCGTGCTTGGCATTATTCATACATTATGGAAACCGATGCCAGGGCGGTTTAAGGATTATATCGCCATGCCTAAACAAAATCTATACCAGTCGATCCATACGACGGTAGTCGGGCCCCAAGGCGATCCTCTCGAAGTGCAAATCCGTACTGAGGAGATGCACAAAATCGCCGAATACGGGGTAGCAGCACACTGGGCATACAAAGAAGGAAAGACCGTTACGGAAAAGCCGACAAACATCGACAAGAAACTAACTTGGTTCCGAGAAATCCTCGAGTTCCAAAATGAATCTTCCAATGCGGAGGAATTCATGGAATCCTTGAAGTTTGATCTGTTCTCGGACATGGTATATGTTTTCACGCCTGACGGTGATGTCATTGAGATTCCAAAAGGTTCTGTGCCAATCGACTTCGCATATCGCGTTCACTCCGAAGTTGGCAACCGGACGATCGGGGCGAAAGTGAATGGTAAGATGGTGCCGCTGGACACCGAGCTGTTCACTGGGGATATTGTTGAAATCTTGACGTCCAAGCAGTCGTTCGGTCCAAGCAGAGACTGGCTGAAAATCGCCAATACTTCGCAGGCGCGCAATAAAATCAGACAGTTTTTTAAAAAGCAATTGCGTGAAGAGAATATTACAAAAGGACGGGAGCTCGTTGAGCGGGAGATAAAAACGCAGGAATACGACCTGAAAGACGTCTTGACTACCGAAAACATTCAGCGGGCCATAGAGAAATTCAGCTTTACGTCCGAAGAAGATATGTATGCTGCCGTCGGTTCAAGCGGAATTACAGCGCAGCAAGTCGTAAACCGATTGGCGGAAAAAATACGCAGACAGCGCGAAAGGCAAGACACGATTGATAAAATCGTTTCCGACATGAAGGCGGTACAACCTGTTGAAACCGAGTCCGGAGTCATTGTGAAAGGAATCGATAATTTACTGATCCGTCTTTCGAAATGCTGCAATCCCATACCGGGAGATGAAATTGTCGGCTTCATTACGAAAGGGAGAGGCGTTTCGGTCCATCGTGCGGATTGCCCCAACGTGCACTCAGCCGAAGAAGAGGATCGCCTGATCGATGTTGAATGGGCGGTCTCAGCAGCCAGCACGAAAAAAGAGTTCCAAGTCGATATCGAAGTGACCGCATTTGATCGCCAAGGTTTATTGAACGAAGTCATGATGGTCGTGGCGGATACAAAGACCCCTATGGTAGCAGTAAGCGGCAAAGCGGACCGTGATAAAATCGCCAGGATAAATATGACAATTAAAATTACTGACATAGCCCATTTGCAGCGCATTGTCGATCGCATCAAGCAAATCCGGGATATCTATTCTGTCCAACGCATTATCCATTAAACAAGGGAGGGGAACTTCGTGAAGGTTTTGCTGCAGCGATCTGGTCCGGCCTCCGTCAAAGTGGATGGGGAAGTGACAGGGTCGATCAAGAAAGGGTATGTCCTCCTGGTCGGAATTACGCATGACGATACGAAGGAAGACGCCGAATACATTGCCAAGAAAATAGCTGGTCTGCGATTATGGGAAGATGAAGACGGGAAGATGAACCGTTCCATTGATGAAGTGGACGGGGCCATACTTTCCGTTTCTCAGTTCACATTATACGGAGATGTACGCAAAGGCCGTCGACCGAGTTTCGTCGAGGCGGCACGTCCTGAACAGGCCAAACCATTATGGGACTATTTCAACGAGTGCATCGTAGCGCAAGGCCTGCATGTCGAGACGGGCGTATTTGGAGCCATGATGGACGTACAACTGCTGAATGACGGTCCCGTGACCATCATGGTGGAATCAAAATAAAAGTCTGGCACCGACTTGTATCGGTGTCAGACTTTTTTGGTGGCATGGACCATAGTGCTCTGATAATGGTATTATTTCGAATCAAAGTAATCGAGCAGTCCTTGATAAATTCCGTGTGTGGCTTGTTCGCGAAAAACATCTGTCGTCAGAATGCGCTCTTCTGCAGGGTTCGATAAAAATCCGAGTTCTATTAGTATTGCGTCCTGCATGTTCTCCCGCAAGACTAGGTAATCAGCGGGCTGGACGCCGCGGTCTCTCAATTGAACAGTAGAGGCAAGCCCCTTATTGATCGACTCGGCCAATCCTTTCTGTGTGCTTTTAGTATAATAAGTCGTAAAGCCGGTAATCGAGCTGTCTGGGTTGGCGTCGTAATGCAGGCTGACGAAAGCATCCACGGCGTGAAGATGGCCAACAGCGACTCGTTTACGCAGAGAAACGTAAGTATCCGTATCCCGTGTCATAATGACGTCTGCTCCTGCTGCTTTCAGTTTTGATTCGAGCAGCTCTGCTGTAAGAAGTGTGAGAATTTTTTCATCGGTTCCACGTGTTCCCGTCGTGCCGCGGTCATTTCCGCCGTGACCTGCATCAATGGCAATGGTCAGGCCCTTTAAGGTACCTGGTTCCCTCGCTTGCTCCTTCTTTGTATCAGCGGTTTTTATTGGGGCATTTCTGTCATCTGACACGACCCATTTGGCAACAAATGCTTCATTGCCATCCGCGAGCTGAATCCGATACCAATCTCCTTCGGTACTTATTATCTGTAGTTTGTCCCCGGCATTGGCCCTGTGGACGACGTCCGATGAGGTAGTCGCTTGTGAACGGATATTTGTACCATTCGTCAGCACTGTGACATAGGCCAGTTCAGGTTGTGAAGTGCTCTCTTTTTTATTGTCACCAGAAAATGTGCCGTGGAAGGAATAAACCCAGCCTTCCTTTTTCTTTGAGAAATTGATTCGGACCCAATTGCCGTCTATTTCTTTGACGGTATATGTCTCTCCTTTATGTACCATTCCTATTTTTTTGGAGGATTGATCCGCTTTCTTGCGGACGTGCAATGCGTCCACTGTAACTGTGAAAAAACTATCTTTGGCAGCTTGTTCCGCTGGCGGAGGAGTACTCTCCACTTTCGGCGAATCAATCTCTGTTATGTATTCATTATGGACCCAACCTTCAAACCCGCGGAACGTAATAGCAGTCCATTCGCCTTCCTGACCCGTTTTGATTGCTTCCTCTCCTGCATTCATCTTTTCAAGGATGGCTGAGCCGATAGAAGGTGAAGTGCGGATGTTCAATGAATTCACTTTGGAAACAACTGTTTTAGGGAGAACGGTTTCAGATTGCTTTGGGGACGTCAGCCAAGAAGCGATCCAACCGGTTTGTCCATTCCAATCAATTTCCAACCAATCATCCGAGGCAGAAAGATAGTCCACTTCCTTCCCTTTTTTCAATGATCCGATGACCGGGTAGGAGAGTCCCGGACCTGAACGCACATTGATCGAGTCTGTGTTGATGACGGCTGAATTGCCTTTTGCATTGGCCCCTGTCAGCGTGGTGACAAATAGAACGGAAATAATGATAGCGAGAAAACCAATTCGTCGACTAAACAAAAAAATGATCCTCCTTTCCAATCCTTTCTTCATATTGTAGAAGTTTTACTTAAAAAAAACCATAGAAAATTCTCTTTTATATCAAAATGAAATAGCAGTATCCTAGGAAATGACTATGTTTTCACTTGATTAGACGGATGGGTGACGAAAAGGGTTGACACGTTGCCATAGAATGATTAACATAGTCAGTAATCGAAAATTCATCTGACCGATGACATGGCAAGTAGTTTTATCAATGGCTGACAAGAGAGGGGCGGACGTGGCTGAAATCCACCCTACAGACAAGTTAAAACGAACAACACCATTGAGGTTCTGCGCTGAAAGAGAAAATTTAGTAGGTGTGGACGGAACCGGCCGTTATCCGGATACGAGTGGGCGCTAGCAGCGTCAATTTGGGTGGAACCGCGGAAGCTACAAAAGCTCTCGTCCCTACAATAGTAGGGATGAGGGCTTTTTTTAATGCTTGCAAAGAAAGATGTATGAAGAAAGGGGAAGACACATGAACTTTAAAGTGCCTAGAGGAACACAAGATATTCTTCCTGCACAATCGTGGAAATGGCAGCGCGTTGAAGCGATCATGCGTGACGTTTGCGAATTGTATCGGTATCAGGAAATCCGGACGCCGATTTTCGAGCAGACGGAATTGTTTTTGCGGACAGTGGGGGATACTACGGATATTGTTCAAAAAGAGATGTATACATTCACCGATCGAGGAGACCGTTCCATGACGCTCCGTCCGGAGGGAACGGCTCCCGTTGTCCGTTCCTTTGTGGAAAATAAGATGTTCGGCTATCCCGATCAACCGGTGAAACTGTATTACAATGGACCGATGTTTCGCTATGAGCGGCAGCAGGCGGGGCGTTATCGTCAATTCGTCCAATTTGGAGTCGAAGCAATCGGAAGTGATGATCCGGCAATTGACGCCGAGATTATCTCGCTAGCGATGGAGGTATACAAGAGATCAGGATTGACCGATTTGAAACTTGTCTTGAATTCGCTTGGAGATGCCGAGTCCAGAAAGGCTCATCGCGAAGCATTGGTCGATCACTTCAGACCGCATATCAGCGAATTCTGTAAAGACTGCCAGACGCGCCTGGAAAAAAATCCGCTTCGTATCCTGGACTGCAAAGTGGATCGCGAGCACCCGCTGATGGAGACAGCCCCATCCTTGCCAGATTATTTGAATGAATCGTCAAGGGAGTATTTCGATAATGTAAAATCATTCCTTACTGATGCAGGGATCGAATTTGTGATCGATCCGAATCTCGTCCGGGGTCTTGATTACTATAATCACACTGCGTTTGAAATCATGAGCACATCAAAAGGATTCGGCGCCATCACAACACTTTGCGGAGGCGGCCGATATAACGGCTTATCTGAGGAAATTGGCGGACCATCAGCGCCGGGCATTGGATTTGCGATGAGTATCGAACGACTCCTGCTAGCACTCGAAGCGGAAGGGAAATCGTTTGAAGACGAGCCATCCTTGGATGTGTATGTGGTAACTTTAGGGGAGGAAGCGCATCGCAAAGGCTTTCAGCTTCTTCAACAATTGAGAAGCGAAGGGATTAAGGCTGATATGGACTTCATGGACCGCAAAATGAAAGCGCAAATGAAATCGGCGGACCGTCATGAAGCCAAGCTTGTTTGCATCATTGCGGAGGAAGAAGTGGCGCAAGGTGTAATTCAGTTGAAGAACATGGGTACTGGTTCACAAGAACAGATTGCAGAAACGGCAATTGCCGGGAAGATACAAGAACTGTTGAAATAAGGAAGGTTGATGGAGATGCGACGGACACATTACTGTGGAGAATTGAATGAGCAGGCAATCGGACAAACAGTGACACTGCAAGGATGGGTGCAAAAGAGACGTGATTTAGGCGGTTTGATCTTTGTGGATATGCGGGATCGGACAGGACTCGTCCAAGTGGTCTTCAATCCTGATATTTCTCAGGAAGCACTAACAATCGCTGAAACAATCCGAAATGAATATGTAGTTGAACTGGTTGGTACAGTGGTTGAGCGTCAGGAGAACCAGAAAAATCCGAAGTTGAAGACGGGGTCTATTGAAGTACAAGCGGAAAAGGTCGAAATCATCAATGAGGCTAAGACACCACCGTTTATTATTGAAGATGAGACCGATGTAAACGAAGAGGTCCGTTTAAAACATCGATATTTGGACTTGCGTCGTCCAAAACTCGCAAATGTGTTTAAAATGCGATCGGATATTTCCAAAGCGGTCCGCAACTTTTTGGATAGCGAGGGGTTCATTGAGGTAGAAACACCGATTTTGACGAAATCGACTCCAGAAGGGGCAAGGGACTACCTCGTGCCAAGCCGGGTTCATGATGGTGAATTTTATGCGTTGCCTCAGTCACCTCAATTGTTCAAACAGATGCTTATGGTTTCTGGCTTTGATCGGTATTATCAAATTGCACGGTGTTTCCGGGATGAAGACCTTCGGGCAGACCGTCAGCCGGAATTTACACAAATCGATATGGAAATGAGCTTCATGTCCATCGATGATATTATCGAATTGAATGAACGATTGATGAAAAAAGTGATGAAGGACGTGAAAGGCATTGACATCGAAACGCCATTTAAACGCCTGCCATATGATGAAGCTATGGCCCGGTACGGTTCTGATAAGCCGGATACGCGTTTTGGAATGGAGTTGACTGATGTATCGGAGCAGGTCAAGAATTCATCGTTTAAAGTATTTGCATCTGCTGTCGAAGGTGGAGGCGAAGTGAAGTTGATCAATGTGAAAGGAAAGGCGGATCAATATTCACGGAAAGACATTGATGCTCTTGGTGAGTTCGCTGCCCGTTATGGAGCAAAAGGGTTGGCGTGGCTGAAAGTGGACGCGGAAGGGTTAAAAGGCCCGATTGCAAAATTCTTTGAAGGCGAAGCGGCTAGCGAACTCATACAGGCGGCCTCTGCAGAGGACGGAGACCTTATCCTGTTCGTAGCGGATAAGAAAAATGTCGTCGCAGATGCTCTTGGCGCCCTACGTTCCAAATTGGGCAAAGAACTTGGTTTAATTGATGAATCGGTATTTAATTTTCTATGGGTGACGGACTGGCCTCTATTCGAGTACGACGAGGAAGATGGCCGTTATTATGCAGCGCATCATCCATTTACAATGCCCGCCGACGTGGAAGGTTTGGAATCAAATCCCGGCTCAGTAAAAGCACAAGCGTATGACCTCGTGCTGAACGGGTATGAGCTGGGAGGGGGATCGCTGCGTATCTATCAAAGAGACGTGCAGGAAAAAATGTTCCAAGCTCTTGGATTCAGTCCGGAACAGGCTAAGGAACAATTCGGTTTCCTCATGGATGCATTCGAATACGGAACACCTCCTCATGGCGGCATTGCCTTTGGTCTTGACCGGATAGTCATGTTGTTGTCGGGCTCCTCGAATCTTCGGGATACGATTGCATTCCCTAAAACGGCAAGCGCGAGTTGTATGCTGACGGATGCGCCAAGCCCGGTGGACGAGGCGCAGTTGGTCGAATTAGGAATTGGAATCAGACAGAAAGAGAACGCCTGACACTTGTAAACTGGCACTTTGAGTAGAAAGCAAAATAGTTGAATGATTAAAAGAAGTGTGATAGTATACAACTAATACGAATCCTGAAGTGTTCGTCATTTGAACATCAGTTTTGACCGAACATAATTATCGTAGGGAGTCTAAATTCCGTGCTTGATGGCAAGCCCTTTAGAGGGGACGTCAGATAGGATGGATTGGACACCCACCTGCTGAGTGCGGGTTCAAAACGATTCCACTATGACGGCACGTTCGGGATTCGTCACTGTTGAATAATCGATCCCCTCTTGCCCTTGTGCGGAGGGGGTTTTATTTTTATGCCTGCAGAGGAAGGAAGGATTCAGCTTGTTACACCAATTTTCAAGAAATGAACTGGCGATTGGCAAGGAAGGATTAGATCGCATTAAAGGAAAAACGGTCGCCATTCTGGGCGTAGGAGGAGTCGGATCATTTGCTGCGGAAGCTTGTGCGCGGAGCGGCGTTGGACGTATTATCCTCATTGATAAAGACGTTGTCGATATTACCAATGTCAATCGCCAACTGGTTGCCACACTTTCGACAATCGGCCGTTCCAAGGTGGAGGTTATGACCGAACGCATCGCCGATATTAACAAAGAGTGCGAGGTCATCCCGTTGCATATGTTTTATACAGAAGAAACGTATGAGGAATTTTTCAATTATCAACCTGACTATGTCATCGATGCGTCCGATACGATCAGCTACAAAATTCATCTGATCAAAGAATGTATTGCCCGTGATGTAAAAATTATATCCAGCATGGGAGCAGCCAATAAATTGGACCCTACCCGTTTCAAAATCGCAGACATTTCCAAGACCCATACCGATCCGATCGCCAAAGTGATCCGTCTCCGATTACGAAAAGAAGGGATCAAAAAAGGCGTTCCCGTCGTATTTTCTGATGAAAGTCCGATCGTCGTCCGGGAAGATGTAGTCGACAAAGTCGGGAAACCGGATGCGCAAATCCGAAAAGCGAAAATGCCTCCAAGCTCCAATGCTTTCGTCCCATCTACAGCTGGCCTGATTTGTGCAAGCTGGGTCATTAACGATATGACAAAAGATATCCCAATCGAACGAGTAAATAGTTAACCTATGTGAACGGATCCGAATGGCAGGATCCGTTTTTTTGTTGCGCTGTCCCTCTTATTTCACTTTGCTATTTACGGCAAACTTGTTAAAATTGTCAGGTTTCTCGATGAATAAATTTGCTTATTTTCATTATTTCCTATGGCATGGTACATAGGAACCATGTATACTAAGAAATAAATAGAGTACGAGTCTGGCAGACAACAGACCGGACAGTGAGAGGGTTGAAGAATGAATGAACCAACATGAAGGAATTCTGCTTGAAAGCGGCACGAATGAGTTGGAAATTGTCGAATTTGAAATGGGGCATAATCGGTATGGCATCAATGTCATAAAAGTGAAGGAAATCATTATGCCGACACCAATCACCCCCATCCCACACGCCCATCCAGCTATTGAAGGGATCATCCAATTGCGGGGAGACGTGCTGCCGGTCATTAATATGGAACGGGTCATGGGTTTGCCAGAGACAATTGGGAAAAATGAAGGAAAATACATTGTCGCAGCTTTCAATAAACAACAGGTTGTATTTCATGTCCACGAAGTGACGCAAATTCACCGGGTGTCCTGGAATCAAATTGAAAAGCCAGCGGATCTATATTCGGGCGATGCCGCCCAAGTCATCGGCGTTATTAAACGAAACAATGACATGCTTTTATTGCTTGATTTTGAAAAAATCGTCTTGGAAATCAATCCTGACAGCGGCATCCGTGTAGAAGAAGTTAAAAAGTTAGGTAAGCGGGAACGTTCGGATAAGCGGATTCTTGTAGCGGAAGACTCGCCATTATTGCGCAAATTGTTAAATGACACATTGACCGAAGCAGGCTATGCCAACCTTGAGTTTTTCGAGAATGGCAAGGATGCTTTGGCGTATATGGAAAGCGTAATAGCCACTGGTAAAAACATTACCGATGTCATTCAGCTTGTCATTACGGATATCGAAATGCCGCAAATGGATGGGCATCATCTGACTAGAAGGATTCGGGAAAACCATCAATTGGCCATGCTGCCAGTCATCATTTTCTCTTCCCTGATCACAGACGAATTGAAGCATAAAGGACTCAGTGTCGGAGCAAACGACCAGGTGAGCAAACCAGAAATCGCTGAGCTTGTTTTAAAGATGGACCAAAATATTTTGTAATAGAGACTACATGAAACTGATGCGCGCAGGAAAACGGTTATCACCGTTCTTCCGCGCGCATTTTTGTCTGCTCATTGGTAATTGCTGTTCCGGATAGACGCGCTTCACCATCCTTCGCAGCCATAGCACTCATGTATATAATTCGATTTGTCCGCTCACAACACGGCGTCATCCGCGCATAACGCAGCGCCACCCGCTCATAACCGAAGCCACCCGCGCATAACCCAGCGCCAGCCGCGCATAACCCAGCGCCAGCCGCTCATAACCTAGCGTCATCCGCGCATACCCCGGTGCCCCCCGCAAACCACTCCCGCAGACAACTAAAACGTTTCTACCATCTGAAGAACTTCCTTCACACTTCATAAAAAAACCACTTATGACCCAAAATAGGAATTTAACAATAATAGAGGCGTTTTCTGTCCACTTCAGAACAGAAAACGCCTCAATAACCCTCAAGTTTCGTTCCATGAATACTTCCAATTCATCATTTTTTCCGGAACTCTTTCAGCCGTTCGTAGATGCCCGCCATCTTTTTCTCTTCTCCGGCAATAACGGGCTTGTAGAATTCGGCCTGCGCAAGTGGATCAGGCAGGTATTGCTGATTCACCCATCCACCGAATGACCCGATCGGTGTATCATGCGGGTATTGATAGCCGACGTGTCCCAGAGTGGCTGCACCGGCATAGTGTGCATCCCGCAAATGAAGCGGAATATCGCCCGTCTGGCCTTCATGCAGAGCGTTCGTTGCTGCATCGATCGCCAAGTAGGCGGAGTTGGATTTGGAAGCAAGGCACATTTCGATGACGGCGTTCGACAGCGGTATTCTTGCTTCGGGCATGCCGAGCCGGATAGCTGCTTCCGTAGCGGCCAGCACATGTGGACCCACGTTCGGATCGGCAAGGCCGATATCTTCATATGCCATGACGAGCAATCTTCGAGAAACGGCAACAAGGTCCCCCGTTTCAAGCAGGTGGGCCAAATAATAGACTGCGGCATTGACATCGCTGCCTCGCACAGATTTTTGCAAAGCGGAAAGCAAGTTATAATGGTGGGACCCTTTTTTATCTCCGACTAAGCCAATCCTGCCAATCAGATTATCGATCAGCCAATCTTCGATCACCACTTGTCCCTCTTCCTCATCACTCGCGGAGACGACTGATTCCAGGACAGTCAGTGCTTTCCGGGCATCTCCGTTGACGCCTTCGGCAATCCGTTTCACCTGGCTTTCCTCAATGGCCATATTTATTTTGCCCAATCCACGTTCCTCGTCTTTTAAAGCCCGGTTTAATAATGTTTCCAGATCGGCGGTCTCCAGCCGTTTCAACTGCAGGATTTCCCCGCATCTGGAACGGATTGCGGGATTGACGTCGTGAAAAGGATTTTCTGTCGTTGCGCCAATGAGAACAATCGATCCGTTTTCCACGTGGGGAAGTAATGTGTCTTGCTGTAGTTTATTGAATCGGTGGATTTCGTCTAGGAATAGCAGTACTTTTCCCGAAATACGTGACTCTGCTACAACATCTTCCACATCTTTCTTGCCAGAGACTGTCGCATTCAAAGCCATGAATGGCAGTTGGCTCGTTCCAGCAATCGCATGAGCAAGGGAAGTCTTGCCAATCCCGGGTTCTCCATACAAAAGCATGGATGGAACATGTCCGTTTTTCACCATTCTATAGAGAGAAGTCTTTTCTCCGATGATATGTTGTTGTCCGGCTATTTCATCTATCGTTCGCGGGCGCATTCGAAATGCCAACGGTTCGTTGTGCAATGTCATCACTCCTCGTACATCTGTTCCTTCCATTATAACATGAGCTTCTGAACGGAGTCATATGGAGGAAGAGAGCGATGTTGTGTGCTATAATGTTTGAAGCAATTCGAGAAAAAGGACTGTTGGATACCATGAGAATATCTACTAAAGGACGATATGGATTAACCATAGTCGTTGAACTTGGCAGGAATTATGGCGAAGGCCCGTTGCCTTTGCGAAAGATAGCGGAAGAACAAAATTTATCCGAGGCTTACTTGGAACAATTGATTCCCCCTTTGCGGAATAGCGGGGTAGTTAAAAGCGTCCGTGGGGCATATGGCGGCTATAAATTGGCAAAGGCGCCCAATGAGATTACAGCGGGGGATGTCATTCGCGTTTTGGAAGGGCCGATTCAACTTGTTGAGGAAATTGATGAAGATGACGTGCCTCAGCAGGAATTATGGCATCGGATCGGAGAGGCGATCCGCGGAGTACTGGATACGACGACGATCGAAGATCTGATCGACTCGGATAGAGCACCCGAACCACAAGGGTATATGTTCTACATTTAAAAGGAGTTTTTCAAATGGATACAATCTATCTTGACCATGCCGCCACAACCCCGGTCCATCCTGAAGTGGCAAAGACCTATATGGATATGATGACCACCGTTTTTGGCAACCCTTCCAGCATTCATCAATATGGCCGGGCTGCGAGAAAAGTCGTGGACGATGCGAGAAAGACAATTGCTCGATCCATTCATGCAGATCCCGTCGAGATCATTTTTACATCGGGAGGAACAGAAGCCGATAATATTGCGCTTTCCGGGACTGCTGCTGCTATGAAGGATAACGGAAACCATATTATCACGACTGTTATTGAACACCATGCTGTCCTCCATACTTGCCAAGTGCTTGAGAAACAAGGCTATGAAGTGACTTATTTGCCAGTCGATCAAGATGGCCGAATCCAAGTGGAGCAAGTGGAACAAGCACTGACCGACCGGACAATACTGGTAACAATCATGCTCGGCAACAATGAAATTGGAACGATCCAGCCGATTCGGGAAATCGGAGAGCTTCTCAAGGGTCACCAAGCCATTTTCCACACAGATGCCGTGCAGGCGTATGGCATTTTGCCAATCGATGTGAATGAATTGGGTGTCGATTTACTTTCGGCATCCTCCCATAAATTGAATGGTCCGAAAGGGATCGGGTTTCTCTATCAGCGAAAAGGGTTGAATACGACACCCCTTCTCTATGGCGGGGAGCAGGAACGAAAGCGAAGGGCGGGCACAGAAAATGTGACGGCAATGGCGGGATTTGCAAAAGCAGTCGAAATTGCGCAAGCTGGCATGACGTCTCATCAGAAGGCGTATGAACACTATGCCTCCATCCTACTATCCGTATTGGACAAGCATTCGATTAAGTATGACGTAAATGCAGAACATGCAGAAAGACTCCCCCATATTTTAAATATTAGTTTTCCGGGAACGGATATCGAATCATTGCTCGTCAATTTGGATATGGAAGGGGTTGCGGTATCGAGCGGGTCCGCTTGCACAGCAGGCTCGTTGGACCCTTCTCACGTACTCACTGCAATTTGTGGAAAAGAGTCTACCAAATTGCGAAATTCGGTTCGATTCAGTTTCGGTTATGGATTAGATGAACAGCAGGTCGCAGAAGCGGCTGAAAGGGTGGCGCGGGTCATACAACGTCTCGTGAAATGAAAAGAAAAAGGATGAATCAGTAATGAGAACTACAAAAGCAGTAGAAAATACACGTGTCGTTGTTGGAATGTCAGGCGGCGTCGATTCATCCGTAGCAGCACTATTGCTAAAGGAACAAGGATATGATGTGATCGGCATATTTATGAAAAATTGGGATGACACCGATGAGTTTGGTGTTTGCACAGCGACTGAAGATTATGAAGACGTTATAAGCGTCTGCAATGAAATCGGCATTCCTTATTATGCAGTAAATTTTGAAAAGCAATATTGGGATAAAGTCTTTACGTATTTCCTAGAAGAATACAAAGCTGGCCGCACGCCGAATCCAGATGTGATGTGTAATAAAGAAATCAAATTCAAGGCGTTTCTGGACCATGCGATGAGCTTGGGGGCAGATTTCCTCGCAACCGGACATTACGCACAAGTGGTCGAGACGGAAGATGGCGTCGCTATGCTGCGAGGCAAGGATGAAAATAAGGACCAGACGTATTTCCTTAATCAGCTGACTCAAGAGCAGTTGCGCAACGTAATGTTCCCGATCGGCAATATGGATAAGAGTGAAGTGCGCCAAATAGCGGAACGGGCAGGTTTGACAACCGCTAAAAAGAAGGACTCCACAGGTATTTGTTTTATTGGAGAACGGAATTTTAAAGAGTTTCTCGGGCAATATTTGCCGGCGCAGCCCGGTGATATGAAAACGATGGAAGGGGAAACTGTTGGCAAGCATGACGGGCTTATGTACTATACGATCGGCCAGCGGCATGGACTTGGCATCGGAGGAGCAGGCGACCCTTGGTTTGTCCTAGGTAAAGACTTGAAGAATAATGTTCTGCTTGTAGGCCAGGGCTTTCATAATGAGGCTCTTTATTCTGACAGTTTGACTGCCGTGAACGTTAGCTTCACCACTTCTAGAAAAATGCCGTCGACTTTCGAATGTACTGCCAAATTCCGATATCGCCAGCCAGACACGAAAGTGAAGGTTGAACTTTTGGAAGGCGACCGGGCAAACGTTGTGTTTGATGTTCCAGTGAGAGCAATCACGCCAGGCCAAGCCGTTGTTTTCTACGATGGGGAGGAATGTCTTGGCGGCGGGACAATTGACACAGTTGTCAAAGATGGAAAAGAACTGGATTATGTCGGATAAGGGGCAGGTAACGCAATGGAATTTAACGAAATAGGAATTCAATCCTTGCAGCAAGGTGAATTTGAAAAAGCAATTGAAGCATTTGTGAAGGCGGCAGAGCAGGAGCCTGACAATCCGGTAGGCTACATCAATTTAGGAAATGTCTTCACGGCAGTCAGAGATGTGGAACGGGCGGAGCGTTTTTTTCAAAAAGCATTGACGCTGGACGAAGAAGCAGTCACAGCCTACTATGGGCTTGCTAATCTTTATTATAATAACGGACGGTTCGATGAGGCGGCCAAATTGTACGAGAAGGCTGTACGGAGCGGAATGGAGCAGTCCGATGCCTATTTCATGCTTGGCAAAAGTCTGGAGCAAGGGGGCAAGGATAAGCTGGCTTTGCCTTATTTGCAGCGTGCTCTTGAACTCGCTCCAGATGATATGGAAATCAAACTTTCATACGGCATTCTCCTTGCTAAAATGGAATTATTTAAGGAAGCCGAAAAAGTGCTGCGTGAATTGGTCGAAAAGGAACCGGACCATCCAGATGCACATTACAACTTAGGAATGGTTTATGCAGTGTCGACTGATCAGAAGGAAGATGCACTGCATCACTTGGAGCGTGCTTTCACGATTGAACCGGATCATATTCAATCCAGATATGTCTACGACATGATCAAGCAAGGCGAAGAAGACAACTAAAGATTACTTAAAATAGATAAGGCGGTGAGAGATTATGGAAGAGTTATTCGGCAACGAGACGAAAGAGGAAGTATTTCTAGTTGGACGCCCGGTCGTTACGATCTTCCATAATCCAACCAATTTATTCACAATTGCCAAGCTGAAAATCAGCAAGACGAATTGTGGGTATGGCGACAAAGAGATTGTAATTAAAGGGAATTTTCCACAGCTGACTGAGAACGAAGAATACCGATTCACCGGTCGTCTTGTCAAGCACAATACATATGGTGAACAGTTCGATGTCATGACATTCACGAAGGAAATGCCAGAGACGGAGGACGGAATTGTCCATTATTTGTCGGGCGACCTCTTTCCGGGCATCGGCAGGAAAACTGCTGATACTATCGTGCGAACGCTTGGTAAAGACGCCATTCGAAAAATAGTGGAAAATCCCTCAGTGTTAGATTCCATACCGAAGCTGTCGGATGAACGGAAAGAGACGCTAACTTCTGTTCTTCAGCAGAACTTAGGGCTGGAAAGGACAATCGTACAGCTGAATGATTGGGGGTTCGGCCCTCAGCTCGCTATGCGGATTTATCAAACATATCGTGAGGAGTCGATTGAGCGATTAACTGAAAATCCTTACCGTCTCATTGAAGAAGTGGAAGGAATCGGCTTTCAGCGAGCGGATGAGCTCGGCAGGCAGCTTGGCATGACCGGCCAACATCCGTCCCGTGTGAAAGCTGCCATTCTGCACTATATGAATCAAACGGTACAATCAGCAGGTCATGTTTATTTGCTTGCGGATGATGTGCTGCCTGAAGTGAAACGCATGCTGGAAGCAAGCCAGCCGGAGGAGATTCCGTTTGACCGCATTTCACAGTCGATTATTGAGCTGGTGGAAGAAGCCAAGTTGTGTGCTGAGGAACGGAAATTGTATATCCCGTCCCTCTATTTTTCTGAACTCGGCATTGCCTCGAAACTCGAAAGATTGATGAAAAGCGAGAAAGCGGATGCATTTCCTGCTTCCGAAGTTAGGAAAGCGATCGGGGAAGCGGAGGAGCGTCTCGGCGTGACGTATGCGGAAACTCAGGCAGCCGCTATACAAACAGCCCTCCACTCTTCTGTCATGATTTTGACAGGCGGTCCCGGTACTGGAAAAACGACTGTCATCAGGGGACTAGTCGAAGTGTATGCGGAACTTCATGGCCTGTCTCTTGATCCGAAGGAATATGCAAAAAAACAGGAACCGTTCCCTATTGTATTGGCTGCGCCAACAGGACGGGCGGCAAAACGAATGTCCGAATCGACAGGGCTGCCAGCGATGACCATCCACCGTCTCCTCGGATTCACAGGACAGGAAAAGGATGAAGCGGAAGGCAGGGAAGTCGAAGGCAGGCTGTTAATCATCGATGAGATGTCGATGGTTGATACATGGCTTGCCCATCAATTGCTGAAAGCACTGGACGATGATATCCAAATCCTGTTCGTTGGTGATCAGGACCAGCTGCCTCCTGTTGGTCCTGGACAAGTCCTGAAGGATATGCTGGAGTCTGGAAAAATTCCGGTTGTTGAATTGAAAGAGATCTATCGGCAAAGCGCCGGTTCCACGATTATTGAAATGGCTCATATGATCAAGCGGTCTGAGTGGGACGACAATTTGATAAAAAAAACATCAGACCGGTCGTTTATCCGCTCAACTGGGGATCAAATCATGAATGTCGTGGAGCAAGTGCTCAAGAATGCTATAGCGAAAGGCCATTCCATAAAAGATATTCAAGTGCTTGCACCGATGTACAAAGGCACGGCGGGCATTGATGGATTAAACAAAATGATCCAGGAGATGGTTAACCCGTCCGGACCCGATCGCAAGGAAGTGGTTTTTGGGGATGTAACTTACCGGATTGGAGACAAAGTGCTTCAGCTGGTCAACCAACCTGAGAGCAATGTGTTTAATGGAGACATGGGCGAAGTCATTGCGATCTTGAAAGCGAAGGAAACGGTTGACAAGAAAGAGATGCTCGTTGTGTCGTACGACGGGATTGAAGTTACGTACGAACGTAACGATTTGAATCAAATTACACTGGCGTATTGCTGTTCTATCCATAAATCGCAGGGCAGTGAATTCCCAACTGTCATCATGCCTGTCGTCAGAAGTTATCGGAAAATGCTGCGGCGCAACTTGCTTTATACTGGAATTACCCGCGCCAAAAATTTTTTGATCCTTTGCGGAGAACCGGCGGAATTCAGGGAAGGCATAAGCAGGACGGATGAACTGGATCGCCAGACGACACTTAAACACCGGCTCCAGTTCGATGAACAGCCGGCAGAGGAAGAAATACCGGAGAAGGCAAGTGACGAAAAGGGAGCAGAGTCCTTTCCGGCCAAAGCGAAAAAAGAACAAGAACAAGCAGCAGTGCAGACAGCAGGGGAAGTGCCAATAGAGGACAAGGCAGAGCAAGTGGATCATCTGCAATTGACGAGGGAGAATGTCTTGTCAATTGATCCGATGATCGGCATGGGAGGACTGACACCGTACAACTTTATGGAGGCGACGGATTGACAGGCCATCAATAATTCCATATAATTCGAGTATCATACGTAATGCGTTGAAGGAGACAGTACGCTTAGATCGCATGAAAAGAGAGGGACCTCTTGGCTGAAAAGGTTCTCATGGCGAATAAGTCGGAACGCTACTCTGGAGTGCAACTAATCATTGCCGTTTGCCGCGTTAAGGCTTCTGAGATACCGAATGTACCAATTCGGTAAATTAGGGTGGTACCGCGAAATTTCACTTCGTCCCTTTATGGGGCGGAGTTTTTTTATGTTTCGGCCGTCCGCCTTCGGAAAAAATGAATGGAGGTTAGTAAAATGAAAAAATTGACAGCTGCACAAATTCGTAAAATGTTTCTGGATTACTTTAAAGACCACGGGCACAGTGAAGAGCCATCCGCTCCCCTTGTTCCTATTGATGATCCTTCTCTTCTATGGATCAACAGCGGAGTTGCAACATTAAAGAAATACTTCGATGGACGGGTAATCCCGGACAATCCGCGGATTGTCAATGCTCAAAAGTCCATCCGCACGAATGATATTGAGAATGTAGGGAAGACAGCGCGTCACCATACGTTCTTCGAGATGCTTGGCAACTTCTCCATCGGTGATTATTTCAAGGAAGAAGCAATTGTCCGGGCTTGGGAATTTCTGACGGACGAAAAATGGATCGGGTTTAATCCGGATTTACTTTCGGTTACAGTTCACCCGGAAGATGAAGAGGCGTATATGATTTGGAAAGATAAGATCGGCATTCCGGAAGAACGGATCATTCGCTTGGAAGGAAACTTCTGGGATATCGGTGAAGGTCCGAGCGGCCCAAACTCCGAAATTTTCTATGATCGCGGACCATCCTACGGCGATGATTTCTCCGATCCTGAACTCTACCCCGGCGGAGAAAATGAACGATTTTTGGAGATCTGGAATTTGGTCTTTTCGGAATTCAATCATAATCCAGACCATACGTACACGCCGCTTCCAAAGAAAAACATCGATACCGGCATGGGCTTGGAACGGATGGCTTCTGTCATTCAAGACGTTCCAACCAACTTTGATACAGACCTATTCATGCCGATTATCCGCTCTGTTGAGAAGGTATCTGGTGAAGCATACGGTTCTGATCTTGTAAAAGATACTGCTTTTAAAGTCGTCGCAGACCATATCCGGACAGTCGCTTTCGCGATCGGCGACGGAGCGCTTCCATCAAACGAAGGGCGAGGTTATGTCCTTCGCCGTTTATTGCGCCGCGCTGTCCGGTATGCGAAACAACTGGGCATCCAGAAGCCTTTCATGTATGAGCTCGTTCCGGTTGTAGGAGAAATCATGGAAGACTTCTATCCGCAAGTGAAGGAAAAACAAGAGTTCATCATGAAAGTAATTAAAAATGAGGAAGTCCGCTTCCACGAAACATTGAACGAAGGACTTTCCATCCTATCAGGCATTATTGAAAAAGCAAAAACATCCGGCCATCCTGTCGTTTCCGGAGTGGATGCCTTCAAACTGTATGACACATATGGCTTCCCATTCGAATTGACTGAGGAGTATGCGGATGAAGCGGGTATCTCAGTGGATCGTGCAGGGTTTGATGAGGAAATGGAAAATCAACGGAACCGTGCTCGTGCCGCACGCCAAGACGTGGACAGCATGCATGTGCAATCAGAAGTGCTCGGCAATATTCATGAAAAAAGTGAATTTATTGGGTATGGCCAGTTAACATGTGACGCGACGGTAGCAGCGTTATTGCATGAAGGTCGCCTGGTTGAGCATGCTTCTGAAGGAGAGGAAATCCAATTCATCTTGGACCGTACTCCATTTTATGCAGAGAGCGGTGGTCAAGTTGCGGATAAAGGAACCCTATTCAACGACTCGTTCATTGTGGATGTGAAGGACGTGCAGAAAGCGCCGAACGGGCAACATCTGCATACCGCTACGGTTCGCTCTGGCGAGGTGCAGGCAGGAGCGACTGCGCGTGCGGCAGTTAATCCGGAAGATCGTAAGCTGACAATTAAAAATCATACCGCTACGCATCTTCTTCACAAAGCGCTCAAGGAAGTCCTTGGCGACCACGTCAACCAAGCAGGATCTTATGTTGGTCCAGATCGTCTTCGGTTTGATTTCTCTCATTTCGGGCAAATAACGAAAGAGGAGTTAGAATTGATCGAACGAAAAGTGAATGAGAAGATCTGGGAAGATATTACAGTCGACATTACCCAAAAGTCGATTGAAGAAGCGAAGCAGATGGGCGCTACGGCACTATTTGGGGAAAAATACGGCGATATCGTGCGCGTCGTTTCGGTCGGAGACTATTCACTGGAACTTTGCGGTGGCTGCCATGTATCCACAACGTCTGCAATCGGCCTGTTCAAAATCGAGTCGGAAGGCGGCATAGGTGCCGGCACGCGGCGCATTGAGGCTGTGACGGGCAAAAACGCTTATGTGTCATTCAAAGTGGAAGAGGCTTTGCTGACAAATGCTTCTGCCTTGCTGAAAGCTAATCCAAAAGATATCGTTGCAAAAGTTGGAGCCACTTTAGCAGACGTAAAAGAACTGCAACGGGAAAATGAATCGTTGTCGGCAAAGCTCGGAAACAGCCAGTTGACAGATATACTGGCGAACGCACAACAAATCGATGATGTGACAGTCATCTCCGCCCGAGTCGATGTGAAAGACAATAACGGCTTGCGCCAGATGATCGATGAATTGAAGCAAAAAGTTGTAAAAGGTGTCATTGTACTCGGAGGAGCAGCGGAAGACAAGGTCATGTTGGCAGCAGGTGTGACAGATGATTTGAAAGCAGGGAACTTCCATGCTGGAAAACTCGTCAATCATGTAGCATCACTATGCGGAGGGAAAGGCGGCGGACGTCCAGATATGGCGATGGCTGGCGCGAAAGACGCTTCTAAACTTGATGAAGCCCTTCAATCCGTGTATGATTATGTCAAATCCGTCAACTGAGCGTTCATGTATTTCCGAAGCCAATTACTGAAGGACACAATTGATTCGGAAAAGGCATGTCATGTATAATGGATATAGGAAACTTATCCGATATTTAGTAACGGATGAATGGAAAGCGGGGTGTCGATTATGGATTCATACGACAAGACGATGAAATTCAACTTCCCTGAGGAATCGATGGAGCAGGAAGTGAAACAAGTCATGCTCCGTGTGCATAAGGCGCTGGACGACAAAGGGTACAATCCTATCAATCAAATTGTCGGCTACCTACTTTCAGGCGACCCGGCTTATATCCCTCGCCACGACGAAGCCAGGAATTTGATCCGTAAGTTGGAACGTGATGAAATTCTCGAAGAACTTGTGAAGTTTTATATCCGGGAAAACGGAGGGCGCCCAATTTGAGAACGATGGGATTGGATGTGGGTTCCAAAACGGTCGGAGTTGCCATCAGTGATGCTCTTGGATGGACAGCCCAAGGCATTGAAACAGTAAAAATTGATGAAAACGCCGGCCAATTTGGCATGAAAAGAATCAAAGAGCTTGTCACTGAATACGCTGTCGACGCTTTCGTTGTCGGCTATCCAAAAAATATGAACAATTCAGTAGGCCCACGAGGGGAAGCTTCCGAAAAATATGCGGAAATGCTAAAGGATGAATTTGGCTTGCCTGTTGTCCTGTGGGATGAAAGATTGACAACAATGGCTGCGGAACGGATGCTTATCGAGGCAGATGTGAGCAGGAAGAAAAGGAAGGACGTTATCGACAAGATGGCGGCGGTCATGATACTTCAAGGGTATCTTGATTCAAAAAATAGATGAGGTGACGAAATGGAACATGGACAAGAGACAATGACGATCGTTGATGAACACGGAGAAGAACACGTTTGTGAAGTTATTTTCACATTTGATTCGGAAGACTTCGGAAAATCATACGTCCTCTATCATATTCTAGGTGAAAATGAAGATGTGGATGACGATGATGAAGAAATAGAAATCCATGCAGCCGCGTTCATTCCATCTGAAAATCAAGAGGACGGCGAGCTTCTTACGATTGAAACAGATGAAGAGTGGGATATGATCGAAGAAATGTTGAATACGTTTCTTGCTGAGGAAGAAGAAGACTAATCATATGTGCACGGGACGGAATGGTGCAGACCATTCCGTTTTTCATGCGTTCCAATCCGCCTTCAGTGTTTCAAGGAAAACGAGCATTCATACAGAAAAGAGGTGACATTCTGGATGGGGAATGAGACGAAGAAGGAATCGAAAAAACAAGTCATGCTTGAACGGATGAAAGAACAGAAGAAAGAAGTGAGAATCGTACGCCGTATCGTATTTGCCATCGCTTTGATCGTGTTATTGGTCGGATTAATTGGAGGGCGAGCGGTATACAAATATGTAGTAGATTCGCTGCAGCCGGTCGATCCAGAGTCGGAGCAGGTCGTTGAAGTGGAAATTCCCATTGGTTCTGGTTTAAACACGATTTCGAAAAAGTTAGAAGAAAAAGGAGTTATCAAAGATTCCCGTGTCTTCAAATACTATGCTAAATTCAAAAATGAATCCCAGTTCCAAGCAGGGACTTACGGATTGACAAAAGCGATGACGCTGGATGAATTGATTCAAAGTTTGAAAACGGGAAAAGTGTATCGCGAGCCGGTCTTTACCATGACGATTCCGGAAGGGTTAACGTTGGATCAAATCGGTAAAATTGTCGAGAAGAAGACGGGGATATCTGAGAAAGAATTCATGGCCTATGTCGATGATGAGAAGACAATCGAAAACTTCATGGGTAAATATCCGAACTTGCTGACGGAGGAAATCCGGGGCGAACAGATCAAGCATCCGCTTGAAGGGTATTTATTCCCTGCGACGTACCCATTTTATGAAGAAAAACCTTCGTTGGAAACGATCGTTACAAGTATGCTTGATGCGACCTCTGCTGCAATCACACCATACTACGGCTATTTGGAGTCCAATGAGAAATCGGTCCATTGGTTGTTGACTTTTGCTTCATTGCTTGAAAGAGAAGCGACTGCAAAGGCGGATCGGGAGACGATTGCTAGTGTCTTCTATAACCGGTTGAAAGCGGATATGCCATTGCAGACCGACCCGACTGTGTTGTATTCACTTGGCGTGCATAAAGACCGAGTTCTTTATTCTGATTTGGAAGTGCAAGATCCATATAACACTTACCAAAATCAAGGCTTGCCGCCTGGACCGATCGCTGGAGCCGGTAAATCTTCCATTGAAGCTGTCGTAGAACCGGCACAGACGGATTATTTGTACTTCCTAGCTGATAAAGAAGGGACCAATCATTTTTCCAAGACATATGAAGAGCATTTGCAGAAACGTTCAGAATATTTGTCTGGAGAATAAAGGAAAGTCGTATGAATGGAAGTGGAAAGCATGAGAGACTATAATCAATACATTGCAGAGTTGAACAAGGCGGAAGATCCGTTGATCGCGGAAATGGAACAGATAGCACTTGCGCAAAAAATACCGATCATGGATCGCAGCGGCATTGATACATTTATCGGCTTATTGCGCATTCAGCGGCCGAATGCCATCTTGGAAATTGGTAGTGCGATCGGGTATTCCGCCATTCGTATGGCCTCGGCTTTACGCGATGCATTTGTGACGACGATTGAACGGGATACAGACCGTTACAACATGGCGGTAGAATTCATCAGTAGGAGTACAGTTTCTGAGCACATCCGTATCATTGAAGGAGATGCTCTCCTAATAGAGGAAAAACAATTGCCGGATATGGAATACGATGCGCTATTCATTGACGCTGCAAAAGGGCAATATAAAAAGTTCTTTGAAAAATACGCCGTGCTTGTCAAGCAGGGCGGCATCGTCTATTGCGATAATATGTTTATGCACGGATCCGTATTATTACCGGATGAGGAATTGCCAAAACGCAACAGAACGATGATCCGCAATTTAAAGGAATTTACTAAGTGGATCATGACCCATCCAAACTATGAAACGACATTGCTTCCGGTCGGTGATGGCATATTGATCGCAATAAAAAAATAGAAACATTCCTGGCAAAGGAGGGAAATGCGATGAGCGGAACGAAACCCCTTGTCATCGGAATCGCCGGTGGTTCAGGGTCCGGCAAGACGAGTGTAACAAACCGCATTTACAATGTGTTCAAAGAACATTCCGTCGTTGTCATTGAACAAGATTATTATTATAAGGACCAGTCGCATCTTGAATTTGAGGAGCGATTGAAAACCAATTATGACCATCCGTTGGCATTCGATACCGATTTACTGATCGAACATGTTGGGATGCTATTGAACCGGACATCCATATTAAAACCCGTATATGATTACGCCTTGCATACACGTTCCAAGGAAACGATCGAAATTCCGCCGAAAGATGTTATTATCTTGGAGGGGATTCTCGTGTTAGAGGATCCCCGAGTGCGTGACTTGATGGACATCAAGCTGTTTGTTGATACGGATGCCGATTTGCGAATCATCCGCAGGCTGATGCGGGATATTCTGGAACGGGGAAGAACGATTGACTCTGTCATTGATCAATATCTGACAGTCGTAAGGCCGATGCATAATCAATTCATCGAACCAACTAAACGGTATGCAGATATTATTATTCCGGAAGGCGGACATAATGAAGTCGCCATTGACCTGATGGTGACGAAAATAAAAACAATTCTTGAATCTGGAACGAAATTGTAATATGATGGGTTCAGAATTCAATAGAAACGAATCCTATGTCGCATACCTCTCGTAGGAGCGGCATAGTGTTTTTATGAACTGGATTATGAGGAGTGTTGTAAAATGGTTTCTGAAAAAAAATACCCAATGACAGCTTCAGGTAAGAAGAAGCTGGAAGAAGAACTGGAATACTTGAAAACGGTAAAACGCAAAGAAGTAGTAGAACGGATTAAGATTGCGCGCAGTTACGGCGACCTATCTGAAAACTCCGAGTACGACTCGGCGAAAGAGGACCAAGCGTTTGTGGAAGGAAAAATATCGACACTGGAGTCTATGATTCGCAATGCGGTCATCATCACTGAAGACGAATTGAACAATGACGAAGTCCAGATTGGGAAAACGGTTACATTCAAGGAATTGCCGGATGGCGATGAAGAAACGTATACGATTGTAGGATCGGCAGAAGCGAATCCATTGGAAGGACTCATTTCGAATGATTCGCCAATCGCTAGAGGCTTGATCGGCAAGAAGAAAGGCGACGAAGTCAAAATTATGACGCCGGGCGGAGAAATGTCCGTTACGATCGTTGAAATTAAATAATCTGCTGTGCAAACAGGTGAAGTATGTACAATGGATGAGCGATGGGACAGCTGATAAGCATCCATCGCTCTTTTTCTCGTCCGAATTGCCAATGCCCTTTGCAAATTGGGTGGCATCTCGCTTGTTTGGTTACGCAGTTGTTAACCTTCGGGCGTTGTTCGCAAGCAAAATGTTTGAAACCTAATCGATTGAAAAAGAGTCAAATAGAGTAGTATCCTGTTGAGAAGGAAAGGGGAGGATTCCATGCCGGATAAAGAACCCGATTTTTCAAGGGTGAATCGCAAACGGAATAAAAATCGTTCCAATTTGATCTTAAATGGTTTGATCGGTCTAGTTATCGTACTGATCATTATTGTTGGAGCTACCATTGTTTTTGGAAACAAAGATAAGACAGAGGAGAAGGAACCAGTAGAAACAGTCGAGCAGAACGATACGACAGAAGAGTCGGCGGAGGATGCGACTGTGGAAGAAGATCAAGATGAAGAAGATGACATGCAGCAAAACAGCTCAGAACAGAGTCAGTCTTCTGGGTTGACTGGATCAGATAAAGATTCCTCGGAAACAGAGGGTCAGACCGAATCGAATCCAGATACGGGTGCATCGGAAGATGATTCAGAAGGGACATTGGTGACCGTGGAGCCTACTGATGACCAAGTGGTGACCGAGACCGTCACCAATGATTCATGGGCGCCTGTGGGCACTGCGCAGAGCGGTGAACATGTTTCCTCCTATGATGGAGAATCGGTCGATTGGAATGAAAAAAAGAAAGCGCTCGCCTATGCTACTGGCCTTTCGGAAGACTCGATGATCTTCTGGAAAATAAAAAATGGCGGCGGTCCGCAAAAATCCATCGGCATCGTTTCTACTCGTGATAAATCCCAAATGTATAGAGTTTATCTAGAATGGGTTGACGGGCAAGGCTGGAAACCTGTTAAAATGGATAAGTTAAGCACATTGGATTTTGACTACTGAGTGGAGGGTACGGGATGAAAATAGCAATTATCGGGGCAATGGAGCAGGAAGTAGAAATTCTGCGGGAAGCTATGTCTTCCAAAACAGCAACTACTGTGGCGAACTGTGAATTTATTGAAGGGACATTAGATGGGCAAGATGTGGTCCTAGTCAAAAGCGGCATCGGCAAGGTGAATGCGGCCATAGCGACTACACTGCTGATTCAATCATTTAAGCCGGACGTCGTCATCAATACCGGTTCGGCAGGCGGTTTTTCGAAAGACTTGGATGTGGGAAGTGTCGTCATTTCGGATGAAGTTCGCCACCATGATGTCGATGCTACTGCATTTGGGTATGAGATCGGTCAAGTCCCTGGCATGCCAGCAGCCTTTTTGTCGGATGCCAAACTCTCAGCTATCGCGAAGGATGCAGTGGAAGAAGTGGGCGGGCATACATATGCGACGGGGCTCATCGCTTCCGGCGATGTGTTTATGAGTGATCCGGCAAGAGTCTCTGCAGTCAGGGAGGCGTTCCCGCAAATGATTGCTGCAGAAATGGAAGCAGCCGCAGTGGCCCAAGTATGCCATCAATTCGGTATGCCGTTCGTCGTCATCCGCGCGCTTTCTGATATTGCAGGGAAGGAATCCTCCATCTCGTTTGATGAATTTTTGCCGACAGCAGCCAAACATTCGTCAGAAATTGTTCGGAAAGCGATATCGAAAATATAAGACGGGTATGGTATGATGGAGTGAAGAACCTGTACAAGCGAGGAGTGATTTCTCATGTTTTTCTTGATGACTGGAGCGTTTGTCGTCACAGCAGTGATTGCGGTTATTATTATGCGTGAAGTCAGCACGGATTGAGTTATGCATAACTCCTTTTCCTTTGTGTGGCGGACTGCTGGAACAAACATATGAGGTCTGGATTTGCAATAGGAAAAAGGCGTTCCTTTCGCGGATTATACACGCGGTCGGAACGCCTTTTTTGCACTTGTTTCACAGCAATGGTTGTTTTTTTAGGATGTAGGTCACTCGTTGTATTCATGCTTAAATAACTGGTATAGTTTCACGATAGCCCGTTTCTCAATTCTGGAAACATAGCTTCTCGAAATGTTCAATTGTTGGGCAATTTCTTTTTGAGTCATTGGTTGGTCGTCAAGGAGTCCGTATCGCCGTTGGATAATTTCAAGTTCACGGCTGTCAAGTTTGCCTAAATGCCGATAGAGTCGATCTCGTTGCTCTTGCTGTTCTACAGTTTCGATAGGGGCTTCCTCATCCGTTTGAAGCAAATCGGCAATTTGCAAGGATTGGCCATCCTTGTCTGTACCGATAGGGTCAAATAGGGAAACATCTTTCTGGACTTTTTTTTGCGTGCGCAAGTACATAAGAATTTCATTCTCAATGCAACGGGCCGCATATGTGGCCAACTTCGTTTTGCGATCCGGCGTGAAACTGTTGACCGCTTTCATGAGTCCGATTGTTCCGATGGAAATGTAATCGTCGAGTTGTTCATGTTTTGGGTGAAATTTTTTTACGACGTGTGCAACAAGGCGCATATTCCTTTCAATCAATTCGTCCCGAGCGCTTTCATCTCCTTCAGCGAGACGTTGTAAGCACTCGGCCTCCTCCGCTTTCGATAGCGGACGACGGAATGCCTGCCCACGGATATATCCGACGACTGCCGGAATTTCAAGCCACAGTTGGACAAGCGCCATGACGAACCCGCTCATCGGTCCACCTCCTGTGTCTTTGTATGACAGCATATGCGAATAGGGCGATGGATAGCACAGGAGGGATGAACGATTCTCAGGCGCGGAAAGATGAGGCGCATATAAAAAGGATGGATATGTTATAATCATGTTGAATTCGTCAGATGGAGAGGATTTTTTTGTATAAACACTTTTTACCGGATGAATATGTAAAAGACATTTATCAAATAACACCGGAAAAATTACAAGAACAGGGCATCAAAGGGATCATGACCGACTTGGATAACACGCTTGTTGAATGGGATCGCCCAGAAGCGACCCCAGAAGTCATCGAGTGGATGAAATTGATGAGGGACGCAGGTCTGAAAGTGATCGTCGTATCGAATAATCACGAGCCAAGAGTAAGCACGTTTTGCCAACCGGCAGAAATACCTTTCATATTCGAGGCGAGGAAACCGTTAGAAAAAGGTTTCGAGCGAGCCCTCCGCCTGCTTGAATTGCCGAAAGAAGAAGTAGTCATGATCGGTGACCAGCTGTTAACGGATATACTGGGTGGAAATCGTTTTGGTCTTCATACGATCTTGGTCGTACCTGTAGCCAAATCGGATGGTTTTGTAACAAGATTCAACCGCAAAGTCGAGAGGCGGATCTTGAAAGGGCTCAAACGGCGCGGAATGTTGGATTGGGAGGAATAAGCTTGGAACAACTAGTATGTATAGGATGCGGTGTGCCCATCCAAACGGACGATCCAAAGCTGGATGGCTATGCCCCGCCGGCTTCTTTGGAAAAAGAAACAATCTTATGTCAGCGGTGTTTCCGCCTGCGGAATTATAATGAACTTCAGCCTGTTTCCTTATCAGGTGATGATTTCCTTGCAATTTTAAATGGAATTGGTAAAAAGGAAGGCCTTGTCGTGAAAGTGGTTGACATTTTTGACTTCAATGGGAGCTGGATTCCTGGATTGCACCGCTTTGTCGGCAAAAAGGACATCATTCTGGTCGGCAATAAATCAGACGTCCTGCCGAAGTCTGTAAAAGAAAGCAAGTTAAAGAACTGGATGCGCGAAGAGTCGAGAAAACTTGGCCTAAAGCCGACAGACATTCTGCTCGTTTCCGCTTATAAAGGGACAGGAATGGAAGAGGCGCTCGCTGCTATAGAGGAATTGCGTGATGGCAAGGACGTCTATGTGGTGGGCTGTACGAATGTCGGCAAGTCTACCTTCATCAATAGAATCATCAAAAATGCAACTGGCATCGGCGATGTCATCACAACATCCCATTTCCCGGGAACGACGTTAGATCTTGTTGAAATTCCGCTCGATGACGGGAAAGCTATTTATGATACTCCAGGCATAATCAATGACCATCAGATGGCTCATTACTTAGGGCCAAATGATCTGAAGACGATTACACCAAAAAAGGAACTAAAGCCAAAAGTTTTCCAATTGAATGCTGAGCAGACGTTGTATATGGGAGGACTGGTTAGATTTGACTTTATCCAGGGTGACCGTTCTTCCTTTACGATTCATGTCGCAAATGGCCTTCCGATCCATCGGACGAAACTTGAAAATGCGGATACGTTATATTCGGAACATCTGGGTGGTCTCTTGTCACCGCCGACGGATGAATCGATGGATTCGTTGCCTTCTCTGGTCCGTCACGAGTTTTCCATTAAAAAGCCGAAAACTGATCTTGTTATTTCAGGCCTAGGCTGGATCACGGTCCAACATCCAAATGTTAAGGTCGCAATTCACGCGCCACGCGGCGTCAATGTGGAAATACGGCCGTCATTGATTTAGGAGGATGCATATGAAAAAGTGGTTTGCGGTCATCGGGGATCCGATTGCTCAATCCATGTCCCCTGACATGCACTCCCATTGGTTTGCGAAAAATGGGCTGGATGCCGTTTATATCCCTGTACATGTTACTGCTGATCGTTTGGAACAAGCTGTACGCAGTCTGCGGGAACTCGGATGCAGCGGCTGGAATGTCACCGTCCCTCATAAAAGTGCGATCATTGAGTATCTGGACGATATCGATCCATACGCCCGGAAAATGGGCGCAGTCAATACCGTCCGGGTCATGGAGGATGGTTCGCTGTTTGGCATGAATACGGATGGAATCGGATTTGTTCGATCGCTCGAGGAACAGTTTGCTGAATCCGGAAAAGGCCAAGAAGTGCTGCTCATTGGAGCTGGAGGCGCAGCGAGAGGCATCGGTTATGCTCTTGTGTCGGAAGGATATGGCCCGATCACCTGCGTGAACCGTACGTATGCGAAAGCAGAACGGTTGGCTGGAGAATTGCATGCTGGCACTATGCCGATCGAGGATGCCGCTGAGCAGATAGCCAAGTTCGGTTTGATTATACAAACGACTTCTGTCGGCATGAACTTTGCGGAAAACGGAATGCCGCTTGATCCGGCAAGAATAAAGCCGGAAACGGTTGTTTGCGATATCATCTATAACCCATTAGAAACACAATTTTTAGAACAAGCCCGTAAAGCGGGTGGACTTACGATGAACGGCGTCGGAATGTTCGTTCATCAGGGGGCGCGTTCCTTCGAAAGTTGGACAGGGATGGAACCCGATACGAAACAAATGATAGAGACTATTACAAAAAAGCTCGGAGGAATATGATGTTAACCGGTAAACAGAAAAGCTATCTTCGCAGTGAAGCGCACCATTTACAACCTATTTTCCAAATCGGAAAAGGAGGATTGACTGATTCGATTATTAAACAAATCGAGGATGCGCTGGAAGCAAGGGAACTGATTAAAGTGAGCATTTTGCAAAATTGCGAAGAGGATAAGAAAGAGATTGCGGAAAAGATAGAGCAGGCGGGGATTGAAGTTGTGCAAATCATAGGAAAAATTCTTGTCGTCTATAAGGAATCAAAAGAAAAGAAACGGATTGAACTTCCGTAAGGAGAGCTCGAAATGAAACGGATCGGACTGCTAGGCGGCACCTTCAATCCGCCCCATATCGGGCATCTGATTATAGCGAACGAAGTGAAGCATGCACTGAACTTGGATGAGGTGCGCCTGATGCCCACTGCCATCCCTCCGCATAAGCTGAATCCCTCTGATGCATCACCAGAACAACGATTGCAGATGGTGAAACTCGCCATCCATGATGCGGATGGTCTAACTTCTTTTTCTTTCGAAGTAGATCGCGGAGGTGTTTCTTATACGTACGATACGATTGCCGCGTTGCGGACCCAAGAGCCGGATATCCAATTTCATTTTATCATCGGCGGAGATATGATCGACTCGCTGCCATCATGGCATCGAATCGAGGATTTAGTAAAGATTGTAACGTTTGTCGGAGTAGGAAGGCCGGGTACTATAGGAACGACAAAGTACCCTGTTCAAATGGTGGAGCTCCCACAAATCGATCTCTCTTCCACACTCATTCGAAACAGAATTAAACAAGGCGGCACAGTCTCATTCCTCATTCCAGATGCCGTGAAGTCTTTTATTCGTGAGGAGGGATTGTATGTTGATTGATGAACTGAAAAGAGAAGTGGACAAGCGGTTGCCTTCCAAAAGGGCGGCCCATGTATTCAGGGTCACTGAAACAGCGGCTGCTCTAGCGGATCTCTATTCGATTGAAGTGGAAAAAGCTGAAATAGCCGCTCTTTGTCACGATATAGCCAAAGCGATGGACCGGGAACAGTTGCAAACTATTTTAGAGGAAAATGGAATGGACAGGCGTTACCTTTCCTTTCATCATGAACTGTGGCACGCCCCGGCAGGTGCTATTATCGCTAAAAAAGAATTCGGCATTACCGATGAGGATGTGCTCCATGCCATCATGTACCATACAACAGGCCGCAAAGGAATGTCAGATCTGGAGAAAGTAATCTATATTGCAGATCTGATTGAACCAGGGCGAGACTTTCCCGGTGTGGAAGACTTGCGTCTGATCGCTCAAATTTCCTTGGAAGATGCGATGAAAGCGAGCATTAGCCATACACTCCAATATCTTATTGGACAGCAGGTTGCAATTCACCCTGATTCTGTGGAATGCTATAATGATCACGTTAAAAGATAGCAGGATCCCCATGTTACAACTAATTGCAGAGATCGTGATGAGGAGAGGAATTTAATTATGCCAACATTACTTGAAATAGCATATAAAGCAGTAGACGATAAGCGAGGCGAAGATATTGTCGTATTGAATATGGAAGGGATTTCATTAATCGCCGACCAATTTATCATTACGCATGCAAATTCGGAGCGCCAAGTGCAAGCAATCGCGCGCGAAGTTTCGGAGAAGGCTTCCGAGAACGGGTACGACGTAAAGCGGATTGAGGGAATGGAGAACGGCCGATGGGTATTAGTCGATTTGGGTGATGTAGTCGTACATGTATTCCATCGAGATGAAAGAGGATACTACAATTTGGAAAAACTATGGGGAGATGCCCCGATGCTGCAGATGGCAGACGATCATGAATGACAGCTACACGCATTTTGCAACCGTTTATGATGAATTAATGGACGACATCCCGTATGATCACTATGTCGACTTGGCACAAGAGGCAATGGGCCCATTACAAGGGAAACGACTGCTTGATATCGGTTGTGGAACTGGCCTGTTATCGGTCAAGTTTGCTAAAAAGGGGGCGCATGTTACGGGAATTGACTTATCCGCAGACATGCTGGCTGTTGCATCAGAACGTGCTAAAGCTTTGTCGCTCGACCTATCATTCCTCCAACAGCCGATGGAGGAATTGGCCGTATCCGGTGCCTTTGACGGTGCTATTATTTCCATTGATTCCTTGAATTACGTCAAGAAACGGGAAGATGTCATAGAGACATTCCAGCGGATCTATGACGTACTGGAGGTCGGTGGCCTGCTTTTATTTGATGTCCACTCCACATATAAAACGGATGTCATTTTCATGGAAAGTCCTTTTGTATTCGATAACGGGAGAATCGCATACATATGGCAAACAGAAGAAGGGGACGAGGAGCATTCAGTCTATTCGGAGCTGGCTTTCTTCGTGAAAAACGATAACGGCATGTTTCGGCGCTTTGATGAAGTCCATTATCAGAGGACGTATGATACGTATAGCTATGTCGAGATGTTGACAGAAACCGGTTTTACTATTGAACGGATTTTTGCGGATTGGGAAGATGAGCCGCCGCATGAAGAGAGCGAACGGATCTTTTTTCAAGCCAGGAAATAAGGACTTCCGTTTTTGGCAGGAATCCTATATAGTAGAGGGGACTCCATATGGATGCCTCGGTGAAAGGGGAAGATTCCGTTTTTATCGAAAGTATCCGGCAAATGGCGTAAACTACTAACCCCCTTACTTGCTATCGCAATTGTTACCGTTTTACTGTTCTTCCCCCGAGGACAAGCTACGACAGATCATGTAGCGAACGGAACACTCACTATTTCACAACCGAATGAAGTAATTGAACTGAACCAAACGAATGAAATTGAAATGATCGAGCCTGTGAAGCCGTCCCCTGTCATTGTGGACGTCAAAGGGGCGGTCAACTATCCGGGTGTCTATGCTTTGTCCGACGAAGATCGGCTGATCGATGCGATTGAAGCGGCTGGCGGGTATTTGCCGAATGCAGATTCCCGTCTTTTAAACCATGCGATGAAGCTGAAAGATGAATTGGTCATTTACGTTCCTGAAGTGGGCGAAGTACTTGAAGGTCTTCCTGCCAATACGATTGGCTCGGAAAGAGAGTCGTCTAGAGAGGATGGAACCGTGAACATCAATACAGCTTCGGAACAGGAATTGTTGACCATACCAGGTATCGGACCATCTAAAGCTGCGGCAATTATTCAATATCGAGAAGAGCATGGTCAGTTTCCCACTGAGGAAGCTCTTATGAAAGTGTCGGGCATTGGACAAAAGACATTCGAGAAATTGGAATCGTTCATTACAATAAAATAGATTGGATAAATGGATGGAGGCATACATATGGAGCGCATCACATGGGACCAATTCTTTATGGCTCAATGCCATTTGCTGGCAGTAAGAAGCACATGTACTCGACTTGCGGTAGGCGCTACAATTGTCCGGGACAATCGAATCATTGCAGGAGGCTACAACGGCTCCATTTCCGGAGGCGACCATTGTATTGATCATGGCTGTTATGTCGTCGGCAATCACTGTGTCAGAACCATTCATGCCGAAATGAACGCTTTGCTGCAATGTGCGAAATATGGGATACCTGTCGGTGGATCATCATTATATGTGACACATTTTCCTTGCCTGCAGTGCTCAAAAGCGATCATTCAAGCTGGCATTAAACATGTGTTTTATGCGAAGGATTACAAGAATGATGAATATGCCATTCAGTTGTTCGAGCAATCCGGCGTTTCAGTTCAGCATATTCCATATGACGAGCGTTCAATTGATTTTGCTCATGAGGAAAAAAGAGTGCTGATCGAAGAGCTACTTCAAAAGATGGAAACTTGCGGCATGGATCATGAAGAGATTGTCCCTTTGAAAAAAAGGGCTGATGACTTATTTGGCGTAACTTTTTAGAGGTTCGAATGATGTATATTGCAATACCGGTTGCTGTATCCGCGTTTGCGGCATACGGCCCGGTCTACCTCCTCTTATTGAATATCTGTTGGATTCCGATTCTCCTATTCGTTAAGCGTGACTTCCTCACTTTTACCCTCTCTGCTTTCGCAGCTGTTTCCTCTTATTTTTTTATTTCCAGCTCCATTCCCGAGATGGCCGATTATTCATCCGATCCTATCGAATTCATCTGGACCGACTCGGTTAAATTTGACGGAGGCAAGGTGAAAGGCTTTGCCAAAACGAGTACAGGGAATCGTATGTATGTCACGTATGAAATGCAGAGCGAAGTTGAAAAAAATCGATTTCAACTCGAGCATCTTCCGTCCTATACATTTGTAGCAGAAGGGAGTATCGTGGATCCGCTGCCGGCATCCCATCCATTTTCATTTGACATGAGGCGTTATTTACAAATGAACGGAGCAACAGGAGTGTTTGAAGCGGTTCGACTTTTGGAAAGCCGAAAATCGACAGGGCCATTGACCCAATTATCCGATTGGAGGCATCAAGCAAAACAGCATATTCAACAGGCATTTCCGGAACCGTTGCGAACAGAAGCAGAAGCACTGCTGCTTGGTGATCGGAGCGGCATGGATGAAGATTTGTCCAAAGCTTATCGTACCTTGGGCATAACTCATCTTTTTGCCATCTCTGGTTTGCATGTTGGCCTCATGACATATTTACTTCGGCTTGTGCTTATTCGTCTCTCGGTTCGGGTGGAAACTGTAGATACGCTATTGATTGTATTGCTGCCCTGTTATGCCGTATTGGCTGGCGGTGCGCCTTCGGTGTGGCGGGCGGTTTCCGTGACAGTATTGCTGTTGTTGACAGCGAGCGGAAAGCTCAACATCCGAATGGACGATGCTCTCGCTCTAAGTGCCATCTTTTTTATCCTTCTGGCGCCTTATGTTATTTTCCAACCTGGCTTTCAACTAAGCTACGCCGCCGCCATTGCACTCGTTTATTCATCTGGTTCTCTTCTCCAAGGAAAGTCTGCATTGCTGACTTCATTTTTGGTGACCTCAATCACCCAAATTGCACTATCTCCCATTTTGCTGTTTCATTTCTATGAGTTGTCCATTTCCTCGTTCTTCGTTAATTTACTTTATGTACCTTTATATTCCATTATCATTTTGCCGATGAATGTGCTACTATTTGTATCTTCGTTGATCGTGCCGCCTTTAGCTTCTTTCCTATTTATGATTTATACCCCTCTCCGTTCATGGATGGGGGCAGTGACAGAATTCTTAGCCGCTTTGCCCTTTCAATTATGGACGCCTGGGAAGCCAGTTCCGATATTGGCCTCTTTTTCGGTGGTATGTATTCTGCTCTTTTTCATTACTTTGGAAAGGAAATGGAGCTGGAAACGCGGTATCTTGCTCTTGCTGCTGCCTGCCACATTGATACAAGGGCAGCCTTTTCTCAACCCGAATATATCAGTCACCTTTCTGGATGTGGGGCAAGGAGATAGCATCGTGATTCAAATGCCTTATCGGAAATCAGTATATGTGATTGATTCGGGAGGGAGGGTGAGTTTCGGCGATAAGACTTGGCGGACCCCTGAACAGCCCTTTGAGGTAGGACGAAAAATTGTTGTGCCATTTTTAAAAGGGCAAGGGATTACGAAGGTGGATAAACTGATACTTACACATGCGGATAGCGATCATATAGAGGGAGCTGATGAGTTGATTGAGGAATTGCGAGTAAAAGAAATCCATATAGCGCCGGAAAGCGATCAACAGCTGACAATGGAATCTGTCGTTCGGTTGGCAATGGAATATAACATACCAATTTTTCCGATATCCGAAGGAATGGGATGGTCGGATGATGATGCGCAATTCCTTTATCTTGGACCAGAAAAGGGAGAATATATGGGGAATGATAGCTCTCTAGTTCTCCTTATGATGGTGGAAGGACTATCGTTCCTGTTCACCGGAGATATGGAAGCGGAAGGGGAGAACCGGCTCATCAACCGATATGGCAAAGCGAATTTTCAAAACGTCATTTTAAAAGCGGGGCATCACGGCAGCAGGACATCCAGCACAGAAAATTTCATACAGTTCCTTTTACCGGAATTGGCTATAATCTCAGCAGGCAGGGACAACAGATATGGCCATCCGCATCAGGAAGTGATGGATACTTTCCAAAAGTATGGCATCCCCGTCCTGTCGACTGCGGAGTCGGGTTCGATCACTATTTCAATTCAACACGGCGACTATGCAATAGAAACCATGCACTAATCAAAACGGACAACCGACGGCCATCAAAGGCTGCAGTTGTCCGTTTTTTTTCGCATGTATTAGCGTGCGACGAAGTCGACGATTGTAGCAATAACGAAAATTGCGGAGAAACCTAAGAAAGCTACGACGAATCCGACTCCTGAGTCAATTAAATCATTGCGTTTGGATTGAACATCCTTTTCGAAATCATTCATTGCTACACCTCCTGATTCCTTTCTAGTATAGATGATAAGATTGGAAAAATCCATAACAATCCGTTAGATGTGGCTTGATTTCAACAAACGACACAAATTGTTCATAGAGGGTCCTGTTTACGATATAATGAAGTACAGATGGAGGTGGAAGCATGGCAAATGCACAATGGAAAAAAATCGAAGCGGGTCAGCTGGCACCCGTTTACTTGTTGACAGGAGTGGAGCAGCATATTTTCGACTCGACGATCAAACGGATTGTTAAAGCGATGCCTGATATCGAAGAGGCATCGATCATCCGATATGATTTGGATGAGACACCGGTGGAAATCGTATTAGAAGAAGCTGATACGCTTCCATTCCTGGAAGATCGGAAATTGATTATCGCAAACAACGCCTCCTTTTTGAAAGCGTCGGATAAAACGAAGGAAAAAATAGTACATAATTTGGACTTTCTCCAAAGCTGGCTAACCAATCCGTCCCCTACTGCCATTGTTGTTTTCACTGCACCTTATGAGAAACTGGATGGCCGGCTGCGTGTTACCAAAACAATGCTGGAGAAAGCGGAAGTCATCGAGGCGAATCGCTTGACAGGCCGTGACTTGACCACTTGGATCCAACAGGAGGCAGGGGCACATGGCATGCAAATTACAGGAGAAATAGCCCAACTGTTAGTCGACTGGGTTGGGGATGATTTATTGATGCTATCCAATGAGCTCTTGAAGATTGCTATGTATACGGGAGGAAATGGCGACGTGACGGAGGATGTCATTGAAAAGCTCGTTCCACGGACTCCCGAAATGGACGTGTTCCGCTTGACGGATGCTTATTTGGCAGGAAAAGTAAAGGAGGCCATTTCCATCTATCACGATTTGCTGAGAAACGGCGAAGAACCGATCATGCTCACTTCGCTATTGGCTGGACAAATTAGATTGATGGTCCATGTTTCTTCTTTGCAGCGGAAAGGGTATCACGGACAACAAATTGCGAAAACGTTGAATGTCCACCCCTATCGAGTGAAGTTGATATTAGAAAATCGGCAGCTGCCTTCAATGGAAAGATTGATGGAATTATTGGCGAAACTGGCGGAAATTGATTTCAGATTGAAATCGTCAAGCGGCAAGCGTGAACGGATTTTAGAACTGTTTTTCATGGAACCGATGAGGTTATAAGGTGGTAAAACAAAAAACAAGCTGTCTAGGAAGCAAGGAATGCAACATAGACAGCTTGTCTTTCTATCATCCGGAACTGTAGGCCGGATTGATTATTATAACGCTTTTTTAGTAAGTCGAGCTTTTTGACGAGCTGCAGTGTTCTTGTGGATAAGACCTTTGCGTGCAGCAGAGTCCAATTTTTTAACCGCATCCTTCAAAAGTTCAGGAGCGTTCTCTTCTTTATTGATAAGCGCAGTATCAGCTTTACGTACGGCTGTACGCATTGCAGCTTTTACTTGAGAGTTTTGCTCATTTGCAGCAGCGCTTTGTTTTACGCGCTTAATAGCACCTTTAATGTTTGGCATTCCATTCACCTCCAATTTCAGGTAAGACAAGAGTGTTTCCAAAGTGATCCGGATTCTCTTTACAACATTAACATTTTAGCAAACAGCCTGCAAGAACGCAATAAAAATATGCAAAGAATATTTCCTTGACACAACGTGCAAACTGAATCAGAGGTGATAAAAAATGGGACAGCATGATTATTATCGAACTGATTTGGTTGTAGAAGATGACGAGATGGTCCGTCATCAGTCGAAACACGAGAAGGAGAAGTTGGAAGAGACCAAAGATGTCCTTTTTGATGAAATTAGACACGGCAGAATTATTTTGACGAAAGTAAGAATATTGCCAGAAGCGGAGGAGCGGATCGGAAAGAAGGCCGGTTCCTATGTCACTTTAACAGTACCCACTTTACGCTATGACGATAAAGAGGGGATCGAGGACATGACTAAGCTTCTTATGAAGCAATTAGATGACATGTTAGAGGAAGTTCACCTCCCGAAAGATGGGAAAATTCTATTCATCGGCCTTGGCAATCGGGAAGTGACGCCCGATGCGATCGGTCCACTGACAATGGATCGAATGACGGAAATTGTGCCGAAATATTTTTCGGATGAAGGGGCAGAAGTCTATGTATATGCACCTGGTGTGACCATTCAGACAGGATTGGAAACGGCTGAATTTGTCGGCGCGGTTATCGATAAAATTAAGCCTGACGTATTAATTGTAATTGATGCATTAGCCGCCAAGGACAGCTCGCGGCTTTGCCGTACGATCCAGATGACAGATACCGGCATCCACCCAGGCTCCGGAGTCGGAAACAGCCGGAAGGAAGTGTCGAAAGAGACATTAGGCATTCCGGTCATCGCCATCGGGATACCGACTGTCGTGGATGGTCCAGTGCTAATAGCGGATGCCATCGATACGATGTTCAGCTATATCGCCTCCAAAATTGAAGACGAGTCACGTCCATCTTCCAAGTTGACGGTATCGAATTGGTTATATGAGGTGAATAAGGAAGCAGACCGTTCCAAGCTCATCCCAATTTTCGGCGATTGGTCATCCTGGCCTCATGAGGACCGAATCCAATTGTTCGAAGAAGTATTATCGAACCGTGAATTGAATACATTCATTTCCCCAAAGGAAATAGATGCCTGGGTTTATTTATACGCGGATGCTTTATCTGGAGCGCTTTTCAAATGGATTGATAAATTGAAATCCAATCATTAATAGAGTCCCCCCGGCATATAGTTGGAGCACGGGGGGATGCTAATTGAAAAAATCACTGCAAGTCTGGATTGCCGCAATCGTCACACTTTTCCTTTTCCCGATCGTCATGCAATTTCTTCCTGAAGGAACATCCGTGGCTTCAACAAAAATTATGAAGGACAATGCATTCATCGTGTACGCTTCAAATGTCATGGAGGAAACGGAACCTGTGAAAGAAGATACGAAAGCAAAAGTGCTGCTGTATTTCACCCATTCCCATGAGGCATATGAACCGATGACAAAAGCGGCGGATGGGAAGGTCGCGACAAACCACCAAACTGAGAACATCATGAAGCTTGGCGAAAAGTTGAAAAGCCAATTAATAATTAACGGCATTGACGCAAGTACATTGGATATTGACAATAGCAAGGAAATCAGAAAAAAAGGAATTCATTATAGCAAGTCATATGCAGAGATACGGCCTCATGTTAAAAAAGCGATAAGCGAGCAACCTTACGATTTAGTCATTGATGTGCACCGTGATGCGGTTGGTCCGGAAAAAACGACAATTGTCCATGAAGGGGAACGCTACGCGAAAGTTGCATTTGTCCTTGGAACTGATCATCCTCAATACAAACAAAATATGCAAAACGTGTTGCTTGTCAAACGGGGAATGGAAAACCTGGTGCCCGGTATTACAAGGAATATTATTCAGAAAGGCGGTCCGGGGGTTGATGGGAAATATAATCAAGACCTTGATCCTTCCGTCATCCTGATTGAGCTGGGTGGAATCGGCAATACTGAGGATGAACTGAATCGGACGATCGCGATCATTGCGGAAGCAATTGCACAGATTATGGCGGCAAAAGAAGAGGAAACTATCTCGGAAGGTGCCGCTTAACGTTTTAGACTCATTCGGCAGATGAAGACTATCTGATCTTCATCTGTTTTTTTCGTCTCTGGTATTTTATTCATGAAAAAAGTCCATGTGGATGAAGTTATAAGTATTTTAATAAGAATTTGTAACATGTTGTGAAGTTATTTGTTATAATGCAAATAGCTTAAATAGGAGTGAACTACACAATGAATCATGATGAGAGACTGGCACGTCAAAAGAATATTAGAAACTTTTCCATCATCGCTCATATAGATCACGGGAAATCGACGCTTGCCGATCGGATCCTAGAGAAGACGGAAACGCTCAGCTCCCGTGAATTAAAGTCCCAGACGCTGGACTCGATGGACTTGGAGCGGGAACGTGGAATTACTATTAAACTGAATGCAGTTCAGCTGACGTATACAGCTAAAAATGGAGAAGACTATACCTTCCATTTGATTGATACACCGGGGCATGTCGACTTTACATATGAAGTATCCCGAAGCCTCGCTGCTTGTGAAGGGGCAATCCTCGTTGTCGATGCAGCACAAGGAATTGAAGCGCAGACATTGGCTAACGTTTATTTGGCGCTGGATAATGACCTGGAAATATTGCCGGTCATTAATAAAATCGATTTGCCTGCTGCTGATCCGGATCGCGTAAAACAGGAAATTGAGGATGTCATCGGGTTGGATGCATCGGAAGCTGTCCTTGCCTCAGCAAAAGCAGGTATCGGAATTGAAGATATTCTGGAACAGATCGTTGAGAAAGTGCCGGCGCCAGCGGGTGACCCTGAAGCCCCGCTGAAAGCGCTGATATTTGATTCCCATTACGATCAATATAAAGGGGTCATTGTCAATATCCGAATTATGGAAGGTACTGTTCGGCCGGGTGACAAAATTCGAATGATGGCGACTGGCAAAGAGTTTGAAGTAATTGAAACGGGTGTCTTTACTCCAAATATCTCATTGCGCAATGAACTGACTGTCGGAGATGTCGGCTTTTTATCGGCCTCCATTAAAAACGTTGGCGATACAAGAGTGGGAGATACGATCACGCATGTGAAAAAACCGGCGAGCGAGCCGTTGCCCGGTTATCGGAAAATGAATCCGATGGTGTTCTGTGGATTATATCCAATTGATTCCAACCGCTATGTTGATTTGCGGGAAGCGCTCGAAAAATTAGAGTTGAATGACTCTGCACTTGAATTTGAGGCGGAAACATCTCAAGCTTTAGGTTTCGGATACCGATGCGGTTTCCTTGGGCTTCTTCATATGGAGATAATCCAAGAGAGAATTGAACGGGAATTCAAGATTGATTTAATCACGACTGCACCGAGTGTTATTTACAATGTAGTCATGACGGATGGCTCGGAGATAAAAGTGGACAATCCATCCATGATGCCAAATGCCCAAAAGATCGATTATGTAGAAGAACCGTATGTCAAAGCCTCCATTATGGTGCCGAATGATTACGTGGGGTCGGTCATGGAGCTATGCCAGCATAAACGGGGCAACTTCGTCACGATGGATTATTTGGATGCATCCCGTGTCAATATCATTTATGAGTTGCCGCTTGCTGAAATCGTCTATGATTTCTTCGATCAATTGAAATCGGGAACAAAAGGGTACGCTTCGCTTGACTACGAGTTGATTGGATATAAACAATCGAAGCTGGTGAAAATGGATATCCTCCTGAACGGCGAACAAGTCGATGCCCTCAGCTTTATCGTGCATCGAGATTTCAGTTATGAGCGTGGAAAAGCGATTGTCGAAAAGTTAAAGTCGTTAATTCCTCGCCAACAATTCGAAGTGCCTGTACAAGCTGCCGTCGGTCAGAAGATCGTTGCCCGTTCCACCATCAAGTCAATCGGTAAAAACGTTTTGGCGAAATGCTATGGTGGAGATATTTCTAGGAAGCGAAAATTATTAGAGAAGCAAAAAGAAGGTAAGAAACGGATGAAACAAGTCGGGTCCGTAGAAGTTCCTCAAGAAGCCTTCATGGCGGTCTTGAAAATGGATGAGGATTAAGATAATCTACGTGGCGGGGTCCTTTAGGGCCTCGTTTTTCGTTGCATAGTCGTGTTGCTATGCATGGCGTGCATTTGCTGCTAGTTAGCGGCTGCCAACTCATTACCAAGTGCTTTTTTCTTTTCTTGAATAGGATTTAAGTCTATAATATTCAAAATGAAAATAGACACTTTGTACTAAGGGGTATGCCAAATGGACTTTAGAGAATTAATTCAATTGATTAACGACGCAACAGAGAAGCTGGATCTAGTATCAGCCAGAAAATATATTGAAGATAACTTGGAGCTGTTAAAGGAGAATAAGCATCTTTTGCGAGGGAATTCCAGAGCATTGCTCGATTTGCTTGCCGAAAACGATGTGCAAGTCAAACCATTAAACCGTATAGAAATGAACATCATACAAGCGATTAACATTTATGCTTCAAAATTTGACTTGCGGGGGCTCCGTATTTCTGCCAAAAATAATACGGATCTTTTATTAAGACCCGATGTGAAATATTATTTGAACGAGGATGCGAAATTCCTATTGGAAGGCATGAAGGCAATCCACTGAGATAGGCAGTTGTATCCTGGATGCAGGATAGTATCCTTTCATGCTCTGTAAGTGATAAAATGGGGAGCGCAACAGCCGAAGGGCTTGTCATGAAAGGAGGCAGTTCGATGAGAGGAATGTACATCCATATTCCATTTTGCCATCAGATTTGCCATTACTGTGATTTTAATAAAGTGTTTTTTAACAACCAGCCGGTTGATGAGTATATAGAGTCGATTGGAAATGAGCTGGCGATTTTAAAAAGGGAGGGGGCCTCCTTTGATCATGCTGAGACAGTCTTTCTGGGAGGGGGAACTCCGACCGCATTGTCTGAAAAGCAATTGAAACGTTTGCTGGAGATCATCCGTACGTATATAGACGTTGAAGCGGTTAAGGAATTTTCGACGGAAGCCAACCCAGATGAATTGACCGACGAGAAGCTTCGGGTGCTGAAAGATGGCGGCGTGAATCGCCTCAGCATTGGTGTCCAATCGTTTGATGATGAATTGCTCCGCAAAATCGGACGGACCCACGGATCGCTTGATGCGGAGAGAGTAATCAGCAAGGCAAGAGATATTGGCTTTGAAAATATGAGCATTGATTTGATTTACGGCTTGCCTGGCCAGTCGATTCAGCAATGGGAGCATACATTGGATCGAGCGCTGGCAATCGATCTGCCTCATTACTCTGCCTATTCACTCATCATTGAACCGAAAACGGTATTTTATAACTTGATGAACAAGGGAAAACTGCCTTTGCCAGGAGAAGACATAGAAGCAGAAATGTTCGGTATGCTGATGGAGCGAATGGAGAAACAAGGAAGATCGCAATATGAAATCAGCAATTTTTCCATACCCGGTTATGAATCGATCCATAATATGATTTATTGGCAGAACGATGAATACGCAGGAATCGGAGCGGGAGCCCATGGCTTTCTGAAAGGCATGCGATATGCCAATATTGGGCCATTGAAAAAGTACATGGAAAATGTAGCGAAGGATCAGCGGCCGCTGTTAGAATCTCACGTAGTGACTCCCATTGAGGCAATGGAGGAAGAGATGTTCCTAGGGTTGCGGATGATGACTGGTGTATCCGAAATGGCTTTTCTAGAGAAATTTGGGAAGCGGTTGGAGGATGTATACGGTGAAGAATTGAGAAAACTTTTAGAGGATGGACTTCTTGGACGGCAGGGGGATACTTACAAACTGACACAATTGGGCATATACCGAGGAAATGAAGTGTTCCAGCGTTTTCTGAAGTAAGGAAAGCCAATTCGTTGACACCTAAGAAGAGATTTGTTAAATTATGAGTAGAATTAGCACTCGCATATAAAGAGTGCTAACAGGAGTGATGAACATGTTGACAAACAGGCAATTGCTAATCTTGCAACTGACGGTTAACGATTTCATCGAATCCGCACAACCTGTCGGATCTAGGCAGTTATCAAAAAAACCTGAGGCTCCTTTCAGTCCGGCAACCATTCGAAATGATATGGCGGATCTGGAGGAACTCGGATATCTGGAAAAAACTCATACTTCATCTGGTCGAGTTCCATCTGAAAAAGGGTATCGATTTTACGTCGATCATTTGTTGCAACCGGAAAAATTGAATCTGGAAGATAGTATGCAACTAAGGTCTATCTTTCAAAACCGTGTTTTGGAAGCGGAGGAATTGATCAGGAACTCTGCGGTCATTCTATCTGAATTGACCAATTACACGGCCATATTACTTGGACCGGATGTTACAACCCATTCTGTGAAACGGTTCTCGATCGTCCCGTTGGATGAAACCAAAGCGGTTGCGATCATTGTAACGGACACCGGCCATGTCGAAAATAGGGTTTTCGATGTACCAGAAGGTTTATCTGCCTCTGACATCGAAAAGATGGTCAATATTTTGAATGAACGGTTGACTGGCACTCCCCTAATGCATTTGCAGCTGAAACTTGCGTCGGTCGCAAAATCCGTATTAGAGCAGCATGTAAACAAAGCCGGCGAGTTATTCGCATCTTTTCAAAAAGCGACGACAATCAAGCCTGAAGAACGTCTCTTCTTCGGGGGCAAAATGAACATGCTGAAACAGCCTGAATTCCATGATATCGATAAGATGAAAATGTTCTTCGAGTTGAGGGAAAATGGAGCTCCCGCACTCGCCTTTTTCCCAGACGATATAAAAGGGATACATGTTCGTATCGGTTCGGAGAATCATCATGATGCTATGGGCGAATTCAGCGTCATAACGGCCAATTATTCAGCAGGTGATAATGTGGAGGGAGCTATAGCGATCGTGGGTCCGAAAAGGATGGACTACAACAGGGTGATCACGCTGCTCGACATCATGAGCGGTGATTTGTCTAGAGCGCTTGCGAATCTTACGATTGGCGGCGGATTGGATAGGAGGAATGGAGAATGAACGAAGAAAAGAAAGAAGAGGTTCTGGCTGATGAGCAGGCCGCCACTTCACTTGAAAACGAAGAAGCTCACGAAGCGCAAGCTGATCTAAGTGCCGAGGTGCCGGAAGACAGCGAGACGCCGAATGACCAAACTGACGATCACACTGCGGTCATTGAAGATTTACAATCCAAGTTGGAACAAGAAGAAAATAAGCATCTCCGTTTACTGGCGGATTACGAAAACTTCAAAAGACGGTCGAACCTCGATAAAGAGTCGCTGCAAAAGTACAGAGCACAAAGCTTGATGACCAATTTGCTTCCTGTTCTTGATAATTTTGAGCGGGCTCTCAATATCGAAGCAAAAACGGAAGAGGCACAATCTCTCATGACCGGTATGGACATGATCTACCGCAATTTGATAGATGCTTTAAAAGCTGAAGGTTTAGTAGAAATTGAAGCGGCCGACCAAGAATTCGACCCGAATTTCCATCAAGCCGTCATGACCGGAAACGATGAAGAGAAGGCATCCGGAATCGTGCTTGAGGAGCTCCAAAAAGGGTATAAGTTGAAAGATCGCGTTCTACGGCCGTCTATGGTAAAAGTGAACGAATAAGAGATGTAAAGAACATCAGACTATCGCAATGTCGGATTATTTAGGAGGAAATTGATAATGAGCAAAATCATTGGTATTGACTTAGGAACTACAAACTCTGTAGTGGCAGTATACGAAGGTGGAGAAGCAAAAGTTATCCCCAATCCGGAAGGAAACCGTACAACTCCATCGGTTGTTGCATTCAAAAATGGAGAGCGTCAAGTAGGGGAAGTGGCAAAGCGCCAGTCGATTACAAATCCGAATACAATTATGTCCGTCAAGCGGCATATGGGAACAGACTATAAGGAGCATGCGGAAGGTAAGGATTATACGCCGCAAGAAGTATCAGCAATGATTCTTCAATACTTGAAAGGTTATGCGGAAGACTATCTCGGTGAAAAAGTGACGAAGGCAGTAATTACAGTGCCAGCTTATTTCAATGATGCACAGCGCCAAGCAACGAAAGATGCAGGTACAATCGCAGGCCTTGAAGTCGAACGGATCATTAACGAACCAACGGCAGCAGCACTTGCCTATGGTCTCGATAAAACGGAAGAAGATCAAACCATCCTTGTTTATGACCTGGGCGGCGGTACATTCGACGTGTCCATCCTTGAATTGGGCGACGGCGTATTCCAAGTTCATGCAACTGCCGGAGACAATAAACTTGGTGGAGACGACTTCGACAATGTGATCATCGATTATCTTGTCCAAGAGTTCCGTAAAGAGAACGGCATTGATCTGTCAAAAGACAAAATGGCGATGCAACGTTTGAAAGATGCAGCTGAAAAAGCGAAGAAGGATCTTTCTGGTGTAACAACTACGCAAATTTCCTTGCCGTTCATCACTGCAGGAGAAGCAGGCCCACTACACTTGGAGTTAACCTTGTCACGTGCTAAATTCGATGAGTTGACAGCGGATTTAGTGGAGCGTTCCATGGTCCCGACTCGTCAAGCAATGAAAGATGCTGGCCTGTCACCGTCTGAAATCGACCGTGTTATCCTAGTCGGCGGTTCGACACGTATTCCTGCAGTTCAGGAAGCTATTAAGAAAGAGACAGGAAAAGAGCCGTTCAAAGGCGTGAACCCAGATGAAGTCGTTGCGATGGGTGCTGCGGTGCAAGGTTCCATCATCAGCGGAGATGTCAAGGATGTTGTTCTATTGGATGTGACGCCTTTGTCACTGGGAATCGAAACAATGGGCAGCGTCTTCACCAAATTGATTGACCGCAATACGACAATTCCGACGAGCAAATCGCAAGTGTTCTCGACTGCTGCTGACAATCAGCCGGCTGTTGACATCCACGTGCTTCAAGGGGAGCGTCCAATGGCTGCTGACAATAAGACGCTTGGCCGATTCCAATTGACGGATATTCCACCGGCTCCACGCGGCATACCGCAAATTGAAGTGACGTTTGATATCGATAAAAATGGTATTGTGACAGTAAAAGCGAAGGATTTAGGCACGCAAAAAGAACAAAACATTACAATCCAATCCAGCTCCGGCCTATCTGATGAGGAAATCGACCGGATGGTCAAAGACGCGGAAGCGAACGCGGAAGAGGATAAACGCCGCAAAGAAGAAGTCGACTTGAAGAATGAAGCAGACCAACTCGTATTCATGGCAGAAAAAACACTGAAAGACTTGGAAGGGAAAGTTGCCGAGGATGAAGTGAAGAAAGCTGAAGAAGCGAAGGACGAGTTGAAAAAAGCCGTTGAAAGCGGCGATCTTGATGAAATTCGTTCCAAGAAACAACAGTTGGAAGAATTGGTTCAACAGTTGTCCGTCAAGCTCTATGAGCAAGCGGCACAAGCGCAAGGCGACGCAAATGCAGCGGACCAACCACAGGATGACGGCGTCGTTGATGCGGATTTCGAAGAAGTGGATGACGACAAGAAAAATTGAGATGATAGATGACGGGAAAGTCAAAGTCCGAGCTTCCGGCTTTGACTTTTTCGTTTGTTAACATACAGAAACCATTCGCTTTAGAGTAACGGATCACATCTTTGCATGGTACAATATAGGGAATTCGTCGGATGAGATACTTTTCAAGTAGCATATAATTAATTCAGTATATTCGGCATGACAAAGATATTTGGGAGAGTGGAATGATGAGTAAGCGAGATTATTATGAAGTGTTGGGAGTATCTAAATCGGCAACAAAAGAAGAAATTCGGAAGGCTTATCGAAAACTGTCGAAACAATACCACCCCGACTTAAATAAAGAACCTGGAGCAGAAGAGAAATTCAAAGAAGTGACAGAGGCTTTTGAAACACTTAGCGATGAGACAAAGCGTGCCCAATATGACCAATATGGCCATGCGGATCCAAACCAAGGGTTCGGTGGGTTTGGCGGGTTTAACGGAGGCGGAGCAGACGGTTTTGGCTTTGAAGATATTTTCAGCACTTTCTTTGGAGGCAGCACAAGAAGGCGTGACCCGAATGCACCGCGCAAAGGCGATGACTTGCAATATACAATGACCATCGACTTTATGGAAGCGGTATTTGGAAAAGAAACGGAAATTGAATTGCCGCGTGAAGAAGAATGTGAAACATGCCACGGTACGGGAGCTAAAAAAGGCACGACAGCAAAAACATGTACCCACTGTGGAGGAACAGGGCAAATTTCCGTTACCCAAAATACACCGCTCGGCCAGATGGTCAACCGTAGAACTTGTCCGCATTGCCAAGGAACTGGGAAGATCATTCCGGAGAAATGCGAAACATGTCATGGTTCTGGCAGAGTGACGAAACGGAAGAAAATTAAAGTGACAATTCCGGCTGGAGTGGATGATGGACAGCGTCTTCGAATTGCCGGCCAGGGAGAAGCGGGCGCCAATGGAGGACCTGCAGGCGACTTATATATCGTATTCCGTGTGAAAGCACATGACAAATTTATAAGAGAAGAAGATGATATATACTTGGAACTTCCATTGACTTTCCCGCAAGTTGCGTTAGGAGATGAAATCGAAGTGCCAACAATACACGGAAACGTGAAATTGAAAATCCCGGCAGGCACACAAACGGGCACCAATTTCCGTCTGCGCGGGAAAGGGGTAAAAAATGTCCATGGGCATGGCACTGGAGATCAGCACGTCATCGTCAAAGTTGTCACTCCGAAAAAGATGACCGAAAAACAAAAAGAACTGATGCGTGAATTCGCTTCAATCGATGGCAATTCTCCAGACGAGTATTCCAGCTCACTTTTTGATAAAATCAAGCGGACAATAAAAGGCGATTGAAAGGGTTGAACGAAGTTGAAATGGTCAGAGATTTCCATCCATACGACACATGAGGCAACAGAAGCGGTTGCCAATATTCTGCACGAAGCCGGGGCAAGCGGTGTAGTTATCGAAGATTCGAATGAACCAGATCGAGTCCATGAAAACCGTTTCGGTGAAATCTATGACTTGAACCGAGAGGACTTTCCAGCAGAGGGCGTCATCGTTAAAGCCTATTTGCCTGTCAATAGTTTCCTGATCGAAACAGTAGGTGAAATAAAGGAATCCATTGAGGGCCTTAGGCAATTCGGCATTGACACAGGGAATAATACCATTCAGACGAATGAAGTGGATGAAGAGGATTGGGCAACTGCTTGGAAAAAGTATTATTATCCAGTTAAAATTTCGAATCGCTTCACCATCGTCCCGACGTGGGAAGAATATGAACCTGTTGAAACGGATGAGCTGATCATAGAATTGGACCCTGGTATGGCATTCGGCACCGGAACCCATCCGACAACGGTCCTTTGCCTCCAAGCATTGGAGAAATATGTTGCGGAAGGCTCCAAAGTGGTTGATGTCGGAACTGGTTCCGGCGTGCTGGCGATCGGTGCTGCTATGTTAGGTGCATCGCATGTCCATGCGCTTGATTTGGATGAAGTGGCGGTTCAGGCCGCCAAAGAAAACATTGAGTTGAATCATGCAACCAATGTTGTGGAAGTCGCGCATGGGAATCTGCTCGATACTGTAAAAGAGCCTGCGGATGTGATCGTTGCCAACATTTTGGCGGAAGTCATACTGACGTTCACGGCGGATGCTTATTCTTTATTGCCAAATAACGGTCTCTTTATCGTTTCAGGGATTATTGCGCAAAAGAGGGATCTGGTGAGGGATGATCTCGTTGAAAAAGGGTTTGAGATCGTGGAAACCGTTTTGATGGAAGATTGGGTTGCCATCATTGCCCGAAAGAAAGGCGAGTGACAGGGTGCAACGTTATTTTTTGACAACTCCTTTTGATCAAAACGACGAGTCGCGGATTGAAGGGGAGGACGCAAAGCATATTAGCCGTGTCATGCGCATGTCAACGGGCGATACTCTTATAGCTGTCTCTGAAAACGAGGCTTATCTTTCGAGCATTTTGGAAGTAACTCCTGAGGGCGTGCGAGTGAAACGCGATCCCGACAGCATTCTACCGGACAGAGAAATGCCGGTTGCCGTTACAATTGCTTGTGGCTTGCCAAAAGGCGACAAACTCGATTATATTGTGCAAAAAGGAACGGAACTTGGGATGAAAACCCTTCTGCCATTTGAAGCCGAGCGCTCCATCGTCAAGTGGGATGCCAAAAAAGGCGGCAAAAAGGTGGAGCGGCTTCAGAAAATCGCAAAAGAAGCGGCCGAGCAATGTCACCGGACGGTCATTCCAGAAGTGAAAGATCCTGTCTCCTTCAAAAATCTGCTTGCCGAAGCGTCACGCTATGACGTATTACTCGTAGCCGATGAAGAAGATGCGAAAAGCAATGAACCCAATAGGATTGCAGACCGCTTAAAAAACGTGTATCATAAACAATCGGTACTTGTTGTCTTTGGTCCGGAAGGCGGAATATCTAGAAAAGAAGCGGAGATGCTGAAGAGTGCAGGATTCCTATCTGTGTCACTCGGCCCCCGTATTTTGCGGACGGAGACAGCACCGTTATATGTGTTGTCCGCCATGTCTTACGAATTTGAATGAAAGAGGTGAGCAGCTGATGTCTTCAGTCGCTTTCCATACATTAGGCTGCAAAGTCAATCATTACGAAACGGAAGCGATCTGGCAACTGTTCAAAGATGCTGGATACGAAAGAACCGATTTCGAAAAGAATGCTGATGTATATGTCATTAATACTTGTACAGTAACAAATACAGGAGATAAAAAGAGCCGGCAAGTTATCCGGCGCGCAATCCGCAAAAACCCGGATGCAGTTATCTGTGTAACAGGCTGCTATGCGCAAACATCTCCGGCTGAAATTATGGCCATCCCTGGCGTCGACATTGTGGTCGGAACACAAGACCGTACAAAGCTCTTGGGGTTAATTGATGAATACCGCGTGGAACGACAGCCGATCAATGCAGTTCGCAATATCATGAAAAACCGGGTATACGAAGAACTTGATGTGCCGGCCTTCACAGACCGGACCCGCGCTTCATTGAAAATCCAGGAAGGCTGCAATAACTTTTGCACGTTCTGTATCATTCCTTGGGCTCGTGGTCTTATGAGATCCAGAAATCCGGAAGAAGTCATCCGCCAGGCGCAACAATTAGTGGATGCAGGGTATTTGGAGATTGTTTTGACAGGCATCCACACAGGCGGCTACGGCGAAGACTTGAAGGACTATAACCTGGCTCGCCTGCTGCGAGATTTGGAGTCGCAGGTGAAAGGTTTAAAACGTCTTCGGATTAGCTCAATTGAAGCTAGCCAATTGACGGATGAAGTCATTCAAGTCCTGAAAGAATCCTCAATTATCGTCCGACACCTTCACATCCCGATTCAATCCGGCTCTAACACGGTATTGAAGCGGATGAGACGGAAATATACGATGGAGTTCTTTGCGGAGCGGCTAGACCGTCTGCGTGAGGCGCTGCCGCATTTGGCGATCACGTCGGATGTCATCGTCGGGTTCCCTGGCGAAACGGAAGAAGAATTCATGGAGACATACAATTTTATCCGGGAACAAAGATTCTCCGAATTGCATGTTTTCCCTTATTCCAAACGGACAGGCACTCCAGCTGCCCGGATGGAAGACCAAATTGATGAAGAGGTTAAAAATGAGCGCGTTCACCGCCTTATTGAACTGAATGACCAATTGGCGAAGGAATATGCTTCTGAATTCGAAAGCGAAGTATTGGAAGTCATTCCCGAGGAAATCTACAAACTTGACCCCGCCAGTGGTTTATACGAAGGGTATACGGATAACTATTTAAAAGTTGTTTTCCCAGCAGATGAATCAATGGTGGGCAAAATTGTCAAAGTGAAAATTGTGAAAGCAGGCTATCCATACAACGAAGGGCAATTCATCCGGGTCATCGACACTGTAGAAGCTCTTGTTTGATAGCTGAATACACAGTCAGGCTGTAGACGAATACCAAGAACGGCGGTGTTTGCCTAACGGGTTCGGTTGATGGGGAAAAAACGCATAAACGCAACTGAATTAGTATCTGATTTAAACAACCATCCAACTACAGAGAAAACAATATAAAAACGCACAGATCTGAAGTGCACCCCAAAAGTTAGAGTCAAAAACTAACTTTTGGGGTGTTTTCTTATGGCTAAATATAGCGATGAGTTTAAGGTGATGATTGTCCGC
>JACHLS010000009.1 GCA_014204635.1 Sporosarcina luteola | reverse complement strand
ACAGAAATTGGCTGGTATGAGTCCGGTTCAATACCGTCTTCACACCAACCAACTAGCTGCTTAATATAAAACTCTAACTTTTAGGGGTCACTTCAATCATCAATTTGACTGTGCGTTTTTACTTGCCATATTTTCTTGTTAGAACTCGAATATCTCTCACTCTGTAATCAGCACTGTTAGTTGAGTGTACTGATATAATAAAGCAGTAAAACACCCATGCCTATGCTCCATAATCCAAAATTTATAAGAGTAATAATATATTCTTTTTCTTCTCTTTCGTATTTATATTCTACAAAAGCACGGAATAGAGGTACAACGGCAAAAATAGCAATTGCAAAATAATAAAATACCGAACCCTCAATAAACCAAAAAAGAACTATGAAAATGATCCCTAACACCACTAATGGTATTTCTACCCACTGGTGTGTATTGCTCACATATCTAATCCTTTGCGGGTCAATAATGTTGTATTTGTTTCTTATATATTTTGTTAACACGGAACTAATAACTAGTGTTAAAATTAACAAAATATTGATCTTAAGCATTTAACGCCCCTTTCCACCAATAGTAGTAGCCATACTTTCTTTGTCCTTCCAACCTTCGTTTTTGAATAATTTACCAACTTGATCTCTATTTTAACACGTAACCTTATCTAACCTTCAAATATTTATGTTTTACATAAGGTTTCTTTTTGGCCTAAGCCGTGCCCGCGGAAAGCGTCTGTTCGGAATGGAAATCAACTTGTTGCATAGCACTAAGTTAGTAATATGAACATTTTGGTTCCTTTCATTAAGACGAATTAATATACCGTTATGTATGCTCACGACTGTATACCCACCGTGAGATTAACAGTTTTTTACGTGCAAGCGGAGGCGTTGTTTGCTATAGTGAAAGGGCTATGCACTACTTAAGGGAGGTATTCAGTTTGAATACGACAAATTATGCTGCTTATATAGATCACACATTATTGAAGGCTGATGCAACGAAAGATCAAATTGTTACGCTTTGTGAAGAAGCAAAGCAATACTCCTTTGCTTCGGTATGTGTCAATCCGACTTGGGTCGAAACAGCAGCCGAAATATTAAAGGGCTCGGATGTCAAAGTATGTACGGTCATTGGATTTCCGCTTGGAGCGAGCACTTCCAAAGCGAAAGCGTTTGAAACGGCCGATGCCATCCAAAAAGGCGCTCAGGAAATTGATATGGTGATTAATGTCGGCGCTTTAAAAAGTGGTGATGACGGACAGGTCCGCCAAGATATAGAGGCTGTCGTGGAGGCGGCAAAGGGGAAGGCGATTGTGAAAGTGATTATTGAAACTTCCTTGTTGACAGACAATGAGAAACGGAAAGCGTGCGAGCTATCCGTCGCGGCAGGGGCCGACTTTGTCAAAACATCGACAGGCTTCTCGACTGGCGGAGCGACAGCTGAGGATGTCAAGCTAATGCGCGGGGTCGTGGGTCCTGAGATGGGTGTGAAGGCTTCTGGAGGAGTCCGCAGCTACGAGGATATGAAGCAGATGATCGATGCAGGGGCTACACGGATCGGTGCGAGCTCAGGCGTGCAAATTATGAACGGATTGAAATCTGACAGCGATTACTGAGCAGGCTCAACATGTTATGAATTCTGTCGCATTCAACTGCTCATTTAAATAGTGAGAATAAGGAACTTGGATAAGCCTTCAAGCTAACGGCTTTTTCTTACTTAAAAACTTTGAAATTTAGTCGAAGGAAACAGAAAGTTTTTTATTGACCAGATTCCAATTGTACGGTATACTTTTTTAGTACAAGGACAACTGCCTTGTGTCGAAGTGTGCTCGGAGGGAGGGACAAGAGATATGACGAAAACTGTCGTTCGTAAAAATGAATCGCTTGAAGATGCTCTTCGCCGCTTCAAACGTACGGTATCCAAAAGTGGAACTATACAAGAGGTAAGAAAGCGTGAATATTACGAGAAACCAAGCGTAAAGCGGAAGAAAAAGTCCGAAGCTGCTCGTAAGCGTAAATACTAATACTACCTTGACTTACTATTGAAACTTTGAATCTATACGTAAACCGGATCTTCCTTTGGGATGCTCCGGTTTATTTATGTCTTTTTTATCTTTTATTTTTTGAGAAATGAAACTTCCGGTCATGTTGCGACGTAAAAAAGGTATAATGGAAATGATGAAAGGAGTGAGGAGTGTTGAGAAAACGGTTTATGGCTCTACTTCTGCTCGTTTTATTCCTTTCGGCAATGACCGTCCCTTTTGGGCAAGCGGATGCAAACGCCGTGAAAGTTTATAAAGTTCCAATTACGAATGAAGTGGAGAAAGGGCTGCACGCGTTTCTGAAGCGTTCTTTCAAGGAAGCGAATGAAGCGGGGGCGAAAGCGGTCGTCCTGGAGATCAATACACTTGGCGGTTTCATTGATGCGGCTGGTCAAATTGGCTCATTGATAGACGAGCAGCCAGAGGATCTCAAAATCATTGCTTATATTAACGACCGGGCAATTTCAGCGGGCGCATATATCGCCTTGCGTGCGGATGATATCTATATGTCGCCTATGGGGAAAATAGGGGCTGCACAGGCGGTTAAAGGCGATTCATCTGGAAAGGCGGCAGACGTGAAAACCCAAAGTTACTGGGTTGCCGACATGATCAGTGCAGCTAAGTCATCCGGCCACAAACGCAACCCTAAATATGCCCAAGCAATGGCGGACCCCGATGTTGATCTTCCAGAGTATAATGCTGGCAAAGGGAAGCTGTTAACGCTGACCGCTTCACAGGCAGAGGAAGAGGAAGTCGGCTATAGTGAAGGGACAGTCAGTTCATTTGACGACCTTTTACGTAAAATCGGCCTTGAACATGCGGAGGTCGTTACAACTAAAGTGACATTTGCCGAATCTGTCGCACGGATAATTACAAATCCGGTCGTCGTGCCGATCCTTCTGTCGATTGCGGGGCTCGGTCTTGTGCTGGAACTGTATTCGCCTGGGTTTGGCGTGCCGGGGACGATGGCTTTGACATCACTTGGATTGTTCTTCTTCGGTCATCTCGTTGCAGGACTTGCAGGCTATGAAGCGCTCATCTTATTCATCATCGGAGTTGGGCTCATTATAGCAGAGTTCTTCTTGGCAGGTGGCATTGCGGGAGTTCTCGGAGCTGTGGCAATTGTCGTAAGTATCATTTTGGCGGGTGGCAATCCGATGTATATGGCGATTTCCGTGTTAATCGCAATTGCTATCGCCGTCATAGGGATGGTGATCATTATGAAATTTTTTGGCAAGAGTCTTCATCTGCTCAATAAGATGGTCTTGATGGATGCGACCGATACCGAGAGCGGCTATGTGTCCAATGTCAATCGTCCGGAATTGATAGGCAAGATTGCTGTGGCGACAACGACACTGCGACCGTCGGGAACAGTCAATCTGGATGGTGAACGGATTGATGTCGTATCGGAAGGAAGCTACATCGAGAAAGGGAAAGATGTTATGATAGTAAAGGTGGAAGGTTCCCGCATTGTTGTCAGGGAATACCAAAAAAAGGGGGATAATTAATTATGCTAGGTTTATTTGCTGGCGGAAGTATGTTTGTTACCATCGCTATTGTAGTAGTAGCAATCATCATACTCTCAATATTCTTTACGATGGTTCCCGTCGCATTGTGGATTTCCGCAATGGCGGCTGGTGTACGAGTAAGTATTTTCACATTAATCGGGATGCGTCTGCGCCGGGTCATCCCGAGCCGTGTTGTCAACCCGTTGATCAAGGCGCATAAAGCAGGCTTGAATGTCAGCATTAACCAGCTGGAAAGCCATTATTTGGCGGGCGGTAATGTGGACCGAGTCGTCAATGCATTGATTGCGGCACACCGTGCGAACATTGAATTGACATTTGAACGTGCAGCAGCGATCGATTTGGCAGGCCGTGATGTATTGGAAGCGGTCCAGATGTCCGTTAACCCGAAAGTAATCGAAACGCCATTTATCGCTGGTGTTGCGATGAACGGTATCGAAGTAAAAGCGAAAGCGCGGATTACAGTGCGTGCAAATATCGACCGTCTTGTCGGGGGTGCCGGGGAAGATACGGTTGTTGCCCGTGTCGGTGAAGGGATCGTTTCGACGATTGGTTCCTCCATTGATCATGCAAAAGTATTGGAGAATCCTGATTTGATTTCCCAAACGGTTCTGGCAAAAGGTCTTGACTCCGGAACTGCATTTGAAATCCTCTCGATTGATATCGCAGACGTTGATATCGGCAAGAACATCGGTGCCGAGCTTCAAACGGAACAAGCGATGGCAGATAAGAACATCGCGCAAGCGAAAGCGGAAGAACGACGTGCGATGGCTGTAGCGAACGAACAGGAAATGAAAGCGAAAGTCCAAGAGATGCGTGCGAAAGTGGTCGGCGCCGAAGCGGAAGTTCCGCTTGCCATGGCCGAAGCGCTGCGGACAGGAAACATCGGAATTATGGATTACATGAACTATAAAAACATCCAAGCGGATACTGGCATGCGCGATTCCATCAGTAAGATCGGCGGAGACCAGCAAAACCCGAACGCGCCGAAAGAATGATGGATGAGATGTCGTCTCGCGGAAAGGGGATGTGCAGACGTTGGAACCATGGATTCCATTAATCATAATGGCTGTAATCAGCCTGCTTTTTAAAGGAAAGAAAGAAGAGACAACGGATCAGAAAAAACGGGAACCGGAAAAAGCAAAACCTTTTACAGCCCAGCCGCAATCCTCCGATCCTTTCAGGAAATTGAAGGAGATGTCCCAGGAGATGTATAAAGAGCTCCAACGGGAGTTTCAAAACCCTCCTGACGAACCGCCAAGCCGCCAGACGCCGCCAGACACTCCGCGGCGGGCAGAAGCGGGTAGTGCTAGAACACAACCGGCTGCAACTGCAGTACGACCAATGCAAGCACCTAAACCTGCAAAGCCCGTTGCATCTGCTGAAGCGAAGGAATTGGAGAAACGGGAGGAACATCGGGGGCGTTTAACTGCCCATGGCAGCCGGAAAACCCAGGACCCTTATGCAGCAGAACCGGAGCATATGATCCCCAAGAGCGAACAAGATCTATTGAAAGGGATCATTTTTTCCGAAATTTTAGGTCCGCCCAAAGCAAAACGGTAATCATTAGCCCTCTATCCTGAACATACGATTAGGATAGGGGGTTTTATGTTATGAGAAAATTATTCAAGCTGGACACATCTGTCCTGATCGATAACTACACTTCCATCCGTATTACCGGACCATACGATCTGGTAAGACTAAGCGGAACCGCTTGTACCATCCGCAATGATAATTTTGTTATCGAAATCACTGGTCAGGAACTTTTCATCGAAGCGATGTCCGAAGAAGTGGCTGTCATTACCTTTGACAGTCTTGGAAAAATGCTCGTGCAACCTGAAAAAGGCAAGGACGAAGTATATGATGCGTAAACGTTATGCGGTGACGTTAAAAGGGAGTACGGACTATTCGAAATTTCTTGGCAAGCTGGCTTCGTCCGGCATGAAAATATGGTCTGTCTCACATGAGGGATCCTCGGTGCATTTTCATACGGATCCAAAAGGGATAAGCTTGATTCGAAAAAATCGACGCCGCTTTGGGGTGAAAGCGCACTTTGCACTCATTGGGGAGAAGTCCGTGGAGAGCCGGCTTTTTTCATCGTACCGGTTTCTTGTCGCCTGCATCATACCGCTAGTCGCTTCTTTGTTCCTCTGGAGCATTGAAATTGATTCGGATCGACCAGAGGTTACGGAACGAATTGAAGCAAAACTGCTCAAGTCCTCGATTGTCACTATGAAACCCCTCTCCTCCTTGCCTGACGAAGGGGAAATCAGGCAGCTGTTGATGTCTGACGATCCAGAGCTGTCCTGGGTTCGTTTTAGTCGTTCTGGAACACGGCTGACTGTAATCCCTATGCTGTCACCCAAAACCGATGAGAGGGAGGTTGAAAAGGGCCTGCCTGCGAATCTGGTTGCTCGAACAGGCGGTGTCATAACCAATTTCCAACTGAGCCGTGGGGAAAGAGCTGCTAGAGTGCATCAAACCGTGAAAAAGGGAGACATTCTGGCCACTGGCATCTTGGAACAAGGTGACAAGAAATCGGTAGTCGGTGCAGATGGTTTTGTCTTTGCGGACTATTGGTCCGAGTATAATTTTACAATTCCTCGAAAGATTGATCTCCAAATTCTTGGAGAAGAAACGGTAGAGTTTACATGGCGATGGCCGATTCAGGTCGTCGATAATTCCTATTCTTTTCAATCCATTTTGAAAATAAATCGGAATCGAGAAGACCTAGGATACCAGGTGGATTTGATGGAAGGCATGGAAGAAACGATTATATTGCCTTTGCTTAAGCATAAAATCCTTTCGGAATCTTCGCCCAGTCTGACAATAAAAGATGAAAATATTTTACAGGTATCGTTCGAAGATGATAAAGTGAGTGGGACTATATTGTTTTTAGTTAATGACAATATTGCTGTAAAAAGACCGATATCCCAAGGAGACTGAAAAATTGAGCGAACAACTGATTCAACTTCATGTCGAAGAACCGAACGAAGTCATTATGCTGCTCGGTATTTCTGACCAAAATATGAAACTGATTGAAGAAAATATGGATGTATCGATCATGACAAGAGGGGATACGATTTCCCTGTCAGGTGAGGAAGATAAAATCATTCAAGGCAAGTACTTGCTTGAACAACTTTTAAAAGTGATCCGGAAAGGTATCAATATAAATTTACGAGATATTTCCTCGGCGATTGAAATGGCGAAAAGTGGAACCATTGAATATTTTGCTGAGTTATACGACGAGGAAATCTCCCGGAGTGCGAAAGGAAAGGCGATACGCGCCAAAACAATCGGCCAGCGGGAATATGTACAGGCAATCCGTAGGCGCGATCTCGTCTTTTGCATTGGCCCGGCGGGGACCGGCAAAACGTATCTGGCAGTTGTCCTTGCCGTGCAAGCCCTGAAGAACGGTTCGGTAAAAAGGATCATCCTGACAAGGCCCGCCGTAGAAGCAGGGGAAAGCCTCGGGTTTCTCCCTGGGGATTTGAAGGAAAAAGTGGACCCTTATTTACGTCCTCTGTACGATGCGCTGCATGACGTCTTAGGTGCGGAACAGACTGAACGGTTCATAGAACGTGGCGTCATTGAGGTCGCTCCATTGGCATATATGAGAGGCCGTACGTTAGATGATGCGTTCGTCATTTTGGATGAAGCCCAAAATACGACCAAAGCGCAAATGAAAATGTTTTTGACTCGGCTTGGATTTGGATCTAAAATGGTAATTACAGGCGACAAAACGCAAATTGACTTGCCAAGGGGAGCTGAATCGGGTCTGATCGCCGCGGAAACAATCTTGAAGAAAGTACCGGAAATCCATTTTCAATTTTTAGAGCAAGGTGACATTGTGCGCCATCCAATCGTCGCAAAAATTATTGAAGCGTATGAAAATGAGAAAGCTCCACAATAAAGTCTTGGGGCTAGGCGGCTGATTTTTTTTGTTTTGGATCGATCGCCCCTGGTAGGTAAATGAAAAACAATATATTGCTGTTTTGGAGCAGTCATTCGCATGACTGCTTTTTATCTAATCAAATCATTTGATAGATAGAGAGAAGGGAGGAAGGGATTCTGTGTTCCGATCAATCGGAAAGGTGTTCAACTCTCTAAAGTTCAAATACTTTTCTATTTTTGTCGTGTCAATTGGGGCAATCCTTCTGTTCGCATTTATGTATGGAGAAGTGAAACAGGAAACATATGAATTGTCTGCATTCCAAGTTTCTCCGAAGACCCTGCGATCATTAAAGACAGTTGAGGATGCAGAAAAGACCGAGCAGGAGAGACAACGGATTGCAATGGAAGCAACCCCGGTTTATCAATTTTCAGAAGAGGTGGGGAAAACCAGACAGGCGATCGCCAACCAACTGTTTGATTTTCTTATAGAAGTGAAGGAAGCGGAAAATCTAGCCGTCAATCATGAGGACATGCCGATTATCAGTCCGAAGGACCAGCTCAAAGAAATCCGTGCGAAATTGATGAAACTTGAGGAAGAAGAACCGAGTCTGCGGTTGACGGATGATGCACTCAACAGTTTACTGAAGCAAAATATCAGTACGCTTCGCAGCATGCAGAAGGACGTCGCAGGCATCATTGGAAGTGAATTAGAAAAACCGATTCGCAATACAGACTTAGCCTCCGTCCGGTATGAGGTGGAGAGGAAGATCAGACTATCAGACGCCATTCCGCCTGGCGAGCTGCAAACGATGATAACTCTTGCCCGTTCTTTGGTTATTGAAACTGAAAAAGTAAATGAAGAACTAACAGAAAAAAGACGCGAACAGGAAAAAAGTGCGGTTGAACCGACCCGCATTCTGCAGGGACAAGTCATTGTCAGAGAAGGTCAGTTCATCGACCAAGAAATTTTTCGCCAGCTTGAATTGACTGGACTTGTTACAAATCAGTCCTCGACTAAACCATTGTCGGGTCTTGCCCTGTTTGTCATTTTCGTCTCTGTGATTATCTATTTACATTTCTATACATGGAATGGGAACAACCATTTAAAGAAGAAATCGCTGTTGATCATATATACGATTTTTCTATTCTTAGTGCTCTTGATGAAGTTGATCGGCATGATTGACAAGGAATTTGATGTGCAAATTGCATTCCTGTTTCCGACAGCGCTTGCGCCGATGCTCGTTAAATTATTGACAAATGAGCGTCTAGCGTTGATGGTAACCGTGATTACGGCAGCTACAGCCGGAATAATGCTTCAAGAAGGATATGCGGCAATTATGCAGATGGAAATTGCCCTCTACATACTCTTGAGCGGTTTGATCAGTCTTTATTTCCTCGGAAAGGACGGACGAAGATCAAGCATCTTGCGGACCAGTCTCGGCGTTTCCATATCAAATATGGCCTTTATCGGGTTCTATCTGATGATGACCCAATCGACCTATAATCTATCGGAATGGCTCTTCTACTTCATTGCCGCTCTGGCATCAGGCATCTTGTCGGGCGCATTGACGATTGGCCTTATGCCGTTCTTCGAGAGTGCGTTCGGCCTGCTGTCCGATATGCGTCTGATTGAACTATCTAACCCGAATCACCCGTTGCTGAAAAAGGTGCTGACTGAAACGCCTGGGACTTATCATCATAGTGTTATGGTCGCTAACCTTGCGGATGCAGCTTGTGAATCGGTAGGGGCGCACGGATTGCTTGCAAGGGTCGGGAGTTATTATCATGATATAGGGAAAACAGTCCGTCCGGGTTATTTCATTGAGAATCAACATGGCGGCCAAAATCCGCATGATTCATTGCCCCCTGAAAAAAGTCGTGATATCATTATTTCCCATGCAGTTGATGGGGCAAGAATTTTAGAAGAGCATAAAATGCCGCAGGAAATTGTGGACATTGCACGGCAACATCATGGTACAAGCTTCTTGAAATACTTTTATGTCAAGGCGAAAGAGTTGGACGAGGGTGTTTCAGAAGATGATTACCGGTATCCTGGGCCGAAACCGCAAACGAGGGAAATTGCGATTATTTCCATTGTGGACAGCGTGGAAGCGGCTGTACGGTCGATGAAAGAACCGACACCTCAAAAAATCGCCGCGCTTGTCAAAGCGATTATCAATGATAAAATGAACGACGGTCAGTTTGATGAATGTGACTTATCCGTAAAAGAATTAAAAAAAGTGGAGAAGGTCATTTGCGAGACGTTGAATGGCATTTTTCATAGTCGGATCGAATATCCGGATTGAGAGCGAAAGAAGGCGAAAACATGCTTGAGTTTTACTTTGAAGATGAAACGGGAACCATTGAACGAGATATAGAGGATCTGATTCGGGACTTGTTGAATCATGCGGCTGCAATGGAACAACTGCAAGGCCATCCCGAAGTGTCCGTCACATTCATGGATGATGAGAGTATCCGTAGGGTGAATGCAGAATATCGTGGGAAGGATACGCCGACGGATGTTATTTCATTTGCCCTGGAAGAGATGGGAGAGGGCGAAGTTGCGATTGTTACCCAAGCTGATATGCCTATTGTTTTAGGAGATATTATCATTTCCGTGGAAACGGCTAAAAGACAGGCGGTCGAATATGGGCATGAAGAAAAACGTGAGATCGGTTTTCTGGCTCTTCATGGCTTCTTGCATTTATTAGGTTATGATCATCTGGATGAGGCGGAGGAAAAAGTGATGTTTGGAAGACAGAAAGAGATATTGTCTTCATTTGGCTTGCTGCGGTGAATGGGCATGTTCAAAACTTTTTTCAAATCGTTCCACTATGCCTGGACTGGCGTAATGACGGGTATTCGAAAAGAACGGAATATGAAGTTCCATATTGCGGCAGGACTCGCTGTAATCGTCGTCGGCTTGCTGACGGGACTTTCTAGTACGGAGTGGGTTTTAATCATCATGCTGATTGGCGGGATGCTGGCGCTCGAACTGATGAATACGGCCATAGAACGCACCGTCGATTTAGTTACGGATGAGTATCATCCCTTGGCTAAACAAGCAAAGGACTTGGCGGCTGGAGCGGTATTTATTTTTGCTGTGGCCAGTGCCATTATAGGTTGCATAGTTTTTATCCCGAAATGGTTTTCATAATTAGGACAGAGGTGTTGAAGTATGGACAAGGAACAATTAATGGCAGAATCGAAAAAAGCGCGGGACAAAGCGTATGTGCCCTACTCGAAATTTCCGGTAGGGGCTGCCTTGCTGGCGGAGGACGGTACAGTGTACCATGGTTGCAATATTGAGAATTCCGCTTACAGCATGACCAATTGTGCGGAGCGGACTGCATTTTTCAAAGCGGTCTCCGATGGGGTAAAATCCTTTAAGGCATTAGCCGTTGTCGGGGATACAGAAGGCCCGGTCTCGCCGTGCGGTGCTTGCCGCCAAGTGATTGCCGAGTTTTGCGGTCCTGATATGCCCGTCTATTTAACAAACATGAGCGGTGACGTTCTTGAAACTACAGTGGCCGACCTGTTGCCGGGTGCTTTTTCGAAAGGGGATCTTGATTATGCCGCGAGCCGATAAAGCGTTCAAGTCCGGTTTCATTTCAATTATTGGTCGTCCGAATGTCGGAAAATCTACATTTCTCAATCGGGTTGTCGGACAAAAAATCGCCATCATGAGCGATAAACCGCAGACGACTCGAAACAAAGTGCAAGGGGTCGTCACGATGGAGACGTCCCAAATTATTTTCATTGATACGCCAGGGATTCATAAACCAAAGCATAAGCTAGGCGATTTCATGGTGAAATCTGCGCGCAACACGTTGAAAGAAGTAGACATTATTATGTTCATGGTGAATGCAAATGAACCGATTGGTTCAGGAGACCGGTTTATCATTGAACTGCTCCGCACGACGAAAACACCAGTTTTCCTCGTCATCAATAAAATTGATTTAATTCATCCCGATGAATTGTTAACAATTATTACAACGTATACATCTGAATATGAATTCGCAGAAATTGTGCCTTTATCCGCTTTAAACGGAAACAATGTGGAGCGGCTAATGGAGACATTGGAAAATTACTTGCCGGAAGGTCCGAAGTATTACCCGGATGATCAAGTGACGGATCATCCCGAGCGGTTCATCATCTCCGAACTGATCCGGGAGAAAGTCCTTCATTTGACCCGTGAGGAAGTGCCGCATTCCGTTGCGGTCGCCATAGAAAAGATTGAACGGGATGAAGCCAAGGGAATGGTCAATGTAATGGCAACAATAGTCGTCGATCGAGATTCGCAAAAAGGGATTGTCATCGGCAAGAAGGGCGCTTTGCTCAAAGAAATTGGAACAAAAGCACGGCATGATATCGAAATGCTGCTTGGATCTAAAGTCTTTTTAGAGCTGTGGGTTAAAGTGCAAAAAGATTGGCGGAACAAACCTGGACAACTGCGCGAATTCGGTTTCCGGGATGATGAGTATTAAACCATAAAGGAGTGATGGCCTTGCTGAACAAGTGGGAAGGAATCATTCTGAAAAGCATTCCGTATGGCGAGGCCAATAAAATCGTAACCATTTTCACCAGGGAAGCCGGAAAGTTGACTGCCATGGCCCGTGGAGCTAAAAAGCCGGCCAGCCGTTTGTCCGCCATTACCCAGAATTTCACACATGGCTCTTTTCTTATCAAGACCGGCAAAGGGATGGGCTCGCTGGAGCAAGGGGAAACGATTGATTCGATGCGGTTCATTCGAGAGGATCTGGAGGCGACTGCGTACGCCAGTTATATCGTTGAACTCATCGATAAATTGACGGAGGACCGCGAGGCCACGCGCAATGTCTACGGACTGTTATACGAAGCGTTGCATGCAATCAATGAAGAATATGACCCCGAAGCTATTTCTCTTTTTGTAGAGTGGAAAATGCTGCCCGTAGCAGGCGTCTATCCAATTGTCCATCAATGCGCCAATTGTGGTGCGACTGAAGGGGAATTTGCATTTTCCTTTCAGGAAATTGGGTTCCTCTGCCACCGCTGTTTTCACATCGATCCGTATATTGTGCGGCTTTCTCCGACGCAACTGCGGCTGATCCGCACGTTTTATACTGTGCCGATCGAGCAGGTTGGATCGCTAACATTGAAAAAACCGACGAAGCATTTCATGAAAAAGATAGTGAGAACAATCTACGATGAGCAGGTAGGGATCCGTTTGAAGTCAAGAAATTTTTTGGATCAGCTGGATCGGATGCCAGGCATCTTGCCTGATAAAAAAGAACAACCGGAGACGGAAGGCGAGTAACCTTTCGTTTCCGGTTGTTTTAATAGATATCTCAATTTCTGAAGGGACTGCGTGTTTACCTTGAACTGTTTGAAGACTTTTTGTATGGATTAAAACTTCAAGCGTTCAGCGATATAGTCCTTCACTTCACTAATCGGCATACGCACTTGCTCCATAGAATCGCGATGGCGAACTGTCACTTGGCGGTCCTCTTCTGAATCAAAATCATAAGTGATGCAGAACGGGGTGCCGATTTCATCCTGGCGACGGTACCGTCTTCCGATAGATTGAGAATCATCGTATTGAACTGCAAAATGTTTGCTCAGTTCCGCATACACTTCTTCTGCACTTTCCGCCAGCTTTTTGGATAGTGGCAGGATTGCCGCTTTCACAGGCGCTAGAGCCGGATGGAAGCGCAGCACGGTCCGCACGTCGTCACCCTCAAGCTGTTCTTCATCATAAGCGTTGCACAGGAATGCAAGTGTCACACGATCCGCTCCGACGGAAGGTTCGATGCAATATGGAACATATTTTTCGTTTGTCACCGGATCCTGGTAGTGGAAATCCTCGCCGGAATGCTCCATATGGCGCTTCAAATCAAAATCTGTCCGGTTCGCGATGCCCCACAGCTCTCCCCAGCCGAATGGGAACTTGAATTCAATATCGACCGTGCCTTTAGAGTAGTGGGACAGTTCATCTTCGCTATGCTCGCGCAATCTGACGTTTTCATCGCTTAGGCCAAGGTCAAGCAGCCATTTTTTAGAGAAGTCGCGCCAGTATTCATACCAGTTCATATCTTCACCAGGCTTACAGAAGAACTCGAGTTCCATCTGTTCGAATTCACGTGTCCGGAACGTAAAGTTGCCCGGCGTGATTTCATTACGGAAACTTTTACCAATCTGGGCGATTCCGAACGGCATTTTCTTGCGCATGGAACGCTGGACGTTTTTGAAATTAACGAAAATCCCTTGCGCTGTTTCAGGGCGGAGGAAGATTTCATTCGCGGAAGAATCCGTAACACCTTGAGAGGTCTTGAACATTAAGTTGAATTGTCGGATTCCGGTGTAATCCATCGCACCACAGGATGGGCAGACGATGTGATGTTCTGCAATCAATTCTTCCATTTTTTCAAATGGGAGTCCATCAACAACCATTTCAATGCCTTTTGCATCTAATGCATCTTCAATCAATTTATCGGCCCGATGGCGTGTTTTACATTTCTTACAGTCGATCATCGGATCATTGAAGTTTCCGATATGTCCGGATGCCTCCCAAACTTTTGGATTCATCAGGATGGCTGCGTCCAATCCAACATTGTACTTAGATTCTTGGACAAACTTTTGCCACCATGCTTTCTTAACATTATTTTTCAACTCGATGCCAAGTGGACCGTAATCCCAAGTATTCGCGAGACCGCCATAAATTTCGGATCCCGGGAAGACAAATCCCCTTTGTTTTGCTAAATTGACAACTTGATCCATGGATAGCATTGCAATTCCCTCCAAATCATTTTTACAACTTCCGTTGCGTGAGAAACATATCTTCCCGTGGAGTTTGCATAGAATACGTATGGTATTCCACCTCGGTTAGATTGTCCTGTAGTCCTCCATTACACCATGTGGATGGAGAGTAAAGATTGGCGAGAAAGAGCCGTGTGATTGAAGGTGCGTTTTGGCCATGCAGGCAAGTATGGGACTTTGTTTTTGAACACAAAAACGCACTCGTCCCCGGACAATAACTGTCCGGGGACGAGTGCGCAGACCCGCGGTTCCACCCCGATTGGCTCGTAAAAGCCCTCTTTCGATCACGTTCTTGGCTCCAGGCTGCCGTTTCATGCCGATTGCGGGCTTTCACCATCCCCGCTCGCTTCTGCTGGCATTACTTATTGACCTTTCTTCACCTATAGATTATGAATACAAGTGTAGCACGCTTTGTTTCCTCAAGCAATCCTTTCACCATTTTAATTTGAAGTCCTCGGTTTTGGTGCCCAGTGATAGGAATTCTCTCAGGGAGATGCTATACTAGTCAGGTATATATACTAATGAACGATTGAGGCGGTGATTCCTATTGGAACTGAATAAGCGCCAGAACGAGATATTGGAAATCGTCCAGATGGATGGTCCGATCACAGGGGAGCAAATTGCGGAAAGACTGAATTTGGCCCGTGCGACCATCCGGCCGGATCTAGCGATTTTAACGATGGCGGGTTACTTGGATGCAAGACCACGAGTCGGTTATTTCTATTCTGGCAAAAAGCCCGCCCAATCTGTCGGCGATGGCATGATTGGAATGAAAGTAGGCGATTTTCAATCAATTCCTGTCGTAGTCGCCGAAAACATTTCTGTTTACGACGCCATCTGCCAAATGTTTTTGGAGGATGTCGGCACGCTGTTCGTAGTCGACAAGGATTCCAAGTTGTCAGGAGTGTTATCGAGAAAAGATCTGCTTCGAACAAGTTTGGGTAATAAAGAGTTAGATAAAATACCGGTTCATGTCATTATGACAAGAATGCCGAACATTACATACTGTAAAAAGCAAGATACGTTACTCTATGCGGCAAAAAAAATGATTGAACAACAAATAGATTCATTGCCTGTCATTATTGAAAAAGAACAGGGCCTAGAAGTGGTGGGCAGGATTACGAAAACGAATATAACTGCCGCCTTTTTGTCCTTGGCCGATGATCATGATTTGTAATGCGTGGAAACTAGGAGTGGTCCAATGAGTAAATTGACATTGTTCATCGTTTCCGATTCTGTCGGCGAGACAGCGGATCTAGTCGCCAAAGCGGCTGCTAGCCAGTTCAGGCATGATCTTGAAACGGTATCGATGAAACGTTTTTCACATGTTGAAGATGAATCGCAATTACGTGAAATCGCCTATTTGGCCAAAGATCAAAATGCCATCATTATTTATACATTAGTGAAAAGTAGCATGAGACAAAGAATTAAGCAGGAATGCAAGCTGAACGATTTAAAATGCATTGATCTGCTTGGTCCGATCGTTGACAAAATTGAGGAGGAACTAAGCGAGAGGCCATTCGAAGAACCGGGGCTCGTCAGGCAATTGGATGAGGACTATTTTAAGAAAATCGAGGCGATTGAATTTGCCGTCAAATACGACGATGGCAGGGACCCGCGCGGCATTATGAAAGCCGATATTGTTCTTGTCGGGGTATCACGTACTTCGAAAACGCCGCTCTCACAATATTTGGCTCATCGGACGTACAAGGTGGCCAACGTGCCCTTAGTGCCTGAAGTTGATCCACCGGAAGAATTGTTCCAAATCAACCCATCCAAATGTTACGGTCTTGTCATCTCTCCGGAAAAGTTAAACTTTATTCGAAAAGAACGCCTTCTTGCTCTCGGTTTGAAAGACGATGCGAACTACGCACAGATCGAGCGGATTAAACAGGAGATCGATCATTTTAATCGAATTGTGTCAAAGATTGGATGCAAAGTGATTGATGTGACGAACCGTGCAGTTGAAGAAACCGCAAACGTTATTTTGCATGATCGCGCAAATAGAATTGAATGAATACTGAGAAGAAGGACCGCCTGGGCAAAATGGTTGGTTCTTCTTTTGTGGATTGTGTACAATATTATTTTGCGGCGGACTTTATAAAATGATATAGTTATTCTTTTGACGGCTGGTTGCCTTTAAATGAGCAGCAGCATCTACATTTGGTTTTTTGATAAAAAGCCAGACCCACGAAATATCAAATATTTTTTTGTCGAATAAGCAGGATTTTTGAAATCTATCTCGAAATCAAGTAGATAGAGGGAAACGGTGATGGAAATGACTAAAATACCAGAGGAAATGATCGAAGAAGTCCGCTCGAAAACCGATATCGTTGATTTGATCGGCGAGTATGTCCAGCTGACGAAGAGGGGAAGAAACTGGTTTGGCTTATGTCCTTTCCACGGTGAAAGCACCCCTTCGTTTTCCGTGTCAGAGGATAAGAATCTGTTTCACTGTTTTGGATGCGGAGCAAGCGGAAATGCAATCACATTCGTCATGGATATTGAAAACACTACCTTCACCGAAGCGATATCCAAGCTGGCTGACCGGGCAGGCATTGAAGTGACTGTTCCGATGGCAAGCATGGCTGCAAGCACTCAAAAAAATGAGCATCAATCGATGAAGGAAGCCCTCGCACTTGCATCGAACTTCTATAGTCATATACTACTGAATACTGTAGAGGGGGAAAAAGCATTACAATATTTGCAGAAAAGAGGATTTTCACGGGAACATATCGAACAGTATGGAATCGGATGGTCTCTAGAAGACAGGGAGACATTGACGAATCTCCTGATCCGTAAGAAATTCGATATGAAGGAAATGGAACAAGCCGGCCTCTGTATAATGAAAAATGATGGGACAGGCTATTTTGATAGGTTTCGGGGACGTATTATGTTCCCATTACATGACGATAATGGGAATATCGTCGGCTTTTCCGGACGCATCCTGACAAATTCAAAAGATGAAGCCAAATACTTGAACAGCCCGGAAACTCCGATCTTTGAAAAGAGCAAATTACTTTATAATTTTCATCGTGCTCGTCTTAATGTTCGGAAAACGGGTAAAGTAATATTGTTTGAAGGTTTCATGGATACAATAACAGCAGAGCGTGCTGGAGTGATGAACAGTGTTGCGGTAATGGGTACGTCTCTTTCGGAAATACATCTGTTAAAGCTGAAACGCATTGCAAATCAGCTGATCATTTGTTGTGATGGAGACAATGCCGGATGGGAAGCTGCCAAACGCTTTGCCAATTTGGCGATGCAAAAAGGACTTTCCGCTCAGATTGCACTGCTTCCGGGTAAGATGGATCCTGATGAGTATATGTCAACTTATGGGGGCGAAGCTTTCCGTGAAAAAATCTTAGGCAATCCACATACGTACATGTCGTTCATTCTTGCGTATGCCAAACGGGGAAAGAATCTGAGCCATGAAAATGATGTATTGCAATATATCCATGAAGTTTTGGATGAGCTGGCCACAAAGGTTTCACCGATTGAGCGAGATCTGCTCGTCCGGCAAATGGCTACGGAAACCGGGGTTTCCGAGCAAGCATTGAACGAACAGCTGATGAAAAAAGTCGGTAAACTGGCTAAAGATGAAAAAAAGGAGCAGTCAATCGGCGGTTTGCAGCAAATGCAGGCGCCGAAGCCTAAGAAAGTCTCCGGAGTGGATCGGGCAGAACGAATCCTACTTGCACATTTGTTGAATGACGGTGTTATATTCGACAGGCTTCGTTCGGAAGGAAGCGAGCTTTTTATCCGTGATGAATACAATGCTGTATTTATTCGGCTTGCTGGTTTCTACGAGCAATATAGCAGTCCTGATTTTCATCGGTTCGCCGAATCATTGGAAGACAGGGAAATGCGTAAAATTGTTATGGAAGCTGCCATGATGGATCGAGATCCCGACCATGCGGAACAGGAAGTGACAGACTGCATCCAACATCTAGAAAAGCAGCGGGTGATCCGAAAAATAGATGAAATGCTGCACCAATCAAGAGAAGCAGAAAAAATGAATGATCATACCCGGGCGCTGGAGCTGGCCAGGGATATTATACAGCTCCGGAAATCATTATCGGCATTGTAGGGCCAGATTCCGGTGTATTAAGGAGGAACGGGTATAATGGATAAAAAAGAGCGAGCTGGAGAGATGGAAAACGATATGACATTGGATGAAGTGAAAGCAAGTTTATTGGAAACTGGTAAGAAAAATGGTGAATTGACGTTGGAGGAAGTAACGGATAAACTGTCCGCTTTTGAAATGGAACCAGATCAGTTCGAGGAATTTCTTGATCAGATCGAAGCGCAGGGAATTGAGATGGATCGAAAAGATGAAGAGGAAGAAGCTGAGAAAGGGGTCGCTGACGATGAGCAGTTCGATCTAAATGATCTGAGCGTACCTCCTGGTGTTAAAATCAATGATCCTGTCCGCATGTATTTGAAAGAGATTGGTCGTGTCGATCTTCTAACAGGGAACGAAGAGGTCAAATTAGCTGTCGCCATTCAAGAGGGAGTCGAAGCGGAAGAAAAACTTGCATCAATGGATCAGCCAGATCCAAAACTGCAGGAACTGGTAGATAAAGGCGAGAACGCAAAGAAAAAACTGGCTGAAGCTAACTTGCGGCTCGTTGTCAGCATTGCAAAACGGTATGTAGGACGGGGCATGCTGTTCCTTGATTTGATTCAGGAAGGAAATATGGGACTGATCAAAGCCGTGGAAAAATTTGACCATACAAAAGGATTTAAATTCAGTACGTACGCAACTTGGTGGATTCGTCAGGCGATCACACGTGCGATTGCGGATCAGGCCCGAACGATCCGTATCCCTGTCCATATGGTAGAAACGATCAATAAATTGATCCGTGTACAACGTCAATTGCTACAAGATCTAGGACGCGAACCATCTCCAGAGGAAATTGGCGAAGAAATGGATTTATCTGCCGACAAAGTCCGTGAAATTTTGAAAATTGCCCAAGAGCCGGTATCTCTCGAAACGCCGATCGGAGAAGAAGATGACTCGCATCTCGGTGATTTTATTGAAGATTCCGAAGCCCAATCCCCATCGGATCACGCAGCTTATGAGCTGTTGAAGGAGCAATTGGAAGATGTGTTGGATACATTGACCGACAGAGAAGAGAATGTACTCCGCCTTCGCTTTGGCTTGGATGATGGCCGGACTCGTACATTGGAAGAGGTCGGTAAAGTTTTTGGCGTGACACGGGAACGGATCCGTCAGATCGAAGCGAAAGCATTGCGTAAGCTGCGTCACCCATCCAGAAGCAAGCGTCTGAAAGATTTCCTTGAGTAAAAACAGGTGCATGGCAGCTCAAAATGCAGTGGCATCCATTGCTTTTTAGCGTGGGTCACTGTCCTTCCAGCTCGGATAGTGTAAAAATCGCTAGAACAGGCGAAACGCTAGCAGGTGTTGCATGAACGGCTCGAAGATGGATCTTGGGGGCAGCCCCTGCCATTTTACGGGCCATACGCGAACTCCTGCTGCATGAGGCCTTTCTGGCGATTTTTTGTCTGAGCATTTATGGCAGTTTAAGAGAAAAAAATGGCCCGCCTTGTTGGATACTATACGAGTCAGATAGGATGGGGGAGCAGAGATGAATGCGCAACGGAAGCGGATCATCATTACAGAGATTCAATATTGGAAGCAAAATAAATTGTTGCCGGAACATTATTGTGATTTCCTCATTACGTTATATGCACGCGGTGAAGAAGATGGCAAAGAGGAGATAAAAGGCTCAAAAGGAATCTTGGTGCGTGAAAAGAATACCAGATGGATCACAATGATGGTCACCAGCCTTCTAGCAATTTTAGTTTTCGGGAGCATGTTCTTTTTGAGGACAAATTCAATTTGGCCAATATCGGCTGCTGTCATTTTGGCAGCAATCCTGCTGATGATATCATTGTGGAAGTCCCGGACCAATACAAATTTCTCATCGTTGCTATACATATTGTCGGCTTTTTTGTTGCTTGGTCTGTCACTGAAAGTTTGGCTGCTGTTTTTTGAAGATGAAACGATGTTGTTAATAGGTTTGCTCGTATTGAATTGCCTGCTATGGTTATTTGCAGGTCGATTGTTAAAATTACTTTATTTTACGATATCAGGTTCTGTTGGGTTGCTTCTCATTATCGGCTTCCTGTTCTTTTCTATGTGAAAAAGAAGAGGAAGCTGATACTTCAAGTTTTACTTTCTCTTCTCTTTAACTCCGTAGTTTAACGCCTATAATAGTGTCCGCCTTTTTTCCAATCAATTGATTGCCAGATGAATTGCTCATATTCTCTGCTGGCACGTTTGCTATGAAACAATGCCAGAATGGTTGTGGAATTGTTGTTATATTCGTTATACTGAGAATGTAAGCGTTCACAATAAAGGGGATGAATCCAATGAATTTTGATTTGACGGATGAGCAACAGATGATTCGGCGGACGATGAAAGAATTCGCGGACGAAGTTGTTGCACCTGGAGCGATCGACAGGGATCGGACAAAGGAATTTCCGGCTGCCGTGTTTAGACAGTTGGGAGAGATGGGAATGATGGGACTTCCGTTTCCAGAGGCTTATGGGGGAGCCGGAGCGGATACAATCAGCTTTGCCATTGTTACAGAAGAATTAAGCCGGGCTTGTGCATCGACAGGGATTACCTACTCCGCTCACATTTCACTGGGAGGGGCACCGCTGCATCTTTTCGGTACGGAAGAACAAAAAGTAAAGTACTTGACGCCGATATGTACTGGGGATTCATTCGGCGCTTTCGGTTTAACTGAACCGAATGCCGGCTCGGATGCAGGGGGGACACAAACGACGGCCATAGAAGATGGTGACGATTATATTATTAACGGTTCCAAAGTGTATATTACTAATGCTAGTCATGCCAAACATTTGGCATTGACAGCAGTGACCGGCATGGTAGACGGGAAGAAGGAAATCAGCGCTATCATCGTTCCAACCGACGCGGAAGGTTTCAAAGTGATTGATAATTACGAAAAAATGGGACTTCATGCCTCGAACACAACTGAACTAGTTATGGAAAATGTTCGCGTGCCGAAGGAGAATCTTCTTGGAAAGAGAGGAGAAGGCTTCCGGCAATTTCTAGTTACACTAGATGGCGGTAGAATTGGTATAGGAGCGATGGCTGTCGGAATTGCGCAGGCTGCCTATGATAAAGCGCTCAAATACGCTAAAGAGCGGAAGCAATTCGGCAAGGCATTGGCAGAATTCCAGGTCACCCAATTTAAGCTGGCGGATATGGCGCTAAAAATTGAACTTGCCCGCAATATGGTCTACAAAGCTTCCTGGTTGAAAGACTCAGGAAGATCCTTCACAAAGGAAGCTGCGATGTGCAAATTGTATGCCTCGGAGATCGCGATGGAAGTTGCGGACGAGGCCATCCAAATCCATGGTGGCTATGGCTATATGAAGGAATATGAGGTGGAACGGTATATGAGGGATGCCAAGTTACTGGAAATTGGCGAAGGGACTTCAGAAATTCAAAGGATGGTCATAGCCCGCCAAATTGGCGTCATTGCCTGACGGATACGAAATCAGTCGAAAGTATGTCGAAATTGTCACAAAGAGTGAATTCTGCGTGGATAACTCTTTCAGTTTTTCATCGGATACAGTACAATAATAATTGTGCACTGTATAATTTTACAGAAAAGATCCTGGTGAAGGAGGGTAATTCATTGAAAAACAATCCTGTAGTACCTTATATCCTGATATTCGCGCTTGGATTAGGACTTATTTTCTTCATGTCTCTTTGGGGTGCTGATCAAAAAAAGGAAATCGCTGGGGAGAATGAAGACGGAAAAACGGAAGACACAGCGGCTAATGCTGAGGAGTTTGATCCGGAAGGGTTCACTCAACAAAAATGTATCAGCTGTCATGGCGGAGATTTGACTGGTGGCGGAATAGGACCTAACCTTCATGGTTTATCGGATTCGAAGGAAACGATTCACGACATCATCAAAAACGGTCAAAACAATATGCCTGCTTTTGGAGGCCAAATCTCTGATGAGCAAATTGACCAATTGGCAGACTACATTCTAACACTTAAATGAGAAAAGGAGTCACCCGATGTGCGGCAGCATATCCGGTGGCTTTTTTGATTGCAGGAGATGCAGCGGCAAACAACATCATATACAATGGAAAAGGAAAGGTGGAGGTCATTTGAATCCATTAAAATTATCCGAACGCCTTGCGGCAGTAGCGTCATTTATTGAAAAAGGGTCAGTTTTAGCTGATATCGGGAGCGATCATGCCTATTTGCCATGCCACCTGGTTCGCACAGGTACCATCGAGCGGGCAGTTGCTGGAGAAGTAGCCAAAGGGCCGTACGAGTCCGCAGTGGCAAACGTGGCTAAGGAAGGTCTCTCCGAGTCAATCACCGTCCGGCTTGCGAATGGGATAGCTGCAATCCGCAAAGAAGATGAAGTCGATGCCGTCACTATTGCCGGAATGGGTGGTACATTGATTGCCGATATTTTAGAAGAAGGCAAAGCACATTTGCAAGGTGTCAAACGCATCGTTGCCCAACCGAATATTCATGCGATCGCGATTCGGTCCTGGTGTCTTGCCAATGGTTGGACAATAGTGGATGAACGCATTTTAAAAGAAGACCACAAAATCTATGAAATTCTTGTATTGGAGAAAGGTCAAGCGGCATTTTCCGAAATTGAACTGCTAGTTGGACCTTTTCTACTGGCCGAAAAATCGCCTGTTTTTATTGAAAAATGGGTGCGGGAATTGGAGGAGTGGCAACGGGTTCTCCGGGCCATCGAAAGTGCGGGACATTCGGAAGAAGCAGAAAAGAGAAAAATCCAATTGAAAGAGAAAATTGAAATGGTAGGGAAGGTGTTGTCGAATTGAAGAAAGTGAATGGACATGAAATCATCACGCTCTTTGAACAATGGGCACCGAAACGGTATGCGGAAGATTGGGACCCCGTCGGCTTACATATCGGGCAATTGAACAGACCGGTTGAAAAAGTAGTAGTGACATTGGATGTGAATGAAGCTGTCGTGGCGGAGGCCATTGAAAACGGTGCAAGCTTAATCATCGCCCATCACCCGCCCATATTTAAACCGATGAAGTTTTTATGGACGGATACACCGCAAGGACGTTTAATCGAAACATGTATCAAGAACGATATCGCCGTGTATGCGGCACATACAAATTTGGACGTGGCGCCAGGCGGAGTTAACGATTTGCTGGCGGACCGATTGGAATTGCAAAACACAATTGTCATGGAACCAACCATTCATGATGCGTTGTACAAGCTTGCTGTTTTTTGTCCAGTCGACCATGCTGACCGTCTACGGGAAGCTTTGTCAAAAGCGGGTGCAGGGGCAATCGGTGATTATGTGGGATGCAGTTTTACATCGACCGGAACCGGCAGATTTGTTCCCGCTGAAGGGGCAGACCCGTTTATCGGAGAAATCGGAAAACCGGAGGAAGTGTCCGAAGAGCGGATAGAAGTTGTGATGCCTGGAACACTTCGTACCAAAGTGCTGAAGGCGATGCTGGCCGTCCACCCATACGAAGAGCCGGCTTACGACTTTTTTGTGCTCGATCAGAGAACAAATGAATTGGGCTTGGGCAGGGTCGGAATACTTCGTGAAAGTATGTCATTGACGCAATTCGCAGACCATGTGAAGCGAACACTCGAGGTGCCGGTCGTCCGGATTGTCGGAGACTTGGACAAGCCGATTCGGAAAGTCGCAGTCCTTGGAGGCAGCGGGCCAAAATACATCCAGTCGGCGAAGCGAAAAGGAGCGGATGTATTCGTAACCGGGGATATGGATTTCCATACTGCCCAAGATGCGGAAAATATGGATCTTGCTATTGTCGATCCGGGTCATCACGTAGAAAAGGTGATGATTTCCGGGGTGACTGACTATATGCAAAAGGTATGTGCGGAGAAAAAAATGGATGTAACATTTATTCCTTCGACCATCCCTACCGAACCCTTCCGATTCAGTTAAACAATGGGAGGCTGAATGCGGATGATTAGGGTTTCATGAAAAAGCTGCCTCCTGAAATTAGGAAAGGCAGCTTTTATCTTTAGAAATATGACCGTGTTTCACCTTGGCATTTACAATTTGGCGTATGGTTCAATCCGATTTACAGGGGTCGGATTTTTTATCTTCGGAAGGATCTTCTCCAATTGGAATTTGCGTTCCGGATTATGTGTCGATGGATCCTCTGGATCAAATTGGTCAAGAAACGCAATCACTTCCCGGACGACGATAGTAGGTGTGGAAGCACCTGCAGTGACTGCTACCGTTTCAACACCGCTCAACCAAGCAACATCAATTTCAGACACATCCGAAACCCGATAGGCTGGCGTGTTGGCGATCTCCACCGATACTTGCGTCAAGCGGTTTGAGTTATTGCTTTTCGGATCGCCGACGACGATAAGAAGATCGGCTTCACCTGCCTGTTCCGCGACAGCCTCCTGCCTTACTTGGGTAGCGAGGCAAATTTCCTTATGCACTTCAATATGCGGATACTTTTCTTTCAAGGCATCCATAATATCGGCAACATCCCATTGACTCATCGTCGTTTGGTTCGTCACGAGCAGCTTCTCGTTGTCGATTGTCATATTCTCGACATCTTCCACTGTCTCAATCAAATGCACGGCATGCGGCGCAATGCCGATGGCGCCTTCTGGTTCTGGGTGATACTTTTTCCCGATGTAGATGATGTCGTATCCTTCTGCTACTTTTTCTTCTATCAAATAATGGGTGACAGAGACGTCTGGACAAGTGGCATCAATGGAAACGAGTCCTTTCTTGCGAGCCAGTTCCCGAACTTCAGGAGAAACGCCATGGGCGGTAAAAATGACAGTGCCGGTTTCCACTTTGTTCAAGATGTCCAGACGGTCTTTGCCGTCGAGTGTGATGATCCCGTCCTCTTCAAATGCATCAGTAACGTGTTTATTATGAACAATCATGCCCAAAATATAAATGGGCCTTGGTAATGTTTTGTCGAGCGCTGCATTCCGTGCAATGACCATTGCATCGACAACCCCGTAGCAATAGCCCCTCGGGGAAATCTTTAACACTTTCATTGAAACTCACTCCTCTAATGGGCTCTATGTCCATTATAGTTGGAGTTGACTTGAGTTTCAAACTTATAAAGTCGGTGGCTGGAAAATACGAGGTGTGGATACGCCCGCCGCTACTCTAGGTGCAGCAGCTGCAGCGGCATTCACTGTACTTTGCGCAGCAGTGCCGGCGGATGGGAGTGATTGAAAACCTTTATATAATTTCCACATCGCCGGCAAATTTTGCAGCATTGGAGCAAATTGCTGGATCAGCGGAGCGTATTGTTGAGCAGTACTCATAAAGCGGTTGGCTGTCTGCATGTACATTTCCATTTTGGACGTGTTTTGTCCTGGTGCTCCTTGACCGCCGGCGCCAAATTGATTCCCCATGCCTGGACCAGGGAAAGGTTGTCTAGGCGTTTGCTGGTTTCCGGGTTGGAATTGCGGGCCATACCCGGTTTGCCGCATTGCAATTGGGGATGACTGCTGTTGCCGCATGAATGGATAGAAGGATTGGTATCTCATTATGAACCCCTTTCTTTAAAATGGTTTTGCCTTTCACGCTATATAGTATGCGAAATTCACTTACGGCGGAACGGAATCATGCTACAATAAGAGTATGTTAGGAGGCATACAATGTCTAAATACACAGATTACCAATTTAAACCATTTTTACGGGATGCAATCGCCCGTCTCGGTTTTTTACAACCGACACCTATTCAAAAAGAAATCATACCACTTGTCCTAAAAGGTTCGAATGCTATTGGTCAAGCACATACGGGGACAGGGAAATCACATAGCTTCCTCATTCCTATTGTCGAAAGAGTCGAGATGGAAAGCGATCAACTTCAAGCTGTCATTACGGCACCGACACGGGAATTGGCGACACAGTTGTTCACAGAATTGAACAAATTGATTGAAGGAACCGAAATACGCAGCGCTCTGCTAATTGGGGGGACGGACAAGCAAAGAACGATTGGAAAATTAAAATCTGCTCCCCATATCGTTGTAGGCACGCCTGGACGGATTCGAGATATGGCGGAAAGTGGAGCGCTCGGTATCCATACTGCCTCCATACTGGTAATCGATGAAGCCGATCTAGCGTTTGATATGGGGTTCATTGAAGATATCGATCAATTCGCAGCGAGAATGCCAGCTGGTCTGGAAATGTATGTGTTCTCTGCCACAATTCCAGAGAAGTTGAAGCCTTTTCTTGAGAAATATATGGAATCCCCGGTCCACATCCAAATCGGCGAGCGGAAACCGTTAACGGAAGGGATGCATTATTCACTTGTTCCGGTCCGTTCCATGGAGCGGAAGAAAAAGCTTTTGCAAGTATTGAATGGCATCAATCCTTACTTGGCAATTGTTTTCACGAATACCAAACAGCATGCGGATGAAATTGCTAATTATCTCGCTGGTCATGGCATTAAGGCCGGACGCATCCACGGAGATCTTACTCCGCGTGAAAGAACGCGCATGATGAAACAGGTTCGCGATTTGGAATTCCAATATATCGTTGCGACTGATTTGGCTGCCAGAGGAATCGATATACCTGGCGTGAGCCACGTCGTCAACTATGAACTGCCGGATGATCTGGAGTTTTTCATCCACCGGGTAGGAAGAACTGCTCGTGCTGGATTGGAAGGGGTCGCCATTACGTTGTACGAACCCTCGGAAGACGATAAAATTGTTCAAATTGAAAAAATGGGCATTCCATTTGTCCATGAAGATATCAAGAATGGCGAATGGCAGGAAGTGAAGGAACGCCATGCTAGAAAAAGACGTGTAAAAGAAACGGATGAGCTCGATAAAAAGGCCGCGTCTTATGTTAGGAAGCCGGATAAAGTGAAGCCTGGTTATAAGAAGAAAATGGCCAGAGAGATGGAGAGCTTCAAAAAGAGGGAAAGGAGATTGAAACGTAAAAAATGAAACAGCAACCAATCCTATTGGGCTCCCATGTATCGATGAGCGGCAAGGAAATGCTGCTCGGTTCAAGCAAGGAAGCAGCGGGCTATGGAGCCAGCACTTTCATGATTTACACGGGAGCGCCGCAAAATACGAGAAGAAAGCCAATTGAGGAATTGAATATCGAGGACGGCCAGCTCCATATGCGTGAAAACGGCATGTCCCATATTGTCGTCCATGCACCCTATATTATTAATATCGGGAATACGACAAAGCCCGAAACATTCCGTCTTGGTGTCGATTTCCTGCAAAAGGAGATCGAACGGACCGGTGCGCTTGGAGCCGATCAGATCGTGCTTCATCCAGGAGCACATGTAGGAGCGGGATCCGAAGCGGGAATCGCCAAAATCATCGAGGGCTTAAACGAAGTGCTGTCCGATGATTCGGAAGTTCGGATCGCTTTGGAAACGATGGCCGGAAAAGGAAGCGAATGCGGCAGAAACTTTGAGGAACTGGCTCGGATTATCGATGGTGTCTCGAACAACGAACGGTTGTCAGTCTGCTTTGATACTTGCCACGTTCATGATGCGGGATACGATATTGTGCATGATTTTGACGGTGTCTTGGAAGAATTCGACCGGATCATCGGTAAGGACAGAATTTCGGTTATTCATGTCAATGACAGTAAAAATGAATGCGGCGCTATGAAAGACCGTCATGAGAATATCGGATTTGGCCATATCGGTTTTGATCCATTATGCTATATCGTCCATCATCCAGAATTTCAAACAGTACCAAAAATATTGGAAACTCCATTCATCGGACCGGATGCAAAAAACAAAAAGGCGCCATATGAAAAGGAAATTGAAATGCTGCGAACGAAGACATTTCAAAATGAGCTGCTAGGTGTATAAATACTTGAGCGCAGCTTATTTGCCAGGCAGGATGGGAGAGGGGAAGAGAAGAATCGGCTACGGTTCTTCTCCACTCCTTCTATATCTGTTAAATCATATCCAAATAACTTCTAAATAGTTCTTCTCCTTTTTTTTCCCCGACCGCTCGCTTCACCTTTGCGATGAAACTTTCCGGTACACCAGAAAACAGCCAATGGAATGAAATCTCATCTAACAAGGGACGTAAAGCCTTGATTTCTTGCAACGTTAATGCGATGCCATAGGAGCTGGCTAACCGTTGTGCTTCTTCGTCGCTGCTCGCTTTCAATTGATTGATAAACTGAAGTATTTCCAAATTACACCATTCCTTCTCAATAAGTTGTCAGAAGACCGAAATTCCGCTATACTACAAAGGCAACAAACCGTAACGGTTACTATTATCGTGGATAGTTTCTTGCTAGTTCACATAATACCGCCTGTTTTGATAGAAAGGGATTTGACTATGAAAAATACAATCATCGAATGTAAGGATGTCAGTTTCACGTACGATCGTACGGAAGTCCTTGAACATATTTCATTGAAAGTCGAGCAAGGTGAGTTTTGGGCGCTGATTGGCCCAAATGGTTCTGGAAAGTCGACGTTGATCAAACTCATCTTAGGTTTAATAAAACCAAGCAGCGGTTCGATCGAATTGTTTGGTGAGAACATTTCATCGTTTCGACAACGTGAGCGGATCGGGTATGTTTCTCAAAAGTCGAACGCTTTCAATTCCGGCTTTCCGGCCACTGTCTTGGAAGTAGTCCGAAGTGGTTTGACACGTAAAACAGGACTTTTCAAGCATTTTACAAAAAGGGAAGATCAACAGGCGATGGAAGCATTGAAAATCGTCAAAATGGATTCCTATCATTCGCGTCCGATCGGCGAGCTTTCCGGCGGCCAACAACAACGGGTTTTTATTGCCAGAGCGCTTGTTGGAAAACCGGATCTTCTCATCATGGATGAACCGACGGTAGGGATCGACCAGCAAAATATCGCGTCTTTCTATACTATGCTTCAAACGCTCAACCGTGACCATGGAATTGCCATCCTTCTTGTGACGCATGAAATTGATATTGTCACCGATCTGGCTTCCCATGTCGCGTGTTTGAATCGTACAATCCATTTCCATGGCGTACAGTCAGACTATAAGAAAATGGATGATCTCGATATCTCGAACTGGTATGGTCATCCTGTACGCAGAGTCCACCAAAGCGATGAGGAGGTGGAAAGATGATCGAAGCGATTCTGACGTATGATTTTCTTCAAAATGCATTTTTATCGGGGATGATAATTGGAATTGTAGCACCGTTGCTCGGTTTGTTCATTGTCGTGAGACGGCTTGCTCTTATTGCTGATGCATTGAGCCATGTAGCGCTTGCAGGGATAGCGGGGAGTCTGTACCTCAGTCAGCAAGTATTGTTCTTCTCAGCATTAAACCCTGTTTATCTGGGCATGGCAGCTGCGGTTGGGGGTTCACTGTTAATTGAACGGCTGAGGGGAGCATACCGGCATTTTGAGGAACTTGCCATCCCAATCATTTTGTCAGCGGGCATCGGATTTGCAGCTATCTTCATCTCGTTGGCAAAAGGTTTTGGCACGGACCTCGTCGGATATCTTTTTGGTTCCGTTTCGGCAGTAAGCCGGCAGGACTTAGGAATTGTCGCTAGTATCGCCCTTTGCGTAATTGGCTTTATTTATTTCTTTTACAAGGAATTGTTTGCCTTGTCGTTTGATCGGGAGTACGCGAAAGTTTCGGGCGTTCATGGCAAAGTAATTCAAACTATTTTCATGATCATTGTAGCATTGGTAATTGGCGCATCCATGCGGATCGTTGGGATTCTTCTCGTATCTTCCTTGATGACACTGCCGGTTGCTGCGGCCATCCAACTGGCAAAAAGTTTTAAAGGAGCTATGCTCTATTCGATCGGAATTGGTGAGTTATCTGTCCTAATCGGTTTGATCGCCGCATATTACCTTGATATCGCGCCAGGTGGTACAATCGTGATTACATCGGTCATCATTTTATTGCTCGTCTTATTCTTTAAAAAGACTTTGCGAAAAATGGTCGGAACAAAAGGGGAGGCGGATTTGATATGACACTTGATGAAGCTTGGAGAATTTTATCCGAACATCAATTCAAACGGACAAAAAATAGGGAGACGCTGCTCGAATACTTTTCGGAGCACGATAAATATTTGTCGGCCATGGAAGTACGGAATTTTATGGCTCAAGATAATCCTGGCATCAGTTACGATACCATTTATAGGAATCTGACTACTTTTTCGGAACTTGGGATTCTGGAAGAAACGGAATTGAATGGAGAACGCCATTTTCGGATGCAATGTGATGCGAAAAATCATCATCACCATTTCATCTGCACGGAATGCGGCAAAACGAGAAGCATTTCTCATTGCCCGATGGAAACTATAACAGGCGAATTGTCAGGTTACGAAGTAGAAGGTCATAAATTTGAAATTTACGGCAAATGTCCAATTTGCATTTCACAATAAACAAAGGGCACGAATCCTCAAGTGTTAAGGATTCATGCCCTATTTCAGTTAATCGGCTGCTCAATGGGAAAAAGGCGCCGTATCCATTGATCTGCTTCGTTCCAATTTGTAACCCGTATAACGCCTTCTGGTATCGGCAGACGATTATAAGGTGTGTCGAATAAGAACACAGGAATGTTCAACTCTTCATGAAGAGCGACCGCATTGTCATGCTTATCTTCGAAAAAACAATGGACTCCAAACTGTTTGGCCGCCTCTATTTTGTGGTGACTTCCGATGAGTTCGATATGGTCATACGGTATTTCTTCCTGTTCAAACCATTTTACTGTACAATCCAGAACGTTTTCACCACGGGCCGAAATATAGAACAGCTCAAACGTCTCCTGCCAGCCCGATAAGATGTCCTTCGCATATTCTTGTGCTGGCGAGGTTCTGTAAATGTTCTCCTCAGCCTTACGGTACCACTCGTAAAATTCAGCCTCATCGACTTCAAATGCTTTTGTCAGGTCATACTCCTTAATATCCTCGAGCGCCAAATTACATCCGAAGCGCTCATTAATATGAGGCAGCAGCGACGTCGGACAGGTGACGGTTCCATCAATGTCAATGCCTAGACGAAATCGCCTCATTCAATTGCGCCGCCTTGGAGCTGTAATTCTTCCTGACGCTTCTTCTCGAAATGTTCTGCAGCAATTTTATCAATTTCAATCTTCAATTCCTCAACCATTGTCTCTTCCGGCACTTTACGGACCGTCTTGCCTTTCATGAACAACAGTCCCTCGCCGCGAGCGCCGGCGATTCCGATGTCAGCCTCGCGTGCTTCACCGGGTCCGTTGACGGCGCAGCCGAGCACTGCCACTTTAATCGGGGCTTTAATTGTCGAAATATATTCCTCTACTTCGTTGGCAATGGATATCAAGTCAATTTCAATCCGGCCGCAAGTAGGGCAGGAGATTAACGTCGCGGCATTGGATGAAAGGCCAAAGACCTTCAGCAATTCTCGCGCCACTTTCACTTCCTGTACAGGATCTGCACTGAGAGACACTCGTAATGTATTGCCAATTCCGGCTGAAAGCAATGTTCCGAGACCAGCAGCACTTTTGATGGAGCCTGCAAATAATGTTCCCGATTCGGTAATGCCTAAATGCAACGGATAGTCGAATGCAGCTGCTGCTTTTTTGTACGCTTCCACTGCTAAATTTACGTCCGATGCTTTTAACGAAACGATAATATCATGGAAATCCAGATCTTCAAGAATCTTTATATGATGAAGCGCGCTTTCCACCATGCCGTCTGCGGTCGGATAACCATATTTTTTAAGAATGTGTTTTTCGAGGGACCCGGCATTGACCCCAATGCGGATTGGAATCCCTTTCGCTTTGGCTGCTTTCACGACCGCTTCGACTTTTTCCTGGCGCCCGATGTTGCCTGGATTGATCCGGATTTTATCCGCGCCTTGTTCGATCGCAATTAAAGCTAATTTATAGTCAAAATGGATATCTACTACTAATGGAATGTTGATACGTTTCTTAATTTCTCCAATCGCGTAGGCTGCCCGTTCGTCTGGGCAAGCGACCCGCACAACTTGGCAGCCTGCTTCTTCGAGCCGTAAAATCTCAGCAACTGTCGCATCCACATCATGTGTCTTCGTTGTCGCCATACTTTGAATGAATAGCTCGTTGCTGCCGCCAATAGTCAAATTGCCGACCTTGACAGGACGTGTTTTGGATCTGTGTATCATTTCACTCATTTATGTTCTCTCCTTAAAAACTCGTATCTACTTACTCATTTTATCAATCAACCTGATAAAAAGAAAGGAACAGTACTTGGGATTCAATTAATCACATTGTTTTCCAGTATTCTTAGACAAAGGCAATTTGACTGTCAGCCCGCCAATGATCTGCTGGTTTTGCAAATGAGGATTCAGGGCATAGAACATGGATAAACGTTCTACAAAAGATTGAGATGCATCCGGATATAAAGCGAACAAAGACTCAATCGTATCCCCGTCGATTGTCGTAACCTGAATCGTTTCCAGCTTGTCCTCTATGCATGCTTCTTCTTCTGTAAAAAAAGCGGCCAGTGGAATCGTGCCGTCTGTCAGGTCTTCTTTAAGAATGTGAAATATGAAAAATAAAATGATTGCTGCGAATAAAGTCCTCATCATATATCCCCCCTGCGGGCAATATATGCAAGCGAATCACCGACTATTCATTTCCTCAATTTCGGATAGTATTTCACAGCCGCAGCAATATATAACACGTGTACAATAGATGACAGATAGATGCCTGTGGGACGGAATGCCGGAAAGGAATCCAGCACAAGCGTAATGAGCAGGGGAACCGTGACAGAAACCGCGGTCGTCCGCCAAAGATGGCGATATTCTGCTTTCCGCTTCATGATCATCGCAAATAATACGCCTGCAAGTCCGAAAAGGCTGATCCGTACAAAGATATAAAATGTAGCAATTACAAATTGCAGGACGAGCGCAATGGGATAAATGAGCCATCCAATCGTCTTGCTGTATTCCAGTAATTCAGGAGAGGCATCAAAGAGACTGGCATCCCCCAAAACAAAACGTGTGAAAGAAACGATGGTATAAATAGCGATGAATAAAAAAATATATTGAATCACCTTGCCGATTGGCAATAACCTGAAAGCCGCCAGTTTTTTAGGATCTTTTAATGCGGCGATGAATAATTGATGGAATTTCAATGAGGCTCCTCCTTTATCTATAGATAGTTTACCATACTAGAGAGTCACAATCGGGTGTTCATAAATTCGACAGATTCATGACTTTTAATAGTTGTATTGTAAAGGCTATGTAAAGATTCACTCAGTTCTATTTACAATTCGTTAACACTATCAACATAATATAGTCGATACATATTCAGGATGATGGAGGTTGACTCTTTAATGGAGGTAAATTGGCAAGAAATGATCTTCCAATTCGTTGGCGGTCTGGGGATATTCCTTTTTGCTATCAAATACATGGGAGACGGTTTGCAGAAGGCAGCTGGTGACAGGCTCCGTTCGATCCTCGATCGCTTTACGACCAATCCGTTTATGGGCGTACTAAGCGGAATCATTGTCACTGTGCTGATTCAATCGAGTTCAGGAACGACCGTCATTACAGTAGGGCTAGTCAGCGCGGGCTTCATGACGTTGAGGCAAGCGATCGGTGTCATAATGGGAGCCAACATCGGAACAACTGTAACGGCATTCATCATTGGACTCGATGTAGGGGCCTATGCACTGCCAATCATGGCAATCGGTGCATTTCTTATTTTCTTTATTAACAAAAGTACCGTGAAAAGTGTTGGTGAGGTTATTTTTGGATTTGGTGGACTTTTTCTAGGGCTGGAATTGATGAGTAATGGAATGAAGCCGCTGCAAACGATGGATGCATTTACAGACTTTACACTTTCGATGAGTGATCATCCATTGCTCGGGGTCGTGGCGGGAACAGTGTTTACGCTCATAGTCCAAAGCTCCAGTGCAACAGTTGGTATACTTCAGGGATTGTATGCAGAGAATTTAGTAGAGTTGAAAGGTGCGTTGCCGATTTTATTCGGAGACAATATCGGTACGACTATCACAGCGATATTAGCTGCATTGGGTGCATCAGTCGCGGCTCGACGGGCGGCGGCAACTCACGTCCTCTTTAATGTGGTAGGAACTATCATATTCATGATTTTGCTGTATCCATTCACCATGTATATAGAGTGGATCAGCAGCGTCTTGAATTTGGAAAATAAAATGCAAATCGCCTTTGCACATGGTTCATTTAACGTTGCGAACACAATCATCCAGTTTCCTTTGATCGGCGCTTGGGCATACTTTGTTACGAAGCTGATTCCAGGAAAAGACGTGACAATCGAATACAAGCCGAAACATCTGGATCCAAATTTCATCAATCAATCGCCTGCGGTTGCGATTGGACAAGCGAAAGAGGAAATTATCCGGATGGGCGACTTTGCTGTGCAGGGATTAGAAGAAACATTTGAATATCTGAAGACGAGCAATAAAAAACATGCGGAAACTGCATACCAGATTGAAGATGCCATTAATAATCTGGATCGAAAAATTACAGATTATCTCGTAGATATTTCGGCAGTCAACATTTCACCGGTCGAATCGGCGCGTCATGTCATGTTGATGGATACAGTCCGGGATATTGAACGGATCGGCGATCACTTTGAAAACATTATCGAATTGATTGATTTCCGTGAGGTCAACCGTGTTAAATTGACGGAAGATGCCTTGCAAGATCTCACAGAGATGTTTACTTTAACAATTGAAACGGTTGGGAAATCCGTTAAGGCATTGGATTTGAATGATACAGAATTGGCGAGGGCCGTTGCAGAGCAAGAAGATCTGATCGATAAGATGGAGCGCAGATTCCGGAAAAACCATATCGTTCGTTTGAATGGCGGGCATTGCTCCGCACAGGCGGGCATTGTTTTTGTCGATATCGTTTCCAATCTCGAACGCATTGGCGATCATGCGGTGAATATCGCGGAAGCGGTGTTAGGCAAGCGGGCATAAGAAAGGGGCGTTTTGTATGGAATGGATCGGTTGGATTGTCGCGATACTCTTTTTTCTAGTGGCGTTCGCTGGATTGATTTATCCGATCATTCCATCTGTCGTTTTTGTCATCGGCGGATTTCTTCTCTACGGATGGATCGTGTCATTTGAAGGATTGAATTGGCTGTTTTGGCTAATCCAAATACTCTTTGTCATTTTGCTGTTTTCAGCGGACACGTTAGCTAATCTTGTTGGTGTAAAGAAATTTGGAGGATCCAAAGCCGGCATGTGGGGAAGCACGATCGGACTGCTTATCGGTCCGTTCATCATACCAGTGGCAGGGATTTTGCTCGGTCCATTTATCGGTGCTGTGATTGCTGAACTGGTCGTGTCACGGTCGGGATTAAAACAATCCATCCTGACAGGTATCGGTTCGCTCGTCGGTTTCTTGACGTCCGTCTTAGCAAAAGGTGGCATTATGATTGTGATGATTGCCATATTTATTCTATTCGTTGCCAAATAGTTCATTTCAATTGATTGGATTTCTTAATTTTGATACTGTTAAATACGTAGGATAATTATTGAATCTATTGAGGAGGAATGGACAAATGGCTTATCAATTACCAGAACTGCCATACGCATACGATGCGTTAGAACCGCACATCGACAAAGAAACGATGAACATCCACCACACAAAACACCATAATACGTACGTGACAAACGTGAATAATGCATTGGAAGGGCATGACGATTTGGCTTCCAAATCGGTCGAAGAGCTTATTTCCAATATGGATGCGATTCCTGAAAATATTCGCACTGCAGTCCGTAACAATGGCGGCGGTCATGCAAACCATACTCTCTTCTGGCAAATTCTTTCGCCAAATGGCGGCGGCCAACCAACTGGAGCTCTTGCGGAAGCGATCGATAAAAAATTCGGCAGCTTCGATGCATTTAAAGAAGAATTCGCAAAAGCAGCAACGACACGCTTTGGTTCAGGATGGGCTTGGCTCGTGTTGAACAATGGCGAGCTTGAAGTCATCTCCACACCAAACCAAGACAACCCATTAATGGAAGGCAAGACACCTCTTCTTGGCTTGGATGTTTGGGAGCATGCATACTACCTAAACTATCAAAATAGACGTCCTGACTATATTGGAGCGTTCTGGAATGTTATCAATTGGGACGAAGTCGCAAAACGTTTCGAAAAGTAATCGTATCGAAGCAACCTGGCATACATCTTGTTCGTCAAGATGTATGCTTTTTTCTTTTGGAATGATATAATGCAATAGGTTTATTGAAAAGAACGGTGAGGGGGGAGATTGGTGAAAAAGCCGATGCGCAAAACGGATCAGGCGAAAATACGGCAACGCAAGCATATCGCGTTCAGGATGAACTTCTTGTTTTTTTCTATATTCATTCTGTTTTCGCTACTCATTTTCCGCCTAGGTTATTTGCAAATTGTTAAAGGTGATGATTATAAACGCTTATTGGAGAGCACAGAGGAAATTGCGGTCAATACGAGTGTGCCGAGGGGAAGGATTTACGACAGGACAGGCAAGGTGCTCGTTGATAATGAACCGAAAAATGCCATTACATATACCAAAACGACGTCCACTACTTCTGCTGAAATGCTTGACATTGCACGTGAACTCGCCAAGCTGATTGAGCAGGACACGAAGCGAATAACGCTAGGAGATAAACGGGACTATTGGATTCTGTTGCATTCAGAGGAAGCTGCTTTGAAAGTCCCGCCTGAGGAAATTGCTAAGATTCGCAAGAAAAATGATAAGCTGACGGACAAAGAAATACAAAAACTCGTGAATCAACTGACGCGTGAGAGAATTACAGATGAAGAATTAAATTCTTTCTCAAAAGACGAATTGGAAGTGTTGGCAATCTACCGGGAGATGATGTCAGGATATGCATACTCGCCGCAAATCATCAAAAGCGGGGAGGTATCAGAACGTGAATTTGCCGCCGTCTCTGAACGGCTGAGCGAATTGCCCGGTGTGAATACAACAACGGATTGGCAGCGGGTGAAGCTGTCCGACAATACCATTATCGGTTCGACAACCAGCCCCATCCAAGGGATTCCTCGCAATCGCCTGGACTATTTTTTGGCGAGGGACTATTCTCGGAATGACCGAGTCGGCGTCAGTTATTTCGAACAATATTATGAGGAATTGCTGAAGGGTCAAAAGACCATCGTAAAAAATGTCAAGGATCGGACAGGCCGAGTAGTCGAGACGAAGACAGTGCGAGAGGGAGAGCCGGGCAAAGACCTAGTCCTGTCGATGGACAGTGAATTACAAGAATCATTGGAAGAACTCGTTTCGGATAAATTGTTAAACTTAAAGAAAATGAGTACATCCGGCCTGCTGGATCGCGCATTTCTGGTCATGTTGAACCCGAATAACGGCGAGGTGCTGGCACTCGTCGGCAAGAAACTTGTGCAAGATGAGGAAACCGGCAAATGGGAAGTGCGCGATTATGCGTTCGGTACCTTCACTTCCGCCTATGAGGTTGGTTCGACGGTCAAACTGGCGACGGTTTTGACTGGTTATAACAAAAATGTCTTGAAAATCGGCGAAGTCAAAATAGACGAACCGATTTATATCGGTTCCCAGGTGAAACGTTCTTTATTCAACCAAAATGGCAGAGTTGCTATCAACGACATCGAAGCGCTCGGTAAGTCTTCCAACGTATACATGTTCAAGATTGCTATGGACCTTGGGGATGCGGTCTATCGTCCGCATAAAGGCCTCCCGATCAACATTGAAGGGTTTGATCGTTTGCGCCAATCGTATGCGTCGTTTGGTCTAGGGGTGAAGACAGGCATTGACTTGCCGGGGGAATATGCAGGTTATACAGGTACGGAGACCATTTCAGGTAAGCTGCTCGACTTTGCGATTGGCCAATTTGACACATATACACCGCTCCAACTTGCTCAATATGTATCCACTGTAGCCAACGGCGGGTACCGGGTGGCACCGCGAGTATTGAAAGAGGTTCGGGAACCTTCTCCGGACGGTGAAACATTTGGACCGTTGCTTCAGGAAACGGAAACGAATGTGCTGAACCGAATACCGAATACGGATGCTGAGATCAATCAAGTGAAAAAAGGAATGTTGTATACGTATAGCCCTAGAGGAACAGCACCTAATTTATTTGCGGGAGCAGATTACACCGTAGCGGGGAAAACGGGTACGGCACAATCCGCTTATTACGATGGAACAGACCGAAGCAAATATGGAACGAAGACGGTCAACTTGACCCATATCGGGTATGCCCCGGTTGAAGAGCCGGAAGTGGCTTTTTCGATCGTCATTCCAAACATCTCGACAAATCGAAGCAAGTATCCGCATACTAGCAATGAAATAGCAAGGGAAGCTTTGGATATTTATTTCAACCTCAAGAATAAGAGGATGGAGGAAGAGCAACCTGTCACATCCGAGTTGAAGATAGATCGGCAACAAGAAAAGCAGGAAAAAGACAACAAAAGCGTCGAACGGTAAACTCGTCCGACGCTTTTGTCTATTTTGACTTAGTAATAATAGCAGCGATTGTCTTCAAATCCATAGATGATTCGACCACATAGTCTCCCACCTGAATGCGACCGGATAACCCGTTGCTTTCTAGATAGTGATCAAATTCTGCAGCACTGTTTATAATGCCCGCACGTTCCAGGCGAGACGAAATCTTTGTGGAAACCGCTCCTGGTTCAATTGTAAGGACAGTTCTGGTAATCTTGTCCTCTTTCGAAGAGATGACCGTTTCCTTCTTGTCCGTCTCCTTGTCGGTGCTGCCATCCGAATCGACTGAGGAGGTTCTCTGGGCGATCGCCAACTCTTTTTTCACGGCTTTCAGCTCCTGTTCCAGCATTTGTACCCGGCTTTCGTCAGTTGCTGTGGAACTGATTGACGCTGTAGGCCCGACGAAATAAAGGATGCCACCTGCGATAATACAGCCAAAGCCGAACGTTCTTAAAATATCACGCAGCATCATCGCACTCCTCTCGAGCGCAGCACTTCAGCCACTTCCTCGAGGGAGAGGGAGGAGCGTTTTGAAATGTCAGCGATGGAATATCCTTGAGAATGGAGCGACAGGATTTGATTCACGATGATCTCATGAACAGGCTTTGTTTTGCTTTTCGGGCCAGAGGAAGGATTGACGTGAGAGACGCCGATCATCAGTTCCTCCTCGACGGCTTTCAACCTTTTTTTTAGCTGATTTGTTTCTTGGTGAAGACTGATGGAGACATTTTCAATGTCCTCTGCATGCTTATTGGAGGAGCGTCCAAACAAGAAGGAAAGTAAAACAAATACGATTCCAACAATCAACAATAGCAATATGATGTGATCCACTACAATTCCTCCGGTAAAATAAACCTTTTCCCCATAGTACCACAACCAAAGTGCTAAGGAAATTTCAAACTTTCCACTGGACAAATACAGCAAATATGTTACAATTGAAAAGTCGTATAAATCATGCTCATATAAGATTAAATGTAGATTGCAATGAGTGGGAGGGACAACAATGCGCGTAAATATTACACTTGCTTGCACCGAATGTGGAGAGCGTAATTATATTTCAAAGAAAAACAAGCGTAACAATCCGGAACGTCTTGAAATGAAAAAATATTGCTCACGTGACAAGAAACAGACTTTGCACCGTGAAACGAAATAATGCTCATGCCAAAACCTTCACGGGTTTTGGTTTTTTATTTCAATATGGGGGAATATGATAATGGGTAAATCGCTTGCTCGAAAGCAAATCATTAGCATATTAAAAGGAATGGGGCAGGAGGAGCATGCCAAAAAATCTTCTGCTATATGCAAACGGCTCTTGGCTTCTGAGTTGTTTTTGCATGCCCGCACAATTGGAATCACTCTTTCCCGATATCCTGAAGTGGATACGAGACCGATCATCGAAGCGGCGTGGAATGAAGGGAAACACATCGTTGTGCCGAGGTGCCTGCCTGCAACTCGAGAGATGGATTTTAGGGAAATCACATCCTTTGATTGTCTGGAAACCGTCTATATGGACTTGAAGGAACCGATCGTCCAACAGACGAAAGCGGTCGGCCGGGAAGAAATCGACTTGCTGATCGTGCCTGGCGTCGTTTTTTCGGATGATGGATATCGCATCGGATTTGGCGGCGGTTACTACGACCGCTACCTGGACTGTTTTACAGGGGAGCGTATCGCTTTGGCATTTGTCTGCCAGACAGGCAAGGAAATTCCGGTCGAGCCGCATGACATACCGGTGAATGTTATTTTTACCGAAGAAGGTATCATCAGTTGTGTGAGGTCGTGAACAAATGAAAAGTTATTATGATGTATTGCAATTTTTGAAGGGATTCGGCACATTTATTTACACAGGCGATGCTCGTTCTGACTTGGAAATGATGATGGCCGAGGTCAAAGAACTATATGAGAAGGGTTTAATAATGAAGGAAGATTACTTAAAAGCTTTAATGATTTTACGAGCTGAGCATAGAGGTAAATAATATGTTTCCATAAAAATTTTGGAAGTTTCTTGTTTGAATCTGAAACTTTTTGGAATGTAAACCGTCTATATAGACAGTGCTCGTACAAATGGCAGGGTAAGCGTATTAGACTTCACTAGGCTAGAAAGGAAGAGAAAGAATGAAAAAAGTGACCTGGCCCAAACATTCCGTACTCCTTATTGCCATAGTTGCAACCTGGATTACAACATATATCGGTTACCATACAAGCTTTAATATGTCGATCGACAACGTTATACAAGAGTTCATACTCTTCATGAACCCGCTCAGTTTCCTATTGTTCATTTATGGGATTGCGCTCTTTATGAAAAGCAGAAAACGACGTAACATCTATATCTTTTCGGTCAGCTTGATTACCTCAATTATTATGTTTGCCAATGCAGTATTTTATCGTTTTTTTAGTGATTTCATAACATTGCCATTATTATTCCAGACAAGCAATTTCGGTGATTTGTCATCTTCCGTTACGGCAAATCTTCACTGGACGGATATTTTCTTCTTTTCCGATGCGATCATCGTCCTATTGGCCATAAAATTTTTGAAGGTACGAGATGCTGCAACTGTTTCAAACGGCCGAAAGATTGGAAGGAAGCTGTACTTTGTCGTTGCCGCTACCGTATTGATGGTCAACCTGGGCCTTTCCGAAGCACAAAGACCGCAGCTGTTGACTAGAAGTTTTGACCGTGAATTGCTAGTGAAAAATATTGGTGCGTACAATTACCATCTCTATGATCTATTTATCCAGTCAAAGACACATGCGGAACGAGCCTTGGCGGATGGCAGCGAACTGACGGAAGTCGCCAACTATATCAACGCCAACTATGCAGAACCGAACCCTGAGATGTTCGGCGTTGCCAAAGGCCGGAATGTCATTCTTGTGTCGCTCGAATCCTTGCAAAACTTTGTAATAAACAATGAAATGAACGGGCATGTCATTACACCGTTCCTCAATGAATTGACAAAGAATCCCGATACGTTCTATTTCGACAATTTCTACCATCAAACTGGTTTAGGAAAAACGTCGGATTCTGAATTTATAGTGGAGAACTCACTATATGGCCGGAATGGCGGAGCCGTTTTCTTCACAAACAGCGGCAACACGTTTAACTCTTTATCTGAACGCCTTGGCCAAAATGGATATTTCACAAGTGTCATGCACGCGAACAACCGCAGTTTTTGGAACCGTGATATTATGTATCAAGCGCTTGGAATACAGAAATTTTACGACGTAGAAAGTTATCAAATCGGGGAAGGGCAGTCGGTTAACTGGGGAATGAAAGATATCCCGTTCTTCGATCAATCGGTCGAAATCATGAAAGATATGCCGCAGCCTTTCGCTACGAGAATGATTACCTTAACAAATCATCATCCGTTTGATTTGGATGAAGAAGATATGCTGATACCTGCGTACGATTCCAACTCGAACACGTTGAATAAATATTTTCAATCGGTACGTTACATGGACGAAGCGATCAAAACGTTCTTTGAAGATTTAAAGAAGAACGGACTCTATGATAACTCCATCATTATTATGTATGGTGACCATTATGGTATTTCTGAAAACCATAATAAAGCGATGGGCATGTATTTAAACAAAGAGATTACACCATTTGACAATGCTGAATTGCAAAAAGTGCCTATGTTTGTCCATATTCCAGGTTACGGTAAAGGGAAAGTCATGGACGAATTGTCGGGTCAATTGGATTTAAGACCAACCATTCTGCATCTGCTTGGCATTGAGACAAAAGAAGATATGCAAATGGGTGCGGATATTTTCTCGAAAGACCACGAACCATTTGTCATTTTCCGTGACGGTCGTTTTGTAACAGACGATGCGATTTACGCGCATGAAGTTTGCTACGATGCCCACACAGGGGAACCGACGGATGCATCGGTATGTGAGCCATATGTAAAACGGGCTACGACCGAACTTGGATATTCCGATCTGATCATTAATGGAGATTTGCTTCGGTTTACTGACGATGGCCAAGAGAAAAAACGGTTGAACGATAAGTAAGTATTGTTTACGATCTGCACGGATTTCCTGCCGTGCAGATTTTTTTATCTATTTGGAGGAAGGGGGGCAAAACGTCTTGATAAAAAAAATCATCCCGCTATTATTACTAGGAATATTGTTGTCGGGATGCACTGCGACAGAAGAAAAACGGCCAGCTGACCAGTTGGATACCGAGACGGGCGTGGTGAACCAGGCTGATGAACCGGCCGATAGCGGCCTTCATAAACTGCAGGTTGATCCAGGTCATCATTTTCAGTATGTGGTCGACTGGCTGTCTGAAACTGAAATTGTTTACGTGGAGCAAGAAGAAGATACATATGCGGTTAAGCGTTTTGATCGATTAACAGGCAAGAGCAATTTGATTGACCGAGAAGATTCATTTATCAATGACGTTCTTGTCCACCCTTCTAAACAATCCATTCTCATCCAAACAAGTGATGATTCTGACTCGGCGACGGTAAAGATAATATCAATGGACGGGACTGAATTGCACAAGTTGACAATCGATTCAAAGGAGTTGTCGATAGAATGGAATGATGTGGATGAAAATCGAGTCTTATTGACGGCTTTTCATGAAGATTGGTCCTTTGATTTGTTTTATTATGATGGCAATGAACAAGAGATGTCGCGGATTCTTTTGGAAGATCCTTTTCCCAAATGGCTTGGAACTGAAAAGCTATTGACTCTTCAACAGGACGATGGCACACTGCAGGCTTACGATATTGAAACGAAGGAAACTGACGCTACAGGGATTTCAGGTGTAGTTCAATTTGATACATATGACGATTCGCTCTTGACAATGAAGCCAACAGGCGGGGATTCAGTCAGGCTCGATGTCCTGCGTGTGGATGGACAGCTTATAGGTAGTCTAGATATGCCATCGATCTCCAGTTTTTCAGGAATAACCATGCCTGATTTTGACTGGATATCGAAAAATGAATTGATCGTAAAGCTTCCGACTGCAGCTGGCAAGTTGGATGAAATGACAGAACCTTTTCACCTGATGCGTTTCAAAGAAGATGCAATTGACAATTTGATGGAGGATGTGCCGGAAGGTCCCCTGCATTGTTCTCCTTCAGGACAAGAATGCATGATCGGCTACGAAGGGGAAAGTGTAATTGACCTGGGGAAACGAGAGCTGTATAAATGGCTGGAACAATAAAAAACATCCTTCGACAGTGAAGGATGTTTTTTATACCCGTCAGAAAGTCAGCATCGGGAATTAATGAAGTTTCGGCGGGTAGCCTTGGTAGACAATCGTCGCGACGGTGAATGCACCGAAAATGACAACTGCAGCCAAATTGAAAACAATGCTTAAAATATTGCGTTCTTTGAAGCCTTGAACTGTACCGACCACCGCCAAAATAGCAACAAGACCGAAAATAACCATTAAAATGTTCATGTAGTAGACACTCCTTTCAAACGAGAAAAAATGAATGCCGATTAGCAATATTCCCCTTCTATTGTACTGGCTATTACGATTTTTGTCGAGGTTAATTCATGACGATTGTTTGAACTCATGGAGGAACTTGATTATGATAAAACTAAGAGGAGGGAATCAATCATGAAAGTACATACATATCCACTAGGTCCAATTCAAACGAATTGCTATATTATCCAAAATGATGAGGGACAATGTTTGCTGTTTGATCCAGGGGAAGAGGCGGAGAAAATTGTAAAAATTCTTCAAGATGCCAAGCTGACACCCATCGCAATTTTGCTGACGCATGCCCATTTTGACCATATTGGAGCAGTCGACGAAATAAGGCAACGATATGACATTCCCGTTTACCTCCATGTGGCGGAGGCGGCATGGATGAATGATCCATCGCTGAACGGATCTGCCCGTTTTCCGGGACTTCCGCGTGTTGTAAATCGTCCAGCCGATCACTTGCTTAGGGAAGAAGGAGAGCTGAGGGTCGGTCCGTTTACGATGGAAGTCCGCCATGTACCCGGGCACTCGCCGGGCAGTGTGCTTTATTCATTCCCCGAGGAACGGTTTGCTATCGTCGGGGATACTTTGTTTCAGCGAAGCATAGGTCGCACGGATCTCCCTGGCGGTAATGCAAAAACGCTCCTACATTCTATTCATGAGAAGATTTTGACATTGGATCCCGATTGTTTCTTGTTTCCTGGCCATGGCTCCTATACCTCACCTGGAGAAGAAGAAGATACCAATCCGTTCCTGCATGGCTTCGAGTGAGAGGTGCCAAGAAATAAAAAAACAGCCAGAATGGCTGTTTTTTTATGTGCGCTTATTCGTGGCCGACACCTGGTACGTGAATGAAAGTAGCATAATAGCTGAATCCAACCATGAAAATCATCAAGTAAGCGCCGAACATGTACATATACATACGCTCAGTAAGATTCAAGTATCCAAGCAACAGGAAGAAAATCGTACTAGCGACGAAGATGAGCGATGCAGGCAACATGCCGCCTACAAAGAACATAACTGCGAATACACCTGTCCAGAAACCACATAGTTTGAACATGTTATCCATACGTGCGTCCCTCCTTAACGTAAAACAATACAATGATCTCACAATCATTATATAGGATACAATCTGCAAATGTAAACTTTTATCGGACAGCATTGTGACAAAATGGTGTATTGTGGCGTTACTGCTCAAATTCGGGATTTGGGGCAAAAGAGCCTCTGAAAACTTTGTTTTGAGAGTTTTCAGCCTTTGATAATTCGAGTTTGCCAAATACCATTCCCTAAAGCATGTCTGCCATGTATACTGGGTGGTAGACGAAAAGCGATCTTTCGTCCCGGAAAGAGGGGTGTTGGATGGATAATCAGAAAAACATGATTGAACGGAAATGCCTTCAGCTGTTGGAAACTGCCATTCGGCAAGATGCAGCGGATATTCATCTCGTCCCCCATGTAGATGAATACGAAGTCGCTTTCAAAGTTGGCGTCAAACTGAAACGGACCGGCACACTTCCCCTGCAATTGGCCGCCCGTATGATTTCTTTTTATAAATACCTCTCTTCGCTCGATATTAGTAATCGGCGGAAACCTCAAAGCGGTTCATTTCACAAACAATTCAACGATGAAAATTACTCATTTCGCATCTCGACCATCCCATCCATTCATTTGAAGGAAAGCGTCGTCATTCGCCTGCAAAAACATGATCGAATCGTTCCAGTTGATCGACTGTGCAATAACGAAACATGGGCAACACAACTGAAGAACGCTATTTCCCTGGAACAAGGGCTTCTGTTGGTAACAGGTCCGACAGGAAGCGGAAAAACGACAACAATTTACTCACTTTTGGCTCATTGTGTCAATAAATTGGGGCGCCATGTTATTACCTTGGAAGATCCCGTGGAGAACAATCATTCTCAATTGCTGCAAATTCAAGTGAACGAACGGGCAGGCATGACGTATGCTGCCGGTTTGAAAGCGATTCTTAGACATTCGCCAGATGTCATCATGATTGGCGAAATCCGTGATGCTGACACCGCGAAAACTGCTGTCCAAGCGGCGTTGACCGGACATTTGGTTGTCACATCCGTACATGCGAAAGACGCAATTGGGTGTTTTTATCGCATGTTGGATCTCGGGGCATCGTTCGAGGAGCTTAGACAAACAGTCAGTTGCATCTCATCCCAGCGGTTAATTGAAACGGCAGCCCGAACGATGAGTGCGCGCTTCGAAATTCTAGATGGAGAGTTGTTGGAGTTGACGAAAGAACAGGTGGCGAAAGGAGAACGAGTGATTGAACGGTTGGAGAGTGAGCATGTCTTTTTGAATTACGAACCGCGCAAATCATTCGTGAGACGCTCCCCATGATAGGCAAATTTTATTCAAAAGAACATAAGCTTGTGAATCAATCCTCTTTTTTGAGACGCTTGGCAGAACTGTTAGAGGGCGGCTATACATTTCATGATAGCATCATCATTCTGGTTCCTCATTATGTGCAAAAGTATGAATCCGTGCTGTTGGCTGCGGAAAATTCGTTCCGGGCAGGACGGTCTGCAACTGAAGTATTAGAAACGATTGGTTTTAAGCGTAACGTCCTCTTGCCGATTGCGGTATCGGAAGTCGATGGAACTTTGACCACTTCCGTTCGAGAATTAGCTAGACGATTGGAAGTGAAAGAAGCGCGTGATAAAAGATTGAGAAGCATCCTCATCTATCCAATTTTTCTGTTTTTCTTTATGGCTGTTCTCCTACTCGTATTTCGCCAGTATTTTTTACCGAACTTCCAAGCATTGTCACATGCACGGCAAACGGAACCTGGCTTTGCCTCCTACTTGCCGTTTATTGTCGGGAAGATGCCGGATATGTTGCTCGTGCTGGCGACTATCATAGTGTTGGCCGTGCTATTGGGCAGAAATGCGTATAAAAAGATGCCGCCTGCCGAGAAAATACGGAACGTTATGAAGCTTCCAGTTGTCGGTGCTTTTTTGAAGAAAACAAAAACGTCCGAATTGACAGGAGAGCTTGGCTCGTTGCTTCGCAGCGGCATGCCGATCCAAGATGCCTTAGCTATGTTGGAAGATCAGCGGCTGGATGGAATGATTGCGGCGATGGCGGCCGATTTGAAAGGGCATCTCATTCAAGGCATACCAATTGAACAAGCAATCCATTTGACGGAAGGGCTTGAAACGAACTTGGCTTCTTTTGCAAAGCACGGGGCTGACACAGGACACTTGGCTGAAGAGTTAATCCTATATAGCGTCCACTCATTTGAAACGCTCGAGTCTGATATTGCAAAATTGGTTTCTCTCATCCAGCCCGTTTTGTTTGCGTTGCTTGCCGTTTGTATTCTATTGGCATACTTAGCCATTTTATTGCCGGTGTATGGAATGATCGAAACGATATGAGGAGTGTCAAGATAATGCGAAACGAAAATGGTTTTACGTTGATAGAAATGATGATCGTCCTCCTAATCATCTCTGTATTGGTGCTTATCGCTATTCCCAACGTGACAAAGCATTCACGTTCGATTGATGAGAAGGGATGTGATGCGTATGTCAAAATGGTTCAAGGCCAGGTAGAGGCATACAAGATGGATCATAAAGAAATTCCCACATTGGAGTCTTTGCAAGAGAAGAAATATGTAGCGGAAAATCCACAATGTCCGGACGGAAGATCTTTGACGATTTCTGCGGATGGAGAAGTGATTCCGGAACCATTGCCTGGACAAGCGAGGGCCGTTGATGCGGAATAAGGAGGCGGGCTTCACGTTTACGGAGCTTCTTCTGGTGCTGAGCATCGTCATCGTTTTGACGATGCTCGCCCTTCCATTCGGAGGAAGATGGGTGACTGGCCAGGTGGAGGATGAGGCACTGCAGGCGTTTATATCTTCGGTTTACAATATGCAGGCCCATTCCCTGGCTAGCGGTTCGCCGACTGAGATGACGTTAAAAAATGATGGGTCCACTTACATCATTACCTCGTATGTCGATGGGGAAATGGGCCGGTATGATTTCCCGAAAGGCATGGGTATCAGCAGCATGGGAAGCATGAGGCGGCTTGAGTTTAATGGAAGTGGACAAATCCGCGAGTCCGGGACAATGACCTTGAAGATGACTCGCAGGAGTATAGAGATTCGATTCCAATTACAGTACGGAAGGATGATCTTGTATGAACGATAGGGGATATTCATGGCCGGAAGCTTTGTTGGTTCTGCTTCTCACTACAGTCATATTTGGAACACTTTTGCCATTCGCCACTAAGATGGCCGTGGATTTGGCAAATAAGAAAAAAGTAATGCTGGCGGCAAGAACTGCCTACCAAGGGGCGATTATCCATTCAGCCTACGGAACGATCTTTGGTGTAGAAGAAGTGGAGGGCACGCAATTTGAATGGATCATTCATGGAATGTCTGTTTGTGTGACGTATACAAATCTGGGCGAGGACATTCGCTTATGTTACGGCTCCTAAAGAGGGAGTCAGGTTATACGTTGTTGGAATCGCTGTTCCAACTTGCCATTACAGTCACGTTCCTGCATTTGTTTGTCTTATTTTTCTTCTGGAAGCATTCAATTGAACGGCAATTTGGTTCGATAACATCGACAGAATGGGAACTCTTCACTGCCGAATTGCAAACGGCCCTTTCGGAAGTCGAATCGGTCGAGTTGGCGATGGGTGGACGTGCTCTGCTTTTTGTTAATGAAAGGGGCATGCACACAATTAGCAGGAGTGGAACTGTCATTCGAAAGACAGTGGATTCAAAGGGACATGTCCCTCTGTTCACGAATAGCCAGTCCATTCATTTTTCGTTGGAAGGAAATATGTTACGGATGCTCGTGATGACTACTGATGAAAAAATAAAGGAAAGGAGATTTGCAATTGGGCTTTATCCAAAATGAAAACGGTTCTATGTTCGCTTTTGCGCTTATTTTATTATTTTTTGTCAGCCTCTTTCTTTTTACCCTCGTTTCATGGCATAGTAAACTATATGAAACATACGATTCCCTTGAACAATACTACGAAAAGGAATTGATCAAGACATTAAATAGGGTGGATGAATATGAAGAAAGTCTACTTGGTCGGATACATGGGCAGTGGGAAAAGTGCCATTGGCAAACGATTGAGCAATATGGTGAACATGCCGTTTTACGATATGGATGCTGAAATTGTTAATAATACCGGGATGACGATACCACAAATATTTGAGACATATGGAGAAGAGCGCTTTCGGCAGATGGAAACAGACTTTTTACGCCGCTTTCCAGATCAGTATTGCATTATTGCAACAGGCGGAGGTGTGGCGATGAGGGAAGAGAACAGGAGAATTATGAGAGAAACGGGCCTGGTCTTTTTCTTGAATGCGCCATTTTACGAAATATGGCGTCGTATTTCTACTGATAAGAATCGGCCCATTGTCCAGCGATCAACACGCCAAGAGCTGGAGAGCCTCTATTTCAAGCGAAAGCCATTCTATTTGAATTGTGCCCATTTTAGAGTGGAGACTGCCGGCCGTTCCATTTTTGAAATTGCCGATTACATATCGTTTCAAATCGGTAGATTAAAAGTGGCCGATTAAACGGACAACAAGCCTGCATAAGAGGACAAGTAGTTGCTCTATCTTCTGAATGACGTCAAAAAGACGAACAATATTAATTATATTTTGGTTTTAGGTTCGTATTTTTAACGTCGTGCCAAAAATGATTGCGTCTGCAGTTTTGAAATGTTAAGATATAAGGCAATAGGGTACTGATTCGTCGGAATCTTACACATTTTCGCAAGCAATTGAATATCGCGGATGACTGAGCGGGGAGAGCACGCATTAGGCGTCGCCGAAGGAGCAAATAACTGAAGTTATGAATCTCTCAGGTAACAAGACCCGTTCATGACGCATCTCTGGAGAGCGCCGGTTCCAACGGCCACCAACGAGGAAAGCCGCAAGGTCAAACTTTCAGGTACACGGACAGAGGTTCCTTTTCATAGGGAACTTCTGTCTTTTTTTCGTGCGGCTCTGCGGACTTTCAGCAGAATGCTTGCACACTGATTAACGGGAAAGCCTGTATAAATCGGAGCTCTATTTTACTATTAGACTAGGGGGAAATTGGCATGGTTGAAACTTTAAAACGTACGGCCCTTTTCGACACTTACGCAGAGTATGGAGGCAAAACAATTGATTTTGGCGGCTGGGAACTGCCTGTTCAATTTTCGGGCATTAAAGCAGAACACGAAGCGGTCCGAACGCAAGCCGGTCTGTTTGATGTGTCTCATATGGGGGAAGTGTTCGTTTCCGGGGAAGGCGCGTTCGCATTTCTTCAGAAGCTTGTAACAAATGATGTTTCCAAGTTGAAAGACGGGCAGGCTCAATATACGGCCATGTGTTATGAAGACGGCGGCACAGTAGACGATCTTCTCATTTATAAGAGAGCGGAAAACGATTACTTGCTAGTCGTCAATGCGTCTAATATCGACAAAGATGTCGAGTGGATGAAAAAACATGCAACAGAAAACGTTCATATTGAGAATAGATCAAACGATTATGGCTTGTTGGCTCTTCAAGGACCAAAAGCACAGGAAATCTTGCAAAAGTTGACGGACCAGCCGTTGGATGAAATTAAGTTTTTCCGCTTTAAGGAAGGTGTTAAAGTGGCTGGACATGAGGTGCTCCTCTCCAGAACCGGTTATACCGGAGAAGATGGATTTGAACTGTACGGCTCACCGAGCACGGTTGCGGCTCTATGGCCGGCTATTCTTGAAGCTGGAAAAGAGGAAGGGGTTCTTCCAGCAGGGTTAGGAGCGCGTGATACATTGCGCTTTGAAGCCGGCTTGCCCCTCTATGGCCAAGAATTATCCAAAGACATCTCTCCTCTGGAAGCGGGTCTGGGATTTGTTGTAAAAGTGAACAAAGATTCCGATTTTATCGGCAAGGAAGCGTTAGCGTCCCAAAAAGAACAAGGCCTCTCCAGAAAGCTTGTCGGCATTGAAATGATCGATAAAGGGATTCCGCGTACTGGTTATAAAGTGTTTAACGGTGATCAGGAAATCGGTGAAGTGACAACGGGTACACAGTCACCAACATTGAAAAAGAATATCGGTTTTGCCCTCGTTGCTTCCTCGCAAGCCGAAATAGGCAACGAAATTGAAATCGAAATTCGATCGAAACGTCTAAAAGCGGTTGTCATCGCAACACCATTTTATAAAAGATAATAAAATGAAGAGGGGATTTGTAGATATGAAGCATCGTTATATTCCGATGACGGAAACGGACCGCGACGAAATGCTTGCGGCTATCGGCATCGCAACTGTGGATGAATTGTTTGAAGATATTCCGGAAGAAGTAAGGTTTAAAGGCGAGTTGAATATCAAACCTGCAAAATCTGAAACGGCCTTGATGAAAGAATTGGCGCAATTGGCAAGTAAAAATGCCGATTCACGCCACTATACGTCGTTTCTAGGCGCTGGCGTTTACGATCACTATAAACCGATTATCGTCGACCATGTCATTTCCCGTTCAGAATTTTATACAGCCTACACGCCCTATCAGCCGGAGATTTCCCAAGGGGAATTACAGGCGATATTTGAATTCCAAACGATGATCTGTGAATTGACAGGCATGGATCTCGCAAACTCCTCCATGTATGATGGCGGAACGGCATTGGCTGAGGCAGGCACGCTGGCAGCTGGCCATACACGTCGCAAGAAACTGCTTGTTTCTGCAACGGTTCACCCGGAAGCGAGAGACGTAGTGGATGCATATGCAGCGGGACAATTCATTGAAGTGGTCACCATTCCACAAACCAACGGCGTGACGGATCTAGAAAAATTGGAACAGCTAATCGACGGCGATACGGCGGCAGTGCTTGTCCAATATCCGAACTTTTTCGGCCAGGTCGAAGATATTGAGCAGATCGGAAAAATCGCCCATGATCATGGCGGGCTTTTCATTGTCTCCTCTAACCCGCTTGCACTTGGCGTACTAACGCCGCCAGGCAAACTCGGTGCAGATATTACAGTCGGTGATGCCCAACCGTTCGGCATTCCTGAACAATTCGGCGGTCCGCACTGCGGGTTCTTTGCCACAACTACAAAGTTGATGAGAAAAGTGCCTGGACGTCTAGTCGGCGAGACGACAGACGAAGACGGCAGACGAGGATATGTTCTTACACTTCAAGCCCGTGAGCAGCATATCCGCCGTGATAAGGCGACATCTAATATTTGTTCTAACCAAGCCCTGAACGCTCTTGCCGCTTCTGTTGCGATGACAGCGCTCGGAAAAGTGGGTGTTAAGGAAATCGCGTATCAAAACATTGCAAAAACAAGATATGCGAAAGAGGCATTCGAGAAAGCAGGCTTTGACGTAAAATTCGGCGATATCCATTTTAATGAAATTGTTGTCGATGTGAAAAAGCCGGTAGCAGAAGTGAATGAACAATTGTTCCAAAAAGGAATAATTGGTGGTTATGATCTTGGTTCTACGTACTCGGAACTTGCTAACCACACATTGATTGCTGTGACGGAACAACGGACGAAAGAAGAAATTGATGCGCTAGTGCAGGAAATGGAGGCCCTTCATGCGTAATGAAAATCAACCGCTGATTTTTGAAGTATCGAAAGAGGGACGGATCGGTTATAGCCTCCCTGAGTTGGATGTACCGGAAGTCGACTTGGCAAACCTGTTGCCTCAAGCCTACATCCGTTCTGAGGAAGCGGCACTGCCGGAAGTATCAGAGCTTGATATTATGCGTCACTATACTGCGCTTTCCAATCGGAACCACGGCGTAGATACCGGGTTTTATCCGCTTGGATCTTGTACAATGAAGTACAATCCGAAAATTAATGAAGCAGTTGCACGGCTATCAGGATTTGCGAATATCCATCCGTTGCAGGAAGAATCCACTGTTCAAGGCGCGATGGAAATCATGTATGACCTGCAAGAACATCTTTCTGAAATAACGGGCATGGATGAAGTAACACTTCAACCGGCAGCAGGTGCCCACGGTGAATGGACGGCTCTCATGATGATCCGTGCATACCATGAGGCAAACGGCGATTTCAACCGGACAAAAGTGTTAGTACCGGACTCCGCTCACGGCACGAACCCCGCATCCGCCACGGTTGCTGGTTTTGATACAATTACCGTTAAGTCGAACGACAACGGACTGGTGGATATCGAGGATTTAAAATCCAAGGTAGGCGATGATACAGCCGCTCTCATGTTAACAAATCCGAATACACTCGGACTTTTTGAAGAAGATATTTTAAAAATGGCTGAAATCGTTCATGGAGTCGGGGGCAAATTGTATTACGACGGCGCCAACTTGAACGCAGTTATGGCTAAAGCGCGCCCAGGGGATATGGGCTTCGACGCCGTACACTTGAATTTGCACAAGACATTCACGGGCCCGCACGGCGGCGGCGGACCAGGTTCAGGTCCGGTCGGAGTGAAAGCGGATTTGGCTCCATTTTTGCCAAAGCCGGTTCTTGTCAAAGAAGGGGAACGCTATACATTTGAGTATAACCGTCCGCAATCAATCGGCCGTGTGAAACCATTCTATGGCAACTTCGGCATTTACCTGCGTGCCTACACGTACATCCGCTCCATGGGACCGGATGGCTTGAAAGCTGTTACGGAGTATGCGGTACTGAACGCTAACTATATGATGCGCCGGTTGGAGCCTTATTTTGATCTGCCATATCCGCAACATTGTAAGCATGAGTTTGTCTTATCGGGCCGTCGTCAAAAGAAACTCGGTGTACGCACACTTGATATGGCGAAACGTCTGCTTGACTTTGGCTATCATCCGCCGACCATCTATTTCCCGCTTAATGTTGAGGAAGGCATGATGATCGAACCGACGGAAACTGAATCAAAGGAGACTCTCGATTCCTTCATTGATGCGATGATTCAAATTGCCAAGGAAGTGAAAGAAACGCCGGAAATCGTTCAAGAAGCGCCGCATACAACGGTTGTGAACCGTTTGGATGAAACAAAAGCAGCACGGCACCCGGTACTTCGCTATAAGGAAAAAGAAGAGGAACTCGTTAACGTGTAATTCAAAGAGGTATGGACTGTACGCCGATTGCTTGTTTACAAACAATCTGCGTACAGTTTTTTGCTGTGGATTCTAGTTTGTTTACTTTTGATTGAATGGGTGCAGCAAGATTATTTGAATCAAAAATGTTTTTCAACTGTTGGACATATGATTTTCAATCTTTGACGCATGTCTCTCATCTTCGAACGATTCCTTCCCATTCTAGACGGCTACTTACTTGCCTGTAGTCCAGTCGTTTTTCTGTATACCTTTACATTGCAGTTTATTAAGGTGTTGCCCTTCGCGACGGCAGAGACGTTTCTACGGACGTTGTTTGACCTTCCAGCTATGCTGTTTGTAGAGGCTATTCAGCTCAGTGCTCTCCATGCTTCGCTTTTGGCCATAGATTCCGTTCTCCAAAATGGCTTGTCCTGTGAATACAAGACGTTCCGCTTTTTAATCCAAACAACAACTAAATGCTTCATTATAAAATCGAAGCAATAGTTGGCACTGTATTATAAAAGGCTAAAGAAAGCACCATGTTATTCCAGTTGGACAATCTTCATAGTCTCTGGCCTGCCAACCTGCTTGGAAAAGAATTAATCTACAGCTTGACGGGTAACCCGCAGGCAATAGAAAAAAGCCCCTCCCGAAGGAAGAACTTTATCGTCATTTGCTTTTTATTTTGCCTGTCCATGTACGGAAGCCGCCTTGGAGGTGGAACAGCTGAGTGTATTCTTTCTTTTTCAAGAACAGAGCGGCCCGTGCGCTTTTACCCCCATTTTGATCATAAAGATAAACCGGTTTGTCAGGACGAATTTCTTTATAACGCTGACGGAATTGGGAATATGGAATATTCCTCGCTCCCAGAATGTGCCCCGCTTCAAACTCTTTCGGTTCGCGTACATCGATAAGCTGTGATTTTCGGTACCCGTTGATAAAATCCTCTTGTGTCAAGTTCGTGACCGCTTTCCGCAAACGTACCATCGTGACGATGATATAGAGGATGAGGAGAAGGACGACCGCCCCTAAGATATATAAATCCACTTCAATTTTCCCCTTTCTTTCTATAAGTCCATTATAAAGATTAAGTAGCACATGTTCAACGAGAATGATAAAATGAAATTCGTTGTATTGAATCGGCAAGCATTTTTTATTTCCGCCGACCGGTGGAAGTTAGGTTCCCGCTGCTCGAAAGCAATGGAGCTTACGGCTATTTGGTCGGCAAGTGTTGACTAGAAAGGGAAGGGGAATCGGTATGGAAAAAGAGGTATGGCATTTCATTAATTCTGGAAAGTGTTCACCATCTTATAACATGGCGCTCGATGAAGCGCTGCTTGATTGGCATAGCAAAGGGGAGATCGGCCCGGTCTTGCGTTTTTACGAATGGGAGCCCGCTACGTTGTCGATTGGGTATTTCCAGCGTGTAGAAAAGGAAATTGATATGGAAGCTGTAAAGCGGCATAACCTCGGCTTCGTCAGACGGCCAACAGGCGGAAGAGGCGTTCTGCATGAACACGAACTGACTTATAGCGTCATCGTGCGGGAAGATTATGAGGACATGCCTGAGACGGTGACAGAAGCTTATCGGGTCATTTCCGGCGGACTGTTGAAGGGGTTTCAGAATCTTGGGTTGAAAGCCGAGTTTTCCGTACCGGTCACCGAGGAGCAAAATGAAAGGCTGCGCAAACCGAAAAGCGCGGTTTGTTTTGATGCGCCTAGCTGGTACGAGTTGGTCGTGGAAGGGAAAAAGGTGGCAGGCAGTGCACAAACCCGCCAAAAAGGGGTTATATTGCAACACGGTGCTATCCTTCTCAGCTTGGATGAAGAAAAACTCGTCTCGTTATTCAAATTTGAAACGGAAGATGCACGAGACAGGATGCGAAAAGGATTACCTGAAAAAGCGGTAGCAATCGATCGATTGGCCAACCGGCCGATTACAGTCGAAGAGTGTATTCCTGCCTTTGCTAGAGGGTTTGAATCCGCTTTGGAAATGACGCTTGAACCATTGGTTCTTACTCCTTTGCAACTTGAGTATGTGCAAGAGATCGAACGAACGAAATATTTGGCAGATTCTTGGACGTATCGGAAGTGAGAATCCGACTTTCGTTTCATTTTTAAACGACGGATACCGACATTATCAGCTTTTTAATTGTGAGAAAATTTTTCTGCGTTGAACGTAGTTTCAAGATGTAGTAGATTAGGTTATATACATAATACAACATGTTGTGTTTATTGGATAACGATTAAGGAGGACGCAAGCATGGTCATTGTTTCAAAGCATGACGAACCGAAACTGGACAAGGCACAATTAAATGCAGATATTGCAAAATTTCCTCAGGTCCACCCGATTACGGATGATATGAAAATCGAACATAGCGGTGTTTCACGACTTGTCATGATAGATAGATATTCTTTCAAGGATACAGAGAAGAAGACGTTGAAAGTAGGCGACTTTGTCGTTTTGACGGTGAAGGAAGATCCGAAATTTCCCGCACGAGGCTTAGGATTTGTCGTTGGATTGGATCCTCAAGCCGGCAAGGCGGATATCTGGATTGAGAGCGAATACCGTTCTTCTATTGATGATCCGGCGGAACAGGAGAAAGGTGTCGTTACAAGGCCGCTTGATGTCATTGAGAAGCCCCTGGAAGTGTACTATGAGCAAATTGCCAAACGGAATGCGACCGGACTGGCTGCAGCCGAAACAACTGAAGAAAAGCGGAAGCAATCATTTGAGTTATTTTACGAACAATTATCCAAGATGAATTTTGTTCCTGCGGGACGCGTTTTATATGGTGCAGGTTCGGATACAGAAGTAACCTTTTTCAACTGTTACGTCATGCCGTTTGTACCCGATTCCCGTGAAGGGATCTCGGATCACCGCAAACAAGTGATGGAAATCATGAGCCGCGGCGGTGGTGTCGGGACAAACGGTTCGACGCTTCGTCCGCGCAACACGTTGGCGCGCGGAGTAAACGGGAAGTCATCAGGTTCAGTCTCCTGGTTGGATGACATCGCAAAGTTGACGCACTTGGTTGAACAAGGCGGTTCCAGACGAGGGGCCCAGATGATCATGCTTGCCGACTGGCATCCAGATATTTGCGAATTCATCATCTCGAAAATGCAGAATCCACGCATTCTCCGCTATCTATTGGAAAATACGGAAGAAGAGTTGATTAAAAAGCTGGCAAACGAGAAACTGAAATTCAAACCATTGACTACTCAAGAGGAAGCGATGTATCAAGGCATCCTTAACTATCGGACAATCCCTGGCATGGGTGGTTTTAATGAAGCGATCTTGCGGGATGCGGAAATGAAACTCCGGGACGGCGGTACATACACAGTCCATAATCCCGAATTTTTGACAGGTGCGAACATCTCTGTGACGTTGACGGATGACTTCATGAAAGCTGTTGAAGAAGATGCCAATTTTGAACTTCGCTTCCCGGCGGTGGAAAATTATTCACCGGAAGAAATGGAAATCTACAATGAGCAATGGCACAAGGTAGGCGATGTACGGGAATGGGAAAGACAGGGACATGAAGTGCGTGTCTACCGGACCATCAAAGCGCGCGCGCTTTGGGATTTAATTAACGTCTGCGCGACGTATTCCGCGGAACCTGGAATCTTCTTCATTGACAATGCGAATAACGAGACGAATGCAAAAGCGTACGGCCAGCAAGTCGTCGCGACAAATCCTTGTGGGGAACAGCCTCTTGCGCCGTATTCAGTCTGTAATCTGGCTGCGGTCAACTTGGCGGAAATGACCGATAAGGAAACGAAGACAGTTGATTATGATAAATTAACAGAAACAGTCCGTGTTGGCGTCCGGATGCAGGATAATGTCATCGACTCCACGCCATACTTCCTGGAAGAGAATAAAGTACAAGCCCTTGGGGAGCGTCGTGTCGGACTTGGAGTTATGGGTCTAGCCGATCTGTTGATTTATTGTGAAAAAGAATACGGATCCCCGGAAGGCAATGAACTGGTGGATAAAGTGTTTGAGACAATTGCGACAACAGCGTACCGCGAATCCATCGAACTCGCCAAGGAAAAGGGAAGCTTCCCATTCCTGATCGGTAAAGATGAGGCGGAGACGAAGGCATTGCGTGAAGCGTTTATCTCCACAGGTTATATGAACAAAATGCCAGAGGACATTCGTCAAGCTGTTTTGGAACATGGTATTCGGAACTCCCATCTACTGACAGTGGCACCGACTGGATCCACGGGAACAATGGTCGGAGTGTCGACAGGACTGGAGCCTTATTTCTCCTTTACTTATTACCGGAGCGGACGTCTCGGAAAATTCATCGAGGTGAAAGCCAATATTGTGGAAGAATATTTGAAACGGAATCCAGAAACAGATCCGGAGCATTTGCCGGCTTGGTTTGTTTCTTCCATGAGTCTTTCCCCGGAAGCGCATGCCGATGTCCAATGCATTATTCAACGCTGGATTGACAGCTCCATTTCCAAAACGGTGAATGCACCAAGAGGATACAGCGTGAAGCAGGTGGAGAGTGTCTATGAACGTTTGTACAGAGGGGGAGCCAAAGGCGGAACCGTTTATGTCGACGGCAGCCGCGACTCACAAGTACTGACTTTGAAAGCGGAAGAGAATGTGATGGAATCAACACCGATGGAGGAGGAAGTTGTCGAGCAACGAAAAGTTGTGCTCATCAACACGATTCAAGATTTACGTTCTACCAATGTCACAATCGGTTCGGAAATCGGAGACACATGCCCGGTATGCCGACAAGGGACAGTAGAGGAAATCGGTGGCTGCAACACATGCACCAATTGCAATGCACAATTAAAATGTGGCCTCTAAAAGTTATATCAAGCAAGTAAGGATTAACGACAGCAATCGATTTTTATAAAAAGATCGAGTGTTTAAAGTGAAGTTTGATTAAAAACAACCTCTTTGGTATTCTCGACCAAAGAGGTTGTTTTTGTCTTTTCAGAAAAAAAGGATAGCTGACAGAATGGCTTTGACAAGACGCAGGTATAGCTATTAGCCGTAGATGACAAATCTAGATGTTTCTTCACTAGGCCAACCAACACATGAAAAGTAGGGGAAGACAAAAAAGACTTGGAAATTGTGAATCAGATGACTTTACAATCAATATATTTCTTTATTTTTTAACGATATCAAGCCCTTCTATTATTACATTAGCTTTACATACATATATTATCTGACAAAGTTTTATTTTAAAATCATAAAATGGATAAAGGAGTTTAATGAAATGAGGATAGTTTATGCATCTGATTTACATAGTAATAAGGAACTTTACCACGAATTGAATGAACTTATATATAGAGAGAATGCTGATGAGCTTATTTTAGGAGGGGATTTATTTGAACATTCAAGACTCAAGGAGGATCAGCTTCTTTTCTTACACGATTTTTTGATTCCTTACTTAAAGTCAATAAAGATCCCCGTTTCTTTAATAGCGGGAAATACAGATATAGCTGAGGTCTTTGAGGAGCTGAAACAAAACCTGCAACTAGAAAAGTTTAACTTTCTTAACTCACAGCCCCTGTACATTGGTTCGAATATACCTTCGTTTGGATGTCCATTCATTACACCAAGTCCTTTTAAAATGAAAAATTTCGAACGACTAGACTTGAAAGCGGATTATGTAAAGCAGTCTTCTTCCTATATTTTGGATCATGGTAAACCAGTTCCGGTATCTGACGATTATTTACACCAATTACCTAGTATAGAAGAAGAATTGGAATCTTTTTGTTTAACGAATTCTATATGGGTAACTCATATTCCACCTAGTGGTGGGATTTTAGATGTTCTTCAAAACGGTCAATCTGTTGGCAGTCAAGCACTCCGAAATAAGATAATTCAGGAACAGCCACTTGTAACGTTGCATGGGCATATTCATGAATCACCAAGAATAACGGGTAAATGGTACGAAGAAATAGGAAATACAGTTTCAGTCAATGCAGGTCAGGATAAAAATCTTCATGCGGTTATACTAGATATCGAATCTTCTAAAATAAGACTTACACATACGATCTTTGGGGAGTATGTAAAACTATTAAAACAGTAAAAGAAGTTCAGAAAGGACAGCATTCCTGCAAGGATCATTTGCTGCCCGAAATGAGCGATTCAGCGGAATAAATGAACTGTTCGCTAAAAATAAGGAACATGTCAGACTGTTCTTGTTGTACTGTCATGATATATTTCTAAAAGACAGCAAAATAAAAACTGCAGGTCACGACCTTTCTCGTCGTGAACCTGCAGTTTTTTTAATTTGCTTGGACAGCAGATGGATGGTCATCTGCGACAGTTTGAGCGATTTCAACATTTTCGATGCCGTGCTCTTCAATTTCGAGCAACCGGTTAAATGAAGCGATTGCCACTTCCACCTGATCGTCATCCGGTTCTTTTGTTGTAAGCAATTGCAGCCATAATCCCGGGTAACCTAAGTATTTTAAAACCGGGATATTCCGTAATGAGTTGGTAAATTGCAAGACTTCAAACGATACTCCTAGGACGACAGGGATCAATAAAATTCGATTTACAATCCGCAGCCAGAATGGGTCGGTTGGAACGAGAAAATAGATGAACATCCCGACAATGACCGTGAACAGCAAGAAGCTGCTGCCGCATCGGTAATGGAGACGGGATTGAGCCTGTACATTCTGGACAGTCAGCGGCAGTCCGTTCTCGTAGGCATTGATGACTTTGTGCTCAGCTCCGTGATATTTGAAAACACGTTTGATGAGAGGGGTCATTGAAATCAACGATACGTACCCTAAAAGCAAGATCAGTTTGAAGAGGCTTTCCAGCAATATTTGTGCTGTTTTGCCGGAGGCGATGGGCTCAAATAATTGCGCTAGAAAGACTGGAACAAGTGTGAATGCAAATTTACCGAATAAAAACGACAGGACACCGACAGCCGCGACACCTAAGATCATCGCCAGTTTGGATGATTCCTCCGGTGCCTGCTCAATCTCTTCGCCTGGCATAACATCATACCGTTCGCTGGCGAATGTCAAGTGTCTTGAACCGATTCCTGCAGATTCGACCAATGCGACAATGCCACGGAGAAACGGAATTTTTTTCAGTTTTTGAGCAAGTGGTTTCTGTTTTTTTGGCAGATAGAAATAATCGAGGGAACTATCTTTCCTGCGGATTGCGGTAACAGTATGATCACGGCTGCCGAACATGACACCTTCAATCAAGGCTTGACCACCATACGCAGGCGCTGCTTGCTTTTTGCTCATAGGACTCCCCACACCTTCTTTTTATTGATGGGACCAAATACGAGCTTTTAAACGATGCATGTCCCATCTTTGTTTATTTCTCTATTGTACTAAAAATATGTCGAAGACTCCACATAATAGGTTTAAAATTTCTGGAATGTCCCGACACTTTTACACAGGAGGGATGAATCATGAGATTCAACACAATGGTTTGGACAACGTTAGTCGCTTCAATAGGCATTTTGATCGCGTTGCGTGGATTTTATTATTTTCATTTCATTAACTGGTCTCCAGTCGGTTGGGCGAAACGATGGGAATTATTCGGTTCTTCCAGTGCATTGTGGAAGTGGACATTTCTATTTCTCATCATTTTCATCTGCTCAGTCGTATATTATTATTTGATCTCCTTGACAAGTTCTATACCACCTACCATTTCATCGCTTATCGTCAGTATCATTTTAGCTGTTGCTATTGAATGGAGCATTTTGGTTCCTACTACATTAATGGAGGGACTTCGTTCGTTATCCTATCCTTTTCTTGCGTTGGTAGCGGTAGCGATCCGTTTCATAACTGGGACAGCCGTTTTTATGAAGAAACTTCCGAAAGAAGCGACGAAATAGGTTGCGACAATGGGACGGTGTGATAAAATGGGAAAGAAAAAGATGAGGGGAATGGTGCGTCGGTGAAAGTACTAGTTCTGAATGGACCGAATCTGAATCGGCTAGGAAAAAGGGAACCGGGTATTTATGGGGCGGAGACACTGGAAGATGTGGAACGCAAGTTGCGTAAAGCTGCGGCAGTTTCCCTAGTGGAACTCCATTTTTTTCAGTCAAATTCAGAAGGTGACTTGATTGATCGTATCCACAGTGCAGATGACGAAAGGGTGGATGGCATCATTTTCAATCCAGGTGCATATACCCATTACAGCATTGCATTGCGTGATGCCGTTGCATCGGTCAATGTGCCAGTCATTGAGGTCCATATCTCAAACATACATAGCCGGGAAGAATTTCGACAAACCTCTGTCATTGCTCCCGTTTGCATCGGCCAATTATCGGGCTTTGGTACAGATGGTTACGAACTTGCCCTCCAGGCGTTCCTTCTCCGTGGAAAAGGGGTTACACTATGAAACTGGCGAAACTGAGAGAATTGCTGAAAGAAAAAGAGCTTGACGCTTTACTCGTCACAAACCCATACAACCGGCGGTATATTACTGGTTTTACCGGAACTGCGGGGGTTGCGGTCATCTCGAACGAGGCTGCTGTCTTTATTACGGATTTCCGGTATACGGAACAGGCTGCCAAGCAAGTATCAGGCTTCCGCATTGTGAAGCACGAAAAAACGATCATTGAAGAAGTAGCCGAGCAAGTAAAATCAATGAACATCCAAACACTCGGGTTTGAGAAGGATGATGTTTCATTTGGAATGTACGAATTGTATAAAGAGAAAGTGGAGGTAGAATTGCGACCTGTCTCAGGCATAATCGAGACGCTTCGGATGGTGAAAACACCTGAAGAGATTGAAATCCTCAAACAGGCAGCTAAAATTGCCGATGATGCCTTCGCTCATATTTGTACGTTTATCAAGCCAGGTGTGACTGAGCTCGAAGTGTCGAATGAACTGGAGATGTTCATGCGCAAGCAAGGGGCGGAGTCCTCTTCTTTCTCTACGATCGTTGCTTCAGGCATCCGTGGTGCACTGCCGCATGGCGTCGCTTCCGATAAAGTGATTGAATCTGGGGATTTAGTGACACTCGATTATGGTGCATTGTATAATGGTTATATTTCTGATATCACACGGACGGTAGCAGTTGGAGAACCGTCTGCGCAATTGAAGGAGATATATGAGGTGACGCGGGTTGCCCAGCAATTGGCTTTGGAACAGATCAAACCGGGTATGACAGGTATTGAAGCGGATGCCGTTGCACGTGACTATATTAAGTCAAAAGGATATGGAGATGCATTCGGACATTCCACGGGACATGGAATCGGCTTGGAAGTTCATGAAGGACCGGCATTGTCATTCCGTTCGGAAACAGTGCTCGTACCGAATATGGCTGTGACAGTCGAACCGGGCATTTATTTGCCAGGCATCGGCGGCGTCCGGATTGAAGACGATATTATCATGACGGAAACCGGCAATGAACGCTTGACGCATTCACCGAAAGAATTGATTATCCTATAATGTTTAAAATGGAGGAAACAGCATGATTTCAGTAAACGAATTTAAGACAGGTTTGACAATTGAAGTGGACGGAGATATTTGGCGCGTAATTGATTTTCAACACGTAAAACCAGGCAAGGGTGCAGCATTTGTACGGTCCAAACTCCGTAACCTCCGTTCCGGCAACGTGAATGAAAAAACATTCCGTGCGGGTGAGAAAGTCGAAAAGGCTCAAATTGACAACCGCCGCATGCAATACCTATATGCGAACGGTGACGACCATGTGTTCATGGACAATGAATCGTATGAGCAAATCGAGCTGCCTTCCAATCAGATTGAAGAAGAATTAAAGTACTTAAAAGAAAACATGGAAGTCCATATCATTTCGTATAAAGATGAAGTGCTTGGTGTAGAACTCCCATCGACTGTTACGTTGGAAGTAGCGGAAACAGAACCAGGTATTAAAGGGGACACAGCGAGCGGCGGTTCGAAACCTGCCAAGATGGAAACAGGTCTCGTCGTGCAAGTTCCATTCTTCGTGAATACTGGTGATAAACTCATCATCAATACGGATGAAGGCGAATACGTCTCAAGAGCATAAGAAATTATCATAAAACACTTTGCATTCCTGGTAGAGGATTGCGAAGTGTTTTTTTGTTTCCTTCCTATGTGCTCGAGGTCTATTGGTTGTCCTTCGTCACATCCAAAGACAATGAAAAAAGTTGAGTGGAAACAAAAGATCACATCATAATTCCAAGTTGTGTCTCATACGTTAAAACAGGAGGGGGAAACCGTTTGGAATTGAGCGACTTATTGAGGATTGCGGGAATTGGTCTCGTCATCGGTTTTCTACATGTGTTTTTTGAGCAGACCGGAAAAAAAGAATTCTCTTTTTTTCTATTCTTTCTTGCTTACATATACATTGCCGTTGAAATGCTACGTTTCCTTCGAATCTTTTTCGCGGAAATCGCCGAATTTTTCCAATGGCTTTCGTTGGCGATGTAAATGTTCACTTTATTTCAGATTATTGTTGTCTATGTTGTCTTACTCATCGTAGCGTATGTAGCGCCAGGACTGAAACCGATTTTGTATGCTGCCATCTTTTTCATTCTATTGCTTTACATCTTCAGTATGTTCCTGTTGCCTTTCGGCCAAACAATCATAGAGCTATTTGGCATCGTGCCAGGCCCTTACGTCAAACTGCTTGTCGGCAGCGCCTTGCTTTTCGTCCTTTCAGAAACGGTCGCAATGCATATGAAGGAGGAAGGGTACGGATCCATTGCCGCTTTGTCTCAACTCGCAATGAAAATTGTCATTTTGACCTTATGGATTCCGCATTTGAAAGCGATGATCGAAACAATTTCTTCACTAATCACTAAATGAACGGAAGAAAATCCTATGTTTTCATTTATTGCGTCTGTTATCGGAACGGTACTATCCTCTTTTCTTATCGTATTGCTTGTCACATTTATCGTTCTGCTTCTCGATTTTTTGTTACCGTCCTTTACCAAATGGACGAGACTGTTGCTTTTCATCGTCGTTATTTCGGTTGTCCTGCAACCTGCCTTCGACCAGTTCATTGCCATCCGCGATATCACCCATACTGTTGCCATGACATTCATATCGATCTACCCACTTCTAACAGCGAGCATAATGGCTTCGGGTGGAACGTTCGGATTGCTTAATTTCCAGCCGGCCATGCTGCTATTTGCAAACGGCATTGTGATCCTCGCAGAGAAACTTCTCATTCCCATACTGGCGGCGTCGCTTCTATTTGACATTCTATCAAGACTTCAGCCTGCCATGCCCTTTACGAAAATGTCGGACTTGCTGCGAACAGGCCTGCTCGGTGCTGTGTCTGCTATTGTAGCAGCTTATGCCATATTCATAACGACAGGCGGGACGATGTCTTGGGCATTATCCGGTGTCACCAGTGAACCGATCAAAGAGTTGATCAAGCAGAACATTCCGCTGATTGGATCGCTAATGACCGATAGTCTAGGGGCGATGGGAAGGTATACCTCAGGTGCCAGTGTCTTCATTGGGGGTTGGCTGATCATGACCATATGGACCGTGGCTCTCTTGCCAACTCTCAAAACGTTGCTAACCGGTTTTCTTTATCGGTGGACTGCTGCATTAATTGAGCCTTTTGCCAATGAAGAGATTACCGGCACGCTAGATGATATTGGAAAAACGCTTTTCGTGCTTTGTGCAATTTCCTTCTTAGTTGCCTTTGCATTTATCTATACAGCGATCTTTTCAGTGATCCTCATCAAGTTGATGACAAGTGTGAAATGAGTGAACGCCATCGTACAATTTTTGAGTGGCATATTGCTATTGTCTGTTCTATCTGTCGTAGTGCCTCTATTGCTTCCTGATGAACTGGAAGACGACTTTCTGGTGATCATGAAAATTGCAATGGGCATTTGGATAATTCATTCGTTCTCCGCATTTTTTGGTCATAGCTTGTTCTGACCAAGCATACTGTTAAACATAGATGACTACCCATATCCGGCTCAAAGAAATGAAATGGTGATGAAATGCAGAAAACAAAAAGAAAAACTATTCCTTTATTGTTAGGTTCCATTGTTGTACTTGTCATCATATTCATCAACACGACATTAGGATCGTTTGGGGGGGAGAAAGGAAAGGGGGAGGAGAGCCGGGAATATGCAGAGCTTGAGAAGGCGTTGATGAGTATTGAAGGGATTGGGGAAGTGATTATCTATCCTCATTACGAAAAAGGCGAGAGGACTGCCGACCCGCTCTCGGACTATTTTTCACTGTCCGGCCGTTCGAATAAGACAGGCAATCCGCTGCAAGGAATATTGGTTGTGGTGGAAGGGGCGGATGATAAGAGGATGAAGAATAGATTGAAACAAATCCTTTCATCGGTACTTCAGCTGCCTGAACATCGAATTGTCATCGAAGAAATGAAGAAAAGGGGGACTCAACTTGAAAGCGAATAAACGAACAGTGTGGTTTTTAACTTTACTTAGCCTCGTAGCGGTCATCTCCATCTATTATTTGAATAGAGAAGCACCGATGCCATTTGACGGACTTGCAATCTTTGGAGAAAAAAATTCGGACGCCATCACTTTGACCAGCACTCCAGACGAAACGAAACCTGTCTTTGCCGAGTCTGTCCTATTTGAAGAAATGCGGATGCAGGTCCAAGACGAACGAAGCAAGTTGAGAGAGCAATTGACGGTTAAGGCATCTTCCGCGGATTATTCGATCGAGGAAAAGAATGAAGCATTTAATGCGTTGGAGAATTTAACGAAGCAGACCTCAGCCGAAGCCTTGATGGAAATGCAAATCAGAGCGCTAGGGTATCCGGAAGTGTTCGTTCGTAAAGAGGATGGACGGGTTGATGTGACGGTTCTTTCCCAAGAGGGGCACTCTAAAGAATTAGCAGATGAAATAACGAAATATATCATGGCGAGCTGGGACGATACACGCACGGTAAAGGTAGATTTTACAGGGAATTAAGAAAAAATGGTATTGAATAATTATATACAATAATAAATGTTTAACGAATCGACCTATGAAGCATTCCGTTTTCTATATGGAGACTGTGGATCAAAAGAACTACGAAACCTCGTTTAAGGCCCGGTATCAGGGTCTTTTTTTGTTTCTGCCTGACATAATAACCTTTATCTATTTCATTCTCATGTAAAAACGTCTAAAATGAAGAGGAAGGGATTCTAAATATATTGTAGTCAGGAGAATCGAGTCATGTTGAAAATTCAAGAAATTCGTGAAATAATTAAATTGATTGATCAATCATCTATTGAGAAATTTACATTTGAATCAGAAGGAACAAAAATCAAACTCGAAAAGGCTGGCATCCAACAAGTGGCGATCGCCCCACAAGCACCAAAAACCGAGCAAGCGCCATTGCAACAGTCCATTATGGAACAGCCGAAAGAAGTGCCGGCTGCCGCACCGCTTGCGGAAAGCAAGGAACAACAGCCCCAAGCCGAACCGGTTGAAAAAGCACAGGCAGATGCTTCGCTGCACAAGATCACATCCCCGATGGTCGGAACATTTTATAAAGCTGCCTCGCCCGATGCAGATCCATATGTACAAATAGGCGATAAAGTGAAAACGGATTCGGTTGTTTGCATTGTTGAGGCGATGAAATTGTTTAACGAAATCGAAGCCGAGGTTTCCGGAGAAATCGTGGAGGTTCTTGTGGAAGATGGGCAGCTCGTCGAATACGGACAACCTCTCTTCCTCGTCAAAGAGAATTGAGGAGGGGTTTTGAAATGAAAAAGGTACTCATAGCTAATCGTGGTGAAATTGCAGTTCGTATCATTCGGGCATGCAGGGAATTGGATATCAAAACAGTGGCCGTCTACTCGGAAGCGGATCAGGAAGCACTTCATGTGGAGCTTGCAGATGAAGCCTATTGCATCGGACCGAAGCTCTCCAAGGACAGCTACTTAAACTTTTCAAACATTGTCAGTGTGGCAAAATTGACAGGGTGTGACGGTATCCACCCAGGCTACGGCTTCTTGGCCGAGAATGCGAGCTTCGCGGAGTTATGCGAAGAAGTCAATATTGAATTTATCGGACCAACTGCGGAGGCAATCTCGAAAATGGGGACGAAGGACGTAGCGCGGGAAACGATGCGCCAAGCAGGCGTTCCAATTGTCCCTGGATCCGACGGCATCGTCGCTGATGAAGTCGTAGGTTTAGAAGTCGCGAAACAGATTGGTTTTCCGGTTATCATTAAAGCGACAGCAGGCGGCGGCGGAAAAGGAATCCGGGTAGCTAGAAACGAAGAGGAACTAGTGAAAGGGATTAAAATCACCCAAAAAGAGGCAGCCGCTGCATTCGGAAATCCGGGTGTCTATTTAGAGAAGTTTATCGAGGAGTTCCGCCATGTAGAAGTGCAAGTGCTTGCGGATAAGCATGGCAATACGATCCATTTGGGGGAACGTGATTGTTCCATTCAACGGCGTATGCAAAAACTTGTCGAGGAGGCACCGTCTCCAGCTCTGACCCCTGAATTGCGCAAAGAGATGGGGGAAGCCGCAGTAAAAGCGGCAGAAGCCGTTAATTACCGCGGAGCCGGCACAGTCGAATTCATTTTTGATCATATTAACAAGAAATTTTATTTCATGGAAATGAATACCAGAATTCAAGTGGAGCACCCTGTCACCGAAATGATCACCGGCATCGATCTCATCAAACAGCAGTTGCATGTCGCTGCTGGTGAAACGTTGCCGTACAAGCAAGAGGACATCCAAATTAACGGCTGGGCTATCGAATGCCGGATCAATGCGGAGAATCCAGCGAAAAACTTCATGCCATCACCGGGGAAGGTGTCCATGTATATGGCTCCGGGCGGCTTTGGCGTCCGGGTGGACAGCGCGATGTATCCGGGGTACTCGATTCCGCCGTATTATGATTCCATGGTGGCCAAACTGATCGTCCATGGAGACACCCGTGAAGAGGCGGTCGCGCGGATGAAACGGGCACTTGGGGAATTCATCATCGAAGGTGTGAGCACAACGATTCCTTTCCATTTGAATTTAATGGATCATGGCGTCTTCAAGTCAGGTGACTTTGACACGAAGTTTCTTGAAAAATATGATGTGATGTAAGAGAGGGGTGCCGATTAATCGCATTCCTATGCATAGCATGATATCCGAGGAGGAGATTTGGTATGGCTGAAAAGACAAATCCATCATTTGTCGGTAAAGATCCGGCCGGCAATGCGGCACTTGGCCGTGTGCAGCTGGCTCCTGAAGTGTTGGAAGTCATCGTCGGCATCGCGACGAATGAAGTGGATGGGGTAGCAAAGACGAAAGGCAACTTTGCAACTGGCGTCGCAGAAAAATTCGGCAAGGTGATGCATGGCAAGGGCGTTAAAACGGATTGGTCTGACGAGGAACTGAAGATTGATATTTATTGTGTAGTTGAATATGGCCATTCCATACCGGAAGTCGCTACCAACATTCAAAAACAAGTTCGTCATGCCATTTACCATATGACTTCGCTTGAAACGAAAGAAGTGAATGTCCACATTACTGGCATCGACTTCGACGTGGCATCGGACAATAAGTAGTGCATACTGAATGATAGGATGCGCTTATCACTTCCATGACTGCGTTTCGAACAGTCCCATGGAAATCCGGGCAGAGAAAAGCATCGTCTTCGGATGATGCTTTTCAACTTGTTATGCTATATAAATACAAGCAGGATATGCTATGATTAAGCCCGAGATATACAGTAGTGGAGGAGAAAACCGAATGAAACGACGAGAAGCCAGGGAAAAGGCGGTACAAACCCTTTTTCAATTGGATAATACCGAAATGACCGCGGATGAGGCGATTGCTTATGTGGTAGAAGGGCGGATCGACGCATTTTACGAGAAGCTCGTGCGTGGCACCGTGGAACATATGCTGGAAATCGATGAGCAATTGGTCAGTAAACTGGAGAAATGGTCACTGGATCGGTTGCCTAAGATTGAAAGGACCATTTTAAGACTAGCGGCTTTTGAACTGCTTTATAGCGAAGACGTACCACATAAAGTCGTCTTGAACGAGGCGATTGAGCTTTGTAAATTGTACGGTGATGAAAAATCAGGACGATTTGTAAACGGTGTTCTTTCGAAATTTGAAGAACAAGAATAATATTGTCTGGAGGAATCAGTGATGACTGGCAAAGTGATTGATGGACGTGTAATCGGCAAGGAGATTAGGGAAGAGGTTAAGCAGAGTGTTGGCAAACTTGTACATAAAGGGTGCCAGCCGGGGCTTGCTGTTATTTTGGTAGGTGATAATCCCGCCTCCCAAACCTATGTGAAAAATAAAGAAAAGTCGAGCATTGAAGTCGGAATGAAGTCAGTCCTCATCGAACTTCCTGATACGGTATCGACGGATGAGCTGCTTAGGCAGGTTGAAGAGTTGAATCAAGACGAATCGATCCATGGCATTCTGGTGCAATTGCCGTTGCCGAAGCATATTGATGAAAACTTGATCATCGGATCAATCACACCTTCCAAGGATGTAGATGGGTTTCATCCGGTTAACGTCGGAAAGATGATGATCGGCCAAGAGACGTTCCTGCCCTGCACTCCCCATGGAATCATGGCGTTATTGGATCGTTCCGGAATCGATCTGGAAGGGAAACATGCAGTGGTCATTGGGCGGAGTAATATTGTAGGTAAACCGATGGGACAACTATTGTTGCAGAGAAATGCCACTGTTACCTATTGTCATTCTAGAACGAAGGATTTGGCGAGCTTCACCAAACAGGCAGATATTTTAATTGTAGCGATCGGAATCCCGAAATTTATAACCAAGGATCATGTCAAAAAAGGTGCGATCATTATTGACGTTGGCATGAATCGAGATGACAACGGCAAGCTTTGTGGTGATGTCGATTACGATCAAGTAAAGAACATTGCCACTGCTATCACACCGGTTCCGGGTGGCGTCGGCCCGATGACGATTACTATGCTTTTGAAAAATACATTGCAAAGCGCAGAAAAAGCTTGCAATGCCAAATCCTAATTCCGTAAAAACAAGCGGAAGGCCGTTGCTTTCCGCTCAAATGATCCGGGCCAGTTACTTGTCTATTTAGTTTCGGAGGTGAAAGATAGTATGACCGGTCATCCTTACTTAACCGTGAACGCTCTAACAAAATACATAAAAAGAAAGTTTGACGCTGATCCTCATTTGCGAAACGTCTTTGTCAAAGGGGAGTTATCGAATGTCAAAGTCCATCCGAGCGGTCATATTTATTTCACATTGAAAGATGATAAGAGCCGGATCCAATCTGCAATGTTTCGGTCGAATGCTTCACAGTTGAAATTCAAGCCGGAGGAAGGGATGAATGTCCTGTTGACCGGGGATGTCAATGTATATGAAGCGAGCGGCCAGTATCAGCTGTATGTTCAAACGATGCAGCCGGATGGAATAGGCGCTCTCTATTTGGCATTTGAACAACTGAAAGACAATTTGGGAAAGGAAGGCCTGTTTGATTCACGTTGGAAACAACCATTGCCTCCCTTGCCAAATAAAGTCGGAGTTGTAACCGCCCAATCCGGTGCAGCGATTCGGGATATTTGCTCGACAATCGCCCGTCGATACCCGCTTGCAGAGATTATCTTGTTCCCCGCGATTGTTCAAGGTCCACAAGCAGCTCCTTCCGTTGTGAAAGCGATTGCCCAAGCAGAATCATTTGGTTCAATTGACGTTTTAATCGTTGGACGAGGAGGAGGTTCCATAGAAGACCTTTGGGCTTTTAATGAAGAAATTGTGGCTAGAGCCATTTTTTCCTCTAAAATTCCAATCATTAGTGCGGTGGGTCATGAAACTGACACGACGATTGCCGATTTTGTAGCAGATCGTCGAGCTCCGACACCGACTGCGGCAGCGGAGATGGCCGTTCCTTCCAAAGAAGAACTATTCGAACGGATACTAGAGAGGAAGCGGTCTCTGTATCTTTCTCTTTCTAATCAAATTAAGCATGAGAGAAGGCGCCTCGCAGTCTGTGAATCTTCCTATCCATTCCAGTTTCCGGAACGGCTTTATCGTCCGTTCACCGAGAGATTGAGTGTTTTGGAGGACAGGCTGTACCGAAGCGGAACAGATATTACGGCAAGACGGAAGATGGATCATAAACGTTTGGACCAGATGCTTGCATTTTATTCGCCGGCCCAGCGGATTAGTGAAGAACAGCGAAATATCGATCGGCATACCGAGAGAATGGTATTTGCTGCAAAACGCTTCGTGCAAACCCGACAAGATCGGTTCACGTCTTCCATCCGTATGTTGAAAGCGTTAAATCCGCTTCAAGTCATGGAACGGGGTTTTTCTGTTACCTATCAAGAAGGACAGGTTGTGAAAAATGCCGCAAAGATTCAAGTGGGAAATCCTGTCCAGATTCGATTGCAAGACGGAGTAGTGGAAGCAGATGTGAAATCGGTACGATTGAACGACGAGGGGGAAAACTAAATGGAAAACGACAATCTTCGTTTTGAGGAAGCGATGCTCAAATTGGAAGAGATCGTCCAACGGTTGGAAACAGGCGATGTGCCTTTAGAGGACGCAATTTCCCTTTATAAGAAAGGGATGGAGCTGTCACAATATTGTCACGGCAAACTGCAAGACGCAGAAAAACAATTGATTTCGGTCATTGACCAAGAGGGACAGCAAAAACCGTTCAATCCGGAAAAAGGGGCCGAAACCAATGAATGATAGATTGAAACGGTTCATAGAAGAAAAGATGCCGATTATTGACACTGCCATGGCAGGCATGCTGGAGGAAGCAGGCATTCCATCCTCATTGCGGGAGTCCATGGCTTATTCTATCCGAGCAGGAGGCAAGCGGATCAGACCGATGCTCGTTCTAGCGACGCTGGAAGATTTGCATGCCTCTTCGGCAGATGCAGTGACGGTTGCGTGCGCTGTTGAAATGATCCATACCTATTCACTCATTCACGATGATCTGCCAAGTATGGACGACGATGATTTTAGACGCGGCAAACCGACGAACCATAAAGTGTACGGCGAAGCAATAGCCGTATTAGCAGGCGATGCCCTCCAAACATTGGCATTCAAACAATTATCCACATTAAAAGAGACCCATCCGCAAGATGCGCTTCGAATCATTACGCTATTGGCGGAGGCTTCCGGACCTCGTGGCATGGTGGGCGGACAAGTGCTCGACATTGAGGGGGAACACCGCTCTTTATCCCTGGAACAGTTGGAGACGGTTCATTTGCACAAGACAGGCGCTTTGCTCTCATTTTGTATTGAAGCGGGAGCCATTTTAGCCAAAGCGAATGAAGAGCAAATCATAAAATTGAAAGAATATGCAAGAAATATAGGTCTCGCATTTCAAATCAAAGATGATATTCTTGATATAACTGCCACAACCGAACAACTTGGAAAGACTGCCGGCAGCGATGTTGAAAGAGAAAAATCGACATACCCCGCTTTGCTTGGCCTCAATGGGGCGGAAGAGCGTTTGCGCCAGCATCATCAATCCGCTTTGGCATCCATCCAGTTCCTTCCTGATGAACAATCGCTTTTAGGTCTTTTCGCTGATTATATTGTAGACCGTAATGCTTAAAGTTGAAAGGGTTTGAATTTATCTCATCCCATCGGACCAATATGTTGTATTGGAGACCCTTCTTGGTATAATGAAGAAAGCGTTGTTGGAATCGTGGCAATCAATTAATGAAGGTGCGTGATATTGATGGATCTTACACAGATTAAAAATCCATCTTTCGTTAAATCTCTCGATAAGAACCAGATGATGGAGCTTGCAGCTGCCATCAGAAAATTCCTTATCGAGAATTTGTCTGTAACCGGCGGTCATATCGGACCGAATTTAGGCGTAGTCGAGTTGACAATTGCGCTCCATAAAATGTTCGATAGTCCGCAGGATAAAATTATATGGGACGTAGGGCACCAGGCATATGTCCATAAAATATTGACTGGCAGAGCGGGAGATTTTAAAACATTGCGCCAATTTAAAGGGCTCAGCGGCTTTCCGAAGATGCTGGAAAGCGAACATGATGTCTGGGAGACTGGACATAGCTCGACCTCACTTTCCGCTGCAATGGGCATGGCCGCCGCTCGTGATATTAAGAAAGAGAAAAATTATGTCATCCCAATCATTGGAGATGGAGCTCTAACGGGCGGCATGGCACTTGAGGCGCTGAATCATATCGGCCATACCAAAACCAACATGACTGTCATCCTGAATGATAATGAAATGTCCATTGCCCCAAACGTGGGAGCGCTCCACGCGGTGTTAGGAAAGCTTCGAACAGCCGGCAAATACAATTCAGTCAAGGATGAATTAGAGTATATTCTGAAAAAGATTCCGGCGGTTGGAGGAAAAGTTGCTTCTGCTGCAGAACGGGTTAAGGATAGCTTGAAGTACTTGCTCGTCTCTGGTGTGTTTTTTGAAGAACTGGGCTTTACTTACTTAGGACCGATCGATGGGCACGATTTCACTGATCTTGAGAGAAATCTGCAATATGCTAAAAAAATGGAAGGACCTGTCCTTCTTCATGTGATCACGAAGAAGGGGAAAGGGTACCGTCCAGCAGAGGATGATAAAGTCGGAACATGGCATGGAACAGGCCCATACAAAATTGATACCGGCGATTTTGTCAAATCAGTTTCTGCTGGTCCAGCTTGGAGCAGTCTCGTTTCGGAGACCGTAAGGAAAATTGCTCGGAAAGATGAGCGGGTTGTTGCCATTACTCCGGCCATGCCGGTTGGTTCGAAATTAGAAGGATTTGCAGCTGAATTTCCGGATCGCTTCTTTGATGTCGGAATAGCTGAGCAACACGCCGCCACAATGGCAGCGGGTCTTGCGACGCAAGGAATGAAACCGTTTTTGGCAATCTACTCTACATTCCTTCAGCGGGCGTACGACCAGATGCTTCACGATATAACAAGACAGAACTTGAATGTTTTTGTCGGCATTGACCGGGCTGGCCTTGTCGGCGCGGATGGCGAAACGCACCAGGGAGTGTTCGATATTGCCTTTTTGCGTCATATGCCAAATTTAGTACTGATGATGCCGAAGGACGAGAACGAAGGGCAGCATATGGTGAAAACTGCTTTGGAATATGATCAAGGACCCATTGCAATGAGATATCCTCGGGGCAACGGCCTTGGTATCCAAATGGATGATGAACTCAAAACAATTCCGATCGGCACTTGGGAAGTCCTTCGGGTGGGGACAGACGGCACGATTTTGACTTTCGGCACAACGATACCGATGGCTTTGGATGCAGCTGAACAATTGGCCGCCAAAGGCATGAATGTGCAAGTGGTGAATGCGCGGTTCATCAAGCCGCTCGATACGGCGATGCTGGATTATATTTTTGCAGCAGGAAAACCAATCATCACCCTGGAGGAAGCTGTATTGGCAGGTGGGTTCGGAAGCGCTGTCATCGAATATGCACATGATACAATGAAAAATCCAGCTCCAATCAGGAGGATGGGGATTCCCGATCAATTCATCGAACATGGCAATGTGGATAAACTGCTCGAAGAAATCGGTATGACCACCGAAAACCTAGCCAGGATGATGGAAGAATGTATTCTGGAACAACAGACGGAAAGGGAAATTGTATGACAGGCCAACGGAAGGAACGGGTCGATATCCTGCTAGTCGAACACGGATTAGCGGAGACCCGTGAAAAAGCAAAGCGATCCATCATGGCAGGCCTCGTCTTTTCAGGTGACCTCCGGATGGATAAGCCAGGAGAGAAAATCTCGGTTGATGCACCCTTGACTGTAAAAGGCTCGGTGTTGAAATACGTTAGCCGGGGTGGCTTGAAACTGGAGAAGGCATTAGAGGAGTTTGATGTTTCGGTCGAGGGTAAAACTGTGTTGGATATCGGTTCATCAACTGGCGGTTTTACGGATTGTGCGCTGCAAAACGGCGCCGCGCATTGTTACGCCCTTGATGTGGGAACAAATCAACTTGCTTGGAAAATTAGACAAGATCCTCGGGTAACAGTTATGGAGCGAACTAATTTTAGGCATGCAACACTTGACCAATTTCAAATGGGTCGTCCGGAGTTTGCAACAATTGACGTATCGTTCATTTCTTTAGGACTCATATTCCCGCCTCTCAAACAGATCCTCAACCAGGATGGAGATGTAATTGCGCTTGTTAAACCTCAATTTGAAGCAGGAAAAGAGAACGTAGGAAAAAAGGGGATTGTCAAAGACCGTTCCATCCATCTGGAGGTATTGAGGAAAGTTGCCGACCTTGCAATGGGGGAAGGATTCTCCCTTTGCGGAATGTCGTATTCTCCAGTAACGGGTGGGGAAGGAAATATAGAATTTCTATTTCATTTGCGTTCGGAAAATCAACCATCCACCCGTTATAAAGAAGAAGACTTCAAGACATTGATTGCAACCGCACATGAGAAGTTGACGTAACGCGCAAACATGCGCGTTTTTCGTCTTATGGAATTTAAAGCCGTATTTACTATGGTTATCGGAGTGATGAGTATGAACAAAGGACAACGGCATATCCGGATACGGGATATTATAACGAATCATGAAGTGGAAACGCAGGACCAGCTAGTCGATAAATTGAGAAGTGCAGGGGTCGATGTGACTCAGGCGACAGTTTCACGCGATATTAAGGAATTGCATCTTATTAAGGTTCCCTTGCCAGACGGCCGCTATAAATACAGTTTGCCGCAAGTCCCTAATTTTAACACCGAAGATAAGCTTCGACGGATATTGTCAGACGCCTATCTCAGCATGGACAGCGCCGGATACTTCATCGTGTTGAAAACATTGCCGGGCAATGCCCACGCTGTCGGCTCTTTAATTGACAACTTGTCATGGGATGAAATGCTGGGAACCATTTGCGGCGACGATACGTGCATGATCATTTGTCGGAACGAGACAGTTACACTGGAAGTGAAGGAACGATTGCTTGCCATGTTCTAATTCAAGACAAGGGAAGCACAATCCAACACGAGATTTGCAGCCCTGTTGTACAATTAGATGTAACTGGAATATACGAACATGGCTCAAGAGCATTCGCTACTGAAGAATGGCTTTCCAAATCGTACCGTTCTTCAAAAAGCTTGATGAATCTAACAAGCGGCGCGGATGAGCAACTGTCGGTTAGTTAGTCTAAATCCATTGCCTAGCCGAGACAATAGCTTACCCGAGTTGACGAAACAAATGAGCACATAGCTGCAAAGGGGGATAAATGGATTGTTACGAGAATTATCAATCCGAAATTTTGCCATTATCGATCATCTCGAAGTGGCATTTGATGAAGGTCTGACAGTATTGACTGGGGAAACCGGCGCCGGCAAATCCATCATTATTGATGCCGTCCAATTGCTTGCTGGCGGCAGAGGCTCTCAGGAGTTTATCCGCCACGGAGCAGCGAAAGCTGAGCTGGAAGGTCTGTTTACGATTGATGAACCGACCCATCCGGTTTTCGAAAAATTGCTGGAAGCTGGAATTGAATCCGATGAGGGGACGCTCATTCTTCGGAGAGATTTGAATGCGAATGGGAAGTCGACATGCCGTATAAACGGCAAGCTTGTTACAATCGGCATATTAAGGGAAATCGGAGCGCAGTTAATCGACATTCATGGACAGCATGATAATCAGGAACTGATGATGGAGAAGCGGCATATCCATCTGCTGGACCATTTTGCGGGGAACACGTTAAAGCAGGCGCTTGATAATTATTCAGAATTATATTCTAGCTACGTCAAGCTAAAAAGGAAATTGGAAGCGGCCACGGAGAACGAACAACAAGTGGCACAACGGATTGATCTTTATTCCTTCCAATTAAATGAGATTGACGCGGCTGAACTTGTCATCGGAGAAGAAGAGGAGCTCGAGGAAGAAAAGAACAAATTGCATCATTTTCACAGACTGTTCGAACGGTTGAATACTGCTTATGAATCGATTAGCGGGGATATGCATGCGTTGGATTGGGTTGGATCAGCAATGAGCGATTTGGAGGATGCAGCTTCGGTCGATAAGTCACTATCTGTCCATGCAGAATCGGTCGCTACGAGCTTCTTCACGTTGCAAGACACTGCCCACGATCTAAAGAGCTTGATTGACCAGATGGAATTTGATCCTGGGCGTTTGGATTATGTGGAAGGGCGTCTGGCGCAGCTTCTCACCTTGAAACGGAAATACGGCAGTTCAGTTGAGGAGATTTTGCTCTATCGTGATAAGATTGCTGATGAATTGGACCAATTAATCCACCGCGATGAGCGATTGGACAAAGGAAAGGAAAAATTGGGGCAGCTTGTGCAGGACCTTGAAGTAGAGGCAATGGAACTTTCTTTGATCAGGCGAGATGCGGCACTGCAATTGGAGTGCGCCATATTGCAACAGTTGAAGGAACTTCATATGGAAAAGGCTACTTTTGAAGTTAGAGTAAGCCAACAACCCGGAACGTTTGATGCGAAGGGCTTTGATGATGTGGCTTTTTTCATCTCGACGAATGTTGGGGAACCGATGAAGTCGCTCGTTAAGATAGCGTCGGGCGGTGAGTTGTCCCGAATCATGCTTGCGCTAAAAACCATATTTTCCAAGCATCAAGGAATCACATCGATCATTTTTGATGAAGTGGACACAGGCGTTAGCGGTCGGGTAGCGCAAGCCATTGCAGAAAAGATCGCCATGATTGCTACCCATTCCCAAGTGCTTTGCATTTCCCATTTACCGCAAGTTGCAGCGATGGCAGATCACCATTATCTTATTAAAAAAGATGTAAAGGACGATCGAACAACGACAGCGATTTCCGAAATAACCGGGATGGACCGGACGAAGGAGCTGTCCAGAATGCTCTCAGGGGCTGAAATCACCGAACTCACTTTGCGCCATGCAGATGAATTGCTGTCATTGGCGGACAATCGGAAAAAAGCATTTCGGTCGTAATATAGGTCTATAACTTAGCAAAAACGTGCATGCTCTTGTGTACGTTTTTTTCGTATATAGTGACACGGAAATATGTCGTTATCATTGATGATTCTTATTTCGGGGGAAAATCATAACTCTGTTTTGCTGCATCATATGGATAGGGTGTGTCCTTTTTCCTCATCCTATAACGGGTAAACAAAATTCGTATGCGTAATTCATGTCTTTTTGCTTGAATTACCCTCTTATAACATCCGTGCGAACGGACATACCATTAGTATCTTATTTGAGGAGGTGAACCATGGGATGGAATAGACGACTCAAGCTGACCGTTTCGTTTGCCGCGCTGTTATTTTTATTGCCATTCCATTATGACAAAGCTGCTGCGGAGAGCGGTTCGGTCATCCCGATGGGGCAATCCATCGGCATCCAAATGGATTTGTCCGGTGTGTTTATCACAGGTGACGTACTCGTCAACGATGATACGTGGTTGAAGGCCGGCGACTCCATCCGCCAGCTAGGTGATAAAGAAATCAAAACAGTGCAAGATGTCGAAAGCATCTTACCGAACATCAAACAGGAACAGATCCGCTTGCTCATTGCCCGTGATGGAGAAGAGAGCGTTATGAATGCCGATTCAAATGCCTTAAAACGTCTTTTCCCTTTTTTGAAAGACCGAACGGAAGGGACGGGGACCTTGACGTATGTCGATCCGCAAAAAGGGACATACGGGGCGCTAGGCCATCAAATCGTCGATAGTTCCTTGAAATCACCACCTACCTTTAAAGAAGGTACGATTTATCTGTCAGAAATTGAACAAATCAAAAAGAGCGTTCCCGGTGTGCCGGGTTATAAAATATCTTCCATTGTCAAAAATGAAGATTATTTAGGGAAGATTCAAACGAATGGGATCTACGGCATTTTCGGAACATGGAATGATGCTTCAAAGAAAGTGTTAGCCGAGCCCTTGGAAATTATGCAACCGCGTGAGCTGCAACTGGGTGAAGCGCAAATTTATACGACTGTCAAAGGGACAGAGGTTGGAAAATTCACCATTACTATCACGAAAATTGAGGAAGAACAATTCCATTTCATACTGACTGATTCAAAATTACTTGCTAAAACCGGCGGTATTCTACAGGGCATGAGCGGAAGTCCGGTCATCCAAAAAGGAAAATTTGTCGGGGCTGTCACGCATATGTTTGTAGACGAACCACAGAAGGGAGCAGGCCTCTTCCTTGTCACAATGCGGAACGGCGAAAAGTAAAAAAAAGATCCATCACTCGCTTGTAACATTCCTAAAAGGCAGCGGCACAGGAAGGAAAATGCATTTCCTTCCTGCTGCTTAACAATGAGTCCCACCGTTCGTTCTCAATAAAACATAGAAGATAGTCGAAATATAGGGAAATCATAATACATAAGATGCATTTTTACGTTCCATAGAGGATTCTTCAACGTTTTGTCGAAATTTTCCTAAGCACAGGACGATACAATCAATATGGATATCATTTAGGAGGATCGGAATGGAGAAAGTTAAAATTGCAATTGCGGATGACAATAAGGAACTGGTACGGACAATGAAGACCTATTTGGAAAACCAGGCTGAATTTGAAATCATTTGGACCGCCCATAACGGCAAGGTCTGTTTATCGATGCTGCAAGAGGTAGTGCCGGATATTTTATTGCTCGATATCATTATGCCACATTTAGACGGAATAGCAGTGCTGGAAACTTTAAGATCCAATGCGGAGTTCAATGATATGCATGTCATCATGCTGACGGCTTTTGGCCAGGAAGATGTCATGTCGCATGCCGCAAGCTTAGGTGCTTCTTATTTTATGTTAAAACCGTTTGAATTGGATCGTCTGGTAAATCAGATTTTTCAAGTGGCAGGAACGCAAAAACCAACAAAACAGGCGACTCAGGAAAGTACCGTCCAAGAGGAAGGTCCGATTAACCAAAAAATGCTTGATACGACCATCACATCGATTATTAAAGAAATTGGCGTTCCTGCTCATATTAAAGGGTATGCATTCCTTCGCGAGGCGATCCAGATGGTCTACACAGATGTGGATTTACTTGGATCTGTTACTAAAGTCCTTTATCCAGATATTGCTGAAAAGTATAAAACTACTCCGTCAAGAGTGGAACGTGCTATTCGGCATGCCATCGAAGTTGCTTGGAACCGTGGGAATTATGATGTTATCTCCAAAACGTTTGGATATACAGTACACCATTTGAAAAGCAAACCGACAAACAGTGAATTCATAGCGATGATTGCTGATAAAATCAGAATCGAGCATATGGCAAGCTAAAAGAAAATCAATATAAATGTAGCAAATGATTTCAAAGCCGACGAGTGTGAAATTTCGTTGGTTTTATTTTTTTGATATAAAGTTCAGTTGTATTTCATGCAAGTTCTATCACATACCTCTTCAAAACCTTTGTATCCTTTTCACTATCCAAATAGTCGTGTAAATCGATTATAATGAATAATAAACAATGGAGGTGAGGACTGGTGCTGCTAGAGAACGATTTCTTCGACTTGTTTGTTGTAGATGAGCTGAATGTGTATCTGCGCCTTAAAAAAGGGGGATTTCCAATTAAATCCTTCGATCGGATCATCCAACAACATCCAAGAATTAAGATCCAATCATTTCCTGTCTTGAAGAAAGCGCTTACGGAAGTGGATAAGGAACATTTGATTGGTACGTATGTACCGCTTCTTGAAATTGATGTTCAATCGGATCGAATGAAAGCCCATCTCTATTTGAATGTGACCATTGAGGAAGCTGAAAGCAATCGTGACAAGCTTCTTCAACTAGCGGAACAAGAAATGGAAGAGCTAGGGATCAGTTTTGGACGGGAGCCGCTTGACTCGATGGTATTGCTTCCGGGCACTCCACTTCCCATTGCAGTTGGCAAACAACCTGTCGATGGGGAGAACGCTATCATTACTTATATAAACCGTCCCGAACGAAAGCCGGTCATTCGGGAAGATGGATCAGCAGATTATTATGAAATGAATTTTGTCACACCTATTAAACAGGGTGATTGGCTCGGTGAAAAAGTCCCACCCACGGCTGGTACGCCTGGAATCGATATATTTGGAAATGAAGTTCCCGCATCACGGGGCAGTGATGCAAGATTGGAATATGATGCTAAATCGATATTCGAAGTGGAAGAAGGAGATAAAATTGTGTTGCGTGCCTCGCATAGCGGCGCCTTGGAATTTAACCAAGGTGTTATCAGCATAGGTGCTCAGCTAGTTATCAATGGGGACGTCGGACCGGAAACCGGTTCCATTACGTTTGATGGTGCAGTCCGCATCCTAGGAACGGTCCTTGCAGGATATTCCGTTAATGCCAAAGGAGATATTTCGATAGAGGGCAACGAAGGCGTCACAAACTCAAAGGAAATCTGCTCTTCAGAAGGAGATTTATACATAAAGGGAGGCGTATTTGGCGGAAACATGTCAGTTATAGAAGCAAAAGGGGATATTTTTTTAAAACACGCAAACAATTGCAAAATATACGCTTCGGCTGTACATGTAGGCCTTTATATGCTTGGATGTGAAGTCGTTGCTGACCAGGTGCATGTGGATGTTCATCGTGGCAAAATTATTGGCGGACATATTGAAGCCTTACATTTGATCAAATGCGCTTATGCGGGGAATCACCATGAGCGAACGACCCATCTGCATGCAAAGGGAGTGGATAAGGATTTGATTTATAGGGAAATCCAGCATCTGGCGCAAGAACTGAAAGAGATCCAAGATACAACCCGTCAGCTCGAGGAACATACGAGCAAATTCGAAGCGCTGGGTGATCAGTTGGTAGGGCAGCAAGCCGAGGCATTGCATAAAATGCAGCAATCGATTGATGCAGGATTAAGTAGAATGTTAGAGCTGGATACTGAAATACAATTGGGCATGCGAAAAATAAAAAATGCCATCCCGCCTAAAATAGAAGTGTCTCAAGAAGCTTATCCAGGCGTCATTATCCACATAGGACAAAAATCCACCACACTTACAAAGACAACAAAAGGTGTTTTTGAAGTCTTTGACAATGTACTCAATGTCTAGGCCGCTCGTGTTCGCTCATCGGGGTGCTTCCGCCCATCGTTTTGAAAATACAATGGCTGCATTCAAGGAAGCCCTTCATCTGGGGGCTGATGGTCTTGAGATTGATGTTCAGATTACGAGTGACGGCATTCCTGTTGTCCTGCATGATCCAGGTTTGCAACGCGTTGCAGGAAGGAGAAGGCCGGTATCTTCACTGGCATGGAGTGAACTAGAGCATATTCGAATTGGAAAGAGATTTTGGAGACTATTCATGGGCAGCCGGGTTCCTTCCTTAAGAGAAACCGTTTCCTTCTGTTTATTGCATAACATTGCATTAAATATCGAATTGAAGGAGACTGTCATTGCAAACCCCGAATCGCTAAATGAAATTTTGGATATGGCTGCTTTGCTCGATCAGGTCCATTTTTCCTCATTTGATTATGGAATATTGCAACGCGTGCGAGAGCTTGAACCGAAGATGGAAACTGCGTTATTATTGAAAAAGCGGCAACTTGAACCAAACCGTCTGGCTGATTTTGAAGTAGATAGTTTCCATTTCCATAAGAGGTTATGGAAAGAGCCGTTCAAGGAGATGCTAATCGAATCAGGAAAAGTTCTCAGAATGTATGGAGTGACAGGAAAAGAGCAAGCTCTTCTAAGTGAAGGGCGGATTGCCGGATGGATTACGGATTATCCAGAACGATTTGTGCAAGCTTTGGGTTGAATATACAAAAAAGCAGTCGGGATTCCGACTGCTTTTTTGTATCTACGCTTGCTCGCAAAAACTTATGTAACGTCTTTCAACCGATCTAACGTTTTTCCTGAAACTTTTCTTGTACACGCCCTTTTCTCCGGTCGCGTCGAAGCAAAAAACCGGCGAAGAACCCGAGACCGGCAGCAAACAGAAGGAAACCGATCAAAAACTGCAGCCAGATGTAAGGGAACGGACTGAATAATATACCGAACAATGAATCTCTCATCAATTTGATGCCGAAAGCTGCCATCAAACCGGGTATGAGAAGGACAATAAACGCCGCCAAACGGGCCATTGTAAACAACTCCTTATCGAATTTAATTTTACAGCGTCATCAATTATTGTCAAGAAAGGAGTAATGGTGTATGATTAAATTGGATTTGCAAAAGATTGCATTCTTGTTAAAGGAGATTGAATGTCCTTGCAAAAGGTTTTGATTATTGGAGCAGGGAAAGGCGGCTCCGCATTATTGCATCTCATTAACAATTTAGATTTCATGCAAGTTTTCGCAATCGTGGATCAGGATGAAAAGGCTCCGGGTTTACAACTTGCTAAAGAACTGGGTATCCGTACCGGGCACCAATGGAAGCCATTTTTGGCGGAACCCGTTCACATCGTATTTGATGTCACAGGAGATCCTGCCGTGTTTGCGGAATTAATGGAATACAAACCGCCGGGAACTATGCTTGTACCGGGTTCTGTGGCCAGTTTGATTGTCCATCTGTTAAACGAGAAGAATCATTTTATTCAACAAGTTCAAACAGAAATTCATAAACAGCAGCTCATTTTTAATTCGGTTGAAGAAGGAATGATCGGCATCAATGCGCAAGGGATGATTGATTTTATCAATGAAAGCGCTTGCAGGATGTTAGGCGTCCAAAGTGAATTGACCATTGGTACGCCAATCGGAGAGATCATTCCCGAAAGCAAACTTGTCAGGGTTTTCAAGTCAGGCAAGGTGGAATCGAACGAAGAACTTCAATTGCCCAATGGTCTGAAGATTGTCAGCTCCCGCTTCCCTCTTTTCACTTCGGAAGGAGATAAAATTGGAGCGTTTGCTGTATTTAAAGACGTTTCGGAAGTATTGAAGCTCGCTGAGGAAATAACAGACTTAAAGCAAGTAAAAACGATGTTGGAAGCGATTATTCATTCGAGCGATGATGCCATTTCTGTCGTTGACAACAAAGGCAACGGCATATTAGTCAACCCAGCTTATACCCGGATTACCGGCCTGTCTGAAGATGAGGTGGTCGGAAAACCGGCGACTGTGGATATTAATGAAGGCGAAAGCATCCATATGAAGGTACTGAAGACGAAAAAGCCTGTACGCGGTGTGAATATGCGTATCGGAGAATCGAATCGGGACGTCATTGTCAACGTGGCGCCTATCATTGTCGACCAGCATGTCATGGGCAGTGTGGGAGTCATTCATGATATAACAGAAATGAGAAGTCTCATGCGCGAGCTGGATTGGGCGCGTTCTATCATCCGAAAACTTGAATCTACATATTCATTTTCTGATATTAACGGAAGTTCACCGGATATTGAACTGGCTATTGAACAAGCTAAAGTTGCCGCAAAATCGTCTGCTCCTGTCCTGCTGCGCGGAGAACCGGGGACTGGCAAGGAGTTGTTTGCACACGCGATCCATTCGGGAAGCGATCGGAAGAACTATAATTTTATTCGGGTAAATTGCAGCGTCATTGATCCTGCTATTATAGAGAAAGAATTGTTCGGTGAGGACCCAGTTGAAACAGGAGGGCGTAGGGCAGGCTTGCTGGCTGAAACGGGAAAAGGAACATTATTTCTAGATGAAATCTCGGATCTGCCGCAGAAAACACAAAAAAGACTGCTGGATTATATCATGACCAAGGCAAGTCAAATACAATCGGACCAAAAGGGACACCATGCACGTATTATTACGGCCAGTTCGAAAAACTTGGAGAAGGCTATGCATGAGGGCAAGTTCCACGAAGAACTTTATTATCACTTGAATCGCTTGTCGATCCACATTCCGCCACTGCGCACACGAAAAGGAGACTTGCCTGAAGTGGCAAATCACTTGCTCGGCAAGCTGAATCAAGAATTCGGCATGAATGTAGAATCGATAACAGAGGAAGCGCTGGACCGGCTCGCCCAGTATGACTGGCCGGGCAACGTCCGAGAATTGGAAAATGTATTAAGCCGGGCCATGATATATATGCAACCAGGCACCATCATCATTAAGGAAGAAGATATACGGAAGTCCCTCTTTCCAAATGATACAAAGGTGGAGGAGGAGGTATCGCTGGAGAAAAGTACCCTCGCGTCTATCATGGATGATTATGAGCGGGCTGTACTTGAAAAGGCGCTGCAAGAGAACGATGGCAATAAATCCCTCACCGCAAGCCGTTTAGGAATTTCGCTCCGTTCTCTTTATTACAAATTGGAGAAATATAAACTTATCTGACAGGGAATGATAACGATGGCATCACTCGATTCTTTAATTGAGAAAGCGGCAGCTTCGGAACAACGACCCGTCGTTTCGGTTGCCAACGCTGCGGATTCGCATGTGCTTGGCGCCGTTAAACTGGCATTAGAGCGAAGTCTTGCGACATTCCGATTATTCGGTGAAGAAGATGAAATACGTTCAATCATTGCCAAGGTTGATGTGCGTCTGCTGGATCATGCGCTTATTGACATTGTAAACGCATCTGATCAGCAGCAGGCAGCCCAATTGGCGGTCCAATCGGTTTCCAGCGGTAAAGCGGATGTTCTCATGAAAGGGAATATGCCAACCGCAACTATTTTGAAGGAAGTACTCAACCGAGATTATGGATTGCGCAAGGAGACGATCCTGTCCCATGTTGCAGCTTTCGAAGTGCCAGGTTATGATCGTTTGCTGTTTGTTACGGACGCCGCGATGAATATTGCCCCTGACCTAATGGAAAAAGCGCAAATTGTCCGCAACGCAGTTCAGGCTGCACACGCATGCGGTATTGAAAAACCGATAGTCGCACCTTTAGCCGCAGTCGAAACGGTGAACCCGGCTATGCAGCCGACATTGGATGCAGCAGCATTGGTTGCCATGAATCATAGGGGACAAATTAGCGGCTGCCTCGTTGACGGTCCGTTGGCGCTTGATAATGCGGTGTCAGTGGAAGCTGCTGAACATAAAGGAATAGCAGGAGAGACGGCAGGGAAAGCGGATATCCTTCTCGTTCCTACTATCGAGGCGGGAAATATCCTCTATAAGTCGCTTATGTATTTTGCCCAAGCAAAAGTGGGGGCAGTCATTCAAGGCGCCAAGGCACCCGTCGTCCTTACTTCGCGATCAGATCGTATGGAAAGTAAATTATATTCACTTGCTTTAGCAATACTCGTATCAAAAAATTAACCAATAACTGGAGGAAATAACATGGAATTATTCAAATATATGGAGAAATACGATTACGAACAACTTGTCATTTGCCAAGACGAAGCATCTGGCCTCAAAGCGATTATCGCGATTCATGACACGACACTCGGACCGGCACTTGGCGGAACTCGTATGTGGACATACGCATCTGAGGAGGAAGCAATTGAAGATGCTCTTCGTTTAGCACGCGGGATGACTTACAAGAATGCGGCTGCAGGATTGGATCTTGGCGGTGGAAAAACAGTCATCATCGGTGATCCAAAGAAAGATAAGAACCCTGAATTATTCCGCGCTTTCGGACGTTTTATTGAAGGTTTGAACGGGCGTTATATCACAGCAGAAGATGTAGGAACAACAGAAGAGGACATGGACCTCATTCACTTGGAAACAGACTATGTGACAGGCGTTTCCGATGCTGGTTCTTCTGGCAACCCATCCCCTGTGACTGCATTTGGCGTGTATAAAGGGATGAAAGCGGCTGCTAAGGAGGCATTTGGAAGTGACTCCCTGGAGGGGAAAACAGTCGCGGTACAAGGTGTCGGAAATGTTGCATATGCTCTTTGCGAATATTTACATGAGGAAGGCGCAAAGTTGATCGTCACTGACATTAACAAAGATGCGGTTCAACGTGCAGTAGATGCTTTCGGGGCGGTAGCAGTCGACACGAATGAGATTTATTCGCAAGATGCGGATATTTTTGCTCCATGCGCACTTGGTGCGGTCATTAACGATGAGACAATTCCGCAATTGAAGGCGAAAGTGATTGCGGGTTCTGCAAACAACCAATTGAAAAATGCGGAACATGGAGACATGATCCATGAAATGGGCATTGTTTATGCACCGGATTATGTCATTAATTCAGGCGGCGTCATCAATGTCGCGGATGAATTGGCAGGCTATAACAGAGAGCGTGCATTGAAACGAGTTGCGGGAATCTATGATACGATCGAGCAGATTTTCGCGATTTCCAAGCGAGATAGCATCCCGACATACGTGGCTGCAGACCGCCTTGCCGAAGAACGTATTGCTCGTGTCGCAAAATCGCGCAGCCAATTCTTGCAAAATGAAAAAAGCGTATTAAGCCGCAAGAAATAATAGACAGTTGTCATATCGAAGGTAGGGTTGGAAATGCCGAAAGACATATTTCAAATTCTGGTCATCAATCCGGGATCCACATCGACGAAAATCGGCGTATTTGAAAATGAAACACAAGTGATGGAGAGCACGATACGCCATTCCACAGTAGAGCTTTCGCGATATCCTTCGATTATCGATCAATTTGGCTTCCGGAAAAAGGCGATTGTAACTACTTTGGAAGAGCATGGATTCCATCTGAATGGATTTTCCGCCATTTGTGGAAGAGGTGGATTGCTGCGTCCGATTTCCGGCGGCACTTACCCTGTGAATGAAGCAATGCTCAAGGATTTGCGAAAGGGTGTTTCTGGTCAGCATGCCTCCAATCTGGGAGGCATTTTGGCAAATGAAATTGCGTTGGAGCTGAACGTTCCCGCATTTATTGTAGATCCTGTCGTCGTAGATGAATTACAACCGCTCGCAAGGATTTCTGGATTTCCACTCATTGAACGGAAATCGATTTTTCATGCATTGAATCAAAAAGCGGTCGCTCGCCGATACGCGAAGCAAATTGGTAAAATGTACGAAGATCTTCGTCTTGTCGTCACCCATATGGGAGGCGGCATCACGGTGGGTGTACACGAATCCGGGAGAGTAATCGATGTGAATAATGGATTGCACGGAGATGGCCCATTCAGCCCTGAACGTGCCGGCACAGTACCTGCAGGCGATCTGATTGATCTATGCTACTCAGGCACCTATTATCGGCAAGAGCTAATGGCCAACCTTGTCGGTAAAGGTGGGCTCGTCGGCTATCTTGGAACAAATGATGCAGTCGCCGTTGAGAAACGAATCGAGTCGGGAGACGAACGGGCAAAACTCATCTATGATGCGATGGCATATCAAGTGGCCAAAGAGATTGGCAGCGCAGCTGCCGTGCTGAGCGGAAAAGTGGACGCCATCCTTTTAACAGGAGGCCTTGCATATGGAAAAGGATTTATCCAATCCATTGCCGATCGGGTCGACTGGATAGCCGATATCGTCGTCTTCCCGGGTGAAGATGAACTGCAAGCTCTTGCAGAAGGCGCATTGCGTGTTCTCATGCAGGAGGAACAAGCAAAAACCTATCCTTCTTGAGGATAGTGATGAAGGAGGCCATGTTCGATGGCACAGGAATATGACGTGGTAATACTTGGCGGTGGAACAGGCGGTTACGTGGCCGCTATCCGTTCGGCACAGTTAGGGCTGAAAACTGCACTGGTTGAAAAAGGGGCACTAGGGGGAACTTGCCTACATAAAGGATGTATTCCAAGTAAAGCGCTTTTGAAAAGTGCTGCCGTATATCAATTGGCAAAAAATGAAGCGGCCCATTTTGGAGTGGAAACATCCGGCACATCCTTGAATTTCTCTCGTGTGCAAGCCCGCAAGGATGAAATCGTCAAGCAACTGCATAATGGTGTCCAATCTTTGATGAAGAAAGGGAAAATTGATGTGTTTGAAGGAACAGGCAGAATGCTTGGCCCCTCCATCTTCTCTCCAATGCCGGGAACAATTTCTGTTGAAATGAACAACGGCGACGAAAATGAGATGTTAATTCTTAAGAACTTGATCATTGCAACAGGTTCTCGCCCACGGACATTGCCGGGCCTTGAACTGGATGAACAACAAATCATGTCTTCCGACGGAGCTCTCGCGATGGACACCTTGCCAAAATCCATTCTCATTATCGGCGGCGGCGTCATCGGTATCGAGTGGGCGTCCATGCTTCACGACTTCGGAGTGGAAGTGACGGTAATCGAATATGCAGACCGCATCATCCCGACAGAAGACGAAGACATCTCCAAAGAAATGAAAAAAATCTTATCAAAAAAAGGCATTACATTTGCAGTCGGTGCTAAAGTGCTCCCGGAGACATTGAAGAAAACGACCGATTCCGTTACCATTTCAGCAGAAATGAATGGCCAAACAACAGAGTTCACGGCTGAACGGATGCTAGTTTCTGTCGGAAGACAGGCGAATGTGGAAGGAATCGGCCTTGAAAATACTGAAATACAAGTGGAGAAGGGCTTCATTCAAACGAAATCGACTTTCCAAACGAAAGAAAGCCATATTTATGCCGTTGGGGATGTCATCGGCGGGCTCCAACTGGCTCATGTCGCCTCCCATGAAGGCATCCTGGCTGTTGAACATATTGCCGGGCAGCCTGTAGAGTCGCTCGATTATACGAAGATCGCACGATGCATTTACTCTTCTCCGGAAGCTTCCAGCGTTGGTTTAACAGAAAAACAAGCGAAGGATCAAGGCTTTGATGTAAAAGTCGGCAAGTTCCCTTTCGCAGCGATTGGAAAAGCGCTCATCAATGGGCACGCAGACGGTTTTGTTAAAATCATAGCGGATAAAGAGACAGATGATATTTTGGGCATCCATATGATCGGATCGCATGTAACCGATTTGATTTCCGAAGCAGGCTTGGCGATGGTATTGGATGCGACACCTTGGGAAATTGCTTCTACAGTCCATCCACACCCGTCCTTATCGGAAGTGATGGGTGAAGCCGCGCTTGCGGTAGACGGCAAAGCGATTCATATGTAAATGGAGGGTATTCCGGACGAACGGAAGCCTAATAGCAGAAGGGGGAATTGAAAATGGCTCATTTGCGTCATGAAGAACTTGGATTGACGAATGAAGATGTGCTTCATATGTTTGAAACAATGGTCATGGCCCGTCGCCTCGATGAAAGAATGTGGCTTTTGAACCGCGCAGGCAAAATCCCATTTGTCATTTCATGTCAAGGTCAAGAGGCTGCTCAAGTCGGTGCCGCATTTGCTTTAAATAAGGAGAAGGATTGGATTGCCCCGTATTACCGTGATATGGGTGTTGTCCTACATTTCGGCATGACACCTCGCGAACTCATGCTTTCCGCTTTTGCGAAAGCAGAAGATCCGAACTCAGGTGGACGGCAGATGCCGGGTCATTTCGGCCAACGGAAAAACCGGATTTTAACCGGTTCATCTCCCGTAACGACGCAGCTGCCGCATGCAGTCGGAGTGGCGCTCGCAGCGAAAATGAAAAAACAGGATTTTGTTACGTTTGTCACATTAGGCGAAGGTTCCTCCAACCAAGGGGACTTCCATGAGGGAATGAACTTTGCAGGTGTCCATAAATTGCCGACAGTTGTCATGGTCGAAAATAATAAATATGCAATTTCCGTACCGCTTGAAAAGCAATTGGCCTGCGAAAACGTCTCCGATCGCGCGGTCGGTTACGGGATGCCGGGGGTAACTGTCGATGGAACAGATCCTCTTGATGTCTTTAAAGTTGTGAAAGAGGCGGCAGACCGTGCCCGTTCCGGAAAAGGCCCAAGCTTGATCGAAGCAGTTTGCTACCGCCTGACTGCCCATTCCTCCGATGATGATCATCGCCTGTATCGGGACGCGGAAGAACTCGAGAAAGAACGGAAGCTCGATCCGATACCGAAATTCTCAGCGTACTTGAAAGAAGCAGGCATCTTGGATGACGCATCTGAAAAAGAACTGGAAGAACGGATTTCAGCTATTGTGAACGAAGCGACCGATTATGCGGAAAAAGCTCCGTATGCCGAGCCGGAATACGCGTTACGCCATGTTTATAAAGAGGAAGGGGGCGACGAGTGATGGCTGTGCTTTCCTATATCGATGCAATCACCCAAGCAATGAAAGAAGAGATGGAGCGCGACGAAAACGTATTTGTCCTTGGTGAGGACGTTGGCCGAAAAGGCGGTGTTTTCAAAGCGACAACAGGTCTCTATGACCAATTCGGTGAGTATCGCGCACTGGATACCCCACTAGCTGAATCGGCTATCGCAGGGGTTGGAATTGGAGCCGCTATGTATGGCATGCGGCCGATCGCTGAAATGCAATTCGCCGATTTCATCATGCCTGCTGTCAATCAGATTGTATCGGAAGCGGCTAAAATCAGATATCGTTCCAATAATGACTGGTCATGTCCCATCGTCATCCGAGCACCGTTCGGCGGTGGAATCCATGGAGCACTTTACCATTCGCAATCGGTCGAGTCCATGTTTTCGAGTACGCCGGGATTGAAAGTAGTCATCCCTTCGACTCCTTATGATGCGAAAGGTTTGCTGAAGGCTGCCATTCGTGACGACGATCCCGTTCTTTTCTTTGAACACAAACGTGCATATCGGTTGATCAAAGGGGAAGTGCCGGTAGAGGAATATGTATTGCCAATCGGAAAAGCTGACGTTAAACGGGAAGGCGACGATATTACGATCATCACATATGGCCTTTGTGTACACTTTGCCCTCCAAGCAGCAGAACGTCTTGAGGAAGACGGGATTTCGGTCCATATTCTTGATTTGCGCACAATCTATCCTTTGGATAAAGAGGCGATCATTGAAGCAGCTTCCAAAACAGGGAAAGTGTTGCTTGTCACAGAAGATAATTTGGAAGGAAGCATCATGAGTGAAGTATCGGCCATCATTGCTGAAAATTGCCTGTTCGAACTGGATGCGCCAATCAAACGGCTTGCGGGACCTGACATTCCTGCCATGCCATATGCGCCGACGATGGAGAAGTTCTTTATGGTGAACCCGGATAAAGTTGAAAAGGCTGCCCGTGAATTGGCGGAGTATTAATACGGAAGGAGGTTGACAGAAATGGCTATTGAAAATATCGAAATGCCAAAACTGGGTGAGAGTGTCACTGAGGGAACGATAGAGAAATGGCTTGTAAAACCAGGCGATCGCGTCAGCAAGTATGACCCGTTAGCTGAAGTGAACACCGATAAAGTGACAGCGGAGATTCCATCTTCCTTTGAAGGGACGATCAAGGATATTCTCGTACAAGAAGGGGAAACCGTCGAAGTTGGTGTCGTGGTCTGTACAATTGAAGTGGAAGGAAGCGGATCAGCGCAATCTGCTGAAACCCAGCCGGCTAAAGAGGTACCGGCGAATGAAATGCCTGCAGCGGGTTCTCAAAAACCATCTTCCCCAGTGAAGCGTGAAAAAGGAAAGGCTGCAGGACGATATTCGCCTGCGGTTTTACGGTTGGCACAAGAGCATGACATCGACCTCATGCTCATGGAAGGTTCCGGAAAAGAAGGGCGCATCACGCGAAAAGATTTGATGAAACTGATCGAAAGCGGTGAGATTCCTACTTCATTAGCCGAATCATCAAGCTCTTCATCATCTAGTTCTTCCGAAGTTGCCGCCCAGCAGGCGAAACAGGAAACCCCGGCTTCTCCAGCGCGTACGCAGGAATCGGTGCCGGTTGCAGCTGGTGATATCGAGATACCGGTAAGTGGTGTTCGCCGTGCAATAGCGAATAATATGCTCCGTTCAAAACACGAAGCTCCGCATGCATGGACAATGATCGAGGTGGATGTAACAAACTTGGTCAACTACCGTGACTCACTGAAAACTGAGTTTAAACAGAAGGAAGGATTCAACCTCACGTATTTTGCATTCTTCGTCAAAGCAGTCGCACAGGCGTTGAAGGAATTCCCAATGATGAACTCGATGTGGGCAGGCGATAAGATTGTCCAGAAGAAAGACATCAATATTTCGATTGCTGTTGCAACCGAAGATGCCTTGTACGTTCCAGTCATCAAGCATGCAGACGAGCTGACGATTAAAGGCATCGGCCGCGAAATCAATGATCTGGCAGCGAAAGTCCGCTCCGGTAAATTGAAATCCGACGAGATGCAAGGCGGAACTTTCACAGTCAATAACACAGGATCTTTCGGTTCTGTACAATCGATGGGTATCATTAACTATCCACAGGCAGCCATCCTGCAAGTCGAATCGATTGTGAAACGGCCTGTCGTCATGGAAGGCGGCATGATTGGCGTCCGGGATATGGTAAACCTTTGTCTCTCCCTCGATCATCGCGTGTTAGATGGGCTGGTAGCAGGACGATTCCTCGCTCGCGTAAAAGAAATTCTAGAGAATATCTCAAAAGAAAACACATCCATTTATTGATGTATTCATCCCCATGCCGACATGCAAGCATGGGGATTTTTCCTAAGCTTTTCTAACCGCAGCACCTTTCGGTTAAAGGGTGATTTTAGTACATCGTTTTTAATAAAAAACGTAAATTGTGTCAAGTGTGTTTATACTTTTAAAGGAAAGAGATGTCAGGTACACTAGTAGATATATGGTAGAGATATCGATTAGGAGGGAACCACCCCTATGTCCATACATACAATGAAAAACGGAATATTCGATACGCCGAATCTAGAGGATTGGAAAGCAAGTGTCAATGTATCTCTAAAAGGCAAGTCTTTTGAAAGATTAGTGACGAAGACATGGGAAGGCATCGAGCTACAGCCTCTTTATACAGAAGCCGCTACGGACCAATCTTCGCGCATCATTCGTACATCGAAATTGAATTCGGGTTGGACGATTGCCCAGCCGATTTTTGCCGAGACCGGAGCAGATTTTTTGGAACGTTTGAAAACCTCTTTGAATAGAGGGAACGAAGCAATTGTCTATTATGGCTATCCCGCTATTCAATGGAATGATGAGGAACTAAATGTGCTCGCTAAATTGCTCGTGGACTTTCCCGTTTTTTTCTACTCATTGCCGAAAGGTGATCCCATATTACGGGTGTTTGATTTCGTGAATCATGAGGTCCGGGCGAAAGTGAGAGGGGTTGTTCAAGCTGAACAGTGGACCTGCCCCATCGGTTATTCAGGATTACGCACAATAGGAGCTGATTTAACTGCCGCCCACCAGGAAGGGGCAGATGCAGTTGCGGAACTGGCTCTTGCTCTTTCGATTGCTGCTGCTCGTTCAGAGACGGCGCTTGATTTTAAAGCACTTTGTGATTCATTTTATGTAAAGTTTTCGGTCGACACACATTTCTTTATGGAAATCGCGAAACTGCGGGCGTTCCGCCTCTTATGGCACGCCTTTTCGGAAGCGCATGGAGAAAAGGCGGTCGCCATTCCAGTTATTGCGGAGACGTCCTTGCGCTCATACTCTAAAATCGATCCGAATGTCAATTTGCTGCGTGCCGGGAACGAGACTTTCTCTGCCATACTTGGGGGAGCGGATGTCATTACCGTATATCCACATGACGTATTGACGGGTCCAACACCCAATTCACTCCGATATGCACAAAACATTCAATTAGTTCTCAAAGAAGAAACGCATATCAATAAAGTGAACGACCCTGCCGCAGGTTCGTACTTTATAGAGTCGTTGACGGAAACCCTAGTTGAGAGAGCATGGGATCTATTCCTTGACATCAAGAATATGGGTGGCTATGAGGCGTTTATCGATTCAGGCCGCTTGCAAGCACTATGGAACAAACGGCAAGAGGAAGTTGAAAAAGGAATCCAATCCTTGATTGGCACAAATGTTTACGCAGACCTTCACAAGGATGCGCTGGAAGATTGGAAAGAAGGGGTGAGCTGGAAGCGGCTCGCAGCTCCATTCGAACAATTGCGTGCCCAGTTTATGCACGAACAGCCGAAAACTGTTCTTTTGAACTTTGGCACTTTGAAGGAAGTGAAACCGCGTGCAGACTTTGTCAGCGGTTTTCTGGCGACAGGCGGGCTTGAAAGTGAATGGAGCCCGATGTTTACAGAGGTAAAGGAAGCGGTTGCTTGGGTCAAAGAAAACTGCCCGGATTACGTCGTGATCTGTACACCAGCAGAGATGACGGAGGATATTGTGGAACCTTTGCTGCAACAATGGCCAGCTGGCATCCTGGTGGATGTGGCCGGGTCTTATGATGCCGACACAGAGGTGAAATGGAAATCCCTTGGCTTAAACGGTTTCCTTTATGCCAAGCAGAATCGGATTGAAAAAATGGAAAGCATTTTGAGACGTTGGAAAGGAGGAACCGGAAATGGCGAAGCCTGATTATCAGTCGGTCAATGTGAAACGTGTCCTGCAGAATGCCAAAGGGACGGATGGATCTTCAGGTCAACCGTTCTTGACAAATGAAGGAATTAAAGTCAAACCGTTTTACACGGAACAGGACACGGCAGATGCCTCCCATTTACAAGATTTGCCTGGAATCGCACCGAATACCCGTGGTCCCTACCCGACGATGTATGTCGCAAGACCTTGGACAGTTCGGCAATACGCAGGGTTTTCCACTGCTGAGGAAAGCAATGCGTTTTATCGACGCAACTTGGCTATGGGACAGAAAGGGCTCTCCGTTGCCTTTGACTTGGCAACACATCGCGGCTATGATTCTGACCACCCTCGTGTAACAGGCGATGTCGGGAAAGCTGGCGTGGCGATTGATTCGGTTGAGGATATGAAAATATTGTTTGACGGAATTCCCCTCGATCAAATGTCTGTTTCCATGACGATGAATGGCGCGGTACTGCCCGTCATGGCGTTTTATATCGTTGCTGCGGAGGAACAGGGCGTCCAGCCGGAACAGCTTGCCGGGACAATTCAGAATGACATACTGAAAGAATACATGGTGCGGAATACATACATATTCCCGCCGGACATGTCGATGCGGATCATTGCGGATATTTTTGAATATACATCGAAACATATGCCGAAGTTCAATTCAATCTCGATTTCCGGCTACCATATGCAGGAGGCTGGTGCGACTGCTGACATCGAGCTGGCGTACACCCTTGCGGACGGGTTGGAATACGTCCGAACAGGACTCGCGGCAGGTATCGATATCGACTCGTTTGCTCCACGGTTGTCATTTTTCTGGGCGATTGGCATGAATTATTTTATGGAAATCGCGAAAATGCGGGCTGCCAGACGAATTTGGGCGCAAATGATGCAATCCTTCGACCCGAAAAATCCGAAGTCGCTTGCTTTGCGGACCCATTCCCAAACGTCTGGCTGGAGCTTGACAGAACAAGACCCATTTAATAATGTGACGCGCACATTGATCGAGGCGAATGCAGCGGCAATGGGGCACACCCAATCCCTGCATACCAATGCGCTGGATGAAGCAATTGCCTTGCCGACTGATTTTTCGGCCCGTATTGCCCGGAATACCCAACTCTTTCTTCAAGAAGAGACTTTTATGACAAAAACAATCGATCCGTGGGGCGGTTCCTTTTATGTGGAATCCCTGACTGCCGAATTGATGGAAAAAGCATGGGAGTTAATTGAGGAAATCGAAGATCTAGGCGGTATGGCAAAGGCGATTGAAACGGGGCTGCCAAAGATGAAAATTGAAGAGGCTGCAGCGAAACGGCAGGCTAAAATCGATTCCAAGTCGGAAACGATTATTGGAGTCAACAAGTATCGACTTGAAAAAGAAGAACCGATCGATATTTTGGACATCGATAATACAATAGTACGTCAAAAGCAAATTGACCGCATTAACCGGATGAAAGAGAAACGGGATGACGCAGCGGTGCAGCGCGCTTTACAGAATATCACAGAAGCTGCAAGAAGCGGAGAAGGGAATCTTCTCGCACTGTCTGTAGAAGCGGCGAGAGTGCGGGCCACCATCGGGGAAATATCCGACGCAATTGAAACAGTATCGGGCCGCCATAAAGCGGTCATCAGATCAGTCAGCGGCGTATACAGCTCTAACTTCTCCAATCAAGAAGAAATTGAAGAAGTGAAGGAAATGACAGAGGAGTTTTTGGGAAATGAAGGACGCCGGCCCCGTATCCTCATTGCCAAAATGGGGCAAGACGGGCACGACCGCGGAGCGAAAGTCATCGCGTCATCGTTTGCTGACTTAGGCTTTGATGTGGACATTGGTCCACTATTTCAGACACCGGAAGAGACGGCCCGCCAAGCTGCGGAAAATGACGTCCATGTCGTGGGCGTCAGCTCTCTCGCCGCCGGCCACAAAACACTGGTCCCTGCGCTTCGCGATGAACTGGCGAAAATTGGACGGGAAGACATTCTAATCGTCGTGGGTGGTGTCATACCGGCACAGGATTATGAATTTTTACGGACAAATGGGGCTTCGGCAATTTTTGGTCCAGGAACGGTCATTCCGGTAGCTGCGCAAAAAGTGATAGAAGATATCTATCGCCAGCTCGGTTACGAGGAAGTGATGGAGTGAGCGGAAATAAAGACGGAGCTCTGCATATTATGGGTGGGATCGAATCGGCGCATGACGGGATGGTATCCGGTCCGCGGAAACGATTTATTAAAAAGAAACAGCCGCCGGAAAAGACCGAGCTGGCAGCACAGGTGTCAAACGGATCAAGGCTCCATCTGGCGAAAGCCATAACGTTGCTCGAAAGTACACATGCCGATGATAAGCTGGCCGGGCAGGAATTGCTCAAAGGATTATTGCCTCAAACAGGGAACAGTATCCGAATCGGAATTACGGGTGTCCCTGGAGCAGGGAAAAGCACGTTCATCGAAGCATTTGGCCTGAAGCTGGCAGAAGCAGGACATAAAGTGGCTGTCCTGGCCATCGATCCGAGCTCAACCATTACCGGGGGCAGCATATTGGGCGACAAAACACGAATGGAACTGCTGGCGAAGCACCCGAACGCCTTTATCCGTCCGTCTCCATCCTCCGGTACTCTTGGTGGCGTCCATAAGAAGACGAGAGAAACAATGCTGTTATGCGAGGCTGCCGGCTATGATGTGATTCTAGTCGAAACGGTCGGTGTCGGCCAAAGTGAAACAGTCGTCCGTGGTATGGTTGATTTCTTTCTCTTGCTCGTTCTAACGGGCGCGGGGGATGAATTGCAAGGCATGAAAAAGGGGATTATGGAACTGGCAGACGGCATCATCGTTCACAAGGCGGATGGTGAGAATGAGCGTCTCGCCAAGAAAACAGTGCGGGAGTACCGTCAGATTCTCCATTTCCTACAACCGGCGACACCGGGCTGGACAACAACAGCCCTGCCGGTATCTTCCCTGAAAAAAAAGGGCTTGGAAGAAGTTTGGACAACTATACTCCAGTTTCAAGAAGAAATGGAGAAGAGCGGTGTATGGAACCGCAGGCGAGCGGAACAAACAAAGGACTGGTTCCATGCCACCATTCAAGATCATTTACTGGATCAGTTCTTTTCTGAACCGGGAAAGAAAGAACAAGTGGCACAGCTGGAACGTAGTTTGTTGGAGGGCAATTCGACTGTGGCAGGGGCGGTCGAAGAATTGTTTCAATCATATGAAAAGCGGAGAGGGGATTGACCCTTCTCCGCTTTTTACGCTTATTCAGCAGTAGCTTCTGATTCCGTTTCCAATTCAGCTTCCAACTCTTTCAAATAGTCCTCTAGAGAGATAGCATTCTTTTTCACTTCTTCAGGAATCACGATTGCTTTGACAGCATTGAAGTTGCTAATTGTACCTGACAACGTTTGCACCATTTTCACAGTGACATCATCAACTGTCATGGAAAGCTTTGTCGTGCCTTTCATGTCATGAGGGAATAGAGTTTTTTTGTCGATTGTCGTGACAAAATACATTTCCTCAATTTTAAGGCCAAGAGCGTCTAATGAAAAATCGCCATCAAGTTCGATTTCATCAGTTGCCGGTTCGTTTTCTGTTGAAGTCTCTTCAACAGCTTCTTCTTTTTTCTCGTCCGCAACAACTTCTTCAGCTACTTTATCCTCTGATGGTGCAGATTTTGTATTCTCTTCAGTTGTCGTTTCAGTCACTTCCGCTTTTGGATCTTCCTTAGATGATTCCACTACAATATCTTCTGAAACGGCATCGTCTGAAGTCGTTTCAACTGGTACTTCCAAACCGCCAAGATTTGTACCGAGCAATGATAAAGCTTCGTCCATCAATTCATTCAAATCTTCTGTCGTCAGCGTTTGAACCATAATATACACATCATCATACTCAAATACGTGAACACCTTTCGAGACCAACTTAGCCAATTCCAGTTGGGCTGTAGGGTCAAGTGTCGCGCCCGTATCCAGACCAAGGCCGAAATCACTGCCATAGTTGATCCACTTATCTCCGTCAAACTGATAGAAAGCGTCTTCTGTCATGTAGGATTCGCTTGAGATTTCTTCTTTTTCGCCATCGACATCAACCGTCGATTTCTGCTTCATGTGAATGGCAGCCGGTTCTTGTGTGACATCCATATCCACATCCATGATCATGGAAAAGGAACCTGGCTCTTCAGATGATTCTATCTTCTGATCAAGCTTCATTTTAGACGAGTAGCTTTTCAGATCTGCAGCCATCATCTTTTCAAGGAATTTGTCTACATCCTTTACGCGGTTGGTTGTAACCGAGACCGTTTGCTCATCCTCGGATACTTCTACATCAAAACCTTCAAGAGTGGATAAAAATTCTCCAGAAACGTAGTTTCCGTAGTTCTTCAGCGTCAAAGGAAACGTTGTATCCGCTTTCTTTCCGTCCACTTCAATTGATCCTGCTGATGCATTGAAGTCAACAGTCAAATACGTATTCGTCACAGACACCTTGCCGGACTTGTCCTTGGACACTTTGTAGCCTGCTTCCGTGAACAGGTTTTCAATCGGAATTAATACATCACCGTGTGACATGAACGCTTGTTCATATCCATCTACTTCCACACCATCAACTACAAGCTTTACAGGGCTTGCTGCGGATGCCATGTTTTGAGGCAATGCGAACGAAAAAATAAAGACGAACGCGAGTGCCCATGTTGCCAACTTCCTCATGTACCTAACCCCCAACAAATATTTACTTGCAAGATTGCAAGTATACTAGTCTATACGATGATTTTGAAATAAAGTTTCAATTTTTTATAATATTTTACTGGAATGTTTGATTCCCTCCACTCCAGGCAGTCAAAACACTCTTTTTGCAAGAAAGAAAAGCAACTGCTATGATAAGCCTATAAGCTGAAAGGGGTAGAGATGCATGACAATGAATTTCAATTTTTATATGGATGATATAGTGAATCAAGCCCGCTCTGAAATGGAAGCTAGCGGGTATGAGCAATTAAAAACACCGGAAGAAGTAGACGCAGCATTCAACCGTCCGGGCACCACCCTTGTGATGGTGAATTCGGTTTGCGGTTGTGCAGGAGGTATTGCCCGTCCGGCGGCATCTCATTCCATCCACTATGACAAGCGTCCAGATCATCTGGTGACGGTCTTTGCCGGGCAGGATAAAGATGCGACGGCACAAGCGCGGATGCATTTTGGAGAAGATCATATTCCATCGTCCCCTTCTTTTGCGTTGTTAAAAGATGGTGAATTGGTTGCAGAAGTAGGCCGTTATGAAATCGAAGGACACGATCCTATGTCCGTTGTGGTGAATTTACAAAGCAAGTTCGAAGAATATTGCGAGGAAGTATAAACGAAAGAAGTCCAATCTGGCCATATGGCAAGTTGGACTTCTTCTTTTGTTTTATCCATGGCGGTTTAGGAGGCCCCTTTCACACCTTCGGCATTGTACCTGGTTGCTATTTCGTCCGCTTTAGGCGGTATTCCTTCCGCAAGCTTAGTTGTTTAAAAGCACGCTGAGGCCGAATAAGATACTTGAAGCCACCATGGCAATAATCATTAGATAGACGACGAACTTTTGCACCTTTTTATTACTCATCGGGCAAGTCTCCTTACTCTGTTCTATACCTCCATTTTAACAGAATCTGAGAAGAACTCAACATGTAGCGGATTTATTCATGACACGTTACAATAGAAAGAGGGAGGAATGACCATGAAAAAAGTCGATCATATCGGAATTGCTGTTCGAAGCATGGAAGAAGCGCTGGACTATTATATACATACAGTAGGTTTGGAATTATTGGGGATAGAAGAAGTGCCAAGCCAACAGGTGAAAGTCGCATTCCTGGATGCAGGCAATATCAAGCTTGAATTGTTGGAACCGACAAACGAGGATAGCGCGGTCGCTAAGTTCATTTCCAAACGGGGGGAAGGCATTCATCATGTGGCTTTTGGCGTATCGGACATTCGAAGTCGGATGGCCGAGTTGAAGGAGAAAGGGGTCCAGCTGTTGTCGGAGAACCCGAAACCAGGTGCCGGCGGCGCGGAAGTCGCATTCCTGCATCCGAAATCTTCTTTTGGCGTGCTGTATGAACTGTGCGATAAAAGTGGCAAAGGAGACAAATAATATGGATATTTACGATAAAATCAATGAATTATACGATAAAAAGCGTGAAATCGAATTGGGAGGCGGAGACGACCGAATCGCCAAACAACATGAAAAAGGAAAATTGACTGCCCGTGAACGAATCGATTTGCTGCTCGATGAAGGGACATTTGTAGAATTAAATCCATTCGTCGTGCACCGGACCCGGGACTTTGGCATGGATAAGCAAGCAGGACCCGGAGATGGCGTAGTGACGGGCTACGGGAAGATTGATGGCCGTCCGGTTTATGTGTTTTCACAGGATTTCACAGTGTTTGGCGGGGCGCTCGGTGAAATGCATGCGTTGAAAATTGCCAATGTCATGGACTTGGCTGCGAAGAATGGGGCTCCCTTTATCGGTCTGAATGATTCGGGTGGCGCACGGATTCAAGAAGGTGTTGTGTCGCTGGATGGATATGGGGAAATCTTCTACCGCAACGCTATCTATTCGGGAGTGATTCCGCAAATCTCCGTTATCCTCGGACCATGTGCAGGGGGTGCGGTTTATTCACCTGCCATTACAGATTTTGTTTTCATGACAGATAAAACAAGCCAAATGTTCATTACCGGCCCGAAAGTAATTGAGACGGTGACAGGCGAGAAGATTACATCGGAAGATCTAGGCGGTTCAAAAGTACATAATACAATCAGCGGGAATGCCCATTTCCGCGGTCCGGATGAACAGTCGGTCTTACAGGACGTTCGGCGGCTGCTTTCCTATTTGCCGCAGAATAATGAGGAGAAACCTCCGTACCAACCAACCGGAGAAGGGGATGATTACCGTGCGGATTTGGCGGATGCGGTTCCGTTCGAAACAATTCGTCCCTATGACGTGCGTAAAGTGATCGAGATGGTTGTTGATCCAGATACATTTTTAGAGGTACAGCCGGAATTCGCTAAGAATGCGGTCGTTGGTTTTGCTCGGATGAAAGGCGAGACAGTGGGACTCGTTTGCAATCAGCCGAAAGTGATGGCCGGCGGACTGGATATCGACTCATCTGATAAGATTGCCCGTTTTATTCGAACTTGCGATTCGTTCAACATACCGATCATTACTTTTGAAGATGTAACCGGCTTTTTCCCAGGCATTAAACAGGAGCACGGAGGCATTATCCGGCATGGGGCCAAGATTTTGTATGCCTATTCGGAAGCGACCGTACCGAAAATCACAGTGATTTTGCGTAAAGCGTTTGGCGGTGCTTATGTCGCATTGAATTCTAAAGCGATCGGTGCTGATGTCGTGTATGCATGGCCAAATGCCGAAATAGCTGTAATGGGTGCTGAGGGAGCTGCTAATATCATTTTTGCCCGTGAAATTGATAGCAGTCCTAATCCGGAAGCGACCCGCGCAGAAAAAATTGAGGAATACCGTACGAAATTTGCAAATCCCTATGTAGCCGCTTCCCACGGAATGGTCGACGATGTAATCGATCCACGTGAGACACGCATCAAACTATTGCAAGCGCTCGACATGATGCGCAATAAGAAGGAATCGAGACCACGCAAAAAACATGGAAATATTCCACTGTAAGAATAGAAAGGACTGTTTGCAATGAATGAAAAAAGATTGTTAGACGAGTTTTTCGAATTGGTTCAAATCGACTCGGAAACAAAACATGAAGGCACGATCGCCCCGTTGCTGAAAAAGAAAATGGAGCAACTCGGATTTGAAGTGATAGAAGATGATTCGGCCACGCGTACTGGCCATGGAGCGGGAAATTTGATCGCCAACCTGAAAGGCACAGTGCAAGGAGCCGATCCGATTTATTTTACATGCCATATGGATACAGTCGTGCCGGGACAAGGAATCAAACCGGTTCTCAAAGAAGATGGATTCATCTACTCCGACGGGACAACCATCCTGGGCGCTGATGACAAAGCGGGACTTGCTGCGCTGTTTGAAATGATGAAAGTATTGAAAGAAGAAAAAATTGCGCATGGAGACATCCAATTCATCATTACCGCGGGCGAGGAAAGCGGCCTGGTCGGTGCGAAGGAATTGGACGCTTCCCATTTGAAAGCGAAATACGGCTATGCAGTTGATAGTGATGGGAAAGTCAGCGGCATTGTAACAGCAGCTCCGTACCAAGCGAAGCTGTGGACGACCATTCAAGGGAAAACCGCGCATGCTGGCGTCGCACCGGAAAAGGGCGTTTCCGCAATAAATATAGCTGCCAAGTCGATTGCAAAGATGACCCTCGGACGAATCGATTCCGAAACGACTGCGAATATTGGCCGTTTTGAAGGGGGCCAGGCGACAAATATTGTCTGCGATGAAGTGCATATTTTAGCGGAAGCCCGTTCCATTGATCAAGAAAAGCTTCAGAAGCAAACTGCTCATATGGTAGAAGCATTTGAGAAGACGGCGGAAGAAATGGGCGGTAGAGCGACAACTGAAGTGAAGCTGATGTATCCTGGTTTCCGGTTTGATGAAGACGCAGAAGTAGTTCAAACGGCTATCCAAGCAATCAAGAACGTTGGACGGACGCCTGAGTTGATGACGAGTGGAGGAGGCAGTGATGGCAACGTGTTTAACGGCGCCGGCGTGCCTACCGTTACGCTTTCGGTCGGATATGAGGAAATTCATACTAAGAACGAGCGGATGCCAGTAGAGGAATTGAACAAATTGACAGAATTACTTGTGGAAATTGTGAAGGTGGCAGCAAGTGCTGCTAAGGAGGGATAAGAATGACGACATGGAAAGCAGTTATCGTACAATGTGGAAATGAGGAGTATGCCATTGCGGTCGACTCAGTCGTTTCTATTGAAAAAATAGAAAAGGTCAATCCGATACCTCATCTTCCGGATTACATGCTTGGATTGATGAAAATCCGTGGCGAGCTCGTGCCAATATTGGATTTTGAACGAATTTTATACGGTAAATCCGCCCCTAATATGCAAGATGTACGAATTGTCGTTGTGCAAACAGAAAATTTATTTATCGGGCTTGTCGTCATCGATGCCAAAGAAATTATAGAGATTCCGGAGAATAGCTTAACCACGTCAGGGTTGATGGCCTATTCCCGGACACCTTATTTCACATCCGTCGCGAACCTGGAGGATCGGATGATTACAATTGTGGATCCTGTCATTCTGTCCAAGACGTTGGCGGGAATGGATGAGATCGGCGATTACATCCATGCACAAACAAAACAAGAACAATAATCTAGACCGGGCAATACAGTGCCCGGTTTTATTTCCTTGCAGTGAGGTGATACGATGAACAGCGCCGACAGCCCAAACGCAAAAGTCATCTTGCATCTTGATATGAATAGTTTCTTCGCTTCAGTCGAACAGGCGCACGATCCGTCTTTGAAAGGAATTCCGATGGCGGTCGCCGGGAATCCGAAGGAACGGCGCGGCATTCTCGTCACTTGTTCCTATGAAGCGAGGGCGCTTGGCATCTATACAACTATGACGGTTGGCGAAGCGAGGCGTCTGTGTCCTGATCTTGTCATCGTACCGCCGGATCGGGAGAAATATTCCACTGCATCACATGCTGTATTCGCTATTTTGCGTTCGTACACAGAACTGGTTGAGCCGGTATCCATCGATGAAGCGTATTTGGACATCACGAATATCGGCGGCTTGACTCATGCTGTCTCGATCGCTGAGCAAATGCAAAGGCGTATCTTGCACGAATTGGATCTTCCTTGTTCGATCGGCATTGCGCCGAATAAATTTCTTGCAAAGACTGCTTCCGACATGAAAAAACCGATGGGAATCACTGTGCTGCGTAAACGGGAAGTCCCTGCCAAACTATGGCCGCTTCCCGTCATTGAAATGCATGGCGTAGGTCAGAGTACGGAAGCTCGTTTGAAAGCGATCGGCATTTCCACAATTGGAGAGCTTGCCAACGCGGAAGAGGCACTCCTAAAAAGCAAACTAGGCAAAAATGGCCTGCGGTTGCGAAATAGGGCTAACGGGATCGATTTCCGTCCTGTCGACCCGGATGCAGCCGAGGAACGGAAAAGTGTTGGTAGTTCTACAACGCTGCCGATCGATGAAACGGACGAACAAGCCTGTTTGGAAGTGTTTAAGAGATTAGCACAGCGCGTTGCGGATCGACTGGATAGAAAGCAGCTCGCAGGCTCTTCTATTTCGATTCAAATTCGTACGTCGGATTGGCGTAACCAGACCAGAAGCCGGACCGTATTGAATCCATTGTATACTCAGGAGGCCATTTATAAAGAAGCAGCAGATCTCTTCACGCGCAACTGGAATGGAGATCCGATACGTCTGTTAGGTATTACAGTAGCTCAAGTGATACCTAGAAGTGAACTGCATGAACAGCTTTCTTTTGAAACATTCGAATATCATGTGAAAGATGCAAGAATGGAACAGTTGCTGCAAGAGTTGGAACAGAAATTTGGCCCAGATAAAGTGAGACGCGGATTGGGTGAAAGGTAGGGAAGTCCGATGGAAGTCATCTTTTTAGGTACAGGGGCGGGCATGCCCTCGAAACAACGAAATACCTCTTCGTTGGTCATTAATTTGGCTGCCGAGGAAGAGGGGTATTGGATGGTGGATTGTGGTGAAGCGACGCAGCATCAGTTGCTTCATACAACCATTAAACCAAGAAAGATTAATAAAATCTTTATCACCCATTTGCATGGCGATCATATTTTCGGTTTGCCGGGATTTCTGGGTTCGCGATCGTTTCTAGGCGGCGATGAACCACTTGATATATATGGACCTTCAGGATTGAACGATTGGCTCTTGGCTACATTACGTTTGACTAAGACCCATTTGACCTATTCTTTGAGAGTCCATGAAATTGAAGAAGGAATCCTATTTGAAAACGATCATTTTATCGTCAAGACGAAGCGATTGCAGCACGTTGTTCCAAGCTACGGATTCCGAGTTGAACAGAAGCCGTTGTTAGGGAAGCTGCATATCGACAAGGCGATTGCTGCCGGCGTACCGAAAGGGCCTTTGTTACAAAAATTGAAGCAAGGAGAGGACATCACATTGGAGGATGGCCGGATGGTCTATAGCAAAGAGGTCACGGGTGAACCTCAAAAGGGATTCGTCCTTTCCGTTCTGGGGGATACCAGCTTCTGCGAAGCCTCTATCGAACTCTCTGAACAGGCTGATCTCGTCATCCATGAAGCGACATTTGACAGTGAAACCGGTCAGTTAGCGGCAGATTACGGGCATTCCACAATAGTGGATGCGGCAACCATCGCGAAAATGGCAGAAGCAAAAAACTTGATCGCCAATCATATCAGTGCACGCTTTCTTCCTGGAGATCTGGCGGTTCTGCTGGACCAAGGCAAGGCGGTCTTTCCAAACCTCTTTATCGCAAACGACTTTTCTAAATTCACCTTGCAAGACGGTCTTGTGGCCGAATTGTAAGAGGTCGACTGTTTCCCCGCCGGGAGGCAGTTTTTTCTAAGCGAATAATGGGTGAATCAACATTTCACCGATTCAACTGGCCGCTCTGATTTCATCTGTTAGTTGTTTTAGCAGCTCTCAATAAGCAAATTGCTGTCGTTGCGCAGCAACTGCTTTTTATACAAAAATAAAATGAAAGAGAGTGGGGCAATGCCTTTGATTTGCTCTTTCCATAAAAATCAGGCAGTGAAACACGATTCGATTTTCACTGCCTGATTATATAGTTCTATTGTGATGGATTAAAAAACCCAACCACGGTCATATTGCTTCGGTACTTCAATCTCCACTTTCAGTTCTTTGGCTGCCCGATATGGCCAGTACGGATCCCTCAATAGTTCGCGAGCGAGGAGAACCAAATCGGCACGCCCATTCTTCAAAATTTCCTCCGCCTGGATAGCTGATGTAATCAAGCCAACCGCTCCAGTCGGGATATCGGCTTCCCTTCGCAGCAATTCGGCGTATGGCACTTGGTAACCGGGAAACGCGTCGATCCGCGCTGGAACGACCGCTCCTGAACTGACGTCGATGAGATCGACATCCTGCGTTTTCATCCATCTCGCCATTTCGACGTAATCTTGTGGTGCCATACCGCCTTCCGCGTAGTCGTGTGCCGAAATTCGAACGAATAAAGGGCCTTTCCAAACAGAACGGATTTGATCGATGATCTCTCGCAAGAACCGATACCGTTTCTCACTGGAGCCCCCATAATCGTCTGTCCGTTGATTTGACAGGGGCGAGAGGAATTCGTTGATGAGATAGCCATGGGCTGCATGGATTTCAATGACATCGAAACCGGCTTTTTTTGACCGGATAGCCGCTTCTTTGAAAGCGGCAATCGTTTCTTCTATATCGTCCTTTGTCATTTCAGCAGGCGTTTTGTATTGATTGTTGAACGCAATGGCGCTCGGTGCGTAAATTGTTCCTTCCACAGTGGCTTTCCGGCCAGCGTGGGCTAACTGAATGCCGGTAGCTGCTCCATGCTGTTTCATAAGATCGACTACTTCGGATAGTCCTTCTACATGGTCTTCACCCCAGATGCCTAGGTCTTGTGCGGAAATTCGTCCTTGCGGCTGGACGGCTGTCGCCTCCAAGATGATTAGGCCGACTTGGCCGACAGCCCGTGATGCATAGTGGATTTTATGCCAGTCCATTACCTTTCCGTCCTCCGAGTCACAGGAATACATACACATCGGTGCCATAACAATCCGATTTTTAAACGACACATTTCGGATCTGGTAAGGTTCAAACAATAATGCCACGAGAAAATTCCTCCTTTTTCTGCTACACGAAGAGCGTTCATTCCGCCTACAGTATAACAAAAGTTTCTCTTTAGAACATCGCACCAAGCTCACGGGATCGAGCTTCCGCTCGGCTGACACACGCCGCAACCGCTTCTTTGAACGAACATCCTTCCAGCGTTTGCAATCCAGCTTCCGTCGTACCTCCAGGACTCGTGACATTTTTTCGAAGCGCCATTGGTTCGTCACCGGTCTGCTTCAGCATCGCGGCGGCCCCTTCAACAGTTTGAATGATTAAATCCCGTGCCACTTCTTTTGATAAGCCGTTCGCCATCGCAGCTTCTTCTAATGCTTCCACCATATAGTAAATATAAGCCGGTCCGCTGCCGGATAGGGCGGTCACCGCATGCAGCTCATCCTCTTCCACTTCCTTGACGATGCCAATAGATCCAAGCAAGTGGAGAATATGTGTGCGGGTCGATTCATCCACAAATCGATTGAAGGCGACACCGCTTGCGGATTTTCCAATTGTAGCGGACGTATTTGGCATAGAGCGGGCAATCGGCCGCTTTCCTAGACCGTTTTCCATCGTCTGGATCGATACGCCTGCTATGACAGAGAGAACAGCCGCCTCGTTACTTAATACTGAGGCAATGTCCTGCATGGCTTGTTGAATGTCCTTCGGTTTCGTTGCCAGAACGATCATATCCGCTTCTTGCAGGGCCTGTCTTTCCGGACAAACAATGCCCACTCCATATTTTTCTTTCATTTCCTTTAGCCGATCATCATCCGATTTATTCATCATATATACCTGATCGGCCCGCATAACGTCATTCTCAACGATGCCTGCCACAATTGCTTCTGCCATGGAACCGGCCCCTACAAAAACGATCGATTTCATCCTTTCAACACCCTTTCCATTCAAATAAAAAAACGTTTTCGTCCCCTATTGAGAGGACGAAAACGCTAGTTTCCGCGGTACCACCTTCATTTGCCGCAAACTGCGGCACAACTTATCCTTCCGTAACGAGGAAGGGACGGCCATGTTTCCACAGCAGCTCGGAAGCAGGTTCAAATAGGGAGAGGGATGCAACGCTTGCAGCCAATGACGTTGCTCTCTGAATTCCTTCACCTATCCTACTGATCTTCCTCATCGCTCTAAATATTGGAACGATTATGTCATATCGGCGAAAAAAAGTCAACTTATTAATATACATCGAAAAAGTACAGAACGACTGCGACAACAGCCAGTACAGCAAGGACGGTGAATGACACTTTCCAGAAGCTGATTGGTGCCTGGCCGCTCACTTTTCCAGTTTGGCCGTTTACGAGAAAGCGGTATATTTTTTGGTTAAAGCGGAAGGAAGAAATCCAGAGAGGAAGTAAAATATGTTTATACGTGATCTCCTTATAGTTCGTCGATACCGATATAATCTGAACCTCGTCTCCATACTCCTGACTTAGAATCCCACCGCGGATTTCAACGTCCATAATAGACTTGGCATCTTCCCAGCCGGCTTTCAGAGGAATCGAGTATCGTTCAGCCAGGAATCCGGAAACGTATTCCGTTTTATAATCCACGAGATGATTCAGCTGGAACGGTTCTACGTTTCCAATTAGACCGGAGGCGACGTTGCGGGATGCTTTGACGAGTACATCATCAAAAAACTCCGAATACCTGCCATGCTGCGTTCGCCATCTGATCTTTCGCACCTGTTCGGTCACTTGCTTCGGCTTGCCATCCTCATATACTGTTTTCGTCACAGTAACGTAATAGTAGGTTCCAATCCGTACGGTATAAGTGGAGTCGGTGTGAGAGTCGAATGTCCAGTAGGGGATATAGGCTCCGCTTAACCGATCGAGTTCATAGGAATTCTTCAGTTTGGATGGGGCAAAGTATCTTTTGCCGATCCATGTTTTAAATTTGGCCACGGCTTCCTCTTGTGGAACCTTAAAAGGAACGACGAGGGAAGGTTTAATTCCCGGTCGATTGTCACTCTTCGCTATATGGCTGGAACCACAGAAAGAACAGAAATCAGCATCGGCATCGCGGTCAAGTACCGTTTCGGCGCCGCAGCCATCACAGCGAAAAACGCGCTTCTCCTTATTCCAGCTTACATCCTCCTGTTCAAGCCCTTCGTTGAAATCAAGTTCCATAACATTATGGTGTGTTGCCTCGATCGCATTTTCCGTTCCGCAAAACGGGCATTTCATGGAACCGGTCGCCGGATCGAAAACAGTATTCCCCCCGCAATTATCACAAGACAGAACTTCCGTCTCCTCTTGCTTCTTCGATTCCAAGACATCCAGTTGTCCTTCCGTCATACAATCACCACCTGCATGTTAATTGCCCAAACCTTCGCCGCATTCTCCGCAAAATTTAGCGGAAGGGATGTTCGTCGCACCGCAAGCCTGGCACTTGACTTCTGTTACTTGTTTGGCCCCACAATCACCACAGAATTTGGAATTCGCATTTATTTGTGCCTGGCAATTTATGCACGGCACCTTTTGAGGCTGCACCGATTGTCCACATTCAGGGCAGAATTTCGCGGTTGCCCGGATTTGTGATTGACAGTGCGGGCAAGCGATTTTCTGTGCCTCTACGGCAGGCGGTGGAGCGGGTTGGGAGGGCGCTGCAAATGCACCTGCCATCACATTGCCGAGTGCCGCGCCAGCTCCGAGACTGGCGCCTGCTCCCGCAAGTCCGCCTCCTTCATTCTGTGCGATATCCCGAATCGCTTCTGCTGCCTGGTATTGTTGGTACTGCCCCAGATTTCCGAGGACACCCATCGATGTCCGCTTATCCATCGCCTCTTCAACTTCTTTGGGCAAGGAAAGATTTTCAATATAAAGGGAGGTGATCTCAAACCCGAATTGGCTAAACCGCTCCTGCATCTTCTGGCGACCGCTTTCACTCAACTCATCGTAATGCATAGCCAGGTCCAAAGCCGCAATTTGGGATTCCGCAAAAAGATCTGTCAAACCAGATAAGATCATTTTCTTTAAATGGCTTTCGATGCTCTGCGTATCATAAGAAGCATTCGTTCCAAACAATTCCCGTAAAAATACGACAGGCTCTGCTACCCTGTAGGAGTAAATTCCATATCCGCGCAGACGGATCACGCCGAAATCCCGATCTCGCATCATGATCGGGTTGGACGTACCCCATTTTTGATCAATGAATTGCTTTGTATTGACGAAATATACTTCCGCCTTAAAAGGGGAATTGAAACCTGTCTGCCACGATTTGAGCTTCGTCAATACAGGCATGTTTTGTGTATAGAGAACATGGTGACCAGGGTGGAAGATATCTGCGATTTCTCCTTCATTGACAAAAACTGCAACTTGCGATTCTCTTACAATTAAACTGGCTCCCATCTTGATTTCATTATTTTGCACAGGGAATCGATAGACCATCGTGTTGGAGTTTGGGTCCGTCCACTCGATGACTTCGATGAATTGACTTTTAAAAAAATTGAAAATGCCCATATAATATGCCCCTTCCGTCCTTCTTCTGTTGCGCTCATTATATCATACTACGAATAACCACTTGAAAGGTTTCAGGGAGGAAGGATTCCAATGGGTGACGGCATTTGGGAAACGATGTACAATGGACTGAACAACCATTCATTCTGACGAATAAAGGAGTTTCTGAGATGATACATAAAATTGTAATACCTACACCGTTTGCTGTAGGAGATGTGAACGCATTTCTAATGAAGGGGGATTCATTATCGCTTGTTGACGCTGGCCCTAAAACTCCGGAAGCCTATGAAGCCCTGAAGAGGGGTCTGAAGGAAGCAGGCTATACATTCCGAGATATAGAGCAAGTCATTTTGACACATCATCATCCCGATCATGCAGGATGGATGGACGCATTCGACCGGGCAGAGGTGATCGGACATCCGTATAATGACCTTTGGTTAAAGAGGGATCAAGAATTTCTAGCCTATCATGATCGGTTTTATTTGCAATGCCTTCTCGAGGAAGGAGTGCCGGAACAATATTTACCGTGGGTGGAGAAAATGAAACGGCCGCTTGCACTAATGGGTGACCGGACATTGGATCGTACGATTGGCGAAGGGGATGAGCTTCCCGGTCATCCGGGATGGACGGTCATGGAAGCTCTGGGCCATGCGCAAAGCCATCTCGTCTTCTGGAATGTAAAAAATCGCGCCATGATCGGAGGGGATGTTGTGCTGGAAAAAGTCTCCTCGAATCCATTAATCGAGCCGCCAGCCGACCCTAATGATGCGCGTCCACGGTCACTCCTGCAATATAATGCTTCGTTACAGCGAATTCACGACTTGCCGGTCGATATCATTTACAGCGGTCATGGAAATGAAGTGCAAAGTATCCAACCGCTTATTGAATCACGGCTTGCAAAACAAAAAGAGCGTGCGCACAAAGTGTATGGAATGATGGCAAGTGGCAAGAAGACCATTTTTGAATTGACAAAAGAATTATTCCCGGCTGTCTATGAAAAGGAACTCGGTTTGACATTGTCGGAGACGATTGGCCAAATCGATTATCTGCTATCAACGGGCAACATCAGGGAAACAGAAGAAAGCGGCGTCCTATACTATGAGCAATCGTAAAATGGTTCTTCTGACTGGCGCAACAAGCGGTGTTGGACGGGAAGTGGCGAAGCAGCTGCTTTCCATGCCAGACCTCTACCAGGTGATTGCTACCGGTCGTGCCCCCGATGCTCTGTTTGAATTGCAAAACGAGGGGGCGATTGTCATTCCAGCTGATATAGGGAATGATGCGGATATCGACAAGTTAATTGAACAAGTCGGCACTCCTGACATTGTCATTCATTCTGCCGGCGTCGGCACCTTTGCCTTAGCCCACGAACTGACCGACAGGCAAATCGAGGTGATGCTGGATGTGAATGTACTGGCGCCTATGAAGCTGACAAAACGTCTCCTGCCAGGCATGCTGGAGAGGCGTGATGGACATCTGATTTTTATCGGTTCGCAGGCGGGTAAAGTGGCAACGCCAAAGGCATCTGTTTATGCCGCCACGAAACATGCACTGATCGGCTACATTAACGCACTCCGGATGGAAGTTGCCTCGGGCGGCATAAAGGTATCCGCCATCCATCCAGGACCGATTGACACACCATTTCTCGATCATGCGGATGCGACCGGCACCTATCGGGATTCGATCGGAGCCCATCTATTGTCAACCGAGACCGTTGCCAATGCCGTCATCAAAATCATTGCTACTCCGGTTAGGGAAGTCAATTTGCCTGGCTATATGGGGTGGACGAGTAAGTTATACAGTCTTGCTCCCGGGTTAATTGAGAAGTGGGGGAAACGGTTTTTTGACAAGAAATAAGGGAGAGTCCTTCGAAGGACTCTTTTTTTATGCCGTTTGTCCAAAATTAGTCTGTTATGTATCCAAAAGGGAGTTTGCGTAAACGATAATAAAAAGCTTGCATGGTTCATAACAAAAGTTTATAATTTAAACAAATGTTTATAAGTGTTCAGTAAAGGAGGCCGGACAGGTGAATGAAAAAGAGCAGCTCGTCCTCGAGCTGATCCGAAAAAATCCGTTTGTGTCCCAACAGGAAATTGCTGATGAAATGAAATTATCTCGGCCCGCAGTAGCCAATTTGATCTCGGGTTTGATGAAAAAAGGCATCATCACAGGACGAGCCTATGTCATTCCTGAGATGCAGAAAATTGTCTGTATTGGCGGTGCCAACGTAGACCGGAAGTTCCACTTAAAAAATGATGCGCAGCTTGGAACATCCAATCCGACGACAGCGACAGTGGCAATCGGTGGAGTGGCGCGGAATATCGCAGAAAACTTAGGGAGACTGGGCCATGCAGTTAAACTCATGACGGTTGCTGGACAAGATGCTGATTGGGAATTGATCACGACATATTCAGAACCATTCATGGATTTGTCCTCCGTCCAGCAACTTCCCGGCGAGTCGACCGGTTCCTATTCTGCCGTTCTCGATCCGCATGGTGAGCTTGTCATTGCCATGGCGACCATGGATGTCTATGCGAGCCTTACGCCGGATTATATCAGTTTGAATGAACGGCATATCGCCCAAGCTTCAATGATTGTCATGGATCTTAACTGTGCCAAGGCAACATCCGAATTTGTAAGACGGATAGCCGTTCGTCACGGCACGCCTCTTACTATTGTCCCGGTTTCCTCACCCAAAATGGCGAACATGCCGGAGACGTTGGAAGGAGTGACGTGGTTTATTTGCAATGAAGACGAAGCGGAGGCGTATACGGGCATCCAAATCGATACGATCGATGATTGGGAACGGGCTGTCCTCGCTTTGCTGGACGCAGGAGCTGAGCACGTTGTTGTGACACGTGGGTCGGAAGGGGTCCTGACAGCAGATCGACAGACGAAACAGATCCTGCATGCAAAAGCGATCCAGGAAGTGCAAGTGGAGGATGTGACAGGAGCCGGCGACGCTTTCATTTCGGGCTTGCTGCACGGCGTCGTGTCAGGCTGGCCCAATGATAAGGCAGTTCATGCAGGCCGTGTAAACGCTGCGAGGACTTTGGAATCACCATCCACTGTTAGACCGGAATTGACAGTATCACAACTAGAACATGAAATGGAGGAATACAAATGAATCAATATCTCTCATACTCAGAAGAAGTCAAACAAGCAATGGATGCAGGGAAACCGATAGTTGCGCTAGAATCGACTATCATCTCACACGGCATGCCCTATCCGCAAAATGTGCAAACAGCACGGGAAGTCGAACAAATTATCCGCGATAATGGCGCTGTACCTGCGACCATTGCATTAATCGACGGCAAGATAAAAATCGGTCTCTCCGACGAAGAGCTCGAGATGTTTGGAAACAGCAAAAACGTTGCGAAAGCATCACGTCGTGACTTGGGCTACCTACTTGCGACAAAGCAACTTGGTGCAACGACTGTCGCTGCTACTATGATTTGTGCCGACCTTGCCGGCATTCGTATTTTTGTAACGGGCGGGATTGGCGGCGTCCACCGTGGTGCCGAAACGACGATGGATATTTCCGCTGACTTGGAAGAATTGGCGCAAACAAATGTAGCTGTCGTATGCGCTGGTGCTAAATCGATTCTTGATATCGGCTTGACGCTCGAATACCTTGAGACAAAAGGGGTTCCGGTAATTGGCTATCAAACGGATGAACTACCTGCATTCTATACAAGAAAAAGCGGCTTCCCGATCAATTTCCGGGCAGATGATGAAAAAATCGTGGCGGACACATTGCACGCCAAATGGGAGTTAGGCTTACAAGGCGGTGCAGTTATTGCCAATCCGATCCCGGTTCAGGATGAACTGGAACCTGAGCTGATTGACAGCATTATCGCGCAAGCGTTGAAAGAAGCGGAAGCGAACGGGGTAAAAGGAAAAGACACGACGCCATTCCTCTTGGCAAAAGTAAAAGAACTGACGGAAGGGAAAAGTCTTGTCGCCAACATTGCGCTTGTCAAAAACAATGCCGTTGTCGGCGCAAAAATTGCTGTTGCATTCCACCATCCATTCTAAATTTCTACAGCGTCCATCTAAATGGGCGTTTTTTTTATCTATGACATGTTCGGGAATACAATCTATTAGACGGGGTAGAGCAAGAAGAGAAGCATGTGGCAAGGGAGGCTTTTCCTGAAATGAAAACGGAACTTCTACAACATGAGCAAATCATGACGAGATTGACTATCATAACGACATTTTTAATGGGATTTATTGATGCTTATACATTTGACGAGCGGAATGGAACGTTTGCGAGCGCGCAGACGGGAAATATGATTATGCTCGGCGCAAAACTGTTCTCAGGAGAATGGCAAGAGTCAGTCAGCCATCTAACCGTGCTCGGAGGGTTTGCATTAGGAGTTTTCGGTGGGGAAGCTATTTCTTCAAAGTACTCGTATTTAGGCTTGCGGCAATACCGGCTCTTTTTATTGATGGAAGCCGTACTTTTCCTGTTATTGGCATCTTTCCAAACGGCACTTAATGATTCTTTTATGGTCCTCTTCCTAGGAATTCTCGCGGGTTATGTCCTTACTTTGTTTCGGACAATCCGGACAACGGGAGTGAATAATGGCATCATGACAGGAAATACAAAAAATTTCATGAACAATCTTTATAGAGTAATATTCCAAAAAGATCAAAAAGCGAAAGAGGAATGCAGTCATTTAGCCATCGGCATCCTGTTGTTCATCGTCGGGGTGGGCACTGGCACACTTGTTGTCAAACTGGATGCTCGGTTGAACTTATGGTGTGCGTTTTCCATCGTCAGCCTAACTGCCATTTGGATTGAGCTGAGATGGATTTCCAAAGTGAAGCATTTGAATGGTTAGGAGAGCAGTACTACCTTGTCTAGAAAATATGCGTATTGATCAAATACCTTGCTTCCCATTAGAGAAAAAGACGAACCCTCTTTGAAAAGGATCCGTCAGTACGTGTATTTATATTTACGAATGAGTCAAACCGAGCTTATCTTTCACTTCCTTCAGTTGTTCGGTATGGCGCATTTCATGATAGGCGATAAATGGTATCCATTGTTTTAAATTCAAGTCGCCAAACACCGGGTGAGGATACGCCTTCTTTTCTAAATCGGCAGCTCGGGACTGATGGACAAATTTACGTAACGCTTCATGGGATTGCAGCAGCTTTGTTTGTAATTCGGCAAGCGAACGAAAGTCTTCGGTTGGTACTGCAAAAGGTGGAGCTTGGACTTTTGTCGAACGATTCACAGACAGTTCAATCGGCTTGTCAGCAACTTTCTTCTCTTCTCCTGTTGCAAGTTGATGGGCAATTGTCTGCGTAATGCCACCCTCCATTAAATATAAATGCTCCAGGATTTGTTGGATAGACCACTCGTTATCGGAAGGTTTTCTATTAATTTCTTCATCTGACAGGTCATTCAGTTCATTCAGTAACTCTTCTCGTTCTTTATCGTTGATTTGCATATGGTTGCCCCTTTCTTCATGAGTTTTCATCATAGCATCCTGGACACTAGAATTCTTACATAATGACCTAAAAAGACTCGAGTGATAAAAGGAGAGAAGACAACCGAAAGATGTACACTCAAAAAAACGGCAGCAAATCTGCTGCCATCAAAAAAATTACTTTTTGCGTTAGCTATACAATAGAGCTCCTAAACCAGTTATATTTTAAGAGTGTTCTGCGCTTTGTTAACTGGGTGAACGAGTGCATCAACACTTGTTAAGGATGGGCCAAGATTTTCTGCAAATGCTTTTGAAGCTCGGATTGAGGGTTTCAATTTAGCACACCTCCACAGTTTTTTTCTCCTTACCCATTTAGTCTCCATCAATTGCTTACACTCCATACTTATAATCCAGAAGAAAAATGAGTTTGAACATTGGAATGACCTAACAGCAAAACGAATATATTCAAGGGGAAGGAGGCGTATAACATGTCACAAAAAAACAAGCAAAAAAATATTGCCACACCCGTGCAGACGATTTTTAACAAGTTTGCCGATTGTCGTGATATTACTCTCGTCTATGACGAACCCATTGAGGTGGGATTAAAAAAGGTAGTTCCTGTAGCAAAAGTGAAGTATGCAGTAGGTGGCGGGGGAGATGGCAATGGTGGAGAAGGGGGCGGCGGTTCCTTTTCAATCCAACCGGTTGGTGTGTATGAAATATCACCTGACAAGCTCACCTTCACATCGGTAAAACATATGCAAAGACAAAATGTACTGATTCTAATTTTAATTGGACTGATTGGATTATTACTTTTTCGGAAGAAGAAAAGAAGATGAGCAAAGCATCCCCTAATATGTAAGCGTAGGGGACTTTTTATATGTGCCCGGCATGGGCAATAACTTGGTGGTCCACTGTAGGCTTGGCAGTAGGAACTGTTAGCCAACTGGAAGGGTGAACACCATTAGGTCGAACTATCTACTGTAAAGATAAGGATAGGCAGAAGAAATATCAATCCTTTAGTTGTGAAATACCCCATTGATATTGCTTACATTGTATATCAGTCAAATGGGCAATTTGCAAAATTATGAGGTTGAGAGGACGCCGTGCTTATATAGTAGAATGGCTAAAGGAATTTGCGAAAATGGCTGTATGAATCGAGTGGTTCACCTACGGTTCTGCAAGATCCTTTTGGTGAAATTCCCATTGGATACTCGACTGGGATGACGGGAGTTAGCTACTTCTTCGTTCTCAATATAAAAGTACAAAAGTTGATCTTGTGCTACAAAAGTATATTTGATGAAAATTACTGGATAGTATTTGGAAAAAGGTTTTTAGTATGTTAGGGTGGTTTTAAGCTTAAAGATTATAAAAAAGGGGAGATTTTTGCTGGGGATAAACCGCTTAACTTGGCATAAGCAAAATAATCCGGCAGCCAAGCGCCGGCCTTTTATTTAGTAAGATATAGTGAGTTGAACGATCTATTGAATGATAAACGTATGGGTACCCGAGCATTTTTGCCGGGTTTCTTCAGCTAGCCAGAAGGCAGTTATTTCTATTGGCTAAATGAAATGCGATTATTGAACTTGATTTCGTTGCAGAAAGAGGCATTTATCGATCCAATGGCTGTGGATGTAACGGAGCATTCAGTTCTTGACCAAGCATTTGATTGGAGAGTGAAAATTATTAAAAAGATACTGCTCATTTTTTTATTAGGTGTGCTTACTTATTTTGTAGTAACCCTTTTGTATTATATATTTTTAAAATAATTGAGAGAGGAGATAGGTATCATCTTTTGAGAGATTTAGACAAACTAGAGGGAGACAATAGTGGATTGGAGTGGAAGGCAGCGACTCTAACGGGAACAGCGCGAGCTGAAGACCCTGGACTGAGCGTAGCGAAAGCCGTCACGAAGAACGGCTTTTGCGACAAAAAGCAAAGCGTTTGGAGCATAAGTGCTGCCTTAATTTCTTTAAAACCCAGAAATACGGCAAATCGAACCCTTCGCTGTTCGATTGGCTGAAGCCGTGCCCGTGGAACGCGTCTGCCTGAAACGGAAATCAACGGTTTCCAAGATATAAAAGCGAGAAAGAAAACGACAAAATCGTTTCTTTCTCGCTTTTATGTTCCTAAGAATACTTTTTCAGCCGCCTCCATTTAAAGCTCTCTCTTTTTTATGTGCGCCGGCATGGGCTATAACTTAGTAGTGAAAGTTCAATACATGCTTGGCGGTAGGAACCGTTAGCTAATGGCAAGAGCGTCCTCAGTGGGATGATATATGAAGGAAGCTATTTCCTCCTACTCGATTTCCAGTTGGGTAGTAGTTCTCCAACAACTGGGCAACGGTTCATTCAACTCCTAGACGACTCGGGAAATACCCGATTCAGTTCTCAAATAGGGCTGGTAGTAACAGTGCTAGTTAGAACTTGTACAAAATTCAAGCGCAAGTGTATAGAGGCCCGGCCCTGGAACTGTTTCTTGAGTATACATACTAGTAAGTGCATTAGGAGGTGAATGGATTGGAAAAAAAGGAGACCCGTGAACAGTTGCATGGATTATCTAGCCAACTAATGGAACTGTTTGTATCAGACTTGCTTTCAAAAAACAAAGTGGATGTCAAAGAGGCGAAACAGCGTTTGACAGCTGATCAAAAAGAACAACTAAAGCAAACGGTCGAACAGTTAAGAGCTCAAGTTGAAGGCTTTTTGGAATCAAAAACAGTGCAGAAAGTCAGTTCAGCAAAAGATAAGACAGAAGAACCGACAGTCAATCCACTGCGACAAGCAGTCATAGAGAAGAAACAAAAGAAAGTGAAAAAGGAAAGTGAAAAACATAAAAAGCATAGATAGTTTGTCCAACTCAATCATTTTCTTGAACATGTAATAGAAGAGAGAGGAGGGAAGTAACAATGGAATATTATTCTCATAGAAATGAGGAATGGTCTGCACTGGACCGATCCTCCGAACACCCAATCGCTTCCTGTTCACGCGAATCTTCCAACACAGGAGCAGATGCAGATTTAATTACGGATATTGATCAGCTTTCCAACGAGCTCATTGTCATCCGGGATTCCTGCAACGTCACTGTGAGTACGACGGATACGCAAGTAGCTGTATCATTGCAAGCGGCTCTCCAAGTCGCAATCGCAATTGTGGTCAACATTTCAATTGCAGATGGCACCCGTGCTGAACGAGTCACAGCAGAATTGTTAGAACGAGCACAAATTCGGCAGACAAATCGTCAACGTTTGATTATCATCAACTCTCGTGATGTAGATGTAACAACAGAAGATACAGATGTAGCCATTTCTTTGCAGCTGCTTCTGCAAATTCTACTTGCTTTGATCGTTCAATTGGATATTTTGTAATATCAGTTCGAACCAGTGGAAAAACAACTGATCTCAATCTGATCGATGAATAACCTCCCTATGCAGCCTTAACTAAGCAGGGAGGTTATTTTCCTCTTTATATTTTTCTTCCTATTACTTAAGAGGGGTTTGGTAAACGGAAGCAAAAAGGAAGAGTCAAAAAAAGCGCACGTTATGTAATTGTCACTCCTTTGTTTTTATCGTATGCGCTGGAGATCAAGTTTGTGCCGCTTGAAAGTGTCCTGCACGGCATCTTGAGCCATGCAGAAATGAGAGAGGCCACTCACAAAGCGAAGCCGTTGGCAAATAGCTTCGTCTTACATAGAACCATCATTCTCTGGCTCGACGGTCAGCAGAAACATGGTAGACAGGAGAGCGAAAATGCAAAATCGGATCGTCAGAACACTCTATGCCATCTATCATGAGAGTCGGATCGAATACAAACTGATCTGCTTCATCAGCCCTCATTTTCTGTAATGTTAGATGGCCAGCATGAATCGTTTTTCGTTCTTTTGGCCAACTGATGCTCGGATCATCAATGGGATCATCGGACGCAGCTAATTGGAAGGTTAGCTGAAAACGGATCGGTGCTTCTGCTTCCATTCGATTACGTAATTCTTCTTCTAAATTTGCGGCAGAACCAAACGTCTTACTGCCAATTGTGTCTGAAGGCAGGATAGGTTCCCAAGCAAATCGGACAGCTTGTCTCTTGCCCTCTTTTGAAATGAGATAAAATGAATGCAAGGAATGATAAGACTCGGTCGCGAAACTGGAAGGCGGTTTTAAACTTTTCAGTAACTCAGGAATTGTTGAATACTCAGGCATTTTTCGCAATACATTCAACTTTTCCGGAAAAGATAATGGTTCCTTCGTCATTAATTGGATCAAGCGGATAAAAGCTTCAGGCGTTTTTGTTATAAAGACAGGAATATTTGCCATAGCCAAATTCGTATAGCTGCCATCAGGCAGACGAAACTGGACAGCCATGCCTTTGATAGGAACTAATAATTCTTTTGGATCCGGTGTAGGCCAAAAATGGGAAAAACGTACAACTGCCGGGACAGAATCTGTCTGCAAATGAAGTGCCCTTGTCAGATAAGATGCATTACCGTTTGGCTCGAAGATAGCATCGAATGCAATCCCTTTTGTGTGCGCACGACGATAACCAGGAAAAGTACCCACTACCTTTTCAATTGTATCGACCGCGTCTTCTGGTGTCACATTCTTTTGAAGTTCTCGTTCCATACTGTCACTCCTCTTGAATAATTAGCCTTGTAAAGTGGATACCCTACTATCCATACATGTAAAAGTAGGGAATATCCTTTCTTGTATGAAAGTTGTATGGGAATTTAAATAGAGTGGCCAATTCTTCTAATTGTAAACAGATCTTCGAATCGCTATACTTTGTAGAGAATCAATCATAAAGGATGATGAAGATGACATTTGAAGAAATACTGCCTCGATTAAAAACGGGAGAAAAGGTAATCCGTGAAGGATGGGGCGGAGCAGAGCTCTATGTAAAACTAGTTGGCGAGAAGGAATTGGATGGCCTTAAATTAAATCCTTATTTTGTCATCAATGTAGAAGGGGAAGGTTACACAATGTTCACTCCGACGGTCTGTGACCTGTTGGCGGAAGACTGGAAAGTAGTTTGAGGTTGTTTGCAAAGTTGAAAAAACCGCAGGGTAACTGAAGTGCATCCCAAAAGTTAGAGTCAAAAACTAACTTTTGGGGTGTTTTCTTTTAGTGAAATATAGCGATGAATATAAGGTGATGATTGTCCACGAAAAGTTGACTGGACGACTTGGCTTCAATTCACTCTGCCTCATCTAAAACTCTAACTTGTGGGGGTCGCATCTAACTCCTGTTTTTTTCATTGGGACCAAATCGAGTTTTTTATGCGAAGAATAACTCAATTTCTTTCATAATCATGGTCAGAGCCCGATCATTTTGATAATGGCACGCACCCTCCAAAGTAATCGCTTTGGTCAACGAAGGAAACACTTCTTTTGCTCTTGGAATGACATCCTTTGCAGGGAAGAACACATCGTTTTCTGCAGCGAAGAGCAGAGTAGGCGCTTGGTAATTTGACAATTCTTCTTTTGTTGCATAACTCGGAAATACGGTTTCCAATTTTACATAGTCGTACACATATTTGATTTGCAATAACAAATCAGCATCGATTTCGGCATCAAACATTGCCTGGCTGGCCCGAATCAAGTTCTTCTCCGTTGGAAACAGCTTATACAAGGTGAGTGGAAGGAGAATTTTGTGTAACATGTTGGTCATCTTTCCGCCGGCAATTCCGGATGGTACGAGCAGAACGGCTTTCTCAATCCGTTCAGGTGCATAAGCGGCCAATCGAATTAAAATGCCTCCGCCATAGGAAGGACCGATAAACTTTGCTTGTGAGATGCCTAGACCATCCATGATATCGCATACCCATTGTGCGTATTCATCAGATTTGGGGTGTAACCGGACTTCATCGCTCTTTCCAGGGTGGCCAATCGTATCTGGTGCATACAGCCGATAGTGTTCCGCGAGCGGTTCAAACCACTTCAACGTTATCGGATTTACGACATTTCCTCCATGAAAACAGATCAGAGGGTCTGCCTGTGGATTTCCTCCAGCCAAAATATGTGTTTGGCCAAATCGCGTTGGCACAAATATACTTTCAAAATTCCTATCTAGTTTGTTATACAGCTTATCATACATTTCTATGATTTTTTTCTTGCCTTCTGGACTTTTATAAATGGTCTTCATGATTCATTCCCTCTCGAATAAATGATCGGCAAGACTTTGAATGAACAACTGCACAACTTGATTATAATGATCGCCAATCTCGTTTCTATGAAGCAACGTTAAAAAGATGCCTTTTAAAGCGGAAGCCGCAAAACCACTATCGCAATCTATGTTCAAGTACATGAGGAGTCTTGCAATACCTTCTTCATCCTTCTTTAGGTGCTGTGCTATTTCTTCTTTCGGCAGTTTTTTTATAATTTGATCATAGTCGCCGTTTTGAAGACCCAATAGCCAAGGGTTTTTTTGTATTTCCAAAAATATCTCATGCACAGTAGAAGTGAAAATTTGTTTAGGCTCTTTGTTCGAGTTTTGTGCGTTTTCAAGCATTTTGCTTTTAATCCGCTCATCGATTCTTTCAAGAACTTTAAAAAATAGTAGTTCTTTGGAAGGGTAAAACAAATAAAAAGCTCCTTTGGAAATTCCGACCCTATTTACAAGTTCATCGACTGTAGTTTTTCTGAGCCCATAAATGGACCAGCATTCTTCTGCTGAGTTCAGTAGTTGTTCATTTATGAAGCTTCTCTCTTCCTCACTAAATCCTTTTGCCACGATAATCACCTCAAGTAATATGACTAAAAATTAAAATTCAGTCACAAACAATCGTATACTATTCTTTTGAGAAACACAATTAGTTTTCTTCAGATGAGTAAATAGAGAGTTATGTTTGTGGGAGTTACAGTCTTTTTGGCGACCCTGTCGTTACAGTACCGAATAAAAAATATATAGGGTCTGAGCTAAGTGCATTGTCCAGCCTCTTAATGTATAGAACTTGCAATTGGGCTTGTTTACGTGTATCTAAATGGATTGCAAAGGAAACAGAAGAGGCGTGGGAAATGATAAGATAGAATGGTTGTATTAATAGGCTTGATAAAAGAGGAGGTTTCCAATGAAGTTTGAAGAATATACCGGAAAAACGGTTTTTATTACCGGCGCTGGATCAGGAATAGGAAAGGCGCAGGCATTCGCTTTCTTGGCGAACGGCGCCAATGTATTTGGAATGGACGTTAACGAGGCTGGCTTGGAAACAGTTCAACAGATGCATCCCACCCGGTTTACTTATAGGAAAGGCGATGTGCGAAGCAAGCAGGAAATACAGGGGGCAGTGGAGACGGCGTTATCCCGTTTCGGGGAAATCCATATTTTGTTGAATACAGCCGGTGTGCTCGACGGTTATTCGAAAACACTCGAAACGGACGAGGAACTATGGGACCGTATTATGGATACGAATGTAAAAGGAACATACTTGGTAACGAATTGTGTGTTGCCTCACATGCTGGCACGGTCATCTGGTATTATCGTCAACATGGCATCAATTGCCGGTTTGGTTGCGGGAGGGGGCGGTGCAGCCTATACAGCCTCCAAACATGCAATTGTCGGCTATACAAAGCAATTGGATTATGATTATTGCCGGACTGGCATCCGGGCGAATGCGATCGCCCCGGGTGCCATTCAAACGCCGATGAATGCTGCAGATTTTGAAGGAGACGGGGCGATGGCGAAATGGGTGGCAGATGAGACGCCGGCGGGTCGATGGGCACATCCCTCGGAAGTCGCCAATCTCACACTTTTTTTGGCAAGTGATGCAGCAGATTATATGCATGGCACCGTAGTGCCGATTGATGGCGGATGGATCGCGAAATAGTCGTATTCAGGAATCGTGTTTTCTGTTATACTACCCAAGTAAGCTCAAAGGGCTTGCACTGCGGCACTTCGTTTAGATAGCAGATCTGACTTCCTTTGGCCGTAGTTATGACTAAAATGGCGCCATCGCCATTTTACAAAGGAGAAATCATGATGAATACGACTTCCTTCAAGGAAACCCCTCAATCCACTGTCAGTGAAGTGGCCAAAACTGCCATTGTCGCAGCTTTGTATGTCGCTGTCACCCTTCTTTTAGCGGTCATCAGCTTTGGTGCCGTGCAGCTCCGACTTTCGGAAATGTTTAATTATCTCGCATTATTGCATAAACGGTATATTGTTGCCGTGACACTTGGTGTCATTTTGGCAAATTTCATGTCGCCCACTTGGATTCTCGACGTACCGATTGGTGGTATGGCGACATTTCTTGTATTGCTGATTTGTAGAGCTGCGACGAAGAAGCTGAAGAACCTGGTTCTCAAATTTGTGATGACGGCAGTCATCTTTGCATTTTCTATGTTCACAGTAGCTGGCCAGCTGACTGTCATGTACGGTGCACCTTTTTGGCCTACTTGGTTAACTGTTGGCATCGGCGAACTGTTATCGATGACAGTCGGCGGCTTGGTCGTCTACGCGTTGCAAAAAAAAATAGACTTTACGAAATAAAGATCTTGAAAGCACACCTTTTTGTGAGGGGGGTGTGCTTTTTCCTATGTGTAGGACCTATCTAGTAGTCTTGCTCCCCTTACAAGCCTATAGACTAGTCATTTTTTATCGTTTTATCTAATTCACAGTTATTTAAATTGATTATTATCTAATAACTTTTGTATAGTAGGGAAGTTGAAAAAATAACTGAAGGAGTGATGTGCATCATGTTGAAGAAATGGACTGCTATCCTTATAGTTGGACTGTTAGGGGCTTCATTGGCCGCTTGTGGAAAAGATAAAAAGGAGGATGCTGCGAAAGAGCAAGACACTGCTTCCTCCGTTCATGAGGATACCGACAAAACAAAGGCTGATGAAGAACAAAACAACAACGCCGCTTCCGAATTGGAAGAAGATCAACTCGGCATCAGTGCAAAGGAGTTCCAAACTGATTTTAATGAAGCGGCAGAAGCCGTGGGACTCACTTACCGGGTTGATCATTCTGAATGGTCCGAACCGAGAAAAGGACTACGCATCGTTGATATTATTTTAGATGAAAATTATCGGATACAGCTGTTGGGCAACGAAGGGGAAGAGAATGTACGGGCTCTCATGTTAGATGCGGACGGTGATGACCAAACCGATATTCAAACGATCAAGGCATTGACTAAAACAGTAGTGAAGAAAGCGACAGATGAAGAAATTGACGAGACTTTGAAAGAGCTGAAATTGATCGGCTCAACTGAAAAGGAGCGGGGATATGCCACAGCGACTTTGCATGGCTATCACTTACTATTACGGAATGGATCAAGTATCGAGCTCATCATCGCAAATGAAAACGATCCGTTAATAACAGAAGAAAATTGGAAAAATGGAGAGTTCTAATAAGAAGTTTTCGGAAGTTCACCTGCACGCTTGGTGGACTTCTTTTTATTTAGCCAGCCTCGCCTATCCGGAAGCCTCCGAATCATCTTGCAGCAATGTAAGTGCGTCTTGAAGTAAATCCATATCATCGAGAATGACCGACTTCAAAGTGGCGGGGGCAGCATGATATTCATCGGCGAGATGCTGAAGTTCCCTAGTGAGTATATACTGTTCGCGCTCAATCTGCATATGCACTACCTCCTAATACACAGGATACCCAGAAAACTGGTTGGACAAACTCAGCCACTAGAGTCTTTCTAGTAGATTGCAAGACAATATATTATACTACTTAAAAGGTTTTGATAATGGAGGGCTTTGTATGAAGATCGCTGAAATTCCCTTTACCAAAATGCATGGTTTCGGTAACAGTTATATATATGTGGATACGTTCCAGTATTCTTTGAAGGAGGAGTGGCTGTCCCCATTGGCAAGGGCTATCTCTAATCGAAATACAGGTATAGGCTCGGATGGATTAATTGTGATACATCCGAGTGAAGTGGCTAATGTGGGCATGCGGATCTTCAACAAGGATGGCTCAGAAGGGCAAAGTTGTGGTAATGGATTGCGCTGTGTAGCTGCGTATGCGGTGAAGCAAGGGCTTGTTTCGACACCAAGGTGCCGTATTGAAACGAAAGCGGGGCTAACCGAGGCGGAAGTATTGCAAAGTCGCGATGGAGGTAATGTGAAAATAGATATGGGATTGCCTTCGTTAAACAGGCGAAGTATTCCAATGCTTGGCGATGATGATGGTTCTGTTATTTCTGAATCGTTCTCAATCGGCCCACATACATTGAAAGTGACAGCCCTCTTCCTGGGGAATCCCCATGCAGTGTTTTTTGTCGACGATATTGATGGCGCCCCTTTGCAGGAAATGGGTTCCATCGTAACAGACGATCTACGCTTTCCCGAGCGGGTGAACGTAGAATTTGTAGAAATTATGAATACAAGGGAAATTAATTTCCGAGTGTGGGAAAGGGGGTCTGGCATCACGGAAGCTTGCGGGACGGGTGCTTGCGCTGCGGTGGTCGCGTCAATCCTAAATGGATATGTCTTACTGGATCAAGAAATTACTGTCCATTTGAGCGGAGGGGATTTAAATATTCGGTGGGCATCGGATGGCCATGTATGGATGACTGGTCCAGCAGATTGGACAGCTACTGGTGTGTTTTATTGGAAAGTGTAGGGAGGAAGCGATAAAAACCGATGTAACTTAAATCTAGTGTAATAGAAGGAGGAAACGTGAGAGAAAGGAAAGGCATATCGGTTTCCGTTGCTTTTAGTGGCCGAACCATATAAAAAGTGCCTATGGCCACTCTTTAGGAGGTGGATGATAGGCACTTAAGTAATGTTAGAGTTGATTCGCATGCAAACGGGCGAATGTTCCGCCTTGTTCAACAAGCTCCGAATACGTTCCTTCTTCCTCGATGCCATTCGGCGTCACAACGATGACCCGATCGGCATTGCGTATCGTTGTCAACCGGTGGGCGATGACAAGGGTCGTACGATTTTCGGACAGTTCTTCGAGGGACTGCTGAATGATCCGTTCGGTTTCTGTATCAAGTGCCGAAGTTGCCTCATCTAAGATGAGGATCGGTGGATTTTTCAAGAACATTCTGGCGATGGCAAGACGTTGTTTTTGACCGCCAGATAATTTCAGTCCCCGTTCGCCGATCTGTGTCTCATACCCATCCGGCAAATTGGCGATGAACTCCTCCAAATGAGCTCGTTTGGCCGCTTCGTAAATTTCTTCATTGGAAGCAGCGAGATTCCCATAGGCAATGTTTTCTTTCACTGTTCCAGTAAACAGGAATACATCTTGCTGGACAATTCCGATTTGGCTGCGCAGTGAACGCTGTGTCATGTGGCGGATATCTATCCCGTCGATTTCAATGCGGCCTTCATCTACGTCGTAAAAACGGGGGATGAGGGAACAAATCGTTGTCTTACCAGCTCCGGACGGACCGACAAACGCTACTGTTTGTCCCGCTTTGATTGAGAGGCTGACATCGTTCAGAACTGGTTTGTTATTGTCATACCCGAACGTGACGCTAGTGAGTTTGACATCGCCATTTAAATGAGTCACATCAATGGCATCAGTGGCGTCTTTAATTTCAGGCTCCTGGTTGATTAACTCCCGAAAACGTGAAAAGCCGGCCATTCCTTTCGGATACAATTCTAGAAGAGCGCTTATTTTGTCTATTGGTTTCGTTAAAATATTGACAAATAGGATAAAACTGACGAGCTCCCCATAGGTCAACAATTCTTTATATGAGAACCAAGCCCCGACAACAAGTATGACGAGCGTCATGAGCCGGGTGGACATGTAAATGGAAGAAGAGGTCCAAGACATCACTTTATAAGCGACTAACTTTGCTAAACGGAAGTTGCCATTATCCCGGTTAAAACGCTTCATTTCAAAATCTTCGTTCGTAAATGATTTGACGACACGCGAGCCGGAAACGGAGTCTTCGACACGGCCGTTCACTTCCGCAATTTTCCCGTACATATTATGCCAGGCAGCGTTCATTTTCTTATTACAAAAGGTGACGATGACGACAAGCAATGGCACCATGACGAGCGTGATCAAAGCCAGTTCCGGATTAATCGAATACATAAGGCCAAATGCACCTGCAATGGTCATCACAACGATGAATGCATCTTCCGGGCCATGGTGGGCAAATTCCCCGATATCGAAAAGATCTGTCGTAATACGAGTCATGATATGGCCGGTTTTTGTATTATCAAAAAAGCGGAACGATTGTTTCTGGACGTGTTCAAATAATTCCCGTCGCATATCAGTTTCGATATTGATGCCAAGTTTATGGCCTAGATAGCTGACAATAAATTGCAGAAAGGTGCTGAGGCAATATATAAGCAACAATAGAATGCTGACAGTTGTAATGCGTCCCCAATCACCCGAAGGGAGCAACTTGTCTATGAACCACTGGACGGCCAGTGGAAACGCTAGTTCAAGCAAAGCGACGAATACTGCACTTGAAAAGTCAATGATGAATAAACGGCGGTGTGGTTTATAATAAGAGAAAAATTGTTTGAGCATAGATGATTCCTTTCTATATAGATACAGTGACTCTCACATCAAATGGAAGAATCTCGTTTGTATTTTTCCAGACAAGCCTTACAAATGCAGGTCTTTCTGATTTCCTCTTCTGGGAGTAATGCAAAGATCCCTTCTGGAAAGGATTCTTCTGTGCACCAGCAAGCCCCGAGGGATTTGTCCTGGCCATTACAGCATTGATTGGGACCTTGGCAGAGCGGGCAGTTTTCCGCCATCTGTCTCAACCTCCTTTTGTCGTTGAGGTAATAGAACGTATACGGATAAAGATTTATAGACTCACTTTAGAGTAAAATCGACCATTCCTTCCCTAATTCTTTAACTAGTCTACCATTTTTTGAAGGGAAATAGTAAGGAAACCGAAATAAAAACCCTGCCACCGAAGCAACAAGGTTATTGAATCAATTCAGATTTTATATTCAAATGTTTTGCCCGCAGCCGATTCTTTCCGATGAAGCCTATGGAGGATTAGTGCGGCGACAATCAGGCTGTACACCGCATGGCTAACTGTCCAATACAGCCATGCTTCCGCATCATTCGCAGCCGGTGATTTTTCCGTTAAGGCAGTCAAGAAATAAAGGATGCCGCTGCCCACAGTATAAGTGAGAAAGTAGGGCAGAATGCGCTGTTCCAGATGAAAAAGACACAAAATGAAATAGAGGCCGACAACGCTGGCAACACAAAAGGCAAAATGAAAGGCAATCCCGACAAATATAGAAGAATCCCATCTGTTAAGTAGTGGGATATAGTCAACATTATATAAAAGGACATACGCTTCGTTACCCGTCGCAGCATAAACTAATTCCAAGAGACCGGCAAGTGCCGCGCCGGCTAGAATCCCGATTACAACCAATTTACTGATCAGCTTCAAACGTTTCCCTCCCACTATTTTTCTTTCTAAATTCCCGCAAGAAAATAGTGTAAACATACAACACGAGGGAGAATAAAACAAAAAAATATATATATAGAAATGTTCGATTATTTTACGCTGTCTTCTTACCAACTTTGTTGTTTATCGCTTTGCACTCTAATTCGTTTTCTCTATAATTAAACGGGGCATTTTCAATTTCACTTTTGTTCAAAGAAGGATAACAGCTACGGGTACGGTCTGGTTTATTCTCAGAATGCCGGAATTATAGAATTGTGGGCGGGCATCTGGGTGTTTGGTTCTCAAGATATGGTCGGCTGTCTTAGTGCGGGGTTATTCGGAGTGGCTGGCGATCTGCTTCATCATGCAGTGTTGCTGTTACTGATTCAAACGAGGAGATAGGATAGTCTGGTAGCCGTTATCAATATTCTGTTTAAATAAAAACGACATCCATTCACTCGGAACTGATTGAAAGGATGCCTTTTCTATAATTTTTAAGTGTTGTCATGGTCCGATGTATGTTTAAGCATGTACAAAATTCAAGCCGGAGAGTGTTTTGGCAAGGACCTGCTCGGCATCCTCGGCCCAGCTCGATTTCTTTTCTATAGGTGCATCTTTGTCTACTGGTTCCTGAAATTGTTCCAAACCGGTTACGGTCAGAACAGGGCTTTCTTCTTCGTCCAACCCACTATTCAAGATATGTTTAATAACGAATGGTGTCTTGAAAAGTAGTAGAGCTTCTTCTTGATCCATTTCCCCTTGAATAACATCAAATGGACAGCGTAAATAGATCGTTATACCGCCCTGTTTATATAATATTTTATCAAAGAGTCCGCGGTCATAATCCCAATTTCCCAAAATTAAGCCTTGATCACCGAAATGATTGCAAATCTCACCATAATAGGCTTGTTTTCCTTCCAGTTCTGTATCCGTCAAAAAAATCAATTTTATCCATCCCTTCCAAGTGCCATTTCTCCCGTCTATACCCAATTGATAGCTTTATAAACGGTTTGCTTATATGCCGATAGTTCTCAGCTACTTGGAAAGAGAAGGATATGGATGTTCAAGGTGGTAAGGTTGCGATATGATAGGAAGTAGAAAAGTATGTAGGTCAAAAGGGATGAAGTGAATGACTTTCAAAGAGAAACGGACAGTACAAATTTTACAAGCGGCATATAAAGTATTTGTGGAAAAAGGATTCGAGTGGGCAACGATGCAGGATGTGGCGGAAGAAGCTGGTATCGGCGTCGCCACAGTGTTTCGTTACTTTCCGAAAAAAAACAAGCTGATCATTGCGGTAATTGTCAAGCTATTGCAGGAAAGGCTGCCGTCCTTCGAACTGATTTATGAAAGTGAGGGGACTTGCTATGAAAAATTTGAACTGCTGTTAAATCATTACATTAAAGCAAGTGATTCTGTGCTTTGGAATGATATGAAATTGCTTGAGGCGTTTGAGACGTATGCTGCGTTTGCACAAGAACCGATGGAGGATATCGCTGAGTACCACCAGGCGTATGCCAATATTACGAATGTCATTGCGAAAATAATTGAAGAAGGAAAGCATGATGGTTCTATCCGACCGGAAGTCGCTAATGTAGATACATTAGGAGCGATTTCGAATATATTCGGCTTATTCACACGCAAATTATCGTTTTTTGAAAGTGTCCGGATGGGGGAGATGGTCATATTGCCCATAGAACAGGCGCTAAGAATGAGGGATCTTTTTCTTGATTATTTGAAACCTCTCCCGGAGGAACATTCGATCGATTTCGTTACTGGAGGAATGCAAAGTGAGAGAACAGAACATAGTTGAGACAGTTGTCTTACGGAAATTGTCAATGGAAGATTTGGAAACTGTTATCAGATGGAGCAAGGATGACGTGTTCTGCATGGCGAATGGATGGGAGACAGACCGGGAACAGGATGAGCTGTATAGATGGTGGAAGCGATGTGTAGATGAGGGTTCGGACAAGCTGATTCGACTTGGTGTCGAACATGACAAGGTACTTGTCGGTTATGTAGACTTGCTAGTAATGGAAGATGGCAACGCTGAATTGGGAATCGCCATCGGAGACCGGTCGGTATGGGGAAAAGGAATTGGTGTTCTCGCTTCGAGATTGATGATGGACTATGCGAGAAAGGAACTGGGCATCCATTCCTTCCTAGCGGAAACACATGAATCCAATTATCGGGCTCGTCGGATGTTGGAGAAATTACGGTTTCGAGAAGTGAGCCGAGATGGTGCCGAGGAATATAAAGGGCAGATAAGTCAATTGTTGCAATATATATTGGAAACAACTTGAAAGAGGGAAACCGGTTCGGATCGGTTTCTCTCTCTGTTTTGTGTTCCATTCATAGAAGAGAGAGGAGCTTGTCTTCGTGGCATCTCCTCCTATTTCTTTCTATTAAACAGTGACACCTTCAATTTCATTAATTTTGCCTGCAATCGCTACAGTCAACTGCTCAGCGGTTTCTGGGACAAAGTTTTTCAGGATTGTATTAATCATCGCACCCATCATGCCGCCTGCCGTAATATCCAAGTGACCTGTCATGCGTGTCGCTGTATCCGAAATCTTTACTGCTTCGAAATAGCCGCCGCCGGTAAAGTTATCAGAAAGGCCTTTCAAGTCAAATGTTACTTTAGAAGGTTCCAACCATTCTTGGATATCGATTTGCAGCTTGACTGTCTTTTTCATAAAGCCAAGATCACCCTTGAATTTCCAAGTGGATTGTTTGTCGCTGAGAATTTCATGTTCGATATACCCCGGAACGAGAGGCGCCCAGTTGTTCATATCGCTGACGAAATTCCAAATGTTTTCAATAGGTACTTGCAATTCTACTGTATGTGTTCCGTTTGGCATTTTAGTTCACGCTTCTTTCTTTAGTATCAATTATAAAGCTAGTGCTTCGGCTTCCTTGATTTCACGGGATTCTTTTGTGCCGACTTCCTTGCCGACGATATAACCCATGGTCATTGCAGGTCCGATTGTTCCGCCTGCGCTTGTATATACATGACCCAAAATACCCATCGCAGCGTTGCCTGCTGCATATAATCCGTCAATGACTTGACCACGCAGACTGATGACTTCACCTTTTTCATTGATGCGCGGACCGCCATTTGTACCAAGAGCGCCAAGGTGGACAGGAATCGCATAAAAAGGACCTTTTTCAATTTTTCCGAGGTTTGCTTCTGCATTTCCGCCGCCACCAAGGATGTTCTCAAAGTGTGTGGTTCCTCGATGGAAGTCCGGATCGACGCCGTTTTCTACGTGCTCATTCCAACGGGCGACGGATGCTTCCAATCCGTCCGCATTGACGCCGATTTTCTCTGCAAGCTCACGCAAGGAATCTGCTTGGTCGACCCACTCAGGTGCCTCTTCACCTGGCATCATCGTAATAATCATCTGAGAATCCTTCAATTGCTGATCGAAAATCATCCAGTTCGGTGCTTCGTTCGGGTATTCAAGTGCGACTGGATCGTACTCGAAGAACGAGCGAGGAAGGTCATTGTAAGTAGTGCCTTCATGCGCAAAACGATTTCCGTGTTTATTGACGATAATGCTGTTTGGTCCCATACGGCCGCCGCCTGTTTGGTTCATGACGTGGTCCTCGTACTCAAACGTCGGATCTTGCATTGTCGGATAATACCAAGCCTCTGTCATGTTGCCAAGTGCTGCGCCAGCCTCCATAGCCATGATTAACCCGTCACCTTCATTTCCAGGAGGAGACATTGGATGTGTGACATGGCCTTTCAAGAAGGTCTTGATCAATTCTTGGTTCCATTCAAAACCTCCAGAAGCGAGCACGACACCTTTGCGTGCGCCGATGAAAATTTTCTCTTCATTGTATTCTGCGACAACACCAATCACTTTACCTTCTTCGTCAAGCACTAGCTCTTTACCTGGCGTATTCAACTCGATGTCGATTCCACGATCAAGCGCTGCTTTTAATAATGATCCGATTAAGGAACGTCCCATCGTTACGATATTATTTTCCATCCGCTCCGCAATTTTTGTGAAGTCGATCCCGCCTACCGCGCCTCCTTCAGCGAGTGTAAGTGGTGGGAATACAGGATTTTGACGGACAAGCGGTCCCCATTCGCCCACTTGGTTCAAATCGAACGGTTCTGGATCTAGGGAACGAGTTCCGTTTTTCAACGCTTCCGGCAGGTGGCCGTAGTATTCAGAGTATCCTTTCGGCGTCGCAAAACGGAGAGGTGTATTTTCATGCAAATAATCGATCATGACATGGCCCGTGTCAACAAATAGATCGATGAACTTTGGATCTGGTTCTTTCCCTTGTGTCAACCGTTTAATGAAAGTGATAGCAGATTCACGATCGTCTTCGATTCCTGCCTCTTTCATGTAACGATTCAATGGAATCCAAGGTACACCGCCTGAAAAGGCAGTCGTTCCACCGACTTGATGCGTTTTTTCCAACATCAACACTTCAGCGCCTTGATCAGCTGCTAAAACAGCAGAGACAAACGCGGCACCTCCTGTACCAAGAACTATGACATCCACTTCACGATCCCACGTTGCAGGTCTTTTTGCAGGCATTTCAATTCCCCCAATTCTTTACTAATGTATTGTTTTTATAAATGATAGTGTCGCTATCATAGGTACAGTGTACTGCAACATATTCAGTAAAATCAATAAGAATTTGATAAAATTTACCTAGTTTAATATAAGTATAAAGACTTATAAGTGGTGTATATTTGATTTTTTCATACAAGTTTTTTATTTATCAAGTTTTTTTATTGTAGGGATCAGTGGATAAAAAGTGCAGGAATGGACAGCCTACCGGATAGAGAGGAGGAGACTGAAGCATGTACTCTGGAGAAGGCAGTTATGTGAAAGGTTTTTTTGTAAAATGGCTGATGACTCTTGCTGTGTTATGGATCGTTTTAACTGGAATTTATAATGTCCCTATTTTGAATACTCTTTTGATCAGCATAGTCGTAACAGGCATCGGATATGTTGCAGATATCTTTGTTATGCCCTTCCTTGGCAATCTCTTGGCATCCGCAGGAGACTTCGTGTTAAATGCGGTAATCATCTGGGTAATGGGATTCTTCCTGTTCCCCGTGACGGATCGGCTGTTGCTCATTTCCATCATCAGCAGCGCTGTGTTGGCACTTGGTGAGCTTGCGTTCCATCGGTATATGGCGACAAGTGTATTCGACCAAGAGACAAATACGGAGCCATGGGCAGACAATCACCCTTACTTTGATTATGACCGGAATCTACGTGCAGAATTCGGTGAAGAATTCGACATGGACGAAATGCGAAGCGCGCATGAAAAACGCGAAAACATGAAAAAAGAGAACGACAAAGAGAACCCTTGACTTATGGCGGGTTCTCTTTTCTGTTACTGAATGTTAGGGGGAGTAGATGGTTTCAGATTGGCATACCGCATGGAAACGACAAAAAACAAAGCGGCACTGAGGAAACGAAGTATGGAATTGATATACATCGCCATATTTACGCCGAGATGTTCCAAAAGCCAGATGCCGATTTGCGGGGCAATAAAGGCGACCAGAGACAGCAGTACATTATAAGTCGTAATGCAATAGGTTCTCACTTGTGCAGGCGATTGCTCAAGCAGCAGATTAAACAATAGCAATACTACGCCGGCAAGGAAGAAGCCGGAAGATGTTTGGATGATCGTGATGTAAAACAAATTCGTAGAAAGCACGGTTAAAAACGGCGTAGTTGCCATTCCAACGGCGGCGTAAACAAATACCAGAGTATTCGATTTGCGTTCTGCCCATTTCTTCCAAAGCGGGAAGGAGAGGAACTGGGCAAGCAGGCTGCCGACCGAAAACATGCTGATCCAAAAGATGGTCGCTCCTACAACCCGAACATGATAAATATTAAAAATTCCCCAAGCCATTTGCCAGGCGAAGTTGAAAAATAGCGCAGCAAGTAAGAACCATACATAATTGGAATGTCGGAATATAGACCAATCCATCGTTTTATTCTTCTTTGCAGAACCTTCTTTTCTCACGACCGGTTCCTCGTGTTTCAACAATAAGAAGACCTCCAGCAGTCCAAAACAGAAGGCGATGCCAAAAAGCACTTGGTAGGCGGCAGCATTCGAGGAGGCGTCTTTCATGATCAAGCCGATCAGCAATGTCGACACGAGACCGACAATTGTCAGCAGACGATTACGATCGCTGAAGAAGGAGCCCCGATTCGATTCCTCAATCAACCCGCTGATAAATGTCTGCCATCCAATGTTGGCGACTGTATTTGGCAAACTCATGAGCGCGATAATGAATAGGAAAATCCATGCCTGGGAAGGGTTTGGACAATAGACGGTCAAAATGATCAAAAGAAATAAAAGTCGAGCAAATAAAACAGACATGGCGACAAGTCTCTTTTGAGTAATCGCCCGGTTTAACAGGATTGCTGCAGGAACCGTCATCAGCAAAGCCATAAGTGGGGGAAGGGAACTGATCAGCCCGACTTGATAATTGGTCGCGCCTAAAATTGTCATAGCAAAGATCGGAAAGAAATTATTTGAAAAATTCAACGCGATCGTTGAGGCCATCCCATGATAAATACTAATTTTTTCATTATACGTTCGCATGCTGTATCTCCATATTGGTAATTTAGACAATAAACTCAATAGAATTATAACGCTGATTTTGTCGAAAACAAGAGTTTTTTAAATTGAAATGATGGGGGATAACACGAAAAGGAAACGAGTGGTGCAGCTTTTATGCAAAGTTCAAGGGGGCTTATTCGCTTGGGAAACCATTCTATCCGTTGTGGAGTAGGAAGGATAAAATGTATGATATAGGAAGCGAAGGTGTTTGATTCCCTTGAGGTCATTAGAAAGTAGGAGGAATTAAGTTGAATAGTATACATATTTTAAAACGATTTGGTTTTCATATTGCACAAGAGCAGAACAGTATATATCCTTTTTCTCCGGTTTATAAAGTGGAGAACAAAATTGTGAAACGTACACAGTATCCGCTTGAAAGAGCAACAAATCTTGTGAACTATATAACATATTTGAGAGAAGCGGGTACAGCAATTGTTACCCCTGTAAAACTTCAGACAAGCAACCCACAGCAAATGGAAGATGATGTCTATATTTGTTACCCATATATCGAGGGAACTAGTTATAAAGGGGTGGATCAAGAGATTAAACAAGCAGGCGAACTTCTTGGGACAATACACTCCCTTTCTTCTAAAGATAATGTGTTCAATCTAAATAAATTTGATGTATTTGATTTTACATATGGGGAAGTTGACGAGCACATGAAAGAAATAGAGAGGTATGCCGGACTATATCAGATAGATGCTGATCTCCAAGGTTTAAGGAAGCTATTGTATCAAGCGGTAGAAAATCAAGAAACACTCCAGAAGGCTTCATTGACGTGGGTAGAAACACCGCATGACTATAAGGCGAACAATTTGGTTTATACAGATTCGCCCACATTGATCGATCCTGATAATGCGAAATGGATTCCGCGTACATTTGACGTAGCTTTGGCTTTATTACTATTTCACAATGAACTTTCTTCTGCTCCGAACCGAGTCTTTAGCCCACAAGAATGGCAGCTCTTCTTGGATGGATATGTTGCACATCAGACATTTACAAAAACGGAGAAAGAGACATGGAACGAAGCCGTCTTACATGTTTTTTTTAGATGAAGTGATGTGGTTGATGGCTGAGGTGGAAGAAGATTGGAAACGACAAGAGCAAAGAGAGTTATTTGTAAGTCTATTCAACATAATTGCCAGTCTGGAAAATTACAGAATATAATATCATGTAATGAAACTCTTTAAATAGGAATATGCTAAACAAGTCATGTTACAATCGACCTATTAAGTGAGGAGGTACAGGTCCAATGGTAAAACGTCATATTTAAGAGAAAATCGCAGGCACAATAAACATGTGATTTTCTCATTCACATATGTAAAATGTAGATTTGGAGAGATGAACATGTTGAAAAAATTAAGTGAAGCCATATATTATTTGCCGAACCAAAATGATCGAGAACGGCCCACACTAGGACTTGTGTGCGGTGAACAATATAGTTTGCTCATAGATGCTGGCAATTCCACTCGGCATGCGCAAGAATTTTTACAGGAAATCAAAACGCTAGACGTACCGCCAGTCAAATACTTGGTGATTACTCATGCACATTGGGATCATTTCCTTGGAACGAGCGAAATGGAAGCCACAATTATTGTAAATAGCAAAACAAACCAGCTGTTAAAACGATGGCATACTTTTTCGTTTGATGATCGTTCTCTTCAGCACTATGTCAGTTCGAATCAAATGAGCGATTTCTGTATGAATATAATTCAGAAGGAAATACCCGATCGAGCGAATTTTACTGTGGCCTTACCAGACATTGTATTTGAAAACACGCTAAAGATCGACCTGGGAAATAAAATATGCATCTTGGAACGAATCACTAGCACGCATACTGAGGATTCTACAGTTATTTTCATACCAGATGAAAAAGTGATTTTTTTGGGCGATAGTGCATATGGGACAACCACTGAATCGTTATATCATTTTAAACAGTCATTGTTAGCGCCGATGATTAAAGATATACAAAAATATGATGCAGAATGGTTTTTACTGGGCCATGAATCAATCTGCGATATAGAGGAAATGGACATCTATTGGAGAGAATTAACAGCAAGCAGCCAGGCAGTATTGTGGGATTCCCTTGAAAATGCAATCCAGAGATTTATGGAAACCAATCAAAGAGAACCCAATGATAATGAATTATTTTTCATCCAGGCTTTTATTAATGACCAAATTCTTCAGTCACGCAAATAATCATTCATTATGATCAGTAGCCATCTCATAAGATTATTATGAGGTGGTTTTATTCATGAGGAAATGCGTGCAAGGTTCTAATTGATAAATACTTTCAATTAGGTTAAGATGGAATGAGAAACATTCTCAATTTGTTATTTGGAAAGGGTGGCTGGCGTGATTCGTCTCATTTGGGGAGCTATCATCGTTGGTATCGTTTTAGGAATTTCGACAGGATATTCGATCAATGGATGGGATGCAGAAGGGATCATGGCCGGTTTTCTTTCCATCCTTATACTCGTAGGGATTTCCTCCTTTGTATATGTAAAATATCGAAAAAGCTTGCGAGAAAGCCATTTATAAACGGTATGGAAGGGGAACAACATCAGCGCTTGCTGGTGTTTTTTTATGGTTATACTAGAAATGGGTCTCATTGATCATTTTAAATTGTTTATAAATCGGCTACAATTTGTTCTATTGCCTGATGGCTGCAACATCCATACCAGTAGGAGGTACTTATGTTTTTCATTGAAGCAAAACGCATCGCCGTCGTGATTTTTGGCTCTTTATTAGTGGCCATCTCTCTTAATTTCTTTCTAATCAACGCGAATGTCTATGCCAGCGGGTTTTCAGGTGCTGCCCAACTGGTTTCCAGTATCCTAAATGATCATTTTGGTATTTCAGTGAGTACTGGGATTCTGCTCCTGCTCTTCAACATTCCCGTTTTCATTCTTGGCTGGTTTAAAGTGGGAAGGGGCTTTACAATCTACAGCATTGTGTCCGTTCTCTTTGCGACCTTGTTTCTTGAACTGCTGCCAGTATTATCGCTATCGGATGATATTATTTTAAATGCGGTCTTTGGTGGTGTCATTGCAGGAGTCGGCGTCGGTTTATCATTAAAACTCGGTGCATCAACCGGGGGAATGGATATTGTCGCAATGGTGCTCTCCCGGCTGCAAGACAAGCCAATCGGCACTTACTTTCTTCTACTTAACGGTGTGATCATTGTACTGGCAGGCTTTTTATATGAGCCGGAGAACGCACTTTATACTATGATCGCCCTGTACGTGACCACAGCGGTTATTGATATGATCCATACCCGACATGAAAAAGTGACGGCGATGATCATTACGCGCAAAGCGGATGAGCTGCAAAAAGCCATCCATGAAAAAATGGTGCGCGGCATTACGATTCTTCCGGCGACAGGCGCTTACTCGAAAGAAAATAAAAATATGATGTATCTCGTCATCACGCGCTATGAATTGTACGATTTGGAGAAAATCATCAAAGAAGTCGATCCACAAGCTTTTACGAATGTCGTGCAGACGGTCGGGATTTTCGGTTTTTTCCGGAAAGATGGCGAAGAAGTAAAGAAAAATACGGTAAATTAAAACGAAAAACCAGCAGCTTGGTTGCTGGTTTTTTTATGCTGTTTCGGAATCAACTATTCTGTCCTAATCATTTTAGCAAATCAACTATCACGGTCAACTGATCTCTAATTTCTCCTTCTTCTGTTGAGACAGGAGGAAAAACAAACGACCAGGGCATAGCCGAGTACGGCGGAACAACAAGAGATTCTTCAAATCTATGCTGTGCTATTTTCTTTTTTTTATCATAAACCTGCACTTCAATTTGTTCAAAAGCGACCGGATACACAGTTCCGTTTTGCAGGAAGACGGTTGCAACAACCCCGCCATTCTTTTTTCGTTTAATTAGAAATGGGAACGCGCCAAATTCATGGGAAGGTGGAAGGGTGAGAAGTGCAGCTGTCAGTTCCGCTTTTCCTTTTTCAGGAAGCGTCCGCTCCCAAACGGGGTGGAGATGTAGCTTCATGTAACGGACCTCCTTAGGTGGATTGTATTGATTTATTTTAACATAAACTTAGAGAAAGTATTGTTTGTCTTCACTATAAGCAGAAATATATTAGAGGAATTGGCGGGAGGGGTAGCGAATATTTGGATAACTGGAAAGGGGCGAGGGAGGTGGAGAAAAAATATAGTAGGTTATCCATTTCATTCATTCTAATCGGTTTATTTTTAGCCATTATTCCGTTCTCACCAATAGAGTTTCCAAGTTTCTTAGTGAATTGGTATTCCGTTTTAATTGGGATTCTTCTCTATCTCTTCGGACTTATCCTAGCGATCATAGCTTTCACGAGTAGAGAAAAAGGGCTATTAAAATACATTTCGCTGTCTTCAATTGTTATCGGTTTATATTTGTTTACTTATTAGATATGATCATGGGTTCTATTTAAAATAGGGAAGTAGACAAAGTAAGTTATAAAAAACAGACAAGGGAGAATGGAAATCCTCCTTTGTCTGTGTTGTGTCGCCAAATTACTCCTGGTTGTCTGTATTCTTTGTCGTGTCAACTGCTGTATCCACTTGCGGATTCAAGAACTCATCAATCGCCTGAATGTTTTTATCATAGTCGATGTCCAATACCTCTCCAACATTAACCCGGCGATCGACGAATGATTGATTGACAGGAACTCGGAGTGTTTGCAAGGAACCAGATTTATTTTCCAAGATGCCTTTAGCAATGGATAAAATGGTTTTCTTATCTAAATTGGTATTCACGTAGGCATCTGCTGTTCCAAGTAATTTCGGCAAATTAACTAAACTGTGGAAACCGACCGCTTCATCCTTCAATTTTGATAAAGCTTCCTGCTGGCGTTCGACCCGCCCGAAGTCACTCATTTTGTCATGTCTGAACCGTACATATCCTAGCAATTGCTCACCATGCAACGTCTGCTTGCCAGGATTCAAGGTCATACCAATTCCGTGTTGCATCGTATAGGGAATATCCACTTCGATGCCATCTGGGGCAATCAAGTCAACTATTTTTGGAAATCCGTTGAAATCGACAATCGCATAATAATGGACATCCAGATTAAAATTTTCCTTCAACGTTTGACGGACGAGTTCTGGACCGCCGTAGGAATAGGCAGCATTCATTTTTTGTTTGCCGTATCCCGGGATGGAAACGTACGTATCTCGCATGATGGAAATCAGTTTGACTTCCTCCGTCTTTTGATTATAGTTGGCGACCATTAATGTATCCGATCTGCCATCTTCATCCTTCCTCGCATCCGAACCGAGCAGCATGACATTTATTTCCCCGAATTTAGGCTCTTCCCCTTCGAACAATTCGAATTCCTTGTCCTTTACAGCACTGTCGGTAGCTTCTGTAAAACCCTGATTGTATTGGTAGAACCAATAAAATACGCCGGCGCCAATCAGTAAAAGAAAAGCGAGAAAAATAAAGCCTTTTTTCTTCTTTCGTTTTTGCTTGCGCACTTGCACTCTATTCATAATTTACCACCTTACATTCTAATATGATAATCCCAATGGCCATGGGAGCAATTTGACACGTTTCGCCCTATCGTATGGGACGGGCTAAGTAACTAAAAGGTTTCCCGAACACCGTATTATACCATTAAATAGGATGCTTACATAGTGTCCAATTTGTGTTTATTCCTTCTGTCATAAAGGGAACAGGTAAACTAGTACTACGTGGAACAGATCATGAGAAGGAGTGGTAATCATGAAACAGGCAGAGACCTTACAAGACTTTCAAACATATGCTGACGAAGCAGTCCAAAAAGGAAAAGAGGGAATCATTTATGTGAACCAATCCAACAAGCATTTTGAGGAGCCTTTGTTATCGGATGAAGATACTTCTGGACGGGCTCCCATGCAAGTGTTGCGAGTCATCTTGAGGACGGACGGCGATTCGAGATTCTTGGAATATCCTTTTTTTGAAACAGCCGAACTGGAGGAAGTGAACATCCAACTAGAATCAATCTATAAACATTTTCCTAAACGAGTTATTGAGTTGGATGAAGCTTTGCGCATAATTGGAGAATAACGGTTTATTGGCTGAAAGGCGTTGAATGCAATGGTGATGCTTACAATCCCGGTAGATCTATCCTTCTTAAAAGAGATTTCTCTCCGAGAAATGATGTTTTTTTTCGGTTGTCTTGCCTTGATATTCCTAGTCAAATGGGTCATCCTGTTCGTTTTGAATCGTTTTTCCTCTGTTTGGATTACACAACATGTGGCCCCGCTGATCCGATCTCTTTTGAACTGGATATCCTTTTACGGGACGATCTTGTTATTCCTTTTCACATTTTCAAAGAAAAAGTGGTTGTTTACTCCTTTTTATGAATCAAAGGGAGTAGGCATTTCACTTTTTTTAATTATCGTCGTCTTTCTCGTTATTACGTTTGCCAGCCGCTTGGCTAGAGCATTTACGACACATATTATGCCGTATTTTTACGATGAATTCCAAATCGGGAGCGGCATGCGGTATACGTTCGACCGTCTGATCTATTACACCATGATGGTCGTGGCATTGGTGATCAGTTTTCGGATGGTTGGCTTGAGCATCGGCAAATTCGGCCTGTTGTTCAGCGCACTCGGCATCGGTGTCGGATTTGGAATCCGGAACGTAGCGGCAAACTTCGTTTCGGGGATTATCATTTTATTTGAACGGCCGATTGAAGTGGGGGAATTCGTCGAAATCGAAGGCAAGGTCGGCCGGATACAAACGATTAAGCTACGTTCAACAGACGTCATTGTGGACAAGGAGGGGACCCTCGTTGTGCCGAATCAGTATTTCATTGAACAGATTATCAAAAGCCGTTCGGGCTCGACCATCATGGCCGATGTGAAGCTGGAAGTGAAATATGGAGTCGACAATGAACGGATAGCGGACTTGCTTATCAAAACGATGAAAGAAAAAGTCATACCGATGGATGGTGTCCTGCCTGCCCCTGAGCCGAATGTACGCTACACCAAATTGGACAGCGATCATTTGGATTTGTTAGTAGAAGTACCTGTCGTCGATTTAGAAGCGAAGCTGGATATCGAAAATAAAATGAGACAGATTATCGCCAAATTGATCTATGAGCACGGCATGGAGCTGAAAGAAAGCGAAGAGACTGAAAAAACGTCAAATCCCCGCTGGAAACCGGATACGTAAAACAGCAGACGAAGCCCTTTTAGCGTTCTGCTCAGGTGGCGGCAGGCAATGGTTTTCGCCTGGCAGAACGATACCACTGGTGGAACAAAACAATAATTAACAATAGATCGACTGCATCCCCGCCATAATACATTAGCATTGCGCCGGCACGCGCGTCTTCGATCTCAACTCCATGCGGTGGATAGGCGTACAAGAATTTCGACAAGATGCCATGCCCGGCGAGTGCCACAATAAACACCGCCGTTCGAAAGCGGAAAGAATGCCGGTGCGACACAGGATCAATATAAATCATAGAAATGGTAAACAAATAACCTGCAGCAAGCATGTGGAGATGAACTAGAACGTGGAGCAATAGATTTGCATGCATTGCTTGGAAAAGCCCTGTCGTGTAGAGAATCCAAAGACCTCCGATGTTGAAGAGGGACGCGATAATCGGATTCGTATAAAATCCTACTGCGCGGCTTGAAAGGAGCTTGCTGATGCGGCGGGCCTTCCTCACATCCAAGGTACGCAATACAAGTGTCATAGGAGCAGCCAAAGCCATCAACAACGGACCCAGCATGCCAAGAAGCAAATGACTGGCCATATGCCAGGTGAAAGAATGATGGGATTGCGCTGCCAGAGGGCCAACGAGGGCAGCCGAAATGCATAGGACCCCGGCAAACCACAGGACGGTACGGTAGACCGGCCACTGGCGCAATCTCCCAATACGGTTCGACTTATAGACAGCCCAGCTATAAAGAAAAAGGGCTGCACACGCTGGAAGGCCAAACAGCAGATCCGTAAGGGACCATCCCGCCTCATGAGGAACCATGGAGCACCGTTCCTTTCAACGTCATCTGGTTCTGTTTGGCATTGCGTATTAATAGAAAGCCGATGATTATCATAAGGACCGCTGTTACGTTCCATACCACGTCGTATGGCACAATGTCTACTTGGTAGCGAATCTGATGAATCCGCATCACCTTGTGCTGGATGGTCCCATCATACAACTGGAACACACCCCCGCCAATCAGCTTGCCACCCCACCACACTTTATGCCACAGCGCATTCAAGCGGCGAAGATCCGCCACCAAATACAGCCCGCCCACTGTAGCGAACCAGCTGAATGCATGGAATAGGCCATCTGAAACAAGACCGGCCGCAACCGTCGATTTATCATAAAACTTATGCCAATGCAGCAACTGGTGGAAGATCGTCTCGTCAATAAACGCGACAAAGCCGAGTCCAAACAAAATTCCCGACCAAAGATTCCGCTTGTAATGGACTTCCCGGTTCTGTAGCTGCTGCAAATGCTTTGCATCCGTTTTCAAGCAATCCACTCCCATCTATTTAGAAAGAATTCGTTATGGAGAGTATTGCCGCTAAGTTGGTACCGTAAACCGGCGCGAGAAGGGAGTTTGCCGATTCATTGGATGGAATGTCAGATAAAAGGGCTGAACGCCAGAGAACCGGAACGACCGCCACATAAAGTGTCTGAACGCCAGAAAACCGGAACGAACGCCACATAAAGTGTCTGAACGCCAGAAAACCAGAGCGACCGCCAGATAAAGTGTCTGAACGCCAGAAAACCGGAACGAACGCCATATAAAGTCTCTGAACGCCAGAAAACCGGGACGACCGCCAGATAAAGTGTCTGAACGCCAGAAAACCGGAACGAACGCCACATAAAGTGTCTGAACGCCAGAAAACCAGAGCGACCGCCAGATAAAGTGTCTGAACGCCAGAAAACCGGAACGAACGCCATATAAAGTCTCTGAACGCCAGAAAACCGGGACGACCGCCAGATAAAGTGTCTGAACGCCAGAAAACCAGAACGAACGCCACATAAAGTGTCTGAACGCCAGAAAACCGGAACGAACGCCAGATAAAGTGTGAACGCCAGAAAACCAGAGCGACCGCCAGATAAAGTGTCTGAACGCCAGAAAACTGGAACGAACGCCATATAAAGTCTCTGAACGCCAGAGAACCGAAACGAACGCCAGATAAAGTGTCTGAACGCCAGAGAACCGGAACGAACGCCAGATAAAGTGTCTGAACGCCAGAAAACCGGAACGAACGCCATATAAAGTCTCTGAACGCCAGAAAACCGGGACGACCGCCAGATAAAGTGTCTGAACGCCAGAAAACCAGGACGAACGCCAGATAAAAGTTCTGAACGCCAGAGAACCAGGACGACCGCCAGATAAAGTCTCTGATCGCCAAAAAACCGATGCACTCGCCAAATGAGGAAGTCCGGCGCCAAATAACCAGCTTAAATGCCAAATATAAGAGAATTTACTCCTAATAAACAGGGGACATGCCTGGATAGGAGCCACATCCTTTAATCTAGTCAAATAGTAAACCCTATTTTAATCAGCGCATGTTATAATAGGGCAAATTCATTGTGAAACGAAAGGTGACCGGTTATGAAAACAGTTACGGTTGGAGATATAGTCGAGCGATTCCGGTATGAAGTATTGGTAGGAGAGAATGAATTGCATCGGGCGTTGAAACATTCGAAAGTGCGACGTCCTGGCCTGGAATTCATGGGCAAATTTGATTTCATTACGACAGAGTATGTCCAAATCCTCGGAACGAATGAAATCAATTATTTGCACACGCTCTCCGATGACGAGTGCAAGATGCGTATCGGCAATATTGTGAAGTACGATCCGCCTTGCATCATCATCACATCCAATCAGGAGGAACCGCTCGGTCTCCGCCAATATTGCACGGAGGAGCATATCCCTGTACTGCGGACAAAGGACTCGATGAGCGAATTGATTGCGAAGCTCGATGCCTATGTCATCAAGGCGATGGCGCCTGAGATTGCCATTCATGGCGTCTGTGTTAATGTTTCAGGAATAGGGATTTTATTACGGGGAAAATCGGGCGTCGGGAAAAGTGAAACCGCCCACACCCTGATCGGCAGGGGACACCGTCTGATTGCTGATGACATCGTCGTCCTAAAAAAATTGAGCCCGCAAACGTTGCTCGGCAGCCATGACGAAAAAAATAAGGAATTCCTCGCATTGCGGAGTATTGGCCTGCTCAACGTTGTCCGGTTATATGGCCGCGCTGCTTTCCAAGAAGAAACAAGGATCGCACTCGATATTGAACTGACGGAGTGGCAGGAAAATGCGCTCAACAACGAACTGGAGCTCGATCAAAAATACAAATATTACATGGATGTACCGATTCCTCATATTCAGATTCAGCTGCAACCTGGACGTGACGTTGCTGGACTCATCGAGGCGGCTGCTAACAATTGGTACTTGCAGCAGCAAGGGTACAGTGCAGCGGAAGAGTTCATGAAGCGGTTGGAATCAGAGTTTAACGAAGGTCCAAAAAATTGATCCATTCACAAGCCCCTTTGGATTTGTCTTAAGGGGCATTTAGAATACCTGCGTTTATGTAAATCATACATGCAGGGTAGTGGAATACAGGAGCGAAAATATGGAAAAGAAAAAGATTATGGTTATGGGAGCATCAGGAGTGCTGGGTCAATTAATTTGTAGGGAGTTACTGCGTGTTTTCAACAATCAAATCCAGTTAATTGTAACCGATTACAAAAAAGAGAGGGGTGAACTGCTGGCGAACTCCATGAACACTGAAGTCCAGTTCCAACAATTAGATGTGAATAATCCGGAAAATATAAAGCTGGTTGTAAATAATATAGATATTGTTGTAGTGGTAGTAACGCAACTAAATCCGTTCATACAAGAAGTATGTATTCAAAACAAGATAGCATGTATTGATGTATCGCCTTTTTATGACTTTGCGGAAAAAGTACACAAATTCCACCACAATGCGGTCAATAATGAAACCGTCTCAATCGTCATGTCGGGTTTCTTTCCGGGATTATCAGGTTTACTGGTGAAAAAAGCGATTCGAAACTTTGAAGAAGTAGAAGAAGTGAATGTAGGTTTACTTCAAAGCACGAATGCTAGAGTCGGAGGCACTGGCATTTTGGATATGCTAAAGATTATTACGCAACCTGTAAAGGATGGAAACCATACAATACCTGGTTTCACTAAGAGAAGAAACATGAAGTTTCACAGCATTGTACAGGAGAAAGAAGTTAGGCGTATCCATCATTCCGAAATATTCGCGATAGAAAGCCGGCAACCAGTAAAATCCATACAATATTGGACTGCTTGGGATGATTATATGTTTACTAAATTGATTGCTTGTCTAAGAAGACTTGGATTCATTCGATTGGTTCAGAAGTTAGACAACCATACTATTTCGAAGATGATCAAACATGATCCGAATAAAAGTGAAATGGCTTGTATGACGGTCGAGGTTTCAGGAATTAAGGAGAACAGATACAAGACAAATAGGGTTTCTTTATCTACATTTTCTGATTATCACACAACAGCTATGCTTACCGCATCCTTGGCAAAAATAATGCAACGAAAGAAGTGGAAAGGTGTAGTGTTTCCTTTCGAAATAGTGGATCTGGATGAAGTATTGAATGAAATAAATTGCCAGGATATTAAATGGGGAGAATTTGAAATGTAACTTGTATAAATTATATAGTAATTTACATAGTAGACAAATACCTGCACAAAGGAGATTACTATGAATAAAGAACAATTATTTACAATCGATTGCGGTGATATTGTACTAAGAGAGTTTTGCATCGATGATGTGGACGCTATACATCAGTTAACTTCGGAACCGGAAGTGTATCGGTTTTTGCCCGATTGGCGATCCACAAGAGAACAAAGGCTGGATTGGGTTACGAATTATGAAGTTCCGGATAACAAGCAATTTCTTGCGGCTGTTCCGGGGGTTGGCCAGCATATTTTAAAACTCGGCATAATTTTGAAAGAGACTGGCGAGTTCATCGGCTTTTGCAATACGGGAATTAAAGAGGAGCTCCCCGAGCCGAACAGGGAAGTGGCCTATGCAATGTCAACCAAGTTCTGTAATAATGGCTATACTTCGAAAGCGGTAAATGGTTTGGCGAACTATCTATTTACCAATACGGACGTTACCCAATTGAATGCGGTCGTTCTTAAAAACAATGGGGCATCGAAACGTGTTATCGAAAAATGTGGTTTCCAATGGATTGGCGAGGTGATGATGCAAGACCAAATGTACGATCACTACATGTGTGATAAATTACCAAAAAATGAAACATTTTAATTGGTAGAACGTATGTAATTGATAGGGGAGAATTTCACAACAAATGGGGTGAAAGAGATGGATGACCGATTTGATCTCAGTTTCAAAAACAAGGAAGTTCGAATGGCTATCTACATACTGGCTCCATTCTTCATTATAGGCTTCACCTTGCTAATTATCGTAGAAAACAAGTACTTTCCTTTGGTCCAATTGATCCCGCTAGTTGCATGGACCATCTATTATCTTTGGCGCTTTTCTTATCGAAGAAAAAAGAAAAAAGAATCCGCTGTTATGTAGAATGCCTAAAAATGAACCGTCCTATTACTTCAGGACGGTTCGAGTTCTTTATTCGACCGTCTTACGAAAAGGAGCAGGATTTTCCACATAGCTCCCGACAACCCAACCGCATTCTGTGCAAATGAAATGAATCAACGCTTTTCTAAAAGTGAGTCTATTGAATGGCCTGACTTTAGCATAACCGTCTTGCATGCCTCGTCCCATTTTGTCTCCTCCGCATTGTGGACAAGGATCCACTTTGAATGTTTCATATCATCATTCCTCTCCTCTTCTACGAAAACAAACGGACAACAGATTCAAAATATCATGATACCCCCTAAACAATTTTGAGAAAATACTATATAGTAGATGAAATATACATTGTAAGATGGAGGGAATTGAGATGACTCAACGCGAGATTGTCACTTTTTCAATCGGGAAGCCGAAAACAGTTGTCTATGATGAGACAAAGGAAATGGTAACAGGCATATGCAAGGAGCAAATAGAGGAGGCGTTCCTATCAAAAGACGGATTCCACGGAGATGGCGTAGCGGATTTGCGTTTCCATGGGGGACCAGATCGGGCGGTGTGCGTGTATCCGTTTGAACATTATGCCCAGTGGGAGGAAGAATTCGAACAGAAATTGCCTCGGTCTACATTTGGGGAAAATCTTACGGTCGCCAACATGCTCGAAAATGAGGTCTATGTCGGGGATATTTACCAAGTTGGAGAAGCGGTCATCCAAGTGACGCAAGGCAGGGTACCGTGCAGCACAATTAATAAACGAACCGGCTTGCCGCTCATCATGAAACGAATGATTGACACAGGCTATACCGGGTATCTATGCAGAGTCCTTACAGAAGGGACAGTCAAAAGCGACTCAACGATCACCCTCGTTGAACAGCATCCGGAGAAGATTTCCATCGCCTACTGCAATGAAATTTATTTCCGAGGCCAAAAAGACGTCGACGCAATGAAGCGGATTGCAGCTGTGGAAGCACTGGCGGAGGAGTGGAGGAAGTCGCTTCAAAAACGGATCGATAAATGGGAGCTCGTCAAAGGATAAGAACGTACATTGTATTGATTTCAACTGAAACGGGGAAAGCTATTGGAAAGCCTTGAATAATCGGAAATGACCTACTGATTGACAATAAAATAACGAGTTTTGTATGATTAACGGGTCGGTCACCAACCGGCCCGTGTCTAGGAGGAACCATCATACGGAAAATCGGAAACCAATCATAGCGCCAGCGCTGGGGAAATCGGACGTCACACATTCCCAGCAGACGAGGTGGAGGAGTATCGAAACATTCGGCGGATGCCTCCCGATCGAAATGCCCGATTGTAACTTTTGCCTGCAAAACATCCGAGCGATCGGATGGACAATGAGGCAAGAAGGCTATTCTAACAAGTGAACGGCAAACACTTCGGGAGTCCCGAGGTGAACTTTGCCATTTCTTCAAGAGGAGGAAATCAATATGTGTGGAATTGTCGGTTATATTGGAGAGCAGGATACGAAAGAAATATTACTGAAAGGGCTTGAAAAGCTCGAATACCGAGGTTATGATTCAGCGGGACTTGGACTTCTGACGCAGAGCGGTGTAGAAGTCATCAAGGAAAAGGGCCGGATTGCGGATTTGCGCAAGGCGGTCGATCCATCCATCGAATCGAAAACAGGGATCGGCCATACGAGATGGGCAACACATGGGATTCCGGATCAGAAAAATTCGCATCCCCATCAAAGCGAATCCGGGCGTTTCACACTTGTACATAACGGCGTCATTGAAAATTATGTGCAGCTGCAAAAGCAATACTTGCAAGGCGTGACAATGAATTCGGATACAGATACGGAAGTAATCGTCCAATTGGTCGAAGTCTTTGTGAAAGAGAGTATGACAACGGAAGCGGCATTCCGCCATACGCTATCCTTATTGCACGGTTCCTATGCGATCGCTATGCTCGATTCGGAAGACCAGGGAACCATCTTTGTTGCGAAAAACCGCAGCCCACTACTAGTCGGTGTCGGGGAAGGTTTTAATGTTGTCGCATCTGATGCAATGGCCATGCTGCAACTGACAGACCAGTTTATCGAGCTCCATGACGAGGAAGTCGTAATCGTCACAAAAGAGGCGATCCGCATCATGACGCTAGACGGAACGGAAATTAACCGCGCGCCTTATACGGCTAAACTCGACATGAGCGATATCGAAAAAGGAACGTACCCGCACTATATGCTCAAAGAAATCGATGAGCAGCCAGGCGTCATGCGTAAAATCCTGACAGCCTATACAAACGATCAAGAAGAACTTGCGATCAATCCTGCGATCATCCAAGCGATCAAAGACGCCGATCGGCTTTATATTATCGCTGCTGGCACAAGCTACCATGCTGGCTTGATCGGCAAGCAATATTTTGAAAAGCTTGCAGGCATTCCTGTCGAAGTGCATATTTCAAGCGAATTCGGCTACAACATGCCATTGCTGTCGAAAAAACCATTGTTTTTATTCATCACCCAATCCGGTGAAACAGCAGACAGCCGCCAAGTGCTTGTGAAAATCAAAGCGCTCGGCTATCCGACAATCACGATGACTAACGTACCGGGCTCCACATTGTCTCGGGAAGCAGATCACACATTGCTTCTCCACGCCGGTCCTGAAATTGCGGTCGCATCGACAAAAGCGTATACTGCCCAAGTTGCCGTGCTTGCGATCACCGCGTTTGTCGTCGCAAAACAATTGAACAAGGAAATCGATTTCGATTTGAGACAGGAACTCTCCATTGTCGCCAATGCCATCCAAACTCTTGTTGATTCGAAGGATGACATGGAACAGATTGCGAAAGAGTACCTTGAAACAACACGCAACGCTTTCTTCCTTGGCCGCAACTTAGACTTTTACGTTAGCCTGGAAGGCGCACTTAAATTAAAGGAAATTTCTTACATTCAGGCGGAAGGCTTTGCCGGCGGGGAGCTGAAACACGGTACAATCGCCCTGATTGAAGAGGGAACTCCGGTCTTCGCTCTCGCGACACAAAAATCCGTCAGTCTCAACATCCGGGGCAATGTCAAAGAAGTCGTCGCGCGTGGTGCACAGCCATGCATCATCTCTATGGAAGGCACCGAAGAGGAAGGCGATCGCTTCGTCCTGCCTCCTGTACATGAATTGTTGACACCGATTGTTTCGGTTGTGCCTTTGCAGCTGATTGCATACTATGCTTCATTGCAGCGTGGTTGTGATGTAGATAAGCCGCGGAATTTGGCTAAGAGTGTGACGGTGGAGTAATGGTAACTGTCTGATGTAAAGGGTTTGTGTTCGAATAATAAAGTTGTTTAAAAAATAATAAAGTCGTTTAAAATATAAAATAGTTGTTTAAATATTTGAACTATTTACACCCGTTCGCTTATAATTAAAATAAGCGAACGGGTGTTTTGTTTAGGGGGGATGTTAATGACAAATACTAAAAGAAAATTGAAAAAAAGAAAAAAAGTATTATTGGAATTAGATAGGTTGGACGAGAATTCTTCTAAACTTTTATTTATTCATTATTCTTGTGAAAGTTTTTATGATTTAAGAGAATCAGGACGTTCAGCTCGTATTACTTCGATTGCTGTTAGATATTTTGAAACAGGACAGTCAGTTAGCTTTTCAATTCATACTACAGCTGAAAAAGAAAGAAAATTACATAGTATTGAATCACACTATGATGAGTTAGAAAAAATAATGTTGAGAGATTTCTCTCAGTTTGTGAAAAAACATGAAAACTACTATTGGATACATTGGAATATGAGGGACATTGGTTACGGATTTCAAGCCATAAACCATCGTTTTTCAGTTTTAGGTGGAAAGCCTGTAGAAATATTTGATGATAAGAAGTTTGACTTAGCGAATAAGCTCAAAATAGTTTTTGGAGATAAATATATAGACCATCCACGTTTCGAAAGATTAATGGAGAAAAATTCGATCTCAAAGAAGGACTTTTTAAATGGGGAACAAGAAGCACAGGCATTTGAAAATAAAGAATATATTAGGTTACATCATTCAACTTTAAGAAAAGTAAATGTAATGCATGATATTTTCGAAAAAGTCTTAGATAAAAATCTTAAAACTGATGCAAAGAAAAGAGATGTTTATGGAATTACATTTCAAGGCTTATATGAATTAGTAAGCGAACATTGGCTATTCGCATTAATTACTTTAATTGTTGGTGCAGCTTTATCTGCCTTACTAGGAATAATTTTTTTAGATATTTTCTAGTTTTAGTATATAAAGATCAATTAAAAAGGATTGATGATAATGCTAGGGTACTTTCCTACTCCATATGAAGACGAAATATTTTATAGTGTGATTGCTCGCTATCATGTTCATAGTGGAAATTTAAACTTTGTTGATACAATAAGGGATTTATATGGAAAAACACAATTAAAAGCTACTCCAGATTTAGCAACTAATTTAAGCGCTGTTTATGAAAATTTAAAGGTGTTTAATTATTTACCACTAGAAGAATTATTAAAAAAACATACGATGTATTTATATTATACAAACTTTACAAAATCTAAAGTTAAGGATCAATCGAAACAAATAATACTTTATGAAAGTAATCTAAGTAAAGTTTACAGAATATTGGGTATTTTAGGGAATAAAATTAAAGAGCCTAATTTTTTTAGATTTTGTAATAAATGTTTAGAAGAAGACTTTAAAAATTATGGTGAGAACTATTGGCACTTAACGCACCAGTTACCTAGCGTATTTTATTGTCATAAACATCCGGATGAAATATTGTTAGACAGTGAAATTTGGTATCGGAGAGGTAGCAGAACAGAATTCAAATCAGCATCCTTAATAGGAAATGCAGTTCAAAATACTAATGAATTAGAACTGATTGAAAAGAACAAAAGTATTTTAAAACGAATTACAAAAGAAAGTGTGAAATTAGCTACCCAGAGTTATGATTGGAATTTATAAAATATTCATGAAATATATCGTGTTATGTTAAGTTCAAAGGGCTATTTAAGTGCAAAAGGGACCGTAAATCAAATTGAATTAGGGAAAGATTTACTTGAATATTATAGCGAGGAATTATTAGTATATTTAAATTGTGAATTAAAAATTGGAGATAATAATTGTTGGTTGAGATTAATCACAAGTAAGCACCGTAGTATTTTTCATCCGTTAAAACACATTTTACTATTACTTTTTTTAAATAAAAGTATAGATGACATTGATGAGATAAAAGGTGAAAAGTATTTACCTTTTGGAAATGGGAAATATCCATGCTTAAATCCAGCAGCAGAACATTATAAACAATTATGTATAGATGACGTTACTTTAGGAAGAGAAAGGAATAGAGGTGGCAAACCAAGAGGACTGTTTGAGTGCTTATTATGCGGGTTTTCTTATTCGAGGATAGGACCAGACAATAGTGAAGAAGATAAATATAGGTATAACAAAGTCATAAACTTTGGATCAGTTTGGTTTGATAAATTAAAAAAATTGAATGAAGATGGTTTCACAAATAAAGAGATTGCAAAGAAATTAAATGTAGGTGTGCATACTGTTTGGAGATATTTAAACGGTTTTGAAAGAAAAGAAATTCCAAAAGTTTCTAATAAAAAAGTACAAAATTTAAAGCAAAGGTGGTTACAGTTAATAGAGCAAAATCCAACGTATTCTCAAAATCAAATTAGGAATTTAGATAAAGGTTTATATTCTTCACTTTATGCAATTGACAGCGAATGGTTAAAAAATAATTCACCTAAATCAACTGTGTATAGTAAGGGTAATAAAAGAGTAGATTGGTCAAAAAGAGATAAGGATTATTTAGTTCAGATTAAATATGCAATCGAAAAAATTGAGAACTTATCACCGCCTCAGAGAGTTACTTTAAACAGAATAGAGAATATTGCGAATTTAAGTAGATTAAATAAAAATCTGGATAAATTACCTGAAACAAACGATTATTTATCTGACAAACTTGAAAGTATAGAAGCATTTCAGTTAAGAAGGATCAAATGGGCAATGGATGAAATAGAACGTAGTGGAGAAGAAATTACTTATTCTAAAGTGGTAATGAAAGCAAATGTTTATAAAGCATCTTCAAATATTTTAGATGAAATTAAAAAAGCTTTAGGACTAGATTCTTAACAATTATTATTTTAAGGGGGAGATAGTTTTGGCAAAACGTCAAACCGGTTGGACTGAATCGAAAATTTCAAGGTATATAAAGGAAGGTAGAGGACAGGGGGATTTGAGTTTTTATAAACCCTGGTTAACTATTCAAGATGTGCCATCAAAAGGCCGTGTGCATCGTTTTATAGGCTGGAAAACAGCACGGCAACATCACTTATTATCAGATTTAGAATTTAATTATCATTGTCTCTGTGATTGGGCAGAAAATGTAATTGATATTCGAGAGCAGTTTCCTTTAGACCGAGCGTTAACATTAAAAATAGCTGAGGATTTGAGTATTAAGCATCCTATAGATATTAAAACAGGCACCCCTATTGTGATGACTACAGATTGCTTTTTAACTATGCGAGAAGGCGATTCAGTAGTATATAAAGCGAGAACATTAAAATATGAAAAAGATCTCAATGACGAAAGAGTTATCGAGAAGTTTGAATTAGAGAGAGCGTATTGGGAACAACAAGGTATTGATTTTGCGATTGTTACTGAAAAAGAATTACCTATAACTTTCATCAGCAATTTAAAATTTATACGTGATGCTTATTTTATTAATGACAACGAAACTTTGACTTTGTTAATGGAAGAATGGAATAGGTTTACGGGGTCTGTAATTACAAACTTACAAGCGTTTGATATGAAATATAATTTTGAGGTAGGGACAGGCATTAGCTTGTATAAACATGCTTTGGCGAAGAAATTATTAAAAGTGAATATGCATGAAAAAATCAGTTTAAACGAAGATGTTTCAAATGTAATGGTGACAGCTGTATCTGATTCTAAAAAGAGGTGGGCTTAATGCATTTTTATGTCAATGAACTTTTACAAGACTGCCAACAAGAAAAAACATATAGAATTCTTTGGATCGATTCAGGAAATGTCATTATGTATATTTTAGAACTTGATAACGTAAAAGCTTTCCCTGAAAGGAAACGGGTATCTGAAATAAGAGATTTGATTGTTATTGGTGATTGGAGAAAGATTATTGATACTTCGTATAATGTGATTGTGTCGAATGAATATGAAAAGAAGCATTACGAAGCACGAGATGCTGCGTGGACAATTATAGAAAGCATCGTAAATGAAGAACCGGCTATTTATGAAAAGTCTTTTCGTACGAAACTCGTAAAAGAAGTTCAGGAAAAGCATCAGGTAACCTATCCAACCGTACGTAAATATTTATATAAATATTGGTCAAGAGGTAAAACGATAGATGCTTTACTTCCGGATTATAAAAATTCAGGCGGAAAAGGAAAAGATAGAAAGGCTGGAAAAAGTAAACGTGGTAGGCCGCCTGTGTATGGCATAAAAGGGATAAATGTTGATGAAGATACAAAACGAATCTTCAGATTAGCTATTGAAAAATACTATCTAACTTCTAAACAAAATAGTTTAACGGCAGCATATAAATTTATGCTAAAGGAGTTTTATGTTGAAAACATTTATTACGAAAATGGTGTTGAAAAGGTAATTCTAAAAGATGAAGAAGCTATTCCAACACTTATACAATTTAAGTATTGGTATCAAAAAGAATACAATGCACCAGAAGTATTAATCGCAAGAAAAGGTGAAAAACGCTTTAATAAAGATCATCGTGCGGTCTTAAATACATCTCAATCAGAAGTATTTGGTCCAGGCTCTCGTTATCAAATAGACGCAACAGTTGCAGATGTTTACTTAGTATCTGAAGTAAATCGAAATTGGATTATTGGTCGTCCAGTTATTTATATAATTATGGATGTATTTAGTCGAATGGTAGTTGGTATGTATGTCGGCTTAGAAGGTCCTTCATGGGCAGGGGCAATGATGGCGATAACAAATGTTGTTGCTGATAAGAAGAAGTATTGTGCGCATTATGACATTGAAATTAATGAAGAGGATTGGCCTACTAGTCATTTACCAGAAATATTGTTAGCAGATAAAGGTGAATTTGAAGGATACAATGTTGAACGACTGGTAAAAGCATTTAATTTACATGTTGAAAATGCTGCTTCATATCGTGCTGATTGGAAAGGCATTGTAGAGAAGCAATTTGATTTAATTCAGAAGAAAGTGAAGCCTTTGCTGCCTGGTTATATTGATGTGGATTTTCAAGAGCGCGGAGCAAAAGACTACAGATTAGATGCCAAACTGACCTTGAAGGAATTTACACAAATTTTAATTAAGCAAGTTTTACAACATAATACAAAACATTATTTGAAAACATACGTACGTGACAGAGATTTGGTAGCTGATGATGTACAGCCGATTCCTATCGAACTTTGGCAGTGGGGTATTAAAAAACGTAATGGAAAGTTACAAGCCTTTGCTGAGGATTTAGTCAAACTTCAATTGCTTCCTAGAGGTACAGCTACTGTGAATTATAAAGGTATGCAGTTTAAAGGTATCTCTTATAGTTGTGATAGAGCTATTCAAGAAAGCTGGTTTGAAAATGCTAGAATGAAAGGCTCTTGGAAAATTGAAATAGCATATGATTCTAGAAACATGAGCTATGTTTATGTACTAAACGATTTAAATGGTTCGTTTGATGCTTGCTATATGTTAGAAGTATCTAAAAGATATGAAGGTTTGAGCTTAGATGAAATAACATATTGGAAGCAGCAAGAGCGACTGATGGAAAAGGGACAAAATCATAAACAGCTTCAAAAAGATATTGATTATATTTCTGATGTAGAAGCGATTATTAAAAAAGCTGAGAAAGCAAAAAAGGAACAGCAAGATCCTACCCTAAGTAAATTAGAGCAAGTTAGTGCAATTCGAGATAATCGTAAGGAAGAAAAGGCAAGACAGCGTAAAGTAGAGTCAACGCCAATAATTGAAAAGGAAGTAGTGGAGACAGAAGTTATTGAATTTCCACAAACTGTTACTGAAACAGATTTCAAAAGACCCAATGTACGAGACTTTTTAAAACGTAGAAAGGGTGATAAAGATGAATGAACAATCAAGCTTTCGAGAAATTAGATCAGCTGTATACAATGATCAAGAAATTATTGATTTTAAAGGTAATCCTTTGATTGAAGCATTACCACCTATTCTTTCACCTGAAGAGGCATATGAAAAATTAAGCTACTATCCGCCTTATGATGTAGAGGAAGCTAATTTACCAACACATATACGCTATCATGCGCTCTCACGATATACGTTCTACAGCGTCTAGTATGACATTAATGGGGTTTTCAGGAATCGGTAAAACTACGGCAATTGAAAGGGTGTTGTCGCTTTATCCACAAGTGATTTTGCATGAGCATCCACTAAATTTAATGCAAGTTGTTTGGCTAAAACTAAATTGTCCTCATGACGGGTCATTAAAATCTTTATGCTTAGATTTCTTTTTAAAGATGGACTCATTACTTGGAACCAACTATTATGAGAAGTTTGGTAATCGAAGAAATTCTATTAGTTCAATGGTTACGCAAATGGGGAAAATTGCTCGTTTACATTGCATTGGTGCAATCATTATTGATGAAATTCAGCACCTATTAGCAACAAGAGATAATAATTCAGAGAAGATGATGAATTTCTTTGTAACGCTGATTAACGAAGTTGGCGTACCTGTAATACTAATAGGAACGATGAGAGCGAAGGCGGTGCTGCAACAAGACTTTAGACAGGCGCGTAGAGGTAGCGGTCAAGGAGATATGGTTTGGCAGCAAATGAAGAAAGACGATGATTGGTATTTACTCATTGAGAGCCTCTGGGAATATCAATGGATTCAAAAACGCACAAGCTTGACTGAAGAGATAAATCAAACTTTATACGAAGAGAGTCAAGGCATTGTAGATATAGCTGTAAAATTATTTGCATTAGCACAAGGTAGAGCTATTGAAACAGGCTCAGAAATGATTACGCCAGCAGTAATCAAGCAAGTAGCTAAAGATGATTTAAAGTTAGTCCAACCAATGCTCAGAGCATTAAAAGATGGTCGGACATCTGAATTAGAGAAATATGCGGATATTATGCCGATGGATATTGAAGAATACTTAGTTATGCGAGAATCTAAAGTCGATTTAAGAGCAACTATTCAAAAGAAAAAAGAACTTAACGCTCAAAAACGACAAGAAAAACAGACTACGCATATAGAAACTATTATGAGTTCTTTAATAGCATTAGGCATTGATATTGAAGTAGCACAAAAAGCAGCTACGAAGGCATTGAAAGAATTAGATACGGAAGACTTACCATCATTAATGAAATCAGCCATTAATTTAGCTGAACAATTAAGTAAGCCTAAGAGAAAAGTACTTAAAGAACGTAAAGGTACATTATTAAAAATTGTAGAGCAAGCAAAGAAAAATAAACAATCGAATTATGAGTTACTGAAGGAAGCAGGATATATTAAATCACCCTTGGATGAATTTGCAATGTAGGAGGAAAAGCAATGCTTAGTTATTTTCCTAATCTTTATCCAGACGAACTATTATATAGTGGATTTGCGCGTTATCACGATCACTCAGGGAATATAAGCTCAAAGCAAACAATGAAAGAATTGTTCGGCAATATGACTTCGGTAGCTGTAGTTGATTTTCCTAATAATTTAGAGGTATTCTATAATAACATCGTGCATTTTAATCCACCAAATATTAATGATTTAGTGACTAATCATACCATGTACAATTACTACACAGCTTTTCAATCAGATGAGATGAAAAGTCGTGCATTTGACTATATTACAAACGGCGGCAAGCCTGGAGCTATACATATGTTTCTAGGCATTGCTGCTTCTACAATAAAAAATTGGTACTATCTTCGTTTTTGCTCTAGCTGTGTACAGCAAGATAGAGAGCGATACGGAGAAGCTTATTGGCATATGAGTCATCAATTGCCAAAAGTTTTTTATTGTCACCTACACCAAGAGTTACTTCACCATTCAACTATTGAATTTCGCAACCCACATAAACATGAATTTATTTCAGCTGAGAAAGCCGATTTATTGTCACCACGATTAATTACTGTATTTTCATCAAAACTTGAGCAACAGTTGAAAAAGCTTTCGGATGAAAGTATTAATTTAATCCGCTATGTAGAAAACACACAAATACAAGACTTCACACAAATCTATAAATATTTAATGCAGGTAAATGGCTACGCCAATCATTTTGGGAAAGTGCATCAACAGCATTTTACGCAACAATTTAAACAATACTATGGAGAAGAGTTTTTAACATTAGTGGATTGCAATTTTGATGAACATTCTGATACGTCATGGCTAAGAAGCATTGTTAGAAAACACCGTAAGGCATTTCATCCAGTACAACATCTATTGCTACTACAGTTTTTGAGTGTTTCATTTAAAGATTTGCAAAATTATATAGGTAAGAAATATGAACCGTTTGGACAAGCTCCGTATTATTGTTTAAATCCTGCAGCGGAGCATTATAAACAGCTTGTTATATCAAACGTTGCTGTAACAACTTGTACTGATACTAGAAATCCGGTTGGTACATTTAGCTGTGACTGTGGATTTGTTTATTCAAGGCGTGGACCAGATGTAGACAAGTCAGCTGCCTTAAAAGTAGGTAGAATTAAGAATTTTGGTCCTGTGTGGCAAGCTAAGTTAATGCAGTTAGCAACAAGTGGTTTAAGCCTGTATGGCATTGCGCAAGTTTTAGAGTGTGATTATGCAACGGTGAAAAAATATATATCTAACTCAAAAGATAAATCTTTAAATCATAAAGATCCTCTAATGGATCTACGCATTCAAAAAGAAGCAGAGTGGCTCAAGTTGATTGAAAAATATGCTAATTTTACTGTAACACAATTAAGAGATATAAATTCAGCTTTATATGCTTGGCATTACCGTAATAACCGTGAATGGTTAAAAGAAAATTCTCCTAGAATGAAAGAAAAAGTTACAGCTAATAATCGGGTCGATTGGGAGAAACGGGACTTAGAAATTCTTCATTTAGTTAAGAAAGCGATTAAAAAGTTATATGCTGTCGAAAAGCCTATATACGTCAATAAAAGTAGAGTGGCAAAGGAAATTGGTCAATTATCATTGCTCGAAAAACTATTAGATAAGCTCCCGAAAACAAAAGAATATCTTAATAAACACTTAGAAACACGTGAGCAGTTTCAAATTCGTCGTATTAAATGGGCTTGTAGGAAGTTTTACATGGAAGGTGAAGGGAATTTAGTGGCTTGGAAAGTTCGTCGATTATCAGGATTAAGGGAGAGACTAAGCCATGTAGTGAAAACAGTTTTAGAAAATGAAATAAGACTTTATCAGCAAGGTGAAAAGCAAAAAGTGATTAATACCAAGAATTTCTGATATGACTAAAAGTGATTTGGAAATGGGTTAGTAATCGCTTGAAATTAAAGGTGAAAATAGATAAATCAAATTGAGATAGGAAGAAATAACTTGATTAATATAAAAATGTACCCTGCTGAAAATGGTGATAGCTTTTTAATTTCTTTTGGAAAAGAAAATCGTAAACATATTTTAATAGATTGTGGATATGCTGAGACTTATCATAAGTATTTGAAAAAAGACCTCTTAGAAATAAAAGAAAAAGGAGAAAAAATTAATCTATTTATTGTGACTCATATTGATGAAGATCATATCTTGGGGGCTATCGAATTTCTTGAAGATAATAATAATTCTCGATTTATAGAAGTGGAAGAGATTTGGTACAACTGTTACCGTCATTTACAATTTGAAAAAAAACAAGGAGTTTTAAGTGAGAAAGAAAAAAGAATATTGCGAAGAGAAATTGATTTAGGGGAATCCTATGTTAAAAGAGAGTCAATAGGGGGAATCAGCAAATCTGAAATAAGTGTTAAACAAGGTTCTACTCTAGGTGCCTTAATCTTATCAGGAGGATATAAATGGAATGACAGTTTTGAAGGAAAAGCTGTTTCGCGAGATAATCTAGAGAAAATAAATTTTGGTGATATTAATATTACTATTCTATCCCCTAATGAAGAAAAGTTAGAGAAGTTGAAGGAAAAATGGTTAAAGGAACTTATGGGAAAGAAGTGGAATTTTAACATCACAGAAGATAATTTATTTGATGATGCTTTTGAATTTATGATGTTAATGCAAAAAGAATTACAAATTGAAAAAACAGAGGTTTCTTTAAAGGAAAAGAACATTACTGATTCTATAGAAAAACTAATTAAAGAGAAAATAAATTTAGATAATTCTTCAACTAATGGTTCTTCCATAGCTATTTGTATTGGTTATCAAAAAAGAAACCTTTTATTTTTGGGTGATGGGCATCCAGATATTTTGGAAAGTAGTATATATAACTTAGGAATTGAAAAATTTGATTCAATAAAAGTCCCTCATCATGGGAGTAAGAAAAATATGACACTAGATTTATCAAGGGTGTTAAAAAGTGATAAGTTTTTAATTTCTACAAATGGTAAAAATCATTCACATCCAGATTTAGAGACTATAGCAAAATTGATTTATATGCATAAGGACATGAAGAATTTTTATTTTAATTATGAAACAGAAGCTTCTAAATGGATTTGTGTAGAAGAAATGAAAAAGAGATTTAATTTAGAAGTATTTATAGGAAATGGTAACTCACCTATAAATATAGTTATAGATTAGGAGGGAAGTTGATGGATTTTTTATATAGAGCATCAATACCAAGAATCAAATGTGGTAATTTAACTTCAAGTGGATTTTTAGTTTCTAATGATAAGGTTCTTACAGCATTACATTCTATTAAATCATATTTACAAAAAGAAGTTGAAGTAATTGAAGTAACGTTTATTAATGAACAGGGATTAGAAACCACAATTAATGCTGAACCTCTATTGAATATAGAGGGGTGGGAAGAATACGAAATTATTTGTTTGCAATTAAATGAGCAAATTGAAGGAATTGAAATTATTAAGTGCATTAATTACAGATTTCATTCTACAACTGAATGTGTTACTTATGGATATCCGGCTGTTGCAAAAGAAAAAGGTACATCAATAGATTTGGAAATTCGAAATGAGTTTAAAGTTCTAGACATCGATTATGGCTCAAACCTAGATATAAAGGTTAAATCTGATTCTATTAAAGATTATAGTGGTTGTTCAGGTGGACCACTCTTATACAATGATCAAGCGGTCGCTATTATGCTAGAGCAAATAAGTGAAGGTGCTGAAGCTAGTAGACTTTGTGCGGTAAGTCTTTATATATATGAAGATTATCTAGATTCCATAGGCATACCGCTTATCACTAAATCACATGAACCAAAATATGAAGGGTATATTTCTGCTTTGAAAAATAGATTACAGAATCACTTGGAAAACACTTTGCAGAGGAATATAGAGAAAAACAGTATAACTCCTTTAGGGTTCTCTATATCTGTGCAATCTCAAGAAGCTAATAGAGAGGTATTTAGTTTTAACAAAATTTTAGAAAACGATAAGTCTGTAATGATTCTGTCAAATCCAGGTGGTGGGAAAACTTATTTATTACATATGCTTATGATAGAAATCATAGATAATCCACAGGTATCTATTGGTAAAATACCAATCTATTTAAAAGGTAAAGAGTGGTTTAGGGGATATAAAAATGTTATTGAAGGTATAAGGAGTGAATTAGGTTATTTCTCACCAGATTTAACAGAAGAACAAATAATAGGGCATTTAAAAGAAGGGAAATATATTTTACTCATAGATGGATTAGATGAGATAACAAATAATAAGGATCTATTTATAAGAGAAATATTACGGATATCTCAGTTTGAAAAAACTAAGATTATAATGACTTGCCGACAGCAGAACTACCACAATGAATTTTACAAAATTTTAACGGAGTATAAGCTGAAAACTTTATCTGAAAAACAAATTCAAGAATATATTGAAAATGTATTTGAGGAAAAAGTACATTACGGCAATATTATAGAGTTAAAAAATCAATTAAAAGATTTAATTGAAAACCCATTATTCCTTTATATGACTACTCATATTATGAAAGAAATGACAAATAAGATGATACCTAAAAATAAATCTGAATTATATGAGGTCTTTGTGAATTATATTATGCAAGAAAGATTATTAAAAGATGGGTCAGAAAAAGAAATGGTTTTTGGGCTAGATATTAAACTAGATATATTAATGGAATACGCTTATTTGAATTTTAGAGAAAAAAGTAACTCCATAAATTTTAGAGATGTAGTTGAAAGTAGAATTAAGGGATTAGATAATTTTAATTTAATAAAAAAGGAAATATTGGAAACAGGGGTTCTTTTAGAGGAGAGAAATAGACTTGAGTTCTTCCATCCTTCAATAGAAGAATATTTTGTAGCTCTTAAAATTTCAAGACTTCCTGAAATTGAAATTTTGGCATTCGTTAAGAATTATTATATGAATGAAAATTATTATGAGGTATTTAAATTTACATCTGGTCTTCTAAGGAACTATAAGCAGCAAAATTTAGTTTTAGATGAATTAGAAAAGAAAGATATTTATTTATATCGTCAATGTTTAGAATCAAGGTTTAACTTTAGTAATAATTCAGATGAAATTTGGAGTAAAGATTATCTAGAAGAATATTTTATACAGATGAGAAAAAGTTATTTGACTATTATAAATACATTTTTTAAAGACATAAAACGTGAATTTTATCCTTGGTGTGAAGACGAAGAGGTATGTAATGATGAAAAGGTTACTTTTATAGGAGCTTTAGATAGAGTTGGGCTAACTCTAAGTATAGAAATAATAAAAAATTATAAAGACGAAAATAAAATAATAGTAAGTGAAAAAGCCGGTTCTGCAACAATGGAAATGCGGGATAATGAAGGAAATATAATAAGCACACCTATTATTTCTCTCTACTCATCAAATCATTGGTATTTCAATCTAAAACAAACTGACTTTGGACTAGATTCAGCACGAGAAGTGGCATTTTACATAATAAAAAAACAGTTAAAAGAAATGATTGAAAAACAAAATCTTTTTGAATATGAATCTTTGAATACGTTGGTACCTTGTATTGAGTATATTTTGAAACGACTACCTAAAAGGTATTTTTCTGTAGGAAATAAACAAGTTAGTTTATATGAACATACTAATGAGGAAATCGTGAATGTTTTACTCTATGGAGACAATATATTTAAATATATTCAAAACCTTAATAATTACGGGTATTTGCCTCGTGAATATGTGTCGTCGTTAATATACATGTTATTTGAATTTTCTGGTAAAAAAATTGATTTAAAAGAATATTTGTTGCTACAAAGTGACTTAGAACCCAAAGGTAATAGTTATTGGGTATGGGAAGTTTGGAGTGACGAACAATTGATAAAAAGATTGTCTCAATTTTTTGATGTTTTTCAGGCTTCATATAGAAATATGGTGGAGAGTTGCTTTGGGGCTATTAAAAGATATATGCCATTATATTCTATGGGTCCTGTTAGATATACTATAGGTTTAGAAAGAGCTAATGATGGATTTGGTGGCGGAGGAATTAGTTATAGTTGGATTCCTGTAGAGAGTATTAACGATGCTAGTACAATTGTAAAAATGGGTAAAGAGAGAGATTTTGATGATGATGATGACTTTTTTGAGAGAGCCAGAGCGGAATTAGATATAACTTTAAAAAAATTAGGAAGAGCCGGATTAGGGGGATACAGTTATACAAATTCAGCATTAGACATGTACATAGGAGATGATAGGGAATTAAGGAACAAGGTATATGAAAAAATAAAGAAGGATTTAGAATATGTTTTAGGTAGATTAGATTAAAATTAATTTCTACGATAATAGGTTTTTAGAGGAAGTGCAAAGATATAATGGATTATTATTTTGGACCTCATGTAAATATTGATGAATTAAGAATGAACCCTCCACTTGGGAGTGACTCAAATTACAGATATTCATTAGAAATACCGTTTAAATTTAGACCAACTGATAAGCCAGTTGCTTATGTCATTATGAAAAATCCAAGTAATGCAGGAAAATTGCAGGATGGTTTGGTTAAATCTGATTTGACAGTTAATAAGGTATGTACTTATTTTTATGTTCGCAGATTTTCAAAAGTAATAATATTGAATCTAGCCAGTTTATATGCGACAAGACTTTCTTCATATTCACATTCTTCGATTTTTGAATTAGTATCTCCTGAGTCTGATATTTGTGCAAATGACGATGAAATTAATACTCAACTTAGTCAATATAGAGAGGGAATAGATATAATTGCTGTTGGTTGGGGAGGTAAAAATGAAGTTAAGGGAAGTAAATTTGATTATGATCAGAGAATTATACAAGTAATAAATATTATTAATAGATATACTGATGAAATATACATGTTTCCTTCGAATTTAACTTATCCAATTCACCCAGCACATAAAAACGGATGGAACGAGTGGCAAGACCTAGTTAGAATTTAGAATAGTAATAATAATGATTATAGAAGGTAGATGGAGGAAATAAATTGGATGTTAAATCAACTAAATATAAAGAAAGTAACGAGAATGGGTGGTATTTACTTGTAGTCAATAAAGATACGAAGGAAGTTGTAAAAAATTTCGATTACAAAGAAATTAAGAAAATAAAAATGGAGAATATTACTACAACCGCTCTTTATCACTTAAAAAATGATGGTTTGTTTTATAAAGCAGATATAGAAACTTTGTTAAAATATGAAATAACCCTTTTATATTATTCCAAGAAAAAGCTTAGTAGCCGTTATGTTATGAAGTATAAGAAACAAATAAACGCTATTGATGGTTATTATGATGGATGGGAGTATAATATAAAAAATAATGGAGAATTTGTGCCTTTTGACAAGAATTACAAAAGTTGGAGGGCATATAATCTACCATTAGTAGTTAGTTTAATACAAATTTTATTTATTGCATTAACCTATTATTATTCAATAGAAATAGCTACGTGGATCAAGGAAAAAATATTCAAAGACTATGATAAAGAGAGTTTTGCAAAGTTTTATAGTTTAACTAATACGTTATTAGCATTTCTAATGTTTTACATAGCATTAATTTACTCTACATTTACGATATTAGTAAAAGATTTAATTAAGCCACATTATTTGAAAGATGATCTTAGAAGAATAAGAAACTCAACGATTGTCTTTGAAATCCCTGTATACATAGCTGCAGTTTACTCTGTATTAAAGATAAGTCAGTTTGAAGGGGAGATTAATTGGGGTATTTTTACTTCAATTGCAGTTATTAGCTTATTATTAATCAGTGGAAAGATTTTATTTACTTATTTCTTAGAAAAAGAAAAAAGACAAAAATGAATTTATTAAAAGTTAAACAACTTTATTATTTTTTCTTCGACCTTTTTTTAAAAAAAGGATTCAGTTTTAAATAACTTTAAAACCACCTATCAAATTTATCGATAGGTGGTTAATGCATTTCTAATGTAGAAATTAAACAACTTTATTATTCAAACACAGGGTTTGTAGTTTTATAAAAGGATTGATCATTTAAAACTTATCAAGAACTAAATTTAACAAGTACAGAAAAATAAAGGGACATAACATATTTTATATGACTAATATGTTATGTCCCTGCAATTAAAACACACCCAATCGTGTAAATAAATCAATCAAAAATGCAAATAAGATTAAGTTAATTACTAATCCCAACAATTAAAAATAACTTCTCCATTTATCTTCGGTCTCCAGTAATTTACATTTTTAAATTCAATCTCTGACAAATCATGATCTTTTGGATTAAATGGCTCATTTAAAAATGCTGCTTTTAATACTGTATAATACGGCTTCAACTCAGCCATTACTTCCTCATAATCATAAAAATGTATTTGGAGTTCATTTTTGTAAGAAGTAATTGCCACATAAGGAAAATATTCATGAAGTAAAATCGATACTCTTTTCTCATCTATTTTTATATCGAAACGGTAAAAATTTAATGGATAGCTTGGTTGAATATAGCCAACTACTTCGCCTTTCATTTTTCTTGCAATCTCGTACCCAAGCTTTTGAAATAGGGTTCCATCCATCCGATTTTCGATTTCTTCATCTGACAAACCTGTAATATTCATCGGTAGTCGCATTGAATCACCTCAACCCAAATGATCATCCACTTTTCATATGCTCAGACAGATTTTTCTGGTATGTACAACCGCATATAAAGATAATCTTTCTCCATATCTTCTGTTAGTTCAAATCCTATATTGCTCCAAAATTTTTGTGCGGTTATATTTTCTTGATCAACTGGTAAGGAAATCCTACTTGCATTGTATTCCTTACACAAATACTCAACACAAAGCTTAGCCGCTGCTGATCCATAGCCTCTTTTTTGAAAACGGCTATCTATCATAAAATTTATGATTTGGGGGTTATTTTCGCCAATATACATTAAAACATAACCCACCAAAACATTATTGGCATAAATTGCAAAGGGACGTGCACCATCATAAAGCACCCAAGCTTCAGCTAAAGAGTACGCCACAGAGTCTACAAATCCCTCATTGATAGCAGATGCATGCAAGTTTAAACATTCTTCGAAATTGTCCTGATGAATTGTTCTTAACTCTACCAAAAAATATCACCTTCCAAATATAGTTAAGGATGTTTAGTGTAAATAATTCAACTTTTGAAAAGTGGAATTAGCGAATAAATTCTCATAAATGGAGTAAAAATAAAAATTCCTTCTTTTAATATAAAAGTAGGAATTTTTGTTGTTTCAATATACTTAGAGTTGCTCAAAAGACTAGTTCATCATAATGAACTTAAAAAGAGAAACCTCCAATAAAAATTCCCGTTTACTATGCGTTAGACAGATATATTAGATTGATTCCTCAAAGGATTCGAGCGCAGAACTAATGTAAACCAGACGGCAAACCCAAAATAAACTAAAGTCGAAATAACGAAAATGAAGTGAAACTGCTCCGTCAACTGCCGGAATAGAGCAAAAAAGACAACGATGCAATGTATGAGATTTCCTAATACGACAGGTTTGTTATAGATGCCGCCGATCCGGGCAGAACGTGTAAACCAGTTCAACATTGCGAACCCTAAATATAGTCCTCCGATGATTTGCAGAAGAATTAGAGTAATGGGTGAAGAATCAATCCCTAATATTTTTGAAATTTCTTCGGGAATAAAGGTTCCTGCCAACCCCAACAAACCCATCATAACAGCACTACTACTCAAAAGCCATTTTGTTTTCATTTATTTCCCCTTTTCATCTAATCTTGGAAATTTATTAACAACAACTAGAGATTTCTAAACAAGGCATGTGTTAGCTTTAAACCGCAACAAACCACGAGGTCAGTCCAAAGTAATTTAACAGGCCAGCGTTAAACGGCATTCATGAAACATATAATTGCCCCTTTTAGGAGATCGATGAAAGTTTTAGACTTTTTGGGCGAGGGGGTGTGACATCTAATGTTCATTTAAATGAGTTCTTTTATCCATTAGAGTATTTCCCCACCAAACACAACAATCGTTAAATAACCTTTATTTAAAATATGGATAGGTAATATATTATATTCGACGAAACTTCATTTTTTACCTTAGCAAGAGCTCGCATCAAAAAACTTTGATGTTCTCTATTTTAAAGCATTTTAGCAACAAGAATGACTTTCTTTTCTCCTGTTCTAGGCTATGCTGGTTTATTACTCATTGTAATACCACTTATCATTCTTGCAAAGTTCTTTAAATGGATTTTCTATTTAGTCCAGCAAAAGTGTTGATACCTTAGCAAACATAGCCATTCCATGTCGATAAATCATTCCCTTAAACGAGTAAAAAATGAAGTATTTGCTCCAGGATTCCTCGTTTTTTGTGTTCATCTATTCAATACTGGAAAAATCCTTCAAGGACCTGTTAAAGGAGTAAAGTGGAATAATTAAGTAGTACTTATTAAACGCTGAATTGGTGTTTTGTTTAATTTGTGAAGATTTTAAGGGAAAGTATCAGGGAGTGCGTATTTACAATAATAGGCCCATTTCACCGTTATTAACAACGAGCGAACTTATAGGTTCCTGTCGATTAAAAACCCTAGCTGTACTGCAATTACACAAGGAGGAGCATCCCTTTTGTGGAGAACTTCAGAGTTGCCCATAAGGGACAGGTTACCAATTGTTTAATAGGGATCTCCAATGGGAAAAATACACTGCAAGGCCTTGCTGATAAAACTAGCTGCTTTCTATTTGCTCCGCCCCATCCATACATAACAGTTGAACGGGGGCACCGCATAGCTGCAGCATCAAATACGACGCAAGATGAGGAGATCTGTCTACCATGGAAAATAACCCATCCTATTTTTATCAGTTTCTTGAACCGATATCTGAAGACCTGTCCCAAATGGCGAACGGGCTTGAAAAGAGCATTTATTCCAGTCCGCAGACGATGCTGATGCATGCACGGACCTTTGTCGAAGCGATTCTACAGCGGGTGATGATTGCCGAACACCTGTCAGGTGAGGAGAATCTTGCACTCAAAGACAGAATTGATTTACTGGAGAGAAAGAGTTTGCTGAAAAAGGATGTCCTTGATGCGCTTCATCAAGTCAGAATGACCGGAAATTCAGCGGCACACGAGACCAGAAACTTCCGGTATTCGGAGGCTCTCCTTTCATGGGAGGCAATCTATGTGATCGTCCAGTGGTATGTGAAGACATATTGTCCTCAGGATGTGAAAGTGCCGGCATATCAGGATCCTGAACCAACGAAGGGCGATGAAGTAGAAGTATCCGAACTGGAAGCAAGGCTGGAAAAGATGGAAGCCTTGATTCGTTCGAACATTCAACAGCAGAAAGGGCTCACCGAGGAATTCGAGACAGCAGCGGGTTCAGGTGCTCCTGAAGATGCAGTGCCGGGTCTCGCATCGGTTCGTACAATCGTATATAAAGATCGAAGCCTGGAAGTCCCGCACTTTCTAAGGGACGCTTTCCTGTTGCCGCAAAGATTCGAGGGATCGGAACAGTTTCTCACGAAGCTGGGGGCTGAAGAAGAGGTTCGGATCATGAGCGAACTGCCGAATAACCTGGAGGGACTGCATAAGGATGTGGAAGGATTCAGTGAAAACAATGATGAGTTGTTATTCAAAGAACTAAAGCATTTTATTGAAGAAGAGACCGTCAGGCGTGAGGTAGAATTGGCGCATCCCGGAAAGCTCGTTCTTTTCTACAAAACGGACTATGTCATCGTTACCGACCAGTTGGCGAATATCCCGCTGACTGAAGAGGAATTCGATAGCGATTCAAGCCTCTTCCAGCAACTGCATGAAGATCAGATTGAAAGGGTTGGTCAACTTTCGAAAGACCTGGCCACCTTAATCAAATACGACAACGTTGGTTTCGAGACAGTCGAAGAACTGTTCAAGCAATTGAAGGGAAAATGAGCTGACTGGAGGAAGTGGTGCCTGCCTCTGAAATGAGGGCATGTGAAAGACTTCAAACGCATATTCGTGTGAAAGGGAGACCGTTCAGTTATGTAGACGGTCTCCTTTTTTCGGCCTGCAAATTTAAATAACATCAGTGTTTCTGTTAGTCTTTTACCATCTTAAATATGAATTCTTAAATATAGAGAGTTTATAAAAGAATAAAGGAAAATAAAAGTGAAGCATTTTATTGTAAGAAAAAACCGGTTCTATTGTCCAAGAACCGGCTTTTTGTTGAAAGCGGTTTAATTATCAATGTTATCATGACTAATTATGTTCGCTAACTTTTTCACTTATATTTTCCAATCGATTTTCAATTTTAGTAGTGCTACATCAAGTGTAAACCTTTCTTCCATTAACTTCTGAAACAAAAAAATGTTTTAAGTAATTATATTTTCAAGTCGTTCTTTCACCTTCCTTTTCAGATTGATTACATCTCTTTCCTTTCCAATATCAAGTCTATTTGTAGATACTCCAATAATTCCTGTGGCAACTCCAATACTGACAACCAATTTTCTTTAGTAAGCTGACATCCATCAACGGATCTACATTTTCTTGTTACTTACTCATGCTAATGATTCCGATCAATTGCTTATTGTAACTATTTTAGGTCTCGAGTAAGTAAATTACAAATATCAATTGAATTGTATTGACTTTAATTGTAGATAAGTTACAATAAATGAAGATAACGTACATTATCTGAAGTGAAAGGAAAATTCCTTTTAGGGGGAGGAGGCTTTATTGACAAGAAAACAAACCCTATTTTTGAGCAAAATAGCAATAAAGTAAGCAACAAGTTTCGGGCGAAGTAAGTAGATGACCTGTGAGAAAATCAGACGATCATGTGAATCATTTCTAGAGGTGGTTTTTAGTTTTCCATACCTAATGTAGGAGTCGATGAGTGGGGTTAGGGAGGTGTAACCCAATGCAAAATTAACACGATGCGTAGATGAAGGACTCCATTAATGACAGCAATTTAGAGTGCTGAATTAGTGGCGGAGCTATTTCTCTTTACACTTTTATCCTATATAAGGAAGTTGCTTCGGTCCTGTTATCGCCATGTAAAACTTGAAAATATGAAGTCTGTCTTGACGTTTGAGTAGTTGGAAATATTTCTTGGCATTGTGTTATTCGTTACCCAATGAATGCACAAAAAAGGAGACTGATGATGAAAAAGCTGATTTTGCTTGTTATAAGCCTGGCGTTAGTCACTGGAACCTATGTCATCGTGACTTATGCTCAAGATCAAGAACCACAATATAAGTATGAGGTGAAATCGATGAATAACATACATTCTGAAACGGAACGAAAAGCATATCAAAAAGCATTAGATAAGGCGCTTCAAACCCTTTCTATACCAGAAGGATATGAATTGAAAGAAGTTCGCAGTGGAATACAAAATAAATCTGAGGTCTGGATTTTCCGATACGAAAAATCCAATGGTGAGAATAACGGTCTGAAGGGAGAACATTATTCTTTTACTGTCAATAAGGAGAATAACAAAATTCTAGGGTTTTCATGGATGGACCAACGCTTTGAATCAAGTGAAAAATTGCTATCTAAAAAACAAACAGAAAAGATTGCGAAGTCATTTCTGAATCGAATAGAGCCTGGTTTATTTGATCGATTAGAAAATCTTTGGATTCGTCCCCATGATGAAGTGATCACTGTAGATGGACAACAAATGACCGTGACGGGCATGAAATTTAAATGTTATTTATCTGATGAAGACACATATGCCTGGGTGATTATCGGTCCAGACGAAAAAATTATAACGTTTGAGCAAGGAATTAAATGGGAGAGCGGTCGGAAAACTGAAAAATGGCTGCATGACAGTTGGCTCGAAAATACGATTAACTGATTAAAGGGTACTAGATTGTCAAAAAGATGTTAAAGGGAAGATATTATAGTAATTTGTAGAAGCGAAAAGCCGGTTCTTTTAATCCTAGAATCGGCTTTTTGATAGAGGTGAATTTATTCACGATTGTTGTTTTGATCAGAAGCCGTATTTGCTAACTTGAGAAACACTTCATTAATATTTTTCATTCGGTCTTCAACTTTTTTGGCTGCTGCATCAAGGGTAAATCCTTCTTCCAGCAACTCTTGAATGAGAAGGATTTTTTTTATGTTTACATAATTATATCTTCGAGTTGAGCCTTCTCCTTCCTTCTCAGATGCAATAATTCCTTTCTCCTCCCAGTACCTTATTTTTCTTGTCGGTACCCCTGTTATATCAGAAACCTCCCCGATGCCAACAACAAGTTTTTTTAATAAGTCGAAATCTAGTAATGGATCTATGTCAAGATGATCACTCATGTTTTTCCCTCCCAACGACTACGTAACTATTTTACAATAAAAAAAGTTTATTTACAAATATTGAACGTAAAACATTGACTTGTTTTGTAATTAGGTTACAATATATGTAGATAATGTACGTTATCAATCGTATCCAGAAAGGAAGGGATTTAAGTGCCTATCATTCATGTTGATTGTTGGGAAGGATTTAACGCAGAGCAAAAAACGCAATGGATCAAGGAATTAACAGATGTAACTGTCAGTTTATTCAATCTTCCGCCGGACAAAGTCTTGGTTGTTTTAAAAGAAGTTCCTGTTACAAATTGGGGGCAGGCAGGAGTAGTTGCCTCTGATCCAGATTTCTTGGCAAAGAGCAGAATAACGGAAGCTTCTTCTATAGAAAAACATGTGAATAACAAACAATAGCGTTCCAATCACTTACGGAAGACTCCTGGATGCACTTTCTGCTTTTAATAAATTGTATAAAACGGTTAGTACAACACAACAGTTAGTTGGTTGAGGCATCCTAACAGCAACACGATACGTACCTGCAGCTCGTGTTCATATTAAAAAGGTAGAGGCAGAGGAAGCGGGGAATGAAATTGCAGAAGCAATTATGCTGGCGATTCCGGGACTTTGCAACTTTCTTTCTGTGTTATCCAATATATTGGATGAACTGAAGGGAGAAGGAGGTACTTTGAATGGTGGAAATAGCAAGTAAGGAAAATATGGAAACTTTAGAAAGAAATTATACTCTTATGACGACAATTCTTTTCTGGAGTGGTTGGTTGTTGTCTCTAGTCTCTACATTACAATTCCCTTGGTTTCAATGTTTGCGGATACGTTCAATGTATCTTCGGCACAAGCAGCATGGACCAGTAGTGCATTTTCATTTTGCTATGCGATTGGTTTTTTATTTTTTGGTCCATTATCGGATCGCTACGGACGAAAACAAATTATTTTACTTGGGCTGGGAGTATTAACCATTGTTTCACCTATCATCGGTTTGTTTGAACATCTATCTTGGCTCATCGCGCTAAGAGGGATTCAAGGGATTGCTGCGGCAACATTTGGACCGGCTGCTCTTTCTTATGCAGTGGAAATGTTTCCGGCAGAAAAGCGAGTGACTACAATTGGATTTCTAAGCACTGGATTTTTAATGGCTGCCATTGTTGGCCAGGTGTTCAGTAGCTTAATTAGTCAAGTTCTTAGTTGGAACTATGTGTTTTACCTACTTGGTGGGGTTTATTTATTCACCGGTTTATTATTTGCATTGTTTATTCCAAGAAGTGATATGCAACAAGCAGAGGGAAGTGTTCTGACTCCATTTAAACAAATGCCAAAGATCTTCGTGCAAAAATCATTGTTTTTATGTTACTCCGTTGCAATCACTCTATTACTTGCCATGGTTGGTATGTATTCTGCATTGGGGAGTTATTTGAGTGGGCCGGCATTTGGACTTGATAGCAAGGGCATACTGTATATCCGCTCTATCGGGATTATTGGGATGTTGCTAGCTCCTTTTACGGGACGCTTGGTTTCAAAGTTTGGTATTCAAAATGTTATTAGAGGCGGCGTATCCTTATCGGTTGTGGGTCTTGGGATTATGGGCATGAGTTCGAATTTGTTCTTTCTCCTTATGATGAGTGTTATTTTTGTTGCAGGTATTTCAATAACTATTCCAACTCTAATTTCACTTGTCGGACAATTAGGAGGAGCTGCTCGGGGTGTTTCGGTTTCACTTTACACGTTTATTCTATTTATTGGTGCGTCCCTAGGTCCGATGGTAACAGTTGGTCTATTAAAATCGGGAAGCTATCTTTTAACGTTTGAAGTACTTGCGCTCTTACTAGGCATAGCGTTAGTTATTTCATTTTTTATAAAAAACCCAAGTCAAGAATAGATGAATTCGGTTTTGGTTATTATTTTGCCGTTGTTATGCGCTGTTATGTTGATGAACCTGCCCAGCAATGAGGTGGATGGATGAAGAAAGTTGAACAAGAAAACCGTGTAACTATCTTGATGTTCAAATTACATGACAGTTTGCTCCTTTTTAGCAGTACTCAGGAATTCAGTTTTAGTAGTATCAGTTCAATGGATTAGAAAGCAGCCAATTTATTAAGATCACGTTGTACTCCTTTAGATGAAATGATCTAAAGGAGTTTTGATGTTTAACAGAAGGGAAGAATTATTAATTTTATTGAAAGAGTTAGGGATATTGACAAATTTCAAAAAGTAATATAAAGTAAAAATAAATACCGACCGACCGGTATGTTTAATGGAGGTAATTTTGTATGGCGAAAAAATATAATTCACAGGAAACGATAGAGTCTATTTTGGCTGTCTCGGCAAAACTTTTTCTGGAAAAGGGCTTTGATAAAACAAGCATTAAGGATATAACAGTGGCCGCTGGAATATCTAAAGGAGCTATTTACCATCACTTTCAATCAAAGGATGAAATCTTACATGCAGTAACAGAATTACAGACGCAACACGTAGAAAACATGGTCAAGGGGTGGTTAGCTGAAATGGGGTCCTATACTGCAAGAGAGAAGTTAATTGCCCTTTTGCATAAGAACTTTTCCAGCCAAGAAGCGCACTATTTAGACGATGTGATGGCTTCTCGTATAAAAAGTCCAGAATTTGTAGTGTCCTATATGCAGGACTGTGTAAATAAAGATTCAGCATTCATAGCTGAAATTATAAAAGAGGGAGTAGCAGACGGCTCACTTAGTACGGAGTATCCCGAAGAGTGTGCAGAGGTTTTTTTACTGTTGTTGAATATTTGGTGTGATCCGGTTGTTTTTCAGTGTGACCATGCCAAATTAAAACAGCGATTGAAGTTTTTGCAACACGTGATGAAATCAATTGGCATGGATATATTACAAGAGGATTTACTTGAAAAGATATCAAAATTATTGCAAAGGCTATATTCAAAGGAGCATACAGATGAATAATCATCCTGCTGTGAAAGTCGAAAACCTGACAAAAACCTTTGACGGAAAGGAACTAATAAAAAATTGTAATATGACAGTGCCCAAGGGTACGATTTATGGTTTTTTAGGTGTGAATGGTGCTGGTAAGACAACGGTATTTAAAATGCTGTCTGGCTTACTGACGCCTACGATGGGGAATGTAAAAATCTTAGACATGGATGTTATATCGCAACGAAGTGAAGTATTAAGGAATATTGGAACGATCATTGAGACTCCTATTTTTTATGAACATTTATCGGCAATTGAAAACTTAGAAATACATCTTGCCTATATGGAAGGCGGTGACACGGATATAGATTCTGTTTTAACGCAAGTCGGATTAACCAACACAGGCAAACAGCCTGTTTCCAAATTCTCACTTGGTATGCGTCAACGACTGGCCATCGCAAGGGCTATTATCCATAAACCTAAATTATTGATTTTAGATGAGCCCATTAACGGACTTGATCCGATTGGAATTAGAGAGATGAGAGAATTGTTCCTCGACCTTGTTCATACTGAAGAAATAACGGTATTGATATCCGGTCATATATTATCTGAAATTGAGCATCTTGCCGATACCATTGGAGTAATTGTGAACGGCAGTGTTATACAGGAGGTTTCTTTGGCTAAAGTAAAGGCCGAATACCCGAACGGTCTTGAAGATTTTTTTATGGAGATAATGAACGGGAGGATAAGCGATGCTTAAATATATTCAGTTGGAACTGAGAAGAAATAATATCCGTACTTATATAATTGCCAGCATGATAATAGCTATTGTCATGTTAGGTTTTCTCTATCTGCTTGCCTATGCACCCAAGCTGGAGCCAAGTGATAAAGACTTAGAGATTTTTTTAGGATATCACAATCTGATCCCCCTCTTTGGGGTGTTAAACATGGCGGCTTTTTGTGTCTTATCGGCTGTTATGTATTCTAAATTGATTGTGGAGGAGTATTCCGGAAAGAGAACTATTTTACTTTTTTCGTATCCGGTAAGTAGAATCAAGATTCTATTCTCTAAGCTAAGTGTTGTTGGCATTTTTACGATTCTTTCAATGAGTAGCAGTAACCTCATGATATATTTGATATTCGGTATAACAGAAAATTTCTTGCATCTCGTAAATGAAGCATTTACCGCCGTCAATATGCTACATGCAATAAAAACTACATTAGTAATGGCTATTGTAGCTGCAAGTATAGGGATTATAGCTACGGGAATTGGATTTATGAAGAAATCGATTCCTACCACTATTATTACAGCTGTTCTATTAGCTTCGTTGATGTGCAATATTGTGGCAAATACTACTTCCAGCATGATGTTCATGTATCTATTCAGCTTGGTGATAATCTTTATCGGAATGCTTTTTGCTCTAGGCTTGGTACACAAAGTAAGTCAAATGGAGGTAGAGTAAATGGAACGAAAATTTGAAACATCCATTGATGGTATCTTGGAAAGGATTTCATCACAGCTTTATATGTTTAGTATTATTCTAGGAATTGTACTAGTCATATTAGGAATTGCACTCATCCTCGTCGCAAAACGTTCGAAAGGAAAAAATGGCAAAGCAAATATGGGTCTAATTAGTATCATAGTTGGTATTGTCGCAATAATAAGTGGAAGTATCCAATTGTAGTGGAAAACTAAATTTCTAAGTAAGTCATTTAGTCTGACTGAAGAGTTCGAGAGAAAGTTCCTTCACCATTGTCATCTGAATATTCTAATAGAGTAATTCATTCCTGTTTTATTTAACAAAATTTTAAATCAGTTCAAATCCAGATCAATAATGAATCATGAAGTTTATGAAAAGTTGCGAAACATAACCCCCTTGGATATGATTTACTAAAAGGGGTGTTTTTATGTCCTCAACACTAGGAACATGCTCTCTTCATAGTTGGAGAGTTTCCTCATTAGAGTGGACAACAACAATAAAACATAGATTACTAGACACTTAAAGGGGAGATAGCATTTAAAATGAACGCAAAAACTTATCTAAGTATAGAAGAAATCAATTCATTGCCAACCGTATCAAATACAAACATAAGTGAGGATGGCAAAAACGTAGCATTTGTCAAGAAGACAACTAACTGGAAAGACAATACATATAGGAATCATGCCTGGATTTATGAAACAGTAAAGGGGCAGTGTACCCCTTTAACAACTGGGGAAATAGAAAGTACATCTCCAATATGGTCTCCGGATTCAAAAGAAATCGCCTATCTTAGCTTGGCGGGCAGCGGAAATAATAAGAAACAACAGATTTTCGTTGCATCAATAGATGGGTCTCTCAGGAGTCAAATTACGAATGAAACAGAAGGGGTCAGTGCATTTAAGTGGGAACCTACTGGAAAGGGTTTTTATTATATAGCCCAGTCAAAAGAGTCGAAGGCAATAAAGAAGCGGAATGAACTATATGGAGATTTTCATCACATCGGCAAGGAATACCAGAATAATTGTTTATATTACGTTCACAAAATAAAACAATATGATACAAATGAACACGAAGAGAGCGTCGTGGATCAATTAACGGATGGCAAGGCATTTCATATATACGATTTCGATATTTCAAATGATGGGAAACAGGTTGTAATGATGGCTGCACCGAGCTCCAATATGCAAGATTATATAAATATGGAACTATACATACTAGATAGGCAAGTTGGAAAGCTGCGCAAGCTGGAAATAGATAGGTTGCTGGGAAGGAACGTTTGCTTTTCTCCGGACGGCAGCAAAATTTGTTACTCCGCAAGCACAAGGGAGAAGGATCACTATAAAACGCATATACAAGACCGTACAATAGAAATTGTTGATATGAATACGGGAGAGCATTTTCAACCTATAACAGATATGGATAGTACAGTTATACCATTACGGTGGACAACAAAAGGCATTCTAATGCAATGGCAAAATAAAATGAGTTATGTAATTGGGCTTTTATCTGAGAACGGGACTATAGAAATGTTATGCGAGAAAGATAGTTTTATTATGGATGTGTCCATAACAAGGGACGGGAATCATCTATCCTATAGTAAGGCACTGCCAAATGAAATCTTTGAAATGTATTTAGACGGTACAAAAATTACAAATGAAAATAGTTTCTTCGAAGGTAAGCTTAAAAGTAATCGAGAAATAATTACATGGCTTAGTAGTGATGGTTTTGAAATAGAGGGTGTATTATCAACCCCTGTAGAGTTTGATGCCAATAAAAAATATCCCTTATTAGTGGTTCAACATGGTGGGCCGGCATGGGCTTCCTTTCCCATATTTTCAAACTGCTTTAACGAAAAATATCCGATTGAACAGTTTATTGAAAAAGGCTTTATCGTCTTAGAACCAAACTACAGGGGAAGTTCTGGTTATGGCAATGAATTCTTAAAAGCAAACTATAGAAAACTGGGGATTGCTGATTCCGGTGATGTGATAGCTGGAGTGGATCATTTAATTCACAAAGGGATTGCGGATGAAAATAGAGTAGGAGTAATGGGTTGGAGCTACGGGGGGTACCTATCCGCTTTCTGTTCGACAACTAGTAACAGATTCAAAGCTGTTTCAGTTGGTGGCGCCATTACAAATTGGATTACCTACTATGCGAATACAGATGTACCTTACTTTATTAAGATGCATTTAGGAAATGATCCATGGACCGATCCAGAGATATACAAGAAAACTTCGCCTATGACCTATATCAAATCAGCCTGTACTCCAACTTTAATCCAACATGGTGATAAGGATGTCAGAGTTCCTACTCCCAATGCATATGAGCTCTATCGAGGATTAAAGGATCAGGAAGTGGATACAGAATTAATTATATGTAAAGAAATGGCTTATAGTCCTGACCAGCCAGGAATGAATGTGGCGATTATGAAGCAGAATTTGATGTGGTTCTCGCATTATATTCTTGGGGAAAGTATGAAAGATTTACGGGTTTTATACTCACAAGACACAGAAGGGTAAAACAGTCTATGGCATATTCGAAATTATAAGTGTTTAGCGTTCAATTCTAGTATTGAGTTGATTGCTATTTCAATTACCATTTGTAATCATCTATCGACTATAATATAATGGAGAAAATTGTATATTTTCTACAATTTGAGAGAGGAGAGGTTGAAATTATACGCTGGGTAGCCGTGATTGTGTCGTTAGCCGTACTATCTATTTTTATTCTTACGCACTTTTTAGCTATATATCCTGGAGGTTATTCACTTGAGAAGCAGAATGGCGAGGTGTTGATTGAAAAGGGATCAGATATTAAGCGGGCCACAATAAATAACAGTGTGTACAATGAGCTGAAAATAGCTTCTTTAGAAAGCCGTATAAAAGACCTGAAAACACTTTGGTATGTAGGTGTGTTGTTTACAGCAACAACATTATTAACTATAATTACTTTTAAAAAGTTGAAGATGAAAAAAGCCATAATAATAACTGCCTCGGTATATGTAGTTTTGGCTGTATTATATGTTCCCAGATATGCAAGCACAATCTCTTTAATAGAGAATGCAATAGGAAAGCTATGAATAGTTAACTTGTATTAGATTAAGGAGTACCATAATGTAGTTTTCTCGAAAAAACGCAAGCTGCAACTCATGATTGAAACTAAAATATAGTTGGTCACGTAAGATATCAAAGAATATCTATAGCAATACCGAATTAAGGGGAGTGATAGATTGGATAGCAAACGTTTTGAGATTATTTATAACCAAGGGAAGTTAGAGGTTTTTAAGATCATTCGTGATAATGAGACAGGGGTTCTATACATGATGAATCTGGCCGGGGCGGGAAGTGGATTGACTGTTATGGTTGATCAAGAAGGAAAACCCTTGTTAGATGAGAACTATAAAAAATAGTTGAGAGCGTGTTGTTGTCCCATTTAACGTAAATTCGTTAGTTTCTTGTTCTGGTCTTGGGGCCAGTTTCTGAAAATCTTGATTCAACTTTGACAGTTTTGATTAAACCAATGGAATGTACTGCTTGTTTTGATTCATCTTTTCAAAACAAGCTTTTTCTTTTGGAATATAGTTTATCTCAGCAGAGTGACTAGTTAACCCGGTTTTATACCCTTTAATAGGAGATTTATGAACTTGAGGAAGGATTCGTGCGGAATAAAGATTTGCATTTTGTCAACGAAGAAATCAACCCCTCAGTCTTTGGTTCGGATAAATTGGATTTGTTTCGATTTACCGACAACATATTTTTTAGAAAAGACAGACCGAATGAGGTTGCCCTACCTAATCTGTCTTTTCCTTTGTTGCCTAAAAGGTTACCGGTAAAATAGAGTAGCAAGCTTGGGAACTATATTTTACTTATTTATATAGAATAAGTGCTTTTATAATCTGATAGTAATATTCCTTCCATTTTCTTTGTTTTCGTCTTTTTAATTTATCCTTTCTGATACTATCACCTCAATCAAATAATTGTATTTTGCAACTAATTTGCTATTTACTTATTATTTCACCAGCCATTGAAACAACTGCTGATCCTGCTACTTCAATAATGGGTACCCCATTGTCAGGAGTAATTGTTACATAAAGAATTCCAGGCTTATTGATAGCATGACCTTGACCGATGATGAATTGATGTTTTTCTTTATTCAATAGGATATTCTCTAAAAATAAATAGCCGGCTAATGCTCCATTTGCAGCACCCGTCACAGGATCTTCATTTATGTCTATACTTGGGCAAAAATCTCTTGTATAGATGTCAAATTCACTAGTCGTATTAAAGGTGAACAAATGTGTCGGCGATGTGTTGTACTCCTGATTCATCTTTTTTAACTCATGTAATTTAGGTTCCGCTGCATCAATGGCTTGTCGCGTTTTAACTGGGACAAGAAGATGGGATACCCCGGTACTTCCTATTCTAATTGGATATCTAACATCAATATCCGTAGAACGTATTCCAATAAGATCAGCTACCACTTGCGGATCAATTTCTATGTCACTGACTTGCGGACGGATTTGAGTCATAGAAACTGTCTTCAATTGCTTGTTTTCTTTGATGCATTTTACTGAGATTAAACCTATATTGAACTCGAAAATAATCTTATCTTTTTTATCCATCCAATTGTAAATAGTAGCCATTAGCCATGCTGTACCTAAAGTAGCATGTCCGCAAAAGTCTATTTCTACGGTTGGTGTAAAATATCTAATTCTAGAATGGTTTAACTCATTCGCAATTTTTTGCATCTCACCGCCTGTTAAGTTCTCCGCCTCAGGAATGACTGCTGCAGGATTTCCTCCGAACGTTTCTGTTGTAAAAGCATCTACATAGAACACCTTTCATCTTGTTTCCATCGCGATTCCTCCTTGCATTCTCCAACATTGTAATATGATAATATGAATAAGTGAAATGAATGTTTTACATGTTAAGCATGAATAAAACTAATGGAAGAATAAATTGTATATGGTGGTGCTATATGAATCTGTTTCAGATCGAGATATTTGTCAAAGTAGTAGATGTGGGAAATTTCACTAGAGCAGGAGAACTGTTAGGCATGACGCAGTCCGGGATCAGTCATAATATAGCTTCTTTAGAATCTGAATTAGGAATCGTTCTCTTAAACCGAGGAAGAAATGGCGTTTCATTAACAGATAGTGGAGAACGTATTATTAGAAGCATGCGAAATATCTTATGCGAGGCTGAGAATATGAAACAAGAGACTGCTTCCATTTTAGGAATTGAAAGAGGGAAGATCAGAGTCGGCAGCTTTTCAAGTTTCTCAATAAAATTTCTGCCTAAAATCATGTCTGCTTTTAGAAAACAATTTCCGGGAATCGAAATCGAATTCTACGAAGGAAGCTATGACCAAATTACAAGTTGGGTAGATGAGGGGAAAGTAGATATAGGTTTTACAACCTTATATAACGGTTGTCCTCACTTAAACTATACTTTATTAGTAAAAGATAGGTTTTTGCTTGTATTACCTAACAATCATCGATTGCAGGAGAAAGAAGAAATAAAAATAGAGGAGATTCATGGCGAGGATTTTATTATGCCTCAATCGGGGTGTGAGATCAGCATAAAGGCGTTTTTGCATGAACAAACAGTATCACCGAATGTACAGTTCAACGTAGTTGATGATCAAGCGCTTATAGCCATGGTACGGGAAGGATTAGGTGTAACAATCATACCTGAGTTAGCGTTGCCTAATGATCTGCAAAATATCTTGATTAAGCCTTTGACACCAGAACCATTCCGTGAAATAGCTCTACTTACAAAGTCGCAGAAAATGCTTCCTCCTGTGGTCAAAGAATTTATCACTATTGTCAAAAGCATTTGTCAGACTTCTTTTTAATTTTGCGTAACAATAATATATATATGAATAAGTTACAGCTCATTGGCACCTACAAAACAAATTGCGGGAGGACATGGTAATGGATGTAGTTAACCGATTTTTAAATGGCATACATTCAGCATTAGTAACAGAAGAGCTTGAGGATTTGAATAAAGCAGTCGGTGCTTCAAAAGAAGACATGGAGAGGCTGAGATCAAAATATCCAAATTGTCCCGAGTCACTTATCTATCTACTAGATAAAATTGATGGTACATATTGGCAGAAATACGGGGATACCGAAATTTGCATTTGTATTTTAGGATCGGATATGGAAGAGGGGAGATATCCATACTATTTACTGTCTGCACAGCAGATGCTTGAAAGTTCGGAAGAGGAAGAAGACATCTCCTATCTTCTAGAATACCAAGATGACGAGGAGGCAGTTGATTCTAAAATAAATCCAGAGGGTCTACTGCCAGGGACGTATATCCACTTTTCAGATTGTATGAACAATGGAGGGACTTCAAGACTCTATATTGATTTTAATCCTTCACCAGAAGGAGTATGCGGTCAAATCATTCGTTTTTCGCATGACCCAGATGAATTTAAAGTGATTGCAAACAGTTTTGATGAGTACTTAGAAGCTCTTATCGATGGAGGGTTTAGTTATCTAGAAGACTTTGACGAGTAAATTTCTGTGAACTCATGTTGATTCAAATGGAAAATTACTCTCTCTGGGGCTCACGAGTGATATGACGGTGAGGGGGCAAACAATTCCCACTTCCTTCACCGATCTCCTGAATACATAGTACAAGGGGTAAGCTCTTGTCTGTTGAACTAGGTACGTTCCATACTTTAGCAAGAATTAATAGCCTGATTTTCTTGGGTGGAAACAATCGAGAAAATCAGGCTTTCTTTTCAATCTGCCAGCCGTTTCCGGAATCCCTAAAGTTTAACCTTCACCTCAGTACCGTCCTTAGCTTTGACGTCTACAAGCACCATTCCTTTATAATGTTTCAGCTCTTTGATGATCGGCTTGAGAAGATCTATGTCTAATTGGGGAAATGCAACGTCTATTTTTTTTCTCTCGAATGACTCTTTTGTCCATTTGTTTACATGTTGCTGAATAAATTTTGAAGATACAAGTGAAATCGCGACGTTTAGTATAATATAAGGGATTGGAAGACTCAGTCGAATATCTTTTGATTTTACTTTTATATGCATCATATGAAATCACTACTCGATGAAGACTGAAACGGTGTCACCGTTTGCTGATTTAATATCGATAATTTGACCCTCGAGTTCGTTTTCAATTGCTTCCGTCAGAAGGTTGATATCGATGTCTTTCACATATTTTTCTGACTGGGGAATACCCGCTGCAATGCTATGGCCAGCCGTTAATACAACTTTGACAAGCTTTAAAGGCAAGTTGACAGTTACGTTATCATTCTCAGTTGATACGATCCGAACTTTTAATGTCTTATCCAAATACTTGGACGATTTTTCCTGAATGTCTGTTTCTTTTTGATTTAAGACTTCAATGAGCTCAGAACCTTTATCTGCATCAATCTTTCCTTCTTGCACCAAAGCTAAGACCTTTGTAATTTCTTCTTTCATGTCCCATTCCTCCTCAATTCTCTTTTAATAGTTCAATGGCTTCATCTGCTGTGATTTCGCCATTTTCCAACATCATAACTACCTTTTTCTCATCAACTTCATTTTTCTTTTTCTGCACATAGCCGAGCGATGAAATGATATCTGTCAGCTTGCCTCGAACCGTAGGATATGAAATGCCCAGTTCCTTTTCGACTTCTTTAATATTCCCTCGACATGTTAAAAACACTTCGACAAAGTGAAGTTGATCTTTAGAGAGGGAAGCCAGCTTAGACAATTCGAACTCGTTTTCAATCGTCGTTTGGCAATAAGAGCATTGCAGCTTCGTGATTTTCAAAGTCTTACTGCAAACGGGACAATTCGTAATTACTTGATAAGCCATAGGTTACTCCTTTCCTTTTCGTTAACTTGATTATACTACCGGATATTTAAATTTCAAGTAAATATATTTATATTTTATTTATTTTAAATAAATATAATTAATTTGTTGTTTAAAATTATTAATTGTAGAGTTGAAATTCTTGTTTCAGAATCACTATTTTACGATGTTAGTTCTATTAGTCAACAGAGGAGTACGAGTCCTTTATTCATGTAACGACCAATGGATTGAATTATCCTGTTTGTACCATAGTTTTCTCGCGAGTCGGCTTCCAATTTCTTTTCCAAATCAATTTAATTTTTGTAACGATTCACTTAATTAATCGTCAAATGTTATAAGGGATGATAATAAATGGAGGTAAGAAGTCATTGAATTCCTAGTTCGTATTGAAAATGGAAAACTAGTCATTGTCGATTGGTATACAGGAGATAAAGATAGGAATGATGTTATCGTTCGCGGGGTGAACATAAAGCTAAATGAATCTTCTATTTGGAATGATCAGGAACGGGTAAAGAGCCTCGAAAAAGGGCAAAATAATTTGCAGTCATGCTTCAAACAATGTCGAAAGCGAATAAAATAGTTTCCAGAAAGGTTGGATGAGGTGAAACGTAAGTGGATTATAAGTAGTGCGGTACTCAGTGGTATAGCATGCATTCTGTTATTTTTAATCATAAATAAAGTACATTATCCTTCACCCCCTATAGATTCCATAACACCAAAAGAAATAGTAAATAAGTTGAATGAGTCAAATCAACAATTGGTGGAGATTTCTAAAGATAGTAGTGGAACATGGTATGTCATAAACAACTTGAAAGAAGTTAATAAAATAGTTGAGGATTTTATTAGTGAGAAGGGTTGGTCATTAAGTAAGATCGAAGGCAACAGCCTATTCTTTGAAAGACAGGGTGAGCTTTTGGTTGCAAGCACAGAAATGTGGACGAATAAATACCGCCTGGTGAAAGTTCCAGCAAATTTCGAAAGTGATTGAATAGTTATTAGAAAACACAACATCAAAATAGGGTGAGGAGTTTGTTTATGCTTTTCCTTCATGAACAAACTCCAGTGCACCTGAAGAGGAATCTACTCCACTGTTGAATGGAAAGAAAACATTTGGAGCTAAAATTAGTTAGACCGTTGACTCTAATGCTTCATCATTTACTTCCAGAATGAATTCCTTTAAGACATGTTCTCTACCGCCAAGTTGTTCATACCATTTTTGAATCCGTGCCACATGAGCTTGATCAGCTCTAATGTTTGTTTCTATCCGTACATAGTCCTCGTAACTATCATATTCCCAGATAGCAAATATTTCGATTGTACCATTTTTATCAGCTTTCATCCACCCACCAATTAAACGCGTACCATGTTTAAGTTGGTTTGGTAAATTTGTCTTGGTAAAGTGGTCATTTAGAACGTCTACCAATTCATTTTTTACAAGATATTGTTTTTTGCGATAGAACATTATTCTACCCCCTCCGCAATTCTGACTTCCACACCAAAAGACGTTACCATTTCAATATCTTCTTTCGTCGTTTCTTTATCAGTAATAAGTAAATGCAATTTATGAACTGGATACATATAGGAAAACATCGTAATGCCAAACTTCGTGTGTTCCATCGATGTCCTAAAAGTCAAAACATCATGACGTAATATGATACACTAATTTGAGGACTTAGAATAAAAAAATGTCAGTGGAACCAAATGCCTGTGAGTTTTCTAACCGGCCGATTTTAAATGACAGGGGGAGTTTCGTTTGCCAAAGGTAAATGTATTACATATTGACGCGTTTAGCTCAATTCCGGAGAAAGGAAATCCAGCTGGCGTTGTATTGGACGGTGACAATTACACGGAAGAGCAAATGGCAGCCATCGCTTCAATAGTCGGTTTTAATGAAACGGCTTTTGTCGTTTCCTCAGATGTGGCTGATTTTCGCATCCGTTATTTCACACCCGGACACGAAATGAATTTATGTGGCCATGCAACAATGGGGACAGTATTTGCGTTGAAAAGGAGCGGGTTACTAGACCAGTCAGATTTTACAATTGAAACAAAAGCAGGAGTGCTGCCAGTACATATGGGTGAAAAAAATAATCAATTGCGCATTACGATGCAACAGGCGAAACCGGTGTTTGAATCATTTAGCGGTTCAAGGTCAGATGTAGCAGCGTTGATCGGATTGCAAGAAGAGGAGTTGCATCCCGAATATCCGATTGTCTATGGAAGCACAGGCATATGGACGTTGATTGTACCTGTAAAAAAGTTAGCTAGTTTCTCTAATATGATTCCACTGACGAAACAATTTCCAAGTGTTTTAAACGAAATGCCTACAGCTTCGATCCACCCTATCTGTTTTGAAGTTCGAGATGAAGAAAGTAATATGCATGCTCGTCATTTTTCCTCTCCCTTTTCCGGGACAGTAGAAGATGCTGTTACGGGAACAGCTTCAGGCGTGATGGGTGCCTATTATAAACTGTTTGTAAATAGAGAGATGAAAATGCCTAAGACGCTCGTTGTGGAACAAGGACATGAAATGAATAAAGACGGACGTGTATATGTGCATGTGACAGAAGTAGAGCAGTTAGAGATTGCAATTTCAGGAACTGCTGTTTATGTTAAAGACATCTTGATTGAGATGGATTGAAAATGAATAAGCTTTCTTTGCAAATTGTTAACTACCATTTCCAAACATGTACGGTGCACGGGGAAAATACGAATGACTAGCACTACAGATGAAGGGAATACATTGAAACAATCATTTTAATCTATTGAGCAACATAAAAGCCCGCTGAAGAACAACGGGCTTGCTTGTTTTGCTTTTAATTGCCAATCATCTTGCCTCACATACTATAGTTGAATCTTTAAATAGAAAGAATCACTTGTTCTGTTGGTATGACCGTGGCATAAGCTCTATTTAAAGCAGCCATAAATGAATTATGTACTTGCTGAGCTGGGATTACATCGTCTCCAAAAGGTAAATTTGCTGTAGTACATGCATTTTCTGCTACAGTAATCGTATAGCTGTGTTCCGCTGCTGAACGAACCGTTGCGTCAATGCACATATGTGACATCATACCCGCCACTACTAAATGTGTGACACCTGCTTTTTGTAGACACTCGTGTAAATTGGTTTCGAGAAAACTATTTGGATAATGCTTTCTAATGATTGCTTCGTGTTCAAGTGGTTGTACCAGGCTATGAATGTTTGCGCCGTCTGTGTTAGGATGAAAAAATGTTGCTCCATTTTTTATCGAAATATGTTGTATATGCACGACAAGCATTGACTTTGCCCGAAAGTGTTGTAGTAATCGAGCGGCATTTCCAGCGGCTTGCTCTGGGTTCACTAACGCCATGTTTCCACCAGGAAAATAATCATTTTGAATATCAATTACTAATAAAGCTGTGGTCATAAATATCACCTCTCCAATTTATATAACTACATAATAAAGTCTTCTTCTTTTTCGTACGATAGTTTAGTGAAAAGAAATTATTAATTAGCTTTTCGCGATGAAAGGAATTTAGTATGTTACTTGATCATACCGATTTTCAAATTCTGCAAATTCTTAATCGACATGGACGTATACAATGGAAGGATATTGGCGAACAAATACACATGACAGGTCAAGCTGTTGGCAATCGAATAAAAAAACTTGAAGATATGGGCATTATTCAAAACTACTCCATAGTAGTGGATGAAACAAAGCTGGGATTTGTTTTAAACGCATTTGTTACAGTCTATATGAATTCATCTAAGCACCAAACGTTTATTAACTTTATTCAAGCTCAGCATGCAATTGTTGAAGCTCATCGTGTATCAGGTGATGGTTGCTATTTATTAAAGGTCAAAATTAAAAGTCATGAGCAATTAAACGAAGTCTTAAATAGCATCCTGCAGTATGGAAACTATCGACTGCATCTTTCAATCCAAGAAATTAAACAACAGTCTGTTATGTCTGTAGATCATATCGAGTAAAATTCTCGAAAGTGGCGAATTGAGGTGAAGTATTCAATTCATCTACAAAGCACCGGAGTAAAAGTATGTAACAGGTTGTCACAACTTATTTCAGATGATAGATAATAAGCGCATGATGAAACTTCAGTATCTAAATTAGGCAAATTTTATGAATAAAACTATTTGATCGAAGCTAGAAGCACACAAGATGATAGGATGGGGTTTGGTATCACAATAGACGGGAAGGGAAGGGGGATAATCGGTGACTAATTCGAAAAACAGGCTTGACAGTATACGTGCGCTTGTAAATGAATTGCTGGAATTAGACGGCAAAGTTAACAGGCGAGAGGCCCACACTCAACTGAATGGAGTATCGGCTTTCGCATCGATGCTTGCAATGAAGAGCGGGTTAGATATAGAAATAGCAGCAATTACAGGTTTGCTGCATAACTATTATTTTTATAAAACTGGTATCAGGTATTTTCCTGGTATCAATAGTGCGGAAAGCGTCAGGCCAATCATACGAGATGTAAATATGTTTTCCAAGTCAGAACAGCGTATCATTCTTCGAGCAATCTTCTATCAGGATCAGTATGGAAAAGCCCACGGAGCCTATGATGAATTAATCAAAGATGCAATTATCCTTAATACATTTTTTCAAACTTCGGATCACAGTGTGCCTCTTATGGAGGTTCCAAGATTGCATAAGGTATTCGGTGAATTATCAATGCCAAAGAACCAACTAATAGAAGTCGATCGTTCTAAACCTATTAAAGAATTTAGAAATACATATGAGGATAGACGAAGCATGTTGGCGGATTTTTCCGAAGAACTTGCAAAACAAAACATTTGGGGCATCCCAGAAGATGAACGATATATTGAAATTTGTCAATATTGGCCTGATCCGGATATTCATAAGGTTCTTGTCGCAGAAGGAAACAGAGATAATGACAATTATTCAAGCGTTTTTCGAAGGAGCAAGGATCGCAATATTTTAGGCTATATTCGAATTCACGATGAATACGAATTTCATTTCGATGGTGAGTATCATCCCTCTATTTAAGTTTTGTAACCATTTAATGGAGTTTCTCGTATATCCGCCTATAAAGTCCTTAGAAAAAGAGGATTGAATGGTTTGAATTCCTACATAACCTGTCATTTTTTATCGATTCCTCACATTTAATTTTGGTGTTTAAGTGTTTGAATCGATTTCATAATTCCTCTTTTTTAAAATACAAACAAGGGCAGAATTTGCGGATTGTATCTCAAAAAAACAGAAATCATGCGGCTTGAATCTGATTTAACCGTGCGCCGATGCGATCGGCTGCAAGTTTCGAAGCGTTATAAACAAGTACAAGTAAATCGAAGTGGACTTTCGCGCGTTTTCCAGTCCGATATCGAACGTTGTTCAATTGAAAGAATTCTTTCAGATAAGCATTGACCCGCTCCACAGCAGTTCGACGATTGAAGAGGTCCTTCCATGCTTTTGAGCCACGGGCTGGTGCACTGTACCTCCGTAAATCCGTTTTGATTTTTAC
>JACHLS010000008.1 GCA_014204635.1 Sporosarcina luteola | reverse complement strand
GTCACACCCGTTCCCATACCGAACACGGAAGTTAAGTTCTTCAGCGCCGATGGTAGTAGGGGGCTTCCCCCTGTGAGAGTAGGACGTCGCCGGGCAAAGGCCATCCCCTGTGTGGGGATGGTTTTTTTGTGTTTTAAAATAACAGATACCGTAAGGTATCCAAGAAAACTTGTAAGTAACATTGCTTAAGACAAGCAGGAACTAATAGTTAATAAAGCTGCTGAGCCGCTTCCCTGATGAGAGTAGGACGACGCCTGACAAAGGCCATCCTCTGTGGGGGAGGTTTTTTTGTTTACTGAATGATATACGTAAGAGATTTCTTGGCGATCTTGTACCAACCAGAGTGCAAGCTAGTCTGAAGACTCGATGCCAAGTAAAGCGGCAAAGCCGTTAAATAGAAGGCACCTACGAATGACCATCCTTTGTGGAGGATGGTTTTTTGATGTTCGAACTGGATAGCATAAAATATGAAAGTATCTGTAACCTGACGCTTTAGAATAGGACAGCATTATTACAAATGCTGTATTATGCGAGTTCGTTGAAAAAGTGTTACAACATACATTGTTTGCTAATACCTAAGAAACTAAATTTGTTATGTAGAATGACCATTTGGCATTTTAAGGGAGGAATTTGGCGCGCCATTCTATTTTTTTGGCAGTTAACTCGATTATTTGGCGTTCATGCGGATTATCTGGCGTTCCAATAAAAATACTGGCGTTCACACAGATTATCTGGCGTTCCGATAAAAATACTGGCGTTCATGCGGATTATCTGGCGTTCCAATAAAAATACTGGCGTTCACGCGGATTATCTGGCGTTCCAAAATAAGTACTGGCGTTCACCCGATTTATCTGGCGTTCCAAACGGAATACTGATGCTATCTTCATAAACTCTCTTAGCTCATCGCATTATGTCTACATTTCTCGAAGTCCATTGAAGTTTCCCCTATACTTAGCGTGTATCTCTTCTAAAGACGGGTAGAGACGGATAAGGATGATTAAGGGAGGAGGAATTGGGATGAAGATGTTCTTTATAATTTTAATTATCAATGTGGTGTATGTATCATTTTTTACCATTCGTATGATTTTAACGTTGAAGGGGTATCGGTATGTAGCAGCTGTTGTCAGTATGGTGGAAGTAGTCATTTACATTGTAGGTCTTGGACTGGTATTGGATAATTTGGATAAAGTGCAAAATATCATCGCGTATGCATTAGGTTTTGGAATCGGTATTGTGACAGGAATGAAAATAGAAGAGAAGCTGGCACTTGGGTATATTACGGTCAACGTCATTACAGCTGACATCGATCACCGTATGCCCGCGATCTTGCGTGAAAAAGGGTATGGCGTGACGGACTGGGCTGCCAATGGGTTGGAAGGAAATCGGTCCGCGATGCAGATTTTGACGCCGCGCAAGTATGAGTTGAAACTATATGATACAATTAAGCAAATTGATCCAAAGGCATTTATTATTGCGTATGAGCCAAAGACGATTCATGGTGGATTTTGGGTTAAGTCTATACGGAAAGGGAAATTATCGGATGACTCGTAAGAAGACGGTTTGGTTTGAAGTAGAAGAAGGCGAAACAATAGAAGCGTGTTTACAGCGCTTGGCCAATGCAGGATACAGCGTGGCGGGCAGGAAAGAGGAGCCTATCTTTATAGAGAAAGATGGCGCGTATGTTCCGGTACGTCAAGTGATAAAATTTAAAGGCATTCTTAATGAATTATAATTAAATCCGAACAAAAAGTGATTACATGCGATATATCGTTCGTATTACGTTGACGTTTCAGAATCGTCTTGTTATGATAATAGTGTAATAATACCCACATATATGCTGGAGAATTGGCTCCAGTGTCTCTACCAGGACACCGTAAATGTCTGGACTATGCGGGGAAGCGACATCCGTAAAATTGGCGAAGTGTTTTTTGCCAATGGGATATTCATCATGATTTGGAGATGACGTCCTCGAATGTTCCGCTTTCCATGCTTTTGGAGAGTGGATCGTTCGAGGGCTTTTTATTTTTTGGAATAAGTGAAATGAAAAGGGGCAGATGCATTGTGAAACCGAAAGTCGGCGTCATTATGGGAAGCAAAAGTGATTGGGATACGATGAAGCATGCTTGTGATGTGTTGGATGAACTCCATGTTCCGTACGAAAAGAAAGTGGTGTCGGCCCATCGGACTCCGGATGCTATGTTTCAGTACGCGGAAGAGGCAGATAGCCGAGGAATTGAAGTGATCATTGCTGGTGCTGGGGGAGCTGCACATTTGCCTGGAATGGTAGCAGCCAAAACATTGCTGCCAGTCATCGGTGTTCCCGTCCAATCGAAAGCTTTGAACGGTTTAGATTCGTTACTATCGATCGTTCAAATGCCTGGTGGTGTTCCCGTAGCGACTGTGTCGATCGGTAAATCAGGCGCTGTCAATGCTGGGTTGCTCGCATCCCAATTTCTAGCAGTCTATGATAAGGAACTGAAAAGCCGGTTGCAGGAGCGTCGCAGTGCCCTTGCTGTTGCCTCATCGGAGAGCAGTGGTGAACTAGAATGAAAACCATTTTACCTGGTCAAACCATCGGCATTATCGGAGGAGGGCAGCTGGGGAGAATGATGGCCCTTGCTGCAAAAGAGGCAGGCTTTAAGATTGCGGTGTTGGATCCCGTCATGGATTCACCGTGCGGCCAAGTGGCGGATATCCGGATTGTGGCCCCCTATAATGATGAAGTGGCACTTGAGGAATTAGGGGAAGTCAGCGATGTTGTCACGTACGAGTTTGAAAATATTGATTATGAAGGACTGAAGCGTCTTTCGGAATATACATATATCCCGCAAGGTGCAGAGCTTGTGAGGATCACCCAGAACCGCATCAATGAAAAAGCGGAAATTACAGCGTCAGGTGCTCCAGTTGCTGCTTATATTGTAGCTGCTACCTATCAAGAGTTAGAAGCAGAAATCGGTAAGGTCGGCTTTCCGTGTATCGTCAAAACAGCTGTTGGCGGCTATGACGGAAAGGGGCAGGTGAAAGTGGACTCTGCTGATGCGTTGCCTGCTGCCAAATCGTTATTTGCTCATTCTGCATGTATTGCGGAAGCATTCGTCCCGTTTGTTAAAGAGATTTCGGTGATTGTGCAACGGAGTGCAAATGGGCAATCGTATTGCCTTCCTATCGCAGAAAACATTCATAAGAATCATATTTTGCATGTATCGATCGTGCCTGCCCGCGTGTCAGAAGGTATCCGAAGAAAAGCAGAAGAAGCTGTTCGAAACATTGCAGATCATTTGCAACTGGTCGGAACCTTGGCAGTGGAGATGTTTGTTTTAGAAGACGGCGATATTCTTATTAACGAATTAGCACCCCGTCCGCATAACTCAGGCCACTACTCCATAGAGGGCTGCAATATTTCTCAGTTCCATCAACATATCCGGGCCATATGCGGATGGCCCCTGCGTCAACCGACGCTATTGCGGCCGTCTATTATGGTGAACGTGTTAGGTGAGCATGTAACGGCATTACAGCAGGCGATCACCGACTATCCCGACTGGTCCGTTCATCTCTATGGCAAAGCCGAGGCGAAAGAGAAACGCAAAATGGGGCATATCACTATTTTGACTGATAATATCGAAACGACACTTAAGGAAATCGAACAAGCCGGAATCTGGTCTTAAGTCCATCACCAATACAAATACAATTCATTCCCATTAGGAGGAAACAGACATGACAAAGGTTAACGTATACGTAACGCTTCGAGAGAGTGTAGTAGATCCACAGGGAATTGCCGCAAAAGAGGCACTTCAAACGTTAGGTTTCAATGAAGTCCAAAATGTCCGTATTGGTAAATTGATCGAATTGGAACTGGATGGTTCTGCGGCAGCTATTGAAGGTCGTGTCACAGAAATGTGTGAGAAGTTGTTGATCAATCAAGTGATTGAGGACTATCGCTTTGAAATTGGGGAGGTTGCAGGGCAATGAAATTTGCTGTACTGACGTTCCCAGGCTCGAGTTGTGATCTCGATATGTTTCATGCGATAAACGATATTGTTAAAGCGGATGTGGAGTGCTTATGGCATACGGAAGTGGATTTGTCTTTGTTTGATGCGGTTTTGATTCCAACCGGAGCAGCCTATGGCGATTATTTGCGTCCGGGTGCCTTGGCGAAAAGCTCGTCCGTCATAAGTCAGCTTCAGGAATTTGCGGCATCTGGAAAACCAGTTCTCGGAGTTGGCAACGGCTTTCAGATTTTAGTCGAAGCTGGCCTGCTGCCGGGTGCCTTCCTGATGAATACAAGCTTGAAATTCCGATCTGGCCAAGCGAAACTCTCCGTCCAAAACGCGGAAACCATTTTCACTTCCGAATATGAAACCGGGCAGGAGATCACACTTCCATTCGCACATGCGTACGGCAATTATTACGTCGATGCGGAGACGTTGGCTCAATTAAAAGATAATAAACGAATCGTCTTCACGTATGTCGACGGCAATGAGGATGGCAGCACGGATGCGATCGCAGGTGTCTTGAATGAACAGGGGAATGTCCTGGGAATGATGCCGCTGCCTGAGCGGGCGGTGGAAGCCATCATCGGAGGAACGGACGGTCTGCCTTTATTCCAGTCAATCTTGAAAAACGGGAGTGAACAACATGTCAGCCAAGCATGAACCGACAGCGCAGCAAATCAAAGAGGAAAAATTGTATCTTCAATTGGGAATGACCGAAGAAGAATACGAACGGGCTTGCTCCATGATCGGGCGGCTCCCGAACTATACAGAAACGGGCTTGTTTTCCGCGATGTGGTCGGAGCACTGTTCCTATAAAAGTTCCAAGCCAATACTGCGGAAGTTCCCGACAGAAGGAACGCGAGTATTGCAAGGACCGGGCGAAGGGGCAGGCATAGTCGACATCGGTGACAACCAGGCGGTCGTATTTAAACTTGAATCCCATAACTCCCCATCTGCGATTGAACCGTTCATTGGAGCAGCTACGGGTGCAGGCGGCATTATCCGTGACGTCTTCTCCATGGGAGCCCGACCAGTCGCGCTTGTAAATTCCATGCGCTTTGGTGATTTGACTGATGCACGGGACCGTTATTTATTCGAAGAAGCGGTTGCCGGTATTGCAAGTTACGGTAATATTATCGGCATTCCGACCATTGCAGGGGAAGTGCAATTTGATAACAGCTATTCCAAGCGTCCTCTCGTCAACGCGATGGCAGTCGGATTATTGAATCATGAAGATATCCAAAAAGGCGTGGCATCCGGAGCCGGCAATACAGTGATGTATGTTGGTGCTAAAACGGGTAGAGATGGTATTAACGGGGCGACTATGTCCTCGGCGGAAGTGAAAGTGGAGGAAAAGGCGGAACTTCCGGTTATGCAGGCGGGGGACCCATATCTAGAGAAGCTTCTGATGGAAGCCTGCTTGGAGCTCGTGAAATCGGATGCGTTAATTGGTATTCAGGACATGGGGGCTGCTGGATTGACTTCTTCTTCAGCTGAAATGGCTTCCAAAGCAGGCTACGGCGTGGAAATGAACCTAGATTTAGTGCCGCAAAGAGAAGAAGGTATGACGCCGTATGAGATGATGCTTTCTGAATCACAAGAGCGTATGCTCGTTGTCGTGAAGCAAGGACGTGAGCAGGAAATCATTGATCTGTTCACGAAGTATGGCTTAGAAGCAGTCGCTATCGGTAAGGTGACAGACGACAAGATGCTTCGGCTTTTCCATAAAGGAGAAGTGGTTACTGAGGTTTCCGCCGATGCGCTTGCGGAAGATGCACCAGTCTACCATAAAAAGTCCGAAGAGCCGGCCTATTTTAAAGAATACCAAAAAATGGAAGACGATGAGCCTTCAGTTGAGAGTTTGAAGGAAACGCTTATCGCTTTGTTGCAGCGTCCGACAATTGCTTCGAAAGAATGGGTCTATAACCAATTTGATACGCAGGCACGGACAAATACGGTTGTAGCACCTGGTTCATCTTCTGGCGTCATCCGGGTTAGGGGAACGAATAAGGGCCTTGCGATGACTGCGGATTGTAATTCACGCTACATCTATTTGGACCCGGAAATGGGAGGCAAAATTGCGGTGGCAGAAGCGGCTCGTAATTTAGTCTGCTCGGGTGCGGAACCAATCGCTGCAACAGATTGCTTGAACTTTGGCAGTCCGGATAAGCCAGAAGTGTTCTGGCAGATCGAAAAGTCTGCGGACGGCATATCAGAGGCTTGCCGAACATTAAATGCACCGATTATCGGCGGAAACGTTTCCATGTCGAATGAAGTGAATGGGGTGCCAGTTTATCCTACACCGACCATAGGAATGGTTGGTATCGTACACAATCTAGTAGACGTGACGACGACTGTTTTTAAACAAGCAGGGGATCAAATTTATCTAATCGGCGAAACAGCGACCGAATTTGGGGGCAGTGAGCTTCAGCAAATGCTCGATGGGACAATCTCAGGTAAAGCGCCAGCTATTGATTTGGAAGTGGAAGCGCGACGCCAACAAGAATTGCTTTCCGCTATCCAAGGCGGACTTGTACAGTCTGCAACGGATTTGTCGGAAGGCGGGCTTGCCATCGCTCTTTGTGAGAAGGCGTTTGGTGCGGAAGGTCTTGGTGCAGATGTAAAAGTTACAGGCTCTGCTGTAAGCGCGTTATTCAGTGAAACACAATCTCGTTTCCTAGTAACTGTTAAAGCTGAGAATACGAAGGCTTTTGAAAAAGAAGTAGCGTCTGCTGTTACCATTGGAGTTGTGACAGATACCGGAAAGATTGTTATCAAAGACGAAGCGGGTGATTCGTTGATCGATGGAACAGTGGAAGAATTCCAGTCCGCTTGGAAAGGGGCTATTCCATGCTTGCTGAACTGCGAGGGCTAAACGAAGAATGTGGCATATTCGGTATCTGGGGGCATGAAGATGCCGCGCAGATTACGTATTATGGCCTTCACGCCCTTCAGCACCGAGGGCAGGAAGGTGCTGGCATTGTATCGAAAGATGGTAAAGGTCTCCATGTTGTGAAAGGTGAAGGTCTTGTAAATGAAGTCTTTTCTGATGGGAAATTAAAAGCTTTAACGGGGCATACAGCTATTGGCCAAGTGCGATATACGACGGAGGAAGGGCGAGGGGCGGAGAACGTCCAGCCGCTCGTCTTCCGTTCCACTACTGGCAGCATGGCGATTGCCCATAACGGCAATTTAGTTAATGCGAAAGATTTAAAAGAGAACCTGGAAAAGCTGGGGAGTATTTTTCAAACGACATCAGATACGGAAGTGTTGGCTCATCTTATCAAGCGGAGCAGCAGCGGGTCGCTGACGCAGCGTGATCGGGTGAAAAAGGCGCTGTCTATGTTGAAAGGTGCATTTGCATTCGTTGTCCTGACGGAAGAAGGGTTGATGGTGGCACAGGATCCGAACGGTTTGCGCCCCTTATCCCTTGGTAAGCTCGGGGATGCCTGGGTGGTCGCTTCGGAAACGTGCGCGTTTGATTTGATTGGCGCCGAACATGTTCGCTCGGTCATGCCGGGAGAATTGCTCATTATTAACGACAGCGGCTGTTACTCGGATCAGTATGCGGAACCGGCGGAACGAGCGATTTGTTCCATGGAGTATGTTTATTTCTCGCGTCCTGATTCTGACATCGATGGCATCAATATTCATATGGCTCGGAAACGGTGCGGCAAGCAGCTGGCCAGAGAAGTGAGCATTGACGCAGATGTAGTGACGGGTGTTCCCGATTCAAGCATCTCTGCCGCAATCGGTTTCTCGGAAGTAAGCGGGATACCATATGAATTAGGGTTAATCAAAAACCGCTACGTAGGCCGGACGTTCATACAGCCGACGCAATCAATGCGCGAACGCGGCGTGAAAATGAAGCTCTCGCCAGTGCATCAAGTCGTTGCTGGAAAGCGTGTCGTCATGGTGGATGATTCGATCGTAAGAGGGACGACATCCAAGCGGATCGTCAACATGCTGAAGGAAGCGGGCGCATCGGAGGTCCATGTCGTTATCGCGGCTCCTCCGCTCGTCAGTCCCTGTTTTTACGGAGTAGATATTAGCACGGATTCGGAATTAATCGCAACAGGCCGTTCGGTTGAGGAAATACGGAAGCTGATTGATGCAGACTCGCTTACCTTCCTCTCGAAAGAAGGCATGCTAAATGCAATTGGCCGTTCCCGCGAAATAAAAAATTGTGGCCAATGCTTAGCCTGCTTCACTGGGGAGTACCCGACTGAAATCTATGCGGATACTGTATTGCCGCATGAAAAAGAGATCGTACGATAAGGAGGCTTTACCTATGTCAAAGGCGTATGAGTCTGCCGGCGTCAATATCGAGGCAGGTTATGAGTCGGTAGAACGGATGAAATCGCATGTCGCACGGACAGCGCGTGCGGGAGTAGCTGGAAAGTTCGGTGGTTTTGGCGGGATGTTCGATTTGTCTGCATTACAATTCAAGGAACCTGTCCTCGTCTCGGGAACGGATGGCGTAGGAACAAAATTGAAGCTTGCGTTTTTGGCGGATCGGCATGATACGATCGGCATCGATTGTGTCGCCATGTGTGTAAACGATATTGTTGCACAGGGAGCAGAGCCGCTTTATTTCCTCGACTACATTGCGCTAGGCAAAGCAGTGCCCGAAAAGGTGGAAGCGATTGTCAAAGGTATCGCCGATGGATGTGTTCAGGCTGGAGCTGCGTTAATTGGCGGTGAGACGGCAGAAATGCCGGGGCTGTATGATGTCGATGAATATGATCTAGCAGGCTTTGCAGTGGGGGCTTGCGAGAAAAGCAATCTTGTAACAGGCGATAAAGTGGTAACTGGAGATGTTCTCGTCGGCATCGCTTCCAGCGGGATTCATTCGAATGGCTATTCGCTTGTCCGGAAAATTGTATTGGACGAGCAAGGGTATGAGCTGGATCAATATATTGCTGGTTATGAAGAACTCGGCAAAGTCGGATTAGCCCTTCTGGAACCGACAAAGATTTATGCAAAGCCGGTCATGCAGATGCATGGAGAACTGGATATCCATGCAATGGGCCATATTACTGGCGGGGGCTTCTATGAGAACTTGCCACGGATGTTCAAGGACGGATTCGGTGTGGAAATCAATATCGGTTCCTGGCCAGTATTGCCAGTGTTTAAAATGCTGAAGGAAAAGGGCAACTTGGAAGATCGCGATATGTACAGTGTTTTCAACATGGGCATCGGTTTCGTTGTGTCGCTGCCGGCTGAACAGTCGAAGCGGGCCATCCAGATTGCCGCTGAGCATGGGGAAGAGGCATATGTCATCGGCCAGGTCGTGGAAGGCAATGGAGTCAGGTTGATTGGGGAGCACGATGGGAGCTTAGATCAATGAGTAAGCAACGAATCGCTATCTTCGCATCGGGCAGCGGAAGCAACTTTGCCGCCCTGGAAAACGCATGCAGGGAAGGGGAATTGCCTGCAGAAATTGCGGTTGTCATTACAGACCGGCCGGCGGCATTTGTCGTGGAACGGGCGAAACAGGCGGGTGTACGAGTGGTCGCATTCGAACCAAAGGCATTTCCGTCCAAGCAGCAGTACGAGGAAACCATTCTCCTTACATTGCGGGAGGAACGAGTGGATTGGATTGTTCTGGCAGGATACATGCGCCTCATTGGGCCAGTATTGCTAACTGCCTATCCATCGCGCATTCTTAATATCCATCCATCCCTTCTTCCTTCTTTCCCAGGAAAGGACGCTATTGGCCAAGCAGTAGACCATGGCGTCAAAGTGACGGGCGTTACGGTTCATTTGGTGGATGAAGGTATGGACACCGGACCGATTCTTGCCCAGCAGGCCGTCGCTGTCGTGGAAGGGGATAAAGAACAGACAGCCCTCGCGATTCATGCGGTGGAACACGAATTATATAAAACTGTGTTGCTAAAACTTCTCCTGCGAGAAGGGCAGCAAGCAGTGAATTGATTAGATTAACGAGATGAAAAACCGGTGTCATACCGGTTTTATTTATATAAACGGAGGGGAAATTCTTGAAAAAACGCGCATTGCTTAGCGTTTCGGATAAAAGTGGGCTTCTGGAGTTTGCTCAATCCTTAGAAGCGTTGGGATATGAAATTCTATCGACTGGCGGTACGATGAAGCATTTGAAAGAAAACGGTGTAGCAGTGACAGCCGTCGACGAAGTGACCGGGTTTCCGGAAATCATGGAAGGCCGCGTGAAGACGCTGAACCCGATGATCCATGGGGGTCTCCTTGCAAAACGGAATGATTCAGGCCATGTAGCTCAAATGGAGGAGCATGGCATACAACCGATCGATATTGTCTGTGTGAATCTCTATCCTTTCAAAGAGACGATTTCAAAACCTGGCGTGACAGTTGAAGAAGCGATTGAGAACATCGATATCGGTGGTCCCGCAATGCTGCGGGCTTCCGCGAAGAACCATGCTTTTGTGACAGTCATCGTGGATGCAGCAGACTATGCAGCAGTCCTCTCGGAATTGCAGGCGAAGGGAGAAACGACACTAGAAACAAGAAGGCGTCTTGCCGCAAAAGTGTTTCGTCATACCGCTGCGTACGACGCGCTTATATCAGGTTACTTAACAGATTTCGCAGGGGATGAATTCCCGGAACAGGTGACATATACATACGAATTAAAGCAACCGCTGCGTTATGGGGAAAATCCCCATCAGAAAGCCGCTTTCTACAGTCGGCCGCTCGGTTCCGACTTTTCGATTGCCAACGCAACTCAATTACACGGCAAAGAGCTTTCCTATAACAATATTCAGGATGCCAACGCAGCCATTCAAGTTGCGAAGGAGTTCAATCGTCCTGCTGCAGTCGCTGTGAAGCATATGAATCCATGCGGAGTCGGTACAGGCGATACGATTTTGGCAGCATTCACGAAAGCATACGAAGCGGATCCAGTTTCCATCTTTGGAGGGATTGTGGCGTTGAATCGTGAAGTGGAGGAAGAGGCCGCAGCAAAGCTCGCTGGAATTTTTCTCGAAATCATCATTGCTCCATCGTTTACAGATGAGGCAATCAGTATACTGACGGAAAAGAAAAATATCCGTCTATTGACGATTCCATTCGATCAAGCCAAGAAAGACGCTTGGAATACAGTTTCTGTCGAAGGCGGCTTGCTCATGCAGGAACCGGATGCACTCGGCTTTGACGATGCGGAAATCCGTGTTGCGACCGACCGGGAACCAACGGAAGCGGAATGGGCAGCAATGCGTATGGGCTGGGCAGTTGTGAAACATGTGAAATCGAATGCAATCGTCATTGCCGATCCCGACAAGACCCTTGGCGTTGGAGCAGGCCAAATGAATCGCGTGGGAGCTGCACAGATTGCCCTGTCTCAAGCAGGCGAGCTTGCAAAGGGCGCTGCACTGGCCTCGGATGCTTTTTTCCCAATGGATGATACAGTCGAAGCGGCTGCCAAGGCCGGAATTACAGCAATTATTCAGCCAGGCGGGTCAGTGAAAGATGAAGACTCCATCCGTAAAGCAAATGAGTACGGGATCGCCATGGTATTCACGGGCATTCGTCATTTCAAACATTAAGGAGGATACACGAATGAAAGTACTTGTGATCGGGAGCGGGGGGCGTGAACACGCCATTGCCCGGCAGTTTGCCAGTTCTCCTTCTGTCTCTGCGGTATTTGTCGCCCCAGGCAATGATGGCATGAAGCAGGATGTGACATGTGTTCCAATTGGCGTTCTTGAGTTTGCGCGTCTTGCGGACTTTGCAAGGGACAATCAGATTGACCTGACATTTGTCGGACCAGAGCAGCCTCTTACGGAAGGGATTGTGGATTACTTCATGGCAAGAGGACTGTCTATTTTCGGACCAACCCAGGAAGCAGCCCAATTGGAGGGCAGTAAGTCGTTTGCCAAAGAACTATTGAAACGATATGGCATTCCAACCGCTTCCTACGGTACATTCACGGATGCGGATCAGGCAAAGAATTTCATTCGCGAGCAGGGAGCTCCGATTGTCATTAAAGCGGATGGTTTAGCGGCTGGAAAAGGTGTCGTCGTAGCCATGACACTGGAGGAAGCACTCGAAGCGGTGGATGATATGATCGGCAATCAAAAATTCGGTGACTCCTCTTCCCGGATTGTCATTGAAGAATTTTTGGAAGGCGAAGAGTTTTCCTTCATGTCGTTTGTCCATGCTGGCAAGATCTATCCTATGCCTATTGCACAAGATCACAAGCGTGCGTTTGACGGCGATGAAGGACCGAACACAGGAGGAATGGGGGCCTATTCCCCAGTGCCTCATATCAGCAGCGATGTAATTGAAGAAGCCTTCGACAAAGTGGTCATTGCTACAGTCAAAGCGATGGCACAAGAAGAAAAGCCTTTTGCTGGCATTCTATATGCAGGGTTAATGTTGACGAAGGAAGGGCCGAAGGTGATTGAATTCAATGCGCGTTTCGGTGATCCGGAAACGCAAGTCGTACTTCCTCGTATGGATTCGGATTTCGGGGAATTTATGAGTGCGCTGATGGCAGAGGAAGAGTATGAGTTGAAATGGAATGAGCAGGCGATGCTCGGAGTGGTCGTCGCTTCAGACGGCTATCCGGGTGAGCTTCAAAAAGGGGCTGTATTGCCTGATCTGTCAGCGATGTCCACAGATAAGACAGCCGTCTTTCATGCGGGAACGAAGATGGAAGGAGATACTTTCATTGGAAACGGGGGACGGGTGCTGTTGATCGCCTCCAAAGCGGATACATTGAAGACGGCTCAAAAGGAAGTTTACAATACATTATCCAAGCACGAATGGAATGGATTCTTCTACCGGACGGATATCGGATGGCGCGCTGCTCATTAAGAAAAAAAGGCAGAGAATAGGAAAACTGCAACTCAAAAAGGTGCAGTTTTCCTACTCTGTGACGCCTGTACTCTTCAAATTAATTTTCATCACCACATCAAAATCGATTTCTGGATATGCTTCTTTCCATATCTTATACGGATTAGAGGTATGAAGTTTCGTCGTGCGATAACGTAAACCAAAACCAAATGGGTCGAGTTGTTCCTCTTGTAATTTGTGTAATAGTTCTCGTACTTTAGCTGACAAGGTTTGTTCGGCAAGCTGATCATAATAGGGAAGTTTTTTTGGTGAAAGAAGTTTATTGGACTCTCCTATTACACCAACCTTGTTTATGGTCATTATGACTTTGGATGGTTTGCCATTGTCCGAATGGATTTTAAATTTCATTTTAATGTGGTCAATATTTAGCAATAATTGCAATCCATCTTTATTGACTTTATAGGAAAAGCCGGATGCATTATGAACGAGTGAGTTATATTGTTTTGTTAATAAAGGATCAAGTTCTAATGTTTTCCCTTTTTGTCCAATGACAATCGATTTATTCACGATGAGCTCACTTTGATCTTCATTTGTCTCCATGATCGGCAAAACAGGATCGATTCCTTCCCCTAAATAATCCCTTCTAAATTCGAATAGATAGGTTGTCACAATAAAGGGACTTTCTGTTCCGGTCCCGCCGAAAAAGTTGTAGAAAGAAATGGATGCAGGAGCTTCCGTTTTTGGTTCTACTCGTAAAATGGTCTCAGCGGAGGGTCTGGCCGCAGTAACATAGGCGATCATTTGCAAATCACCTCGACGGACGAAATAATTCATGAATTCCTGCAAATCACCTTTTAATAACTCCTCATTCACGACTATCGTCTTCATATGACCGAGTTCCAATACTTTGTCCACATGAGTTTCTAGCATTCGGATCGCTTCCCCTATCGTTTCTCCTTCCTCAGAAAGATAGGCGAATGTCGGTCGCGAAGCTTCTTTGATTGCACCGAACGGAATGGCGATTTTCAGAGTCACTTTAAACCCCTCCTCCATCTTTTCCGCTGGATCGATTCCAATGACCGATACAAATAAACGCCGATCGATATCTTTAAAGGCGCATGCAGATAGTAGTGTACTGGAGAGCAGTAATAAAACAAGAATCCACTGTTTCATTCGGCCGACTTTGCCCATTTTTTCTTAGCACCTCGATTTATTAGCATCAAAGACCCAATCAGTACAATAAGGAAAAGAGGTTGTTGGTTAAAAAAATATTTGCCTAGAAGGAAAAGTTGATACTCTGTCATACGACCAGCCACCAAAAAAGTGATTCCCCAAAATAACACAAGCCATAAATAAGGATTCAGATCCTTCCCTTTAACGATTAGTTTTTTTGATCGATAAAAAGCTTCAAACAGCTTCTGTGCGACATGCCAATGAATGGTAATATTTAAAAAACTAAGGGATAGGAAAATAAGTAGGAAAATGAAAATGAATCGCTCAATTAAACCGTATTTCAACCGGACCGAGTCGCTTGTGAGAATCCAAGGATACTGGATATTTTCGGAAATTCCAAAACCGATGTACCCAAGTGGAATGAAAAAAGTTGTGAATAGGATTAATGCCCCCGTTAAGAATACAATAAACAATTGTTTTAGCCTCATATCCATCTTTGAGATAAGGTACCGGTTGAAAATGATGATATTTACGATACCGATCAGCGGGTATAAGGCAGCCGTGACTGCTGAATAATTTGGCCAATTATTCACGTATGTCATAGCCACTTTGACATAGTCCCAATCCATGGCCTCATCCAAATATACTTTTGCGATTAAGAAGACCACGATCGGGATGTTCAGAATCATGATGATTTCCATGGAATTCAAGAGACTCCTGGTTTTCATCAAGACACCATATGAAACGAGAACGACGAACGAAGAGAGAATGATATAGGATGACATTTCAGGTGTTAAAAAGCGTTTTAACAATAAGGTAAAGGTAGTAATGGATAATGATCCTGCGATAAACCAGTTAAGAGAAAAGTAAAGCAATACAAGCTTATTCAACCAATTCGGAGTATACAGTTCAAGGAGTTCAGGAAGGCTGCGGCCAGGAAATGGCCTAAATAGCTTTATAATTATCCAAGTAAGAGAAGCACCGATGATGAGAGCGAAAATTATGGAAGTAATAGCTCCCTGATGGCTATAGTCAATCAAAATCTTCGGTACCTCGACGACAATGTTGACGATCATATTGAGTATAATGAAATAATAAAGAAAACGGTTCATCCTTTTCCAGTCCCCAATTCCTTTGTCCGATTCTTCCAGCCTAGTTTCAGATAAGCCACTCCGAAGCTTTCCTTATTTGCCAAAAAGAGAACGATGCCCAACAGGCCAATTGCAAGGCCGGCTAAGCCGAAGAATGTCGTATAGAGAAGGAGGATAAATCGTAATCCTCTCACCGCAAAGCCCAGTTCATTAATTGGGATGACAAAAGTAGAAACTGCAACGAGCGATACGACGATAATCATGATGTTGGATGTCAGAGCAGCTTCCACAGCAGCCGTCCCCAAAATGAGCCCCCCAACCGTTGTAGCAGTTGCACTGATAGGGGTTGGCAGCCGGATACTCGCTTCTGTAAGGAACTCAATAAATATTAGCATAAAAAAAACTTCAATATAGGATGGATAGGGAACCCCTATTCGGCTTGCTGCAACTGTCAAGGCGAGTTCAGTTCGAAAGACATCAGGTGTATAGGACGTAACGCCAACATATAGTGCTGGGAGTACGATACAGGCAAACAATCCACTGTAGCGTAAAAACAAGGTGAGTAAGGAAATCCAGTAGCCGTGGTACATGTCCTCCATAGAGATCATGAAGTCGAAAAAGACGACCGGAGCAATGACAGCATGCGGACTTCCATCGACAAGAATGATTATTTTTCCGGAGGAAATATTATAGACAAGCCGGTCTGGCCGCTCCGTCAGCATGCAAGAAGGAAATAGGGACTTCTTATTGCCATTCAAATATAATTGCAAATCTCCAGAAGATAAAATAAGTGGAAAGTCTAAGTTTTCCAACCGTTTCCGAATTAATTGAAGTGCTCTTGGATTGACTAACACTTTGTCATAGACAAGCGCAATAGCACGATTTGATTGGTCCTTCAGTTCCATCGTATCGAAAACCAGGGAAGGCTGATGGTATCGTTGCCTTATGACATTCATACTTACTTCTATGCTTTCGCTCAGTCCTAATTGGGCGCCATGAATGGTCGGTTCCAATGTGATTTGCTGAACTTCGTCGAACCCGACGTTCCGTATTTCGAGCAAAAAGTACTGTTGTTGGACAGCGACTAGGACGTTACCTCTTGTCAAATTGATGAGAATAGATTGTTCGTCAGCCAACTCTTTTTTGTTTGGAGCTGAATCAAGATAACTGGCATATACCTCGAGTGTCGCCGTCTCGTAAAATGGTTTTACGACTGTTTTATGAAGAACAATCTCGTCTACGGCACTCTTTAAATAAAGCACAAAGGCTTGCTTTCCTTCTACTTGCAGTGTTGTCTGAACAATATCCTTGGTAGGGGACAGCTGCTGTGCCAGTTTTAACAACAAGTCGGGTGTTTGCTGATTTTCTGAAGACGATTCCACTACCCTTCACTCCCATCCAAGAGGTCCTGTTAGGTAGGGTATCCAGTTATTCGCAAATCATTCATTTTTGGTCTAGACGGCATGACAGATCCAACAGCCGAAAAAGCCATTTTGTAGAAATTTTGTCGGGATTCCGAAACCGGTTTTATGTAATAATTGTTTCAATGCTTCTTCGGAAATAAAAGAAAGGGAGCGAACACTTTTCTCCATTTCATTAACTTCCTCCAGCGACAGCCCGGTTGTTTCCAACCAATACACTTTCCAAAGACCAACTAATCTGTCAAACTCTTCGTTATCCTCTGGCCGGTGCATCGCAGCCAAAATGAAAGGCGAACCAGTGTTTAGCCGCTCCCGGATAGAGCGCAATAACTCTTCTTTCTTGTCATTCTCCTGAATAAAATGAAGGACAAGCAGACAGGTCGCCGCATCGAATAGTTCCTTGTTCCTTATGGCATCAACTGTGCCTTCAATAAAACGGATACGTTCTACGAGACCGAGGACAGTCGCCTTGCGTACGGCCATTTCCAGCATCTCTTTGGATGGGTCTACGGCTGTGAACCGCCAATTCGGATGTGGCGGACCAAATAGTTTCAGCTCATTGCCTCCCCCGGCACCTGCGAGCAGTATATCAGCATCATCCCCAACGGCGTGATGTAAATAAGCAGCAGCCATTTTGAACATTGCATCATAAGCGGGAAAGGTCCTTCGGATCCCCCGGTCATATTCGGTTGCCAATTCTTGATTAAATTCCATATCCATCATCCTTATCTTTTCTTTTGTAGGGCGTTTGTGAATCAAAGCAGGCTATCGTACTAGTCTTCGATTCTGTTCTCCCAATTCCTGCAAATTTCATGAATAAAAAACAAGAACGCTCTTTGTTTCAAGAGATTGCTATGCTACGATAAAAACAGCACTATTTAGAAAAAGGGGACCAATACGATGTGGAACCAGAAAGAAATCTTTGAACAGATTGAGATAATTGACGGGAAACAGGCACCGTCACTGGTTATCCAGAACGCAACCTATTTGCATTCTATCTTTAAGAAGTGGATGACCGGCCATATTTGGATCGCAGGAGATCGCATTCTTTACGTGGGGCCGAAAATGCCCGTCAAGCTGGAAGAAACAGAAATCATCGATGCGACGGGAAAACGGATAGTGCCTGGCTATATCGAGCCGCATGTCCACCCATTCCAACTATACAATCCAGAAACATTTGCACAATACGCCGGACGGCTGGGGACAACAACATTCCTTGCGGATAATTTAACTTTTTTCATGATGCTCGGCAATGAAAAGGCTTTCAAAATTATAGAGCAATTGAACGATCTGCCGTTTACGTTTTATTGGTGGGCGCGGTTTGATTCTCAAACGGTCCTCCAGCGTGAAAAAGAACTGTTCAATAGAAAAGATATACAGGAATGGATCGAACGGAAAGATGTCCTGATGGGAGGAGAGTTGACCGGCTGGCCTCGCTTGCTGAATGGCGATCAGACAATGCTGGATGCAATGGAAGCAGCAAAACAGGCAGGGAAAAAAATCGAGGGCCATTTTCCAGGAGCCTCTGACCGGACGTTGGCACGCATGAAACTGCTGGGCACCGATGGAGATCACGAGGCGATGACAGCTGAAGAAGTGGAACGCCGTTTGTTGCAAGGCTATGCGGTCACGCTTCGCCATTCCTCAATCCGTCCTGATCTTCCGGTCATGTTGCGGGATATTGTGGAGTCCAAGTGGGATGTGTTTGATCACTTGATGATGACGACAGACGGGTCTACTCCATCGTTCCATCTGGATGGCGTGATGGACAAGTGTATCCAAGCAGCTCTCGATGCCGGAGTTCCTCCGATTGATGCCTATTTGATGGCTTCTTACAACGTCGCGCGTTATTACGGAATTGATCATATCCAAGGAGTTATCGCGACGGGAAGGTATGCAACATTAAACTTTCTTGACGACGAAAGGAATCCTGTTCCGACTGATGTATTATCAAAGGGGGTTTGGCTGCTTCGTGATGGCCAACCGACGGTAAGCTTCGATAAAGTGGACTGGTCGCTCATTCCAGCATTTAAACCAGCCTTTGATTTGTCGGAACAAGATTTTGAGGAATTTTCCCGAGTCGGCATCGAGATGGTGAACGATGTCATTACAAAGCCATATGAGTCGAACTTGGATGTTACTGGAGCTGCCTTGGCAGCAGGTCATGCTGAAAGTTTTCTCATGCTCGTGGATCGACAGGGGGCATGGCGTGTCAACACGCTCATTAAAGGGTTTGCAACACATGTGGAAGGAATGGCATCATCCTATTCAAATACAGGAGACATTATCCTCATCGGAAAAGACAAGCATGCGATGTTACAAGCTTTCACGGAAATGAAAAAGCTGGGAGGCGGTATGGTACTTATTGAAGACGGGCAAGTTGTCGCATCCATTCCATTGCCGATTGGCGGAGGGCTATCTTCAGAAAATGTAGAACTGTTGATCAGCCAGGAGAAGGAGTTCAAGGAGGCATTGGCAGAGCGGGGCTATAGCTTTGGAGATGCTGTTTATACATTTCTATTTCTCCAATCGACCCATTTGCCATATGTCAGGATTACACAAAACGGGTTATATAATGTATTAAAAAATAAAGTGATCTTTCCGGCGACCGGAAGATAGGGGGAAACGATGAAAGGGAATAAGAGAATGTGGCTGTTGTTCATGGCAGCTGTCATGTTGCTGCTCATCTCAGCTTGCTCAAAAAAAGAGAAAGAGGAAGTGGGAGAAACAGAGCAAAATGACGCGGAAGAAGAAATCATCCAGGAAGAGGATGACGTTGAAGAGCCAGATGATGATATAGAAGGATCTTTATTGTATCAGTTGCCGTTTACCGGTGAATGGCGAGAGGAGAAACAAAGCCGCCGGCCGATATTGGCCACGATCAACAACCATCCATTAGCGAGGCCGCAATCAGGAATTAGTGAAGCGGATATGATTTTTGAATTCATGGCGGAAGGAAATGTGACGAGATATCTCGCTTTATTCCAGAGCGAATTGCCGGAGCAAGTTGGACCGATCCGCAGTGCTCGCGACTATTTCATTTACTTGGCAAAAGGGATGGATGCCTTCTATATTGCGCACGGCTATAGTCCTGACGCTCAAAGACTGTTGACCAGCCGCTATGTCGATCACGTCAATGGCATGCAGTATGATGGAACATTGTTTAAACGATCGAAAGAAAGACGAGCACCTCACAACTCTTATATTTCAGGCGAAAACATTCTGGAGGCAATGGAAAAGATGAGCAGTCACGACTCGATTGAGAAGATACCGCCTTTGACGTTCCAGGATTCCAATGAAAGTGATAAAATAGGGGATAGTGCAGCGGAGCTTGTCGTCCGTTTTAGTTCAAATCAAGATTTTATTAGCACCTTTACGTATCAACCGGAACATGGGACGTATAAGAGGGTTGTGAAAGGGACAGTAACGATTGACAAGGAAAATGGCCAAGAAGTAGACGTATCGAACATTCTCGTATTGGAAGCGCCGCATCGAACGATTGACAATGTCGGTAGACAAGCGGTCGATCTGGAATCTGGCGGCAAAGCGATATTATTCCATGCAGGAATAGTGAAGGACCTTGAATGGAAAAATATTGATGGGTTCCTGACGCCGGTGGAGAATGGTGTACCGGTTGAGTTGGTACCAGGGAAAACATGGATTCATATTATCCCGACTAGGCCAGGTATTGAAAAAGCAGTCACCTTTACTCCTTAAGCTCGAACAGAAATGAAGCTAGAAGTATAATAAATCGACTGAAACGAGGGAGACAATTGCAAATCGATAAAATACGCGGTCAACAGACAGACCAACTGTTCAAAGCGATTTTGGAGCTGAAAGATCTCGAAGAATGCTATTCCTTTTTTGATGATCTTTGTACGATGAGTGAAATCCAGTCGATGGCGCAACGTTTGGAAGTAGCGCATATGTTGAAATTGAAAAGGACGTATGACCGGATCCAAAATGAAACGGGGGCCAGCACTGCTACGATTTCAAGGGTTCGCCGCTGTGTCGATTATGGTTCGGATGGTTATAATACAGTTCTGGACCGCCTTTACCCAGAATTAGATGGCAGCGATAGCGAAGGAAACAGCAAGTAAGGGATTGTACCTGAACAGAATATGATTTTTTTTAAAAGGACGGAGCGAGGATTCCGTTCTTTTTTTTGGTATACTAAAAGAACGTACATAAAGGAACAAGGTGGTTGAACATGGATTATAAAACTTGGCGACATGCCTTTAAACTGGATCCCGCTAAATCGGTGTCGGACGAACAATTAGAAAGAATTGCGGAATCAGGCACCGACGGGCTCATTGTCGGCGGCACAGATCAAGTAACACTGGAAAATGTCTTGGACTTGCTTGCACGAATCCGCCGGTATTCTGTGCCGGTTGCACTTGAGGTGTCCACGATTGAATCCGTAACACCTGGGTTTGATTATTATTTTATTCCGACCGTCCTGAACTCTACCAAAGTGGAATGGATCAATGGCATCCACCATGCGGCATTGCGGGAATATGGCCATATGATGAACTGGGAGGAGATACTGGCAGAAGGCTATTGCATCATGAATCCTGCATGTAAAGCTGCCGACCTGACGGGTGTGCATGCGGTTCCCGACTTGGACGATGTTATTGCATATGCCCGCATGGCGGAGCACCTCTTTCATCTGCCGGTCTTTTATTTAGAATACAGCGGGACATTCGGAGATCCGAATGTGGTGCGTTCTGTTTCAAGGATATTGGAATCCACACGGTTGTTTTACGGCGGTGGAATTACAAATGCTGAGCAGGCAGGGCAAATGGCCGCTTACGCTCATACAGTCATCGTTGGCAATGTCCTCTATGAGAATTTGAACGCGGCACTTGAAACAGTGGAAGCTGTCAAGAAAACGCCCCATGAAGGATAAAACGGTGTATAATGAAGAACAGATGTTCCTCGAAAGGTGTAGATGAAATGAATAGAATCGCTCAAAACCTGCTGGACGGCATGAATCCGGAACAAGCGCGCGCCGTCAAAAAAACAGAAGGGCCATTGCTGATCATGGCAGGGGCCGGTTCTGGAAAGACGCGTGTGCTCACTCATCGGATTGCGTACCTTGTTGTTGAAAAGGACGTCTATCCATCCAACATATTAGCTATCACATTTACGAATAAAGCGGCACGTGAAATGCGTGATCGGATTGACGGTTTGCTGGGTGCAGGCTCTGGAGAACGGATGTGGGTCTCCACATTCCACTCGATGTGTGTCCGGATTTTACGGCGTAATATTGACCGGATCGGCATCTCCAAATCATTTTCCATCCTCGATGGCTCCGATCAGCTGACGGTCATTAAAAATGTATTGAAAGAGCGGAATATCGATCCGAAACAATATGATCCGCGTTCCATGTTAAATGCGATCAGCTCAGCAAAAAATGAATGTATTGATGCCGAAACCTTCAAAGGGCAAATCAATTCATTCAATCCGTACGAGAAGATAGTGGCCGACGTCTATGAAGGCTACTCCAAAAAATTGCGTCAAAATCAATCGCTCGATTTTGATGATCTGATTATGATGACCCTCAAATTGTTTGAAAGAGTCCCGGAAGTCCTCGACTATTATCAGAACAAATTCCAATATATCCACGTCGATGAATATCAAGATACGAACAATGCCCAATACCGGCTCGTCAAGATGCTGGCATCGAAATTCCGGAACCTTTGCGTTGTCGGGGATTCGGATCAATCCATTTATAGATGGCGGGGGGCGGATATCGGAAATATTTTGTCCTTTGAAAAGGACTATCCGGATGCGACTGTCATCATGCTGGAACAAAACTATAGATCGACGAAGCGCATTCTAAAGGCCGCGAACGATGTCATTCAAAATAACCGGAGCCGGTATGATAAAACATTGCGAACGGAAAATGATGAAGGCGATTCAATTTTTATTTATAAAGCGAATGATGAGAAGGATGAGGCCCAATTCGTCGTCCGCACCATTATTGAGTTAAAAGAGAAAGAAAACTTATCGCTCGACAAGTTCGCGATTTTGTATCGGACGAATGCACAGTCGCGTGTCATGGAGGAATTTCTCGTCAAATCAAATATGGAATACACGATTGTTGGCGGCACGAAGTTCTACGATCGGAAAGAGATCAAAGATTTGCTGGCGTACTTGCGCTTGATTGCAAATAATGATGATGATTTGGCATTGGCGAGAATCATCAATGAGCCGAAACGGAGCATTGGAGCTACATCGTTTGAACGAATGGCGCGATTTGCCATTGAAAACGACCGATCGATTTTTGACGCGATGCAGGAGGTCCACTTCATGGGCTTAACGGCGCGTGCGGCCAATGAAGCGGTAAAGTTTAGGGAATTGATTGCCGGCTTCACGCAAATGCAGGAATACCTGTCCGTATCGGAGCTTGTCGAACAGGTTCTGGACAAGACAGGCTATCGCGCGATGCTTGAAAGGGAAAAGACTATTGAAGCAGAAAGTCGTTTGGAAAACATCGAGGAGTTTCTATCCGTCACCGAAGCGTTTGAAAAGCGTGCCGAAGAGGAAAACGGAGATCGTTCCCTCGTCGCCTTTCTGACAGACTTGGCGCTTATCGCAGATATCGATTCGCTAGATAAAGCGGAGAACCAGTCCGGCGAGAAAATCGTCCTAATGACGATGCATGCAGCGAAAGGGCTTGAATTTCCAATCGTCTTCGTCATCGGTATGGAGGAAAATGTATTTCCGCACGCAAGATCGATTGCGGATGAAGAGGAAATGGAAGAGGAGCGCCGCCTCGCTTACGTGGCGATTACGCGGGCTGAACAAAAGTTATATATGACAAGCGCAGCGTACCGAACATTGTTTGGCCGCTCCAGCTATAACAACCCTTCCCGTTTCTTAAGTGAAATATCAGAAACAGTGACCGAGGTCGTATCGAATGATTCCGGATTCACTGTCGGCAACGCATTTGCACGTTCAGAAGCTCCTGTACGTCCTGCTGTTAAAAAGCGGGTATATCAATCGAGCGGCGGTGAGAAAATGGGCTGGAAGGCCGGCGATAAAGCGGTCCATAAGAAGTGGGGCACGGGCATGGTCGTCAGCGTCCGAGGTACAGCAGATGACACGGAGCTGGATATCGCATTCCCGGATCCGGTGGGCATTAAAAGGCTATTAGCGAAATTCGCGCCGATAGAAAAGGCATAATGGAGGAGTGGAACCAATGGATCGCAATGCAGTGGAGCAACGGGTAACAGAACTGAATAAGCTTCTTCAAGAATATGGCCATGCCTATTACGACATGGATAAGCCGGTTGTACCGGACTCCGTGTATGATCAGTTAATGCAGGAATTGATCTCGATTGAGGCGGAGCATCCCGATTTGATTTACCCAAACTCTCCTACACAGCGGGTAGGCGGCGAGATCTTGTCCGGCTTCGGGAAAGTCGTTCATGAATATCCGATGCTCAGCCTGTCGAATGTGTTCAACGAGGAGGACATCCGAGATTTTGACCGACGGGTGCGATCAGGACTTGGCCAGGAATCGGTCTCCTATATATGCGAATTGAAAATAGATGGTTTGGCTGTGTCCTTGAAATACGAAAATGGAACATTCGCCCAAGGCTCTACCCGAGGGGATGGAACAGTTGGCGAGGATATCACAGCCAACTTACGGACCATCCGAACGATCCCGCTTGGATTATCGGAACCTGTGACGATCGAAGTGCGCGGCGAGGCCTATATGCCAAAAAACTCCTTCGTGAAACTGAATGCAAAGCGGGATGAAAATGGTGAAGAGCCATTCGCCAATCCTAGAAATGCGGCAGCCGGTTCATTGCGCCAGCTTGATCCGAAAATAGCAGCCAGCCGCAATTTGTCCGTATTCATCTATGGAATTGGCGGTGATGGCAGTGCGTATGGACAGGATAGCCACTCGGATTCGCTTGACTTTTTGCACTCGCTTGGATTCGAAACCAATAAAGAGAGCCAAAGATGCAAGTCCATTGAGGAAGTAATAGCGTTTATAGATGGTTGGAAAGAGCATCGGCAGGATTTGGAATATGAAATTGATGGCATCGTCATTAAAGTGGATCGCTTCGAGGATCAGGAACAGCTCGGGTTTACGGCGAAGAGTCCACGTTGGGCGACGGCGTATAAATTCCCGGCAGAAGAGGTAAGTACGACATTGACCGATATAGAGCTGAGTGTCGGGCGGACCGGTGTCGTCACCCCAACGGCCATCCTCGTGCCTGTTCGAGTAGCCGGAACGACAGTCGGACGCGCATCCCTTCACAACGAAGATCTGATCAAGGAGAAAGATATCCGGATCGGGGATAAGGTGATCATCAGAAAAGCCGGGGATATCATTCCAGAAGTGGTCAGTGTCTTACAACAAGAGAGGACAGGGGATGAAAAACCATTCGAAATGCCGGAAACTTGCCCTGTCTGCGACTCCACACTTGTCAGAATTGAAGGGGAAGTGGCGCTGCGATGCGTCAACCCGCAATGTCCGGCTCAAATGAAAGAAGCGCTTATTCATTTCGTGTCACGCAATGCGATGAACATTGAAGGGATCGGGGAACGAGTTGTCAATCAACTGTACACGGCCGGTCTCGTGCAAGATGTATCCGACCTTTATACGCTGACTAAGGAGCAGTTGCTTGGCCTTGAGCGTATGGGAGAGAAATCAGCCGGCAATTTATTGACAGCGATTGAGGCATCCAAAGAAAATTCACTTGAAAAATTATTATTTGGCCTCGGCATCCGCCATGTCGGTGAAAAGGCAGCGCACATCTTATCAGAGGAATTCGGATCGCTCGATCGTTTGATGGAAGCGGATGCCGAACAACTGACGGCTATCCATGAGATAGGGGAAAAAGTGGCGGATGCCGTGACGACTTACTTCCACAATGAAGATGTCATGGAAGTCATCGCAAAACTGAAATCATACGGTGTCAACATGACGTATAAAGGCAGAACGCGTGAGGAATTACCGACTGACAGCCCGTTCTCAGGCAAAACGGTCGTATTGACTGGAAAACTTTCCATCTTGACGCGGAATGAGGCGAAAGAGAAGATTGAAGCGCTGGGCGGAAACGTCAGCGGCAGTGTCAGCAAAAAGACAGATCTAGTTATTGCAGGCGAAGATGCCGGTTCCAAGCTCGCCAAAGCCCAGGAGCTCGGTGTTCCTGTTTGGAATGAAGAACAATTAATTGAATCGCTTGGCGAAAAGGAGTAAGTAGTAATGAAAAGGATATGGGTAGCACCAGGATTAGCAGCTATGCTGTTCCTCGGAGGCTGCCTTCCTTCATTTGCACCGGAAAAGGATGAAGTCATCCAGGAGAATGAAGAGAAGGCGCAAGAAACTGTGATCATCCCGGATGTACAACTGAATAATGAGTTTTATAAGACATTGATTCCTTTCAAACAAAGCGCAAGCCGGGGGATGGTTGTCAACAATCTACATACGAAATATGACATGAAAGAAGTGGAGCAAGGCTTACTGCGCCTATCAACACGCCACTTCGACACTGAACAGTATCTCTTTCAAGAAGGACAATATATTGATAGAGAGACAGCAGGTAAATGGCTCGCACGTAAAAATGATAATGACCAAGGATTGAATCCAGCGGGTGCAGCGAAAGGGTCCGGCGCCGATGAGTCAGCCGAGCAGGCGCCGATCTACTTGGCCCACATCGTGGAACAGAATTACCTAAAAAAAGCCGGAGAGAATAAAGTCCGGTTATCCGGGATTTCAATTGGATTGGCGCTAAATTCGATTTATTATGCGCGGGATGGTTCGGAAACTCGGATCCCGGATGATAAACTCCAAAAAGAAGGCATGAAAATGGCCGATGAAATTATTAGCAGATTACGGGCGAAGGAAGGACTCGCGGACATTCCGATTGTCATCGGTCTATTCAAGCAGGAAAGCAGGAGTTCTATTGTCCCTGGTACTTATTTCGCGACTGCCTATGCGGATAAAGGGAAAACTGCCGCATCCGGCTGGAAAGAAGTGAATGAAAAATATGTTACCCTTCCAGCTCCTTCATCACTTGAGAATTATCGGGAGATCAACACGGACTTCAGTAAATTTAAACAGGATATTGATAAGTATTTTCCAAGTTTCGTCAACGTCATTGGCACGGCTCATTTTCGTGAGAAGCAATACGAATCACTGCACATCGAAGTGCCGATCCAATTTTTCGGAACGAGTGAAACGATTGGTTTCACACAACATTTGACCTCGCTCGTCCAAAGGTATTTTCAGGACATCAATGTCGAAGTGAGCATAACCTCAGTAAATGGACCGGAAGCGTTAATCGTCAAGAATGCAGGAGAAGAGCCATACGTCCATATCTATGGATATTGACCTGTGGTCCAATCCGGACGGAGTGGCTTTAAGACAACTGCACGTGCCTGTTTCGATCAGTGTGAACCTCTGCTGGGATGACTGCTTTGGCGAATTGCTGTGAATCATGCCAATCCGACCTTTTTTATATGAATCACGAGAATAATTCCATCTAATTGCACGACTCTCGGAAAATTCGGTTACACTAGACAAGAGCCGCTTTTCAACGTTGTTGTCAGGTGATAAGATTAATCGTACAATACGTATACAGAGGAGGCGAGCAAATGACTCACCAATTTACAAAAGATGATGTTTTTTATTATGCCAATTTTGCGCGGATCGCTTTTTCGGATGACGAAGCTGAGCAATATGCAGCGATGTTAAGTGAATTGGACAAATTCGCAGAGAGATTTGAGGAAGTCGATACGACACATGTTGAACCGATGACGCATCCGTTGCACCAAGTCAATATTCTTCGTGAAGACGTTCCGACAGAAATTTTGGATCGGGGCGACATGTTGGCCAGCGTGAAGGAACATGAGGATGGAATGATCAAAGTTCCGAATATCCTTGCGTAAGCCTTATAAAGAGTGTGTTTGCAATACAACTCAGGCTATGTTGCTGTGATTGGCGGCAATGCCTGACTGGCTGACTTAGAGTCGGTCCACAGCCGATAGCGGAATGTCAAAATGAGAAGAGTGTTTCATTGCTAAACTGCAATGTACTGTGATGCGGCCTTGCCCCGGCAACGTGGCGAGTTCTCGCTGCTACTCGATTTGAGGCAAAAAACGCTTAGGCGCAATTGATAGGAGGGAAACAGATGACCTTATTTTCTAAAACGGCAACAGAGCTTCAACAGCTATTACATAATCGTGAAGTCTCCGTCAAAGAAATTACCGAAGACGCATTCAGCCGGATTGCGGATGTCGAAGGGAATGTACAAGCATTTTTGACGGTTACTGAACAGGAAGCGAAGGCGCAGGCGGACCAATTGGACAACGTCCCGCTGGAGCAACGTGGTCCATTATTCGGATTGCCGATCGGCATAAAAGACAACATCATTACAAAAGGCACGAAAACAACTTGCGGCAGTAAAATGTTGGAAGACTTTGTGCCGGTATATGATGCTACGGTAGTAGAACGAGTAAAAAATGCGGGAATGGTCAGCTTGGGCAAATTAAATATGGATGAATTTGCCATGGGTTCAACGACTGAACATTCGGCTTTCCAAGTTACCCGGAATCCTTGGAATCTTGATTATGTTCCCGGCGGTTCTTCCGGCGGCTCTGCTGCAGCTGTCGCATCCGGCGAAGCGCTATTTTCTTTAGGAACCGATACGGGTGGATCCGTTCGACAGCCTGCCGCATTTTGTGGCGTAGTCGGCATGAAGCCGACATATGGCCGCGTCTCCCGCTATGGGCTTGTTGCGTTTGCATCCTCTTTGGATCAAATCGGGCCATTGACTCGGAACGTGGAAGACAACGCTATGCTGCTTAGCGCCATTGCGGGCAATGATCAACATGACTTCTCATCTTCTTCGAAAGAAGTTTCTGATTATCGCAAGGCGTTGACTGGCGACATCAAAGGATTGAAAGTGGCAGTTCCTAAGGAATTTTTAGGGCAAGGTGTGGACGAAGCAGTCAAAGCGTCTGTACGTGAAGCCTTACAAGTTCTCGAATCTCTTGGGGCGGTTATCGAAGAGGTGGACTTGCCGCATGCCAAATACGGCGCACCGAGCTATTATGTCATCGCTTGCGGCGAGGCTTCTTCCAACTTGGCCAGATTTGACGGCATCCGTTATGGCTACCGTCCTGAAGGCGTGAAAAACCTGGAAGAATTGTATTTCCGTTCCCGCTCCGAAGGATTTGGCCCGGAAGTGAAGAAGCGTATTTTATACGGAACGTACGCATTGAGCGCAAACCAATATGAAGAAGTATATGTAAAAGCGCAAAAAGTCCGGTCGTTGATCTCACAGGATTTTGCGGATCTGTTTCAAAAATATGATGTCATCGTTGGACCGACAAGCGCGACGACTGCCTATAAGTTAGGTGAAACGATATTTGATCCGTTGACGCTCTATGCGAACGATATTTTGACTGTACCGGTTAACCTGGCGGGCGTTCCAGCCATTTCAGTACCGTGCGGCGCTTCAGAAGGATTGCCGATCGGGTTGCAAATTATCGGCGATCATTTCGATGAAGGATTGCTTTACAAAGTGGCGCATGCGTTTGAGCAAGCGACTGATTTCAAGGCGGGCACTCCGTTAGTTGGGGAGGGACAAAACCGATGAACTTTGAAACGATTGTCGGACTTGAAGTCCATGTGGAATTGAAAACAGAGACAAAGATCTTTTCGCCAGCCCCGGCCCATTTTGGTGCGGAGCCGAACATGAATATTCATGTAACCGATTTGGCATACCCAGGCACATTGCCTACCATGAATAAACGGGCAATTGACTTTGGGATGAAAGCATCCATGGCGTTGAACTGTGAGATTGCTCCAGTTATGAATTTTGACCGGAAGCATTATTTTTACCCGGACAATCCGAAGGCATTCCAAATCTCCCAAGATAAACGTCCAGTCGGATCAAATGGCTGGATTGAAATCGAAGTGGAAGGCAAGAAGAAGAAAATCCGAATTGAACGTGTCCATTTAGAGGAAGATGCGGGCAAACTGACGCATGCGGAAGGCGGATACTCTCTTGTTGATTTGAACAGACAAGGTACCCCTCTTATCGAAATCGTAACGGAAGCGGATATTCGCTCTCCTGAAGAAGCGTATGCATTCCTTGAAAAATTGAAAGCTATCATTCAATATACAGGGGTTTCGGATGTTCGGATGGAGGAAGGCTCCCTGCGCTGTGATGCCAACATTTCAATCCGCCCGTTCGGCCAAAAAGAATTCGGCACGAAAACCGAGTTGAAGAACTTAAACTCGTTCAACTTTGTCCGCAGAGGAATTGCGAATGAAGTAGAACGCCAAGAAAAGGTCTTGCTGTCAGGCGGAAAAATTGTCCAAGAGACACGTCGTTACGACGAAGCGACTGGACAAACCGTTTTGATGCGGGTGAAGGGCAGCGCAAACGATTATCGTTTTATCAACGAACCGGACTTGTCGGAAATTCATATCGACCAAGAATGGATGGACCGTGTCCGTGCGGAAATTCCAGAGTTGCCGGATGCTCGAAAAGCGCGCTATGTACAAGAACTTGACTTGCCTGAATACGATGCGCACGTGTTGACATTGACGAAGGAAATGTCTGACTTCTTTGATGCGACAGTGAAGGCAGGAGCTGATGCGAAGCTTGCTTCCAACTGGCTCATGGGCGAAGTATCTGCTTATTTGAATGCAGAGCAAAAAGAATTGCATGAAACAGCATTGACGCCAGAAGGTCTTGCCAGCATGATCAAATTGATCTCCGACGGGACGATCTCTTCCAAAATCGCGAAGAAAGTGTTCAAGGAATTGATTGAAAACGGCGGAGATGCTGCAGAAATCGTCAAAGCGAAAGGTCTTGTCCAAATTTCAGATGAAGGCACATTACGTGCGGTCATTACTGAAATATTGGATGCTAATGAGCAATCCATCGAGGATTACAAGAATGGTAAAGATCGGGCAGTCGGATTCCTTGTCGGACAGGTAATGAAGGCGACAAAAGGACAAGCAAATCCACCGCTTGTTAATAAACTGCTTCTTGAGGAAATCAATAAACGCTAAATGCGAAGTAATGGACGTCCTATGGTTGGCTTCACCGAGTCAAGACATAGGGCGTTTTCTGAACGTGTCGTTTGCCTCCTGGCAGATGAATACGTAAACTGGGATAAAGGAGAGTGGAGACAATGAAAACGGAAAAACAATATTTTGACGAAGCGATTTCTCTGGCCGACTACACGGCCAAAATGGAGAAGCATAAAGAGAACACAGAACGGGTATATGAAAAATTCGAAGTCCCTCAAGACGACGGTTTCATTGAATTGCTTAAGGAGAAAAAGCCTGACATTCTTGTTATCACTGAGGATTGGTGTGGAGATGCCATGATGAATAATGCCATCTTGCGCCGAATCGCGGAAGCGGCCGATTTGGATGTGCGTACCGTGTATCGGGATGCCGATACCGATTTGATTGACAGACATTTAACGAATGGCGGCCGTTCGATACCGATTTATTTGCTGCTTGATCACAATGGGGAAGTAGCTTCAAAATGGGGACCACGTGCCGCATCTATTCAGCAAGACGTGTTGAAGCGACGCGAGCAGCTGCCCCCTAAGGATCATCCGGAGTTCGAGGAGAAACAGAAGGCTTTCATTGAAACACTAATGGCTGAATACACATCGAAACCGGAACTGTGGTTGACGGTTTATGAGGATTTGCGTACAACATTCATGCCAGTCTTGCAAGAAAAGGCATAAGGCGGAACTCCAGACTGATCGTAAACGTCTTAAGAATGACGGACTATTATCATATTTGTTGAATTGAGAGGTAACGAGGATGAAGCGTGCACGAATAATTTACAATCCGACAGCAGGAAGAGAAGTGTTTCGCAAGCATCTGGCTGAAGTACTGGAGAGATTGGAACAGGCAGGTTATGAAACGTCCGCCCATGCGACGACATGCGAGGGGGATGCGACAGAGGCAGCCAAGCATGCCGTGGAGCGGGGATTTGATTTAATTATTGCATCAGGCGGAGATGGGACCTTGAATGAGGTGGTAGCTGGTGTCTCGTCATACGAAAACCGCCCAAAAATCGGGTTGATACCGACTGGTACAACGAACGACTTCGCGAGGGCATTGCGTATACCGCGGGATATCGACGCTGCGCTCGATATCATCATTGAAGGGAAGTCTATACCTGTCGATGTCGGTTTGATGAATGGCAATCGATATTTCATCAATATCGCCGGGGGCGGCCGATTGACCGAATTGACATATGAAGTACCAAGTCGTCTGAAGACGATGTTAGGCCAGCTTGCGTATTACTTAAAAGGAATCGAGATGCTGCCGTCTATTCACTCCAGCCCCGTCCGCATTGAATATGACGGGGAAGTGTTTGATGAGGAGGCGATGCTTTTCCTCGTCGGCTTGACCAATTCGGTTGGCGGTTTCGAGAAACTGGCACCCCAATCGAGCATTAACGATGGAAAGTTTACGTTGCTCATTTTAAAAAAGTGCAATATCGCCGAATTTATCCGAGTCGTCTCCCTGGCACTCCGCGGCGAGCATTTGGACGATCCTCTTGTCATCTCAACAAGCGCGGAGCGCATCAAAGTGACATCAGAAGAGGAAGTATTGTTGAACCTAGATGGAGAATACGGAGGCACATTGCCTGCAACGTTCGAGAATCTATATCGTCATATTGAGATGTTTGCACCCTATGATGAGTTACGGGAACAGGACCGCGTTTAATTCGGGGAATTCCGTACCAACAGAAAAAGGGATTTTACCTTTTCTGCCAGAGATTATAGTACAAGCAATCGATCAACATAAAAAACCTGCATGGTCCACAATTCCGCGGACATGCGGGTTTTTTTGTTTGGTCTTTGGGGTAAACAACAGAAATAAAGTCATAAATCTATAAAATCAATTGCTTCATCTTGCCGCCTTGCCAAACTGGGCAGTTGATCCATCGGTATCCATCGGCAGCAAAAGATCAACCCGTCATCCTTGCCATCACTATGCACACAATTTTCCCATGCTTCCTCCTGACTTCCCGTATAAGCTAAATGGAAAATGTTCCGTTCATAGATGACGTCATTCTGGTTTTTAGGATAATGGTTCTTTTTATGAAGCTTGCCGACTAACTCCAAACGCTCACGAGGAATTCCCGTCTCCTCTTCCACTTCACGATAAAGTGCGTCAATGAGCAACTCATCTTCTTCGATGGTTCCACCAGGCACTTGGATGCCTGCCTCTGGGTTGCCCTTATGCTCGAACACAAGGAGTTTCAAGTTGTCTTGTACTCCTTTTGTTATATACGCCAATACTTTTCTTTTCACTTCCATTGTGTTCACCTCTCTAACTAGTAATTTATTCATTCTACTTAACATTCCAAAGATTCGCAAGTATGTTGTTTGTTATACTTCTGGCAATGTCATGTATTTGTCCTTAGTCCGTACCCGATTCGACGAAGATTATTCACAGATACCTCATAATTGAAAGTTATTCTTCCTATAAATGAGGGAAGGATAAGAAAGGATCACTTTAACGAAAAGAGCTGATATCCAGTGTATAAAAAACAAGAAAAGTGGTTGATGTGGCTTGCATTTATTGTGGCAGCCATAATGTTCGTATCCATTCTTGGACGAATTCTCGGATGAGGGGGCAGGGTAAAAAATGATAAATGAAGAAGCAGTGTTTTATTCGCGCGTCTTAACGGAGTTGACACTAAGCTTTCACATTTTGTATGCGACCATTGGTGTGGGTGTGCCCATTATGATCATGATTGCCCAGTGGGTCGGCATTAAGAAAAATGATGAGCATTACATACTGCTGGCAAGGCGCTGGGCACGCGGTTTTGTCATTACCGTGGCTGTCGGCGTTGTGACAGGCACGGCGATTGGCCTGCAGTTGTCTTTATTGTGGCCGAATTTCATGGAACTTGCGGGAAATGTCATTGCATTGCCATTGTTCATGGAAACATTCGCATTCTTTTTTGAAGCCATTTTCCTCGGAATTTATTTATATACTTGGGACCGGTTCGAGAACCAGAAGAAGCATTTGCTATTGCTTGTGCCAGTTGCCATTGGCGCTTCTTTCTCAGCGGTGTTCATTACTATCGTCAATGCATTCATGAACGCGCCGCAAGGCTTTGATATTGTCGATGGACAGCTGGTCAACATTAATCCTATTTTGGCGATGTTCAACCCGGCGATGCCAACGAAAGTGGCGCATGTCGTCATAACGGCATATATGACAGCGGCGTTCGTGCTGGCCGCCATAGCCGCTTTCAGATTGTTGAAGGGTTCCGACCATATCTATCATAAAAAAGCTCTTTATTTAACCATGAAGCTCGGTCTGGTTTTTTCAATCGGGGCCGCCATCATCGGTGACTTTTCCGGAAAATATTTAGCGGAATACCAACCAGAGAAGCTGGCCGCAGCAGAATGGCATTTTGAGACCAAAGAGAACGCAGAGCTTGTATTGTTAGGCATCTTGAAAGATGAGGATGAAGTCAAGTACGCCATTAAAGTGCCATTTGGCCTTTCCTTGCTGGCACATAACAACCCGAAAGCGGAAGTGATCGGCTTGGATCAATTCCCGGTCGATGAACGGCCACCTCTGTATATCCATTACTTATTTAATATCATGGTGTTAATTGGGATGTGGATGGTCGTACTCGCCGGATGGTTCTGGATCGGCATCAGGCGTGGGTGGAAGTCTGTCCAATCCAGATGGTTCCGCTGGCTCATCGTTCTGGGCGGACCATTGGCTTTTCTCGCTATTGAAGCCGGTTGGTGGCTGGCTGAAGTGGGACGGCAACCGTGGATTCTACGCCATATCATGCGGGTGGAGGAAGCGGCGACGACGAGCGGCCATGTCGATCTCATGCTTATATTATTCTGTTTGCTGTATCTCGTACTTGGTACTGGCAGCGTAGTCGTATTGCGAAGGATGTTCCGCAAAAATCCAGTGGAACGTGAATTGGAAGACCGTCATGCGGAAAGGGGCGGAGATGTGCGATGAATTTAGAAATTCTCGGTATATCGGTTCTTTGGACATTCTTGTTCGGCTACATCATGGTAGGCGCCATCGATTTCGGGGCAGGCTTTTTTAATGCTTACAGTTTGCTGACAGGGAAACAACGGATCTTGACAAATGTCATCCAGCGTTATCTGTCTCCTGTCTGGGAAGTAACCAACGTCTTTCTCGTCTTCTTCTTTGTCGGCATTATCGGATTCTTTCCGAAAACGGCTTTTTATTACGGAACCACCTTGCTCGTCCCGGTCAGTTTCGGGATTATTCTGCTCGCAGTACGCGGCTCCTATTATGCATTTGAGACATATGGCGCAAGGGGGCATAAAGGATATTCCTTCATGTATGGCTTGGCCGGTTTGCTGATTCCAGCCTCTCTGTCCATCGTTTTGACGATATCAGAAGGCGGCTTTATCGAGATGGTGGATGGCCGGCCTGTCCTTGACTATTGGATATTGTTCACAAGTCCGCTCACCTGGTCGATTGTCGTATTGAGTTTATCCGCTACGCTCTATATTTCGGCGGTCTTCCTTACATGGTATGCACATAAAGCAGGTGACATTGAGGCGACCGGCCTGCTCAGGAAATATGCGCTTATTTGGGCGCTTCCGACCATTGTGACGGCAGGTGGCATCATATTTGAATTGCGCAAGCATAACCCAGAGCATTACGAGAACATCCAAACATTCTGGCCGATGTTTCTCATCTCGTTCATCTTATTTATCGGGACGGTCTATCTTCTTGCCAAGCGGAAGCAATACGGCTGGGCTTTCGGCCTGCTCGGCGGCCAATTCGCCTTCGCCTTCTTCGGCTATGGCGCGTCCCATTATCCCTACCTGCTCTATCCGTACTTGACCTTGTACGACAGCTTCACCAACCCGGCCATGGCGACCGCACTCGTCATCGCGTTCATCCTGGGCCTATGTTTGCTGATCCCGTCGCTCATCCTGATCATGCGGCTGTTCCTGTTTAATAAAGACTATGTCCGCGGTAAAAGCGACCACCACGCATAAGGAGATGTTGACCATGCCAACAACGTTTACAGAGTTCTATATTTTCTATGCTCCCTTCCTTGTCCTTATCGCCGCACTCGTCGTAGGATTCTTCATTGCCCCGAAAGACGAAGCGGTCGTCAATGGAGGACGGAAAAGGAAGCGGAAGACGAAGAAGTGAGTAAGATGTGAGGGTTTGTTTCGTGGATGACCTGTATGATGGACCTGTAAAAGGGCGACCGCCAGCATATCGTGTGAACGCCAGAAAGCTGATTAGAACGCTTGAATATGCTGGTGACCGCCAGAATACCGATTTGAACGCCAGAATACCAGAAAGCTGGTTTGACCGCCAGAACGCCGGTTTGACCGCCAGAATATCATGATGAACGCCAGAAAGCTGAATTGAACGCCAGAATATCCTGTTGACCGCCAGAACGCCGGTTTGACCGCCAGAATATGATGGTGAACGCCAGAAAGCTGGTTTGAACGCCAGAATATGCTGCTGACCGCCAGAACGCCGGTTTGAACGCCAGAATATCATGATGAACGCCAGAAAGCTGAATTGACCGCCAGAATATCCTGTTGACCGCCAGAACGCCGATTTGAATGCCAGAATACCTAGCGGAACACGGGTAAGCCATGTGAACATCAGTCACCACGAGGCCAGGCGCCAAATGATCAACAAATGTGCCAAATTAACAGGAGAACACGCCAAATTCAGCTGTCTACATGCCAAAAACAACGAAAAAGTACCAAATGAAGCCTGGTGTGTGCCAAATAAAGACAGTGGCGTGCCAAAAACGTAGGCGATTGCGCCAAAATCACAGTTGTGAAGCAGCTGCTTAAACTATTAAATCGATTCTCCTTCTCCTGAATCGTGACAGATCATAACCTTTAGAGGGACAATTCTCCATTCATCAAATGAGAGTTGTCCCTTTTCTGCATGATAAATTGTACAGAAACTGCTTACCGTCAATGAAAACATGCTACACTGTGTACATACGAAATGTGGAGGAAGAACGACATGTCTTTTATTGTAAATCAAAATGATCGCCTCACCGTCACTGTTGAAGATTTGACGCATGACGGATCAGGCGTTGCCAAAGTAGAAGGTTATCCGCTATTCATTCCGGGCGCTTTGCCTGGAGAAGAAGTGGAAATCAAAGTCGGTAAAACCTTGAAGAATTATGGATTTGCGGAACTGCTTGAAGTGAAGCGGCAAGCACCGATGCGGGTGGAAGCCCCATGCCATGTTTTCTGGGAGTGCGGCGGCTGTCAATTGCAGCATCTTTCGTACGAAGCGCAACTTCAGCAAAAACAAAAGCAAGTGCGCGATGTCATCGATCGAATCGCGAAACTGCCACATGTTCCGGTCCATCCGGTGAAAGGGATGCAGGACCCATGGCGCTATCGCAATAAATCACAGATTCCCTTCAGTGAACGGAACGGCCATGTGGTGTCGGGTTTCTTTAAGCCGCGGACGCATCATATCGTCGACACAGATGTCTGCATCATTCAGAGCGAGGAAGCGGATCAGCTAATGTCCACGCTTAAGCATGAAATGCATGCGCTCGGCCTTGATGCCTATGATGAGAAAGCGCATCGTGGCATGTTGCGTCATTTGATTGTACGGAAAGGACGGGCTACAGGCGAGATTATGGTTGTACTCGTTACGTTGAAAAAGAAGTTTCCGCAAAAACAGGCAGTGGTGGATTTGATCAAGCGTGTCGTGCCGGAAGTGACGTCCATCATGCAAAACGTTAATCCAGACAAGACAAACGTCATTTTTGGAAATGAAACGATCAACTTGTACGGCAAACCAGTCATCATCGACAAAATTGGAGATGTCCAGTTTGAAATTTCCGCACGTTCCTTTTACCAAGTGAACCCCGTGCAAACGGAAGTCCTGTATGGACAGGCACTGGAATATGCCCAACTATCTGGGTATGAAACGGTTATTGATGCCTATTGCGGCATTGGAACGATATCTCTCTTCCTTGCACAGCGGGCGAAGGAAGTATACGGCGTGGAAATTGTCCCGCAAGCAATTGAAGATGCAAAACGCAATGCTGAATTGAATGGTATTACGAATGCGCATTTTGAGGCAGGGGCAGCGGAAGATGTCATACCTAGGTGGTATGCAGACGGAAAACGGTTTGATGTCCTAGTCGTAGATCCGCCGCGCAAAGGCTGTGATGATAAATTACTGGCTACGATTTTGAAGTACAAGCCGAAGCGGGTCGTCTATGTGTCTTGTAATCCAGGCACGTTGGCACGCGATTTGCGGATTTTGGAGGATGGCGGTTACCGGACACAGGAAGTGCAGCCGGTGGATATGTTCCCGCAAAGCAGTCATGTGGAGTGTGTGGCGTTGATTGAGTTAAAATAGCTTTGTGGCAATGAGATCATTTTTTACTGAAAACTGAAGTGTGTTCATGTTCCCTCGGACGAATGGTTCGGGGGATTTTGAACATAAAGGAAAAATTCCAATAGGTAAACGGTAAACGGTATGAATCATTGAATTGAACAGAACAAGTGCCAAGAATGCAATGAATAACTCAGTAGCTCTATAAAAATTAGAAAGGTGTCATGAAAAGTGAAAATCGTTCTCCCTAGAGTAGTTCTCAGAGAATTGACACGTAATGATGCGGAAGACCGTTATCAATGGTGTCTCGATAAAGAAGTTACAAAACATCTTAACATGCCTGAACAATATCCCCCCTTCAGTAAAGAAGAAACAATCAAATGGATTGAAATGTGTATGAATAAAACGAATGGGTATGATCAAAAAGCTATTATTGACCAAGATGGGAATCATATAGGCTGGGTTGATTTGAAAAATATTGATAAATTAAATAAACACGCTGAGTTAGGAATTGCCATCGGAGATAAAAAGTATTGGGGTAAAGGTTATGGATTAGCCGCTATGGAAGAAATGATCGATTATGGCTTTAATGAATTACAATTAAATAAGATTTGGCTTAGGGTGGAAATTGATAATGAAAAAGCTATTAAATCTTATAAACGAATGGGATATGTTGAAGAGGGTATATTAAGACAGGACAGGTTGCGAAACGGTGTATTCGTTGACCGTTTAAGGATGAGTATCTTAAAGGAAGAATATATAAAGGGGCCGTTTGCTTTCTCCAACCCCTCATAATCAAGTAGGATAGTGCAGACTTTTTCCTCACACTTGGCTGCCGAATTCCTTATTTCAAGGCTGGGCATGTACAAGCGAATTGAGTGGAAAGAGCAAGAGATTTAAGTATATGAGTGTGTTATTCTATGTTCCCTCGGACGAATAGTTCGGGGGAGTTTTGTTTCCGAAGTCAAGTGAAGAAAAGAATAGATAAGCATGGAAAAGAAATTTGAATATTTCTATGGTAATATGATAATGAATAGAATGTTTCAACAAGGACTATCTTACTGTGATACTTAATTGCTTGAGTGCAACAATAATCCCATAAATTGCAAAAAACTTTTCAGGAGATAGTCAATGTATGTCTTCACTTTAATGCAAAACGAGCCTTCCAGATACCCATAAAAACAACAGATAATGTGCAAAAGACTTGCCACTAAAGAATTATTTATAAGAAAGATCCTATCAAATGCGGCTTGTACTATACAACTTGCCAAAGAACAAGGAGACCATGATGACTATTAATGAAAAATTACATCTCACCAAGTATAAAAATATGACAGTCCTTAATCAACCAGATGACTATGACTTATTTAACGGCTACAAAACATCGTTATCAAAGAAGCATGACGCTATATTTGTTTTTGTGAAAACATTGGAAGAAATGCTCGCTTATACAGAGCAAATAATCAATGAGGAACAATTGCTTGAAAAAGGATACTTGTTTTTTGCTTATCCGAAAAAAGGGAATAAGCGATATGATACGTATGTGCACAGAGATGATATTTTTCCCGCGATGCAAGTTGATGAGAATGGCTATATACCAAACAGCGAAATTAAATTCTCGCGGATGGTCAGTATGGATAATGTATTTACTGTTGTTGGATTAAAACATGAAAAAAAGAAAGCAATGAAGTCATCGGCTGCGAGTCAGTGTGTGGGAGACTATGAAGATAATAGAAAAGACATAGAAACGTTATTAGCCGAGCATCCGAATGAATTAGCATTTTATCAGGAATTAACACCAGGTTATCAAAGGGATTGGGCCCGTTATATTTTTTCAGCAAAACAACAAAAAACACGAGAAAAACGACAAGCGCAAATGGTTGAAATCCTTTCTCTTGGATATAAATCTGTTGATTTATATCGTCAAAAAAAGAGATAGGTATTTCATTGATGTAGCTAAGTTAGTTACCATAACTTCACGTAATTGCAATTAGGGGGTATGTTTCGGTGTCAAACAACATTGATGATTATATTCAGCAAGGAATGTACGGTAATAAAGAAATAAAGCGGTCGGAACGAAAGAAATTTCTCGGAACGTTTCGTGAACGTATTGTTATCGCACTTACGCTAGGACAGGTGAGAGAGCGCGGTATATATAAAGAAGTCGAGGCGGCAATAAAAGAAAATAAATCGGCCCATCTATACTTGAATGGAAATATCCATTACGAAGTGCTGTCCAAATATACGAAGATCGCATCCGAAAATGATGTGCTTTATACAATAGTGACTAATTTGGAATCCGAGACAGATATCGGTCTTGTCCTGGCGTATAACTATGCCATTGACAAAGAAGAAATTTATATTGAAAGAGAAATTCCGATTCCGAAGACAGAAGAAAAAAGCAAGAAAGGACTGTCCGGAATCTTAGCAAAATTGTTTAAGATGAGTTAAGTAGTTTGAAACCGTTTGATACATAGAGTGCGATAAGTAGAGAGCGATGACCCGGAATCCACCGAACAGATTCCGGGTTTGCTATGTGACAAATACGCTAGAAATAGTCTACGAAGAATCTATGTCCATTTCGAATATTGTGATAAAATGAAAACACAACTGCATAGGGTGGTCGGTTGTCATTCTTCTTTTCCATTTTGGAAAGGAGGTGATGCCGATGGAGGTATTTCTTGAATTCCTGCAAGAAGTGTTGAGAGGAATCGTGCGTGGAACGACAGCGCATGTCTTCCAAAAACAGTTTTTGGAGGACAAGAAAACCACCCTGCGCCGTAGGAAGCAAAAGGGTGGTTTTCAAAAGAAATGATGTAAATTGACGACCACCACCTAAACGGCAGCAGTTGTAGAGAGAGGTGTTGACGCACTTCTCTCTCATAATTATGTTCATTATAGCGAATACGATACTTAGATTCAAGTGAATCCATTTAGAATAAAACAGCAGCACTTCCGCTCAGGAAGATGCTGCTGTTTTCGTGTAGAAGACACAGTGAATTACTTCTTCTAATATGATCTTTCTTTGATTGAAGATAGTTAGAACATTTATGGGACTGCGAGTATAATTTTCTAGAGTTATTCCTGCTTATAAGAGAAGATGATTAGAAACATGCCAATAATACTTTTCATTTAGTTAGCAATTATATTCAGTGATTTTTTTGCCTTTTGATTAACTGCAATAAAGATGATTAAAGCAATCAATACTAAAACCCCGCTGCAAATTCCAACATAATTTATCGAACTGAAACGAATGACTGTACCGCCTAAAATCGCACCTAAACCTATCCCCATGTAAAGTGCAGAAGCACTAAATGACAGTATCATGGATGCCTGCTTTGGACTTAACGAAATAAGGTAAGCATTCAATGCCGGATTCATTCCGAAACCTGGAATTCCCCATAATACTGAAAGTAGACCAACAAGAATAAGTGCCAACATGGATGGTTGTAAAAAGGATAGCATTGAAAACGCAGCCAATAAAATGGCGAAACCCAATAGTGAAAATTTGAGTGTGAGCGGTGCGCCTATACGGTCTGTTAAATAACCACCGGCTAGGTTGCCAAATAATGCTCCCACCCCAAGTAATAACAGGTAAATGCTTATATCCTCGACATTTGTAAGCTCTGTAATAATGGGAGCTATATAGGTATAAGTCATAAATCCGCCTGTCGTCCCAATAATGCTTACGCTTAATGTGAATGCGATTATTTTGTTGAAGCTTTTTAGCCTCTCTTTGATACTCACAGAAGCTTTTCGTTCGATCTGCGGGAAGAATAGTAAAATCCCAATTGCAGTCACTAAAGAAACCGCAGCTACAAAAACAAAAGAATACCGCCAGGTCATGGAATTTCCAATCCAAGTACCGAGGGGAGCCCCTAAAATGAGCCCGCTCGTTATACCTGCTATAACAAAAGACAAAGCTTTTCCACGCATTGATTCAGAAACTAAACTTGTTGAAGCGGCCATAGCCAAAGGAGTAAACACAGCTGCGGCGAATGCGGCGATTACTCTTGTGACAAACAATAACTCAAAGGAAGTGACAATCGCAGAAAGACCATTTGCAATAGTGAACACAAACATAGAGGATATTAATAAAGGTTTAACGGGCATATTAACCGTTACTGTTCCTAGAACTGGGGCGCCAATTGCGTAGGCAACGGCAAAGGCTGTTACTAATTGACCAGCTGCTGTAATGGTGACATGCATATCGTTTGCAATGATTGGTAGTAAACCAGCCATTACAAAATCATCTGTCCCAATAATAAAAGTTCCTAACACCAATAATAAGAGGCGGTAATTCATTGTCCCTTACTCCGACTCTGGCGAATTTGTACGGTACGCCAAAATTCAATCATTTCTTTTAAATGTCTTTGAGCATTTTCCAATTGCTCAATCTGTTGTCGAGTTTTGGACAACTGCTCTTCATATAATGCAATTGCTGCTTCTGCACAATTCCAATCGCCATCCATCGGTGCGATGGAACCACAAGCTATAATAGGCTGTATTTCGTCAGTTGTAAGCCCGATATCTAGAAAAAATCGAATGGCTTTTACACGTTCTATATCTCGCTCGTCATAAACCCGATAACTATTTTCTGTGCGGGAAGGTTTGATCAAATTTTTTTTCTCGTAATATCGAATGGAACGGGTACTGACACCTGTGCGGTCTGATAAATCGCTTATTTTCATCTTAACTCCTCCTTCCTTATCAATATAAAGTATGACACGATGTCAATGTAAAGAGGAAACAGGAACAATTTTACACATGTAGACAAGTTAAACTCGACATTTCCTATTCTCTGGAACCTATCATAAGGTTCTTTTTTCTTTTCCCTCGTAATAGGACTGGACACGAGCGCCCTGCACATCATTCGTCAGAAATATATTCGTCTATTAGTCACTGCGTATAGTTTCAATACCATATTTACGAATTTTATAATTCAGACTTTGTCTTGAAACGCCCAGCAGATCGGATGCATTCGTAATATGATAGTTTGTTTTCTGTAACGTTTTCAGAATCAATTCCTTTTCAAATGACTCCACACGATCGGTCAAATTGGAGTGCAAGCCGACTTCTTCTTCGAAAAACTGTATGGAGGTAGTCTCTTGATAGATAGCGGCAGAAATATAATCTGGCAAATGGTCCGGCATGATAACGGTTTCATCATGGAGGACAGCCAGTACGCCTTCCAGGATATATTCCAGTTGTCGGACATTGCCGGGATAGTCGTATTTCATAAACAGCTCCATTGCTTCCTCTGATATGGAGATCTCGTTACTGGTAAAAGCGGATCGTTTCATTTGGATGAAATGTTCAATGAGTAATGGGATTTCCTGTTTCCGTTCACGCAATGGAGGGAGCCGGAATGTCAGGCCGCTGACCGCATAAAAAAAGTCTTCTGACAGCATGCGTTCTTTGAAAGCGATTTCGGGTTTGACGTCCAATGTGCATATGAACTGAATATGGATCGGCACTTCGGTTCCGTCTTTTTCTCTGTACAGTTTTTTGCTATGGATTATCTGTAATAACTTGTTCTGCACAGAGAGATCTAGAGTATTGATGTTGTGGAGCAAAACCGTTCCTCCGTTGGCTTGTTCCAATAAACCTGTCGAAGTGGCAGTGCCAAATAAGGACCTTTCAATAAACTGGGGAGGTAAGGCATTGCATGAAATTGGAAAATAAGAACTCTTGTCTTTCAAAATATACCGAGCAAGTTGTTTTTTGCCTGCCCCGGGTTCCCCGTAAATCAAAATGTTAGCAGACGAATGAATGGCCCGATCCGCGTCCTGCAAAATCTTTTGCATTCCTTTGGTTGAATGGATATAGGAATGAGTCTGTTCCTCACTCGGCAAGACGTGTGCCGTATGCTGCCGTTCGTTTTCCAGTCGCAATTGGTAAATTGTTTGCCCCAGCTCCGACAATTTTGATACATCTTTAACAGTTGATAAGGCGCCTATTTTTTGATTTCCTAAAAATAAGGGAAGATTCTTCATCTGAATATCGTACTTTTTCCCACTTCTAGAAATGAACGATTCATTTTGAATAATATTCTTTTCTGTCACCAAAGCGCTTAGCAACGGATCATTCATGTATGTAGCCCCAGAGAAAGCGTTGCCATATTGTTCTGCGTGAATGCTGGAAGGCTCTCTGGCATCCAATTCGCCCATTTTCTTATTGTAGAAAATGATTTTTTGATTGGAATCAATAAAGCAGATGCCCTCTTCGATATTGTCCAAAATACTATGAAACAGTCGTATCTGGCGCTGGGCCACACCCAATTCGACCGTAAGCTGGTGTACATTTGTAATGTTTTTCAAAATGATCAGGGCATGATCTTCGCTGTAAAAATGAAAGTTTCCCATTACATGATACATTCCGATGGTCATGTTAATATTTCGCATGTCTTGTTGATGATCGAAAAATAGCAGAATGTCTTTGGAAGAGATGATTTCTTGTACTTTCTTTCCAATTAAATCGCTTACATGCAGCTTCGGAAAAAAATCTAGCACTGCTTTGTTGACTGATTCGATAATCCCCAAATTATCTGTTTGTATGACCCCGTCGAAGAGGAAAGGTGACAATTCTTCAAAATGAATGGACGTGTTGTGTTTCATTTTCAACCATCTCCGAAAAATAATTTTCACTTTCTTGAAGCAGATCTAAAAAATCTTATAATTGACTCTATCATATTCAGGTACCTGCTTGTCTATGGTTTTTATTTGTAAATGAAGACTTGGGTATGAAAAATATTTTGCGAAAAAAGTTGTCGATATGATTGATGGATCATCCAGACACTACAAGAAGGGAAGAGGAACCGTGGAAAAAGTGAGTTTACAAGGTATCAAAGTAGTCGATGTTCATGCGCATCCATTCAAAGAAAGTACAACACCTGAATCTCCTGTCAGCTTTTTACGAAAATTATCTCTGTCCGTCATACCAGAAATGTTTTCGAGTCTTGAAGGGATAGAGAAACATCAGCCGTATCCCGGGTCCAATATGTGGATTCAAATTTTGTTGCGGCAGATGGCTTCTTATTATTCATGTGAGGAAGACTTGACAGCCATTGTCGATGTCCGGAATCAAAAGGCAAAAGACTACCCTGCTTATACGAAGGAATTGTTCCAAGATGTCAATTTGGTTGGAGCGATCATGGATTTTGGCTATCCGCAACCGCCTATCAATCACGCAGAGTTTGAAGGAATGACAGGAGCGCGTATTTGGGAAATTAGCCGGATCGAACCGATTATGGTTTCTTTAGCGGAAATGAATATCAGCTTCGATGATTTTATCAGCCGTTACAGAAAGCGGTTACAGGATGATTTATCAGATGACCAAGTTGTCGGTTTGAAAACAATCATTGCATACAGAAGCGGACTCGAAGTTTTAGATATGGACCGAGAGACTGCGGAAAGAGACTATGCGACATTTGTCAAAGATAACCGGGCTCCTGCCAAAGCGTTTCGGGATTACTGTTTCCATCTTGCTATGGAAGCGTGTACGGAAGCTGATAAATTCATGCATATTCATACCGGGATCGGCGATGGGGAAGTGGTCATGACCAAGGCAAGCCCTAGCTTCCTGCTTGATACACTTCGGAAGGAAAAGTATAAGGATACAAAGGTACATCTCGTACATGGAGGCTATCCGTGGATGGAGGAAGCCGCATTCATCGTCAGCATTTTGCCAAATGTTTATATGGATATTTCCTTGCAAAATCCGTTTACCGGCCACGGCGTGGAACGTGTCATTTCACAAGTTCTCGAGCTCGCACCTTTCGATAAGGTTATGTATGGGTCGGATGCATTTACTGTACCGGAAATGAATTGGATGGGTGTTAAGCTATTCATTCAATGCTTTGAACGAGTATTGAACGAATGGGTTGAAAAGGACTATATGAGTGTGGAGAAGGCTCAATTTATTGGAGAGATGATTCTCTATCGAAACTTCGAAAAAATTTACAATATCAAAGCATGACGATGAATAGGGGGAAACTATATGGGAAATGATTTTAGGCTTGATTTACAGCCGAAGCGGACGCTGAAGTTCTGGCATATTTGGGCGCTTGGAGTAGGTGCGGTCGTAGGGGATGGAATCTTTTTATTAATGGGACAAGGGATTGCTGTGGCGGGACCAAGTTCGATCGTGTCATATATTATCGCAGGGTTGTTCCAACTCTTCTTGATTCTGGCGTTGACTGAAATGGCCGTTGCGATGCCGAACGCCGGGGCGATGTCCATGTGGGTGGAACGGTTCATGGGTAAATCGTGGGGGTTTCTTGCAGGGATGACGTTTGCGATTGGCTGGATTATTGCAGGCGGCAGCGTCGGCTTGGCATTAGGAAAAATCACGATGTGGTTCTTCCCTAGTTTGACAGCCAGTTGGTGGCCGGCATTCTTTGCGATTCTATTTATCACCTTATTTGCTTTGATCAACATGGCAGGTGTTATGTTTGCAGCTCGCTTGCAGCTTTATCTTGTAGCTGCCTTGGTTGGAGTGATGGTTATTTTCGCCATCATCGGATTTAAGGAAGTCGACTTGAATAACTTTACACCATTCATGCCATATGGAATGGAAGGATTTTTCGGTGCTATCCCAATGGGGACATACGCGTATCTTGGAGCGTTGACGTTGGTGACAGCCGGTGCTGAGGCAATTAATCCAGAACGGGATTTGCCGAGAGGGTTGATTTGGTCCAGTATCACGTTCATTGCCATCTATTCGTTCGCTCATTTCGTATTGCAAGGGATCATCCCATACACTGATGTAACGATCGATAGTTCGCCTTTCACTGTTGCGGCAGGAAAAGTGTTTGGTGTTGCGGGCGCATTCATCATGAATGCGGCAGCTTGGATTGCGGCAGCGACTACGATTTTGATGGGGACACTGTATGCGGCGTCCCGGATTTTCTACGAGCAGGCGAGAGAGGGGATGCTTCCAAAGTTTCTTGGGAAGATCCATCCGAAGACATATGCTCCAGTCAATGCCATCCTCATCATTTGGGCGGCGACAGTTCTATTAATTGTCATTGGACAATTCAATCCTGATTTCATTTATATTGAATTATCCAATCAATTGGTTATTGCATGGCTGTTCTCTTGGAGTTTAGCATTGATTGCAAGCGTCATTTACCGCATGAAGCATAAAGATGAGATTGCTAAATTACGTTGGAGACAACCATTGTTCCCGTTATTTCCGGTTCTCGGCTTCATTGGTATTGTTATTGTGTTGTATGGTTCATTCGTCAATGATTTGATGACATTGGTGCGGGGCGGTATTTGGCTAGCCATTCTGTTTATCCTGTTCTCTGTTTTCAATAAATCAGCATTTAAAAAGCAGCAACCAGTAGATCCGCGACAAGAAATAAAGGTGGGCGAAGTGAAAAATGACTGATGCAGAACGTATCTCAACGAAGTTGAGCAACGAAATCATAGCAATTCGAAGACATTTACACCAGTATCCAGAACTAAGTTTCCAAGAGTATCAGACAGCTACATTTATCCAGAAAATGCTCGACGTATGGGAAATCCCGTATAAGACAATTGGTGAAACAGGCGTCTACGTGGATATTGTCGGCCATGAAGAGGGGCCAGCCATTGGACTGCGAGCCGATATTGATGCGCTGCCGATTCAGGAAGAAGCGGATGTTCCCTACAAATCGAAAAACAATCATGTCATGCATGCGTGTGGCCATGATGGGCACACATCCATCTTGCTTGGCGCGGTACATGAGCTGTATGCGAAACGAGATGTACTCCAGGGAACAGTCCGTTGCATTTTTCAACCAGGAGAAGAGGCGGATGGAGCTGCCTTGGCTTTGATCGAAAAAGGTATTTTGGAGAATCCCAAATTGGATGCGGTAGTCGGCCTTCATTTATGGCCTTACTTGCCATTTGGTTCTGTAGGCGTGAAAACAGGCAGTATGACGGCATCGTGCGATGATTTCAAAATTGTCATCAAGGGAAAAGGGGGGCATAGTGCAAGACCACATGAAGCGGTGGATGCGATCACAATTGCCACCCAGCTGATACAGAACTTGCAGACTATTACGGCAAAAAGCTTTAACCCGGTACAGCCAATGGTCATTCATGTTGGAAAAATCACAGGCGGAGAAGCGAACAATGTGGTTGCAGACACGGTGACACTGGAGGGCACGGTCCGAGCCTTGCAACCGGATGTACGGAAAAAACTGCAAACCGAAGTGGAAAAAGTGTGCCGCGCAGCTGAATGTCTGTGGGACGCGACTGTTGCGGTGGAATTTGTGTTAGGAGCCCCTCCGATTGTAAATGATCGATTTATTGCAACTGAGTTCGAAGCCATGGCACAGAAATTGCTTGGCGACCAACAAGTTTTTGAATTGAAGGATCCTTCCATGGGAGCGGATGATTTCGGTTATTTTTCTGAAGCTGTTCCAAGTTTTTACTTCCGTTTAGGAATTAAAAAAGAGGGCGAAGTGTCCTATGACCTGCATCATCCAAAATTCCATTTCGATGATAGGGTCCTGGCAGTCGGCGTTGAATTGTACGTCAATTTCGCAAAACATCTACTGAAGAAAGTGAGGGCATGAGTATGGAGAAGGTCACAACAAAAGAAGATGTGCTCAAGCGGATCGAGGAAGAGGGCATTGATTATATCCGAATCGAGTTTTTGGATTACACAGGCGTTACACGTGCACGGACCATCCGGAAAGAGTTTATTGCTGGTGCAATGGAAAGCGGCGTGAATTTCAGTACAGCCATCATGGATTTCACTATGTTCGATACGTACGTACCAAACCCATTGTACGGAACAGATGGGGGAGACTTTTTTGCAATGCCGGATCCGGAAACATTCGTCGTCTTGCCCCATCGTAGAAATACAGCCAGGATGTTCTGTGATTTGGTCGATGAGAATGGCAATCCATGGTCAGGCTGTCCAAGAAGTGTGTTAAAGAAATTGCTGAAGGAAGCGGAAGAGGTCCTTGGCGGAAAATTGTTCATGGTTTATGAGCAAGAAGCATATTTATTGAAAGAGGAAGATGGAAAACTAGTTCCGGCTGACAAAAGTGCATGCTTCTCCACTGATGGATTGGACGAACAGGAAGAGTTTGTTCAAACTTTCATTGAAACGATGAAGCAAATGGGCGTGGAAACTGAACAGATGTCCAGTGAATATGGACCGGGGCAAGTTGAAATTAATTTAAAATATGATCATTGCCTCAAGGCGACGGATGACCAAGTGACGTTCCGTCAACTGTTCAAGCATGTCGCAAGAGATATGGGAATGGTCGGAACGCTGGCCCCAAAACCATTTAATGATTACGCAGGCAGCGGGCTTCACATCCATATTAGTTTGTTTGATGAAAAGAAAAACCTGTTTAAAGATTTGAGTGATACACGCGGTCTTGATTTGTCCGACACAGCCTATCATTTTATCGGGGGCATTCTTCATCATGGCAAATCGTTATCGGCAATCGGCGCGCCGACAATGAATTCCTATAAACGGATGATTCCAGGTTCGTGGGCGCCAGCTCACGTCTGTTATGGAGCTGGAAACCGCTCGGTGCTTGTACGTGTACTTGAGCCTAGAAGAGAAAGACGTTTCGAGTATCGGGGAGCTGATGGGACATGCAATCCATACTTGTTATCTGCAGCCTTAATTGCAGCGGGTCTCCACGGCGTCAGACAGAGAATGGATCCAGGCGCTCCTTTGGAACAAGATGCCGGCACCTTATCAGATCAAGAACTCGAAGCACTGGGGATCGATTGGGTACCTCGTCACTTGAAGGAAGCGTTGGATTATCTTGCGAAGGATACCATCCTTGCTGAAAGTATCGGAAGAGACATTTGGCAGGAGTTCATTAAGGTGAAAAACGAAGAATGGAACCAACATCATAATCGGGTGGATGAGTGGGAACGTCAGCTGTACGCATCTATCTTTTAATGCAAAAACCCTCTTGGTCGAGTGCCAAGTGGGTTTTTCATATTCAGGCATCATAGTAGTTCACTTACATTATATGAATGGTTGTTCTATAGCAAAGCCGTTGGCAATTGATCATTCTAAAACCTATATGCTGAATGCCAAAGTGGAAGCAGTTCTGCTGGAAGGATCTGTTTCACCGGACTGGGAAGATGTGTATTCTAATATTGAGTTAATGATATGTAGGAAAGGATAGAAAGTGTCCGGTTCATTTAGCGAATGGGGACATGATTGTTTTGACCCCTATGAGGAAGAGGGATGCTCAGAAACATATATAGCGCGAGGTGTAAAATTTGAAATTAGTAACTTCTTAACAAGCATGATCCAAACTAACTGCAATCAAGTCACATTGAAATAAACATTGTCTTATAGCTTTCGTTCATGATGGAATACCGCTTGGCGGAAAGAACACTTTTTTGGAGACCTAGCAACTAGTACCAACTCGTTCTGTTTCATTCATTATTAAATGATATAATACTGGAAGCGTTACCTAATTTTACTCAGGATATGTGAGGTGAAAATTGTTGAATAGAGTAATTCTGCTTATATGAAAACTATATAAAACACTTCCAATTTAAGGTTAGCTGCCATTTCTGAAACGAACTAATAGGAGTGAGCAGAAGATGACCTATATTAATGCGGAACGTGTTTTACCAGCTGAACTGATTCGAGATATTCAAAAGTATGTAGATGGAAAACCGGTGTACATTCCGAGGAAAAGTGAACGAAAAAAATCCTGGGGTGAAAAGAACGGGACACGTGAAGTGCTTCTAAAAAGAAACAAAGAAATTTACTTGAAGTTTCTTAACGGCACTTCGATAGTAGACTTAACAGAGACTTATTATCTTTCGGAAAAAAGTATACGGAGAATCATTAGACAAGAGAAGATGGTTGAAACATAAATGAAAAGGATGCTTATTATTTTAAAAATAGTAAGCGTCCTTTTTTTATGGACAGTCGATCATCTGTAAGCAGGAACAGGTTTCGTGCTATTCTTAAACAAATACCATACTATTCTTTTCACATCTATAAAATAAGACAGCAATGTCGTCTCATATCCAGTGCGGGCTTTCTCTCTATTTAGGAGATGAAAATCAGAAATAAAATTAGTTTTTTAGGGGAGGTTCAGGACAGTTTGAAAAGAATCTTTTTTAGTGTGCTTGTAGTCATACTCACGGTATGCAGCACGACCCAAGACTCTGATGTAAATTCACCTGTGCAGTTAGAAAATAAGGAGTTTTCATGAGTAGAATCATTGGCTATGCGCGTGTCAGTACCGAAGATCAAAATTTGGACCTTCAAAAGTTGTCCATTGAAAAGTATGCCAAAGAGCAAGAGATGGAACTGCTCTTATATGTCGAGAAAATTTCAACCCGCAAAAGAGATCGCACCGAATTAAATTATGCCCTTAAAGCTGCTGCTCCTGATCGTTTTGTTGTCTACAAACTAGACAGGCTTGCTCGTAGTACCAAAGAGCTTTATAAATTAACTGACGAAATGGCAAGCGTCAGGTCGATTTTGTTAGCATTCAGGATAGTTTTGATACAACCACTCCAACTGGACATGCCATGTTCGGGATGCTTGCCGTCTTTGCTGAATTTGAGCGCGATATTATCCAACAGCGGACAAAAGCTGGGCTGGAAGCTGCCCGTAAACGTGGGCGCGTCGGGGGACGTCCTGCAATAGATGTTGACACAAAACGCCGTATTGTAAAATTGTTTAACAGTGGTGAAAGTGCCTCAGATATTGCGAAAGAGTATGGCATTGGGCGCAGTACGGTTTACAAGATTTTAAACGAGAGAGGGATATGAATATAGTCCTTAGATAATTTCTCAATAAATATACCATTCAAAAGTAGAAATGTTATACTTATTATACAAACCTAACCAATCTCAATAAAATCAATATACCTTAATTGCGACAAGGTAACTTACTCATGTATTACAATTACTAGAGTAAATATGAAATAAATAGAAAATTCAACTAATTAGGTTGAAATTAATTTACTTTGTAGCCCTTACATAGAACTGTTACTCTCTAACTCCTAAAAAGAAATTTTATGAGGTGTGATATATGGTGCTGAAATTATTAGATAAACAGATAATCGAAGATGGAAATGCATGGGAGAGTCTCATTTTAGATTGTTTCATCACCCGTTATAAAACTATTCATAACGTACAACCTATAGATGCAGATCCTGGTGATGGTGGTATAGAGGGCTTTATATCAAACGGAATTGTTTGGCAATGCTATGCACCAAAGGATTCTAATTTATCGAATGACGACTTGTACAAGGCACTAATTAAAAAGATTACTGAAGATATTAAAAAACTATATAAGGTCGACAATATTACATTATACAAATCAGTTGGCGTACCTTTAATAAAAGAATGGCACTTTATCACTCCGAGATATACTGGTCAAAAAATATTATCTCACCTGCAAAAAAAACAACAAGAAGTTCGTAAAAAAATTCGAGATGATAAATTAACTCATATAGACCCTAACTTCATAGTATCTATTAAAGATGCTAACGAGTTCAAAACAGAAATCAATCAACTATATATTAACAATTTATTATCACTTGATTTTAAACTTCATAGCCTTCCCATTGATTATGAAGATTGTGATTCAGAAAAGAAAGAAAATATAAGAAGGAAAAATAATTCCCTTGCATCACCCCACTTACTACCCTATTTAGTTGATTTAAATGTTAAACAATATTTAAAATACCTGGCTTTTGAAACTAAACTCTTAGCAATAGAATCTTTACGCGAGAGATTTATTGGAAGCGTTGAACAACTAAAAACAGGAACAACAATGGCCCTATTAAGGTCTACAGATTATAAAATTACTTATAATCAACAAATAGATATAATAAAAGATAATTTATTATTTGATTTCAACAACATTTTTAGTTCGTCAGAAGCATTTGATATTTCTAATATGATTATGTCAAAATGGCTAGCCGACTGCAATTTGGATTTTCTAATCCAGGAGGATGGTGAATAAAATTGAAATCTCCAGAGATAACTATGACACCTCGACCAATACCCATTCCTTATGCGTACCGACTTTCTTATAGAATAACTTTGAGTTGTATTATTCTATATTTCTGTGTTGGACAAAAGGCCTGTTCAGTTACTAAGTTTCAAGCCATCAATAATGCCTTATTAATACCGAAGGCTAAAGAGCAGCTTATAGAATTGTTAAGTTCAAAAAACAACTTAATTAAAGAACTTAGGTTCGACCCTCATATTGAAACTATACTAAAATTTCTACTGACAGAAGATTTAATTCATTATCAAAAAAGCAATGATTTAATTCGCTTGACTGAAAACGGAAAAAAATTTGCACAAATAATAATAGATGAAAAAAATTTATTGACCAATGAAATAGTTTTTTTAAAAGAATACTCTACATTGCTAAAAAAAGAACTGGATTTAAAAATCGCTTTTATTGAAAAACAGATAATGAGGTGAATTAGACATGTTGAAAATTAATAAAGTTCTAATAAGTATTATTACCCCTACAAAAAGGTTCCAGCCTCTTTATGAATTTAAAGATGGCTTAAATATTATCTATAGTCGGCAAAATTCTATCGGTAAGAGCTCTATACTTTCTTCTATTTTTTATGCACTGGGGATGGAGCAGCTTTTTAATACAAAAAAGAATGCCCAATCTTTACCTTTCGTTTTTAATGAGAAAATCGAGGACTCAAATGGAGGATCCCACTCTGTGAAAGAATCAGAAATATTCCTTGAAATCTCAAATGGTAAAAAAAGCATCACTATAAATAGAACTATAGTTTCTGCTCTAGTAGATTCATCATTATTATCAATTTATGAAGGGACACTAGATGATATCGAAAACTTAGAACCAAATTATTACTACGTACATTATTCCAATTCAACAATTAGAGACAAAGGATTCCACAAGTATCTTGAGGATTTTTTAAATATTAAACTTCCCCAAGTCTTAAATAAAGACAATAATCCTGCAAAGTTGTATTTGCAGTTTTTATTTGCAACATCTTTTGTTTCACAGAAAGGAGGATGGAATGACTACTTGGGGAACGTACCATACCTAGGTATTAAAGAACCCAAAAAAAGAATCGTTGAGTTTTTATTTGGTATTAAAAATGACTTTTTAAAGCAAAGACAAAACAAATTAAAAAAAGATATTATCAAGGTCGAAGAGGAATGGTTTTCAAAATATAACGATATCATAGAGGAAAAATTAAAAAAGTTTAATTTTAAAATACATAACCTTGATACAGATATAAAAAAGTTCGAACCCTATTCTGGAATAGATATTGTATTTCTTGAAGAATCTAAAACTTACACACTTCTTGATAAAATTGAATCATTAAAAACACAAATTCAAGAGCTTGAGTATACTTCTTTAAAGATTAAAGAATCAAAGTATGGAGAACTTGAAAAAAAATATTATCAACTCGTTGACAAAGAAAATATTTTAACCAAACAATTAATTGACATTAGAAGCAAAACCCACCTATTATCAGAAAACTTAAAAGAAGATAAAATTAGTTTACAAATTATAGAATCTGATATTTCGAATAACAATGATATTAAAATAATAAAAAACTTACATTTTGGCGACTTAGATATTCCAATAGTTTCTGATAATCTTTGCCCTACTTGTAATCAAAAAGTTCAAGATTCTATATCGCTAAACTACATCGATAGTGATAATAATATAATGAGTGTCGAGGAAAATATAAAACATTTAAATGCTCAAAAAAAATTACTTGAATTCACGATTAAGGGAACCCAGTTTGAACTAAAGGAAAGGTCAACTCAAACACATAGTTACGAAAAAGAGTTGCGTAAACTAAGGGATTTTATAAGGTATTTAAAGAAGGATCTATTCTTGATAGAAAATCAAATTTCATTTTCAACTACTAAGCAAATTGTTCTTTTAGATGCTGATAGAGAAACCTTAGAAGCTTTATTATTATCCCTTCCTGATATTAAGAATCAATTCATAAATATATACAATCGATGGAAACCTCTTCATGATGAGCTTATTAATCTGGAAAGTGAAACGACAACTGATATTGAATCTATAGATGATAAGGTTAAAGTTTTCTCTAAAAACTTTAACAATCTTTTTCAATCATTTGGGCAACAGAGCCTTGATAGAAATAATTATATTTCTATTTCTAAAGATAACTTACTTCCTATATTAAATGGATTCGACTTAAAATCAAATTTATCAGCTAGTGACATGGTTAGATCTATTTGGGCATATATCATTTCTTTATTACAAACATCAAAACTCTATAGCATTAATCATCTCGATTTAATTGTAATGGATGAGCCTGCCCAACATAGTATTATTGAAAAGGATTTCCGAAGTTTATTAGAAACTTTAGGCAAGATTAAAAATGACACAAGACCTAACCAATCCATAGTAGCACTCACAACTGAAGATGATGATTTTATAGCTTTCCTTAAACATCCTGATTTAAATGCGAATGTCACAGAGTTACCGAATAAGTCTATTTATGAATCTATATCTGACACAAAATGATATTCTGCCTTTATAATTGGGACTGTGATTCACTTCAAATAAGAAGAAACTCGAATAACTTTGATTCGGGAATCTATACTTGGAAGTTAGTTAATTTGGGTTCTATTATTTAAGTTTATCAGCCTATTTCTCAACTTAAGATACGAGGGGGGTAGGCTTTTTTCTTTTTTTCTAAATCCTTAATTCTTCTTCTTCCGGTTCGCCTGTTGAAGTGCCGAAATTTCCGCCTGCATTTTCTCCTTCGTCTCCTATGCACTTTACGGAGGGCTGCCATTTCATCATACAGCTTACGCACTTCCACATTATTCAGGCGCTCTGCCTCTACCACTGCTTTATCACGCTCTAGTTCCTTGCGCTCTGCAAGATGCGATAGATCTCGTTCATTGTTCGATTTCACTTGTTCAAAATCCATACGAAGCACGCGTAGTTCCTCAGATACCGTTTGTTTCTCCTGTGATAGTTCCGATATTTTTTCTTCAAATGCAGTCTTTTCAGCACTAGCTTGTTTTCTCCACTCAGCCTTCTCAATATCAAAGGACTTTTTCAACTCCTCATTTTCCTCTGCGTAACCTTGATACTTCGTGACGAGTCCACTTAACGTGTCGTTCTTATCCTTATATTCACTTATCAACGCCTGATTATTTTCAAGCATCGTCTGATTGGCCAGAAATTTCTCTTCAAGTTCTTTGGCCAGTTCTTCAAATGCTAGAATTCCTTCTGTTTTTGTTGCCACTTCCATCTTCAATTGTTGATCCTGTTGTTGCAAGTCTGTGATAATGGCTTCTTTACTTTCTAGTTTCTCAGCCACTTCCTTCACAGCATAGTCCATTAAATGAACAGAACGCTGAATCATGTTGACGATAAGTTCATACATGCGTGTCGTGTGATGCTCCAGTTCCGTTAAGTCCTGTGTATAATCAGATGATCCTTGCTTAATGGCATTTATTTCGTACAGGGCAATAGCACGTTCAAACCATTCTTTACTGCTTGTCCCGCTCATCTCAATAACTTCTCGCACCTTTTCATACATTTCCTCGCTAACTTTCACGCCAAATGTTTTATCAGCCATTTCATTTCCCTCCAATTGTTAACTAAACTTCACCTTTAAATCAATAGTTAACCAGGTTTTTTAAGGTTAACTAATTATAATTCGCCACCTTGCTGACAAGGTGGCGCGATTTTTTACATTTCCATGAGCAAAAGACGTACATTATATACGTCTTTTGCCATTTTAGTTTTACATATAGCCCTTCTCCTTCAACGATAAATATTTTGTTTTGCTGACAACTAAATGGTCAAGGACTTCTACACCTAATAATTCCCCTGCTTCGCATAATCGCTTTGTAACGTCAATGTCCTCTGCGCTTGGTGTGACGTTTTGGCTCGGATGGTTATGTGCAAGAATAATACTTGCCGCATTTTGTAGGAACGCTGTTTAGAACACTTCTCGCGGTGTCACAAGGCTTGAATTTAACGTTCCAATATGGCAACGGTGTAAGCCTTGGATTTCGTTTTTCACGGATAGGCACGCGACTAAAAATACTTCTCTATCCTCATTGCCGATAAACTTCATCGCGATATTCGCAAAATCCTCGGGACTGCGTACTGTGTAATCCGTTAATTTCTCAGAAAGATATTTTTTCGGTAACTTGCGACGCTCGGCTTTGATTCTCACAATCTCATAATTAGGCTGTAACTCTAGATTTTTTTCAATTTCTTTTGTCATGGTAATTCCTCCTTTGTTTTTTTGATTGCTTTAGCCGCAATCACGAAGTCGGAAGGCTGAATTTTTTCCGATTTCTTGGCTATGCCATGTAGCTATTTGCAGCAATCAAAAAGCAAGGAATTGCCTGCAATAGCTCAAAAGTTTTTGTAGCGCAGCGTTTTCAACAAAAAGTTTTGACGATCCTTGCTTTTTGAGGTGAAACACGGATAGGAGCGTGGTAGGCAGAATCTGCCACGCTCATTGCCGAATGTTGAACGCAAATGGCAAAGCCCAAGCAGACGGTCCATCTGCTTGGGCGTATGGCGAAAGAAATCGAAAAAATGCTCATGATAAAAGGGAATGCGGATGCATTCCCTTCCTTTTGTCTTTTGTATATGGTTTTTGTACTTCGCCTCGTTTGGTATGACGGCTTGCCGCAAACGATCCAGGAATCTACTCGCTGTTTCACGCTCTTTACAGCGAGTGATTATCGGAACTTTTAATGCCAAAGCGACACGTACCCCTTCACAAAAGAGGGGTTTGCTTTTGATGAAGGGGTAGTGTGGGCGCTTGGAAATGTATATTTTAAAGTATGTAATTGCTTCGATATTGTAAATTACTTATCGATACATCCATTGAAAGTTTTAAGAGGGGTAGCTATAATTAAAAATATATCAAAGTATTAGGAAAGCAATAGAGGTGTAATGTGAAACTTTATAATGGATATGATTATACCACCTTGAATGAAATTGATCGGCTAGAATATGAAAAAATAAAAATTTCCGAAAAGGTACATCCAAATGCTACAGGAATTATGGGTGAGGTAAGAAGAAATTTATTTCGAGAATATCCCAAATCCGCTAGACATTTTATTCATTTGTTCCCTAATAATTATTTAGATATTCAGGATTTACAACAATGCACAAAAATAACAAGTATGAAAAACGATTTCCAAAAACTGTTAGATTCACATCCGAATGAGCGGACAATTTTAAATTTTATAAATGACAATGAGTATTATTTAATAATCGCCTCGCTATTCTCATTCTATAATTTCGGACATCATGAAGCATATTTGTTCAAGGAGTTTCCATTAAACACACAATATGTAGCAGATTATCTTTTGGTTGGAAAAGGCTCAGGGGGGTATCAATTTATTTTCATCGAGCTGGAGCATCCTTCCAATGATCCTTTCAAAAGCAACGGAACAGAGTTGAGTCAATATTACCAAAATGGAATTAATCAAGTTAAAAGCTGGGAAAGACTATTAGACCAACAATTTTCTAGCCTACAACCTCAATTTAATGGAGCTAAAAAAAATAATAAAAGTCTTCCAAGTGAATTCATTAATAATGATAGCACTCGCAGACATTATATAGTAATAGCTGGAAGAAGAGAACACTATGAAAAAAACTCCGATTATACCTACGGCATGAGAAGATATGAAGAAAGGAATGCCCGAATCAAATTACTACATTACGATAACTTGGTAAATTTAACAGAAAGATTAATTGGTAAAAATTCATTTTAACCACCTCTTATTACCCTACATATTTTACAATTTTAATTAAAATATGTAGGGGTATTTGTTAATTTAATTAGCAGATTCACTCTAACTTCATAAAGGACCAATAAGATGATCCTTATTCCATCGAAAGTTTAAAATCCTTCTTATCACTTCTACTTTCATACAAACTACCCACCGACCTATCAAATTTTGTTCCAACACGCCCAATTCTCTCCTGCTCATTTTCCAATACTGGATTAAAATGACGCAATTCCTCCTTGCCATAAACATAAGCACCCACCATATGATTTTCAGATTCTGCGACGCGAAGAAACGAAGCCTTTGCCTCCTTTACATTCTGATAATCTACAATTGGCCGATTCGTCGCTTTATGATACAGCTCTATACTCGGTGCCGGTCCTTGTACTTCACGAAGGGCAAATTGATCTGAAAAACTCCTGTACATGTTTGCTGTAGCCGGATGCTGATCAATGACATTCATCAAAATGATTTCTTTCCCTTTTAACATATTTCCAGTAATCGCTTCACCACGTTCATCCCTTAACTGCTTCACTTGGTGGTCGTATTTTGCAATTTCAAAGCCGTTGTACCTGGCATCAAATACTTCAACAGCTGTAACTGGGCCTTTAACATATTGGAAAGCAGGCAACAACTTGGCCAACTGATCCCCATGAACGGATGCTTGCGACTGCATCGGGTTTTGAACGACTTGCTGCAGCTGCTCGTACAATTGAGGATGTAGGACAATATCAATCGTGGCTAAGGTCTTTTCAAGTGTCGCTTGGATATCCGTCAATGCTTGTTTCATCAACTCCGTATCTTTCGCCCATGTCGCAATATACCCTAACGAAAAGTGGCTCGTATCAAAGCCTAAATAAGCCATCGTTGCACATGCCACTGATTCTGCTTGCGCCTCTTTATGCGCACGGCTTGCCTCTGTATAGTGCCCACCACGACCATGCAGCTGGGCATGAGCAAACTCATGAATGAGCGTGCTTAACTTTGCAACAGGATTGCTCTCCGTTGAATTGACGACAATTTTATTTGTCGAAGGCATATAATAGCCACGCCCTTCTTCTTGAATCGAGTACGGCTTTTCTTCCACATGCAGCTGTTTAAATTGCGTTAAATAATTTTTCAGGTTTTCATATAAGGCTGTCACATCTTCATCCGTTTGAAAACGCTCATTCACAAAATCTCTCGTTACTTTTAATGGTTTTCCTTCCGTTTGCGCAATATCAAACACCGTTACCCATTTATAACGCACCAATACATTATCCATTTTTTGCATTGGACTGCATTATTAGAAGCAATTATTTTGGGGGACGGAGGAGAAACGCATCAAAAGATTGTTCAACTATTAGTTGATCATGGCGCTGACGTCAATATAAGAGATAGAGATGGGGTTACCCTATTAGAACATGCGGAACAACGCGGATTTGAAGAAATTGAACAGATATTGAAAGAAGCTGGGGCGTGATTTCTAATAAAGCTATGACTTATGTGGATGTTTATAAATTCTCAGCAAGTTTGAGTTTAATGACCCAATGAGCAGCACTACGGAATGGTGAATGTCAGAAAGCGGGGCTGATGGTTGGGGAGGAGGCCAGAATTTTGTATTTGAAGATACAAGCTGCAGTGCAGAAGCCGTTGCCGGATTACCTAAAAAAAATAGACAGTTTATGCATAAAGGGAGGTTATACAAATAAAATACATGGCAAAAGAGGCCGTCTCAAGGACCCAAACCAACAATGGTTTGAGTTCTTCTTTATTTGTAATTTGGAGAACATGTTTGCACCACGACTGTTCCCAATCGTTTATTCTGATATAATTAGGAACGGTTTATTGAGTATCTTAATTATATCTATTGCAGGTATGCATATACAACGAGAGAGAGGAGAGCAACAATGCATACTTTAAAACAACAATGGTTCGGCAATGTACGGGCCGATTTGTTAGCAGGCGTTGTCGTAGGGCTGGCGCTGATTCCGGAAGCGCTAGCCTTTGCGTTCATCGTAGGAGTCGATCCGCGAGTCGCACTATATGCTTCTTTTGCAATTGCGGTCATCACTTCGTTCGTAGGGGGACGTCCGGGGCTAATCTCTGCGGCAACCGGGGCGATGGCGTTAATCCTCGTCAACTTAATGGCAGACCATGGCTTGCAATACGTTTTAGCAGCCACGGTTTTGACAGGAATCATACAATTTATTCTAGGAGCGCTCGGGGTCGCGAACTTGATGCGGTTCATTCCGAACTCTGTCATGCTTGGATTCGTAAATGCACTTGGTATTATGATTTTTATTACCCAGCTTCCCTATTTGCGGGGCCATGATGCCATGACATATGTTTTCGCCATCGCCACATTGGTATTAGTGTATGCGGTGCCTCGTTTTATCACCGCAATCCCTGCGCCACTTATTGCAATTGTCGTGATGACTGTCATCGCACTGATAAGCGGCGTATCGCTGCAGACAATCGGTGATTTAGGAAATATGCCAAACTCATTGCCAACGTTTTTCCTTCCGGATATTCCGCTTAACTTAGAAACGCTGAAAATCATCTTCCCGTATTCATTGGCTCTTTCGATTGTCGGGCTTCTCGAATCCTTGCTCACTTCTCAGGTGCTGGATGATATGACGGACACGCCAAGCGATAAAAATCGTGAGGCGCGCGGACAAGGCATCGCCAACTTCTTCACAGGGTTTTTCGGCGGGATGGCAGGATGTGCATTAATCGGCCAATCGATGATCAATGTCAAATCGGGCGGCCGTGGACGACTTTCCACATTTACTGCGGGTGTTTTCCTTATGTTCTTGATTATTGTGTTGGGTGATGTTGTCGTCGAGATTCCGATGCCAGTCCTTGCGGGTGTCATGATCATGGTCGCCGCGACAACTTTCAATTGGGGATCGTTCAAGTTCTTAAAACATGCTCCAAAAACGGAATCGATCGTCATGCTAATTACCGTCGCGATCATTTTATATACGCATAATCTCGCAATCGGGGTGGTTGTCGGTGTTATCTTGAGCTCGCTTTTCTTTGTTGCAAAAATATCCCGTGTGACTGTGACGAGTGATGCGGGCATATACAAGGTAAAAGGGCCGCTGTTTTTTGCATCCACGACAAAATTCATTCAGTCATTTCAGGCCATTAAGGAAAAGGAAATTATTATTGATTTTGAGGATAGCCAGCTATGGGACGAATCTTCTGTCGGAGCGGTAGCAAAGGTAAAACAGAAGCTTGAGGAAGAAGGAGTGGTGGTATCAATCCGCGGTCTGAATTCTTCCAGTGAACAGTTATACGAGAAATTACTTTGAGAACAAGACGAGGGAGGAATTAGAATGAAGATTGCTGTAGCGATTGACGGATCGGAAAACGCACTGCGTGCTGCAACCCATGCAATTACGCTTGCCAAACATTTTTCTGAAGCGCAACTGGAGTTCATTTATGTGGCGGATTACGATAAAGCAAAAGACGAACGTCTCTTATCCCAAAACGAAGAAAGCCTCCTTCTGAAACGAAGACAAAAAGTGGAACCCGTTTTGGAACTAGCTCAAAAAGCCAGCGTACAAGCAAAAATGACGCTGCTAAAAGGCAACCCGAGCCATGAAATCATAAAGTATGTGAATGCAGAAGCAATGGACCAACTCATCATGGGCAGTCGAGGATTGAATGCATTTCAAGAAATGGTGCTAGGAAGCGTCAGCCACAAAGTAATGAAACACGTAGACTGTCCAGTGACAATTGTAAAATAGATTCGGTGTCTCTGCAGCACGCTAGTCAATCAGATTCAACTATTTTCACAACAATGGAACGTGTCACAAGAATATTCATATGTCCAGAATAAAGAGGCACAGAGATAGAACGTACTCTGTGCCTTTTCATATTAAAAAAACATTACAGCATTTTACAATGACGAATCCTCATTCAAGCCGTTCTCGGAAATGAAGTAAACGAGGTATGCATTCGGGTAACTCGGTCGATATTTCGCATAGATCTCGGCCTTGTCGGTAAAATGTCCTGTTGTATTCACCGCATGAACTTCTCCCTTCAATTTCTTACAGTACGGACGATTTCTTCTCTCTTCAATTTATAAGTCTGTATCTGAACAGTCCAGACAAAAGGCTCTTCCGCAGGCAATCATTTTCCCAACGCTTTCACATCGACTAAATACATTGCTCGATCATTGCCCCCGCCATTTACGACTAGCGTTCCCGCATCGGTAAACCTTGGCCTAACAAGACGTTCTTTGATCGAATTTAAATAAGGCAAGGGCTTCGCTGTGTCTTGTTCAAGGGTAAACAGCTTCACCGTATCCGAATCCTTCTGATGCTCAACTCCTAACCTACTTAAATGTTATGTTCCAGCTTCTTTTTGGGGAAGCTTAATTTTTTTTTAGTTGAATTAGAATGATGTTAATCAGCGTAATGATAGGGATAAAAAATATAAATACTACAATGCCTAAACTATCAAATAATCCTGGAACATTTTTATGATATTTTTGAACATCTATTTTATATAGGACAAAGGATGATACGCCTAACATAATTGCATTAATGAATAAAGAGATGATTATCAACCATCTTTTATTAACTTTGTTTACTAGAAAGGAACAAATGAAAGTAGATAGTATTAAAGAAAGTAACAAGATAATAAAGAGTAAATACAAATAAATCTGCCTCCCTTCTTAAAACTAAAAGCCGTTTACTTAGTATTCGATTAAGGAATTGGATTACCTGCAAAAAATGATTATATGTTTATAGAGAATTCACGAATCGATGGATCCTTGTTGCTTTCAGCAGGCTCTACTTCAAGTAGTAATTGTTCTTGGGCTTCTCTAAACGAAGATCGGTGATACAGTATAGATAAGTTGTTTATAGTGTTGTACCAAGAAGTGAATCGGAATAGGGGGATTAACATGTTAAAGGGTATCACAGAGATTCAAAAACATAATTTCTCTGGCAGTATACTAGTGAAAGATAGCCAGGGAACGTTAGCCGTATCAAGCTATGGGTATGCCAATCGTTCCGACCAACTAAAAAATACATCCACCACCCGCTATGGCATTGCTTCCGGCTGCAAGCTATTCACAGCTATTGCAATTTGCCAGCTTGTTGAAAAAGGCAATCTATCATTTGAAATGAAACTGGCAGATTGCCTTGCTGTCGATTTTCCGACGTTTGACGAGGAGATTACCATTCATCATCTACTAACCCATACATCTGGCGTGCCCGACTACTTTGATGAAGATGTCATGGATGATTTTGAAGAATTATGGATTGACAATCCGATGTATCGCATCCGAAGTGTAAAGGATTTTCTGCCGCTATTTCAAGATCAGCCGATGAAGTTAACAGTGGGAGAAAGATTTCACTATAATAATGCTGGTTATGTATTGCTTGGCTTGATCATCGAGAAAGCAAGTCAACTGCCTTTTGCCGAGTATATTCAAGAATTTATTTTCAAGAAAGCCGGTATGACGGATTCGGGGTATTTCGAATTGGATGCTCTTCCAGCGAATACAGCACTGGGATACATTGATCATCCGGATGGGACTTGGAAAACGAATATCTACTCATTGCCTGTTAAAGGTGGACCGGACGGGGGAGCTTTTGTGTCAGTTGGGGACATGGCCAAGCTGTGGGAAGCACTACTGGATAATAGGGTGTTAAGCGAAGAGTACACGCAACTTTTGCTAACACCGCATGTTTCGATTGATGGGGACGATTACTATGGGTATGGCGTATGGATTAAAAAAATCGGTGCTGACATATGTAAATATCATGTAATGGGGTATGATCCGGGCGTTAGTTTCCACTCAGCTTATTACCCAAGTACATCGACGACTGTTGTGGTATGCTCCAACCAATCGGAAGGGGCCTATGACGTATCGCAGGAAATGGAAGAAAAAATAGTGCGTCTAACATAAGCATATCAATAATGTAATGAGTGAAAAATGTGATCTTTGAATTACAGAAACGTGAGTTTCATAAATGCTTAACCATATTAAATGAACAAGGGCAGGTAGAGGCGAAAGCAATCGTTGCAGGAACGAATCCTGGGCGAATTTTTGTAGATAATACTCAAGCACCAACTTCAGGCCTAATATGGTTAGGGAATCACGATGGTTTTATTTTTATTGGGAATGAGAGTAATGAGCAGTTCAACAATGCACTTAATGCATTTATCGATTCTGTTGTTGCACCGGATGCAAAAAAAGTAGGATTAAAATGGTTTGAAGGGGTCGGCAATCATCCCAAATGGGATCATACGATCAAGAGGTTATTTACACATCGGAAAGTAGGAAGTTGGCTCCAGCGGGTGTATGTGCTGCCAAAGGAGAGTGATAGACCAGAAAAAGAGCCAACGCTGGAACAAGGCTATACGGTTCAAAAAATTACTAGACATTTCTATGAAAACGGCAATAATCAAATCGGCAACATTGGCTTTTTACACGACACGATCGTATGGTCTTGGTCATCACCCAATCAATTTTTTAGGGAAGGGCTGGGCTATTGCATTTTATATGATAATGAAATTGTTAGTATCTGTTCCTCCAGTTTTGTTTTTGAAAATATAATTTGCATAGGCATTGAAACGTTACAGGCGCATCAAGGGAAGAAATTAGCCCAAATAGCAGCCCACCGTTTTATAAAGGATTGTTTTGAAAATAATAAGATTCCGTATTGGGACTGTATGGATAGTAATAAACCATCTATTGCTGTTGCGGAACGATTAGGATTTTATCAAACTTTTCACTACATGGGGTATGAATTTTTATTTGAAGAGTGATGGTACCAGTTGAATGAGCAATAGGATATAGTTTACATTGGAATGGTAAAGTACAAGCAGAAGCTTTGGCAAAATCCATTATCACTAAACCAACGTGGGCAGTAAATGAGGGATAGTAGGATGCAAACATTAGCGATACAAACTGATAAGACTATCATCGAAAGAAAGGTCTGTTTTGATTCGACAACTGTAGATCATATATGCAAGCTGCTTAAGGTGGAACAGGAAAAGATCATGCTGTTTCATGAAATTGAAACGTCTTTTACTATGAAGACTGATCAAGTTGAACTAACAATTCCAAAAGGCAGTTGTACGATTGCCTCCTATTGGACTGATAAGCCATATAACTTTTATTTTTGGATAGATAAAGAGGGCAATTATTTAGGTTCTTATTTTAATATTGTCAGAAATACAGTTGTTACAGACGAGGTCGTGTCCTTTGAAGATTTAATTATTGATATTTTGGTACTCCCCAATGGGGATTGCTTTATCCTAGACGAAGAGGAACTCCCGGAATCTTTAGAGCAATTTGAGCAAGGTTTTGTTAAGATTGTTTTAGTTTCTTTACTAGATACGGTTGATATGTTAATAGAAAATGTGAAAATCCAGACAGAAGAACTGTTACAGAACATGCTTAGAATGCAAATGGAAGATGAACAAAAGAGGAAGGGGTAATGATTATATGTTTCCCTCCTCGATATACTTTTTTTACAATCTGCACTGAATAATAACTCAATCTCCGATAAAAGATCTGTTCAATAAGTCATTATCTGCATTACGGCGAATATAGTTCTTTCCGAATATAGAGATATGGGGCACCTCTGTATGGAAGCCGAAGACGAGAAACCAACGGTAGAACATGTTCGGTTCAATTTCCTGGATCGTTTAGCGCATGGATTGGATGCCGAAGGTATATTGGATGAATGTCATCTTGATCGACACCTCAGTCTTAACTAAAGGTAAGAAAGCGTTCAGCCGCAGTGGAAATCAACTTTTCTATTATTACTTCCATTGTAATAGAAAAAGACTGTAGACAAACTCTGTATTTTCCCGAGTTGTCTACAGTCTGAGAGTAGCGGTCACTCCCCTTATTTGCTTTTCTTATGTTTGACATTAAGCCCGAATTCCCGTGTACTAATGAGCTCTTTTAGATGGTTTAATTGCCCATTCTACTAGAATATAAATAAGAAAGGCAATAACAGCAACACCAATATTATCTACCCAATTAATCGTTGGTTTTGCCAACCATTGAAATACTGTTATTAAAACAAAGAGTATCAGAGTAAATGAAACAGCTTTCTTAAACAATACCTCAACTCCTAACAGGGTCTAACTTTATTTTCCTACACAACGAAAACTAAACCATGCCAAACTTGCAGCTAGACCAACAACTCCACCTTTAATAGCATTTTTCCCAACAATTTTTATGATTTCCAAAGCTAATTTATCCCATAGTTTTTTATCTATCATTTCCATCATACCACCTGTTAGAAACCCAATTCCAGTGTAATCAAGAACATTATCAATCATACAAGATTTCCAAGAGGCTGTAGATAGTTCTTCGCCTAATGGATTAGGAACTCCTTCTAAATCCTGTTCCGTTAATTCTTCGTCATTAGCCAATTTTACAAGCGCAACGATTGAAGCAACGTTTTCAATACCGAATTTTTTAGCAATTATTGTTTCGTTTAATATATATTTGCCATCCTCTTTTACTGAAGCAGTTTCAAAAATGAATTGTAAATCCTCAGAGAGTTGAAGAGCTGCGAGTTCCTCATCTGTTAAATCCTTTGCACTTACTAATGGGGAGAAAACCGTGACCGAAAAAACTAACACCAAGGCACAGAGGACAGAAATAAGAGATTGTGATTTTTGCTTTACAAAATTATTCAAAAAAACCCTCCTCAAGTATGTTTGTGATACATTAATTTCCATTTCCTTTATTTTACATGGATAAACATGTAAATGTAATGTTAATAAATTTTACATCTCGCTAATCATTTATAAATATCAAGTTCTAGGTGGTGTCTTCCTTTCAAAATCTAGAAAGGATGGGCAAAATCATCGTACGAGTTAGTAGTAATGAAATATAAATTGAACTTTTTCCTCGTTACACAGTCTAATGGAAAAGAAAGCGGGTGAGATGATGACATGGATGAAAGAAAGATAGCTGAAAAAGCGATAGCAGGGGATGAGGTTTCCTTTCTGACAATCATGCACCTTCATCAGGAACCACTCCTTCGTACGGCCATGGCTTTTTTGAAAAATGAGCAAGAAGCATTAGAAGCGCTTCAAGAAGTGGCTTATCGTGCGTTCAATAAGATTCATACAGTACGGGAGCCTGCTTACCTCAAAACGTGGTTGATCCGCATCATGATGAACTACTGCCAAGATCGATTGACACATAGAGAACGCTTTATGGTCTCAGATGACGCATTGTCGAAGGAAGAACAGCAATTGATTTATTTGAAATATCTCCAGAATGTAAAAATCAAAGAAATTGCCGTCCTATCAAATATACCTGGAGGAACAGTCAAATCAAGACTGCATAAAATCTTGCGGTCGCTGCGAAATCACATGGCAGACAAAGGAGGGATGGATCATGTATGAAAAAGAGGAGGCGGAACTCAAGAAGTTGAAGCATCAATTGAACCGACTCCCACTATCTGTAGATAAAGCAGATCAAGCAATTCAAGCAGGGTGGGAACGGGCCAAACAAGAAACTTGTTATAAAAAGCCAAAACGCAGACGAATCATATGGTCAATGATTGCGGCGGTGCTTCTGTTTCTGACATTCGTCACCTCTATCCGGGTATCGCCGGCATTCTCGAGTGCTGTCGCGTCCATACCTGGAATGGAGAAATTCGTTCATTTGATACAACATGATAAAGGATTGGACGCCATTTTCGAAAATGAATATGACCAAAAAGTAGACGTCTCTCAAACTGTAGATGGCCTGACATTTACAATCGAAGGGGTCATTTTGGATGAATTAGGCATGAGTATATTCTATACAGTAAAGTCAAAGGAAGGATTGCAATCCTTTCAAATGCAATCCATTGATCTAAAGAATAATCAGGGAATCCCTCCGGGTGGAGTTTCGCATAGTAATCCGGTTGATGAAACAATAAAGGAATATTCTGACCGAATCAATTACCAATTCTCAAATCCAGTAATTTTCTCAGATCTCTCTTTCGTATTAGAGGTAGAAACCGTTTTCCAGGGAGCAACGATTTTATTCTCGTTGCCGTTCGAATTGCAAGAGAATGTTAAAGAGGGGAAGGTCATTCAGGTGAATCAGGAGGTGGAGATGGAGTCGCAGAAGTTCACAATCGAGGAGATCATCATATATCCTTTACGAACGGCAGTTACAGTCTCATTTAATGAAGCGAACTCGATGAAACTTTTACATTTCGAGGATATGCGGTTAGTGAATGAAAAAGGCGAACTATGGGGATCGATTACGAATGGGGCTTCCGCTTCCAAAACTGAAAAGCAAACGACCTATTATTTACAAAGCAATTACTTTCAGCAGCCCGACAAGCTTTATTTGCAAATCAATAGGCTGGAGGCTCTCGATAAAACTGAGTCAACCCTCGTTATCAATACAGATGCTGCTACAGTCATTCAAATGCCGGAATACGACAATCTGGAAGTAGTTAAAATGAAGAGGAATTATGTTGAGATGCTAGTAAAAGGACAAAATATCTTTGAACATCGCCACAATTTGGTGGGGCAAATAACAGACAAGAACGGAAAAGTTGTAGGCATATCCTCCAGTTCGATTTCCGATGAAGCGCATGATGCCAAGCGATACGAAATCACGTTTGAAACGGTTGACTATGAAAATCCGCTGTATCTTGAGTTTTCTTCCTATCCGCACTACATTGAAGGAGATGTGAAGATTGAATTGAAGGATTAGAAAAAAGCAACCCCCGGTTAACGGGGGTTCGCCATGTCCGCATTATTAGTGACACCTAATTTATCAAGAACAAATGCGTAGTATTCAGCTGCTTCTTTCAGGTGGTTGAAACGTCCGGATGCTCCAAAGTGACCGGCGCCCATGTTCGTTTTCAATACCAGGATATTGTCGTCCGTTTTCAGCCTTCTCAGGCGTGCCACCCATTTGGCGGGTTCCCAATATCCAACGCGCGGGTCGTTCAGGCCTGTCGTAATATACAGATGTGGATAGTCCTTCGCTTCCACATTGTCATACGGGCTATAGGACTTCATATAAAAATAGTCCTCCGCTTTTTGTGGATTTCCCCATTCATCCCACTCCAGCGTCGTAAGAGGAATGGATGTATCGAGCATCGTCGTGACGACATCAACGAACGGCACGGCCGGAACAATGACTTGGAATAGCTCCCCAGCCATGTTGGCGACTGCACCGACGAGCAAGCCCCCGGCACTGCCGCCACGCGCCGCCATTTGGCTTGGTGTTGTGTAGCCCTCGTCAATCAGGTGGTTTGCAGCGGCGATGAAGTCGGTGAATGTGTTGCGCTTATGCATCATCTTCCCATCTTCATACCAGTTCCGTCCCATTTCAGAACCGCCGCGAACTTGGGCAGTGGCAAACACAACCCCTTTGTCCAAAATAGGAAGGCGATACGGGTTGAAATCCGGATCACTGTTTGCACCATAGGAACCATAGCCATGCAGGATAAGGGGAGCGGGACCTTGATCGAGCGCCCCTTCTCGATAGACGACGTTTATCGGTATCTTGACGCCATCATTAGCAGTCGCCCAAAGCTGCTCCTGGCGGTAAGAGGAACGGCTATAGTTGCCACTGACAGGCGCCACTTGCAGGCAATATTTTTCTCCAGTCGTGAGATTTAGTCCGTATGTAGTTTCGGGAGTGAGTAATGATTCATACTCAAGTAAGACTTCAGCTGCATCATAACTTTGATCCGATACTACGGAAACTGTGTAAATAGGTTCCTCCCACTCAATCCGGTCCAGCTCGCCGTCTTTTAGCTTCCAGACTTGGGTTACCCCCTTTTCCCTTCCCGTTATGAGCAGTGCATCCTTGAAAGGAAACATGTCCTGAAGATAGCGTTCTTCATCGTACTCGATGACGTTCGTCCGCGTATGTAAGTCACGGAGCGGTGCTTTGAGCAGCTGGAAGTTCAATGCGTTCTCATTTGTCAAAATGAGAAGGCTGTCCTCCCAATGCTCGACATCATACAAAGTCCCTTCACGCCGTTCGTCCACCAATTGTGGCGGGGATAGGGGAGAATCCGCATCGATCATCCGGATTTCACTCGTCGTTGTCGAATGGGAATAAACAAAGATGAATTTTCCGCTTTGGGATGATCCGATGTATAACGTGAACGTCTCATCCGTTTCTTCATAGATCAGCTCATCAGTCTCCGATTCGCTTCCTAGTTGGTGCCGCCATAATCGGCAGGCCCGTTCGTTTTCATCCACGGTTATGTAAAAAAGATAGTCACCGCACCGGCTCCATTCTAGACTCCCATAAATAAAGACATTTGAAATGCGGTCTGGCAGAAGATCCCCAGTTTCTATATCTTTTACATAGACCGTATACCGGTCAGTCCCGTCCCGGTTCTCCAAATAGGCAAGACGGGTATGATCCGTGCTCATCCGTTGTGCAGTAACGCTTAAATAGCCATCTTCCTCCGCCAATTCATTCAGATCAAGTACGATTTCCTCCGGCGCTTCCTGCAAAAATTCTCGGTTTGCGGCACGTTTACGTGCGTAGATTGGATACTGCTTGCTTTTGTCTTGACGGGAATAATAGAAAAATGGTCCTCGCTGCACGGGCACTTGCACTTCCGTTTCGGGAACGCGATCGACCATGCTCTGATAAATTTGTTCTGTCTGGTCTTCCAGAGGATGCATGATGTTCTTGAAATACTCATTCTCTTTTTCTAAGTACTCGATGACATCCGGATTGTTGCGGTCCTTCAGCCAGTAATAATCATCTTCCCGTACATCGCCATGCAGTTCATGGAGATGGGGAGTTTGTTTTGCTACAGGTGGTTTCATTTAAGTTCCTCCTTCCGTGTTAGCTATTAAGTTCGTGGTATGGTAAAGGAAACCCTTTTTATTTCCTATGATTTCATTCTATGGCGAGTCTCCAGCTAGGAGAACTGAAAGTGCGTCATGAAATAAAGCCGGGAACTCACTTTGACGGAATTCCGGGCTTTGTCATTGTGCCTGCTTAAAATCCACAAGTAAAGAACGTTTGTATCTTCATATATCGATACAGTATGCGGGCATGTCTTCCGGCTTCCGAGGATGAATTGGTTTCGAAGCGCAACCGTCGGAGGAATTCCTCATCGCATTCACAAGGCCGGCCGCCTCTTTGATAGCAAAGATCATGCGCCTTACATGCCGCATCGACTTTATTTACCGGGTCACCGGGTCCACTGCAGCCCGGTCCGCACCAGTTATACCCCGGGAAGACGCAGAAGCCTAAATTTCTTTTCCTTCCCTGCCTCACCGCTGCCACCTCCTTTACCTGTTAAAGGTTATATATTGTAAAATATTCAACTGTTTGTCTCGGCGTCTAAACAGTCGGTCGATAGAAAACGACGATGCTAGAAAAAGAATCCAATTAAAAGGAATTTCGATGTTGCTTAGAGAACTATAATAGGATGTGCAGTACGAAAATTCTGTTTGGAGAAAAGGGGGAATGGCGATGACGTATCATATAAGAGTGAAAGCAGGAGCGTTAATTATCCGAAATGATGCAGTCCTTCTAGTGGAATTTCAAAAGGAAGAGAAGGGGGTCCATTATAATTTGCCGGGCGGTGGTGTGGAAACGGATGAAACGATTCGTGATACAGTGCGGAGGGAGGCGTGGGAAGAGGCCTCTGCTAAAGTGGAGGTAGGGCCGCTGGCATTCGTGTATGAATATTCGCCTGCTGTGAACGAGTATAGGTACGGAGCGACACCTTCCTTGGCGTTATATTTCGATTGTACACTGCGGGACGGAAGCATACCCAAGTACCCGGCTGTCCCCGATCCCAATCAGACTGGGGTGAAATGGATCCCACTTGCAGATCTGGACCAGATCGTCCTTTATCCGAACATTAAAGAACATATCCTCGATTATGTTATGAGCAAGCGGTCTATAGAATTGATTGAGGAATTGCAACTTAAGGAATACAGTAGGAATATGTAAGTTGTATTTTGAACTTTATGTTGAAGGGAGGGAAGGTGAATGGACCCTATGCTCATTATTTTACTCATTCTAGTTGGCCTATCTCTAGTATGTATCTTATCATTCATGCAGTATGCTCGCAGATTAGTTGCTAACTCTCCCAGCAAGGCCAGTCAATCCGGCTCGACTGAGAAACATTTGGAGACGATCATCAAACAGAATGAAGAAATAATCGCTCTTTTAAAGGAAAGGAACACCAAATGAATATACTGCGATCAATCAAATGGGAGAACATAAAAGAAAACCTCATCGTTTTGTTGAATCGAGCTTCTGAAATTACATTGCATCCAGTGGATCAAGGATTCGAGGCGGAAGTGTGGAAGCTGCGAGCCGACGGGGAATGGTATGTCCTAAAAGTATGGAATAAAAATGGCAATCCAGACGTTGGATATCAATACAGATTGCTGGATGTTCTCCAGAGTCGGAGAATTCCAGTATCGACCCCTTATGGTTGGGGGCGGGACCGTGAGGGGAATCAAGTGATGCTGACGACAGATGATGGGGAATCCCTGTTCACATGTACAGCAGAAGATATGATAGAGATGGCAAAAATCCTGTCTTTGATTCATGGATTATCGGTTTATGACCTTCAGCAGGTGCAGATTCCGAGATATGATTTTATCCATTACTTTTTCCCTGAGGTTCAACAGCATCCAGACATTTTTATGCTGTTACAATCAGTAACGCAGAGAGGGCAACTCAATCAAAGTCATCTCATACATGGAGATTATCATCTACATAACATTGTCCAAAAGGATAACCGCTTCACCGTAATTGATTGGACAAATGCGCAATGGGGTGATGCCCGATATGATTTTGCGTGGACTTTCCTGCTGTTGCACCTATATGTATCCGAACAAGATGCGGATGCATTTCGCACTACTTATTTAACAGAGCGTAAGGTGGGAAATCTGGCACAGTTTGAAGCATTAGCCTGCCTGCGCTGGGTTTTTTTATTCAGACATGAAGGTGTCCCTATTCTGCCTGGTACTAAGGAAAAAGTTGCCGCCTTTATTGAAAATAACCCTTATTTGAAGGGGAAACCTTTGGTGGCATAAGCTAGATAAATTTGTTTATAGAGTATTCAATCGCTAATAATAAGCGATTGAATGCTCTTTTTTGTCTGTGATTTTGAAAGATATTAAAAACTGTTTGACAATTATTAAAACATCTTTTAATATAATTAAAAATGGTTTTAAAATAAATCAAAAAGGTGGTTAGTCAAATGACTGAAAATACGATCTATGGTAATACGCCATGTATGCTCGGAGCGAAGAATGTATCAGCAACGAAAAATTTTGAAGAAGTGGATGTAATCGTTTACGGGATTCCGTGGGAAGGAGCCGTGACTTGGGGAGATTATACGGGATGTGAGTTAGGCCCGAAGGTCATGCGGCTTTGCTCGGCAAGATATTCGGGTTACTTACCTGAAATCGATGATATGGATGTTTTCGAACATGTCCGAATTGGTGATGTGGGAGATATCGACGTCGTACCTGCCAATGTTGATGAGACCATGAACCGGATTACTTCCTTTACATCGGAGCTCTGGAAGTCAGGAAAGTTTGTCATTGGACTTGGCGGTGATCACGGCGTCACGTTCCCCATTGTGCGGGCATTAACAGAGCAGGGAAAAAAGGTGGGCATCATCCATTTGGATGCACATTATGATAATTTACCGTCCCACAATGGAGATGCATTTGCAAGATGCAGCCCGTTTGCCCGTTTGTATGAGCAAGAGGGGGTCCGGAATGAAAGCGTCATCCATACAGGCATCCATGGGCCGCGCAATCAGCCGGAAGCAGGCCGCAATGCCAGAAATGCCGGAGCTGTCACTATTACGGTCAATGAAATCCGTGCCCATGCCGACCTGAAAGAATTGGCCGCACAAATACATGCATTGGCATCCAAGGATGTCGATTGTGTTTACTTGACGATCTGCAGTGATGTATTGGATTTCGCTTTTAATCCTGGCGGCCCGGTGGATGGCAATGGCTTGACGTCTTATGAACTGCTGACATTGGTCCACGAAATCTGTAAGCTTGGCATTATCGGAATGGACTTTGTCGAAGTGTACCCGCAGCAAGATCCAAACCAATTCTCGGCTCACTTCGCGTCAACTTTGCTGCTCTATGCACTGGCCGGACATATCCTCCATTCGAAGCAAGGCACAAAAGAATTGGAAAGCAGTATTCATTAATCATTTGCCATCGATCAATCCTATCTGCTACAGTACCTTTTCAATAGGACGTCACGCATCTCTCATTCTGATTAGGTGGCAGACTCGATTTTTTGCCCGCTTTGTTAGAAAATAGGGTGTAGAAACGTCAATGAAAGGGTGCGTAGCCAGATGCAAGAGAATCATCAAATATTTGAGGCTTATAAACGGATTGCGGATGCAATCTATGCGGTGTTTAGCGTGAATTGTGAAATTGTCATCCATGATACAACGAAACTGGAGTCCTCGTTGATATATATAAAGGGCGATGTGACCGGCAGGGCGGTAGGCGCGCCGACAACCGAAGTCATTTTACGTGAATTAAAGAAAAACCCAGATGACGTACAAGATTTAATTGGCATGAAAACGAATACGAAAAACGGAAAAATCCTTAAATCATCGACTGTATTCATTCGCAATGAACGAAATGAAATCATCGGCTTTCTCGGTATCAATTTTGATGTCACGATGGTGAATGCTGTTCAACAAATGCTGGCGGGCTTGGTCGAACCGTTCGGCAATGCGGATGATCCACAGGTTGACGAAAGTTATGCGACACATATCGATGAGGTGTTTGAACAGATTACGAACAGCACATTAGTTGAATTGGGGATCAACTTGGCGACAATTACACGGGAGGAGCGCATCCGTTTTGTGCAACGGTTGGATAAGAAAGGGATGTTCCTTATCCAAGGCTCCATTGATCGAATCGCGGAGCTGATCGGTGTTTCAAAGCAAACGATCTACAATTCATTAGAGGAAAAGTAATTTTCCTCATGGTAAATATTCGGAATATTGGGAATGAGGAGGCGGCATATGACAAAAGTTCAACCAACAACTTCCTATTCAGACGTGTCTGCGAAGAAAGGAATCTTCCAGAAATTGAAGGCGATCGGTCCGGGAGCCGTCATAACGGCATCTTTTATCGGTCCCGGGACAGTCACGACAGCGACAAGGGCAGGTGCATCATTTGGCTACTCAATTTTGTGGGCAGTTATTTTTTCCATCATCGCAACAATCGTTTTACAAGAGATGGCGGCTAGATTAGGAGTCATCTCACGGAAAGGGTTAGGGGAAGCCATTCATGATCAATTCCACAAGCCTTTTCTCAAATTCGCTTCCATTTGGCTCGTAGTCATATCCATCGGGGTCGGATGTGCGGCTTATATTTCAGGTGATCTGTTAGGTACCTCTATGGGGATTTCCACATTATTCTCCATACCGCAACAATTTGTAAGCCCTTTCATCGGTGTGGTTATTCTTATTCTCGGTTTATCCGGGAGCTATCGATTGATTGAAAAAGTAATGCTCGTACTTGTTGTAATAATGAGTTTAACATTCATTACGACGATGATTGTTGTCAAGCCGGATATTGGGGCGGTATTTTCGGGAGCCTTCATTCCATCAGTTCCGAGCGGTTCCATGCTTGTTATTATCGCATTGATCGGCACGACGGTCGTTCCTTATAATTTTTTTATTCATTCCACAATGGTGCAAGAACGCTGGACGACTGTGAAAGAAATGAAGGAAGCACGTCTGGACACCATTGTTTCTATCGCTGTCGGAGGATTCATCACTGCAGCGATTCTGATTACAGCAGGAGCAACAATGCACGGGATGGAAGTAAAAAGTGTAGCGGATCTTTCCTACCAATTGGAACCACTGTTCGGCTCCTGGGCGAAAACATTCATTTGCATCGGGATTTTTGCGGCCGGATTCTCTTCCGCTTTAGCCAGTCCATTAGGGGCTGCAGTTGCCATTAGCAGTGTGTTGAAATGGGAAGGTGGCATGAAAAATAAAAAATTCAAGTTCATTTTTACCGGAGTGATCTGCATAGGAATCATTACGTCGGTCATCGGGTTCAGTCCGATGGAAATCCTGTTGATGGCCCAAGCATTGAATGGGGTTTTATTGCCGATCATTGCCGTCTATCTGTTAATTGTCATGAACAATAAACATTTACTGGGGAATCAAAGGAACTCCCTGAAATTAAATTTGATTGGCGGGCTTGTTATTCTCGTGTGTCTGTTCCTTGGAGGGTTTAGTTTGGTAGATGCTGTTCGTTCTATTGTGAGTTGAATTGAGCCTAATAGAGTGGTACCTAACAAATAGGTCAGCTCTATTTTTTTGGTCAACTCTTATGGAAAACATCTGAAACTTTGGAAGGCAGGTAGCCGTAGGTATTACTGGTGCAGTTTTATTATGCTGTTCCAAAATACTGCGTAGAAAAAATTGGAAATTGCGCTTGCTGTGGCGTACAGTTGTTCATGGCCGACAGACGGTATTCAAGGTAAGGATAGCTGGACTAGGTCCTTCGCTGCCATCATAGGATGAGCAGTTGCTGCCGATTGTGCAAGAATGATGTTCATTTGGGGGAATACGAAGATGTTACAATTAAAACCGATTACGAAAGATAACTGGATTGAAGCGATTTCTCTTCGAGTCAGGGATGATCAAGTGAAATTTGTTGCGTCGAATGCTGTGTCGCTTGCACAATTGAATTTTTTAAAGCAATTTCATGCCAAAGGACTCTATCTGGATGATGAAATGGTCGGATTCACACTCTTTGGCATTGATGAGGAGGATGATCAGTATTGGATTTACCGCATGATGATTGATCAAAAACACCAAGGACAAGGATACGGCAAACAGGCGGTTCAACTGGTCGTAGAAGATATACAGAAAATGAAGGAAGACCGTCATCAGACCGTCACCTTGTCGTATGAACCGCAGAATGAAGTAGCCAAGCGGCTATATGAACAGTTGGGCTTCCAAGAAGTCGAGGGCTTCGTGGTCGATGGGGAACAAGTAGCACGTTTTCATTTTTAACCCGCTCTCTAGGTGAAGCAAGAAAAATTATAGACAAGGCCCCGCTTCAGCGTGAAGCAGGGGCTTTTATAATGCGTTCAATTCGCGGCCGATTGTATCGCTGCAAGATGATGAGTGGAATATGAAATAGAATGGCGTACGCTAGATTTATATAACCTGCCCACATGGGATTCCATAGAAAAAACAGCAAAGCCAGCGGGATGGAAATCCAATGGGTGAACTCAGCGCGCCGCGATTCAAGCAGAAAGTCAGATAATGAGTCTGTATCCCAGCCGTGTAAGTGTTTTTTATTGTATCCAGATTTGATGAACAGCGTGCCGTCGGGAACATATTGTTTCCATGCCTTCACGCGAGTGGCCTGTTGCCAGAAGGACCCTTCTTTTTCCCAACGGAAGCTTTTAAAGAGTCGAGGGTGCTTTTCGAACCAGCTGATCGGAATCATGTTGGAAACTGCCGAAATGCCGATTTGGATGAACAGCCATGCGAGCGCATTGATGAAAAATAGCCAAATGATCGGCAGGTCCTTCATTTACAAGTCGCCTTCTCTCGTACTGCCACTCTAAACATGGATATCCCGCCCTCTCCAGCTCACTCTTTTACGCACCTTGCCTAAATACGCAGAACGCAGAAAAATGAAGGTGAACAGCAGCAGATGAAGCGGATAGAACAGGAACATTCCCAACGAAAAATTGCCGATGCGTCTCGCAAACAGAGCAAACATGGCTGCGAACCCGCCGTATAGGACAAGTGAAACGAGGATCCACCCAGGATTCAGTAAAACGAGTGAAGCAGACAGCAACAACGAGATCGCCAGGCCGCCTGCTATCCACAGATGAATGAGCAGCATGACAACGGGTGCTGTGAAGTTGGCGCCGGTCGCAAAACTTTTTGTCAGGCTCTCTATCATCTGACCCGGCCCCTCCGGATACATACGCAGTGATACGAGACCTTTCCCGCTATAGCAATGGACCGGATATCCGACCTCTAAAAACTTCTGTCCAAGTGCCAAGTCATCCATGACGTTCCCGCGGATTCCGTCATGTCCGCCAGCCTGATCATAGTCTGACCGGCTGCATAATAAGCAAGGCCCGAAAGAACCTGCACTTGGTAAACGGCTCGCAAATGCCGAGAAAACATTCATGCCGACAACAGCGATCAGAGGGAATAAAGCGCCGGCGTTTTCGTACCAGGTCGCTACCTGGTGATAGGGCTGTAAAGAGACGATACCTCTGCCTCCGAGCTGCTCATATGAAGAGATATACTTGAGTAAACTCTTTTCTTCTTGAAATTCTGTGTCTGCATCCATGAATAATAGCAAATTCCCTTTTGATGCTTGAACGCCTGCCCAGCATGCGGCAGATTTCCCAATCCATCCATCTTCGGGTGGGAGGTTTCGGATGACAATTGCTCCAAAAGATCGGGCTGCATCGGCAGTCTGATCCATTGAGTCGTCATCGACCACGATAGTTTCAAATCGGATTCCCGTTTGGCTAGCCAACGATTTCAATAACGGAACAATTCGCTGCTCCTCATTGCGGGCGGGAATGATGACGGACACAAATGAAGAAGTGCAAGGCTGATCGAGTGTGAAAGGAGCAGGGAAACGGCGGAACATGAGAGGCCCCGCCATTAGGCCGGCTGCACCAAGCAAACCGGCGATTGTCAATAAAATGACCATTCAACTACCTCCTGTCTGCCCCTTTGTATTACTCAAGTTCTATCCCGCTTGACGATTTTGTCGCACACTTGCTGCCCGCTTAACGTCACCATTGGCATGCCCCCTCCAGGATTCACAGTGCCGCCTACGAAATAAAGGTTGTCATAACGCTCACTCTGTTTTTTATTCTTAAAGCCTTTATTCTTCTGCTTATCGGAAACGGTCCCGTAAATGGAACCACGGTGGGAACCGTACATTCGCTCGATATCATGAGGAGTCCAAACATCTCTTGTAACGATATTCTCACGCAATCCCTCCAGCCCCATCCGCTCTAATTTAAAAAGGACTCGTTCCTCGAATGCTCTGTAATCCGCTTTAGTGAATGGATTGTCTTGAATATGCGGAATGTGGGGAAGAATCTTCAAGTTCTCATGGCCAGCCGGGGCCTGATCCGGATCTGTTTTATTCGTATTGACAAGATAAATGGTTGGATCGTCAGGCAGCATATTACGGTGGAACACCATATCCATCTGATCTTGCAGATTTTCGGAAAAAAAGAAATTATGATGGTTCAATTGCGGGTACTCTTTTTTTACGCCTAGATGAAGGACTAGACCGGAACTTGACGGCTCAAACTTCTTAGCGAGCTTGTCGGTAAACGATTTGTCCTCAGACAACAGCTTTTCGTACGCAGGAATTACTTCCATATTGGAAACGAAATAGTCCGCTTCAATCGTTCTCCCATCCGTCAACTCAACACTGATTATGCGCCCGTCTTCTTTTTTCAGTTTAGCAACCACTATCCCCGTATAAAGGGAAACGCCAGCTAGGTTTGCAAGCTTCGTCAATCCTTCGGCGAGCTTATGCATGCCGCCTGGAATATACCAGCATCCTTGAGCATGCTGCATGTAGATCATCATGTTCAAAACAGCAGGCGCATCGTACGGAGAGGAGCCTACGTATTTGATGAAGTAAGAGAGCATATCTCGTAAATGTGGTTCCCGGATCCGCTTGGCAATGGCCTCATACATCGTAGAAGTCAAATCGAACCCTTTGAAGGACGTGAAAAGACCGTGATGCCGGATCACTTCTCCTGTCGAATCCAAACCTTCAGCAAAATACCCCGTTTCCGTCATTTCGTAAAGCCGCTGTGCATATGCCAGAAATTCATTGTAGTCATCGATATCCTGCCGGCACAGAAAGGGATTCGCTTCTTCCATCAAATTCAAGTCCCCATATAAATCCAATACCGTGCCATCTGGAAAAAAGGAGCGCCATTCCCGGCTGAGCCGCTGAATCGGCACATAATCCGCCATCTGTTGTCCACTTCCATGAAAGAGCTTTTCGAAAATGTGAGGCATCGTCAAAATGGAGGGTCCCAAATCAAATCCGAACCCGTCCTGTTCCAGTCGGTTCAACTTTCCGCCAAGATGATCATTCTTTTCAAATAAGGTAACTTTGTAGCCTGCCTGTGCCAAGGAGATGGCGGCTGATAGCCCGCCAAGCCCTCCTCCTATAACGATGACCGTGTTTTTGCTTCTTTCCAACTGGATCCCTCCATTCTCTCCGTTCATCCCGTCGCTTCCGATAGAATCTGTAACATTTGATGGGTGGACACATAATTGCGCATGCGCAAGCAATCATAGCCATTTTGTCTAATGCTTGTCAGAATGGCCCGATAAATCAGTGCGGATGAGAGAACGGCAAACTGGCTATCCTGATCGAACAAATCCACCTTTCCAAGAAATTCATCGTAAAGCGTCTCGGCCCGTGAAGCCATCCGCTCCCATAACTCCTTAAACCCTTCCGTCACTTCATATGTCGCGAGATGTAAAGGGGTGTACTGAGCAACCTGCATTTCTTGTTTTGGCAAATAGATTCTTCTATGTTTCACGTAATCCTCTCCGACATCCCGTAAAATGTTAGTGATCTGCATGGCGATGCCAAGACTTACGGCGATATCGACACAATCATCTTTCGCCTGACTTGCGATAATCGGAAGCAGCATCCTGCCGACAGAGCCTGCCACAAAATAACTGTACGTCTCCATTGCCTCCATTGTTTCCGGCTGGTTGAAATGAATATCCATCAATTGCCCGGTCAGCTGGTCGTAAAACGGCTCAATATCCATCTCGTAACGGTTGAATACATCTCGAAGAGCCCTCCAAAGTGGATGATCGTCTTCCTGATAAACAGCAAACCGATTCAATGCATCCACCATTTTATTTTATGCAGTTGTCTTCGAGGCAGTCGAATCATTTTCGTCGACACAATCGTCTGCTGTCCGGCAATAGGCATAAATTGCATATACGGCCAGTGCCTTTTCTCTTGGTAGAACGGAGAAGGCCTGATAAAAGCTGTTGGAATGCTGTCGAATGATTTCCTCACAATACGCATAATCGGCAGCCAAGACGGACTGTTCATTATGTAGCATAGAGATCTCCTTTCATCTTGCTTGTAGTAGGTGGCCGTCATCATATAGAAGTTCTTCGGTGGCAATTTTAGCGGACAGCAATACAATGGGCACACCCGCGCCAGGATGTGTACTGCTGCCTGTGAAATACAGATTTTCGCAGTGGGTCGCTTTGCTTTGGGGCCGCAGGTGATTGCTTTGGCTGAGGCTCGGCTGCAGTCCGAAGCAGGCCCCATTATAGGCGTTGAACCGCTTAGAAAAATCATTCGGCGTCATATGCGTTTCCGATATGATTTCATGTTCAATCTCTTCAAAGCCCTTTACTTTTTTTAATTCGCCCAGCACGTAGTTCCGGTAGTGTTGAACTGTTTCCTCATCCCAAACATAAGAGGAGCACGACAAGTCTGAAACGGGGACAAGTATGTACAAGCCGTCCTTTCCTTCAGGGGCAAGCGATGGGTCGAGTTTGGAGCCAATGTACACATAGAAGGAGGCTGAATCCAACCGCCGTCCTTCGAAAATGCCATCGAGATTTCCTTTCAGGTCATCATTGAAAATGAAGTTATGGGCATTCGGAATCTCGTCGTATTTTCGGTCCATTCCTAAATACATGAGAAAACAGGAACAGGAATATTTCATGCTATCAATCTTCTTATCTGTATATTTTCCTTTCGCTTTGACATCTTGCACAAGATGCTTCATGGCGTATGGGAAATCCGCATTGCAAACGACGTGATGTGAGGGGATGTACTCGCCTTTGGCCCTTATGCCGATTGCTTTGCCCCCTTGGATGACGATCTCATCAACCGGTGTGTGATAGTGGATGCTTCCTCCCAACTCTAGGAAAAGCCGTTCCATCGACTTCGCCATCGTATACATGCCCCCTTTGATGAACCAGACACCGTAAAGAAATTCGATCATCGGAATCATCGTGTAAAGGGAAGGGCCGCTATAAGGAGAGACACCGATATACAAGGTTTGAAAACTGATCATCTGTTTCAAACGCTCATCCTTGATATACTTGCTGACAAATTTGTCAGCACTTCCGAAAGTTTTTAGCTTCAAGCCTTGCCGAATCATAGCTGTGTTGTAGAAATCGGATTTTTTCCGGAAAGGCCGTTGCAGGAAATGCTCTTTTGCAACAAGGTAGCGCTTGTGGATCTCCTGCAAATAATTCAAGAAGCCTTGTGCATCTTGATCGCTTACATTCTCAAATGTATCCATCAGCTTGGTCAGATCGGAAGAAATCTCGATGTGATCATCCGGTTCTTTCCCGAAGTACACACTGTACATAGGGTCCAGGCGTTCCATTGGGATGTAGTCATCGGGATTACGGCCGCAAAATTCAAAAATTTCCCGATATAACTCAGGCATCATGACAATTGTCGGTCCAAGATCAAAACGATATCCGTCTTTTTCGATTTGATGCATTTTGCCGCCGGGCATTCCCTCCTTCTCGAACAATTCGACTTCGTACCCTAAATGCTGTAAACGGATCGCACTCGCCAATCCAGCGACGCCTGCACCAATTACGATCACTTTCTTTTTCATCCAATCTCCTCATTTCATATATTGTATAAGGTTTGTATAATTTTTTAGGTTAGAAGACGGAAGTTTTGTCTATTAATCTGCATTATACAGCATTGATTCGAAAAGGAAAGTAAAAACCTTGTACATTAATGTACAAGGTTTTGAATGGGGATTATTGGGAGATAGCTAGTTGCTGATCGGCAAGATGAATCGGACGCCTTTTGCAGTTGCCTCTTCCAAGAAAATTTGGAGTTTGGAAAGCATCACGTCAGGCGCCTCGTCATCTGCGCCCGGATTTGTTCCATCGTCATGCAATAGAATAATGGAACCATCCTCGGGCACTTGCCGCAATCCTTCTAATAGTATGGTTTCACAGCTTGCAACCTTCCAATCTTTGAAGTGGTGAGACCATATAATAATCTTGTAATCTCGTGATTTTGCGAGTGGAATCGAAGCTGCATTCATAAAGCCCCAGGGTGGACGATAGAGGAATGGCCGTACACCCGTTGCTTCCTGAATGATTTGTTCCGTTTCCACTAGCTGCTTCTTCAGCTGGCCGGGCGTCAGCAGCCAGCTTGATGAATGCTGTAAATGATGAATTCCGATTTGATGCCCTTCTGCATGCATGCGTTTCAAAAGAGCAGGATGCAATTGGGCCTTCTCGCCAACGACGAAAAAAGTGGCCCGCACATTATGCCTTTTAAGAAGGTCCAACAACTTCACTGTATAGACTGGATGCGGCCCGTCATCAAAGGTCAGGGCGATGCCCGTTCGATTTGCTTTTTTTACAATTCCAAAGCCTGTTATACGGATTATGGCAGTCGCCAGTACTGTATAAAGCAAAGGAATGATGCAAAGGCAGGCGAAAATAGATGCGATTGTTCGTTTACCCATAGTTTCCTCTCTTTCGTGAAAGATATGAATCTAATTGTTGTCCATTGTAGTTGATTCAGGGCGCGGAATCGAGTGGAAAGCAAACAAAAGATATACTTGAGATGAATGGTATATGATGTGTTCCAAAAACCGGTAATCTATGCCAAAAAAATTCGTGGTATCAAAACATTCCTTATCAATACTGATTTGAGTTTGCGGAGCTGGTCATGCGTATGGTATCCTTAATGTGTAATCGGTTACACATTGGTGGTTTCCCGAATGAACGACGAAATAGGTGATAGGGTGGAAAAGAAAATAGTTGTGGTCGGCAGTATTAATATGGATATTGTCATCTCCGCTGGCCGGCTCCCAAAGATGGGAGAAACGATATTGGGCGAGCGGGTCACGTATCTGCCAGGAGGAAAAGGGGCTAATCAGGCAGTTGCTATGGCTCGGCTTGGGGGCGATGTCCAAATGGTCGGAGCGGTTGGAAACGATGAGTTTGGCCGGAGTCTATTGGCGCAGCTAAAGGCAAATGGCGTGGGCACGGAGTTCGTCAAGACGATCGACGGAGTGCAGACAGGCATTGCGAATATTTATTCCGTAGAACGCGACAATTGTATTACGGTCGTGCCAGGAGCGAATTTTGCGGTGACTCCCGATCAGTTCGATATGCGTATCGAGCAGGCGATTGCAAGTGCGGATGTGCTTGTGACTCAGTTGGAAATCCCGATTCCCACGGTTGCACATGTTTTACAATTGGCGAAACAGTATGGCGTTACGACCATTTTAAACCCGGCTCCCGCGCAAAATTTACCGATTGAATTGCTTGAGTTGGTTGATTACATGACACCGAATGAAACAGAATTTGAAGCAATGGCAGGCCATTCATTCTCCTCCCGTGATCAATTAAAGATATTAATGGAGAAATGGCAATCCGCTTACCATCAAACCCTTCTCGTTACACTGGGTGAGGAAGGATGCGCTTATTTGGAAGACGGTATATTAAAACTAATTCAGCCCCCAGAAGTCGAAGTTGTGGATACAACCGGGGCAGGAGATTCCTTCAATGGAGCGCTTGCAGTCGGTGTGACGAATGATTGGGCGATCACTGACATGGTGTCATTTGCAGTCAACGTATCAGCAAAGGCGGTAACAAAATTCGGTGCCCAGGAAGGAATGCCTTTCTTGGATGAATTGTAGGAACAGGAGGTCAACACGATGGAGCATATTTCATTGCCATATATCGAAGAAAACTTGGAATCCTATTTGAAGGACACCTATACATTTTTGCATCAGCACCCCGAGTTAAGTAAAGAAGAATACGAAACCCAAGCATTTATTGTGAAAGAATTGGAACGCCTTGGCATTCCCTACAAGAAAATGGCGGCGACAGGGGTTTGTGCAGAACTGAGCGGAATTGAGCCAGGAAAGACCATTCTAATCCGTTGTGATATTGACGCGCTTCCAATCGATGAACAGACGGGACTTGACTATGCGTCGACCCGGACTGGCGTCATGCATGCATGCGGGCATGATGCCCATACGACAATCGGGCTTGGCCTTCTAGCTATATTAGAGGAGCGGAAAGCTGATTGGAGAGGGACTGTGAAAGTCATGTTCCAGCCATCGGAGGAAGTGCAGCCTGGCGGAGCGAAGCCGATGATAGAGGAAGGAATCTTGGAAAATCCAAAAGTGGATGCGGCCATCTGCCTGCATACCAATCCGTTTCTGGCACCAGGAAAGTTTGAGATGAAAAAGGGATATATGCTCGCAAACACAGACAGAGTGTATATTTCTCTAATTGGGAAAGGCGGCCATGCGGCGGCGCCGCACCAAGGGATAGATGCTATTGCAATGGCAGGCCAATTCATTGCGGGTACCCAGAACATCGTGTCCCGGCAAACATCGCCGCTCGATCCAGCAGTCATCACGTTTGGAACAGTGAACGGCGGCTTCACCTCGAATGTCATGTGTGATCGCGTGGATATTTCTGGAACAGTTCGTACCATCAAGACGGAAACACAAGATTGCATGGAGCGCCAGATCGAAGCAATGCTGCAGTCGGTGACGACTTTTTGGGGCGGCTCGTATGAGTATAAGTATAGTCGGGGATATCCGGCATGCTGGAATGATCCTGAATTGACAGATATTGTTTCCCATGCAATCCGCACTGCTTTTGGTGAGGACCAGGTCGTGGAAGTGGAACATCCGTATATGAGCGGAGATGATTTTTCGATTGTGGCGAGCCATGTGCCTTCCGTTTTCATGTATTGGGGCACTGGATCGACAGAGAAAGAAAACTTCCCGTGGCACAACGCCAAGTATCATGTAAACCTCGATGCCCTTAAATACGGGGTGGCAACCGCAGTAGAATGCATTATGACATTACTTGAATCGGAGAAGGTAGGGAGAATGGAAGCATGAAAAAAGTGATCATTGACGTGGATACGGGAATAGACGACGCAATCGGCATTTGCCTGGCTGCCAAAAATGGACAGGCTGACATACTGGGCATAACAACAGTCAACGGCAACACATCCCTCGAGCAAGCGACTATTAATACGACCAAAGTCATGAAGCTGCTTGGCAGAGAAGATGTCGCCATTGTAAAAGGGGCAAACCGTCCATTGCTGAGAGATCCTCATTTCGAAGTGAGCGTCCATGGGAATGATGGGATTGGCGGCGCGTTGAAAGAGATGGACGTCACAGTGAAGGAAGAGGGGTTCGCACCTGACTTCATTATCGAACAGGCGAAAAAACATAAAGGCGAGCTGACGATTATTCTGCTGGCACCCCTGACGAATATGGCGCTTGCGATTCGCAAAGAACCACGATTAAACGAATGGGTGAAGGAGCTTGTCATTATGGGCGGGGCTGTCAGTTCGCCAGGCAATATTACACCGACCGCGGAATATAACATGTATATCGACCCAGAAGCAGCGAAGATCGTGCTTCATGCCGGTATTCCGATTACCCTTGTCGGACTTGATGTGACGCAACAAACGTTATTGACTGAGGGGGATATTGAGAGGATCCGTGCCGGTGAGGTTCGTGATTTCGTCCAAGAATCAACCGTCCATTACATGAACCGCTATTACCAATTGACAGGGAAACGGGCTTGTTCCATGCATGATCCGCTTGCTGTAGGGGTTGCGCTCGATCGATCCCTTGTCCGGACAGTACCGTATTTCGTCGATGTTGAAACGAACAGCGACTTATGTGATGGACATACAGTCTGTGATTTCAAAGGCTGGACCAAGAAAGAACCGAATGTGAACGTCTGCTTGGAAGTGGACCGGGAACGTTTTATTGAGACACTAGTTGAGACATTAGGGAGATAAGCCTTGGAAGAAGAGTCTGACGTAATGTGTCAGACTCTTCCCCGTTTAGAAAGAAGGAAAATGGATGAACGCATTATCAAAGCCTGCAATGTCACTCGCTGGCGTGCAATGGCTGTTTTTCATGTTTGCCAATACGGTTGTCGTCCCCTTATCGGTAGGTGCGGCATTTGAGTTGCCCGATCTGGAAGTTGCGGGCATTATCCGAACGTCCTTCATCGTTACCGGAGCAGCGAGCATACTGCAGGCAGTATTCGGCCATAAATATCCGCTCATGGAAGGGCATGGAGGCGTATGGTGGGGGCTGGTGCTCAGTCTATGTGCATCAGCGCCTGCCATCGGGCTTAGTTATGCCGAGGTGGGGGGCAGCCTGGCACTCGGTATCGTGCTCGCGGGCCTGATGACGATTGTTCTCGGCGCAATTGGATTTGCTGGCACCTTGAGAAAGCTCTTCAATCCCGTCGTCTTGACGGTCTATCTGTTTTTATTATCTTGCCAGTTGATCATGGTGTTTTTTAAAGGAATGCTCGGGATGAATGAAGAAGGTAAGATTGATGCGACTGTCGCCATGCTGTCGTTCGGCATTGTGCTATTAGTATTGGTGCTGGCTGTTAAGGGGTTCGGAAAACTGGGGAATTATTCGATTCTGATCGGAATGGTTGTTGGTTGGATTGCCTATAGCCTCTTATTTAAGACAAGTGCTCAAGTGAGCAGCGGTTCGTCCGCGCTGTTCCCATTGTTGCCTTGGGGACCGTTCCGGATGGACATCGGTATTGTTCTGACTGCTTTTCTCGCAGGATTGATCAATATGGCCAATTCATTGGTCGCTATCACTACGATCGAGAAGCTGTTTAAGACAAAAACGTCGGATGTACAATATCGCCGCGCCTTTATGTTGACAGGGCTGCATACGATCATTGCAGGGCTGTTCGGTCTCATACCATACGGTCCCTATACATCTTCAATTGGCTTTCTGGAGAGCACAAGAATTTACCAGCGGCTGCCCTTCGTTCTAGGAGGATTGCTTTTCATTGTCATGGGTCTTGTGCCTATGCTTGGTTCGTTCTTCTCCTTAATGCCGATGAGTATTGGAGATGCTGTACTGTTTGTCGCCTATTTGCAATTGTTCGGCAATGCCATGAAAAATATTCGGCAATTGCCGCTGGAAAGGATTTCTCTGTACCGACTCACCTTGCCAGTCCTTGCCGGCTTGAGTGTCATGACGATTTCCCCAGCGGCTTTCAGCACATTCCCAGTTCTTATGCAGCCGATTATTAGCAATGGACTCCTGGTTGGCGTTCTCCTCTCACTTCTGATGGAACTAGCTTCTTACAAAAATAAGGTAGTCGCGTAAAAAAGGTGGGTTCCATATACACGGAACTCACCTTTTTGTTGATTGTTTTTCAATCAATGCAACATCAAAGCGTCTGCTTTTCTTCTCGATGGGCTCTTGGTTGATCAATGCGACAACGTAGTTCATCGCTGTCTTGCCGATTTCATAAATCGGCTGGGCAATGGTGGACAGCTCCGGCACCATCATTTCCATGTGGATTCCATCAAAACCAATGACTTTTATTTCAGCAGGCACGTGAATGCCCCGTTCAATTAACGCTTTGACAGCGCCGGCAGCCATCAAATCATTGCTGGCGAAGACACCATCTAAATCGGGGTGGGAGTCGAGCAGGCTGATCATGGAATCGTAGCCGCCTTTCACTGTGAAATCACTGTAAGTAATCAGGCTCGGCATGAATTGTCCTGTCTGTTTGTAAGCTTCCTCATATCCTAATGTGCGTTCCCGAGAGGAGGCAATATGCATTGGGCCGCAAATATGTCCGATCTTCCGGCAGCCTTGTGCGATCAGATGCTGCGTTGCTGCTATCCCGCCACCTCGGTTGTCCGAGAGAAGGGAAACAATATCCTGTCCAGAAAATGCGTTATCCATCAAGACGACGGGAATGGAATGCTTCTGGAGTTTGGCCACTTGCTCGGGTTTTATCGTATAGGAAGAGATGATGAGGCCGTCGATCTGCTTTTGGATGAGCGTCTCAATGTATTTCGCCTCTTTGTCAGCATCATTATCTGTATTGCAGAGCATGACTGTGTAACCGATTTCATGTGCTGCGTCCTCCACCGCGCGTGCAATTTCCGGGAAGAAAGGATTTAAGATATCCGGCACCATGAGAGCGACAGTCGCTGTTTTTTTTCCTGCCAAGCTCCTTGCGATATTATTGGGCCGGTAATTCAATTTTTCAATTACCTCTGTAATAGCTTGTGCAGCTTCTTTGCTTACATAGCCGTTCTTGTTCAGAAAACGGGAGACGGTCGCGACGGAAACGCCTGCCAGTTTGCTAACATCCTTGATTGTAGCCATAATGCACCTCAATTGTGATATCGTTTACATTAACATAGCAAGAATCCATGTTTTGGTCAATGGAAGTCTTGTAATATCGCATTGACAGTACGTAAAATATTGTGGTAAATTACATGTAACCGATTACACATTAGTGTGAAAAGTTTAGTTTGGAGTAGGGGAGTGGACTATGAATATACTACTAGGGCTGTTAGGCTGCCTTGTCATCTTGGCGATTGCATTTCTGTTATCTGAAAATAAAAAGAGGATTAACTACCGAGTTGTCGGTATCGGTGTGGTACTGCAAATTCTGTTCGGTTATATTGTGCTTAAATCCGCATGGGGACGAATGGCGCTCGAAAAAATATCGGCTGGGGTCCGGAATATCATCCATTATGGGAACGAAGGATTGACGTTCGTTTTTGGTGGATTGGCGGATGCTTCGCAGCCGACCGGTTTTATTTTCGGAGTCCGTGTCGCCGCGATGGCTATTTTTGTAACAGCACTTATTTCTGTTCTATATCATTTTGGCATTATGCAGCTTTTCGTACGTGTCATTGGAGGGGGACTTTCAAAACTTCTTGGGACGAGCAAAGCTGAATCGCTGACAGCCGCTTCCAATATCTTCTTGGGGGTTCAAGAAGCACCGGTCATTATCAAGCCTTATATTAAAACATTGACGCGTTCCGAAGTTTTCGCGGTCATGGTTGGCGGCTTGGCCTCTGTCGCCGGTGGTACACTGCTTTCCTATGCCGCACTGGGCATACCGATTAATTATTTACTCGCCGCCAGTTTCATGGCCGCTCCAGCCGGACTCGTGTTTGCGAAAATTTTAATACCGGAAACGGAAGTGCCGTTGAATGTTGTGGAAACAAAGGAATCCAAACCGGCTGGTGGTGACGATGTAAAACCGAGTGTCTTAGACGCAATTACCAAAGGTGCCATGGAAGGCTTAAAATGGCAGGTCTTATCATTGCCATGCTGATCGCCTTCATTTCAATCATGGCGATGTTGAATGGATTACTGGGAGGCATCGGTGGATGGTTCGGCTATCCAAAGCTGTCGCTCCAACAAATATTTGGCTATATTTTCTCCCCGCTTGCTTTCGTGATGGGAGTTCCTTGGTCGGAAGCATTGACAGCAGGCAACTTGCTTGGCCAAAAGGTAGTATTGAATGAAATGGTGGCTTTTACGTCACTCAAGCCTTTGCTTGAATCATTATCTGACAAGACGGTTGCCATCATGACATTTGCACTGTGCGGTTTCGCCAATGTCGGTTCGCTTGGGATCCTCATTGCCAGCATGACCGCGTTCGCGGAAAATCAACGCGGCGTTGTCGCAAAACTTGGCATGAAAGCAGTCTTGGCAGGAACGCTTGCCAACTTGATGAGTGGTACCATCGCCGGAATGTTTATGTAATACATACACCGTCCTGACATAATTGTCGGGATGGTTTTTTTGTCTGATGAAGAAGCTGATGAGTTAGCTGATGTTCAACTCGCTAATCTGGCGTTTACTGAGTTTGTCTGGCGTTCCAGTCAAGAATCTGGCGTTGATCAGGATTATCTGGCGTTCAACTCGCTAATCTGGCGTTCAAGTCAAGGATCTGGCGTTCAAGTCAAGGATCTGGCGTTCATCCGCTTTATCTGGCGTTCAAGTCGATAATCAGGCGTTCATCCGCTTTATCTGGCGTTCAAGTTAATAATCTGGCGTTCCCCTGAGTTTATCTGGCGTACAACTCAATAATCTTGCATTCATCCGCTTTATCTGGCGTTCAAGTCGATAATCTGGCGTTCCCTGAGTTTATCTGGCGTTCCCTGAGTTCATCTGGCGTTCAAGTCGATAATCTGGCGTTCACTGAGTTAGTCTGGCGTTCAAGTCAAGGATCTGGCGTTCCCTGAGTTTATCTGGCGTTCAACTCGATAATCTGGCGATTACCAGGTTTATCTGGCGTTCCCTGAGTTTATCTGACGTTCAAATCAACAATCTGGCAGACACCCGCTTTATCTGGCATTCAAATCAATCATCTGCGGTTCCCCCCGGTTTATCTGATTTTCGAATCACGATAATCCGGCGTCCATTGTTGTTTTTGATTAAAGAAAAATAATGTCTAGAAATGCTGGTTCTCAATACGTTGACTTGTCGAGCCGTTTCCGGTTACTCCGAACACCTAAACAAAGGAGCGCATATTCTAAATAGGCGGATGATTGATATGATGGAGGTAGGGAAATGGTAAACTTTCAACCGGTGAGCGGCCGGGTCACGGCCATCAATGATTTTTATGTGGGGTCAAATGATTCGATGGCAGGATGCTTTCTGTTGTTTACAGTTCAGAACAGGAATGGATCTGTTGTCAATTTAGTAATCGAGCCTGGTACGTATTTTGTGGATCATGTGTCAGTGAAGGTGGGTGACCAGGTGACAGGGTTTTATGATGCGGATTTGCCCGTTCCTCTTATTTATCCACCCCAATACCAGGCAATTGTTGTTGCGAAAAATCAATCGGATCAATTTGTTGATGTGGATTTTTACGACAACCAATTGGTGAACAGCAAGGGAACTTTGAAATTGAATCTGTCCCGGCAAACAAAAATCGTTCTCGAAAATGGGCAGTCGTTTACGAGGTATCCCGCCAACCGTGAGTTGGTCGTTGTTTACAGTGCCACCACAAGAAGCATTCCTGCTCAAACGACCCCGTCTCAAGTTATCGTGTTGTGTTAAATGCTATCCTGCTCGGGATGTCCTGAGCAGGATTTTTGTCTGTTTTTTCGCTAAAATAGATGCAGATAGAGAAGGGGTGGTTATGTGTTTCTCCAAATGGCTGGGTTTCCAGGTTCGGGCAAGTCCACTTTGGCAAGACAAATCGCGAGGAAAAATGGTGCTGTCATCGTCGACCATGACATTGTGAAATCTTCTTTGCTGGACTCTTTCAAAGGTGAACCGATTGATGGGAAACAAGCGGGCTCCATAGCGTACGCGATCGATTGGTCGTTGATTGATTTCCATTTGTCGCAAGGGCACGATGTCATCTTTGATAGCCCGTGCCTATACGACGAAATCATTGAAAAGGGGATCTGTTTAACGAAAAAGCACCAAACGGTATATAAATTTATTGAATGTCAGCTTCAAGATTTTACGGAAGTGAATCGTAGACTGAGAAACAGGGAAAGGATGGTCAGCCAAATAGCCGAAGCGGAGTCGGAAGAGGCTTATTACCGAGCTATCCGTGAGAGTAAACGACCTGTGGAATCGTATTTGATCGTGGATACATCCAATCCAGTCGATTCATATTTCGATCAAGTGATGGCGTATCTTTTGGATTAAACGATAGTCGGCCATTATTATTGTTCAGTTTCCTGAAATGCGATATTTTTCACGGTTTGCGATTTCGTCGAATAAATGATCGTTACGAAAACACCGAATTCACGGTTGTCTTCCTTCAACCATAGTTTGAATTTCTCAATGGTTAAATCATCTTTCGTTTCGGCTCCTATATGCAAATAATCAATAATATTCGCACGGGGATATTTGGACTGTGTTTCCTTTACCGCTAACCGCCCCCATTTTGTATATGCGGGGCTTTCTGCATGAACCCCCGAAGTATGGGGGAGAGTTGTTGTGAAAGGAAGTATGAAGCCAAGCGCCATGAATATTTTTCTCATAAGTTATCTACACTCCTTTGCTGTAGGATGAGTACTTCTTTAAAAACCATTCATAAGCGAATTGCTATACTGGTAAAAAATAACTTTGACATTTAATTTAGTTGAGATATATAATGATTCCAATAATTGAATAGACCTCGCTGCTGACGCAGGTGAGGTAGAGGCGCGATATTTATTAGGGCATAGCGGAGTCCGGGAAGACGTGGAAGCTATGAAGAAGGAAATGTCGCCGAAGTATATAATGAGTTCTCGCCATTATGTACTGGGCCTGTAATGAATAATTGCAGGACTGTCTTAATAAATTTGCCGATTTATTAAGTTGTGCTATCTCCACTTGAGATATACAGGCGAGGAATCTGGGATGACTGCATCATTTTCCGATTTCTTTGGAAAAGATATAGTCTTTTTTTATTGCCTTAGGAGATTCTTTTGCACATGAAGAATCTCTTTTTTTATTACGAAAAAGCAGTCCGCATGGCTGTGAATTGGAGGAATTTATGATGGAAAACCAACAAACTTTGTACTACGAGTTCGCACCGACAGAGGAAAGGAAAATGACGATCGATCCAGCAAAGACCGCTTTGTTGATTGTTGATATGCAACAGCAATTTATCAGCCGTGATGGTTTGGATGCAAAATTAGCCCGCGAACGGGGCATGTTCGACAAGTGGGAATACTTCTTCGACCGGATTGATGACATCGTAGTGCCAAATAATAAAAAGCTATTGGACTTCTTTCGTGACAATCAACTGGAAGTAACGTTCGGCCGTATAGCATGCCATCATAAAGACGGCCGTGATCGATCACCAGTCCAGCGCCGTCCGGGATGGAACAATATTTTATTGCCGATCGGCGATCCAGGAGCGGAAATGGTGGAGGAACTGAAGCCGTTGGATGATGAAATTGTAGTAAATAAAACGACGGATAGTGTGTTAAGTGGAACCAACTATGAATTTCTGCTTCGCAATATGGGCATTGAAACGGTTGTATGCACAGGCGTTGTCACCGACCAGTGCGTCGCTTCCACAGTCCGCAGCTTAGCAGATGCAGGCTTTGAAGTGATATTGGTAGAGGATGCATGTGCCGCAGCAACACAGCAGCTCCATGACGCGGAAATCATGATTATGAATCAAATCTATTGCCAAGTGATGAGTACCGAAGAAACGATTCAGCTGATTGCAGAGCAAGTAGAACAAGACATTCTAGTGTAAACATAGAGAGGAGGCTGGCGAGATGACGACTATACCAAATACATCACAAGACCAAGCGGCTCCAAAATTTAAACGGGTTCTGAAATTGAGAGACCTGGTCATTTACGGAATCGCCTTTATGACACCGATCGCTCCAGCTTATATTTATGGCTATGCATCCCAGTTGACTGGGGGCATGTTGCCGTTATCCTATTTAATCGCGATGTTCGCCATGATGTTCTCGGCCTATAGCTATGGAAGGATGGCTGCGGCTTTTCCGGTTTCGGGATCGACCTATACATATACGCAACGGGCAATAAATCCTCACCTCGGTTTCTTCGCCGGTTGGGCCATGTTTATGGATTATGTCTTGGTTCCACTCATTGTCTTTATGATGGGGGCGTCATATGCGAATGCGCTGGTACCTGTCATCCCCTATTGGGTTTGGGTGCTCATCATTGCCAGCGTCATCACTGTCATTAATATTCTTGGCATGCAGATGGCCGCGAAGACAAACCGGATACTTGTATTATTCATGGGAGTCATCGTTGCTATTTTTGTGATTTTCTGCATTAAAGCGATCACTAGAGAAGAGGGGGCTTCCGCTTTAGTTTCGATTACACCGTTCTTTGCCAGTGACACCTTTGCAATCGGAGCGATTGTCTCGGGTGCTGCCATTGCGTGCTTCTCTTTTTTAGGGTTTGACTCGATTACGACATTATCCGAAGAGGCCGTAAATCCGAAACAAGATATTTGGAAAGCAGCTATGCTTTCCTGTTTGATCGGTGGAATCATTTTTATTGCGCAAGCATATGTAACCCAGCTTGTCTGGCCGGATGTCGGAAGCTTTAAATCGACAGATACCGCTTTGTTTGAAGTAGCAGAACGGGCAGGCGGTGCATTGCTAGCGACCCTGTTTACAGTAGCCGTCATTGTTTCCACATTTACAGCCGGCTTGACAGGCCAAGCCAGTGCTTCCAGGCTTATGTTCAGTATGGGACGGGATGAAGTTCTACCGAAAAAATTCTTCACGCGGTTGCATCCGAAGTATCAAACGCCGGTGTACAATATTTTATTGATGTGCGGCATCAGCATAGTCGGAGCGATCTTTTTGCCGATCAATTTAGTCGCCGAATTGATGAACTTTGGTGGACTGTCAGGATTCATGTTCGTGAACGTATCGGTCATTATCTATTACTTTTTCCGCAAAAAGGAACGAAAAATTATCCGTTATTTCTTGATTCCCGGCTTTGGTTTTCTAATCTGTTTCTACCTATTTATCAATTTGTCCCATACTACGTTGAAAGTCGGATTTGTCTGGCTTGGCGTCGGCCTCATCTATTCACTCGTAACAACAAAAGGCTTTAAGAAGCTGCCGCCAAGTTTGGCAGAGTGATAAGGATGAAAATAAGAAAGAGTGCCGAAGTCATGTTCCGGCACTCTTTTTATAGATAGAAAGTATAACAATTAGCAATCAGCCAAATAACAGCCACGCAATGACCGGCCCGATCAATGAGCTCAAAATCGCATTCAATGTCATGGAAACAGAGCCCATGGAAAATGCCAATTCGCTATATTCAGCTGCTTTTGACGTTCCTACTGCGTGGGAGGCGCTGCCAAGTGCGATGCCTCTCCCGACAGGGCTTTTCACTCCGAAGAGGTGGAAGATGTACGGAGCTAACATGGCTCCAAAAATACCTGCAATCATAACGCCAACTATTGCCATAGATGCACTGCCGCCTAAACCATCGGCCACTGCCATAGCGACCGGGGTGGTAACCGATTTTGGCAGAATGGAAAGGCTCAGTGAGTCGCTCAAATGAAACCACTTGGAGAATACTGCTACACTTATCATGCCTACAACGCCGGCGATGGCTACATTCCCTACGATCAGAAACATGTGTTTTTTTAAAAACATCCGCTGCCTATACAGTGGAAATGCCAGTGCTACTACGGCGGGGCCAAGAAGGGCATTAATCCATTTGCCGCCTTCCATATAGCTTTCATAAGGAATATGAAAAGCAACCAGAATCCCAATGATCAAAAAGGTTGAGGTTAAAACCGGTATTAAGAAGGCAAAGGCGAAACGTGCATAAAGCTTGGCCATTAGAAAAAAGCATGCGACCGTCAACAGGATCATGAGGAGTGCGTATAGCGCTTGTTGCATTCTTGTGCCTCCTTTCTGTTTTCAGCGCTCTTCTCGAAAAATTGGCTGGAAAGGCCGGATATGCCAATTGTCAGGATGGTGCTTATCAGAACTGCTGCAAATAACAGCAGTCCTTTCCAGGAGAGCAAGAAAGGATATTTCATAATACCAACAGTCATCGGAACGAATAGCAATGTTAATATGCTGAGTAAAAACCCGGCCCCCTGATCAATCAATTGGACAGGTACTACTTTCAAGCATAAACAGAGAAAGAGAAGGAGGAGTCCGATAATACTCCCGGGAATAATCAAATGGAAAAAGTGTTGAATCAACGTGCCGATATACGAAAAGATAAAGAGAACGCCAATTTGTAGGCAGATAATGAGAGGTTTCATGTCAACGTTGTGCCTCCGGTAAGGAACAACTTCCTTCTTTCTAATTCTAGGATGCGTTTATTTGAATGTGATAAGGCAGGTGGACGGTTTTTGAATCGTCTTCTTATCTTTCAGAGCTGCATTGAAATGCCGCTCATTCTCATAAGTTCTTACTAATGGAGCGATACGTGTTATCCAAATGGACCAGCACTGCTTTTTTCGCCTGAGCTGGATTCCGCATTTTCAGCGCTAGAATGATGGACCCGTGTTCTTGGTTGATTTCTTCCAAGCTCTTGCCTGCTTTCAATGCGGCCATGCCGAACCACTGAAAATGGTCCGTCAGATTTTCAATCAATTGGTGAAGCCGACGATTTTGGCTAAGCTCAGCGAGATATAAATGGAATTCTGAATCGAGCTGCACCACTTTTAAAGCGTCATGCTGTTCATTTGTTATTTCTTTAGATAGCTGTTCAATGCGGTCAAGCGTTTTATCGTCCAGTCGGGGTATGAGAAGTTCCACGACCAGCACTTCATTAGCCCGCCGAAGTTCAAACACTTCCCTGACATCCGTTTCCGTGATGTCTTTCACAAAGATGCCTTTGCGGGGCATGGACGTTACCCAACCTTCCACTTCCAACTGTTGAAGAGCAAGCTTTAAGGGAGTACGGCTAATTCCAAGACTATCACTCAACGAACGCTCCGAAAGCATGGCGCCCGGTTCTATCGCAAAGGAAATGATCGCTTTTTTTATCTCCCTGTAGGCCTGGTCTTTGAATAATTCGGGTTGCGTTAGTTTGCTGAGCTCCATCGTATCCCTCCTGATTTAATAAACTGGTATCTGGAATACCAGTGAACTGTAAAAGTATATCACTATAATAAAAAACATGCAATCAACCTTTATTACAAAAGAGTGGCGCCGCTCTTTTCTCCAGACGCCTTGGAGTTCAAGATAAATCTTTCGTTTGCAGGCTCAATCGTTTTTGCAATTCCCGAATCAGGCGAAATGACACATCACATGTCGCGCCATTTGCCATTAATACAGTACGTTCTTTCTTATTTACTTCACGGACGTGACGGAGATTGATCAAAAAGCTTTTATGGCAACGGAAAAGTAAGCCATCCAACTGTTCGAAGTCTCTTAGTTTTCCATAGAACTCATAAAATCCATTGCGATCATATAACGACAGTTTGTGGGGAAGAGAAGAAGTCTCAAGATAATAAATGTCTTGGACTTTAATGTTTTTAATCCGTTCGCCAATTTCGATTTGAATCATTGGAAGTTGTTCGGACTGTCCAATTTGCTTATATGTGGCAAAGGCTGCTTGCAATGCTTCTCTCAATTGGATGGAGATCCGTTTAGGCGTGTCCTTCACAATAAAATCAAGAGCTGCTAATTTATATGAAAAAGTCAGCTTCAATCGATCGGCATGTGTCGTAATAAAAATGATGCTCGTCAATGGATCATTTTTCCGGAGGTCCATAGCGATGTCCATTCCATCGAGCTGATGATTCAATTCAATATCTAGCAAATAGCAATCTGCTTGCTGGAGTTGTGAATAAGCCAGCACTTCATCGGGTGAACCCGTACAGAGAACAACTTCGATGCTGGGTTCGTGAAAACTGGCATATGCCTGAATTTCTTTCAATAGTTGTTCCCGTTGCAGCTGATCGTCTTCACAAATGACAACCTTCATTTTAACACCTCTCTATGATCACAATATGAATAAACCAACCATTCTCTATATGTGAGTTGAATGTGACATTTGGATAGCCCGATAGTATTTTCTTGGCGGTTGGAAGTCCTAGTCCACGATTTTGCCCCTTCGTCGAATAATGGTCCTCGTATAAAGCGGAAATGGATATATCTCTTTCTTCCATTTTATTTTCAAAGACGATAATGACCTGTTGTTTCATGGAGATAAAAGCCAAGTTGATTTGTGGATCGTTTACAAGGGAGCTTTCTTCAATAGCATTGTCGATGAAGATTCCTAAGATACGGGTCAAATCAATCGTATTCAAAGAGATGGCCTCTATGCTGTCTGGAATTTCAATATTGATAGGGATGGAGAGCTCATCTGCCTTCATGAGTTTCGTAGCAAGAAGCCCTTTTATCTCGGTAATCCCCAATCGGTCAAGTTGATGAAATATCCGGTTTCTGGCGAAGGTCTGTTCTTCCACCTTCATAATTTGTGTTTCGAAAAAATCCTTCAAACCGTCCCAATCCTCAATTTCCATATAACCCCGCAAAGATAGCAAGATATTCGCATAATCATGGTGGAAAGCTTGCATATCACGATTCACTTGCTCCAATGCCTGTATGTAATGGGAGAATTGCTGCTGCTCGATCTTTTTTTCCGCCAGCTTTTTTTCCTTCGTCATGGTATATAGCAAGATACTGGAAAGAGCTACCATGATAAGAAAATATAAAAACAGCAGCGATAAATTAAAGAAGGTTAAATTGAACTCCCCTTGCTCGGCAGGAATGAAAACGAGTGAATAAAATACGATAAATGTGAGACCAACAATGAGCAATAAGACGGCTTTCGGAAGGGTAGACGAACGAATGACGTCCTGAAAAGAATCAATAACACGTTTATAAAGCGCTACAAGCATGACAAGTTGCAGAACGATTAAACTAGCATGAATGTAAAGCGGAAGGTCGAAGTGATGAACAACCAGTGCCGATGTATACTCCGAAAGGAGAGTGCAAATCGGGATGACAATGGCATGAAGAAACGCGCTTGTCCTTCGAGAGAATAAATAAAATAAGCAGCCACTTATCAGAATACTGGAAAACATCGACATCCAGAGTGAGTTCGGAAGAAGATAGGAAAGAAAAGCTATAAAGGCATTGGCCAAAAAACTGCTAAGTAAACGTGTTCCAGTTACCCGCAAGGAGAATACATAAAAAAGTGAGCCGTATACAATTATATAATTTAAAAGGCTAAACGTTATAAATAGCATGGATGACTCCATTTCTCTGACGGTCAGGATGGTTTTTCATACGTTCAGGATAAAACGGCCAAACAATTGTGTACTCTGCGTATAATAAACATCTGATGCAGATAAGCAGATCTATACTCACAATGGAGGCTAATTTTATGACTTCTGTTAGTTTCATCGAATTAAGTAGCCAATCCCTGTTTTTATCGTTTCTCCTACTGTTACTAGCCATTATACCAATTGGTGCAGCGATACGATCCACTAAGAAATGGCTCGGACGTATTGGACTGGCTTTAACGTACGTGGCTTTTCTTTTGCAATTAATCTATTTCACATGCAGATGGGCTGCTATTGGACATGCCCCTGTCAGCAATATGTATGAGTTCATGACGTTCTTTGGCATTATGCTAGTCGGCAGCACATTGCTGATCCATCACCTCTATAAACAATTGGTTGTGCCGTTATTTTCAATTCCGGTCACATTAATCATTATAGGATATGGCGCTGTTTTTACAAGAGAGGCGTCACCGCTCATTCCGGCACTTCAGAGCAACTGGCTTGCGATTCATGTGATCACCGTCGCTATTTCAAGTGCAGTTCTATCGGTCGCCTTTGCGACAGGGCTTATTTACTTGCTGCGTGCAACAAACGTTGACAAGAACACGATCCAAACAAAAGGATTAGAGTTCGTCATGTATTGTTTGATTGTAGTGATTGGATTTATCATAAGCTCTTTGACATTCTCTATGGCCACTGAAGAAACGGTCATCCAATTTGAAAATAAAAGCGGGAAAGAAGAACAAGCGGTGTACCACATGCCTGCGATCTTTGTGACAAAGGATGCGGTTGTGGTTGATCAAGAAGAGAAAATAGGATGGATTCCCCTTCCCAATTCAGTTGATGCAAAGAAATTTAACTCCATTGCGTGGGCATTCCTAACGGGAACGATCCTTTATTTCCTGCTGCGAATACTGACGCGGAAGAAAGTCATACAAATCGTAAAGCCTCTTACGAAAAAAGTAAATCTGACATTGATGGATGAAATCTCTTATCGAGCCATCCTCATCGGTTTTCCACTCTTCTCATTAGGCGGTCTGCTATTCGCAATGATTTGGGCGCATTTTGCATGGGGACGCTTCTGGGGATGGGACCCGAAAGAAGTATGGGCGCTAATTACTTGGCTATTTTACGCAGGATTCCTTCATTTGAGGACGTCACGTGAGTGGGAGGGAAGGCGGACGGCATGGATGGCAGTCATCGGTTTTGGCTTGATTGTATTTAATCAAGTCTTTGTCAATCTTGTTATTTCAGGATTGCATTCCTATGCGTAACTAGTCATTGATTTGAAATACTTGAGTACGAATCGGAGAAGCGAGCGGGCAGCAGAGCAGAAGGCTTAGGCGGCGAAGATGACGGGCGGGAGCTGCATGCGGCTCCCGCCTCAGATCCTCATGCTAGAAACTGTAAATAGGTGAGTGATATCATTCTATTTCACCTCAAACCAGAGAGGTGATTGATCTTCTGCATCTTCATTGTAATTGATTGTAATTTCTTCTCCCTTTTCTATGTCGCGTATGGCATAAAAGTCAATCGTGTCACGATCACTATTATTACGAAACATCGTGTTCGGTTGATAGGAATGGTTAAAAAGTGATCCGTACCCTAATGCAATCGCTGTCTCCTCGTAATTTTCCCCCCAAGTAAAGCAATAATCAAACAGTACAGTCTTACGTAAGTATTTCCATTCTTCTTTAGGAGATATTAATACAGGTGAGACTTCGATCAGTTCACCTTTTTTGATATCGCGTGCCGCAAATACTCCTCTGCCATACTTCTCGGTATCTTTGATAAATACTGTTTGCAAGCTGCGTACCCCCCTTTTCAAATCAATTAAAAACGGACTAATTCCTCTCTCAAGTAGTTATTGCGTTTGCGAATGAATTGATAGATGAACTCTGGCTCCGAATCGAATTTCTCGATAGCCTTTTGTTTATAAGGATCTTGGAGTATATAGGGTCTAAGCGATTTGTGCAAGAGAGCGATTTTTTTCTCCATCTTTTCAACAGTGAATTTCGTTTCTACTATTTCTTCGAGGATTGCACGATACCGTTTGCGTATTTCAGGTATTCGCAGCAACAGATAGCAAAGGTGATTACTCTTTTTTCCTTCAATTGAAAGGTAATCATATTTCATTACGCCGCCGTCTACTTGTCTTCCCCATGTAGCATCGTAGTCCCAAGGAATCAGTTCAAACAACCGAGTCTCACGATTTTGATACAAAGCGTAGTTGTGGGTAAAGCCATCATAATTCATTGTACAAACTGCTCCGGCCAGCCATCGCAAAAACGTGTCTATGTTGAGATGATGATTCATTTCAGTATGCAAAGCAGAGAGCGGCACCGTGTTTATGTCAGTTATGAATTCTATGAGTCGAGCATCATCCATTTCTTCCCCACATGCTCTTTCATATCCTGAAGCAAGTGATTTTTTCATTTTTTCGTCTCGCAGCAAGGAGAAATTCGCATTGTTATTGACAGCATAATAAATAGGCCCGGGAGAAAGCCCTCTCTTTTTTAAGAAATAATCATCGACTGATTCAATTTGTAAATAAACACCTTTTCGGGTGCCATTTCGAAACAGATTAATATGTTGAGTTTTCGGAGCTAATACACCTATGTCATGGAAAAAATCAAAGGAGAGTTTATTCCGAATTAGTGAGGGGTCATTGTATTCCGCATTTAAGTGAATTTCACGTGCATCTTCATAAAATTCAGGATGAATAAATTCAATGCGATACGACCTTTTACGGAATTTCCTCGTATAGGATCCTCGGTAGGCGATATCTATATCATATATCCTGTCCTCTATTTTCAAATCGGCTGGAAGAGGTTCATCATTCCAAATATCATTCCTCAGGTCATCAAGGTTTTCCTGTTCAATTTGCAAGAAAAAAGAAGGCACTTGGTAGTCCACGGAATCCCTTTCCTTTCATAATTCAATCTAACGGTGATAAAAATAGAAAGACTTCCGCTGTAACGTTACAAATAGCGGAAGTGATTCAGATAATTAATTTGTACGTCGTCTTTTGCGCTTGCCTCTTTTTTTAGAGTCAGAATGACAAGAGCACTTGCCAGTCGTTTGGTGTCCGGTTGTTTTATGTCCGGTTGTTGTTTGGTGCCCGGTTGTTTGGTGACAAGTTGTTTGGTGTCCGGTTGTTTTATGCCCGGTTGTTTTATGCCCGGTTGTTTTGTGCCCGGTTGTTGTATGTCCGGTTGTTTTATGTCCGGTTGTTTTATGCCCGGTTGTTTTGTGTCCAGTTGTTTTATGTCCAGTTGTCTTATGCCCGGTCGTTTGGTGTCCGGTTGTGTTATGACAAGTTGTTTGGTGTCCGGTTGTTTTATGTCCAGTTGATTTATGCCCCGTTGTTTTATGTCCGGTCGTTTGGTGACACGACGTCTCATGGCCTGTAGTTTTGTCTCCTGTCGTGGTTTGTTGACGAAGCCTTGCTTTTTTTCCTTTTGGCATCCATTTTCCACCTTTCTAAGCGTCTAGTATCAATGTATTCAGTGATCCAAGAACAGTGCCGGTAAGATAGCCTAAAGAAAAACGAAGTTGCATGCCTCCAGTCACGTACAAAAAGATTAGTGGAACTGCGGATGGAAATAGAGTCGAGGCACGTAATTGGGCATATGCCTGTTTCAACGTAATCTGATAATGCATATAGATAATAGGACTACGATAAATGGGGGCTAAAGCACATTGAACAGTGAATTGTTACTTTCGTTAGTAGGTAAAGTAATTAAGGTCGACAGAGGCGGACCAGAGTCAAGAATTGGGAAGTTATTAGCGGTAAATGAGGATCATATCACTCTTCTAACGGAAGATGACGGGGTGATCTATTACAAAGCTCATCATATTAAAAGTTTAACTGCCAATACAAAGAGTGGGTTGAACTTTAATATAGAAGTGCCTGAGAACTTTGAATATAAAACGGCAAAAACCTTTAAAGGGATATTAGAAAATCTTAAATACCACTGGGTGAAAATCAATCGTGGAGGGCCAGAAAAGTTAGAAGGAGTTCTCGATGATATTAGCGATGATTTTGTAACCATCATCTTAAATGAAGAAGTCGTCCGGCTGTCCATGTTCCATATCCGGAATATTAGCTATGGAGAGAAAGTGCAAAAGTCAGACGAAGCTGACAAGGAAGAAAAGCAAGAGGGGCAATCCAAGGAACAAGAGAAAAGTAAACAGGATAACAGTAATAAAAAGTCTAATGCCGAACAAGGAAATGAGAAAAAGAAAGAAAAGTAATAGAGCCGTGCTATTTGTCGCTTCTTTCACTAGGAGCGGCAAATCACCTATGAAAGGGGAACCCCTAAAGTGAACAAGCAAAACCTCGAGAAGGCATTGGGGGGATTTAGAGGTTTAAAAATTGGGTTGTTTCTAAAAGATGAGCAATTGATTGAAGGCATTCTGCTGGATAGCAAGCCAGACCATCTCATCGTTGAGGTAGAACAGGATGTAATGTATTTTGCACTGAATCAAATCCATGCCATTTCTAAGAATGCCAAAGACTTTCGTCTCTTTTCCGAAAGCACAGCTCATGTCAGCAGGTCCAATCTCCACGAACTCTTAAAGGAACTGAAATACAATTGGGTTACCATTAATAGTTTGAGTAGACAAACGTTTTATGGACTGCTTAGTAAAATCGCGGATGATCATATTGTGCTGATAAATAATGAAGAACAGCTGTATATACAGAAAGCATTTATTACGAATATCTATAAAGGCGAATATACGCTTTCAGAAGAAAATCAGACTCAAAATTCTCAAGAGGGTGTATTACAAGAACTTGAGATACCGGAGAACTCGGAACGTAATGGGAGTAATCTGTCTTCCAGTTTGGAAATGAGTGATGATTCAACAGACAGAGACAGTGACTCATTAGAAGCTGATGACTTTTCAGCATTGGAGGATACTCCAGTCAATAACGATGTTTCCGTGACAAAGCAAGCAGTCGAACTACATGAAGAAAGTGCACCTGAACTGGTAGAAGAACAAGATGAATCAATAGAATCAAACACGAACAACGTTATTAAATCCATTCAGGAGATAGAGAATCAATTTAGGAAATTACTAAATGAAGTAAACTCTTCGGCCAAGTCGTCATCTGAAAATGACGAGCCTGACGAGCAGGCTGAGACCGAAGCAAGCAAGGAAAGTTTGCAGATGGCGGAGCAATCAATAGCTATACAAGAAGATAGTAACGACTATCTGGGGAACAATGACAACTCCAACCCTCAGATGGATACTATAAATGAATCGATTGTCGATCAGCGGCATCTTATCCGTAATGATAAGGAAGATGAAAAGTTTCCTGCTATTGAAGAAGAGATGGTTGAACAAATGCCTGAAGCAATAGATGAAAAGGAGAATAGTCACTATTCGGCAGTTGAGAACGTATTAGTTTCCTTTCCTTTAGTATCAAAGGTAGGGAATATTGGAATTCCGACTCTTTCCCCTTTCAATAACCACGAATTATTCGAAGAAACCAGAGAATCCACCTCTACTGGCTCCTCAGGTGAGACAGAATTTATATATAACGAAGGTTTTGAGGAAGAAGATTTTGTCCTATCAGAACCACGTTATAGTCCATCTTTTAAAAGAAAACTGGTCGATTCAGTACATGACACACCCGAACCTAAACTTAATCAAACTATAGATCGAAGCAATTCTCAAGAGAGTTCCTCTTATCAGGTTCATGAATTTGACAGGTTTCAACCTGTCTATGACGAAATGTTCGAACACAAGTTCAATCTAATAAGGGAGAAAAACAGTAAGAATTTTCAAGAGACACCCCTAAATAAAGACGTAGGCATGGATCAATCGTCTAAGTTGGTATTTCGTACAAATAATGAGGAAACATTAGAGAGTCAATACTATGCTTTAATGAAGCAAGCTGAAAGGATGTACCTGCAAGTTAGGGCAAACAGGCTTAATGAATAGCAGGATCGTAATGAGTGCAGAAACATGAGTCCGTTTGGAAATATGGTTGTAGGGATGATGATGTGATAAATCGGATTGATTTGAATAGCAAGGTAAATGTTGCGATAGAAGTATCTGGGAGAAAACAAATAACAGGTACTGTCATTGAAGTAGGGAAGGACCTAGTAGTCCTATGTAATGGTATCGACTTTATATATATCCCACTAGCACACATTCAAAATAGTAGAATTGATGATGGCATTGAAAATCTGATTGAGGTGCCGACTGACCCCCAAAATGTAGTCATCCCAGAAGATGGCGAAGACGTTACGCTGCTGAATGTATTACAACAGTCTTTAGGTAAAGGTGTTGAAATCTATGTGACGGGCAGACATTCGCTTTTTGGGTATATAACAGAAATCTTAGACGATTATTTTGTTTTTTGGTCACCACTTCATACGAACCTGTTTGTTAAGTTAAGCCACCTGAAATGGCTGATTCCATATCCTCCGACACATAAGTTTTATGGGATGGTAGACGCAACAAGCTTATTGCAAGTGAAAAAAGAAAATAACGCAAGAACTTTCCAAGAAAAAGTCCAGGGCCTAAAAAATAGAATTGTCATGATTAATGGCGGTGACAGCCAGAAACAAATAGGGAAGCTGAATGATGTGAAGGATCAGTTTATCGAAATTCAAACAGCGAAAATGCGATCTGCATATCTGAACATAGAACACATAAAAACAATTCATCAAGCGTATTGACGACCTTTATATGGTGAATCAAGTAGGTGAATACTTTATCAAAACGTTTCCTTATCCCTTTGCTATAATATATGTGAGAGATCGTGCAACGTTTAGATATCTGACCATGTTAAACAAAATAATAGGGAATCAAAGCATGATATCCTGGATGACAGGTGGGGTTGCCCCTCTTTAATCCGGGATATCTTTTTTTGTATAAAAGTTGCGAGGATCACGTTTGAAAAATGACTCTTTCTTTTGGACATACATCTCGTTCCTATTTGATTTCACCGAATATACATAAAACGAAACGGACCGACAAATCGAGAGATTCTATTGTTCGAGAAGGGGAATCTACATGAGATGAGCTTTCAAATAGTAATCACCGGTTGGGTGTTTCTTATGACAATGCTGGTCATTTTTTGGAGGCCGAAAGACATAAATGAAGCTTGGCCAGCTACGGTTGGTGCCACTATCATCTTAGCAACTGGAATTGTATCTTATACAGATATCCTTGATATATTCAGTAAAATAGGTGGAGCCTCTCTTACAATTATGGCTACAATCGTAATGGCGGTGACTCTCGAAAGTTTTGGCTTTTTTCATTGGTCTGCAGCAAAACTGGCAAAACTATCGAGAGGATCAGGATACCGATTATATTGGTATATCCAATTGCTTTGTTTTTTGATGACCTTATTGTTTAACAATGATGGCAGCATTCTAATTACGACACCGATTTTAATATTGCTGTTACGAAATCTAAGGCTTAAAATCCATCAACAAATTCCCTATCTATTAAGTGGTGCATTGATTGCAACTGCGTCAAGTGCACCCATCGGAGTTAGTAATATTGTGAATTTAATTGCGCTAAATATTGTGGAGATGTCGTTATGGCAACATACCGCATTAATGTTTGTACCAGCCACGGCGGGATTGATATTTATGTCCTGTTTCATGTTTATTGTCATTAAGAAGAAACTTCCAACTGAATTGCCAAAGTCATTTTTAGATATTGAGGAATCATTTTTCACAAAAAAATTTCACCCCTTGAAAACGAAAGCACCTATTGAAACAACTCGAAAACGGACAAAGTTTATGTTGAAAATATTACTCTTTGTACTCGTCATACGAAGCCTGCTTTTCGTTGCATCCTATGTGCAAATCCCAATTGAAATGGTTGCTGTTTTTGGCTCTGCTGTACTTTTGTTATGGAGATGGTACTTTCTTCGTATTCATCCAGGCGATATTTTGAAAAAGACACCTTGGCATATCTTGATCTTTGCCTTTTCAATGTATGTGATCATATACGGGCTGCATAATGTAGGCCTTACATCTATGCTTGTGAATTTTTGTAGACCAATAGTCGAACAAGGTCTATTTCAAGCAAGTCTCGTGATGGGTGTTTTAGTATCTATTCTTTCAAATATATTCAACAACCATCCAGCTTTAATGATAGGGACCATTACATTAACTGAGATGGGATTGGATCCAATCACCTTAAAAACGATTTACCTCGCAAATATTATTGGAAGTGATATGGGTTCTTTGTTATTGCCAATTGGAACGTTGGCCTCACTCATTTGGATGCACCTGTTGCGTAAGAGCAAAATTAAAATTTCATGGCGGGATTATGTAAGCGTCTCGATCATTGTGATTCCAATAACAACTATCATAACATTGACATTGTTATATGTATGGGTACAGCTTGTATTTTTGTGAACAGAGGAAGGAATAGGACAGTAGAAATTCATGTAAGAAATACTGTTGTTCTATTCCATCCGTATTTTAATTATGTAAAAAATTGGTAGAATGTTATAGCAGGGATCTATTCGGCATTGAGCGTGGAATGACAACGAAAGTCGAGTGGGTAATGGAGTACAAAGAAACTAGATGACTTAACAGAAAAGGCATTCGTCATCAGCATGAAAAAATCTTTTGTACATAATCGCTTTTGGGTACAGAACAAAGTTTGCAAAGAGGCTCGGCCATTGTTCACGGAAGCCACCTGGATTGTGTGGCAATGTGCAAAGTATGAGCTTTCCGCATGTCTTAGGTTTAGACGATCTTCGCATCATAATTACAATCTCTTTTCCGCATATCTGTGTCTCCCATTTCATACAGTAACCTGAACCGTGTAGGAAGGGGATATAGCATGCAGTATTATTATGGAAATCAAATGCCTTTGCGTGTGCTGGATGAAGCAGAGTTTTGGAAGCAGCAAGAGGCGGAGCATACGGAAGTGATCCGGGAAGCGCTGAGTGGACTGGAGCCTGAGTATGTGCAAGCGCTGAAAGAATGGGAACAGGCATTAACTAAAACCCATCAGCAAGTCGTGAGCTATGTGGAAACAGTCAATCGGGTCGGATATGTGTATGAGGAACTTCAAGAACAAGTAACGGAATTGGTGAAGTATTGCCTGGCGGAGAGTTTACAGTTTATCGAACTATGCAGGGAGATTGCAGCAAACAGCGCGGCAGCGAAAGATAATCCATTCGCGAAAACACTGCTCAATCATATTATTCGAGAATCGGAGTATTTTGTCGGCATTGCGCGTATCATCCTTTATGGAAATCAACCCGTATAAACAGAAAAGGACTGAAAGATTGTAATGATTCATGACGTAAATGTTTATCGAACCTGCAAACGTGGAATAGATAAAAGGCAGTTTACATGAAGGCAGGTGATCGATATGTCAAAACAATGGAATTTCATCTTTGAAAATAAGCTGATTACAGTGTATGCCAAAGATAAAAAACGGGCAGAAGAAAAAGCGCGTGCCATATATGAAGATTTACAAAAAGATGCAAGTTAAGAAGCACCGGCCGGAAGGATGGCTGGTGTTTTTTCAATTCCGTCTGTTGCACTCCAATTGACGGAGTCGAGTGCGAGAGTCTCGAGTGAATCGCCAAATAACCAGTTCATTGTGCCAAATCATCATGTTTCATGCCAAATAACTAGGTCTGGGTGCCAAATGATCAAGTTCCATGCCAAAAAGCAAGGTTTGTATGCCAAATGATCGAGATCCATGACAAAAAAACGTTCAGTGCGCCAAATCATCATGTTTGATAGCGGAGAATTAGAGCTGAATGCCAGAATGAAGAAATGGAGCGCCAGAAATTTGGGGTGAACGCCAGATGAATGAAATGAGCGCCAGAAAACATGGCCGAACTCCAGAATAAAGAAATGAACGCCAGAAAACATGGCTGAACGCCAGAATAAAGAAATGAACGCCAGAAAACATGGCCGAACGCCAGAGTAAAGAAATGAACGCCAGAAAACATGGCTGAACGCCAGAATAGTGAAATGAGCGCCAGAAAACATAGCCGAACGCCAGATTAATGAATTGAACGCCAGAAAACATGGCCGAACGCCAGAATAAAGAAATGAGCGCCAGAAAACATGGCCGAACGCCAGAATAAAGAAATGAACGCCAGAAAACTCGGCCGAACGCCAGAATAAAGAAATGAACGCCAGAAAACTCGGCCGAACGCCAGAATAAAAATGAACGCCAGAAAACTCGGTCGAACGCCAGATTAATGAAATGAACGCCAGAAAACATGGCTGAACGCCAGATTAATGAATTGAACGCCAGAAAACATGGCCGAACGCCAGAATAAAGAAATGAACGCCAGAAAACTCGGTCGAACGCCAGAATAAAGAAATGAGCGCCAGAAAACATGGCTGAACGCCAGAATAATGAAATGAGCGCCAGAAAACATAGCCGAACACCAGATAAAAGAAATAAACGCCATCAAAAATTTGCCGAATGCCAAATATCCCCGGCTGCAATCCAAATCATTGATTTGACAACCCAATTAATCAGCTGCAATCCAATCACCGTGCTTACCACACTCTACACCTCCTGTTTACATTCTTCTCTTCCTATACTATACTGGTGGCAATCATAAAATTGAACTACATACCGTTTCTGCACTAGGGGTGCCGTTGATGGCTGAGATGAGAGCATGGCTCCGATCCCTTATGACCCGATCAGGATAATGCCTGCGTGGGGAAGTGTAGTTCCTTTCCCTTTGAATACAAATGGACAAGTGGCTACATCTCCTCGGATGTAGTCTCTTTTTTTATGAAAATTTCAGGGGGGGTTTTGAATATGCATTGTGGTACGAGTCCAATTGTCGGATTTCGGTTTTCGCTATATCCGATGGCAGATGATTTTGTTTCGATTATTAAGGGGGCACTGGAGGAAACGGATACTTCTGCTGTATGGATGCATACGGATGACGTATCTACTGTCATCCGCGGCAAGCAGGCGCATGTGTTCAATGTAGCAAAGGCCCTCACGCTTCACGCGGCAAAGAGCGGGAAGCATATTGCGCTATCGGGCACGTTCTCCGCAGGATGTCCAGGAGATAGTGCGGGGGATGTATTTTTAGAAGTCAGCGATGAGTTGTTGAATACGGATGACGCGAAACAGTATGTGTCCTCCCAGTTTGCCTTGTATCCCATGAATAATCCTTCTTATATGGAGATCATTTACCGGGAAGTGGATCGGGCCAAGGAACGAGGCGTTTTCAATGAGTCGATGCATTACGCAAGCGGCATCCACGGTGATATCCATGAGGTGTTCGCATTCTACGAAGAAGCCTTTTCGAATGCCCGTTCAGAACAGCACCGCCATCTTGTCATGACGGTATCGATGAGCATCAACAGTCCTTCTCATGAAGGAGGGCGTTAATATGCTCGCCAAATGGAAGCTGAAAGAAGTGGTTTTGATGTCTTTATTCTCGATAGTGTTCGGAATTATCTATTTATTGTTTCTGCATGCCGGGAATATTTGGGCCGGGTTTATTGGACCCATTGCGTATGAATGGATTTTTGGCATCTGGTTCATCGTCTCGATCATTTGTATGTATATTATCCGTAAGCCCGGAGCAGCCGTCATTTCGGAAACGATCGCTGCAGCGATTGAAGTGCTCCTTGGCAATGCGGTGGGACCTCGCCTTATATTATCTGGCCTGATCCAAGGGTTAGGGGCGGAAGCAGTATTTGCGGCAACTGGCTATAAACGTTTCACTTTGCCGATTCTGATGCTGGCAGGAGTTGGTTCGTCCATTTTCAGTTTCGCCTATGGCTATTTGCTTGGCGGGTTTTCTGTCTTTCATCCCGGCTATGTTCTGTTGATGCTTGGTATCCGCATAGCAAGCGGGGCTGTCATCGCCGGTGTAGGCGGGAAGTATGTCGTGGATGGATTGCTGGCAACCGGTTCGCTCAGGGGCTATCCCATCGCTCGCGCTGTAAAAGGTGATGCTCGTGCATGAAGTCATTATGTTCGATTCGGTTGGCTTCCGCTATCCTGATGAAACCTCTTGGTTAGTGGAAGACCTATCGTTTTCCATACAGGCGGGGGAGCGAGTCGTTATGACGGGACCGAGCGGGTGTGGCAAATCGACCATCCTTTTTTTAATCAACCGGCTCTATCCTGAAAACTGTGATGGCGAATTAAAAGGCCGTGTCAAGCTATTAGGAAAGGACGGCAATGAATATGCCCCTGGCGAAGTGAATCACCGCATCGCAACAGTCTTTCAAGATCCGGACGCCCAATTTTGCATGCGCACGGTCGAAGAAGAGCTTGCATTCACTCTTGAAAATCTTCGGACGCCCCGATCCGAAATGGATCGAAAAATTGATGAGGTTTTGCGGATGACCGAACTAACAAATTATCGGCATGCGGTCATCCAGCAACTGTCGGGTGGAGAAAAGCAACGGATTGCGCTCGCTTGCGCGTTGATCATGGAACCGGACATCCTGTTGCTCGATGAACCGCTCTCCCACCTGGATCCGCTCGCTGCACACTCATTCGTGACTCTTCTTAATCGATTGCAGCAGGAACAGGGGTTCACCGTAGTGGCGATTGAGCATCACTTGGATTTATGGGACAATTTTTTTCAACGGGAACTCGTCTTATTCGAACAGCCGCATGTGAAAGAAATTAGAAAGAGACAAGCTGCAAAACAAAATGAATGCGCGTTGCGAGTGAAGAAACTCAGTACAGCTTCCTTTTTGCAAGATGCTTCCTTTGCGTTACAAAAAGGGGAAGTCGCTGTGCTGGCTGGTCAGAACGGGAGCGGAAAATCAACAATGCTGAAAGCGCTGGCCGGTTTGATTTCTGCGAAAGGGACGGTCACACCAAATACTTTAGGATACGTCCCCCAGTCACCGGAGTTTCTATTTGTCACCAAAACAGTGGAAGAGGAAATTGCATACGGAGGCGGGGGGAGAACCCACGAGTTGATGGAAGCGTTGCAACTGACCAAAGTGGCCGATTCCCATCCGTTCGCCGTGAGCCATGGCCAGAAGCGGCGTGTTGCCATCGCGGCCATGCTGAATGATGGAAGGGAAGTCATTTTAATGGACGAACCGACGGCTGGACAAGACGCGGTTTCCTTGCATGAGCTGTTTCGCTTGATCGATGAACGGGCAAGTGAAGGCACAGCATTTTTAATTGTCACGCATGACATGGAGTTTGCCTATGCGATTGCAGACCGTGTTTTGTTAATGAAAGAGGGAAAATTGACAGGTGCGTTTGAGGCGGATGAAGTATGGAGAAATCCGAAGTTGTTGGCTGCGCACCGATTGATGATGCCGAAGGGAGCGTTAGAGCATGAAGCAAGCTTTGCATGATATGAACCCTTCCATTAAATTTCTCGTAACGACTATTTGTATGCTCACGTTGGCGTTTTTCTTTAATCCGTGGACTCCATTGATCTGCTGGGTTGGCGTGATTCTTCTTCAACTGTGTTTCAGTTCGATTAATTGGAAGAAATGGTTTTTGTTTATGATTCCCTTTGTCATCATGTCGTTTGGATACTTTTGGACGACTATCGTTTTTGCTGAGGAACGGACAGGCGCTATTGTATGGTCGGTCTTTCATTACGATATTACGAAAGCCCAGTTGGATCACGCGTTGTCTCTAAGTTTCCGTGTACTGGCGTTTGCAGGACTATCATTGCTTTTCGCCTTCACGACGGATCCGACAAAATTTATCTTGAGTCTTATGCAGCAATTGAAGCTCTCTCCGAAAATTGCCTATAGCATTTTAGTCGGTTATCAATTCCTGCCCGTCATGAAAGAGGAATTCGTCCATATCCAGCAGGCCCATCGGTTACGAGGGGCCGTCCGTGACAGGAATGTGCTCGTCCGGCTGTGGAATTTGAGACGCATTCTTTTGCCAATGTTGGCGGGCGCCGTCCGGAAAGCAGAACGCTCGGCTTTTGCAATGGAAGCGAGAGGGTTTACAGGGGAGAAGCGGACGGAGTTTTATCAAGTCATCTCTGTTGGAAAGAACGATATGATCTTGAGCAGTTTGTTTTTCCTTATTATAGTGGCGGGTTGTAGTTCGGCAAATTGGATATAGGGGCAGAAAGCAGGGAGGAGGAACATTTTTTCTTCCCCTGTGTTTTTTAGCTTGGGGTTACATTATTTTATTTCTCCCAGCACGATATGTAAATAATTTTCTGCGGTAGCTGCAAGTTCTTTTGATCCCAATTCGGTATAAATAGAGATTGCTTTCTTGACCATTTCAATGCCTTTTTCCCGATCACCCATTTTGATTTCATAGTTTCCTTTTATTTGCAACAATGAATTTCTTGTATACAGGTCATCTTCCGGGATGCGGAGGCTTTCCAAATAACCTAAGAAAACTTTATATTGTTCCCTATACAGATTCGGCCCTGCCAGCATGTATGTAAGTGTATTCATGAGAATAGAGATGACTACTTTGTCGAATTTCTTAAAATCTCCATAGCGCACGCGCTTTTCAAAGACGATCTGGGAAAGTTTCATTACCATTTCGTGTGGCATGAGATACATCGTAGAATTGTACAAACTTAGTTCATAGTATCCCCAAACTTCCACGTCAAATAGATAGGCATATAAAAAATCTAGCGTATCATTTTGAGGTTGAATCATTCGATCATCTATAATGCTTTCGTAAACATCCAACATGAATAGATTGTAGCGGAATGTTTCCAAACCGTGTGTTTTCCACTGATCGAGCGCAATTTCTCTTAATTCTCTTAGTTGCTTCAAATCCCGATTGACATATGCCTCTTTTGCTTTGTCAAAAAAATAGTCTAGCTGCTCAAGGCCAACACCATCATGTAAATAAAAAAATTCTTCAAAGGTAATGGAGAGCTTTTCTAAAAGATGGGTGATATGGCCAAGAGAAATGTCCGACTCGCCGCGTTCAAATTTGGATAAAAAGGATACAGATAATATGCCCGAAGACAACTGCTGCAACGTATATCCTTTTTGTTCCCGAATCCTTCGCACTGTTTCCCCATATTTTTTCATACCAATCTTCCTCCCATCCCTATATCCCGATTATATCCGATTCTGAACATTCAGCGACTGAATTCCACTATATGAGAAAAAAATCTTTCTTGCAAAATGATCCCGTACACTTAAGTTACATTTTACTAACAGGAGGAATCGAGCATGGACGCAACAAACAATTTTATCTTGAAAAATGCCACCATTATTGACGTGGAGAGTGGGACTTCTTTTAAGGGATCGATAGAGGTTGACAACGGATACATTAAAAGTATAGACAATGATCTACCACCGAGAAGTAAAACCATTGATGCAGAAGGGAAATATATCATTCCCGGCTTAATCGACATGCACTGTCACATAAAGGAAGACTTTGCAGCGCATTTTGTTGCCTCGGGTGTGACAACTGTTCGTAACACGGCGGGAAATGTATTGCAGCTGAAAAAACTGATCGACGCGCCTATTGATTCACCAACGCCGCGAGTATACTCCGCGGATCGGATGATTGATGGACCGCCTGGTTTATGGGGGCCAACAAGCGTCGGAAATTTTGTCACGGATGACCCGGAGGAAGGAAGAATGGAGGTACGAAGACAAAAAGATGCAGGGGCTCAATTCATTAAAGTGTATGGGTGGATTTCTAAAGAGGTGATGGAAGCCGTTGTGTCAGAAGCAGACAAATGGGATCTGGAAGTAAGCTGTGATTTAATTCACTCCTCCAAAGTAAATGCACTGGAGGCGGCGAAAGCAGGTGTGAAATGGTTTGAGCATGCTTCAGGTTTCATTCAGGCTATTTACCCGGATTGGTATCCGATGGCGGAACAGAAGATCTGGGATGACATTGACTGGGAATATCCGGACAAGGAAAAAATCAAAGAATTATGTACGCAAATGATTAAGTATAACGTAAACCTTTGTCCCACTTTAACTATATTTGACCAGATCGTCCAAATGCCTAAGTATTGGCATCCGTCTAATGCCGTAACGGAAGCAGTCGAAGGGGAAGGCGGTCTCAAAGAACATTGGCTGGCAATGTACAAGGAGGAGATCGAGAAAGCACTAAAAAAACAGTTAGGGACCCAAACGCAATTTATTAAAGATACAGCAAAAATTTATCATGATTTGGGGGGAACTGTTGTCACTGGGACGGATACACCGGGTGGCGTTTGGACATGGCCTGGGATGGCATTGCACCGAGAGCTGGAGCTGTTCGTAGAAATTGGTTTCACGGAAATGGAAGCACTTCAGGCTGCAACCATCAAAGCAGCCGGCTCCATCAAAAAGAAGGACATTGGTGTAATTAAGGAAGGTACCATTGCCGATATGGTCATTTTGAATCAAAACCCGTTGGAGGATATTCAACATACAAAGAATATTGATTGGATCATTAAAGGAGGGCGTATTTACACTCAGGAGGAAATATTGGAGAAAATCCCGACTAAAGAATATTTGGAAAAAGAGCAGGAAAAGTTTTTGGCTGCGTATGAAAAAATGATGGCAGCTCATTCCTAAATAAGTTTTATGGACGGTACATGGCTTATAGCAAGATAGAGGGAGGAGAATCAGCTTCTCTCCTCCCCTATGATTTATGAAATGGTTGGTTCACTAAACGGTAATATTTTAATATAAAAAGTGGAATTTCATTAAGAGTAATGAAAATAGGATGGATATAAGGATTAACAGTAATTGAAATATTTTTCCCGCGAGTGTTGCTTTCTTGAAGTGTTTCAAAAGAAAATAACCGCAAACTATTATGGCAAGGGGCAGCAGCCAATTAATACCTAGATGAATCCGCAAGGGTGCCAAGCTTTGAGATGGATCTGACATAGTTCGTAAAAATAATAGAATATTATTCACGAAAACAACTAACCCTACACCTGCTAGTATTGCTGTGAACCGATAGCTCGTGGACAATGCTGCAACCTTTCCTTTTCTTGATTTGAAAACTCTTTTAATCCAATTAAAGAGAAAGAAAAGAGTATATAATAGGCACACAACTAGAAATATAACAATGAGCAACATGTTGGTAGAGGCACGATCCATCAACTTTACAGGAAGGTAGTCAGTAGCGGTGCCAAAGGACATTTTGATTATATTTTGTTCAGAATCCACTTCAAATGCCATCCGGCTTACATCTACTCCCTGTTTATCCAACAAGGACATCCCATCGCTAACTCGCTCGTAGAAAAACGGAGCTGTTTCAACGTAATGGATAGGTTGTTCTTCACCAGGGACCGAGACATCAATACCCCCGCCTTCGTTCTTCTTTATTTTAAGATCACTACTAATGATAGGTGCAATGCTTAAAAAGCTAGAATAAATTCCCTTTGCCGCTCGATACGACCCTTGTACAAGGTCATCATTTGCACTTGTAGAGATTGGTATCGATTCCTTCTTATTCCCTACTAAGGCTTCATACAAATCGATTCGTAAACTCGATGCCTCGTCTTCCACATTTGTTAATATAGCTAGACCGAAATTTTGATCCGGGAGTATAGATAGCAAAGATGTATAGCCGATTAAATTACCACCATGTTCAATCAAACGGTTTATCCCATTAAATCGTTCCCAAAAGCCATGGGCATTCCCCGGCAATTGAGCATTTGACCTGTAGGATTGTTCATGCATCGTAAGAAGTGTTTCCTTATTTTGAAATAATTGATAGTCGCCAGTTTGATTTTGATTTAAATGTGCCAGCATAAAGTAAGCCAGATCACTTGCTGTCGTGTTTAAAGCAGCTGCCGGAGCCTCATTCACATACACACTTGGTTTCTTTTCGAATTGATCTCCTTTCTTTCCATAACCATATCCTTTGTAAGCCATCATGTTTTTATCCTGCTCATAATTTTGTGCAAAAGAAGAACTTTCCATATGCAACTTTTCAAGAATATGTTCTTGCATATAGTCTTCAAATGGCTGTCCAGAGACGCGTTGGACGATAAAACCGGCCAAAGTTGTGCTGTAATTGGAATAGGCAGTGTTAGTCCCTGGTTTAAAAACTTGTTTTGGCTGCTTTTCATTCGTCAAATAGTCATCCAATGAAAGGAGTTCGTTGGGTGTAAAGATAAAATAATGTTCAGCCTTGTCTTCAAATCCAGCTGTGTGATTCATCAGATCGAGCATTGTAATTTTTTTATCGAAAGTCGTTTCCAGGAAATCTTCGGGTAAATAAGTTTTTATGTCAGCCTCCAAATCTATTTTACCTTGCTCAACCAGTTGCATGACCGCGCTCCAAGTGTACAGCTTTGACACGGAAGCTGCCTCGAAAATCGTTTTCTCAGGATCGACAGGTTTATTGTTCTCGATATCTGACTGGCCATATCCTTTCAATAGAATGATCTCTCCATCTTGAACAATCGCAATCGCCAAACCCGGTATGTCTTTGCCAATATACTTTTCCATAATGGAATCAACGGTTTGTTCAACATCCTGAATGGGCATACCAGAAGGAAGCATTTTTTCCTTGGCGAACGTGTTAGCTGGAATCAGCAAAAAAACGATTACCAAACATAATAGTAATTTTCTCATTCATATACCTCATTGTCTTATTATTTGGTTTAGCATACTTTCATCTTCTTAACGTCTTGTTCTTGATACTATTTCTTCTCTAAAACAGACCGAACGGCGGTCTGTTAATAAAGAGGAGTTTGCAAAAATTGGATTGTAACAGATTAAAGTTAATTACTGAACTATCGCCGAGTCATATTAGCAAACATAGCCCCGATATAACAAAGCAATCCTTCCAGCTAATCTATGACTTTAAAGGAGCACGGTAGTTGATTCATTCAAGCAAGAGAGGGAGAAGAATCGGCTATTCTCCTCCCTTATCATTCATGCGGTAGTTAGTTAATTAAATGCCAAACTCTTTATTTTAAAACAAGAAGTGGAAATGATATAAGAATATAGTGAATAGTATTGATATAAGAATCAACACTATCTGAAATAACCTTCCGGCGAGTGTTGCTTGTTTGAGATTTTTTAGAATAAAATAACTGCAAACTAGAGTCGCAATTGGGAACAGCCAATTGATGCCTATATGAATGTTTAGAGGCCCCAACCCTTGAAATGGGTCTGACATAAAGCGAAAAAATAAGATAGCCAAGTTTACAAAAACAAGAATACCTATGCCGGCAAGTATCGCTGTGAATCGGTGACTTGTTGAACTAGGAGATGCTGTTCCATTTTTAGATTTGAACAGGCGTCTGATCAAACGAACGACAAAGAAAAGCGTGTACAATATAAACGTAAGTAGGCACATAGAAAGTAACACCATATTGGTAGAAACTCGATCCATTAGCTTTACAGGAATGTTGTCAGCGATGACTCCAAAGGTCATTTTGCTTATGTTTTGTTTATCATCCACTTCAAACGCCATCCGACTCATATCAAATCCAAGTTGATCCATAAGTGACAAGTCTTCGCCAACTCGTTCGTAAAAAAATGGGGCTGTTTCAACATAATGAAGTTTTTCTTTAAAGGGAGTCCAGAGATTAATTCCTCCTTCTTTATGTTTTTTTACTTTATAATCGCTGTCATTACCCAAGACAGGTAAAAACCTTATAAAGTTAGAATAAACGCCACGTGCCACTCGATAAGTCCCTTGCACCGTTTGATCATTTTGACTCCGAGTGACTGAAATTGTTTTTTTCTCATTGCCTACTAGTGCATTGTATAGATCGACTCGTAGGTTGGATGATTCGTTCGCAACATTTGTTAGAAACGCCAGCCCAAAGTTCTGTTCCGGGAGTAAGGATAACAAAGCCGTGTAGCCTAACAAATTGCCACCATGCTCAATCATACGATGTTCTCCTTGAAATCGTTCCCAAAAGCCGTGGGCATTCCCTGGCAACTGGGGATTTGGACTGTAGGATTGTTCATGCATTGTGCGAAGTGTTTCTTTATCTTGGAATAACTGAAGATCGCCCGTTTGTTGTGGATTTAAATGTGCAAGCATGAAGTTGGCCATGTCACTTGCTGTAGTGTTTAAGGAACCTGCTGGACTTTCTGATACATAAATATTCGGTGCTGTTTCAAAATGGTCGCCGTTCTTTTCGTAACCAAATCCTTTGCTGGCAATTGTAGTTTTCATCTGCTCCCAATTTTGTACAAAAGAAGAATTATCCATCTGTAGCTTTCCAAGCACATGGTCCTGCATATATTCTTCAAAAGGCTGGCCGGATACGAGTTGAATGATATAACCTGCTAGAGCTGTGCTGTAATTAGAGTAAGCAGTGATGGCGCCAGGTTTATGGACTTGTTTTGGCTGTTTTTGATTCAACATATAGTCATCCAACGAGATAATATCTTTTGGATCATAAGTGAATAAATATTCAGTTTTCTCTTCGAAACCTGCTGTATGATTCATCAAATGCAGCATGGTAACTTTTTCATCGAATTTTAATTTGAGAAAATTGCTAGGCAAATATTCTCGAATGTCAGCGTCCAGATCTAATTTGCCTTGCTCTACCAATTGCATAACCGCACTCCAAGTATAAATTTTAGAAACAGAGGCAGCTTCAAAAATTGTTCTCTCCGGATCTACGGGTATGTCTTTCTCAATGTCTGACTGGCCATACCCTTTTAATAGAATGACTTCTCCATCTAGAACAACGGCAATTGCAGCACCGGGTATATTTTTACCAATATATTTTTCCATAATCTGATCAACAGTTTGTTCCACATTCTCCACGGGCATGCCGGAAGGAAGTATGTTATTCTTGGCGAATGCATTTGTTGGCATTAATAACAATCCAATTAATGCTAGTAATAGTAGTTTTCTCATCAATATACCTCATTATCTTTTAATTTGGTTAAGCATGTTTTTATATAGGTTTGTTAAAACAAAACAGTTGGCCACAAATGACAGAATGGCCTAAGAACGTTATGTCGTTAATAAGCTTCTTTCAAATTCACAGACCGAACACCGGTCTGTAAAATAGTTAGAAATATACATTGAAAATAAACTATTGAACCTTTGGCGCACAAGCTTTGTGTTAACGTGACACCCCTTCCATTAACCAAGATTTGCTTTACGCCGTAGTTTTAACCAGGAGGGGAGTTGGCGCTATACTCTTGCTATACTCAGTGTTGCAACAAACAAAAACCGAATAGTGGTTGGACATGAAGGAATAGGGACAACTCTAGCGTATTGCCGTTTCAACGTATAGTGTCAAACTTAATATAAAAAGCGGAAATGCAATAAGAATAATGAAAATAGTATGGATACGAAAATCAACAGGAATTGAAATATTTTTGTTGAGAGTGTTGCTTGCTTACTGTTTTTCAGCACACAATAGCCGCAAACAACTATTGCAAGAGGCAATAGCCAATTGATGGCTATGTGCAGACGCAAAGGTGACATGCTTTGGGTATGATCTGTAGTTGCCCGTAAAAATAATATAATATTATTCACGAAAATAAGCATTCCTGTACCTGCTAAAATGGCTGTGTACCGGTAACTAGCAGATAATGAAACAACTCGACCTTTTCTTGATTTGAAAATTCTTCTGAACCAATGCATAAGAAAGAAAAGAGTATACAAAAGAAAAGTTAGTAAATATAGAGTAACTAGAATGATGTTTGTAGATGAACGGTCCAGCATGTTTACAGGGAGTAAGTCAGCGTCTACTCCAAAGGACATTTTGGTTATTTTTTGTTCTTGATCCACTTCAAACGCCAGCCGGCTTACATCTACTCCTGATTGATCCATAGAGGTCAACCCATCGCTAACTCGTTCATAGAAAAACGGGGCTGTTTCAACATAATGGATAGGTTGTTCTTCATCAGGAATCGAGACATGTATTCCCCCGTGTTTATTCCTTTTAATCGTAACATCACGATTGCTTATGACAGGTGTAAAGCTTAAAAAGTTAGAATAAACTCCACGTGCCATACGATATGTCCCTTGTACAAGTTCATCCCTTTCACTGCTGGTGATTGAGATTTGTTTTTTTACAACACCTACAAGAGCGTTATACAAATCGATTCGTAAACTGGATGATTCGTTCGCAACATTTGTGAGAAAGGCCATCCCGAAATGTTGTTCTGGGAGTAAAGACAGCATAGCCGTGTAGCCTAGTGAATTTCCAGTATGTTCAATCAACCTGTGCTCTCCATTAAATCGTTCCCAAAAGCCGTGAGCATTTCCTGGCAACTGGGGATTTGGACTATAAGATTGTTCATGCATCGTACGGAGTGTTTCTTTGTTTTGAAATAAGTGGAATTCGCCAGTTTGTTGTTGATTTAAATGGGCGAGCATAAAGAGGGCCATGTCACTTGCTGTTGTGTGTAAGGCTCCAGCTGGGGGTTCATTTATATAGATAGTTGGTGTTTTTTCAAATTGTTCACCATTTTTTATATAGCCGAACCCTTTGCTGGCATATGCCGTTCTCATCTGCTCGTAATTTTGCTCGAAAGACGAATTCCTCATCTGCAGCTTTCCAAGAACATGTTCTTCCATGTACTCTTCAAAAGGCTGGCCAGATACGCGTTGGATGATATACCCTGCTAAATCTGTGCCGTAGTTGGAGTAGGAAGTGATGGTTCCAGGTTTATGAACTTGTTTTGGTTGTTGTTCGTTCGTCATCCAGTCTTCCAGTGAGATAATATGATTAGGATCATAAGTGAATGCATGTTCCGCCTTTGCTTCAAAACCAGCTGTATGATTCATCAAGTGCAGCATGGTAACTTTTTCATCGAAATGGAATGTGAGAAAATTGTTGGGCAAATAATCTAGAATGTCAGCGTCTAAATCTAGTTTGCCTTGCTCTGCCAGTTGCATGACCGCAGTCCATGTATAGAGCTTAGAAACAGAAGCAGCTTCAAAAATTGTTTTTTCAGGGTCTACAGGTATGTTGCTCTCCATATCTGACAGGCCATACCCTTTTAACAGAGCGACCTCTCCATCTTGAACAATAGCAACGGCAATACCTGGCATGTCTTTTCCAATATACTTTTCCATTATGTGATCAACGGTTTGTTCCAGATCCTGAACTGGCATTCCAGAAGGCAGCACTCTTTCTTCTTTTGCCAATATAGTTGCTGGAATGAATAAAAATCCGATCATCATGAATAAAAGTAGTTTTTTCATCAATCCATCCTTTATTTAATAATTTGATCCAGCATACTCTTTTTCATCGGTGTTAATTCTTCGGCCCGAATGCATAACGATTGACTGATAATATGTACGAACGCATTTATTTTCTGCTCTATTTTCTTGTTGTCGGCATTTTTCTGCTTGTCAACAAAAATTGAATTGGTAAGGAGATAGAAAAATTCCCCTATCTCTTCAGGATAGTCTGTTTGAAAAGTGTTCTCTTCGATCCCCTGTCTGATGATTTCTATGATATAAGGGATGGAACGTTCCTTACTTAATTCTTGTGCTCGATAATCAAATAAAGAGTCTTGGTTTCTCGCTATGCACTCATTAACCTCTTCTAACTTTTCGGGCATATGTTCTGTTAACATGAACAGCCCATTTAATTTTTCTATGGCAGACATGTCTTTGTTTTCAATCATAGATTTAAATCGTGCGCTGTCTTCATCAATTAAACGGTGGATCACAACATCCAATATTTCCTCTTTCGATTTGAAGTGATGATACATTCCTCCCTTGGAAACATTGGCTGCTTGAATAATATTATTAATTGTCGTATTCTCATATCCCTTTTCCAAGAACAATTGAAGAGCGATTTGAAGAATTTCCTCTCTTTTTGACGTGTTGTTGTCCATACAATCTCTCCTTCTATTTCAAAGACCGACTACCGGTCTGTCAGATAGACAATAACATGGAATGAAAGATTTGTAAAATAATTATGCAACACTTTCATAGATAATGAGTCAGTTATACAGGTCACTCACCATATTTATGTGGAAATTGAGCAGAAGCGAAAATCTTGTTATTAGACCATAAAATAAGTAAGTTGGTAAATAGCTAATATGAAAAACCCCCACTGGAATCAATTAACTCTCATGATGCCAGCAGGGAGGGTATGTCCGTTGGTGTTATGCTTTTTTTACTTTAATTCGATACGCTAAGCAATCGGAGAGAGACGCCAGGGAATGGTAGACCCAATCGTTATAATCCATCATGCCGCCAGGAAAAATACCTGTGATTTGCAGACCCGCCAGTTTGCAAAGATCGGTGATTTCAACAATGGTGTAGCATCGCAAGGATTGGGTGACAGCTTCGGCTGGTTTGTCGATGGGCCACCATGTATCGAGCATCCGGCTATTAGCCTCATCGAATTCATATCTTCGGCAGGCACGCTCAAACTTCATTTCTTGGCCAGCCGCCCGTTGCCAATGCGTAGGCTGGTATATATCGATCAAGGCACAACCGTCTTCTTTCATCCAACTTGCTATGCGCTCCAAGAGGAACAGCTGATCCTCATCTGTTCCGATGCCGAATCCATCGAAGTACCCAACGACATCAAACTGCTCCTGGAGCTCGTATGTGTAAAAATCTCCTTGATGGATTTCGATCGTCTTTGGAGAGCGGCTTTTCGCGAAGGCGACCAATTCCGGAACAAGTTCGAGCGTTGTCATTTTCACGCCACGCTTGGAAAGCCCCCTTGCGAGAATTCCCCAGCCGGCGCCGATTTCCAGCATCGTTTCAAATGGCCGGCCGATCTGCTCTTTCACCCCATCCACTTGCCGTTCTATATCATCCTTCATTTTATCTTCTAAATTCGAATCGAGCCATTCAAACTGTTTTTGATAAAAGGAAAGGGCCCATGTGTTCTTTGTCGTCATTTTCATTCCTCCTGTAATGATGTTTAAATTACAGGTGGTGCTTTACATTCCGAATGCCCATTTGCCATCGCTCCTCTCCTTACCAGTATACTAATTTTTAGTGAATTACATTCTATATCTATGGTATTAGTTTCAATCTATTATAATAAATCTGTGAACGGATGTGATAAGCTTGTAGTGATGAAGTGGTGTAAGTGAGGGGAGGGAACCTATCGTGATAGACATACGCAGAATCGATTTGGATCAACGCAGACGGGTCATTATTAGTTCGGACATCCACGCAAATTTACCCTTATTTAAACGACTGCTTGAAAAAGTGAAGTATACGCAGGAAGATTACCTATTTATCAATGGAGACCTGTGTGAGAAAGGGCCAGATAGTCTCGGGACGGTTGCCTTTGCTAGGGAGCTGGCTGCCGGATCAGAACGTGTCTTCATTACAAAAGGTAATTGTGACATCCTTCACCGTTCTGTCTTTGCTAATGTGGAAGGCATTAAAAACTATATCGTGAAACAACCCTATTCCATACTGAATGAAATGCTAGAACAGCATGATGCACAACTTGATGACTTTTCCTCATTGCTAGAGCTGGGGGCATTTTATCGAGCCTATTACGGTGAATTGCTTGACTGGCTGGAAAATTTACCTGTCGCATTTGAGACGGATGAATTTATTGTCATCCACGCAGGTATTGAGAATCGGCCTGATTGGCAGCATACGAGCTTGGTAAACGCTTTGTCGATGGCTTCCTTCTATGAGCAGGGACATATGGTGGACAAGCCAGTCATTGTCGGGCATTGGCCGGTCGTCAATTACCGGGCTGCCGCTATCAGTTCCAATTCGCCAGTTATTGATGAAACCAAAAAAGTGATTGCGCTCGATGGAGGGAACTGCATTAAACGGGATGGCCAGTTGAATGCGCTTATCTGGGAGGGCGGTGATATTTCGTATACCTATGTGGATGAACTGCCGATTACAGTCATCGTGCGATCCCATAAGGATAAGACGAATAACTGTGGAACCGTTACCTATCCGAACTACGAGGTAGAAGTGATGCAGAGAGAACTGTATTTTACTCTGTGTGAAAATAAAAACTTGGGTATCCAGCAATGGGTGAAGAATGAGTATATCGTCAACGGCATGTGTAAAAGCGATGTGAGCACAACATTCCTCAGTGTGGAAGAAGGGGAATCCGTCTCCATTGTAAATAATGCATGCGAAGGTTTCACTCTCGTCAAGACGGAAAATGGAAGTGTCGGCTGGATACCGAATGAATGTTTTGAATGATAAAAAGGAAGGGGATAGGGAAATGGCAATGCCAACACATATTGTAGCAGCTGGAGGAATTGTAGAAGACAAACAAGGTCATATTTTACTCGTCAAAACGCAACATGGCGGTTGGGTGTTTCCTGGGGGACAAGTGGAAGTGGGAGAGAATATAATGGATGCCGTCGTCCGAGAAGTGAAGGAGGAAAGCGGCATCGATGTTGAAGTATCGACACTCATCGGGATATATTCTAATACGGCCATACATAAAGGGTATGATGGCATAACAGACGTGCCAACGAAAGTAATGATGGATTTTGCGTGTAATCCGATTGGCGGCGAGCTGCGCACTTCCGAAGAGACATCCGATTGCCGGTGGGTTCAAAAGGAACAAGTCCTCGATTATGTCACCGCTCCTGCTTATCGAACGCGCTTCCAAGCGTATTTATCGTTTGATGGGAATGTCAGGTATATGGATTATGTCACGCATCCCGAATTCCATGTGAAGCTGGATCGGAAGGTATGACAATAAAGCAAGTGACGGAGAAGCAAGGAGTGGGGCGGAAAGTAGAATGGAAGCAGAAAGGAAGCATCCTACTACTTGCGCTTGCAGTGCTGTGCGCCTTGACTATTCTGTTGAACCAAATACTCAGTTATCCAATACTGGAATTGCTGTTGTTAGGGATCATCTGTATTACCGGCTTTGGCTTGCATAAGTGGATGTCCTCTTATTCGGCAAAAAAACTTCCTTTTGAAACTTGGCTGCAAGTAGAATTTCCCGAAAAAATCATCCGGCTCAGGACTTGGGGATTTGAACTCGTGTTTGCCCTCATTCTTCTTTCTTTGGGAGCGGACCCGATCAAGGATTTGATGGATCTGAAAACACCTGTCTATCAGATCAATTCCCTCTTCTTGGAGCTGGCTGTTCTTTTTACTATTTTATCGGTATTGCCGATGCTGTTTTATTATCTATTCGACAAGTGGAGACGCACTTATCCTGAAAAACCAATGATGAGTAACAAACAGAAAAGTGAGGTTAGGATAATGAACGAACAACTATATGACTGCTTGATGGCAGATTATGATGAAGCCCTTTCGCACGGAGGGATAAATGGAAATCGAATCGCGAGGCGTTTGAATGAACTGTCCGCGATTGGACAGACGAAGGACGGGGGAGTGGACCGGCCTGGTTTTTCAAAAGAAGAGAAGGATGCGAAGCAACTCGTGAAGGGCTGGATGAAAGAAGCGGGCTTGGACGTAAGGGAAGACGGCATTGGCAATGTATTTGGGCGCTTGAAAGGCAAGGATGATCAGCGAGTCATTTTATCCGGCTCCCACGTGGATAGTGTGCCGAACGGAGGGAATTTCGATGGGCCGCTTGGAGTCATTGCAGCATTGGAGGTAGTGGAGGCGTGGAAGTCATCCGGATATCAGCCGGAAACGTCCTATGAAGTTGTCATTTTTTCTGATGAAGAAGGGTCTAGATTCGGTACTGGCTTGACGGGAAGCCACGCAATGGTTGGAAAATTGATTGCGGAAGAGACAGCCCGGTTGAAAGATGCAGAAGGAAACTCCTTTGCTGCGGTCATGGAGCAATATGGAACTTCATTGAACGGTGTATGGCAAGCCAAACGAAGCATGAATGAGATCGAGCTGTTTGTGGAAGTGCATATTGAACAAGGAAAGCGGTTGGAACAGCACAATTTGCCTGTCGGGGTCGTTAAAGGGATTGCTGGTCCGGTATGGATGAATATTACCTTTAATGGAGAAGCGGGACATGCGGGGAATACACCGATGGATGACCGGAAAGATCCTGTTGTGGCAGCTGGTTCGTTTATGCATCAATTAGCAGACTTGCCAAGGCGATTTAGCGAAACGGCAGTCGCAACCGTCGGTAAATTGAATGTTTATCCGAATGGCATTAACGTCATTGCGCAGAAAGTCGAGTTGACGGTTGACGTGCGGGACATCTTGCTGGATGAACGGGAGCACCTGGTGGAAGCTATTATTGAAATGGCGCAGTCGGCAGGGAAGCAATACAACGTCAGCGTAAGCCATGAAGAAATGTTAGCAGTTGATCCGCTGCTGATCGAACCGCTGCTCACTGCTGGTTTAAAAGAATCCGTCGCACGTTTTGAACTGGAACCGTTGGAACTGGTGAGTGGAGCGGGGCATGATGCCATGGTGGTCGGCCGGGAAGTTCCAGCTGCCATGATTTTTGTGCGCAGCCAAAAGGGGATTAGCCACAATCCAGAAGAATGGACAGACTTGAATGATTGTGTCATGGCTGTTCATGTCTTGAAAGATTTTATTGAGAACAGAATGGTCCAATAACAGTACGTGGATTCCTTGTGTGCTGAATTGGCATCAGAAGTACGGAGTTAGCATCTATTGACTAAAAAGATGACGAAGAGTGTACCTCATTCTTCGTCATCTTATTTAGATTGAACTCATTATGATTCGGTTCAACACTTTCATTAGGGGGAACATTGCTCTTGTCTCCTACTGATCATGGTGTATAACAGGAACCCGCACGTGTTGTGCGTTCCGCTCCTTTGCATGCCATGCTACGTCTAAAGTTCAGCCGGATCTCATGCTATAAACAGTGTCCGGAACAATCATATGTAGTTAGGAATTTTGAACAGCAAGCAGGTTTTCCATTGCCGACTTCAATGATTTCATGAAGCGGATGTCCAAAGTGAAGTTCATGTCATTCCACTCTTTAACATGCTGTGGATGAAGACCTGCAATCACCATGCTAAAACCTAACAACTGCAACACCCTTAAAAGGGATTCAAGTCCTTGTAATCCACTTTCCTCTATATGTCCAACAGCAGTGAAATCTAAAATCAAAGTTTCTACTTCAGATAAATAGGCACGCCGGGACAACGTGGAGGCAATCAACTCGGTTTTCGTCTGGTTCAACCCGCCGTATATCGGGATCAATGCGATGGTCTCGGTCACTTCAATGAATGGGGAAGACAGCTTGATATTCTGATGAAGCAGCTCTTCTGCTGTTTCCTTCGCTTCCAGCAGTTCGAAATTTGTATCGTTCAAGCGGTTTCGCAGTTTGTTCAATTGCTCACTCACTTTTTGCATCGTCTTGTCTTTTTCCACAATGAGCACTTCTCCGATTCCTTCCTCAGACCAGGCCACATACAGGTCTGCAAGAAGAATGCTTCCTGTACTGGAGAGAGCATTGATTTCCAACGCTTGGATGGGTTCGAAACGAAGGAGATTCAGAACCGCTTTGGGACGGCTCTCTTCCTCAATGACATCCAGAATTGTCAGTCCATTGGCTAACATGCTCTTTGCCATATCGTTCACTTTCAATATTTCTAATTCCGCATTGATGGCAAAGATGGGGATGGCTAAGCCGGTTTTAAGAAAAGGCATTGATGGTTCCCACTCCTTTTTGTGCTAATGCAAGCCAATTATGAAGTTCCCTCAGATTCGTCATAATCAACATTTGTCCTGGGGCCGCTTCCTCTTCAAAATGAACATGGGGAGCCATCCGTCCGCCGATCAGCAAGGTTGGCTGGCCTGTCGTATGGGCTAATACTTGTACGGATTGTTTAAGCATGGGCAGACGATAAGACAGCGCCGCTGACATGGCGATGACATCAGGCTGCCACGCGTTTGCCGCAGTTTCGGCATGCCGAAGGGGAAGATTTGGACCTAAGTACCGTACACTCCAGCCGAACTCTTGAAAGACGGCGGCCGCCATTTTAAGGCCGATATAATGTTCTTCGCCTTCCACGCCGAAAAGCATCACTTTTTTTCGGTTTCCTTCTTCCGACATTGATGATCTGAACTCAAAGTCCGATATGATAAAATCACAAATGGCGGTAGCCAAATGTTCATCGGCAACCGTGATCTCATTGCGCTCCCATAATTGCCCGATATATGTCATAGCAGGTGTCAGAAAGTCTTCATATAAAGTGAGCCGGTCGTTTTCTATGAGAACAGAGTGGATATATGAAATGGCCAACTGTTCCTCTCCTCTAAGGAGCAGATTTGCCAATTTAATGGAATGATCGGTCATTCGATCCTCTCCTTTTCAATTGGGGGTCTGTAATGAGTTGAGCGCTAACCGCAAGTATTGTATATACGATTGTTCACGTATGGAGTCCAACTTTCCGGGAATGTGTTTTCGAAGCCTCTCAAAATTATCGATAATTAAATCGGTCCCGACATGTCGGCTGGTTAAAATTTGATTCAGCCACATCGTATAATCGATGAAAAAACGACTATTATCCATTTGAAAAGCAGTTTCTAGGTGATCTAAATGGTGAAAATTATCTTCGATTGTTCGCTGATGTCCATTTTCTCCGAATCGCTCCCAAAGAAAAGGGTAGGCTTCGTATATTTCCTTTACCACGTCTTCTACAATCCGCTCTTTCAAAAGATGCTCCATTACTCGGCCACCACTTTATATTGGTTCACTTTCGGAATGATAGAGGCGAGCTCCTGATCTGGGTACTTTTTCTCAAGTTCGTGTATCTGTTTAAACTGCTCGCTTCTCACCCAATTCAAGTACTGTTTCTGAGACGCCCATTCCATATGCACGACGAGTTCACCAGGACGCTTTTGATTTTGCAGTAATTGAAACGAGACAAACCCCTCTGTTTGATCGACCCATTTTGAGCGATTTCGATAAATGCCGATCACTTCTTCCGCTTTTTCTTCAGGTACTATGAAAGTGGAATTGACAATATACATGCAGGACTCCTTCATATTTGGATTTGAAATGACAGTTTCATATTTTTTAGTGTAACATAGCTTTGCCAAATTCTGAAACAGGTTGTCCAACTATTCTGGCAAGATAAATAGCTTGGTTGGGCGGTTTGAATAGGTTTTCCGTATGGAGTAAGAATAGATTTTATAAGAATTAGAATTCCTCATTTTTAGTTTCATCTTTCACTTTTTCACTTCTTGTCAATAATGCACTGACTAGGAAAAAGGAGAAACGTGTTATTCAAACGGATCTCATGTTACAAGAAAACGACACCATTCCGTTTAATTCAACGAAAAGGTGTCGTTTTAGATTGTTTTGCAAATCGGAGAACCTGAGTATTTCCTATGCAGTCTATGAGTACTTAATCTGTCATTCTGCGACTCCCTAGTTTTCATCAGCCTCACGGGAATTCCCATAGGTCAATTCAAAACGGGCGAGAGCCTTGTTATTTCCACGGCAGCAGGCGGTTTTCCACCCATTGGAGAAATCGGTTGAATGCTAAGCCTAGCAAAGACAAGACAAGCACGCCGACCATCAGTTTAGTTGTGATCATTAAGTTGCCGTAATGGAGTACCATGGAGCCGATTCCACTTTGAGCAGCTATCATTTCCGCTGCCACGAGCAATAACAGCGATGTTCCCGCCGCTAATTTCAAACCGGCGAAGATCATTGGCAGGGAGCCGGGCAAGATCACTTTACGGATGACGTTCAAGTGATTCGAACCAAAAGTAACAGCGGCCTTGATTAAGATCGGATCTACGTTTTTCACTCCGGAGTATGTATTGATAACGACGGGGAAAAAGACACCCAATGAAATGATAGTCACTTTTGACAGTTCTCCGATCCCAAGCCAGAGGACAAATAATGGCAGCAAGGCAATTTTAGGTATCGGATAGATGGAATAGACAATCGGTGTTCCGATGGCATCTGCCCATTTGGAGAAGCCGAGGAGCAATCCGACAACTATGCCAACTACTGATCCTATAACGTACCCGATACCGATCCGATAAAGGCTGGGTATGAGATTCTTCAAAATCTCTCCGCTTAGCAGCATGTTCCAGCCAGTTGTCACAATCGCTGATGGGGCGGGAAGAAAGAGGGGAGATACAATATGCAGACTGCATATGATCTCCCAGACGATGAGAACCCCGGCAACCCCTAATATAGAAGCATATATCGGAATTTTCTTATCCAGAAATGCAACACGGTTCGTAATCATTTTTTTGGTCATTCTCGTATCACTCCTTCAATGCCTCGACAGCATCTTGGCGAATCAATTGCCAAATCTGTTCTGCGTATTGGTCGAATTGGGCACGGTATTTTGCTTCCCCTCTGCCCATCTTCGGCAAGTCGATCGAAATGATCTCTTTGATTCGTCCCGGGTGGCGGGATAGGACAATGACACGGTCAGCCAAATAAACGGCTTCTTCAATATTGTGCGTCACATAGAGTGTGCTGAGCTGAGTCCGGTTCCAAATGGTCAGCAATTCTTCCTGCATCAACGTTCTTGTCTGGGCGTCCAAGGCGGAGAATGGCTCGTCCATCAAAAGCAAGTCGGGTTCCACCGCAAGTGCACGGCCAATGCCGACGCGCTGTTTCATACCACCGGACAGTTGTTTTGGATACGCATGCTTGAACTCGGACAAGCCGACCATGTCGATATAGTAATCGCCTTTTTCCATTTGCTCCCGCTTGCTCATCTTTTTCTCTTCCAGTCCATAAATGACGTTTTGATACACAGTGCGCCATGGAAGCAAAGCGATTTCTTGGAATACAATTGATACCGAAGGATCTTTGTTTTCGTCTTCCATATCCTCAAAATAGATACTGCCGGAACTAGGCGACAGCAGCCCGCCGACAATATTCAACAATGTTGACTTCCCGCAGCCGCTGGGACCGACCAGCACGACAAACTCCTTTTCATGGATAATAAAATTAATATCTTCCAGGGCAGTCGTTTCTTCCTTTTTGGATTTCTTGAATTTCTTCCCTACGTTGTCAATCACGATTCTCATGCAAGTTTCACTTCCCTAGCTTTTGTAACGCATCTTCAAGCAATTCCGTATTGACGATGGAAGACGTATCGATCGAACTATCAATCAAGTTCTCTTTGACATACCAGTCCACTTGGGTCTGGATATCAGACGAAAGCAATTTACCATCCCGATCCATATACGGCAGCCCTTGTTTAATTAATTCAGGTTCTTGATCTGTATATTTTGCAATGATATCGATTACTTCATCATAGTTCTCGCCAGGCACGATCTCGCCATTCTCTTTTTCCAAGGCGGCATCATAATAGTATTGCGTCGCTTTGGCATACGCCTTCAAGAAACGGACAGCTGTATCTTTGTCATCAGCAAATTTTTGAGAAAAGAAGATGCCCGATGTTTGATAATCAAATTCATCCCCGATTTGCGCCACTACTTTTCCATATCCTTCTTTCACGACACGGGAGACGTTTGGTTCGTTCAGTAAAACAGCATCAACATTTTTACTTTGCAATGTTTCCATCAGCCCAGGAATGCTGTTCAGTGGTACAAGTTCCACATCAGCTGTCGACAAACCATGTTCCTCCAACAGTCTTCCGGCCATGTAATGGTAAGTGGATCCTGTTTGCGTAATACCAATTTTTTTACCTTTTAATTCTTCAATCGCTGAAATTGATGAGTCAGCTGGCACCAATAAAGCGGTCGAGCTATAGCCTTCGTGCTCTCTTCCTTTATCTGCCACAATTTGCAGTTTCTCTCCACCGGCTACCATATTATATAAACCTGCTGTAATGCCTGTAGCTCCGACTTGAATATCTCCACTTGCCGTGGCAACAGCAATCGGCTGAGCCGCTTCAAACCATTTGACATTTGGTGTGATGCCTTCTTCTTCGAAGAATCCTTTTTCAATAGCGATAAACAGAGGAGCGGAGCTCGTTAATTTCAACATGCCAATATCTACTTTGGCGTTTGAACCACCCTCAGCTGCTTCCGTTTTCTCTTCTTCTTTTCCGCAGCCTGCTAATGCAAAAACGAGTACAAAAGCAGCAGCCACAAGTGCGAAAATCCTATTCTTTCTCATTCTATCTTCCCCCTTGTCCTCTATATGTGTAAGCGATCCAGTCAGAATTGAAACCATACAAAGCTAGCAAACTTGGAATACTCACAAGTTTAGAATAGCATAAATTGTTGAGTAATTTTAGCCCTATTTCGGGAAAATGTCGAATTTTGTAGACTCATGCATCAGATTGTTGCGAACTGCAGTCCACCTCGATTGTTGCCTGTCAAATGAGTGCGATGCAAACAGTCCATTGCCAATCTGGTGAGCTCAAGAAATACTGTCCCGAGCAGGACGCTTCCAGAAGTGCAGATATTAATTTACATGTGCAATTACCTAACCAATCTGTCGCCAAGGAAAAGATGACAAATGTCATACGAAACTGTGACAGAGTGTACTAACCAACGCGCTGTTGATCTTCTATTCTATAGATAAAGGAGTTGTTGTGAAGATGCAACCGGTTGTTCAAATCGAAAATTTGACGAAAGAGTTTAAAGGGAAAAGGGCGGTTGACGATGTTTCATTTACCGTGCAACGTGGAGAAATTGTAGCGATACTCGGCCCGAACGGCGCAGGAAAGAGTACGACGATGCTGATGATGCTGGGGCTGCTAAAGCCTACGGCTGGCATTGCAAAGTTATTTCAAGAAGAGCCGCAATCAAGGGCTGTACATGAACGAATCGGCGTCATGCTACAGCAAGTGAGTCTGATGGATGCGTTGAAAGTGAAGGAATTGCTTGCTCTGTTTCAAGCTTATTATCCGAAGCCGTTATCTCTGGAGACGTTGGTTAAATTGACAGGGATGACAAACGGAGAATTGGATAAACGGACGGAAAAGCTGTCCGGTGGTCAAAAACGCCGAGTCGGATTCGCCTTGGCACTGGCCGGCGATCCGGATCTCCTCTTTTTTGACGAGCCGACTGTCGGTATGGATAGTACGGCGCGGAAGCAGTTCTGGTTGACCGTCAAAGAATTGGCGGAGCAGGGCAAGACAATTTTGTTTTCCACGCATTATTTGCAAGAGGCGGACGATATTGCGACCCGGATCATTTTATTTAATGAAGGGAAAGTAATCGCGGATGGTTCTCCAATAGAGATAAAACGAAATCTGCTTAGACAATCCATTTCTTTTAAATTGAATGAAACGATCGAGAAAGCTTATTTAATGAATATGAAAGATGTGCTGGCTGTCGTGGAGGATAAAGGGCGATTGAAATTGATGACAGAAAATCCGGATTCCGTTTTACGCAAATTGTTTGAATTGGACTTAAGGCTGGAAGACATTGCGATTGAAAAAGGACGCCTTGAAGATGCATTCGAACAACTGACAGTCGAACAGGAGGTCTCATAAGATGGGCATGTTGCTGAGAGAATGTAAAATAGAAGTGATCCGGATTTTCCGCAATCCTTATTTTATTTTTTGGTCGTTGCTTATGCCAATCATCTTCTACGTCATTTTTACGAAAGTCGTTAATACGGGTATGGAAAATCAGGCTTTGTGGAATGCAATTTTTCTCATGTCGATCGCAGCATTCAGTGTCATGGGGAGTGCCATCATGACATTAGGTATCAGAATGGTGCAAGAGAAAAGCGAAGGGTGGACGACGTTGCTGCGTGTTACACCGTTGCCGGCGTCGAGCTATTTTATTGCTAAAATGATCGGTCAATCGGCCGTCCATGTATTTTCTATCATTATTATTTTTTTTGCAGGATTTTTAATTAATGGGGTGACGATGCCATTCGGGGAATGGCTGCTATGCGGGTTATGGATATTACTTGGTTCTGCTCCGTTTTTAGCGATGGGATTACTGGTCGGTACAATGAAAAAAGTGGACACCGCTTCTGGTGTCAGCAACATTTTCTACTTATTGTTAGCCATTACAGGCGGCTTATGGATGCCAATGGAGATATTGCCGAAACTTATACAGACCATTGGAATGTGGCTTCCTGCATTTCATTATGGGAATGGGGCATGGGCTATTGTGCAGGGAGAGTCCCCTGAGCTAAAGAATGTTTTGATTTTAGGTATGTACCTCATTCTTTTCATGATATTATCAATATACATTCGAAGGAAACAGGAAGTGGTATGAAGTGAAGGGTTTTGAGTTATTTCCTAAGCGTTTTGGCGTGACGCCTTATATATTTTTAATATATTTGTTCATGCCGCTCTATCATGTCTTCTTCACGGAAACACTGTCACTTGCAGTAATAGGCTATGGTCTATTGCTGCTTTTCCTCGTTTCCTATTGGTATATCTATAATTCTAAGGAATGTCAAAATGTAGGATGGTGGCTTGGGCTACAGATGGCTGTCATCGTCATTTTGACTTTATTCTATAGTCACTATAATTTATTGCTTGGATTTTTCACTTCAAATTTTATAGGTTGGTTTATAAGTAAAAAACACTTCAAGTGGGCTGTTAATCTCTTTATTCTTGTTTTGGTACTTTGTCTTGTCTTTGTTTTCAAGCGTAATGGAATGGCAGACGCACTATTTTTACTTCCATTTTTAGTTGTCATGATCATGTCACCATACGGCAGTCGGCAAATGAATGAACGAATGGAGTTAGAACGAAGATTGGATATGGCAAATGAGCAAATCAAGACACTTATCAAACAAGAGGAGCGTGTCCGGATTGCAAGGGATTTGCATGATACACTTGGTCATACGTTATCCTTGATTACGTTGCAGAGCCAGGTGATACAGCGCATCGCCGCCCATCCGCAAAAAGTGGTCAAGGAGGCGCAAGAGATTGAAACAGCTTCTAGATCTGCCTTATCACAGGTTAGAGAGCTCGTTTCCGATATGCGTTTCAGCACGATTGATGAGGAACTTGCACGTATGGAGCAAATTCTACGGGCCGGCGATCTGCTCTTTCGAGTGGAAATGGAGGATGGGCTTTCAGAACTATCGCCGCTTCAGCACAATATTGTAGGACTTTGTTTGCGTGAAGCATCAACGAATATTGTTAAGCATAGCAAGGCAACATGCTGCACTCTGAAGATTGCTGTTGGGCAAGGCAATTGTATGGTTACGATTCGCGATGATGGGATCGGAATGGACCCGGCGAATCGCGGGAACGGGTTGCGTGGAATGGAGGAAAGATTGGCGTTGATTGAAGGCGACTTGATCATTGGATCAGGGAACGGCACCAGTTTACAGATATCTATACCGCTTGTTGATAAGTCAGGAGGGGAGGTTGTTGCATTATGATTCGAATTGTCATAGCGGAGGATCAGCGGATTTTACGAGGTGCACTTGGTACATTGCTCAACTTTGAAGAGGATTTCAAGGTAGTTGGAGAAGCGGAAAATGGAGAAAAGGCATTGGAATTAATTTTACGTCTTCAGCCTGAGGTCTGTATTCTGGATATTGAGATGCCGATCATGAGCGGACTTGAAGTGGCTGCTCAGTTGCAAGATAAGAGAGTTGCGACGAAAGTGATCATATTGACGACATTCGCCCGACCCGGATATTTTGAACGTGCTATAAAGGCGAAGGTGCATGGATATTTGTTGAAAGATGGTTCCATTCATGACCTTGCGGCAGCCATTCGGAATGTAGTGGCGGGGAAACGGGAATACGCGGCAGAATTGATCCTGAATACTTATCATGAAGATAACCCGTTGAGTGAACGTGAACGGGAAGTATTGCAATTGGCCGCAAACGGGAGAACTGCGAAGGAGATTGGGGCCGAATTATTTCTTTCAGCTGGTACAGTGCGTAACTATATGTCTGAAATTTTGCAGAAAGTCGAAGCGAAAAATAAAGTGGAGGCTATTGCCATCTGTAGGGAAAAAGGATGGCTGTGACGAACTATGCCTAGGTGAAACGTGTTTTATAGGGAGTAGAACGTGGGCATTATAAATGAGTATATGAAATATTGCACTCCATATCGTGGGCTCATTGTCATTTTATGTGCATGCAGGGAGTTTAATTTCAAAAAGAGGGAAAAGACTTACTACCTACAGTTAGCCTTTTTCCTATATACATAATGGGAGTGGCATTCCAAACTGACACCCAGAAGTTGAGAGTTGAAAATGACCCCAATACCGGCAAGGTGAACGTACACTTTTACGCAACGTATGACGAGGTGATCCTATACCTTTTCCGACGGTCTATATATACTCTCAAACGAACAGTGTAATAAATGGCTGGGAGTGCTTGGAATATGTTTGTCTGCACGCCCACTTGGTCTCTTTGTGCCATTGAATTAGCAGTTGGTGGAAAGTGATCCTCGTTGGTATTGGCATGACTTGTTTTATTGAAGGGATTCAGTAATTCATTGACCGTAGTTCTGATATTGAGAAAGTTACTGAACTACAGCTGGCGTTATTTTGGTGTTGGGGTAAAATAGCGAGGTGAACGAGTGAAATGAACAAAAAGAATATTGTCTTGGTTTTTACTGTTGTGATCATCCTCCTGCTTAATTGGAGCTTTGATTTACTCCGAGAAAACCGTGCGTATAAGGACCGAACTCAGGGGAACAATCGTCAGGCGGTAGTGGAAACAATCGATCACCTCAAACCATTCTACCAGATGAATGTCAGCAGTTGGGAGCAGCGTCTGAAGGAAGTTAGCGGCCCTTTATTGTTGGATGTCTATATTTCTGATTTGCGACAGTCCAGTCAATTCTATCGGGGTCTGTTCAAAAGCGATATTTCTTTGTTAGCGGGCACGCTGGATGAGGTCATTTTCTTACTCGAAGAGTTGAAGGAAAATGGGAAGCTCACAGATATGCAGAGTGAAGACTTGAAGGAGGCGATTCTTCAGGCACGGACCATCGCAGGCCAGTTGATCACATACGCCGAGGCATCCGAAAACGGATGGTACACTGAGTTTACAGATGAAGAATCGCAATCTGCCAAGTATGTGAGGGGTCAGTTGAAAAGTGCAAAGTAAATAGTAGTGCTTATAATAAAATACCGCCAAACCATTCGCACGGTTTGGCGGTATTTTTTATGATTCAGTTATAACATCGTCTGCAGCCTCTGTTGATTCGTCAACTGGGCCTGCTTCTTCCGTTATTCCTTCATCTGTCAATCCGTTCGTTTGTCCGGCATTGACGAAGATCTTGCCTTTTGCTGTTTGACGTCTTTCATTTCCAAAGGAGTCAACAACCTTCACTTCAATTTGTCCACCTTTCGCAATGACTCCAAGTGGAGCTGTCCAGTAGCCAACATAGTGGCCTGGCGTGATTTCGCGCATTGGCAATTCGGTGGCATTGGAGATGTCGCTGCCTACATCTGTCAACGGCATGTGAATGATGAATGTCGCTGCTAGACCAGGCTCGCTGTCAAATTCGAACTTGACTGTTTTCCCTGTTGTCAAGTAGACGTCTTCTGTCGGAATTAGATTTCTAATTTCTGGTGCATCGTATTTTGCATTGACGCGGATTGTTTTCGTTTCAGTGTTTCCAGCTGCATCAGTAGCGACAACCGTGATTTCATTTGCACCCGCATCGAGAAGGACTCGCTTGGAGAACGTGCCATTTTCCGAAACAGTTGCCGGTTGGCCATTAACCGTCACAGATTTCAAATTGGCATCTGTAACAGTACCTTCGACTGTCACTGTTTCGCGGTTTGTCGTGTCTCCGTCTTTCGGGTTGGTAATTGTCAATTCAGGCTTAATCGTATCTAGGATAACAGTCACTGTTTGGGATTCGCCTGTTGTGCGGCCATCCAATTTGGAAACTGCTTTAAATATGTTTTCACCTTCGGTAAGAATCGTCGGGAATGAGAATTTACCATCATTTCCTACGACCACTGTATCCTTCTCTTCACCGTTATTCAATAAAGTGATTGAAGTGGTTGGCGTAGCTGTTCCTTCAATTGTGATATTTTCATCATTCGTCACTGTTCCAGTTTCTGGAGAAGTGATAGCAGGTGCAAATACTTCATAGTTTACACGTGCCCGAATCATGTAATTCCCTTCAGCTGCTGGAGCAGGGGACCATGATCCGACGTATTGATAGCTTCTGCCTGCATTTGGACCATTTTCATCCGTTGCAAGCCCAGGAGCATATGGGTTAGCGGCAGTTTGGATATAAACCATATAGAAATCTTTGTTTACAGCGATGTTATGCTCAGAAAGATCTACAATGGTCCATTCGCCATTCCGCTTAGCTTGCGCATCAAACGGTCCGGCAATCTTCTTGCCAGGTGATCCATCAGTTCCTGATGCATCCCATACTTCTACAGCAAATGCTGTTCCGCCTGGTGATGGCCATTCGGTTGTCCAGAACCGGAAGTGTCCTTCTGAAACAATGCCGGAATCCTTGCCTTCCGGCAGAGACATTTTAACGCCCCATCCATTGCCTGCTTCATAGAATGCACGCGCGTTTTCAGGTGTACCGTCATCGTAGCCGATCACGCCACCTGGATACGTAAAGAATGGTTCCAATGCAAAATCATAAGAGGATTGTCCGCCGATTGTAACCGTTGCTTCTTGTGTATGGTATCCACGGGCAATCACTTTCAATGTGTAGTCGCCTTCATATGCTGTGATCGCATAATGACCAGACGCATCCGTCTCGACTGGTGCAATATTTGCATCTTCTACAAGCAACAATGTTGCACCTGCAATAGGATCACCTGAAGAAGAATCTGTAATGGTTCCAGTAATGGTAGCTTGCGGCAACTCTTCTAACGTGAAGTTTGCAGTTGTTGTCTGATCAGCATGAATGTTGACCGTTTGTACCTTTGATTGATAGCCGTACGCTTCGGCTTTCGCAGTGAACGTACCTGCGCCAAGCGTCATGGAATAAGTTCCATTTGCAGGGTTCGTATAGACGGAACGATCCGTCTCTAAGATACTAACTTGCGCGCCAAGCGGCAATAGAACCGGACCAATGCTTCCTCCTTCAATCGGCGGAGCTGGTTCTACTTTCGGCAGGGCAGGCTTGATCGTCTTTGGATCAATCGGCTTTTCAGTTGCATCCTTGCCTTTTTCAATGATGACACCAGGTTTCTTGCCGGTGTTTTTTATACTCTCTAATCCTGAAGCATCACTTGAGCCAAATGTGTTGTTTTTAATTGGCTGCAATGTTGCTTTTCCAGTTTGAGAAGTAGCGCTAAGTCCCACATCATCGATATACCAGCCTTCACGCACGACGCTGCCATCGGAGAATGCGTTAAATCCGATATAAACGCGTTGTCCGCTATAAGCAGACAGATCGACTTCTGCATCTAGCCAGCTTCCAGAGGACCCTTGGACCATTAGTAATTGCGTCCAGTTTTCCATGTCTGTGGAAATGAAGACATGACCGTAATCCCATGCTCTTCCCGAAGAGGATTGCTCAAAATCATGCCAATGCTTGAATTGCAAATACGAGCTGCCTTCCGGCAAATCGACTGGCGGCATGACAAGAGTCGCATTCATATTGCTTTCATAGTTTCCGGCAAGGTTTGTGGCGTATACTTTCTCTCCAGAGAAAGCACGTCCTGGCCCGGATGTCGGGACGCCCCATTCCCAGCTATTCTTGTTTCCGAATGAAGTCCAGCCGACTGGAGTCTGTTCGAAATTCTCAAAGTAGCCGACCGTGATGCCTGGTTTTACGAGGACTGTATACTCTGGGCTTGTCACTAGATTGTTGCCAAAGTCATTGATTGTCCATTTATACGTGAAGGAATCTCCCGTAATCTTATCACCAGAAATGGTTACACCAAACTCTCCGGCTAAATAATCTCCTGATTTACGTGTAGCATCGATTGACTGCCATTGTCCGTCTGCATCTTTGTAATTCAATGTGACAGAAGAAATACTGATATTGTCCGTCACTGAGATGTCTAGATCCAAATCCATCCCTGCGTACGTTTCGGCTGGAGCGGTGTGTTCGAAAGTAGGTGGTTCTACATCATCCCCCTGTTTCGTAACTTGTCCTTCCAATTTACCGAGACCGCTGGCGATGGAGGAAACTGCTGCGTATGCATCAACAAGTCCATATCCGTAACCGTGGTTTGGAGTAGTTGGATATGTGCTGTCTGTCAAAGGCCTTGCAGTGGAAAGCAAGATTTGTTCCATTTCTTCAACAGTAATATTCGCATTGACTTGACGAAGCAATGCTGCGACACCGGAAACGGCTGGTCCAGCCATCGATGTCCCGTTCCAACCGCCTTCATATCCACCACCTGGAACGGCTGAGCGGATATTGACACCTGGTGCGGAGATGTCCGGCTTGATGTGGTTATATGGCGAAGGCCCGCGTAGGGAGAACGTCGCTACCTTGTCATTGATATCTGTGGCACCTGTCGCAAATGATTCAGGATAGTTTGAAGGAGCTGCCACTGAACCAGGACCGCCAGGATTAGAAAGTGTCGTGTTTCCAGCAGAGAACTCAGGGAAAATCTCAGCTGCACGCCAGTTTCTTACGACATCTCTGTACCACTCATCGAGTCCTGCTCCACCGCCCCAAGAGTTGTTGACAACGTCTGGAGCTAAGTCCACACGTGCGTTGCCATTTGCGTCAGTCGGAGCTAAAATCCATTGGGCAGCTGCCAAAAGATCACGGTCCGAACCGCCGGCTGAAGTGAATGCTTTGACAGCGATCCACTTGGCACCAGGTGCTACACCAATTTGGTTGCTGCCGTTCGGCTCACTGCCAACCATTGTGCCGGTTACATGAGTTCCATGTTCTAAGTCGTCATAAGGGATAGTCCTGCCGACTGTCGCATCGAACCAGTTATAGTTATGGTCTACTGCGCCCGTAGTGGCATTGTAACCACGGTATTTTTCTTTCAATGCCGGATGATCCCACTGGACGCCTGTATCGATGCTGGCGACAACAGTTCCAGAGCCGTCAATGCCCATATCCCATACTTGGGGAGCGTTGACTCTCTCAATATTCCATTCGATATTTGCCACTTCCGCTTTTGGCGCAACGGCATTTTCCACTTTAGTCGTATGCAGTTGACGTATTTCATTCGGAAGTACTTTTTCAACTTCTTCGAATGTGCCAAGCGCCTGTGCAACTTCTTTTGTCGCTGTCACGGCCATGCCGTTGACGATGTAATAGGAGGTAATATCTTTCGCATTGCCATCTTTTACTTGCTGTTCAAGATATTGTTGTACATTTTGCTGTGATTCGAGGGAGGTTGCCCGCAATTCGGAGACGACAGCAGAACGCGTCTTCATAACCGTTTGCTTGGCTGAAAGATTCTCCTTGTTTGCCTGATCTTTTGCTTCTGCTGCAACTTTCATTGTGTCAGCTTGCTCTTTGAATTTAATTAAAAACGTTACCATTTCATCGTTTTTAAAGTCTTCAAGTAAGCGTTGGCTCACTTTTTCTTTGGAGAGTTCACTGGATCCGCGCAACGATTGATGCAGTTTATTTAGCTCTGCATTTGCGAAACTAGGTGTAATTAACGAGAAGACCATGATTACTGTTGCGATCATGCTGAATAATCGTATTCGACTCCGTTTTCCCACTTTCATTCCTCCTTTGATTTTTTCAGCACCTGCAGAAGAACAAAAAGAAAACACCCTTCCCCCCTCCATTTTCATTGCAGGTTCTCTTCGGTGCTGACATCTTGTTTATCTGGTTGTCTAACATAACAGTACATGAAAAAAAGGTCGTAATCTATATGTTATTATCTAAAAAATCCAAATTGATAATATATTACTAAGTTCATAAATTAATTACAGTAGTTTTACTCTATGACGAAGAAATGTATATTGTTTCACGAGAGTGACAAAACGTTGATTTAAAAGGAAACTTAATATATAAATTAAAAGCGGGACTTTAGACTTTTTTGAATATTTCATTTTAAAATGATTAGAAATACCTGGTAGACTTAATAGAGCAAGGAGGAAAACCGTTGAATTTCAATAAAACTGGGTTTTAATTCCTGAGGAAGAGAAGGAAAGCAAGAGAAGAAAAGACTAAGTACCTGGAATATATCTGCTACTAAAAACACCTGTATTGGAAGAATGTATTTCCAATACAGGTGTTGCCTTTAAACGGATTGGGATACGGACAGGCAGTCGATGTGATATTCACTGTACGTACGAGAATATTACATCGACCTTATATCGGTTTTGAAGCATCCCTCGAATAACTTCAAGATGTTTGATCTCGCTAGCAGTGAAACATGCAAGCAGAAAACCCTTCAAATAAACAGTGATGAAGGCTGTCTCTTGCTGTAGTATCTCTAGTCCTCGCTGCCGATCTTATGCTTCATTTTCACCAAACGCATGCAATTCAAGTATTTTTGTGAGAACCCGAATTCCAGAGAACATGGCATCTCGATCGAATGTCATGTTTGGGTGGTGTAAGCCTGGTTGGAGACCACAGCCTAGACCGACCATCGACGCTTTCAAGTGTGGTTTTTTAATCGTATAAAAATGAAAATCGTCTCCACCTGGAGTGATGATCGGCTTCGTTGTATTCTCTTCACCCAAAACAGCCACAATAGCTTTTCTGGCCAGGTCTTCAGCTTCAGGATGAACCTCGGCAGCAGCGGTGCCACTATCTTCTGTAATATTGATCGTCACATTGAACAATGAACGGGCGGTATCTAAAATGTCGTGCACCCGTTTTACGAGCTGTTTCATTGCATCGTTTTGCTGTGCCCGTAGATCGACCGCCATGGAGGCGTTGCCGGGGATGATGTTTACATTGCGTCCTCCCGCAAGGAAGCGGGTCACCTTTGCCGAATGGGCGACGTTAGGATCAAGATGAATCGTTTGGATCGCATTGACAATATAAGTTCCTATTTCAACGGCGTTATGAGTGAGATGCGGACGGGCTCCGTGGGCATCATCTCCACGGATTTCAAATTCAATTGTTCCGGTAGCGCCATGGAGAATGGAAGGCGCCGCTTTGCCATTCTCTGTTTCTTGGTATGGACGAAGATGGATGCCATAAAAGTAATCGACATGATCCACAGCCCCTTTTTCGACAAGTTTCAACGCCCCGCTGCCAACTTCCTCTGCAGGCTGGAAGATGAAGCGGATCCCGATACGTTCTAAGATATCTGGCCGATCTATCACATTCCATAATACGCCTAGGACCATTGCCATGTGGGCATCATGGCCACATGAATGATTCGCTTTCATGTTCCCGTCTACTTCCTGCCATAATGCGTCCATATCCGCACGGAGGGCGATAATCGGTACGTTTCCTGTAAAATTCCCAATGTTGCCGATGACACCCGTACAATCTTCAAAGACAGAAACTGCACAGCCTGCTTCCTCCAGCTGTTCTTTGAGGTAAGCTGTTGTATTCACTTCTTCCCAGCTTAACTCTGGATTTGTATGCAAATGATTGAATGCGTCCAGCACCTGATCCTTAATTTGTTCCATCACAAAAACCCCCTATAAGTCAATTTATAAAATAATTGTTTGTCAGATTGATGAGATCCAGTTTGCCGATCGGTGGTGCAAAATCAAAAGGACTTCTTTCAAATACGAAGTTTTTGCAAAGTGGATGAATTGTAAATTCCGCTAATTCCATACGCGATAATGCATGAGTGCCGGCGATAAAAAACACTTCGTTCTGTTCAGTTGAGTCACTTCCGACAAAGGGATCATACCTGTTCATAAACAATGAATGTTTCCTTGTTTGGTCATGCCCTTATTCATCACAGGACTGTATAGGGGCGAATTCTTTGTCCGAAAGTAAACGATGAGTGAGATTCGATCAAGTTACAAAAACCGTTCGATTTATTGTTATCGAGATAAATTGTATGGCTTATTTCAGGACGCGTCAACTGAATAGTAATACATTTTTGAATGTAATAGGAGCGTTATGGATTTACTTTAGATGTTTAGAAGGTTGAGTGAGGAAGTTGAGACAGGAAGGAGGAACGTTAAAACATTGCTTCGTATAGTAATCAAAATGAAAGGGGAATGAAACATTTCCATATTGTTTCAGTGCCTTGTTTTTTTTATAATGGTAAACTGAAAGAGTTCGTATTTTTCAAAGGATGTGTATGAAAGTGGTAGGACGTAATGAACCATGCCCTTGCGGTAGTGGAAAAAAGTATAAAAAGTGTTGTGAATCAAAAAACTCAATTTCGATAGAAGAGGTTCAGACCGAAGAATTGGAACGGATTTTGCAAACCTTCTATGATGAATACCCGGAAAGACGGGACGTACCAGCGTATTTAGAATTGGCGAATTCATGGAAATCCAGATTAGGCGGACAATTACAAGAAGAAATGATTGAGGCGATTGTGCTCGATGAGTTCTTCTTCCATCACCGACTGGATATTTGGGAAACCTACTTACATAAGCAAGAGAAGAAACAACTGCGTCCGTTTGTTCAGAGAGTATTATCGCAATGGAGTCAACCCCGCGTATTCATTGGCCAAGTAGTGGAAGTGGATGAAGGCTATTTGACAGCGGAAATGATTTTGGATGGGGAACAGATCAAATTGCGGAGGGAAAGCGAAAAACCGGTACCGGTCGGTGTGCATTTATATTGCTTTATCTTACCGGATGGTACAGGAGTGGAGAATCAATTTGTAGCTGTTTCCAGCTTAATTTTCTTCCCTGCGGATCATAGGTCAGTGTTTGAGCAAATTACAGCTCAATTTCAAGAGGATTCATCCAAAACCAAGGAGCAGTTTTTTAAAGAGAATGCGATTGAGGTTTGGGAGAAGCTTGCTGCAAACGGCTATGAAGGAGAGGAATTCAGCAATTTTGAAGTAGGTGTTATAACACATTTCATGGGATTTTTAGATGAACATTATCGGCAATCTGAACAGTTGCTCGACTTGGTGGAGGACTATTTGGTAGAACAACAACCAAATGCCCGCAAGGATGTTGCGATTGCTGCTGGTGCCATCCGGTTCGGAAATGATTACAGCTACTTTGAATCACTGGACATGACCGTCAAGGAAATAGCGGAATGGTTTGGTGTCTCTCCTTCTTCCATGAATAAATACTATAAAGAATTAATTGTCTATGCCGGAAAGGAATAAATGATGGGAAAAGTGTCTTAGGACACTTTTTTATTTGTCCGACCTCGAATCAAAGCGCCTTATGTGAATTGCATAATGGAACGGTAACATAGCAAGCTGAAGGTTATAAGACTGTAAAGAAACAATGCATGGCATCCTTTGAGAATGCCATGCATTGTTCTAACTATTTTCATTTAATTGGATTAAGCTTTTCTGAATCAGTTGATTTCATGCGTCAGGAAAGTCGATTCTTGAAATCCTCATAACCGAACTGCTTAATCACTTTAATTCCATCGTGAACTGAATTTAAGACAATGGATGGCAGGTTGATGCCGTTAAATGTATTATTTTTCACCATCGTATAATGGGCCATGTCGCCAAAGACAAGTTTATCTCCCGGCTTCAATGGTTCATCGAACGAATAGTCTCCGATGACATCGCCCGCCAGGCAAGTCGGTCCGCCAAGCCGGTACGTGTGTGCTTTTTCATTCGGTTTGCCGGCTCCGGCTATTTCAGGGCGGTATGGCATTTCCAGCACATCCGGCATGTGGGTAGAGGCGGATGTGTCCAAAATAGCGATTGGCATGCCGTTGTCGAGTGTGTCCAAAACGGTCGAGACGAGAAAGCCGGTATTTAGTGCAACCGCTTCGCCAGGCTCCAAGTATACTTGTACACCATATTTCTCTTTAACGTAATTAATCGTACGAATCAAACGATCCACGTCATAATCCGGTCTCGTAATATGATGGCCGCCACCGAAGTTCAGCCACTTGAGCCCTTTCAAATATTCGCCGAATTTTTCCTCGACGACTTTGACGGTGCGTTCCAGTGTATCGGAGTTCTGCTCACACATCGTATGGAAGTGCAGTCCGTCAATTCCTTCGAGCTGGTCTTCCTTGAAGTGCTGCTTTGTTACACCGAAACGGGAGTACGCAAAGCAGGGGTTATACATATCCACTTCAATTTCAGAGTACTCCGGATTGATGCGGATGCCGCACTCGATTTTCTTCGAATTTGCTTGCACCCTGTCTTTGAATTTCTCCCATTGATGGAAGGAATTAAAGACGATGTGATCGGAGTATTTTAAGATTTGATCGAAATCTGCGTCCGAAAAGGCTGGGGCATACGTGTGAACCTCTTTTCCCATTTCCTCATAGCCGAGACGTGCTTCTAAAACGCCGCTTGACGTAACTCCGTCTAAGTATTGGCCGATGAGCGGATAGACGGAGAACATAGAGAAGCCTTTTTGCGCAAGCAGTATTTTACAGCCTGTCTCATCAATGACGCGCTTCATCACTTCCAGATTTCTAATTAACAACGCCTCATCCACAACGTAGGAAGGGGAGGGAACTTCAGCAGGGTTGAAATTCAATTTCATTGCGTCATATCCTCCAATCAGTCGATTAATACCGGTTTGAAATCTTCCTGCCATGGAAGACCGTATTCGTTCAACGCTTCCATGAATGGATCTGGATTGAATTCTTCTACATTATAGACTCCAGGTTTTTTCCATTCGTTTTTCATTAATAACATAGCGCCGATCATTGCAGGCACGCCTGTTGTATAGGAAATCGCCTGTGAACCGACTTCACGGTAGCATTCCTGGTGATCGGATACGTTGTAGACATAGTACGTCTTTTCTTCTCCGTCTTTTGTTCCTTGGAAAATACATCCGATGTTCGTTTTTCCTTTTGTGCGCGGTCCAAGGGAAGCTGGATCTGGAAGTACAGCTTTCAGGAATTGAAGCGGCACGATTTCTTGTCCTTCGAATTGAATTGGCTCGATCGATGTCATGCCGACATTTTCAAGCACTTTCAAGTGCGTTAAGTATTTCTCGGAGAACGTCATCCAGAAACGGATTTTCTTAATGCCTTTAATGTTCTTCGCGAGAGACTCCAATTCTTCATGATATAGAAGGTAGACATCCTTTGGACCGATCTCTGGAAGATCATATACGCGCTTCTCGGATAGAGGCGGTGTTTCCTTAAATTCCCCGTCTTCATAATAGCGGCCGTTCGCTGTAATTTCACGGATGTTGATTTCCGGGTTGAAGTTTGTCGCAAAAGGATAGCCATGGTCACCCGCGTTGGCGTCCACGATATCGATCGTATGGATTTCATCGAAGTAATGTTTTTGTGCGTACGCTGAGAAGACGCCAGTGACGCCTGGGTCAAATCCGCAGCCAAGAATAGCAGTCAAGCCTGCTTGTTCGAACTTTTCTTTGTACGCCCATTGCCATTTGTATTCGAATTTTGCCGTATCGAGCGGCTCATAGTTTGCTGTATCCAAATAGTGGACACCTGTTTCAAGACATGCATCCATGATCGTCAAGTCTTGGTATGGCAACGCTACGTTGATAACGATTTCCGGCTTGAATTCATTGATCAAAGCGACCAATTCAGGGACATTATCCGCATCGACTTGTGCCGTTTGGATTTTTGTCCGGCCGCCGTCCAATTTCTCTTTCAATGCATCACATTTCGACTTCGTCCGGCTTGCAATGCAAATTTCCTCGAATACATCCGGAACTTGACAACATTTATGAGCCACAACGCTCGCTACGCCACCTGCACCAATAATTAACGCTTTACCCATGTAAAAACACCCCTTCAATTAAGATTGATTTGTGTTGATTGCCAATAGAAGCTCTCGCAGCACTTTACATGCGACAGCAGTTGAAACACCACTCTGATCGTAGATTGGCGATAATTCATTGACGTCACAAGCAACAATATTCAGGCCGCTTGCTGTCAAAATTCCATGCAATAAATCCATAAAACTGATGCCGCCTGCTTCAGGCGTGCCGGTTCCCGGGAATACAGAAGGATCGAGCACATCCAGGTCAATCGTCAAGTAGACCGGTTTTCCTTTCAGCTGCTCAACAACTTCTTCCAGTCCGTCGAAATTGAATTTGTTCGTGAAGACTCTGTCTTTGCCCCAAGCGAATTCACTGCGGTCACCGGAGCGGATTCCGAATTGGAAGATCCGGTCATCCCCAAGTATATCCCAAACCCGATGGATAACGGTTGCGTGGGAGAGTGGTTCACCTAAATAATCTTCACGCAAATCTGCATGCGCATCAAACTGAATCATATGCAAATCGGGATATTGTTTAGCAACGGCACGGACAGCGCCAAGCGTGACTAAATGTTCGCCGCCGATCATCACAGGAATTTTACCGTCCGTCACGATTCGGCTTGTATATTCTTCAATCTGTCCAAGCACTTTCTCCGTGTTCCCAAAAATCAATTCGAGATCTCCGCCATCATAAACGGAGATATCCTCTAGATCTTTGTCCTGATAAGGGCTATACGTTTCAATGCCGAATGATTCACCCCGCATCGCTTTGCTGGCGAATCGGGTGCCTGGCCTGAACGATGTAGTGGAATCGAATGGAGCACCGAACAGGACAAGATCTGCCTCGTTATATTCACTATCACAGCCGATGAAAGTTTCAATATTTTTATTCAACATCTTTTAATTGCTCCTTCACATAGTTTGGCAGCGCGAATGAGCCCACATGGATTTCCGTATTGTAATACTTCGTCTGCAATCCGAGAGCATTCCATGCGTCCGCATCCAAGTCTTTGACGGGGTCGTATTTCTTTGACGCAAACCCGAACAGCCAATGGCCGGAAGGATAGGTTGGAATATGCACCTGATACACTTTGCAGACCGGGAAGAATCCGACGATCCGCTGATGGGCGCGTTGCATGCCGAGTCGATCTTCTTCGTAAAACGGGCTCTCATGCTGATTGACTAAGATGCCATCCTCTTTGAGCGCTTTGTAGCAATTGCCGTAAAACTCCTTTGTGAACAGCCCTTCGCCCGGGCCAAATGGGTCAGTTGAATCGACAATGATTAAATCGTATTCATCCTCTTTGTTTCGTACGAATTTCAAACCGTCTTCAAAATACAGGCGCACCCGTGGATCATCTAATTTCGATGCGGTTTGCGGCAAATATTCTCTGCACACATCAACCACCATTTCGTCGATTTCCACCATATCAATCTGTTCAAGAGTAGTATATTTTGTCAGTTCACGGACGGTACCGCCATCTCCAGCTCCAATGACAAGCACTTTTTTGATGTTCGGGTTGGTCGCCATAGCCACGTGAGTGATCATATCGTGATAAATGAATTCATCTTGTTCCGTAACCATGACAAGACCATCAAGTGTCAATACCCGTCCAAATTCAGCAGTCTGCAAAATATCGATTTTCTGAAATTCGCTCTTTCCGGAATAAAGATGTTCATCGACCCGTATCGAAAAGAGCACATTCGGTGAGTGATTTTCCGTATACCATAGATTCATCGCTCCGACTCCTTTACTACGTTTATTCGCTTGACCTGGCTGTCCTCTGTCCCTGATAAGAAGCAGCCCTTTTTACGGCAGTACTCGATATAATCCAGCACTTCTTCGGTGATGCGTTCACCCGGCGCAAGGATCGGAATGCCAGGGGGATAGCTCATAACAAATTCGCTTGAAATATGCCCCGCGCTTTCTGCTAATGGCAGGTTCCTCTTTTCCGCATAAAACGCCTGTTGAGGTGTCAGCTCAACAATCGGATTGATATATTCATGGTGGAATAATTGACCGCTCTCTTTTCCGTAACGGCGTTTGATCTCACCGAGAGCAGCAACAAGCCGTTCGATGTCACGGTGACGGTCCCCGACAGAAATATAGGCGAGGAGATTGCCGATATCGCCAAATTCGATTTGGATGTCATATTCATCTCGGAGGATATCGTAGATCTCAATCCCTTCCAGACCGATTTCGCGCGTATGTACGGAAAGTTTGGTGATGTCGAAATCGAAGATCGTGTCTCCGTTCAATAACTCTTTCGAATAGGCGTAATAGCCGCCGATCTGGTTGATTTCATCCCGGGTGTATTGGGCCATGCCAATCACTTTATCGAAGATTTCTTTGCCGTGCAGCGCAAGGCTCTTCCTTGAGATATCCAAGGAGGAAAGAAGCAAATAGGATCCGCTCGTCGTTTGGGTTAAGTTAATGATTTGGCGTGTATAGCCCTCGCTCACTTCATTGTTGATCAGAAGAAAGGAGCTTTGTGTGAGGGAGCCTCCTGATTTGTGCATGCTGACAGCAGCCATGTCTGCTCCGACTGACATGGCTGATGCAGGAAGTTCTTCATTGAAATAAAAGTGAGTGCCATGTGCTTCGTCGACAAGGACAAGCATGCCATGCTCATGTGCCAAATCTGTGATGGCCTGTAAATTGGAACAGATACCATAGTAAGTTGGATTGTTTATCAGAATTGCTTTGGCATCCGGGTTTTCCTCCAACGCCCGCCGAACGTCATCGAGAGCCATACCTAATGGGATTCCGAGTTCCTGTTGAACTCCTGGATTCACATAGACAGGTATGGCCCCGCTTAAAATGAGAGCGTTGATTGCACTGCGATGCACATTGCGAGGCAAAATAATCTTTTCGCCGGCTTTGCAGGCAGTCATAACCATTGCCTGGACCGCAGAAGTCGTTCCATTCACCATGAAGAATGCATGTTTTGAACCGAAAGCTTCTGCTGCCAACTGTTCAGCCTCCCGGATGACAGATACGGGATGGATGAGATTATCGAGTGGTTTCATGGAATTGACATCCACACTCAGGCATTGCTCACCAAGGAAAGCCGCCAATTCTTCATTTCCGCGTCCCCGTTTGTGGCCAGGGACATCAAAAGGGACGACGCGCATCGCTTTATATTTTGTCAATGCTTCGGCAATGGGTGCGTTATGTTGAGAAAGCTGTGTCATTTTTGTCCCACCCCTTCACTCATCATATATATTCGTTCCGCTGAAGATTTCAATCATTTCCCTGCGAAGATTGTTTGTAATCTGCAGACGTTCCTTTGGAGGAATTTCATATACGTCCCGATTGAACAAGTAGTTTTGCAGTTCGATTTCTTTTATCAGCAGCTTTGTATGAAAAATGTTGGATTGATAAACGTTCACATCAATCGCGTCATATTTTTGCAGCGTCTCTTTATCAATATAATCTTGTATTGAGGTCATTTTGTGATCGATGAAAAATTTCTTGCCTTGTTCATTCCGCGTAAAGCCTCGAACACGATAATCGGTCGTGATGATATCCGAATCAAAGCTTCCGATCAAATAGTCCAGTGCAGCCAACGGAGATATTTCGCCACAGGTTGACACTTCAATATCTACACGGAATGTGGCGATTGAATTATCCGGATGATATTCCGGATAGGTGTGAACCGTCAAATGGCTTTTATCAAGATGGCCAACGACCGAATCACGTGTCGCAATGATATCGGCGTGTCCTTGATTGCATGATTTATCGATTAACCCGACCGGCATAGACTCCTCTGAAATGAGGATCGTTACGCTGGCACCTTGTGGATCATAATCCTGTTTACTGATATTCAACACATGGGCGCCGATCATGTCTGTGACATTGCGCAAAATATTGGTCAGCCGTTCAGAATTATACTGTTCATCAATATAGGCGATATAATCTTTCTGCTCTCGCTCACTTTTTGCATAGCTCACATCATAGATGTTGAAGCTAAGTGTTTTGGTGAGGTTGTTAAAGCCGTATAACGTCAGCTTATTTTCCAACCCTAACATCACGCCTCTCTATTATAGATCATTGCTGCATTTCATAATTGAGGACCCTCGTGTTCCAGAGGGTCCCGAACGATAAATTATGAAATTTATTTAATTATAAAGGATATTTTTACCTAGTCAATACTGTTTCAAAAATTGTCAGATGTTAATAATTACCCATTTGAAAACAGTACTTACATATAGATAGGATACCTTAATTTTTTTGTGAATAAACATAAGATCTCCTAGTAATAGTAATGGGGAAATATACAATAGAAAAGACTTTAAAACGTCTATTCGATGTCTCGGGTCAACATGAAAATAGAAAGTTAGATAAAAAAAGATGAATCCTATTAACAAGTATAAATGAAAGCAGCATTTCGGCGAATTCCTGCTGAAGTGCTATTTTCATGTATAAAAAGACGGTTCCTTAGGAAATACCTAACTATGCACTCATCAGAAGAGTCGACTAGGTGTTTCATTCCTTGAAATTTCCATAAAAAGAACTATGAAAGTTATTTAGGTTGATATTTCACTTTTTTACGACAATATGTTTATTTTGCAAATTTCAAGGGCAATACTAGTGGGAAACAAAAGACGGTCAATTGAATGACTGCTAGTCCCGACTCCCTATTCATCGGTACGTGGTGTAAGAGTAGCAAGATTCATTGTAAGTGAGAATAGGGAATCCGGGGATGGACAAAAGGAGGATTTTTGTGATTCTGAAAAGGATAATATTGAATTTTATCGTCTGTGTAGCCATTTTGGCAACAACTGCGATTGTACAAGCGGAAGAAACTCAAGATGGTTATGAACCGTTAGGGCCTGAAGAGAGCAATTTGGGAGTATTCCCATTCCCGATTTTTGATGGGCTGCTGCCTGATTATGCTTTATTTTTCCCGCCATCCATCATAACCGGAGGTCCAATAACTTATACAGTTGAAAAAGGAGACAATCTTTATCGGATTGCCTTGAACCATGACATACCGCTCGAAGTATTAATCTCTACGAACAATTTGAGAAATGATGTGATTCATCCTGGAGAAGAATTGATTATCGATAAAAGTGAAAATGGAAAAAATGGTTCCACTCAGATAGTAACGAGCAAACCTCATACAGTTGCTTCCTCTATTTCACCTTCGGTAGAGCAACAGATACCGAAAACGAAAGCTGCGGTTATCCCAACTTCACAAGATGAACCACCCGGTGAAGGGATGGAATTGATTGTGACAGCCACAGCATATACGGCGTATTGTACGGGATGCTCCGGAACAACCGCATATGGTATCGATTTAAGGTCTAATCCAGATCAAAAGGTGATCGCAGTAGATCCAAGTATCATTCCATTGGGGACAAAAGTTTGGGTGGAAGGGTATGGAGAAGCAATTGCAGGTGATACAGGCGGAGCAATCAAAGGCCATAAAATCGATGTGTTTATCCCATCCTATGAGAATGCTATGGAATGGGGCGTCAAAAAAGTGAAAATTAAAGTACTGCAATAAAAGAGAGGCTGGTGAATGAAGTATTCACCAGCCGCATTTTTTATCTTGAAACATAGCTCTTTTTTTGACGATCCGCCTGCTTTTTCTCTTTCATTACTTTACGGATTATCGGGTAGACAACAGGTGCCCATTTAATAGCGGTTTTCACGATTTTTCCGATTTTCATTGCATCCGCTCCTTTGGTACTATTTATAGTATTATCCCCGCTACAATCAGAAAATAAACCGTTCAGTGGGAGAAGGATGACCCTTGCTAAAGGTAAGTGGTATACTAATAGTATTTTTAAGATAAACTACATAGAGATAAAGGGTGTGGTCTGGTTGGACATATTGGACAAAAAGTTGTACGACTATTTAATCGCAAAGAGCGATGCCATTTCTGATCAATGGCTTGCATTACGAAAAAAACAAGAAGGCTCCATATATTCCGCTCAGGCAGGGAAAGCTGCAGAGGAACTGCTGCGAAATCAAAACCGGCTTACCAATTTGACGGTGGCAACTAAGCTGTTAGCTGAACCAGAACAATTTGAAAGAAAAAAAGAGGAATGGGCCCACGAAGTGGCGGAAAGCAGGGCAAGCACACACACGCCGATTTACGAAGTAATGGACGCATTAAAAAAAGTGAAAACCGTCTATTGGCGATTTGTTGAGCAATTTATAGAAGCGAATGCCGATGTAGTGGAGGCGGGGGCGGTCCTCCGTTGGTGTTCTCTTATCAATGAGGCATTTGATGAGCTGATAACACGTTTCGCAGAAATCTATTCTCGCATCGTGGATAGCCGATTCACGGCTCAGGCACATTTAATTGAAGAACTTAGTGCTCCCGTTATTCCAGTCACTCCAACAATTGGAGTTTTGCCGCTTATCGGAGAAATTGATGCGTCCCGTGCTCAGTCGCTGTTTGATAGTGTACCTCAAAAATGCGCGCAGACAGGAGTTGCCCATTTATTCATCGACTTGTCTGGTGTGACGACAATTGATACGTTGGTGGCGCATCAGATTCACCAAATTACTCAAGTATTAAAACTGCTAGGCATACAATCGACGATATCCGGAATGCGGCCTGAAATCGTTCAAACCTCCGTACAACTGGGTCTTGATTTTTCTGAGGTTCAAACGTTCGGCACATTGCAGCTAGGATTGAAAAAAGTATTACAAGATCGCTCGGAAAACATAGTAGAACAGACAGACGCTGACTCAAAGCAATGACCTGAATTGTTGTTAAAGGACAAGTGAGATTTCATTCACTTGTTTCAGACTGTAGACAAACTCCAGGAAGTTCGGAGTTTGCTTACAGTCTTTTTCTTTTACAATGAATGAACTACTAGAAAAGTTGATTTCCGTTACGGCTGGACGCTTTCCGTGGGCACGGCTTCAGCCGCTTCCTTCGCTGCGCTCTGTCCAGGGTCTTCAGCTCGCGCTGTTCCCACTGGAGTCGCCAGCCTTCACTCCAATCAACGGTGTCTCCTACAAACTTTAAGAGGTGATAGATATGATGACGAAAAATAGATCAACGAGCGTGACCAATTCGAAATGCTGACCATTGAACAATTGGTGTCGCAGGATCATCTAGTCCGCAAATTGGATGCTGCCATTGATTTCTCCTTCATCTATCCTCTAGTGGAAGACATTTATTCGACAGTTGGAAGACCCAGTATCGATCCGGTTGTCCTAATCAAGATGACATTTATCCAATATACCTTCGGCATACGTTCCATGCGCAAGACGATCAAGGAAATTGAAACGAACATGGCATACCGTTGGTTTCTCGGTTTTGGCTTCCATACGGAGGTACCCCATTTCTCTACATTCGGGAAGAACTATGTCCGTCGTTTTGCAGACACGGATCTGTTTGAGCAGATTTTCTATCGGGTGCTATAGGAGCTTGCTGACCAAGGACTTCTCAGCCCGGATCATGTCTTCATTGATTCCACACATGTTAAAGCGAGTGCGAACAAACGGAAGGTCCAAAAGAAAGTCGTTCGGAAACTGAAGCCAAAGAAAAGCATGGCATGCGACGGATGCAGGCGATGCTGACTTATGCTGCCATGAATCTGAAGAAACTGGCCCGCTGGACATGGAAAGCGCCAGTCATAGCGTAATGAAACTAGAAAAGAAATTAGAATGGACTCTATTCTGGCACAAAATCCACATAAGCAGGAAAAGGGTTGGAAATCAAATCGATTTCCAACCCTTTTGTCTACACTCTGGGACAAGTGAAATTTCATTCACTTTTTCTTTTTTTATAGTTCTTTTCATCTAAGGGGTATGCAAGACTATAGAATTATGATAATATATTAAAAGATAATTCGGATATTTCTAGCAAGAAAAGAGGTTGAGGGGTATGAGAAAAGAGAGAGCCCTGTTTGTTGTGTTACTCGCCATTACATGTCTTTTCGTCCTGGTCGGCTATAATAATCAAACGAAAATAATAATTGCCCCTCAGGAAATGATCAGTGTGGCTCATAGGGGAGCTTCGGCCTATGCACCTGAAAATACTCGTGCTGCTTTCCAAAAGGGTGTGGATATGCAGGCGGATTATTTAGAGTGTGATGTTCACCTTTCTATTGATGATGAATTGATTGTGATGCATGATGATAAGGTGGATCGAACTACAGACGGCAAAGGTTATATTCGCAATATGACACTGGCTGAATTGAAGACACTGGATGCAGGAAAGCAGTTCGGGCAAGCATTTTCGGGTGAGGAGATCATGACTTTGCAAGAATTGATCGAGGAATTCTATGATGAAGTCGGACTCGTCATTGAGGTAAAGAATCCTACCAATTATCCAGGAATTGAGGAGAAGGTTGTGCAGGTCCTCGAACAATACGACGATCTAAGCCGTATTATTATTCAATCTTTTGACGTAGAATCGATGAAAAAAATACATACTCTTCTACCTGATGTACAAATCGCTATATTGATGCGGCCGACAGATTCGTTCATGACAAGTAAAAAAATTGAAGAATATAGTGCCTTTGCGTCTTATATCAATTTCAATGTATCCTTTACAAACAAACGGATGGTAGATTTAGTGCATAAGCATGGAAGCAAAGTGCTCGTTTGGTCAAAAAAGGACCGAAGATTAATTTGGAAAGCACAAAAATATGGTGTAGACGGAATCATTTCTGATTTCTCCGAAAGACCGGAAGAATTGCACCTAGCACAGGAATAAGAGTGGAAAGCTGAAAAGACAGCTTTCTTTTTTTGTAGAAAGAAAGAGAAATTTGTCGAAACGCGCGATTTAATGATTGTCATCTATGGATAAATAGGTTTATTATAGAAATAATGAGAGGGTCTTTAGTCATTATACATCCTGCTTACTATCATCCGGACTCTCTGATTCAAAAGGAGGAGAAAAGTATGGATAAAAAAAGTACAACTTGGTCAAAGGTATTTAAAACTGCAGCTGTTTGCACGGTTGCATTATCTACAATCAGTGCCTATTCGCCTGCACTGGCAGCTGAAAAAGGGGTGGCTGCAGTCGCAGAAGCGAAAACAAAAACAGCGTTCAAAGACATTGCTAAAGGATATTGGGCGACAGATTCTATTGAATGGGCTGCTTCTACGGGGTTAATCAAAGGATTCCCGGATGGCACTTTTAAACCGAATGATGTATTGACAGAAGAACAATTCACCACGATGCTGACTCGCTTCTACGAAGAGCTGGGGAAAGAGGTTGCACTCTTTAGCACAACAGACTCGAAATGGGCGAATCAGAAATACGATGGCTTAGCTCATTACAAAATTCCGCTATTGGGCTACGATGACGTCAACTTTAGAAAAAATCCTGTCAATCGGGGGTTAATCGCACAAGTATTTGCTTACCTGCAAAATAATTCGAGTGATTTAGAAGAAGCTGTTACATACTTGTTTGAAAAAGGCATCTCGAATGGGAGCAATCCTAACGGCAAAACGCCCGTAGAGAAGTTTGGTGCTACTGATCAATTGACTCGTGCCCAAGCCGTTGCTTTCTTTAAACGAATTGCAGATAACGGCAAAGTATCTGTCAATCCAGAGGTCATTGCGGATAAGATAGAAATCAACGCGGCTGATGCAAAAGAAAGCCTTCGGTTGGCAAAGGAAGAAGCATTGCTTAAAGTGGATCCAATTGCAATACCCGACAAGCAAGAATTGAAGGCGCAAAAGCAACAGTTAATCGAGAAGAAAAAAGAAGTTGCCAAAGAACTTGGCGTCAAGATGGAAGATATCGGCAAGGCGATTGGTGAAGCGAAGCGAGCTGGTGACTACGATAAAGTACAACAACTCATTCTGGAAAAGAAAGCCGTCAGCCAGGATAAAAGAGAACAAACTAAAGACCTTGGCAAACAAATTTCGGAAATTGAGAAATCAAAAAAAGATACAAATAGCAAAGCCGAGGGAACAAATAAGGATACGGGTAAGCAAATGTCCGAGTTAGGCCAAGCGATCGGAGAAGCGAAACGTAATGGCGATGAAGCGAAAGCGCAGGAATTAATTGATGCGAAAAAGGATTTGGCCCAAGAAAAACAACAGCAGAACAAAGAATACGGCAAGCAAATGTCGGAAATTGGCCAATCCATCGGAGAAGCGAAACGCAATGGCGATGAAGCGAAAGCGCAGGAATTAATCGATGCGAAAAAAGATTTGGCTCAAGAAAAGCAACAGCAGAACAAAGAATACGGCAAGCAAATGTCGGAAATCGGCCAATCCATCGGAGACGCAAAACGCAATGGCGATGAAGCGAAAGCGCAGGAATTAATCGATGCGAAAAAAGATTTGGCCCAAGAAAAGCAACAGCAGAACAAAGAATACGGCAAGCAAATGTCGGAAATCGGCCAATCCATCGGAGAAGCAAAACGCAATGGCGATGAAGCGAAAGCGCAGGAATTAATCAATGCGAAAAAGGATTTGGCCCAAGAGAAGCAACAGCAGAACAAAGAATATGGCAAGCAAATGTCGGAGTCCGGAAAATCGATTGGCGAAGCAAAGCGTGCTCAATACGGTAAAGGGAAATAATAGCATAAGAAAAACCTTCGCGTTCCTGAACTGCACCCCAATTGTTAGATACCATCTAACAATTGGAGGTGCAGTTTTTATCGGGTTATGCCAAGATGAGAAGTAGAAGGGAAAGGAGTGGAATCCTCATGAAAGAAAGGCATCTTAAGAAAGTGCATGTTTTATTCGTCTGCCTAGGCAATATATGCCGTTCCCCAATGGCAGAAGCAGTTTTCCGGCATATGGTGGAAGAAGAAGGTGCAGAGGGCTGTATTGCTGTAGATTCGGCAGCAACGAGCAGTTGGCATGTCGGTGATCCGCCTCATAAAGGGACGGTGGCTAAATTGAGAGAAAATGGAATCTCTTCGGAAGGAATGGCAGGCCGGCAATTGAACCTATCCGATTTTGATAAGTTTGATTATATAATCGGTATGGATGACAGCAACATCCGTACGATCCGGGATCTCCTTGGGCAGCCGGATCATCCGAAGATATTCCGTCTTCTTGACCTGACGGAGCACGGGAGGGACGTGCCCGATCCGTATTACACGGGAGATTTCCAAGAGACGTATGAATTAGTGATCGGCGGTTGCCGGATTTTGTTGGATAGAATTAAGAAGGAATACCAGATTTGAGGTAGTATGCTTGTTTGTAAATGTTTGTGAATGAGGAATACAGACAACAACAGATCGTATTAATGCTGCAATTTACTGCGAGGTGAGCTAGTGAAAAGAGAATGGTGGGTATGTATCGTTAGTTTTCTCTTAATAGTTTCGACTTTATTTACATCAATAATCTTTTCTTCTAGTCAGAACGAAGCTGAAACAATTATTCGTCAATACATCAATTATATAAAATCGAATAATTGGAATGAATATGTGGACCTGTTTCAATATGACTCTGAAACGCATGAGCACTTGTTATGGTATTTAAACGATCAAGAGAACCAATCCAATCGGGAAGGAATTCATGGGATTAAGGACATGCAACTAGTGAGTATGGAAGTAACAACAAGTGATCTGGAGTTTAGTTCAAAGGGTGACGAAGTGTATGATGTGCTATTGGATATGAAAGTTCATAAGCCTTCTGAATTCTATGAGAACGGGATTTCCCGTCATATGTTTGTCTTTAACAGGACGAGCGAAGGTCTGCAATTAGAAACCGTATATTACAAGGGGGTAGTTCAAGAAAACTAATGGGAGATTGCTAATAATCGCAATCTCTTTTTTTATGCCCCAAAAATAATAGAGCTATAGTATACTGGACACGAATGGAGGAGATTTACATTGATAACAAGTAATTTACAGGAGACTTGCCCAACTTTAGGAAGAAGAGGGGCAGAGCGAAATGCACATACACATTTTATATGAGGATAATCATTTGCTCGTTGTAGTGAAGCCGGTAAATGTGCCGGTGCAGGAAGACGCGAGCGGTGATGCCGATTTGTTGACGTTATTAAAAGACGATCTGAAAAGACGCTACCAAAAACCGGGCAATGTGTTTCTTGGCCTGGTGCATCGTCTCGACCGGCCGGTAGGAGGGGTGATGGTTTTTGCAAAAACGTCCAAGGCCGCCTCCCGTTTAGCGGATGTGTTACGAAAAGGGAACATGAGAAGAGAGTACTTGGCAGTTGTTCGTGGAAAACCTTCCAAGCGTCAAGCCACATTGGAGCATTTCTTATGGAAAGATTCGCGAAAGAATAAGGTCCATGTTGTAGGTTCCAAAAGTGAAGGCGCCAAGCGAGCGATCCTCGATTACAAAGTGATAGACCAAACAGCAGATCATAGTTTAGTTGCTGTAACTCTCCAAACGGGAAGGTCGCATCAAATCCGTGTGCAATTGGCGGAAAACGGAACGCCACTGTATGGGGATCAAAAGTACGGGAAGGGGCTCAACCGGCCAGGTGAGCAGCTTGCCTTATGGGCACACCGCCTGGAATTCCCGCATCCGACAACGAAAGAACAGCTCTGTTTTGAATCTCTTCCTCCTGCTGTCCTTCCATGGCAGGCTCTCAAAAAGGAAGCGAACATACGGATGTAGGCAAGGCAAAACGGCTGTGAATTGGCATAGGAAGTCTATTAGCACCATCTTCCCATTGACCCCGCTAAACATTGACATCGGAAATAAGGAACCCTACACTTAAAAAGACAATAGTTAGCTGGAGGGCAACCATGACAAACCATCCTTTTATTCCGATCATCATCGGAACAGATATAAATGCATATAACATGGCTATCTCTTTTCATGAAGAGTATGGCATCCATCCGATTCTAGTCGGCAAGGAACCTCTTTCCTTCACGAATTTGAGCACAATCCCCCAAGTGATCGAATACAATGCGCAAATCGGCGAAAGGGAAGTATTCGTGCGTTTTTTAAAGGAAGTGGCGGCAAAGTATCGGCAACCTGAAAAAAAGATGATTCTGATCGGCACGAATGATTTATATGTCCGGATGATCATCGAAAATCAAGATGCGCTTCGGGAAGACTTTGTGTTTAATTACATTCATGAAGATCTGATGAATCAATTGCTCGTAAAAAAGAACTTTTACCAGCTTTGCGCGAAGCATGGTATCGATACGCCGGCTACTTATTTTCACTCTTGCTCAGAAGACAAGCCTTTTGAAGAAGAAGTAATGTTCCCTGTTATCATTAAACCGAGCAATGGAGTTCTCTATTACAAAAATCCGTTTCCGGGAATGCAAAAAGTGTACAAAGTGGATTCCTATGATGAAATTCAAGACGTCATCCAAACGATAAAAGCGAGTGGCTATACAGAGGATCTCATCATCCAAGATTTTATTCCTGGCGATGATACGTATATGTGGGATTCGGTTTTCTACATAAATAGCAAAGGAAATACGGAATTGATCACGTTTGGCCAAGTTGTCTTGCAGGAACATACCGTGACGGCAATTGGCAATTATACGTCGGTCATCACTCGTTATAACGAGGAAATGATGCTGAAGTTGAAAGGTTTCCTGGAGGCTCTTCATTACGTGGGCTATGCGAATTTCGATTTGAAGTATGATCATCGGGATGGGAAGTTTAAAGTTTTTGAAGTGAACATCCGCCAAGGACGTTCCAGCTATTACATCACATCCTGCGGACATAACTTGGCACGGAATTTTATCGATGACTTGATCTACAAAAAAACTAAGCCGCTCACGCTGTTAAAAGAGAAATTCCTATTTACAGTCGTACCTAAGATCGTTTTACGCAAGTTTGTTGGCAATCCAAACGTTCGGGAGGAGATCAACGAACTTCTTCGTCAAGGCAAATATGCGAATCCTTTGTTTTATAAGCAGGATAAAAGTTTCAAACGGAAATTGTACCTATTCATGCGTCAGGTCAATTACTACAAAAAATACAAAAATAATATTTGGTAAACGAAACTCCTCCTCCCCGTCATGGGAAGGAGGAGTTTCAACATTATGTGAACCGTTGAACCAGTTCGTGCATTCGCTCCGCTTCAGTATGCAATTCCAACGAAGAGTGCATGATGGTTTCAATAGCGTACTTTTGTTCATCCACGGAAGCATTGATTTCCTCGGTGGCTGCTGCTGACTGAGCTGCTACCGAAGCGATTTGAGAAATCGCTTGAACGACAATTTGCCGATTCGCATCCATGGTATTCATATCTTGTTCCATTGCAGACAGCAAGGACGAAATGTCTTGAATGGAGGATGACAAAGTAGCAAACGCACAACTCGTTTCATCAATAAGATGGGCTTGCTCTGTAGCCAGCTCCAACGTCTGCTCCATCTGCTGCTCGGCAGATAGCGTATCCTGTTTGATGGAGGATAGCAACTCCCGGACCCGGTTGGTCGCACCATTCGTTTCTTCCGACAGCTTTTTCACTTCATTCGCCACGACGGCAAAGCCCTTTCCATGTTCGCCTGCCCGGGCAGCTTCAATGCTGGCGTTCAACGCAAGCAGATTGGTTTGTTCTGATATAGCTGAGATCGTTTGAACGATTGTTTGGATTTCATTCATATGGTTCGCCAATTGAATAAAGTTATTCTGTAATCCATCAATCTCATGGCGGAACGAAGCAGAGTTGAGTCCCAGATGTCCCACCTGCTCCATGCCGGATTTTTGCAACCGCGTCATGTCATTCATTTCAGACAGTATTTGAGTATACCGGCTCGTTGTTTGATCGATTAAGTCCGATAAATGCTCTACTTTCCCAATGGCAGTATCTGCCTCCTCCGCTTGAACGATGGCACCTTTTGAAATTTCATTGATGGCATGGTGGATTTCGTCCGCTGAGGCAGTCGTTTCCTCTGTTATGGCACTTAATACTTCTGAAGAACTCCGCATCTTGAGGGATGAGTCGCGCGTATGTCCGACCATTTCGTTTAAGCTCTCTTTCATGTTGTTCACATTTGAAGCTAGAATGCCGAGTTCATCGGACGTACGTATTGGAATAGGAGGTTCGGACAATTTACCTTCGGCTATATTGGAAGTCATATACATGATTTTTTTTATGTAGCCCGTCATTCTTCCAGAGAAGAACCAAAATAGTCCCATACCGACAATCAATGCAAGCAGGATAGTAATCATAGTAAAATTAAGAACCTTTTGTGCTCCTGCATTAAAATCCATTTCATAAGTGCCCGCTGCAATGATCCATCCCCAATTTGGATCAATCAAGCTATATGTAATTTTGGGAGCTTCCTCATCCGGATTGGTCGGAGTCGGCCAGTCATATTTTACAAAACCGCCGCCATCCTTTGCTTTCTCAATGACCTCTCTTATGAAATAACGGCCATCAACGGTTTGTAAATCATAAATATTTTCTTTTTCCAAACTTGGATGTGCTTCCACATACCCGTTTTCAGTGATTGCATAAAAATAAAAGTTCTCTCCATATTTGGCGGGATTAGTTATCAAACGCTTGCCATTACTAGTCTTTTTGCCGATTATTTTCTCTCTCGCAATTTCTTGTGCTTCCTCTAATGTGAGGTAGCCATTATTTACGTTGGTGTCCAGCAAGTCAATTAAATCAAGGATAGCAAACGTTCCATTTTCCAACCCGAGCCGTCCCACCTGATCCAGCTCTTGTTTTGCGATCATATAATTGACAATTCCTACCCCGAGTAAAGGGAGTAAGATGACGAGTGCACCTAAAGAGACCAATTTGTTACGAACCGAACGCTTCATTTCTCCAACTCCTTCCTGAATCGTAAATATTTTGATCTATACCATATATATCGGACTATTTACCTAAAGTTGAAGAGATTTTGTATGAAAATAATATCAATTCTTTCTTTTCTATGAAGCATTGAAAAGGTTTACAAGTATAGTAAACGAGGAATTGCATAAGGGCAGATTTGTTAGGAGGAAAACGTAAGATGAGAAAGATAGAAGACATTCAATTTGATAGGAAACGTGATAAAATAATTGATACATTAGTCGATAATGGAATATTTAAAGTGAATGGCAAGCAATTATATGAATTATCCTTATACGAGTTAATGAAACAATATATGAAGAAAGTAAACAATTAAACGAGGGGCCGGGTGAAGGAATGTTAAACGTAAGGTTGCAAAAGCTTAGCAAGACATGGCTCGAAGAAGCGACCATTCGGGAAATGCAAAATAAAATGGACGACGGGCAATTGACATCAGAAGAATTGACACTGCTTTACTTGGATGCCATACACAGAAAAAACGAAGAACTGCATGCTGTATTGGAGATCAATCCCCAAGCGTTGCAAACAGCATGTGCGCTGGATGAAGAAAGGAAAGAGAGTGGACCACGCTCCCTGCTTCATGGGATCCCTGTTTTATTGAAAGATAATATGAATACGGCAGATGGAATGCACACAAGCTGCGGATCCTTGGCTATGCAAGATTTTTACGCGGCCGAGGATGCGTTTTTAGTATATAAGCTTCGTCAAGCGGGAGCCGTCATTCTAGGCAAGACGAATATGACCGAGTGGGCAAATTTTATGTCGGACCGTATGACGAACGGGTGGAGCTCTCGGGGCGGACAAGTGGTCAATCCATACGGCCCGTTTGATGTGGGCGGTTCCAGTTCCGGTTCAGCTGTGGCCATCGCTGAAAATATGGCTGCGGTTGCAATTGGCACGGAGACGTCTGGGTCGATTATTAATCCGTCTGCACAAAATGCATTAGTCGGGCTAAAGCCGACTGTAGGAATGATCAGCCGCTCTGGCATAATACCATTGTCGTTCACGCAGGATACTGCTGGACCGATGGCCAGGACTGTCGAGGATGCCGCCATTACGTTTAGCATCCTGGCCGGCTATGATGAAGCAGATCCGATTACGAAAAAGGCAGGGCGCTTCCAACAGCTGGACTGGCTGTCCGCTTTACGAAAAGATGCGTTGAAAGGCGTTCGCATTGGAATTCCGCGTAAAATTTTTGAACGCGAAATTTCTTCAGAGCAAACCGATTTATTCAATCAGGCACTGGAACAAATGAGACAGGCAGGTGCTTATATTAAAGACGATATTGATCTAGGAGCGATGGAAGATGATTTGGGTTACGATGTCCTGCTCTATGAGTTTAAGTCTGCCCTCAACGAATATTTAGCCCAAACACCGCCAACGAATAAAATTCGATCATTGAGCGATATTATTGAATACAATGCAAGTCACCCGGACGAGACACTTCGTTTCGGTCAGGTGATGCTGGAAAAAGTAGACCGGACAAGCGGAACGCTCACTGAGCCGGCTTACTTGGAAGCACTTTTACGTAATCGGCATTTGGCAAAAGAGACTGCATTGGACAAAGCATTAGCGGATAACGAAATTGACGTCCTCATTCTCCCGCAGGATCATGGATGCAGTTTCAGTGCGGCGGCTGGTTATCCCGCTATTACAGTACCTTCTTCCTTCACTGAAAAAGGAGAGCCGTTCTGCATCACATTTTGCGGACCCGCCTTTTCTGAATACGAGTTGATCGGCTACGCCTATGCCTATGAGCAAAAGGTTCAGGGAAGAAAAAGGCCAAGTGGGATAAAAGCGGGCACTTGAACGGAAAGTAGTTGAAATGAAATCAAATCAAGTCCATTATTAACTAAGAGGAATATTGGAAAGCGGGGATGCACATGTCCTTTTTAGATAGGATGGACGAAGAAATCAAAAGAAAATGGAATTTTGCGGAGGCGACGCCCATCCAAAATCAGATGATACCTGAAATGTTGGCCGGAAAAGATATTGTTGCCGAATCGCCGACAGGAACCGGTAAGACACTCGCGTACGTACTGCCGATTTTGCAGCAAGTGGACGGCTCGAAACAACGGACGCAAGCTCTCATCATGGCACCCTCTCAGGAACTGGCCATTCAAATTGTCAATGTTATACGAGATTGGGTAGAAGGAACCGATATGACTGTGACGCAATTGATTGGCGGGGCGAACATACAGCGCCAGATTGAACGGTTGAAAAAGAAGCCGACAATTGTTGTTGGAACACCAGGCCGCCTCGTCGAGCTAGTGAAAGCCAAACGCTTAAAGATGAGCGATATTGAATACATTGTGCTAGACGAAGGGGACCAACTGCTTTCAAGAGATTACCGGGTAATGGTCAAAAACCTCATCGAAGCTTCCAGTCCGAAACGGCAAGTCATTGTTGTTTCTGCAACTATTACGGATGAGATTGAAATCGTAGCAAAAAAACTGATGGATGATCCAATCCGTTTGCAAGTATCGATTCAGGATATGCCGCTGACAGGGAATGTCGTCCACTCCTTCATCAAAACAGATGCCCGTGACAAAACAGACTTGCTACGCGGGCTATCGCATCTTGAGGGGATTCATGCGCTGGCCTTTATGAACAACGTAGACCAACTCCGCATGAAGGAAATCAAGCTGCAATATAATGAAGCCCCCATTGCGGTATTATACTCGGATATGCGCAAATTTGAACGGCAGGAAACATTGGAACAGTTCCGAAAAGGGAAAATCCACATTCTTATCGCCACAGACCTGGCTGCCAGGGGATTGGACATTGATGGGCTGACACACGTCATCCACGTCGACGTGCCGCATACAATCGAGCAATATTTGCACCGATCGGGCCGTACAGGCCGCGCCGGACAAGACGGAGAAGTCCTCACCTTGCTATCCTATGCCGAAGAAAAGGACTATCGTAAACTCACCAAGGAATTCAAGCCGGTTCAAAAAATCTGGTATCAAGGAAAGCTGATGGAAGGAAACGCAAAAACAAAAGCCCAGCCATCCAGCCAAAAAACAAATCCCGGAAAAGCACAAGGCAAGAAAAATCGAAAATAAGCAGGAAACAGGAGGCCTGAGAAGGTCTCCTTTTTGGTTGGAATGAATTGGGGAATTGGATGGTTCTTTTAAGTTGGTGGATTGCTGGTCTTGCACGATTAGTGGGGGAGTGCCCTTATATCTAGAGGAGTGCTCGTATATTTGGTTAAGTGCTCGATTAAGCTGGTGGATTGCTCGTATACCTGAATAAGTGCTCGATTAAGTCGGTGGAGTACTCGTATATTTGAAAAAGTGCTCGTTTAAACTGGGGAGAACTTGTATATTTTTGAACCGCTCAATTAAGTTAGACGACCGCTCGTATATTCATAATACCTCTCGATTACGTTGGACAACCGCTCGTATATTTCCCATACCGCTCGTATATTTCCCATACCGCTCGATTATTCAAAAGACCGCTCGTAAGTAGTTTCAAACCTCTCATATATCCTCGCCAACCGCTCGTATGTTTTCCCTAACCGCACGAATAACTGAGAATACACTCAACTCCATGCACAAAATAAAAAAGACCGAGAGGTGTCGGTCTTTTTCTAATTCCTTATAATTGCGTCAAAATAATCGGTTCATCTTTCGTGACGATGATGGTATGTTCGATTTGGGCGACGAGCGATTTGTCCGGTGTGGCGAATGTCCAGCCATCACTCAGCTCGATGATATGCTCCGCCTTTTCGGAGATGAAGGGTTCCACTGCGAGGACCATTCCTTCTTTCATCAAGGTTTTGTCCCATGCATCGTAGTAGTTCAGGATATGTTGGGGCTCTTCGTGCAGGGATGTGCCGATTCCATGGCCGGTTAAGTTCTTGATGACAGTCAGCCCATGATCTTTCGCTTCGCGCTCTACTGCTTTTCCGATTTGATTCAGACGGGAGCCGGCTTTCACTTTTGTCATGGCGCGATCAAACGAACTTTTGGCGACGTCGCATAGTTTTTGTTTCCGCTCGTCCGGAGTACCGGCAACGAAGGAAATGCCCGTGTCAGCAAAATAGCCGCCATAAGAGCCGGATACATCAATGTTTACAAGATCCCCGTCTTGGATTACTTTGGAACCCGGAATGCCATGGGCCACTTCATGATTGATACTGATACATGTGTAGCCCGGGAAATCATACTGGTCGATGGGCGCTGAGACTGCACCCTTTTCTTGGAACAGGCGCCCGCCAAGTTCATCTAGTTCTTTTGTAGTGATCCCTGGGACGGCTGCTTCCTTCATGGCTTCTCGTATTTCAGCTACAATCCGCCCTATTTTTTTCAGCGCTTCTATTTCTTCATTGTTTTTCACTATCATTGTTTCCAAGTCCTTTCTTCCGCCTTACTTCCATCCAATACTATATCATACGAACGGAATTCGCAAAGCGATGATGCTTCTTTTATTGTATGCAACAGAAGCGTTCTCATCTCAGCACCTTTACCCCTTGGTAGACATTCCAAACGATAATGACGAGCGATAAAATGCCGTAAACAGCAAGGAACAGAAAAGGAACCAAGCTCCAGAAATCAAACTGGCCTGTTATCAAGCTCGACATTCGATTTTCAAAGGATACAAGGGAAAAAGACAGGATGACGAATCCAGCGACTAAGACGACAACAGGTGCCAGATGGGAGATCAAAGAACGTTTGGCATGCGTTTTCACTTCGTGATCTCCCGTGACAAAATAGACGATGACCGGCAGCAAAAGGGGAGAGAAAAAAATACTGAAATAGCAGAGCGCTGAAAGAATTTTATTATTATCCATGGAAATACCTCCGTTAACAGAAGAGTGGGAGTATAAACGCTTCTTCTAATCATCTTGTTAATAAGTCATTTATCATATACAATGTTATCGACAATTGAATTACAAGACCACAAGGGGGGCCGTTTGGCTGAGAGTGGACATTTTGTCCTGACCCTTCGAACCTGTAAGTTCATACTTGCGTAGGGATGTGGATGGAAGCTGACACTATAGATGTCTCGGTTCTATCCGGGATGTCTTTTTTTGTCTACCCGTATCCCTCCAAAACTAGGAGGAGGAGAAGTAGATTGGATCGTAAACGTCTACAGTTGTTGTTGGAAGTTGCAATTTTAGGGGCTTTGTCATTTGTTCTGGACAATATCACATTATTTAAACTGCCCCAAGGTGGATCAATCACCTTATCCATGCTGCCTATTATCCTGATGGCATTCCGCTGGGGGATCGCTGGCGGTCTGTTGACCGGATTCCTTTCGGGATTGTTGCAGCTCATCATTGGAGGTTATGTGCTAAACGCCTACCAAGCTGCATTGGATTATTTTGTTGCCTATACGTTAGTCGGACTGGCGGCGGTTACTTTAAGCTGGTTGCTAAGAGCAAAGAGTTCCAATGATAAAGGCTCCATGGCAGCGGCCATCGTTGTTGGAACCGTTATTGGCGGCGTATTGCGATATGTAATCCATTTTATTGGTGGAATGGTATTTTTTGCGGAATATGCCGGTGACCAGCCCGTTTGGATATATTCACTCGTATATAACGGATCGTATATGATCCCATCCATCATTATTTGCGCGATCGTTGCTGTACTATTGTTCACAACTGCACCGCGCCTCATACAACGCACATAGAAAAAATGCCGCTCTTCTGCAATGGAAGAGTGGCATTTTTATTCCCTTTTCATCTCTCTGACAAACAAGAAGCTTGCTGCAAGCACTGCAGTCAAGAAAATAGCGGCTGCCGAAACGAATAATTCCTCCGTGCCATTTTTTACAGCAATTCCGATGAAACTCCAAATGAACACCAGATTAAAGACATAATCCTTATGATGATACATAAAATGTAACGCACCCGCAGTCGCCACGGTCATATAGATGACAGTCCATAAGGGATCACTCAATCCCCAGCCGTTCCATTCATGAAGCATAAGCAAGTAACTAAAATTCGTTATCCATCCGAACGAAGCCCAAGCGAAAAACATGGCGATCGGAATTCTTCCGGCTGCTGTGTTCTCCCGTTTTGGATAGGTAAAATACAGGAGCAACAATAGCATGAGCAAGATGCTTTTAGATAGAAGCGCCAAACTAAACAGTTCAAAATGCCATAACAGGATCCAAGCAATTTGAGAGGCGCATGCAGCTGTAAAGAAAATGGTTCTTCTGCCTTTAAGGCGTTTGTCTGAGAATCCTTTATAAATCCAATAAAAGAGCATTCCGTAAATGACGCCCCATATGATAAAAACATAAGTAGCAGGGATAAAAAGAACGGGAATCCGATTGGTGATCTCGGTTGTTGTACTGCCATTGATAGAGATGAAGTTCCCTATTATAGTCAGCAGGATAAGTGCAAGCAGGGAAAGCGCCATTGTAATTGATTTAGCCATACGTCGTAATCCTCCTACTCCTAAGTATACAGAGGAATGGGTAGAAGTGCTCGTGAAAGTATGAAGATTCCTTAACAAATCATTTATTTCGATTCCCGAATGTTCATGGTATAATGAAAGCGGAATGTTGCATAAATTTTCTAAATGATATGGGGGAATTCACATTGACTAAAATAGCATATTCGCAAGTATGGGATTTAGATGTATTTTTCAAGGGAGGCAGCGATTCTGAAGAACTTCGCTCGCATTTGGACGAAGCATCGAATAAAATAAGTGTATTAGAAAAAAGGATTGCGTCTTTCCAGACGCCGACTGACAAGGAAGATGCAGATCAAGTGCTGCGGCTGCTTGAAGAGGTAAAGGACACAACGGTATATTTGAGGCAAGCTGGGGCTGTCATCGGATGCTTCCTTGCAGCCGACACGACAGATAAGAAAGCACTTGTTCTCCAAGCAGAAGGGATGTCCTTGAATGCACGGTTTGCAACGGTAGGACTGAGTGTGCAACAAAAACTTGCGCAAACTGATGAGTCGGTTTGGGAGCAATTGCTGAAAACGGAACAACTGAAAGATTTCACATTCATCCTTACGGAGTGGAGAGAAGAAGTGAAGCTGAAGCTTTCCCAAGAAGAGGAAAGTCTTATTACAGCGTTGAGTGTTGATGGGTATCATGGTTGGGGGCAATTTTACGATCAATTGATCGGCGATATCAAAGTTAAGCTGACAGTCGACGGAGAAGAGAAAATCTTATCTGTAGGACAGGCAAACAATCTAAGCTCTCACGAAGAACGTTCGATCCGAAAGTCTTCGTTTGAAGCGCTCGAGGATATTTGGTCCGAAAAAGAGGATTTCTTTGCGACAACGTTGAATCATTTAGCAGGCTTCCGTCTTGCCACGTATAAAAAACGAGGGTGGGATTCCGTTTTGATGGAACCTTTGATGCGTAACCGCATGAGCCAAGACACGCTCGATGCAATGTGGGGAGCTATCAGCGCGAATAAAGGACCATTTGTGGACTACCTGAACCGAAAAGCTGAGTTGCTCGGCACAGAAAAAATGGACTGGTTCGACTTGGACGCACCAGTGACTGCCTCAACAAAGAAAATGGAGTACCAGGAAGGCGCAGAATTCATTCTAAACCATTTTGGTGCATTTGGACCTGAACTGGAAGCATTTGCGCGCCAAGCATTTGAAGATAGCTGGATTGAAGCTGAAGACCGTCCGAATAAACGTCCTGGCGGCTTCTGTACAGGCATGCCAATGTCTGAGCAATCTCGGATATTCATGACATATAGCGGTTCCATGTCGAATGTTGCGACATTAGCACACGAATTGGGCCATGCATTCCATTCGTACGCTCTCCGTCCTGTCCATCCATTAAATCGTCAATATGCAATGGGCGTTGCCGAAACAGCTTCTACATTTGCGGAAATGATCGTGGCGGATGCTTCGGTAAAGGCTGCTGAAACGACAGAAGAAAAAATTGCATTGCTCGAGGATAAAATTCAGCGCAGTGTTGCTTTCTTCATGAATATTCATGCGCGTTTCCTATTCGAAACGAGATTTTATGAGGAACGCAAAGCAGGTGTTGTGCCAGCGTCCCGGTTAAATCAATTAATGGAAGAGGCGCAGCGGGAAGCATATGGTGATGCCTTAAACACAACGCATCCTCATTTTTGGGCTTCCAAGCTTCATTTCTATATAACAGGAACACCGTTCTATAACTTCCCTTACACGTTCGGTTATCTATTCTCGCTAAGTATTTATGCTAAAGCATTGGCGGAAGGGGAAGGATTTGAACAGAAGTATATCGCACTGTTGCGTGACACAGCAGTCATGTCAGTTGAAGATCTTGCTATGAAACATCTTGGGGAGGATATTACAAAGCAAGAATTCTGGGCGAAAGGCGTAGCGCTGTGTGTTAACGATGTGGAGGAGTTTTTAAAACTAACTGTCGAGGAAAGGTGAATGGCCATTGATACTGCTTGAAGGGCAAACATGTTATTTGCGGATATTAACGGAAGAGGATGCGAGTATTTTTACCGAGTTGCTTGTTGCAAACAAAGAATACTGGACAGTGTTCGAGCCGCGTCATGATAAGAGTTATTATACGGTGTCTGTGCAACGTGACAAGATTCGGGAATCACTCTATCAGATGAGGGATCGTCGAGAATACAATTTCGGTATATTCGACTCGGATACGAGCCGGCTTATCGGTCATATATCCCTTTATAGTATAAAAAGATTGCCATTTTCAAGCGGTTTTGTAGGTTACTCAATTGATGAGAGGGAGACGGGAAGGGGATTAGCCACTGAGGCGGTTAAAATCGTGACAAAGTTCGCTTTTGAAACGGTCTCGCTGCATCGTGTGGAAGCTTTTGTTTCTCCCCGGAATGCTGGCTCGGTCAGAGTGTTGGAAAATGCGGGATACACTAGAGAAGGTTTATTGCGCAAACTGCTCTTTATTAACGGCGTATGGGAAGATCATTACATGTACGCATTGCTAGAAGACGATTATTGAAAGGGCAAGGCCGTTTTGCGGAAAATCCTATCAAAAATGAAAAGTCGATTCCTGTAAAAATGGAATCGACTTTTTCATTTCCCGGGAAATATCCTGTCACTGTTTGGCAGCAGTTTCATAGCCATCGACAATCATATCCAACAGGCCGGTGTCCGGATGAGCAACGAGGCCATGGACAGGTACACTCTTATCCATCAGTGGGTGGTTGCGAACAACATCAACACTTCGCTTGACGCTTTCCGTGACGTCGCTGAAACCGCGGAGCCATTCTTTCATATTGATGCCGGAATATTTCAGAGTAGAGAACAGGCTTTCATCAACACCGCGTTTGACCATTTTAGAAACAATAGAATCGGTGTCGATCGAACTCATGCCGCAATCATAATGTCCAATAATATAGACTTCATCTGCTTTCAACTCATAAACCGCAACAAGGATGCTCCTCATGATTCCTCCAAATGGATGGGTCACAACAGCTCCGGCACTTTTAATTATTTTTGCATCACCGTTTTTCAAGTTCATCGATTTTGGCAGGAGCTCGGTCAAACGAGTATCCATACATGTCAAAATCACAATCCGTTTGTCGGGAAATTTTGTTGTTGCATATTGTTCATATTGTTTCTCAGCGACAAACTCTTTATTGAAATCAAGGATTTCAGATAAAATGGTCATAAGTGGCCTCCGTTCTTCGGAAAAGTAAGTTTTTATAAAATAAAAGAGTCGCCTAGTGGCAACTCTTATTTCACGTCTGGTTTCGGGTCGATTTTTTCAGCATCTGAAGAATTAAGAGCCCTTCCAAGGAAGTGCATTGTAAAGTATGCAGCGATGCCAAGGACGACCATATAACCGATGACTGTTGTAAACATTAAGCCCATCTTCAAGACCCCTCTCTATCAGTGATAGTTCTTTGCAACCCCTATTATACTACAAATAATCAATATTATTAAGTGCCGTTTCCAAGTAATTGTGGCGTATTTTAGAAGGCCCAATTTCCATTACGGAAAATTGGTTCAGTTGTGCCGTCTGCTAAAATGCCGTCAATATCCATCTCCTCAGATCCGATCATGAAATCTACATGTGTGATGCTTTGGTTCAAACCTTGCTGCTGTAATTCTTCAGTTGACATCGTCTTGCCGCCTTCGATACAAAAGGCGTAGGCGCTGCCGATTGCCAGATGGTTGGAAGCATTTTCGTCGAAAAGTGTATTGTAAAATAATAGACCGGAATTGGAAATCGGAGAATCGTGAGCGACAAGTGCCACTTCCCCAAGGCTCTTGGCCCCCTCATCCGTGTCGATCAGGCGTTTTAGGACATCTTCGCCTTCCTCTGCAGACACATCCACAATTTTGCCGTCCTTGAAAGTCACTTTGAAGCCATCAATGATATTGCCTCCATAGCTCAATGGCTTCGTATTGGAGACATAGCCATTGATTCCATCTTTATGCGGTACAGTGAAAACTTCTTCGGTAGGCATGTTGGCCATGAAAGTGCTTCCCTGCTCGTTTATGCTGCCGGCTCCGCACCAAATATGGCCTTCGGGAAGGTCGATTTTCAAATCAGTGTTTGGCGCTGTATAATGAAGCGTCTTATATTTCTTTGCATTTAAATAGTCCGCTTTCGTATGCAGTGTCTCATCATGGGTTTTCCAAGCTTCAACTGGATTGGCTACATCCGCACGGACCGCTTTAAATATTGCGTCCCATAATGCATCGACCTGCTGGGCTTCCGGCAGTTCAGGAAATACTTTGGCCGCCCAATCCTTGGAAGGTGCCGCAATGACTGTCCAGCTGAATTTGTCAGCTTGCATCATTTGGCGGTATTTGTTCAATGCTTGGCCAGCTGCCTTTTGGGCATCCGCAATCCGAGCAGGATCAATGCCTTTTAATAGATCAGGACTTTGAGAGACAATGCTCATGAAAGCGGCTCCATTTTTAGCTAATGTCTCACGCTCTAATACTTTCCATTCCGGGAACTCGGAGAAGGAATCGGCAGGTGCTTTCTCGTAGCGCAAACGTGCTATTTTATCATCAGCCCAATCGACAATAACATTACGAGCGCCGGAGTCATAAGCTTTTTCAACTACCAACCGGACAAAGTCGGCAGTCTCAATAGAAGCGCTTATGTATAAAATTTGATTCGGTTGGATATTCACGCCGACACGGACAGCTAAATCAGCGTAGTTTGCCAGTTTTTCATTAAAAGTAGACATAATATATAAACTCCTTTCAGTCTTCCTAATTATAGTACCAATTCAAGTCGGTGCAGGGCAAATAATTGAACGATGTAAGAACAAACAAGGCATAAATATTTCAAGAATGTTACTGAACATATCTAAAGAACTCATACAAAATGTCGAAATAAGAAGAAGTAGAGAGGTAGATAGGGGAGATACAATTATGGATTTAACAACGATCCTTGGACTGATAATCGGATTTATCGCTTTATTGGTCGGTATGGCGTTAAAGGGAGTAACACCGGACAACTTGATAAACTTGCCCGCTATCCTGATCATTGTCGCAGGTACAGTTGCGGCTGTTGTCATCGCTTTCCCTTTAGGCGAAATAAAACGGGTTCCTAAACTGTTTGGCGTCTTGTTCAAAGAACAGAAGCTGACATCCGACGCGGATTTGATTCGGATATTTTCGGGGTGGGCGGATATTGCAAGACGCGAAGGCTTGTTATCACTGGAAGCGAAAGCAGATGAGATTTCCGATCCGTTTCTAAAAAATGGACTTGGCCTGGCAATTGATGGCCAAAACGCAGATTATATACGTGATGTGTTGACTGAAGAAGTAGAGGCGATGCAGGAGAGACATTCGGCGGGTTCTCTGATTTTTAGCCAAGCAGGTACGTACGCACCGACACTCGGTGTTCTAGGTGCTGTGGTCGGTTTGATTGCCGCCTTGAAAAATATGAATGATATTGATGCACTCGGACATGCGATATCCGCTGCGTTTATCGCTACACTTCTCGGAATTTTTACCGGTTACGTCCTATGGCATCCGTTCGCAAATAAACTAAGCAGGAAGTCAAAAGAGGAAGCTAGGCAAAAAATGATGATGATCGAAGGGATTTTATCTGTTCTTGAAGGTGAAGCCCCTCGCGTAATTGAACAAAAACTGGCCTCTTATCTATCCATGGAAGAACGTCGCAAACTGGCTGCGAAAAATTCAGACGGCAAGGAGGCTGGCCAGGTTGTCGAAGAGACGTAAGAAAAAGAAAAGTGAAGATGGACATATTAACGAATCGTGGTTATTGCCTTACGCCGATTTGTTGACTTTGCTCTTGGCGCTATTCATTGTATTGTTCGCATCCAGTTCGGTGGACGAAGCGAAATTTAGCCAAATCTCCTCGGTGTTCAATGAAATCTTTGATGGGGGCCGCGGGGTGATGGACAATTCATCACCGACGACAGTGCCAGTTCCAAAAGACCAAGCCGGGCAGGAGAATGATAACTCCTCCTATTTGGAAGACCAACGTTCATTAAGTGAAATACAAGACAAACTAGATGAATATATTGCTGTTCACGAGTTGGAAAATCAATTTCAGACAAAGTTGACAGATGAAGGGCTGCTCGTAACGATTCGAGACAGCATCCTGTTCGAAACGGGAAAGGCAACAATCAACCCTAAATATGAGAGTCTCGCCAAGGATATCGGTGACCTGCTAGTGTTTGATAAACCGAGACAGATCGTCATCACCGGCCATACAGATAATGTTCCAATCCATAACTCGGAATTTGATTCAAACTGGGACTTAAGTGCAATGCGCGCTTACAACTTTCTGAAAATATTAGTTCGGGACAGTAAACTGGATCCTCGCTTATTCGCTACGAAAGGATTTGGAGAGCATCATCCGATCGCATCAAACGACACGCCGGAAGGAAGAAGCAAGAATAGGCGAGTTGAGGTGCTGATTCAACCACTGGTCTTGAAAGACGGGACTTCTGTAGAGTGATGCCGAAGCTAGATACTTTCACCTTACGTAGAGCCAAAGCCGATGAACGGCCTGGTATTGCGTAAGGTTTTTTTATGAATTGCATTATTCATGCAACTTGTGTATTGAAGCGAGAGAGTGAGGGCAAGAACGAAAGAATCAATCATTGATGGCAAAATAAAGATGAGCCGCCCAAGATGCAATAGCATACTGGCGGCCCATCTTTTATTTGCGCAATGATCCAAGCTCTGCAGCGATCGCTTGCATTTCATTTGGAGAAAATGTTTCCCGTTTCATAACCATTTCATACATATAGAGAAGATCTTCATATTGTGTAGTGTTAAAATTTTCAGCTCGTAATGCATCTGCATTAACCATGCGAAGTTTCTCCTTAATTTGCTCGATCATGTATGAAATATTCTCTGGTGTTGGGTTTGATAAATCCATGTGGTTGCCCGCCTTTCTTAAGGTTCGGATTTATCATTTCATTATTTTGACGTTGTGTCAACAGCGGATGATTTGGCCAACCGTTCCGCTTCTTTTTCTTCTTTGATTTTCGCTTGGAAGCGTTTCGTTTCCATGACGATAATACCCGATAGTCCAAGCAGGCCGATTAAGTTCGGGATAGCCATGAGACCGTTCAAGACATCAGCAAGAGCCCAAACCGCTTCCAGACTGATGACGGCACCGACGAAAATGAAAAGGACGAAGATGAGTCGATAGGCAAAAACTGCCTTACTGTTCGGGAAAAGGTACTGGAAGCATTTTTCTCCGTAATACGACCATCCGAGAATAGTGGAAGTCGCAAAGAAAACCAATCCGATGGCTACGACAATCGGTCCTGCGCTTCCCAGGAATGTGCCGAACGCTTCTGCGGTTAATGAGCCGGCCTCTATGCCTTCTGCCCACTTATTGGACATGACAATCGTAACACCTGTAATGGAACAGATGATGAGTGTGTCAAAAAGGACTTGCGTCATCGAAATGAGAGCTTGACGCCCTGGCATATCCGTACGTGCTGCAGCTGCTGCAATAGGAGCCGACCCGAGGCCCGCTTCGTTGGAGAAAAGACCACGTGCTACACCGAATCGGATGACCGTACCGATCGCTCCCCCTGCGATAGCTTGTCCTGTAAATGCATCTTTGAAAATTAAAGCAAAAGCATCAGGAACCAAGTTAAAGTTAAGTACAACGACAATCAAACCGGCAATAAAATAGAATAATGCCATGATCGGAACAAAAAATGCAGTCACTTTTCCGATTGATTTAATTCCGCCCAAAATGACAAGAGCTCCGAAGATGACAAGCCCGATCCCGGTAGCATAGTGTGGCACGTTGAACGTACTGAACATAACATCAGCAACCGCTTTTGACTGCGTTCCGTTACCAATGCCGAACGCTGCGAAAGCGCCGAAGATGGCAAATAGGACACCAAGCCACTTTTGCTTCAAGCCGTGCTCTAAATAATACATCGGCCCCCCAGCCATTTGTCCTTTAGAGTCTTTTACACGATATTTGACTGCAAGAATAGCTTCTCCATATTTGGTCGCCATGCCGAAGAACCCAGCTAGCCACATCCAGAAAATAGCTCCCGGACCTCCAGTTGCTACCGCACCGGCAACCCCTACGATGTTACCAACTCCGACGGTAGCAGCCATCGCGGTCATGAGCGCTTGGAATTGAGAAATGTCTCCATCCGCTTTTTTATCATGTTTTCTTGAAAAAACTTGTTTTAACGAGTACGGCAACAGTCGTACTTGGATGAAAGCGAGTCTTGCTGTCAGGAAAATACCTGTGCCGACAAGAAGGATCAACAGTGGCGGTCCCCAAACATAGCCACTGATCTTTTCTAATACACCTGCAATAGAATCCATCTCAATACCCCCATCTTTCTAATTTGTCTTACGTGTGAAATATACCCCTACCTCTCATTTCCCCCTTTATCTACTCCCTTTCAATCATAAAAACTTTGTATTACCAAACTAATAATAACTAGTTCTATTGTTAATATTCCGAAACTTGATGGTGATAGTCAAGTACTTTTTTAAATTCGAGCGAAGTTTGTTTGTTTTCAGCGATTGAGGGTATAATAATATATGCAAAATTAGTCGGAATTGGAGGTATTGGAGTGAACAATAGCAAATTTGGAAAGTTCATCTTATTCGGTGCTCTTGCAGGTGCGGCAATCAGCATGTTGGATCGGGCCACCAGACAACATATGGTGAAAAGCACGAAAGATTTAGCTGCGGAAATCAGTTATTATTCAAAAAACCGGGATGTCTTAATGAACAAGATCCAAGAGAAAAAAGAAAAATATCAGTCGGTCTATGAGCAACTTGCAGGAGATGCCTCCTATATTAAGCAACAGGTGGAGGAGTTGAAGTCACTGACTCCTCAGGTCAAAGAAGTTGTCATGAATACAAAGGATGCCGTCGTGGAATCCAAAGATGAAGTGAAGGACATCGTCCAGAGTGCAAAAGAGGATATAACAAAAAAGTAACAGGCTTTGAAAGGAGTGAGTCTGATGTGAAAAACGAAAAGCAGACTTTCAAAGCAAGCAAGCCTGTGTATCCCGAAGAAGAGAAAAAAGAAGGTTTCTTGAAAGACACGAAAGTCATGAATTTTTTGGATGATGTGAAAGACGGGGATTTACAGAAATTCGATGTAACGACGACAAACGGTTTTTTTAAGGAATTGGTTGTCAGAATAAAGAAAGTGGATGTAACCGGACTCGGTTCTCAACTAGCTTTCTTTTTTCTTCTGTCGATGTTTCCTCTATTAATCTTTCTTATCACATTGTTGCCATACTTACATCTGGATGAATCACAAGTATTTTTGTTTGTCAGAGAATATGCGCCGGATAGTGTCTATCAGTTAATTAAAAGCACGATAGATGAAATATTGAAAAACCGGAACGGCGGTTTATTATCCATCGGGTTGCTGGCAACAATCTGGTCCGCATCCAAAGGAATGAATGCGTTGACAAAAGCATTGAATCGTTCTTATTTCGTTGAGGAGACCAGGTCTTTCTTCGTAGCGAGAGGAATGTCGGTGCTGTTCACCATTGCATTAATCGGTGTTTTGCTTGTCGCACTGGTTCTGCCGGTTTTTGGCCAGCAAATTGGAACGCTGTTATTTTCCTATTTTGGACTGGAAGAAGGATTTCTAAAACTGTGGAGCAGTTTGCGCTGGATCTTACCCCCAATTCTTATTTTTGTCGTATTCTCAGCGACGTACTGGGCTGTGCCAAACATGAAAATCCACTTGAAAAGTGTTTTTCCAGGAGCTTTGTTCGCTACTATCGGGTGGATTGTCACTTCGCTTGCCTTTTCATTTTATGTCGGGAACTACGCCAATTACTCTAAAACGTATGGCAGCATAGGGGCAATCATTGTTCTCATGTTATGGCTCTACTTCTCTGCCATCATTTTGATGCTCGGAGGGCAGTTGAATGCTGTATTGACGGAACGAAAACAAGCTATGACCGCAAAGAAAAAGAGCAATGCCATTCACTAAGCCGGCATTGCTCTTTTGTTTGGCCGGCTGCGATCTGCCGAACCTATGCGCCTTACTCCTTATCAATTAGATTGAGCATCCGAAGGCCGTTCAGTATGACGAGAATGGTGCTTCCTTCATGGCCAATAACACCGAGCGGCAAATCGACAACCTGCATGAAATTGGACAGAATGAGTATGACGATGACCGAGATGGAAAAGAATATATTCTGCTTCACTATCCGCTGCATTTTGCGGGATAATTTAACGGCATATGCTAAACGGTTTAAATTGTTTTGCATTAGGACAACATCCGCTGTTTCGAGCGCCACGTCCGTCCCGTCTCCCATGGCAATCCCTGATGTCGACGCAGCTAATGCGGGTGCATCATTAATACCGTCCCCAACCATGCCTACTGTGCCGTATTCACTCATCAAATGTTTTATTTCTTCAACCTTCTTTTCAGGTAAACATTCGGATACATAATTGCTAACGCCTGCTTCTTTTGCAATAGCAGAAGCGGTCAATTGATTATCTCCTGTGAGCATAATCGGTGCGATGCCAAGCTGTTTTAAATCCCGTATCGCTCTTGCTGCTTCTGGGCGAAGTGTATCTCGCAGGGCGGCGCATGCTAAAATTCCTTCCTGATCCTTCATATAAATAACGGTTTTCCCCTCGCTGGCAAGCTGCTTCGCAACATCATCCTTGAAACTATGCACATTGTCTTCGCCGACAAATCGCGGGTTCCCGACTAGATATTCGTCTGCCCCCACAAACGCACGGATGCCATAGCCCGGAACATCCTCAATTTGTGGAGCAGGGGGGATGCGGATCCCCTGTTCACTTGCATAATTCGTTATAGCTCTGGCTAACGGATGATTGGATTGTGACTCAATAGCCGCCAGCAATGCGAGCACTTCCTCTGACTCCATGCCGCCGCGCACGATGAAATCTGTGACAACCGGCTTGCCTGTTGTTAACGTGCCTGTTTTATCGAAAGCAATCGCTTTTAAAGTGCCGACATGCTCAAGGTGCAATCCACCTTTAAATAGAATCCCGCGCTTCGCCCCATTGGAGACAGCGGCAAGTGTCGCAGGCATGATTGATGCGACAAGTGCGCATGGCGATGCAACAACGAGCAGGACGATTGCTCTGTAAAAGGTTGTGGTCCAGTCCCATCCGAATAGGAAGTGGGGGAGTACCATCATGATTAAAACGGTGGCAATAACGACTTTTACATAGGTCCCTTCAAAGCGTTCAATGAATTGTTGAGAAGGGGATTTTTCGCTTTGGGCATTTTGAACAAGTTGAATGATCTTTTGGAACAAGGTTTCGGAGCTTGGTTTTGTCATTTCCATTTGAATGGCTCCGCTCATATTTACCGTTCCTGCAAATAAATCATCGCCCTTTTCCCTAGATACCGGTACGGATTCTCCATTAATGGCTGAAAGATCTACTGACGTGGAACCTTTCACAATACAGCCGTCGACCGGTATGCGTTCGCCTGGTTTAACGAGGAGAATAGAACCGACCGAGAGTGATTCGGTGGATACTTGGCTTACAGTTCCATCGGCATGCATCAGCCAGGCAACTTCCGGCTGCATTTCCATTAAGGCTGAAATCTCTTTATGACTTTTATTCAACGTGTATGTTTCTAGGGCTCCGCTAATCGCAAAAATGAAAATGAGGATGGCGCCTTCCGCCCAGTAACCGATTACCGCAGAACCGATGGCAGCAAACACCATCAACATTTCCACATTGAGTTGTTTGTCCGTTATTGTTTCTTCAATTCCTTCCTTTGCCTTAGCAAAGCCGCCTATTAAAAATGCGACTATATACAGAAGGATAGAAGCTTGTTCCATGCCAGATTTGCCGACGGACCAAGCAACGGCAATCAAGATACCTGACAAGAGTGCAGCAAGTAATTCTAAGTGAGCAGTCCAATGGATGGGCGTCATCTCTTTTTCTAAAGGCTGAGTTGTCATATAGGCACCTCCTAATTGATAATTATTTTCAATGATAAAATAGCGGACAAGGAATATATCTACCTGAAATCAAGGGAAACAATAAGTAATTAACTATTGATAATGATTATGATATTATAATAATTATTGTTTATAGTTAGTATAGCATGACGTTCTGTGAAATGTTACCGATATGCTTAAAAGAATAAAAAAAGCAACAGTATCTTGTGCAAGATACCGCTGCCTTATATTCTTATGCAAAAACCTTTTCTTTGTATTGTGCGAGTTTATCAAGTGATGATTTATCAACATCTGCATGCAGACTGTTGCCGTGGGAATCCATTGTAACGACTGCCGTGAAGTCTTCCACCCGCAAATGCCACATCGCTTCAGGTATGCCGAATTGTAACAAATCGACCCCTTCAACCGCTTTAATGCAATCTGCATAGTATTGAGCAGCACCGCCGATCGCGTTCAAATAAACGCCGCCGTGTTCAGCCAAAGCCGCTAACGTTTTAGGCCCCATGCCGCCTTTCCCGATGACTGCGCGGATACCAAACTTTTTCATGATATCGCCTTGATACGGTTCCTCACGGATAGAGGTCGTAGGGCCTGCTGCTTTAATTTCATAGGAACCGTCTGCATTCTTCAGTACAACCGGTCCACAATGGTAAATAATTTGTCCGTCTAACTCAACCGGGGAATCATGATCCGATAAATATTTATGGATGGCATCACGCCCAGTGTACATGCGGCCGCTTATCTTAACTACGTCTCCGACTTTCAATTCACGGATTTGTTCTTCCGTAATAGGTGCAGTCAGTTCAACGATTCTGGAGGATGACTGGATGGTATCCTCTTGCGCCGGCTCATCAAATGACAGTTTATCGCCATCATTATAATGCCAATGCTGGATTTCGCCGGTTGCTGCATCAATGTCAATCGCCATCCGCCGATAAGCCCAGCAATTGTAGGCAACAGAGACATAAAAGCTCGCGGGAATGCGGTGCATGACGCCGACTTTGCAACCGAGCAATGTAGCTTCGCCGCCAAAGCCCATTGTACCGATGCCGAGTGTATTGGCCGTTTTTAGAATATAGCGTTCCAATTCAGCAAGCTCAGCGATTGGATTGACGTCATCCACTTCTCGGAAGAGCTGCTCTTTAGCCAAGTCATACCCCGATGCCCGATCACCGCCGATGCCTACGCCAATAAAACCAGCCGAACAGCCTTGTCCTTGTGCTTGATAGACGGAATGCAAGATACATTTACGAATGCCATCCAAGTCGCGGCCTGCACGTCCGAGTCCTTCTAATTCGGTTGGCAAGCTATATTGGATGTTCTTATTTTCACAACCGCCGCCTTTAAGAATGAGTTTTACTTCGATGTGGTCTTCTTCCCACTGCTCAAATTTGACGACTGGGAGTCCAAGACCAAGATTGTCGCCGCTGTTTTCCCCGGTTAGAGAATCTACAGCATTCGGGCGCAATTTGCCGTCTTTTGTAGCTTGTTCGATGGCCCGTCGAATGGCCGCTTTGATTTCCAATTGGTTCACTCCAACTGGCGTTTTGATTTTAAAGGTAGGCAAGCCGGTATCCTGGCAGATCGGAGAAAGTTTTTCGTCCGCCATATTGATATTTTTCGCAATCGTATCAAGACTCATGGCCGCCCGGGTGCCGGCATCTTCAAGTTCTCTTGCTGCCTTCACCGCTCTGCGCACGTCTTTTGGTAAATTTGTTGATGTTTCACAGACGAGGTCATACATGCTTTTTTCTAGATTTTCTATGTACATTCAAATTTCCCCCTGCTTATTCAGTTGTCGGTTTTAAGCTGTTCCATCTGCTGTTCAATTTCGTCAACTAATAAAATCAGTTGATCGATCTCTTGCAAGTCTGCAGTTTCGGGTTCAATCGACTCCAATTTTTCAAGGAATAGATGAAGGCGAATTTTTAATTGTTCCACTTGTCCGTTGTTTTGTGGATGATTCAAGCGAGACACCTCTTTTCATTTCTATCCTATATGAAAACGGGGAATTGTTCAACGTCCTCTCAGTTGTCTTAGGGCAAACTTCATTATATGTTGTTTTCGGTTTGATTATGCGCGGATGCCCTTTGGTTATGCGCGAATTTGCGGTATGAATGCGCGGGTGGACAAAGTTTTGCGCGGTTAGAGGATGCTAATGAGCGATTGGCCGTATTTATGCGCGGGGGAAGGAACTAAAGGGGGAGTGAACTGAGTTGGAAATACGACCAACACGATACATGCTCTAGACAATATGGGGGTAGCTCCGAGAGCAGGGCTTGTTTGTTAAGCATATACGGTGTTGGAGGAAGTTTTTGTGCAGCATATAGGGTTAAACTCCACATTATCAATCGTATTCCGTGGTGTTGGCTATATGTATGCGCTGTTAAATGATAAATATAGGTAATTTGAAGTGAAAATAATCAAATTGTTTGAAATAAAAAATCTTTGTGCTATACTATTGTTAATCAATTGTAAAGGAGGCCGTAGAGTAGGGACGAATCACATCCTGATGAAAAAGGAGGGGATCCGTGAACGGGCGGCATTTTTAGCGCCGGTCGACTACGACATCTTTATGCAAATGGAAAGTGAAGATATAACTCAGACGTAAAGGCCCAGCCATCATCTGCTTACAGATATGACTGGGCCTTTTCTTATTGTGTGATTTCATATGTCTCAACAATCTCGATTGATTCGTGCACGGATTGAACCATTGAGCAATTTTTCGTCGTCAGCTCCATAACACGGCCCATTTTTGATTCTTCAATAGAAGATCCCCGAATGATAAAATGCAAGTGGATTTTTTCGATCCGGTCAGCCTGATCCGGATTCCGTACGATTTCTCTGGCTTCAACCGTAATATGATCTGCTGGCATCCGCATTTTATCCAAAATTTTGCGCATGACGCCACCGCTGCATACAGCAACAGACGAGACGAGCAGTTGGTAAGGTCGGAATCCATATTCGTCATTGGAAGAGATGGCTAATTTGCCATAGGATGTTTCTGTTTTAAAACCGTTTTCAGTCATTTCAAATTTCATCTTTTTCATTCCTCCTTGTGCTACCATTGTATAAGAAATTCAGACATATAAGGAGCGGAAAGCTTATGGAACAAACACTAAAGATGGAACGGCGCCGTTTTTTGATTTTAGTTATCATTGTCTCCATCTCTGGTTTTTCACAAGGAATGTTATTGCCGCTCATTTCAGCTATTTTTGAACGCGATGGATTATCCAGCACATTGAACGGATTGAATGCGACCGGTTTATATATTGGCACATTGCTTGTCAGCCCTTTTATGGAAGCACCGCTTAGACGTTTTGGTTATAAGCCGGTCATCATTGTCGGGGGAATCGTTGTTTTTGGTTCGCTGCTGCTGTTTCCGCTTTGGAAGCATGTTGTATTTTGGTTTGCTTTGCGTTTATTAATTGGGATCGGGGATCATGCTCTTCATTTCTCCACACAAACGTGGATTACGAGCACATCGCCGGGACACCGTTTAGGAAGGAATATCGCGATTTACGGCTTGTCATTTAGTGTGGGCTTCGGGGCAGGTCCTTTATTCGCTCCGCTTGTCAATATTTTCGAAGGATTGCCTTTTATCGTATCAGGCCTTTTATGCATGCTGGCTTGGTCGCTTGTGTTCTCCTTGAAGAATGATTTCCCGGATGTCATCTCGAGTAATGAAACGAACGGAAAGCATTTTGCAGGACGGGCTAAAATGACGATCGGTATTGCGGGAGTCGCTTTCCTAGGACCGTTCGGCTATGGTTTCTTGGAGTCGTCGCTCAATGCGATGTATCCTGTCTACGCGTTGCGGAACGGTTTGGAACTTAGTTCTGTCTCGCTCATATTAGCCACCTTTTCACTAGGTGGCATTTTGTCGCAGCTGCCGCTTGGCATGTTGTCGGATAAAATTGGCCGGCGTTCGGTCGTCCCTGTGACCTATGCGGGAGGGGCAGTCGCATTTTTGCTGGCAGGTTTTGCCGGGAACACAGTAGTTTATATTCTCATCACCATTTTCGTGGCAGGTGTCTTCTTAGGATCTGTCTTTTCCCTTGGCATTTCCTATATGTCCGATTTGACGCCGAAGGATTTGTTGCCTACCGGAAATTTGCTGTGCGGTATCTTTTTCAGTATAGGCAGTTTAACCGGCCCGTTTATAGGCGGCTTATTTCTGGAGCATTTGGCTGAGGTCAGTTTCCTGATGATCCTTTCCATCTTCTTTGGATTGTTATTTATTGCAGCCTTGCTTGGAGGAAGAAACAAACGGGTAGAGGCGACCCGAAGATAGGCGAGTAGAACAGATCGGAGATGATGAGTTGATCAAAGCAGTCCTGTTTGATTTGGATGGAACTTTATTAAACCGTGACGCGTCCGTGGCGCAATTTATTGAGGATCAATATGAACGATTGCGACATGTGTTGGGACACATACCGAAAGGACAGTACATAGAACGCTTCCTGCAGTTGGATAACGGAGGGTACACTTGGAAAGACCAGGTGTACGCAGAATTGGTAAAGGAATATCACATTACGAAAATGACTTCTGAGCAATTATTGGAGGATTATCTGGCTGAGTTTCAAAGGCACTGCATCCCTTTTCCAACAGCAGTGGAGACTATACAGCAATTACATGCACTCCCGTTGAAAATCGGCATGATTACAAATGGCAAGGGGATGTTTCAGATGGAAAATATTCGCGCGTTAGGGATAACCGAATTTTTGAAAGTAATTCTTATCTCAGAGTGGGAAGGTGTGAAAAAGCCTGATGCTGCCATTTTCCATCGCGCACTGAAACAATTACGGGTGCAGCCAAGTGAAAGTGTTTTTATTGGCGATCATCCCGTTAATGATATGGAAGCCGCACGAAATGTTGGCATGCGAACCATTTGGAAGAGGGACAATCGATGGGCTGATGTGAAAGCAGATTTTGCAATACAAGAGTTGAAAGAATTACCAGCTATTATAACGCATCTGGCAAGTGAGTAAAAAAAGCACCCACCGTGTGGATGCTTTATTGCAAAATCGAATTCACATTTTCATATTCCATCACTAGCTCATCAAGCGACCGGAATTCATAGCCTAATTTCTTTGCTTCCCGAATGAAGTCAGGCAGCGCTTCTGCGTTATCAGGAGATACGGTATGCATGAGGATGACCGCACCGGGATGTAATTGGTTCATCAATTCATTATAAGCGTATGCTTTTCCTTTCGGTTTGTCAGCATGCCAATCGATAAATGCGACAGACCAAAAAATATGGCGATACCCCAGTTCGTTGGCTTGTGCAAGGAGCGCTTCGCTAAAAACTCCTTCAGGCGGCCGGAAGTAATTTGTACGTTTGACGCCCGCCGTCTGGTTTAACAGTTCGTCAAATTTTTTCAGTTCTTCCTCAACCTTTTGCTGTGAAACGCTCGCCATATTCGGATGATTATAAGAATGGTTCCCGATGATGTGACCTTCCTTGACCATACGTTTTACCAAAGGCGCAGCACTTTTCAAGTAATGGCCGGTCAGAAAGAACGTGGCGGGTGCATTTTCTTGTTTCAACGTATCCAGTATGCTTTCCGTATAGCCATTTTCGTACCCATTATCGAACGATAGATAGGCTATTTTCTCGTCAGGCTTCCCTTTGTAGATTGCGCCATGTTTCTCTAAAATGGATTCCAATGCCGCACCCGCGTTTGGCGGTACACCACCGGACGCTTTTTTGAATCCCCAATGGAATTCCTCAGCCTTTGCTGCAAAAGGATTGAATAGGATGCCGACTACGATAATGAAGGCGGCCATTAAAATGCCAGGCCCATGTTGTTCCACACGTAACACACTCCTTTGTCCTCGATCCGGGCATCGTTCATTTACCCGTACATCGATTAGGATTTTGGTGTTAGGATGTGCGTATCTTTTAAAAGTATACTTTAAGTGAGCAAGTCTTTTAGAGCATCCTCGAGAACAGGGAATTCAAATTGAAATCCAGCTTGCTGAAGAACTTCCGGAAGTACAAATTGCCCTTCTAGCACCAGACTGCTTTTTTGGCCCAATGCGATTTTGAGTAATAAAGATGGAGCGGGAATCCAATGGGGTTTTCCAATTATTGCACCAATTGCTTTGCCGACGTCATTCATCCGTTTGGGGAAGGGCGATGTGACATTGACTGGCCCCTTGACGCTTTCATTTCGCAGAACAAACGAAATAGCGCGGGCCACATCTTTTACATGCACCCATGATATCCATTGCCTTCCGTTCCCGATTTTACCGCCCGCCAAAAATTTATATGGCGTAACCATTAACGGAAGCGCCCCCTCTTTTTTGCCGAATACGGTCCCGAATCGTGTAAAGACGGTTCGGATTCCCATCTGGTTTGCGGCAGAAGCTTTCTGCTCCCAAGCTTTGACCGTGCAGCCAAGTAGATCATTTGCTTCTTCGCGGGAATGTTCTGTGTAGACCGCAGTTTCTGAAGTCGGATAAATACCGATGGCACTCGCATTGATCAGGACAGAGGGCTTGAGCTCCATTGCTGATATGATGCCCAACAATTCATCAGTCGCTTCCATTCTACTATTATAAATGGCATGTCGATGCGAACGATTCCATCTACCTGCATTAATCGAGACGCCAGCCAAATTCACAAAAGCATCGGCTGTTCCTATCTCTTTTTCGGGACACGCATCCTCAGTCAACCACTGTACATATGAGACCCCGTCTGAGGTATAGGATGGTTTCCTTGTGAGCACGATGACTTCGCATTTTTCCGCCCTTAGCAACTCCACGAGATGACGCCCGACAAACCCTGTTCCACCGGTGATCACCACTTTCATTCAGACCAACACCCCTCATTTAAATTCAGAAAGCTGACCTCCATGTCTCATCGTTGTATACTAATAAAAGCGGGGAGGTATGCCTATATGTCTGTTATTACGAAAATAACACAACAAAAACGTGATAGCGAACGATATAATATATTTCTCGATGAAGTATACGCATTCAGCGTCCATGAATCTGTACTCGTCAAATTTGGTTTGACGAAAGGGATGCAACTGGATGAGTGGGCAAAAGGCGAAATCGAATACGAAGACCAAATTGAAAAAGCATTCAATCGGGCGCTCCATTATTTATCGTTCCGAATGCGAAGCGAGTTTGAAGTGAAACAAAAACTGGCCGAGCTGGAGTTCGGAGAAGCGGTAGTCCTGGAAGCAATCGTCAAATTAAAGCGTTTAGGTTTCTTAAATGACGAAGCCTTTTCGGAAGCTTTATTGAAAACGAAAAAAAACACTTCGAATAAAGGACCGAAAGCCATCCAACAAGAATTGCAGAGAAAAGGGATTGCAAAAGAATTGCAGGAAAAAGTGATCAGCGATTACTCGGATGAGGAACAGGTCGCCCGTGCCAGAACACTGGCAGAAAAAGCTGTCGCTGGCAATCGTTCCACTCCTCCTGCGCAATTAAAGCAGAAAATCCAAAATGCATTATTGCGAAAAGGCTTCACATACGAAGTCGTCCATCAAGTCATCGACAATCTTGAAATGGAAATCGAAGAGGATGAGTGGGATGCAATGACCGATTCGATTGGCGAGAAAGCATGGCGGCGCTACCAATCAAAACATTCGGGATATCAATTGATTAACCGGGTAAAACAAGCGATGTATCAAAAAGGCATACCGATGGATCGGATCAATCGTTTCATCGACAAGAAGGAGATAGAAGATCATGGAGAGCCAGAAGAAATATAATGATATGACAGAACACGAATTGCGAACGGAAATTGCGAGGCTTATGGAAAAGGCACGGAAAGCGGAGCAGCTAGGCATCGTGAACGAATATGCCGTCTATCAACGCAAAGCCGTTATTGCACAGTCCTATTTAGTCGATGCAAACTCGATTATTCCAGGAGAGGTCTATCGGATCGATGGTGATGAAGGAGTATTCTTCAAAGTGGATTACTTAAAAGGACTTTTCGCATGGGGGTACCGACTGAGTGGGGACCGTGCAGAAGAGGCATTGCCGATTTCAATGCTCAAGCCTTTGAAGTCTGGGAAATGACAAAATAAGAGCTGCCTTCTATAGGTTAGGCAGCTCTTATGAGTTGGGGATGAACTTCAGCTTTTTCCGCAGCTTGTCTTCGGAAAAAATCCATCCAGTATAGGAGTTCACGACTTCCATGTCTTGATTGATATGAGCAACCGCAACAAACGGGTAATACCCTTTGCTCCGGTATCTCAGATCGATGAGACGGACCTCCACGATATCTCCGACATACGAAATGGCCCATCGGTAAATGGGGGAGAAAGAAACAAATGCTTTGATGTTGCGGTCTTCCATTGCCGCCTCAATATATGGGGAATCGGGCAATGGTTCCCGTTCAAAACGGTCATAAATATTGACGGATCGTTTGTAGGCACGACCTACGTAATGATACTTTTCATTGGAAGCGGCAACGCGCCATTGGAAAAAGCGCATAGTCGGCGCAATAAAAATATCCGTTGCATTCGGAACGGTATGGCAAACTGCCTTTTTCACTGCGGCTTTGACTGCGAATCGCAGCAAATAGTAGCCAAACAGCACCGCATATAGCAAAGCGAACGTGAATACGGGATTGGCCCCCAGCATCCAGGCGAGAATAGCGACGACATGGAGTGCAAAAATGATCGGGTCAAATGTATTGATTACACCAATTGCCACCCAGCGATTGGAGAATGGGCGCAATGCTTGCGTGCCGTACGAGTTGAAAATGTCCACAAAGACATGCAGGAAAACGGCTAGAAATGTCCATGCCCAAACGTGTATATAATCTGCACCAGGCAACAGGAATGAAAGCAGAACGGAAATAACAAGCGGCCAGAGCAGCACAGCAGGGACCGAATGGGTGATTCCCCGGTGATTCCGTATATAGATAGCATTGTTTTTTAATTTTAAGACGGTATCAATATCGGGTACAAGGGAGCCTCCGACAATCCCGACGAACACAGCTGACATGGTCACAGTATCTGATGAAACGACAGGATCTGCAAGTGCGAGACCGCATACCGCCGCACTCATGACGATGTGTGTTCCGGTATCCAAGTGATCACTCCTTCCTTCTGTTCATCAGTGTCTTCTTACTATTAGTATATACCCTTTTTTCAATGAACAAAAAGTATTTGCAAGGTGGCGGTTAAGTTGTTGCAAAAGAATGAAGAGAAAAAGTTGTTTCAGGAGGCGCTCGTTTCTTGGTATTACAGGGAAAAACGTGACCTTCCATGGCGAAAAACGTCAGATCCATATAAAATCTGGGTGTCAGAAGTGATGTTGCAGCAAACACGCGTTGAAGCAGTCATCCCTTATTATGAGCGGTTTACTGCAAAGTTTCCGACGATGGAATCTTTGGCAAATGCCAACGAGGAAGAGTTGTTGAAAATGTGGGAAGGCCTTGGTTATTACTCAAGGGCCCGCAATTTGCAGCAGGGCGTCAGGGAAGTGGTCGAATCGTACGGTGGCATGGTGCCGTCGACGAGAAAAGAAATTTCTTCGCTGAGAGGCGTCGGGCCTTATACGGCTGGGGCCATTTTAAGTATTGCGTTTGGTATACCGGAACATGCCGTGGATGGAAATGTGATGCGTGTTTTATCAAGAATCCTGCTCATAGAAGAGGATATCGCCTTGCCAAAGACAAGGAAAACATTCGAGCAGGCTGTCATGGATTTGATTTACAAAGAAGATCCTTCCGCGTTCAATCAGGCACTCATGGAACTGGGTGCGACCATTTGCATACCGCGTCCTAAATGCCTGCTATGTCCAGTCAGGGATTTTTGTGCTGCATTTGAAGAAGGGCGGCAAGATGCATTGCCGATCAAAACGAAAAAAACAAAAATGAAGACAATCCCATTGGCTTTTTATGCAATCACAGATGGAAGTGGCCATTGGCTTATGCAGCAGCGACCTGACAAAGGACTGCTCGCGAAAATGTGGGAATTTCCTACTGTGAATTTATTGGAAGAGAAGAACTCCGAACAGGCGGTCGAGAGTCAATATGGCATTCATGTGAAAGAGGCGTCGCCTGTTTTGGAATTTAGCCATGTGTTTTCCCATCTGACATGGGAAGTGCAAGGGTTTGTCGGTGTTACGTCAGATAAAGGATTGATTTCAGCAAAGGGCAGATGGTTTACAGAGGATGAAGTAAATGCCTTGCCGAAATCGAAGCCTGTGAATAAATTATGGGATATTGTGAAGTTGAAAAACGAAGTAAAAAATACCAGCGAATAAGATTACCTAACGTGCACATCATATTGTTCACGGAGGTGAAAATCCAATGACAAAAAATCCATTCAGCAAAGGCGCCAAAACTGATGTAAATCATGTTAGGCAACAAAACCAACGTTCAGCGATGAACGGTCAGAATCAAGGTCAATTCTCTAATTTGGGAAATGAATTTGGTTCTGAAACGGATGTGAATCATGTGAGAGAACAAAACCAACGTTCAGCAATGAACAACTCAGGTCAATTCTCGAATATGACTGCTGAGTTTGGCTCCGAAACGGATGTGAACCATGTGAAAGAACAGAACCGTCGTTCAGCAATGAACAACCAAGGTCAGTTCACGAACATGACTTCTGAATTCGGTTCTGAAACTGATGTAAATCATGTTAAGGAACAGAATCAACGTGCTGAGATGAACAAGCAAAAAGCTTCGGGCACTCAGGGGAACCAAACGAAATAATTGGATGGCCATCACCGGCCGGCGGGAGCGTTTCGCTTCCGTCGGTTTTTTTTGTGACAATCATTCTTTTGGCGCTTGGAATCGCTTTTGTTCAAATTTTAATAGGCACTTGGTATAATGAAAAAATAGTAATGGGCATCAAAATTTCCGGTGGCCAAAGGTGGTTATTAAATGGCGATTCCAAAAGAAGGGGAAACGATACAAGTACATAGTTATAAACACGATGGAAACATTCACCGAGTATGGCAGGAAACGATGGTGTTAAAAGGGACCCGCAACATTGTCATCGGGGCGAATGAACGAACGCTCGTCACCGAGGCGGATGGACGGACTTGGCTGACGAGGGAGCCGTCTATCTGTTATTTTCATGCGGAGCATTGGTTCAACATCATTTGCATGCTTCGGGAAGACGGCGTTTATTATTACGTCAATATGAGCTCTCCATTTGTCTATGATAATAAGTCGCTGAAGTACATCGATTACGACCTTGATGTAAAAGTATTTCCGGATATGAGTTATGTCATACTGGATGAAGACGAATTTGCAGAGCATAAAAAGAAGATGAACTACCCTGATGTCATCGATCAAATCCTGCGTCGAAATCTGGATAAGCTCCTCATATGGATCAAGCAGCGCAAAGGTCCGTTTGCTCCTGACTTCATAGAAGTTTGGACATCGCGTTATGAATTTTACAAACAGGTGAAAAAACCATGATCGGAAAGCCTTCCTGCGCCTAGCAGTGGGCTTTCCGTCGTTTTTGGAAGGGATTGATTGAATGGGTGAAAGTATCAAGCGGTATTTAAAATTTGTTAAGCCTTACAACTGGCAAATTTTCTTGACCATTATCATAGGGATCATCAAATTTGCCATTCCGTTATTCATCCCTTTGTTAATCAAGATTGTGATAGATGATATTATCGGAGCCTCTGATCTGACAAAGGGAGAGCAGACCCGCTACTTATTCTACTGGTTGGGGGGCACTGTCCTGCTGTTTTTCATCATTCGTCCGCCAGTCGAGTATTTTCGTCAATATTATGCCCAATATGTGAGCAACAAGATATTATACGATATTAGGCAAACTTTATTTTCGCATTTACAACGACTTGGGTTGCGATTTTATTCAAATACGAGGGCAGGGGAAGTCATTTCCCGTGTCATCAATGATGTAGAGCAGACGAAAAACTTTGTAATGATCGGATTGATGAATGTTTGGCTTGATCTCGCAACCATCATCATTGCGGTCATCATTATGCTGACGATGGATGTCCCCTTAACGATTGTGACGTTGCTCGCTTTCCCTTTTTATGCGTATAGTGTCAAGCATTTCTTCGGAAAACTGAGAGAACTGACTCGTAGAAGGTCGCAAGCCTTGGCGGATGTTCAAAGTTATTTGCATGAACGGGTGGCAGGAATGAGTGTAATCAAGAGTTTTGCGCTTGAGGAAAAGGAGCAGCAAAACTTCGATAGGACGAATGGCAATTTTCTTGAGAAAGCGATTGACCATACAAAATGGAATGCCAAAGCATTTGCAGTGGTCAATACGATTACTGACGTTGCCCCTTTACTGGTAATTGGATATGCGGGTTATCAAGTCATAAACGGACCTTTATCTGTTGGAACAATGGTCGCTTTTATTGCGTATATTGATCGCTTGTACAACCCTTTGCGACGTTTGGTGAATGCTTCCACTTCATTGACCCAATCGTTTGCCTCCATGGATCGCGTATTTGATTTAATGGAAGAACCGTATGATATTACAGATAAGCCGGGAGCCAAACCATTGCCTTTCATTGAAGGACGGGTTGAATTTGACGCTGTCAGCTTTTCTTATGAAGAAGAGGGACTCGAAGTGCTGAGGGATATTGATTTTACGGTTCAGCCTGGAGAAACGATAGCGCTCGTCGGGATGAGCGGAGGCGGAAAATCGACGATTGTCAGTTTGATTCCGCGATTTTATGATGTAACTTCGGGTGCCGTGCGGATTGATGGCTATGATTTGCGTGATATCCAATTGAAGTCGCTGCGGAACCAAATCGGCATTGTGCTGCAAGACAATATTCTCTTCAGCGATTCTGTGCGCAGCAATATTATGATGGGGAATCCAGAGGCGACAGAGGAAGAAGTAATTGCCGCGGCGAAAGCAGCAAACGCCCATGACTTTATACAAACTTTGCCGGAAGGATACGATACGAAAGTCGGCGAGCGTGGGGTCAAGCTGTCAGGCGGCCAAAAACAGCGGATTGCGATCGCTCGGGTCTTTCTTAAAAATCCTCCATTGCTTATTTTGGATGAAGCGACCTCCGCGTTAGATTTGGAAAGTGAGGCACTTATCCAGGAGTCATTGGAACGATTGGCGCATGACCGGACCACCTTCATCGTCGCTCATCGATTATCGACTGTCACCCATGCAGACAAAATATTTGTCATCGATCATGGCGAGCTGAGGGAAGCCGGGACGCATAAAGAATTGATGGACCGAAAAGGAGTTTATTACAACCTGTTCCAAGTCCAAAATTTATAAATCATCAAACACCACTGATAAAAGGAAATTATCAGTGGTGTTTTTATTTTCGGAAATTGATGTTGCCTTTTAGTCTACAAAAAGTATAATAGGAGTAATTCGAGGTTTCAGAATTTCTAAAAAGTAGAAAAAAGGTGATCTGATGGCAGAAAAGAAAACAATCCTGGAAGTAAAGGATTTACAGACTACCTTTTTCACTGATTCGGGTCAAGTGCCGGCAGTCGACCATATTGATTTTCATCTAAAGGAAGGTGAAATATTGGGCATTGTCGGTGAATCGGGATGCGGGAAAAGTGTAACTTCCTTATCCATTATGGGGCTTGTGCCGCATCCACCAGGGAAAATTGTAGGTGGTGAAATCCTGTACGGAGGCGTCAATCTCATCGAAAAGAAAGAACAAGACATGAGGAAAATACGTGGCAATGATATAGCAATGATTTTTCAAGAACCGATGACTTCGTTGAATCCTTTGTTTACAATCGGGAATCAAATGACCGAAGCGATCCGGATACATGAGCGCAAGCTATCAAAGAAAGAGATCGAACAAAAAGCGATTGATATGCTGAAGATGGTTGGATTGCCGAGAGCAACAGAATTGATGAAAGAATATCCACACCAATTATCGGGGGGGATGCGGCAACGTGTCATGATCGCTATGGCGCTTGTCTGCAACCCGAAAATACTGATTGCAGATGAACCAACAACAGCTTTGGATGTCACGATACAGGCGCAAATATTGAACTTGATGAAAGATTTGAATGAACGTTTACATACAGCCATTCTGCTGATCACCCATGACTTGGGCGTCGTGGCGGATGTGTGCGAAAGAGTCATTGTCATGTATGCCGGACAAATCATTGAAGAAGCTTCCACCGAAACCTTATTTGATCAACCGCAGCACCCGTATACAAAGGGGTTGATCCAGTCTGTTCCTGACTTGAGGGAAAAAAGAGATCGGCTTTATTCCATTCCAGGAAATGTTCCGAGGCCGGGCACGATTAAACAAGGCTGCCGGTTTGCAGCCAGATGCGAATTTGCGTTTGAACGATGCCGAGTCGAGAATCCAGATTTGTATGCAACCTCCGATGCCCATCGCACCAGGTGCTTCTTATACGACGGGGAGGGGGTGGAGATAAATGGCAGAGAATCCGTTGCTAAAAGTTGAAGGACTAAAAAAATACTTTCCCATAAAAAAGGGACCGCTCGGCAGGGTAGCAGGACATGTCAAAGCGGTGGATGATGTCTCATTCCAGGTGATGGAAGGGGAAACATTAGGCATTGTCGGCGAAAGCGGCTGCGGAAAATCGACAACCGGGAAGCTGCTGATGCGACTTTTATCCCCGACCGACGGCACGATTGAATTTGACGGGAAAGACATGACTTCATTGACGAATGATGAAATGCGCAAAGTAAGACGGGATATTCAGATGGTATTCCAAGATCCTTACGCATCATTGAATCCTCGCCACAGTATAGCGAAGATATTAGAGGAACCACTGATTGTCCATGGAATCGCGTCGAGAAAAGAGCGAAAAGAGAAAGTGAAAGAATTTCTCGAAGTCGTCGGACTTAGCAGTTATCATGCAAAACGCTTTCCGCATCAATTCAGCGGCGGACAGCGACAACGAATCGGCATAGCCCGTGCATTGATGACAAATCCCAAATTGATCATAGCGGATGAGCCTGTCTCAGCGCTAGACGTGTCGATACAGGCACAAGTCTTAAACCTGATGCAAGATCTCCAGAAAGAATTCAAGCTCACTTATATTTTTATCGCCCATGATTTAAGTGTCGTGCGTCATATTAGCGACCGGGTCGGCGTCATGTATTTGGGAAAGCTCGTGGAAATTGCGGATAGCGAAAAACTGTATGAGGAGCCGCTCCATCCATACACCCAAGCATTATTATCTGCAGTGCCGATTCCTGATCCCCATTATAAGAATGAGCAGATTATTATCCAAGGGGATATTCCGAATCCAGCTGATCCGCCGTCCGGCTGTCCATTCCACACGAGATGTCCATTCAAAATGGAGATCTGCACAAAAGTTACACCATCTTTGGACGAGAAAAGGTCTGGTCATTCTGTCGCCTGTCATCTATATAACGACCAGGCCGGCAATGATATAAAACAATTGGAGGGGTCTGTATGAAGAGAAAGAAAATCCTGTCCTTGGCATTCGTTATGCTGCTTGGATTATCCGCGATACTCGCAGCCTGCGGGTCTAGTGGGGGGGAAGGCGGGAAAAGTTCATCGAGTAAAGGTAATTCCATCCTCGTATTTGGTCGCGGTAGTGATTCAACATCTTTGGATCCTTCAAGAGTGACTGAGGGAGAAACGTTTAAAGTAACAGTGAACATATATGAAACGTTATTGAACTTCGGAGAAGAAGATACAACGGTTCAACCCGGTTTGGCAGAGGAGTGGGAGACGTCTGAAGACGGTTTGACATACACTTTCCATCTGCGGGAAGGGGTCAAATTCCATGACGACACCGATTTCAATGCGGAGGCGGTCGTTAAGAACTTTGAGCGCTGGGCGAATGGCGATGCGGATATGTTCCCATATTACAGCTCCATGTTCGGCGGATTCAAAGGAGATGCCGAGCATGTGATCGATTCCGTCACGGCGGAGGATGAAAAAACTGTCGTGATCAAGCTGAAAAGACCCCAGGCGCCATTTTTGAAAAACATCGCGATGAGCATGTTTGCGATCGCGAGTCCAACGGCATTTGAAAAAGGTGATGACCAGTTTGAACGAAATCCGGTCGGTACCGGTCCATTCAAATTTGTCGATTGGAAGCCGAACGACACAATTACAATTGAGAAGTTTGATAAATACTGGCAAGAAGGGCTGCCAAAGCTAGATAAAGTTGTCTTCAAATCGGTTCCTGACAATTCAAATCGATTGAATGCCTTAATTAAAGGGGAAATCGATTTGGCGGATGGAATTAATCCTGCGGATGGCGAGAAAATTGAAAGCAACGAAGAATTGCAACTTGTTGAGCGTCCTTCCATGAACGTGGGCTACTTGGGATTGACGGTTACGCGTCCGCCTTTTGATAAAAAAGAAGTCCGCCAGGCATTGAATTATGCAATCAACAAAGAGGCGATCATTGATTCGTTCTTTGAAGGACGTGCAGACATTGCGAAAAATCCGATGCCGCCTTCGATTTCAGGCTACAACGAAGATATCGAACCGTATGAATATAATCCCGAAAAAGCGAAGGAGCTTCTAGCAAAAGCTGGTCTTGCTGATGGCTTCGATATGGAACTGTGGGCGATGCCTGTACCTAGACCTTACATGCCAGACGGTCAAAAAGTGGCAGAAGTCATTCAAAGCAATCTCGCTGACATTGGCGTAAATGCGAAAATCGTTACCTATGAATGGGCAACCTATTTAGATAAAGCGAGCAAAGGGGAAGCGGATGCTTTCATGTTAGGCTGGACAGGAGACAACGGAGATGCTGACAACTTCCTGTACGTATTGCTCGATGAAGACAATATCGGCAGCAATAACTACACGTATTTTAAAAACGATGAAATGCATGACCTGTTCATCAAGGCACAAACAGAAGTAGATGAAACTATCCGGAACGAATACTACAAAAAAGCGCAAGAGATCATCCATGATGAAGCTCCTTGGGTTCCAATTGCCCACTCGACTCCTCTTCTGGGAGCGAAGAAGGGGCTGAAAGGCTTTAAGCCGCATCCAACGGGTTCAGACATTTTGATGCATGTTGAATTTGAGTGATCTTCCGAGAAATATTAATTAAGTGAAATGGTCGAAAAGGGAGAAGGCTGTCGGCTTCCTCCCTTTTCATTCTTATAAAAAGAGTAAGGTGCTTTAACGTAGAAGAGGTGAATGGAATGGTCAGCTATTTAGGAAGAAGATTACTGCAACTGATACCGGTGCTGCTTGGCATGACGTTCATCGTATTTATGATGATCCGGGCAATCCCTGGAAACCCTGCCCAAGTTATCCTCGGTCAGCAAGCCACTCCGGAAGCCGTGGCGGCAATGAACGAAAAGCTAGGTTTAGATAAACCTTGGTATACGCAATTTTTTAATTACATCGGAAATATCCTAAGGGGCGATCTTGGAGAATCCATGCGGACTAGACTGCCGGTTACAGATGAAATTTGGCCTCATTTGGCTGCAACATTGGAACTTGCCGTTTTTGCGATATTGATAGCTGTCGTTATAGGAATGAATGCAGGGATCATTTCAGCATGGTTCCAAAATTCCTGGTTCGATTATACGGCAATGATATTGGCACTAGTTGGTGTTTCCATGCCAATTTTTTGGCTCGGTCTGTTAGGGCAATGGGGGGTTGCAATTGAACTTGGCTGGCTGCCGACTTCAGGACGCGAGGAAGTGAGAGATCCAGTCAATGCCATCACAAATTTGTACGTTATTGATACGATAATTCAAGGTCGCTTTGATCAATTATGGCAAGTGATCCGCCATTTAATATTGCCCGGAATCGCCCTGGCTACCATACCGATGGCGATTATTGCCCGAATGACTCGTTCCAGTATGCTTGAAGTCATGCGTTCCGATTACATCCGGACAGCACGGGCGAAAGGGCAGAAAATGTTTTGGGTTGTCTATAAGCACGCGTTGAAAAATGCAATTATCCCTGTTTTGACAGTAATCGGCTTGCAAATGGGCATGCTGCTTGGTGGTGCCATCTTAACGGAAACCATTTTTGCATGGCCGGGTATTGGCCGTTATATTTACGACGCCATTAATTTCCGTGATTACCCGGTTATCCAATCCGGCATCTTAATCGTCGCCTTCATATTTGTCATGATTAATCTAGTTGTCGATTTGTTATATGGATTGATTGATGCGAGGATCAAATATGACTAACGGAAGGGGGCGATACATATGTCTGAATTGATGCCGAAGGTAGATGGTATTGCGGAAGTGGAAATAGAAAAGACAACGGGTCCATGGAGGGACGCGTGGCGCAGCTTCCGGAAAAGCAAGATTGCGGTTGCCGGAATGTTGATCGTCCTGTTCTTTGTTCTCCTGGCTGTGCTCGGTCCAGTGCTAGCACCGGAAGGAATTAACGATCAAAGTCATACAGATCGTCTGCAGCCGCCTTCTTCCGCCCATTGGATGGGAACAGACGATTTGGGAAGGGATATCTTATCCAGAGTCATACATGGAGCGCGCATCTCTTTAACAGTAGGATTTGCATCCGTTGTCCTCTCCGTCATTGTCGGGAGTGTACTTGGCATTGTGGCTGGTTACTATGGCCGTTGGGTGGACATGATCATATCAAGAATCTTTGATATTATGCTCGCCTTTCCATCCATTCTATTAGCTATTGCCATTGTTGCCGTTTTAGGGCCGAGTTTAAAAAATGCATTGATTGCAATTGCAATCATCAACGTACCGAACTTTGGCAGGCTGATCCGGTCCAAAGTACTCAGCATTAAGGAAGAAGAATATATAACTGCCGCCAAGGCAATCGGCATGAAAGATGCCCGCATATTATTTTCACATATTTTGCCGAATTCCATGGCTCCGGTCATCGTGCAAGGGACACTGGCCATCGCAACTGCTATTTTAGAGGCGGCCGCTCTTGGGTTCCTTGGGCTTGGAGCTACGCCACCTCAACCAGAATGGGGTAAGATGCTTGCTGATTCAAAGGATTACTTGCAGTCCGCTCCATGGACAATGATCTTTCCTGGTTTATCCATCATGCTGACAGTATTGGGCTTCAATTTGATGGGGGATGGATTGCGTGACGCATTGGACCCGAAAATGAAAAGTTAACGAAAAACCTAGGAATCCACCAGATTCCTAGGTTTTTCAATAGATTTCTTCTTTCAATTCTTTACTAATATCTCCGCTATGCCTCTTTTGATTGGAAACGACAAGGCGGTCTAAATGTTCCAGTTGCTCTTCATAATTCAAGATAGATGAAAGAATATGGAGTAAGTGATACGCAGAAAACTCTTCCTCTTCTTTCGTAATGGCAATTTCTTTGACGAAAATCTCCATCACTTCATGCCGTTGAAGAAATTCCCCGTTCAAGTTCTCGCTCATTTTATCGGACTTCAATTTTCCGACGAATTTCAGATGGATCTGCTCGTGATATGTCAGCAAGGTATCCAACCGTTCCTGGATCATCATTCGGAAGTGCTCTGGCAAAGCAAGCAACTCGTTTTCAAATTTATGCAGCCGGTGTAATACATCGTAACTGCTCTCCGACGTGGCGACCATTTGTCTATAAATTACAAGTTTCCTTGTTTTTGCCAACGTACTTCTCTTAAAGTAGTTCCGCTCCTCCTTGAACAGCAAATAGAGCTGATCAATATGGGAAAGCCGATCTTTCAATTTATCCAATGACTTTTTAGTGGCAATATGCTCAGAAGCTTGCCTGCCGGCTAATCGAATCCAGCGGATAATTTCATCTTGTGTCTGATGAATTGCTTGGAATAATTTCGTCTCGTATTTGGGTGGCATGAAAACCAAATTGACGAGGAAAGCGGCCAAGACACCGATAATGATGGTCAGTAAACGAAGCAGGGCGAACGACAAGAATTCATCGCCTTTGATTTCCATGATCGCGATCATCGTGACAAGTGCCAGGGAAATGGATTTCTCTAAACCGAATTTCAGCATGAGAAGGATGATAATGACCGCTGCAAGGCCGATAACAATCGTCTGGTGTCCAAATATGAGAGCAAACAGAACTGCAACTGAAGCCCCGATCAAATTCCCTTGAATCTGTTCCACTATAGTTAAATAGGAACGGTATATGGATGGCTGGATTGCAAAAATGGCAGCAATTCCTGCAAAGACGGGATTAGGCAAATGCAGGACTTCAGCAATGAATAAAGCGAACACAATTGCAATACCCGTTTTAAATATGCGGGCACCTAGTTTCATGTTATTTTCCTTTCTATTATCCATTTTTCAAAATGAGAGAATCATCTTCTATATAAGGTAATACGCGGTACTAAGAATTACAACTAAACAAACTGAAATTTTGTACTGCTAGACAGAAAAGTAATCAAACCGTCATTGTGGACAGCTCTTCAAAGGACTCATCCACTGCTTGTAAAGTTTCCTCTACATCTTTTTCTGTATGAGCGATCGTCAGGAACCACGCTTCGTATTTGGATGGCGCCAAATTAATGCCCCGCTTCAACATCAACTTAAAGAACTTGCCGAAGGTCACTCCGTCGGTTGCTTCAGCCTGTTCGTAGTTCTCAATGGTTTGGTCTGTGAAAAAGAGGGTCATCGCACCGCCGAGTCGATTGATTGTCAATTGGATGCCGTGTTTTTGCGCAGCCGATAAGATGCCTTTTTCCAGCTTGGCGCCTAAACGATCGAGCTGCTCGTACACACCGGGTTGTTGAAGAACTTCCAAACAAGCGATGCCGGCAAGCATAGAGGCGGGATTTCCTGCCATAGTCCCAGCTTGGTAAGCAGGGCCCAACGGAGCGACTTCATCCATGATTTCTTTCTTTCCGCCATAGGCGCCAATCGGCAGTCCGCCGCCAATGATTTTTCCAAACGCGGTTAAATCAGGTGTAAAGCCCAGCATCGTTTGGGCTGCACCATAATGGAAACGGAAAGCGGTGATTACCTCATCATATACTACGAGAGCTCCTTTATCTTTTGCCACCTCGTGTACAGTTTGCAAAAATCCTTCCTTCGGTTCTACAATCCCGAAGTTGCCGACTATCGGTTCAACAAGGATACACGCGACTTCATCTCCCCACTTATCCATTGCCTCCCGGTATGCTTCAGGATGATTGAATGGGATGGTAATCACTTCTTGTGCAATGGAAGCCGGCACCCCTGCTGAATCTGGTGTGCCGAGAGTAGCGGGACCGGACCCTGCGGCAACAAGTACAAGATCAGAATGGCCATGATAGCAGCCGGCAAACTTCATGATTTTTGTTCTGCCTGTATAGGCTCTTGCCACTCGGATTGTTGTCATGACCGCTTCGGTACCTGAATTGACAAAACGGACTTTATCCATTCCTGGAATTGCGTCTTTCAGCATCTTAGCAAACTTCACTTCATGCGGCGTAGGTGTTCCATATAAGACCCCTGTTTTAGCTGCATGTGTGATAGCCTCAGTAATATGCGGGTGGGCATGACCCGTAATGATGGGTCCGTAAGCGCCAAGATAATCGATATACCGATTTCCATCCACATCCCAAAAATATGCCCCTTCTGCTCGTTCCATGACAGTTGGTGCTCCTCCGCCGACGGCTTTATATCCACGCGAAGGGCTGTTTACTCCTCCGACTATATGCTCGCAAGCTTCGTTATAGATTTCTTCTGATTTGGATCTGTTCATCATTTAGCCTCCGTTCAAATAACTGCTTCTCCATTTTAAACAAAAATACCGCTGCACGCCAAAGAAATTGAAAGTGGACGTCCTGTCCGGTACGATGGAGAGAAGAAAAGGAGTGATGACAATGGAGAAATTGGAAGGAATGCCGGCACCAGAATTTCAATTGCCAAATGAGAAAGGTGAGCTTGTTTCATTAGAAGATTTTAAAGGCGAAAAGTATGTCGTTCTTTATTTTTATCCGAAGGATGCTACGCCTGGCTGCACAACACAAGCTTGTGATTTTCGAGATGCACATGCAGATTTTACCAACCTGAACGCTGTCATTTTGGGCGTTAGTCCAGACAGCGGTGCGTCCCATGAAAAGTTCATTGAAAAACAAGGCCTTCCGTTTTCGTTGCTCGTCGATGCGGACCATGCTATAGCGGAGAAGTATGGCGTTTGGAAGCTGAAAAAGAACTTTGGGAAAGAATATATGGGAATTGAACGCTCAACCTTTTTGATCGATCCGACAGGCACTGTCGTGAAAGAATGGCGCAAAGTGTCTGTGAAAGGACATATCCAAGAAGTCTTGACTTCGCTTGAGCAGTTAATCAACTCGCAAAACTAGGGGGAAATCTGGTTGAAAGTCGTTTTTACATTTAAACTAAAGGATGCGCAATGCGACGAATTGAGAACTCAATTTCCGGATGTGTCATTTAGCATGTATCCATCAATCGGAGAAGCCGAATTGGAAGATGCGAATGTCATTGTGACTTACGGGGAAGATATTGATAGATCTATTCTTGACAAAGCGAGTTCCCTGGAATGGATCATGGTGGCGTCTGCCGGAGTTGAGAAAATGCCGTTAGATGACATCGCTAAACGGAATATTGTTGTCAGCAACGTCAGAGGGATTCATAAAACGCCGATGGCCGAGTCGGTGCTGGCACATATGTTGGCGCTGTGCCGTTCATTGCCGGCCATTTATGAGAATCAAAAGCAGAAAGAGTGGAATAAGAAAGTCCAATCTGTTGAGTTATGCGATTCAACTGCGTTAATTATCGGGCCGGGGGCCATAGGAGCAGAAATAGGACGGCTTCTGAAAGCGTTTGGTGTTAAAACGATCGGGTGCAACCGGACTGGAAAACCGGTCGATTCGATGGATGACATCGTTGACTTCAGCAAGCTGGAGGAAGCTCTGCCAAAAGCTGATTTCGTCATATCTGTATTGCCTAGCACGTCTGAAACGAAAGGTTTATTGACGGAGCGGCATTTCGATGCGATGAAATCCACTGCGGTATTCATGAATTTCGGACGCGGGGATCTTGTTAAGGAAAAAGATATCGTAGAAGCCTTAAAGTCCGAAAAAATTGGACATGCGGTTCTCGATGTTTTTGAAAGGGAGCCTCTCCCTTCGGATAGCGAACTCTGGGGACTGTCCAATATAACGATCTCCCCGCATATATCGAGTCATTCCAAACATTATGTTCCGAGAGCCCTGGAAATTTTCGAAGAGAATTTATCGAAGTGGCAATCAGGAGATAGGAAGTTGACCAATTTATTAGATCCTGAACGGGGATATTGATTTTAGATTCCATAGCATGGACGCATCCCCAGCAGATTTCTTGACAACAGGCACCTTTTTTCTGTAAACTGATTATAATAATTATAAAGAGATAATCTTTTTGGATTGGGGTGTTAGCGATGTCAGAAATCGCATTGAAAGACGCGCTGGTCACATTAAAAGAAAGTGGAGTACGCATTACACCACAACGGCATGCTATATTGGAATTCCTTATCTCTTCGGAGTCACATCCAACAGCTGATGAAATATATAAAGCACTAGAACATGACTTTCCTAATATGAGTGTAGCAACAGTTTATAACAATCTTCGTGTATTCCGGAATGCAGGGCTTGTCAAAGAACTCACATATGGTGATTCGTCTAGCCGATTCGATTTTGTAACACATGATCATTACCATATTATTTGTGATCAATGTGGCACGATTGTCGACTTCCATCATCCGGGACTGGAAGAAGTGGAACATTTGGCATCACACGTAACAGGGTTTAAAGTCAATTCACATCGCTTGGAAGTATACGGAACATGCCCGAAATGTGCCAACAACGCAGCCGCGAATTAATGGAAAAGCGGATGATTTAATTGCTTGACGATATGCAACGACATAAAAAATCCGGACCGCTCAAATTGGCGATCCGGATTTTTTAATTTGTTTCCTTCTTACGGGATGAACGGTTATAGGATTCGTCAAATTCCTTGCCTTCTAAAGTGGGGTCTAATGTCAAAGGCTCTCTGCAATGACCGCACATATCAACCCGGCCTAACATTTTGGTTTGTTTTCCACAATTCGGACAGACAATTTGAACCGCCCGTGTCGAGAGGGTACCGATCCATGCATACACAACCGTGCTTGCTAAGATGGCAAGCACCCCAATCACCATGAAAGTCAACATGACGAATGGATGGTTTTTAAAAAAGATACCGAAATACATGATGACAAAGCCAATGAAAACGAGGGAAAGCGCGAACGAGCGGATTCGGTTTATTTTATTCTTGTACGGTTTCAATGAATGATCCTCCTAAAGAGTAATGCGTAAGCAAATAATAATCAAATTCAAATAATACCATAACACTTCTCAACTAATATATCATAAATTCTACGTAATTCACGTAATGCGTTTTTAAAGAAGAGCTATTATAATGTCAGCATGGCATAAATAGCAGAAGAAGGATTATGAAGAATGAATGTCGAAAGTGAATACGCAGGGAGGGGTTAGGATGGAACAAATATTAAGGCCGATTTATCAAGAACGGGCCAGTTCGCCTGAAACTTTAGGAGTCATCCTTGTTGAAAAGCGCACAGATGGCGACCCGGTAACAGATACATTTGATGAGATACTTCTCATTATCACTTCAAATAATGACACACCGATATATACGAAGCATTACACGGAAGGCGACGGAAAAGCGGCCATGCATGTGATAAGTGAAAAGCAACTGCGGAAATGGTTGTTGCTTGGCACAAAAAGAAAAGTGGTAGACTGGTTATTTTACGGTAAAATCTACTTTGATCGAAATGAATTTGTGGAAAATTTGAAAGAAGAACTAAAAGAATATCCTTTCAGCGGCAGAAAAGTGAAGATGGGGATTGAACTGTCCAAATTGGTTAGATCCTATATGGAAGGAAAATCGTTTTACGATCGGAATGACTTTATGGATTCGTATCATCATGCAGTACAATCCCTTCATCATTTGGCGAGATTAGCCATCATTGAGTCGGGCCTATCGCCAGAAGTGACAGTGTGGTCTCAAGTAAAAAAATTGGACCCTGCCATCTTTAAATTATATGAAGAACTCATCCTGAGCGAAGAACCTATTGAAAAGAGATTGGAATTAATGTTCTTGGCCAGCGAATTTTTTATTCATAATCGAACAATGGATGGAGCTAGGCATATCTTGGATATCATGTCGGCAAAAAGTAGCTGGACTATCCAAGAACTACACGAACATGAGGAGCTCCGGATGTATTCCGTCAACTTGGAAGTGTTAATTGAGTTCCTAATAGATAAAGGATTTATAGAAATAGTCAAATCCGAATCAAAAAATGAATTCGTATTTCATCGGGATTATAGTGCAAAGCTTCCGCTGTAAAGAGATCGGAACTTGTCTGAAGTCGCCACTTGACAGTACAAGTGGCGATGGAGAACGGTTCGGAAAAGTTTTTTTGAATTTCGTGTTGACACTTCTAGTTACCGCATGCTAATATGATATACGTCGCTTGGGACAGCAACTTAGCTAGCTCGAAACAAGCGAAAAAAGAAAATAAAAAAGTGCTTGACTGAAAGAGGAAGCGATGGTAAATTAGAGAAGTCGCTTTTGAAGGAAAGCACAATGAACCTTGAAAACTGAACAGCAAAACGTCAACAATAAAGTCAGAACCCGACCCCGTCGGGAAGAAGACAAACACGAATCTTCGGATTCAAAATTGACATCTTAAATGATGCCAGCAGAAATCGAGCTACTCGAATTTCTTCAAGGTTCTTCTATTAAATAGTAGAACCCGCTGGTGACCGAGATGTAGTGCAGTGCTAGGAGACAAACGAGCGAAGAAGGGAGCGTACTACGGTACGTGACCGACTGAGCAAGTGAAATCGACAACGCAATGCGCTGCATAACGGTCGCCAGGCTGGTGGCCGAGGCATGGTGGAGTGCTAGGAAGCGATGGAGTGAGAGAGGGAGCGTACTCAAGTACGTGACCGACCGAACGACTGAAGCTGACAACGCAATACGCCGTGCATCGGCCGCCAGATTTATGGAGAGTTTGATCCTGGCTCAGGACGAACGCTGGCGGCGTGCCTAATACATGCAAGTCGAGCGGACAGATGGGAGCTTGCTCCCTGAAGTTAGCGGCGGACGGGTGAGTAACACGTGGGCAACCTGCCCTGCAGATGGGGATAACTCCGGGAAACCGGGGCTAAT
>JACHLS010000007.1:159630-244474 GCA_014204635.1 Sporosarcina luteola | reverse complement strand
TAGACATAGATAGTACATCCTCCTTGGTTTTTGTAGTGATTAACCTTAAGGATGTCCTATCTTTTTTTGTTTACACAGACTATTGTACGTCATCGCATAAAGACTCTAGTACGCGCATAACCAGTTGAAGCCGATCATAATACGCTTCCGTCCGCGCATATTGGCAATGCAATCGCGCATACCAGCGGTCAACCGATTGATACGCAAGAAAAGAGAATCGAGAAGCATACTCGAAGAATCAAATTGTTCCTGCCTACAGGATGCAATCTTCTGGTAGAGTAAATGTCGGACCAGACTATTCACTCTATTTGGATCGGCTATTGTCCACCGCTTGCAAGCGTCTTCCCATTCTTTAAAATGAGTTAACCTGCATCAAATTTTAGTTGACACATATTTTTCGACCTTATATTCTATTACTAACCTAAAAAAGATAAAAGAGGTGTGTTGGATGGCGACAGTATCGGCTAAACAAACTAGTGGAATGAGCGCTTTGAGTCTGGTGTATTGCGGTATGTTTGCTGCGCTTATGATGATCGGAGCTAATATAACAACTTTTGTTCCGTTTCTCATGGTCGGCGGCGTGCCGATTACGCTGCAGCCGTTTTTTTCTGTTTTGGCCGGTTTAATTCTTGGCAGTCGGCTTGGTGCCATTTCCATGATTGTATACATGGCTGTCGGATTGGCAGGAGCCCCCGTGTTTGCGAAATTTCAGGGCGGCTTTGCGGAAATTTTAAGTCCGACATTCGGCTTTGTCCTTTCTTTCATACTGGTGGCGTATATAGCAGGCAAGATTGTTGAGAAGAATGGAAGTTTGCGGAGCTATATCATATCTGGCCTAGTTGCCGTAGCTTTCAGTTATCTGTTTGGAACGAATTGGTTGTATTTTGCTTATAAATTTTGGGCTAAAGCACCTGATGTGTTTACATACAAAGTGGCATGGATTTGGATGATCCCGCCACTTCCGAAAGATATCATCTTATCTATCCTTGCAGGTGTTTTTGGCCATAGAATGTATAAAGTCTTGAAGGTGAGGAGAGGGCGATGATGAATTATGAAGCGTTGGCTGACCGTGTGTTGCAAGGAGAGATTTTGACAGACGCTGAAGCGATGGCTATTTTGGAAAGTCCTGATGAGGATTTACTGCCATTGCTCCATGCCGCCTACAAAGTCCGGAAACGTTATTATGGCAACAAAGTAAAACTTAACATGATCATGAATACTAAATCTGGTTTATGCCCCGAAAATTGTGGCTATTGCGCCCAGTCGATCGTCTCCAAGGCGCCGATTGAAAAGTATGCGATGTTGAAGCAGGAAGAGATTGTGGCAGGGGCGGAACGAGCAGCTTCCGTTAATGCAGGAACGTATTGCATTGTGGCAAGCGGCCGGGGACCTGTGAATCGGGAATTGGAAATAGTGATCGATTCCGTCAAGGAAATAAAAAGCAAGCATGCAGACATGACCGTTTGTGCATGTCTAGGCATATTGAAGCCGGAGCAAGCGAAACGCCTGAAAGAGGCGGGGGTGGATCGCTATAACCACAACATCAACACTTCGGCTGCCCATCATGGCAACATCACGACATCCCATACATATGACGATCGGGTAAATACTGTTGAATCTGCCAAAGAAGCTGGGATATCACCTTGTTCCGGTGTTATCGTCGGAATGCGTGAGACGAAAGCAGATGTAATTGACATGGCACGGAGCTTGCATGCATTGGATGCCGATTCGATCCCTGTCAATTTCTTGCATGCGGTCGATGGTACACCTTTAGAGGGGACGAAAGAATTGACGCCGATGTATTGCTTGAAAGTGCTCAGCTTGTTTCGTTTCATCAATCCGACGAAAGAAATACGAATTTCGGGTGGTCGGGAAGTGAATCTGCGTTCGTTGCAACCGCTCGGTTTATATCCTGCCAATTCTATTTTTATTGGCGACTATTTGACTACAGCAGGCCAGGAAAGTGATAGCGACCGTCAAATGCTGGAGGATTTAGGGTTCGAAATTGATTTGGAACCGTTGAAAAAAACACCAGCGATCGTTTGATATATAGAAAGGCAATCCTCACAACAGGTTCGATTTGGGGGATTGTCTTTTTATTTATGATTGACGGATGATTATTGTTGATGAGAAGAAGAAGGATGCCAAAGCGTGAAATCTTCTTGCTCCATGAACCAATTTATAATGGAGGGAACCTCTTCGATGGCAACCGCATGGACTTCATTCAACATTTGATCGAAGTCCTGTTCTTTGACTGCTGAAATATTGGCGTTAGTGACACGGGCAGGAATGGCATGTCTTGAAATGGTATTGATCCAATCATTCAATAGTTTTTCGTTAAGAATGATGGAGTCCGCATATTTTATTTGTCCGTCCTGCTGATAGCGATAGATGAGCCTAGAGCCTACATAATCATTTTTACGGCCTTTGAATCTAGGATTAGTCCAAATGCCGATTACCAAGTCATCTATTTGATTCCAGTGGAATGTAATTGTTTTGGCTTCCCCTGTCCATTCATTCAGCGCATGGATGACATATCCGGTAGAGGTTTCGATTCGCTCGAGTTTGGTAGCGCCGCTAGTATGAGGCAGCCGGATGAGTTGGATGATTACCCAGCAAAGGAAAAGGATGACGCCTCCTAAAAGAAGAGTCAAAATCCATTCCTCATCCATTAGAAGATCCAAAAATAAAAGGAAAATTAGAATGCTGAAGATAGAAATGACGGCGATCACTACGTAATACAACGACCTCTTCCAAGCGGGCATCGCATTCTGCTTGGCGGTCTCGGGTAGAACCTTCTTCTCCATACAATCACCTCCAGTTCCCTTATGTACGTAGCACCTTCCCTATAGTTTCATACACGCATGTCAGAAGCGCACAAAAAAATAGAGAACAACTCCGTTTATCCGGGTTGTCCTCCTTATGGAAACGAGGCCGCAATGCCTCATATTTCTTTAGAGTTGAATTTCGAACAGCAATACCTCATTAGACTAGAAACCTTTGGGCGCTTTGCCTCTAGGAACGAGCCGAATCACTCGTACGGCGTTCAAGGCAAATACGGTTCCAGAATACATTTTTTCTTTTGTGTCGTAAAAACGAGCACTTTTTCAGCCGGGTCGTATGGTTCGCCGTAAAATGTTTCATCCTTATACGTATGAATATCTTCATACGTCATTTTCATGGCCTCGTAGACGCTTTCCTCATCTGCATCTTCCGGAGACCAAAATAGGATTTCCATATCATTTTGTTCCCCAGTAGCTAACGAACGTCTGCTGTAACCGATTCGGCGGGCATGATGGAAGTTTTCGCGAGCGTAGAATCGCAACCGTTTTTCTGTGTCGGTATCTTCATAATCGACAGGCTCCACTTCCAGAATGATCGGCTTCCCTTTCTGTTTTAAGGAATTCAACAGTTTCCGACCGATTCCTGCGCCTCTAGACTGCGCCGAGACAAACAAATAGTCAATGAAGATGAACGTTTCTGTTTCCACGAACATTAACACATGGTGCGGCCCTTCTTCTTTCAAATAGATATTATGCTTATCATTTAAAAGAGCCTCCATATGTTCTCTTGACTTCATCTCTTCGATTGGAAAATATTCGCTTAGCTTTTCGTACCAGTTCACGTGTAAATCTCCTCCGTAGTAGTCGTCGTACCAGGAGCTTTTTGTTTGGGGGTGGGTTCAGGTTGTGTATAGCATATATAACAGCTGAAGCCCATAAGGTAGAGGAAAAAAGAGGTCAGAAAAAAATCCTCAACATCTTATTTACCCGTTTTACCTAATCATAAACATTATTTTTGACTGCAAATCAATTGTGAAAACAATGTCGTATCGTGTATAATTAAGTCAAAGATAGTCAAAGTCAATAATGGCTTATCACTTCGCAGCGGAAGGAGTGAAAAAACATGCGAAATATTTCAGATGTAATTGAAGGATATTTAAAGAAGATTATCGAAAAGGGGGAGAACGGCGTTATTGAGATTAAGCGGAGCGAAATAGCAGAGAAATTTCAATGCGTCCCATCCCAAATCAATTATGTCATTAATACACGTTTTACCGTGGAACGGGGATATGCAGTCGAATCAAAGAGAGGCGGAGGCGGCTATATACGCATCTACCGGGTTAAAACCAATTCGCATAAAGAATTGATTGAGCATATTTTAAGAGGACTTCAAGACGGAGCCACCTACACGATGGCTGAGGATGTTGTCCACCGTCTGTTATATGAGAAAGTCATATCAGAACGTGAAGCGAAGATTATTTTGGCTGCGGTTGATCGCACGACGCTTCATTATCCTCTTCCGGAACGGGATATCATCCGGGGAAGGATTTTGCAGGCGATGCTTATGACATTAATTTACGAACATAATAATAACTTGTGAACTATAGATAAGAGGTGGCAAATGATGTTATGTGAAATCTGCAATGAAAGGCCGGCTTCTGTTATCTTTACACAGGAAACGATGCAAGGATCCTCTGAACGCCATATGTGTGAACGTTGTGCATTCCAATCCAAGATGTTTCATTTCGACCCGAACCAAGAGCCGTTGTCCATTCAGCAATTTCTCTCCAACTGGTTAGGGGGACCGGAGCCGTTCCAATCCCAGCAGCAGACGAAAGAACCTTTGGCAGAAGGTCCAGAGTGCCCGGAGTGCGGATTGACATTCCGGAAATTTTTGGACATCGGGAAATTCGGCTGTTCCACTTGCTACGACACGTTCAGAGAACGGCTTCCGCGCTTGTTCGGAAAACTCCATAATGGCCATTCATCCCACAACGGCAAAGTTCCCGTCTCTTTCAATGAATTATTTGCCGTGAAAAAACGGATTGAGGAGATTCGGCTGAAAATGCAAGACGCGATTGAAGAAGAACGGTTTGAAGAGGCTGCCTCTTTACGGGATGAAGCAAACGAGCTGAAACGGCTTTTGACAGACGGAGGAGGTGACGCCAATGTCAATTGATAACTTTATGAAACATGCAGTGACAGGTTGGATGTCGTCTCATGGTGAACACTCGGATATCGTCATGTCGACACGGATACGCCTTGCGCGGAATCTAAGGGGTCGTCGGTTCCCCATCGCTTTTTCACCCGAGGAGGCAAAAGACGTTGATCATCTAATTACCGAGGCATTGCTTAACTCAGAAGAAAATGGGTATTCCTATATGAAGGTCTCTGAGTTGCCGATTCTTGAAAGACAAGTGTTAGTGGAAAAACATTTGATTAGTCCGCAATTAACCGATCCGGAAAGACATGGGGCGGTTGTGCTATCAGAGGACGAAACTCTCAGCATCATGGTGAATGAAGAAGATCATATTCGAATCCAATGTATTTATCCCGGTTTCCAACTGGATGGCGCCTATGAAAAGGCCGATCTGGTGGATGATTACTTGGAGAAGAAGCTCCCTTATGCCTTTGACGAGCAGTTCGGTTATTTGACAAGCTGCCCATCGAATACAGGGACAGGAATGAGGGCTTCTGTCATGATGCATTTGCCTACTCTGACAATGACCAAGCAAATCAATCGCATCATCCCGGCAATCTCCCGGCTCGGGTTTGTAGTACGGGGAAGCTACGGAGAGGGCAGTGAAGCGCTCGGAAATATTTATCAAGTCTCCAACCAGACCACACTCGGCAAAACGGAGAAGGAAATCCTGTCTGAGTTGAAGAATATTACATTACGTCTTATTGCACATGAACGCAGATCCCGTGAACTGCTGATGTCCAAATCTCGAATTGCTTTGGAAAATCGGCTGTTCCGCTCGCTTGGCACGATTACCTATGCAAGGCTGCTGCCTTCCGAAGAAGCGGCCCGCTGCTTATCCGATGTACGTCTCGGTATTGATATGGATATCATTCAGGATATCGACATGATCATATTGAATGAATTAATGGTTTTTATGCAGCCTGGGTTCCTGCAACAGTACGCGGGTACGGAGTTGACTGCTGAAGAACGGGATATATTTCGGGCAAAGCTGTTCCGGGAAAGGCTTGAAGTAGGCCATAAAAGATTAAAGGAAGAAGAGACCGGAGAATGAGCATCTGTTTTGCACATACGCTTTCCATCTTGTATAATTAAGTCAAAGATAGTCAAAGTCAAACCGGCTAGATTTTTGATGAATTGAAATCCCTATTTCCTGTTTATGCAGGGAACAGTTGATATTCGTATAGAAGGAGTGGAATGGATATGATGTTTAATAATCGTCTTACGCAAAGGGCCCAGAAAGTATTACAACTGGCTCAAGAAGAAGCAATTCGGATGAAACATGAATCCATCGGCACAGAACATATTTTATTAGGATTGATCCGCGAAGGCGGTGGCATTGCAGCGAAAGCCCTTGAAGCCATTGATGTCAGCTTTGAAACGATTGAAAAAGGGGTGGAAAGCCTCGTTGGGACAGGGACAAAGGATGTCGGCCCGATTGTCCATTATACACCGAGAGCCAAAAAGGTTATCGAACTTTCCGTGGATGAATCTCGGAAACTCGGCCATTCCTACATTGGCACGGAGCATATTCTGCTCGCGTTGATCCGGGAAGGTGAAGGTGTCGCAGCCCGTGTATTGAACAACGCAGGTGTGAGCTTGAATCGTGCCCGGCAGCAGGTACTGCAATTGCTAGGGAACAATGACAGCTCAGTAGGCAATCCAGGACCTTCCTCTTCAGCTTCGACGCCGACATTGGATAGTCTGGCCCGTGACTTGACTGAAATCGCCCGTGAAGGATCCTTGGACCCTGTCATTGGACGAAGCAAAGAAATTACACGTGTCATAGAGGTTCTTGCGCGCAGAACGAAAAACAATCCGGTGCTCATCGGGGAGCCGGGTGTCGGTAAGACGGCCATTGCTGAAGGTCTTGCCCAGCAGATTGTCAATAACGAAGTGCCTGAAATCCTTCGCGACAAACGTGTCATGACACTTGATATGGGAACGGTCGTTGCGGGAACAAAATACCGTGGTGAATTTGAAGACCGCATGAAAAAAGTGATGGAAGAAATCCGGCAAGCCGGCAATATTATTTTATTCATCGATGAATTGCATACATTGATCGGCGCCGGCGGGGCGGAAGGGGCCATCGATGCCTCCAACATTTTGAAACCATCTCTGGCTCGTGGGGAGCTTCAATGCATCGGTGCTACAACACTCGATGAATACCGCAAGTATATTGAAAAAGATGCGGCACTTGAGCGTCGTTTCCAGCCAATCCAAGTCGATGAGCCGACAGTGGAAGAGTCCATTCAGATTATCCGTGGTTTGCGGGATCGGTACGAAGCGCATCATCGGGTGAAAATTACAGATGAAGCTATCGAAGCGGCAGCGAAAATGTCAGATCGCTATATATCGGATCGTTTTCTTCCTGACAAAGCGATCGATTTGATTGACGAAGCGGGCTCAAAGGTGCGTCTTCGCTCTTATACAACGCCTCCTAATCTAAAAGAGCTGGAAGCGAAGCTAGAGGCAATCCGCCATGAGAAGAACGCGGCAGTACAAAGCCAGGAATTCGAGAAGGCCGCTTCATTCCGAGACAAGGAACAGAAGATGAAGGAAGAGCTTGAAAAAACAAAAGCGGCTTGGAAAGAAAAACAAGGCCAGAAAGAATCCGAGGTCACTGTTAATGATATAGCGGAAGTTGTAGCGATGTGGACTGGAGTGCCGGTAGCAAAAATCGCTGAAACAGAAACAGCTAAGCTATTGAATATGGAAGAATTGCTGCATGAGCGGGTCATCGGTCAAAAAGAAGCGGTGACAGCCATTTCCCGTGCCATCCGCCGTGCGCGTGCCGGATTGAAAGATCCGAAGCGTCCAATCGGTTCCTTCATCTTCCTCGGCCCTACTGGAGTCGGGAAGACAGAATTAGCCCGTGCGCTTGCAGAGGCAATGTTTGGTGATGAGGATGCGATGATCCGGATTGATATGTCCGAGTACATGGAGAAGCATGCGACATCCCGTCTTGTTGGTTCGCCTCCAGGTTATGTCGGTTACGATGAAGGCGGACAATTGACAGAGAAAGTGCGCCGTAAGCCGTATTCTGTCGTCTTGCTGGATGAAATCGAGAAGGCGCATCCCGATGTATTCAATATTCTCTTGCAAGTTTTAGAGGATGGAAGGCTGACGGATTCGAAGGGGCGTACAGTCGATTTCCGGAATACTGTCGTCATCATGACCTCGAACGTAGGTGCGGAAGCATTGAAGAAGAACCGTTATGTCGGATTCAACTTACAGGATGGCGAACGTGATTACGAAGACATGAAGGGAAAAATGCTGGAAGAATTGAAGAAAGCATTCCGTCCTGAGTTCCTGAACCGTGTCGATGAAATGATCGTCTTCCATTCGCTTGAAAAAGAGCACTTAAAAGAGATTGTCACCCTTATGTCCAATGAATTGACAAAACGGCTTGCCGAGCAGGACATTGAACTTGTCTTGACGGATGAAGCAAAAATGAAAATCGCAGAAGAGGGATATGACCCGGACTATGGGGCTCGCCCACTGCGCCGTGCACTTCAAAAACATGTCGAGGATAAGTTGTCGGAAGAACTTCTTAAAGGTACGGTGCTTACTGGCGGAAAAGTGATCGTAGATGTAGAAGATGGCAATTTTGTCGTGAAAACTGAAAAAGAAGCTGTCACAGGAAAATAAGAGTAGAAAGGATAGCCCTTCCGTCTAACTATGAAATGGCGGAGTGGGCTGTCTTTTTCGTATGGAGGAACAAATGGCAAAGAAGAAAACAAAGTTCATGTGTAGATCATGTGGCTACGAGTCTGCAAAGTGGATGGGACGTTGTCCGGGCTGCGGAGAATGGAACACGATGGATGAGGAAGTGGAAATTGTACAAAAAGGGCCACGTGGCGCTTTCCAGCATTCAACAAGCATTGCAAGTAAAGCGGTGCCGATCAATTCAATCGAAACGATGCAGGAACCTAGAGTCGATACAGATCTCGATGAATTGAACCGAGTACTCGGAGGCGGCATAGTTCCAGGATCTCTTATTCTGATTGGAGGTGATCCGGGGATCGGTAAATCGACATTATTGCTTCAAGTCTCCTCACTTCTGGCGAATAAAGGCCAGCGGGTGCTCTATATATCGGGGGAGGAATCGATTCGGCAGACGAAATTGCGTGCGGAGAGATTGGGTGTTATATCAGACGAACTTTATATTTATGCGGAGACGGATTTGGGTAAAATACATGAGACGATTGCAGAAGTGAAGCCCCAACTTGTCATCGCCGATTCTATCCAGACGATCCATCATCCAGAAGTAACGTCTGCACCGGGCAGTGTATCACAGGTAAGAGAATGTACAGCAGAATTGATGCGAATTGCCAAGACACAGAATATCGCTATTTTTATTGTCGGACATGTGACGAAGGATGGACAAATCGCGGGACCCAGGCTCTTGGAGCATATGGTGGATACAGTTCTTTATTTTGAAGGGGAACGTCACCATACGTACCGGATTTTACGCAGTGTGAAAAACCGGTTCGGTTCTACAAATGAAATCGCTATTTTTGAAATGCTTCAATCCGGATTGAAGGAAGTTCTCAATCCATCCGAACTTTTTTTACGTGAACGTTCCCAAGGAGGAGCAGGTTCCACTGTTGTTGCTTCCATGGAAGGGACGAGGCCGATCCTTGTGGAAATACAAGCGCTTGTTACGCCTTCAAGTTTCAACTATCCAAAAAGAATGGCAACAGGGCTTGATCAAAACCGCGTATCGCTTTTGATGGCTGTTTTGGAGAAACGGATGGGAATGCTATTACAGGCGCAAGATGCGTATATTAAAGTCGCGGGGGGTGTGAAATTGGATGAGCCGGCAATCGATCTGGCGGTATTAATGAGCATCGTGTCCAGTTACCGGGATCTTTCGGTAGGCGTTACGGATTGTTTTATCGGTGAGGTCGGATTGACTGGAGAGGTCCGGCGAGTCTCCCGCATTGAACAACGGGTGACTGAGGCGGCGAAGCTGGGGTTTGAGCGTGCCTTCATTCCAAGTTCCAATCTGGGTGGTTGGGATTACCCGGCAGGAATCCAAGTCGTCGGCGTCGAAACGATTAGCGATTCGATGAAATTGGCGTTCGGACAGTCCTGATGCGCAGGGCTGCCCAGGGGCATGCCCCGAAAAATGATACGGATGTACTGATTCTGCTGTGGGTCGAAACCTGTTGAAGCATCGGGAAGTCTAATAGGAAAGGTTTATTTTTATGGAGATGGGGTGTTCATCAAAGCGCAATTTAATGAATGCGTGTATAGTATTTACTAATAAAAGGAGGTGTTCCTATGTTGAAAAGAGTAGTCCAAGTTGGTTTTTTACTGATCGGCGGTACGCTCGGCGTTTTATTTTTACCGCATTTATTTACTCTTTTTTCATTTACGTCTAGACCGATGATCGATAATCCGTATGTTGCAGCTGTACTTGGCGCTATTGTTTTATATTTCCTTAGCATCTTTCTAACTGAACCGATTGTCAATTTTATAAAATGGATGGAAGATCTATTATTAAAGGCACCTATTTTTGACCTGTTATTTGGAACTGTCGGGTTGATGGTCGGATTAAGCGTTGCTTTCCTCGTTAGCTTTGGACTGAGCAGCGTGGAAATACCGATTATCACATCCGTTCTTCCCGTGCTTCTCTCCATATTGCTCGGATATCTTGGCTTCCAAGTAGGGTTTAAAAAGAGGGAAGAATTTATTAATGCTATGGTGTCGTTCCGCAATAACGGACCGAAGAAAAAGGACGGGGGAGAGACTGCCCGACCGAAAGACAGTCTAAACAAGATTTTGGATACGAGTGTCATCATTGATGGTCGAATTGCGGATATTGCATCAACGGGCTTCCTGGAAGGGATATTAGTCGTTCCACAATTTGTCCTTACAGAGTTACAGCATATCGCGGATTCCTCTGATACGTTGAAACGGACAAAGGGAAGACGCGGTTTGGATGTGTTGAAGCGGCTTCAAACGGAAGAAGGACCGCAAATATTAATTACCGATGAAGACTTCGCAGATGTGGCGGAAGTGGATCTCAAGCTTGTCCGCCTGGCAAAGAGTATGAATGGATTGGTCGTCACAAACGATTTTAATTTAAATAAGGTGGCGGATCTTCACGGCGTGTCTGTATTGAATATCAACGATTTGGCCAACGCAGTCAAACCAGTAGTAATTCCTGGCGAAGAGATGCATGTTGCCGTCATTAAAGATGGCAAGGAACATAACCAAGGGGTCGCTTATTTGGATGACGGAACAATGATTGTTATCGAGGACGGTAAAACACATATCGGAACTATGATTGATGTTGTTGTCACAAGTGTTTTACAAACATCGGCTGGCCGGATGATTTTTGCCAAGCCGAAAAACGGAAAATCAGATACCAACGGACGGAAATTGGAAAGATGGGGTAGTTAGTGAAATATACAGTTATGATCCCGGCGGCCGGAAGCGGCAAGCGGATGGGCGCGGGTCGAAATAAGCTTTTTCTAGAATTGGGCGATAAGCCGATTTTAATTCATACACTGGATGTGTTTGAACAGGATTCGGACTGTGAAGGGATCATTTTAGCTGTCCGTCCTGAAGAACGAAGTGAAATTGAAGGACTGCTTGGCAGGTTTGGCATTTCCAAGGCAGTACAGTTGGTCGATGGAGGCGGCGAGCGCCAGCAAAGCGTTGCTGCCTGCATCAAAGCGCATCAGACGGGGGGCGTTGTACTGGTACACGATGCAGCAAGGCCATTCATTCATCGGCATGTCATTCAGCAACTTGTCGAAACTGCTGATGCATACGGAGCGGCCATTGCAGGCGTTCAAGCGAAGGACACAATGAAAATGGCATCTGATGGTATAGTAGAGGAAACGGTAGATCGGAGCCGTCTGTGGATCATTCAGACGCCACAGGCTTTCCGTTATGCATTATTGGCTGAGGCCTCCTTGAAAGCAGAGGCAGACGGATTTCTCGGCACGGATGAGTCGATGCTTGTCGAAAGGCTCGGTCATCCAATTAGAGTAGTGGAGAGTACGTACGATAATGTGAAAATGACGACGAAAGAAGATCTTGTCTTCGGCGAGATCTTTTTATCGCGCAGACAGTAGGAGGATTAAGATGATTCGAGTGGGACAAGGTTTTGATGTGCACGAATTCGCGGAAGGACGGCCATTGATCATAGGAGGCGTGAAGATTCCGCATGATAAAGGGCTGACAGGACATTCGGATGCGGATGTACTATTACATACAATTACAGATGCAGCGCTTGGTGCAATTGGTGAAGGAGATATCGGACGGCATTTCCCTGACACGGATGCGGCATTTAAAGATGCGGATTCCGCTGTTTTACTTGAAAGGATCTGGGAGATCGTTGAGGGCCGCGGATATAAGCTGGCTAATATCGACTGCACGATTATTGCCCAGCGGCCCAAAATGGCACCGTATATCGGTGAAATCCAGCAGCGTGTTGCAGAGCTGCTGAAAGCGGATGTTTCACAAGTGAATGTCAAGGCGACGACAACTGAAAAGTTGGGCTTCACCGGAAGGGAAGAAGGGATTGCCTCCATGGCTACCATTCTCCTTGTCAAGGAATGACACCTTTCAAATTGATTGCCACAATGGTAAAATGACACAGAAAATACTTACTAACATGAACGGAGATGGACTCATTATGTCAACAGAAGTACGCGTACGTTACGCGCCGAGCCCGACAGGCCATTTACATATCGGCGGAGCCCGGACAGCGTTATTCAATTATTTATTTGCCCGTCATCACGGAGGCAAGTTCATAATTCGAATCGAGGACACAGATACGGAACGGAATATCGAAGCGGGTGAATTGTCTCAGCTTGATAATTTGAAGTGGCTGGGCATCCATCATGACGAATCTGTGGATGTGGGCGGGCCGTACGGGCCATATCGCCAGACTGAGCGTTTGGATCTTTATACACAATATGCGAAGGAAATGCTTGAAAAAGGGCATGCCTATAAATGTTTCTGTACGACCGAGGAATTGGATGCAGAGCGGGAAAGACAAAAGGCATCCGGCATTGCAGCTCCGATGTACTCAGGTACTTGCCGCCACTTGACTGCAGAAGAAGTCGCAGAAAAGGAAGCTGCCGGCACGCCGTATACGATTCGTATGAAGGTTCCTGAAAATGTAACATATGAAGTGGACGATATGGTTCGCGGCAAAGTGGCATTTGAATCCAAGGACGTCGGGGATTGGGTGCTAGTCAAGGCGAACGGCATTCCTACGTACAATTTTGCAGTGGTTATTGATGATCATCTGATGAAGATCTCTCATGTGTTCCGCGGCGAGGAACATTTGACCAACACTCCGAAACAATTAATGATATATGATGTGTTTGGATGGGAATATCCTCGGTTCGGCCATATGACATTGATCGTGAATGAAGATCGGAAAAAGTTGTCAAAACGTGACGAGTCGATCATCCAATTCATTTCCCAGTATAAAGATCTCGGTTATTTGCCGGATGCTATGTTTAACTTCTTTGCGTTACTTGGCTGGTCTCCGGGTGGCGAAGAAGAGATCTTCTCTCATGATGAGTTGGTTAAATTGTTTAATGAAAGCCGTTTGTCCAAATCGCCATCTATGTTTGACAAGCAAAAATTGACATGGATGAACAATCAATATGTCAAAAAGCGCAGCTTGGATGAAGTGATCGAGTTGACATTGCCGCATTTGCAAGCGGCTGGATGCGTGCCAGAAAACATGACGGACGAGCAGCGTGCATGGGTTCATGATCTGATCGCGCTATATCATACACAGTTAAGCTACGGAGCGGAGATTGTTGAGTTGACCGCCCAGTTCTTTACAGATGAAGTGGAATATGATGAACAATCCAAAGAAGTGTTAGCTGGAGAACAAGTTCCAGAAGTAATGGCCTCTTTCCATACACAACTTTCAGAGCTGGAAACATTTGATGCTGACTCCATTAAGTCGGCTATCAAAGCGGTGCAAAAAGAGACAGGGCATAAAGGGAAGAACCTATTCATGCCGATTCGTGTCGTAGCGACAGGGCAAATGCACGGTCCAGAACTTCCGGAGTCGATCGCATTGATCGGCAGGGAGAAGACGCTAAAACGAGTTGCAAAATTCATCCAGCCGTAAACGATTGATTGCAATGGTTTAATGGATTGACATTCCTGAAAGTCTGTGTACAATTGACATACAATGTATTCCGAACGATTAAAGCGTTGATAGGGAGAAGTACATGATACAAGCTTTGCAGAGAGGATCATCACCGGCTGAAAGTGATCCAGGCCGCTGTATTGTAGAAATGCCCCCTTGAGTGCCGCGCCGAACTTACAGTAGGCCGGACGTATGCCTGCGTTAAAGGCTTTAAAGCGGGAAGGACTGAACTTCCAAGAAGAGTGGAACCGCGCAGTGAATGCGTCTCTGTCTATTATGGACAGGGGCGTATTTTTTTAATTGTCGGACTCCGGTATGTTCGCTGAGGTTGAATATGGCGTGATTTCTATCATTTTTGATGGCTCAGGCTCCATTTTCAATGCAAGCTCTTTATTTGTTGTTCACTAGCAATTCCTCGGTTCGATTGCCATTGTGGATGTTGAAATAATGTTAGAAAGTGTGGAGGGATCGTTACATTGTTCAAGAGGATGAAAGAGGATATCCGGTGCATATTTGAACAGGACCCGGCAGCGCGCAGTACAATCGAAGTTGTATTGACGTACTCTGGCCTCCATGCCGTTTGGGCGCATCGGTTTGCACATGCCTTGTATAAAAGAAACTTTTTGTTTTTAGCGCGGTTTGTATCCCAAGTCAGCCGTTTTTTCACGGGGATCGAAATTCACCCGGGTGCCGTAATCGGGCGTCGTTTGTTTATTGACCATGGGATGGGCATTGTAATTGGCGAAACTTGTGAGATTGGCGATGATGTCACGCTCTACCAAGGTGTGACGCTTGGCGGAACTGGAAAGGAAAAAGGGAAGCGGCATCCGACTCTGCATAATAATGTGCTTGTTGCTTCAGGGGCAAAAGTGCTTGGTTCCATTACAATTGGAGAGAACAGTAAAGTTGGAGCCGGATCTGTTGTTTTGAAAGACGTACCGCCCGATTCGACGGTTGTCGGAATACCGGGAAAAGTGGTCGTTTCAAACGGTGTGCGGGTAAAGGAAAAATTAGATCATCATAAAATGCCTGATCCTGTCGAAGAGACGTGTGATCAATTGAAACGTGAAATTGAACACTTGAAAGGACGTATTGCAGTATTGGAAAAAATGGGAGGCGAACCACATGAGCATTCAAATTTATAATACACTGACTCGGAAAAAGGAACCTTTTATCCCAATGGAGGAAGGAAAGGTCAAAATGTATGTGTGCGGTCCAACGGTGTACAATTATATCCACATTGGAAATGCCCGGCCGGTCATTGTATTCGACACGGTCCGCCGTTATCTTGAATATCGCGGCTATGACGTCACATACGTTTCAAATTTTACAGATGTAGATGACAAGATTATCCGAACGGCAAATGAACTTGGTGAAGAAGTAGGGGAACTAACTTCTCGGTTTATTCATGCATATTTCGAGGATGTGGGGGCGCTTGGCTGCGAAAAGGCGGATATTCATCCGCGTGTGACAGAACATATTACCGATATCATTGCATTCATCCAAGTGTTGGTGGACAAAGGATTTGCCTATGAATCCCACGGCGATGTCTATTACCGGACGCGCAAATTCGATGGTTACGGAAAGCTATCCCATCAATCAATTGATGAGTTGAAAGTAGGCGCGCGGATTGAAGAAAGTGCCATAAAGGAAAATGCCCTTGATTTTGCGCTATGGAAAGCTGCGAAGGAAGGGGAGATTGCTTGGGATAGCCCTTGGGGACTAGGACGCCCAGGCTGGCATATTGAATGCTCAGTCATGGCCAGAGAGCATCTCGGGGACACGATTGATATCCATGCAGGGGGTCAGGACTTGACGTTCCCACACCATGAAAATGAAATCGCCCAGTCGGAGGCCATGACAGGAAAAGAATTTGCACGATATTGGATGCACAATGGTTACATTAATATTGACAATGAAAAAATGTCGAAATCGCTCGGAAACTTCATCCTGGTAAACGATATCCGACAGCAAATTGATCCGCAGGTGCTTCGTTTCTTTATGCTGTCGGTCCATTACAGACATCCTGTCAACTTCTCGCAAGATTTAGTGGAGAGCTCAAAGAACGCATTGGAACGGATACGGACGGCATACAACAATCTGAAGTATCGTTTGGAAACATCTGCAGATCTAGGTGACCAACAAGATATTTGGATGCATAAAGTGAATGAACTTATAGGTGACTTTGAAACTGCTATGGATGACGATTTCAATACGGCGAATGCAATGGCGGCAATTTTTGAGCTTGTCAAACTGGCCAATGTGTATTTGCTGGAAGAAAATACGCAAGTGAATATTTTGTCGTATTTCATCGAAACCTTTGATCGACTCATGGGAGTTCTTGGTTTGCCATTCCAAAGCGAAGGGGAATTGCTTGACGAGGAAGTTGAAGCGTTAATCGAAGAGAGACTGACAGCGAGGCGGGAACGGAATTTTGCCAGGGCGGATGAGATCCGGGAAAAGCTTAAGGAACAGGGTATTCTACTGGAAGATACGGCGCAAGGCACCCGGTGGAAAAGAGGATGACCGCCGTGTACAGTCTACGTGATATCGATGTAAAACAAATGAATGCGTTGGCGCTGGCTTATATGGGAGACGCTGTTTACGAACAGGCAATCCGGGAGCATCTGCTTCGTTCGGGGAAGGTGAAACCGAATACCCTTCATAAGGAAGCGACAAAGTATGTTTCTGCAAAGGCGCAGGCTGCAGCAATCAAAATGCTGCAGCAATCCGGTTTTCTGACAGAGGAGGAAGAAGGGATCCTTCGCAGAGGCCGCAATGCGAAGTCAGGCTCTGTGCCTAAGAATACTGACGTCATCACGTATAACTATAGTTCGGGATTTGAAGCGGTCGTCGGATATCTATATTTGCTTGGAAGAGCAGAGCGTCTCGGGGAATTCATTCGGAAAACGATTGAATCCGTGGAGCAGCCAAAGGAGGAGGGCACATTTTGACAACGCATGAAGCTGAACTGATCGGAGGCAAAAATCCAGTGGCGGAGGCTTTGCGATCCGGCAGAGAATTGAACAAGATATGGATTGCGGAAGGTTTGAACAAAAAGAGCATTGGGGAAATCCTTTCGTTGGCCAAACGCTCCGGCATCGTCGTCCAGGAAGTTCCGAAACGAAAGCTGGATGCCATGCTGGAAATGAATCATCAGGGCATTATCGCATCAGTTGCCGCTTACCGTTATGCAGAACTCCCTGAGTTGTTTGAGAGAGCGAAAGGGCGTCAGGAAGATCCATTCTTTATTATTCTTGATGAATTGGAGGATCCTCACAATTTGGGGTCGATCCTCCGGACTGCGGATGCAACGGGCGTCCATGGGGTCATTATTCCGAAAAGAAGATCTGTCGGTTTAACGGGAATCGTGGCGAAAGCATCTACAGGGGCCATTGAACATATTCCGGTTGTGAGAGTGAATAATCTGTCGCAAACAGTGGAGGATTTGAAAAAATCCGGTGTTTGGATTGCGGGCACCGATGCCTCGGGTTCACAAGATTATCGTTCCATGGACGCAACGCTGCCGCTCGCCATCATTATCGGAAGTGAAGGTAAAGGGATGTCCCGCATCTTGAGGGAGAAATGTGATTTCCTATATTCCTTGCCAATGGTCGGTCATGTTACATCGCTCAACGCTTCAGTGGCCGCTTCCCTCCTAATGTACGAAGTCTTGCGGAAACGCCAGCCGTAACGGCAATTATCATGAAGAAAGATATTTTGCTCGTCGACGGTTACAATATCATCGGCGCTTGGCAGGAACTCCGTTCTTTGAAAAGAGATAGGCTGGCGGATGCGAGGGACCGTCTCATTGAACGAATGGCGGAATATAAAGCCCATACAGGGTGGCGGGTCATTGTCCTTTTCGATGCCCATCTTGTGCCTGGCATCGAAAGAAAAAATATGAAATTTAATGTCGAAGTGATCTTCACCCGGGAAAATGAAACGGCGGACGAGCGCATCGAAAAACTGGTTGCGGAATTGAGTGGGCGGCGTGTTCAACTACATGTCGCCACGTCAGACCGGACGGAGCAGTGGGTCGTGTTTGCTCAGGGTGCGCTTCGAAAATCAGCGAGAGAACTAGAAATCGAAATGAATGAGATTGATCATCGAATTTCGAAGCAAGTGAAGGATATCCAGGAACAACGGCCATTTTCGAAAATCCAATTATCCGATGAAGTTGCTGAAGTATTTGAAAAGTGGAGGCGCGGTTTGAAATGAACGGTTGACGCAAAAATTTTCCATACGGTATACTTGTTGAAATAGCAACGAAGATTCGGGGGTGGGAGTATTGGTGGCTATGACATTTGTACAAGAAGGGAACTTGGATTTCACCGAACTTACCGATGAAGAGCTAGTGGGGATTATTCATGATGGAAGAACAGATGGGTTGGATTTTTTGATAACAAAATACCAACCTTTTGTCAGAATGAAAGCGCGCTCATATTTTATGATGGGCGGAGATCGGGAGGATATCATCCAGGAAGGCATGATTGGCCTATATAAAGCCATTCGAGACTTTAAGGGTGACCGGCTTAGTTCATTCAAAGCCTTTGCCGAACTTTGCATAACGAGACAGATCATTACGGCGATCAAGACCGCGACAAGGCAGAAGCATATACCGCTCAATACGTCCGTATCATTGGACAAGCCTGTTTTTGACGAGGAATCGGATCGGACATTGCTCGATGTAATTGCTGGATCTGAACTTGATGATCCGGAAGACTTGATGATCCATAAAGAAGATTTTTCGCTTATGGAAGGTGAAATCAATAAAGTGCTGAGCGGATTGGAAAAGCAAGTGCTGATGCTCTATCTGGAAGGTCAGACATATCAGGAAATATCAGATGAGCTGAACCGGCAAGTGAAATCGGTAGATAACGCCCTTCAGCGCATTAAGCGCAAACTGGAGCGCCATATGCAATTGGAGCCAATCCGGTGACTTGAAGAAGCTAGCGTGTCTGTAAGATATTTACCAGTGTATTGACATGGAAAAGTTTAAATGATACTCTTGACCAAGGTATGGACAAACATTGACAGGTGATGAAATGTCAAAAAAATTAATATTAAGCTGTGAAAAGTGCGGTTCAAGAAACTATTCAGTTCCTTCAACGAGCAATAAAACTGCTGAACGATTGACAGTTAAGAAATTTTGCAGCCACTGCAATGCACATACAATACACAGGCAGACCGCGTAAAACACTCTTTTGCGTAAGGCATTATAAATTCGGAGGTTTACAGAGTAATGGGGAAGATAACCGGTTTTTTACGAAATGTTGTCGGCGAAATGCGGAAAGTCAGCTGGCCGAAGCGTAAGCAATTGACTCGATATACGATAGTCGTCATTTCTACCGTCGTCTTCATGGCGATCTATTTTGGTCTAGTCGACTTGGGCATATCACAAGTAATGGAATGGTATCTTGCGTTATAATAAGGCAGTATGAATATCCTTTTTGAAAATATCCCGTCTGAACGAATGAACGGGTTTTTTCATTTTTGAATTGAAAAGGAGGGACGGACACAGTCCTCGTCGTTATGGAGAAAAATTGGTATGTCGTGCATACGTATTCCGGCTATGAGAACAAAGTGAAGGCCAACTTGGAAAAGCGTGTGGAGACAATGGGTATGCAAGATAAAATATTCCGTGTCGTCATCCCGGAAGAACAGGAAACGGATTTCAAGGACGGCAAGAAAAGGACAGTCATGAAAAAGACATTCCCGGGTTATGTGCTCGTCGAACTCGTCATGACTGACGATTCTTGGTATGTCGTCCGCAATACTCCGGGTGTCACAGGATTCATCGGCTCTTCGGGTGGCGGTGCAAAGCCGACGCCGCTTCTTCCGGAAGAAGTGGAGTTCATTTTGAAGCAGATGGGCGTGAAGGAGCGGAACATGGAAGTCGACTTTGAAATCGGCGAAATGATCCAAGTCCTTGAAGGGCCGTTTGCACACTTCCAAGGAAAAGTGGAAGAAATCGAAGTGGACAAAGGGAAAGTGAGAGTCTCGGTTGATATGTTTGGCCGTGAAACGATAATGGAACTGGACTTTAATCAAGTCGAAAAATTATGATGCATACCTACTTGCAAAAAGCGAGTAAAAGTGGTATCATTTCAAAGGTCAGACTGTAAACTGATAGTCTGGACGAATTAACCAATTCTACCGGTGCAAACCGGCAGGCACATATTGAGTGGGAGGGGCAACCCAATTACCACATCACGGACTTAAGGAGGTGTGTCTCGTGGCTAAAAAAGTGACGAAAGTTGTTAAATTGCAAATCCCTGCAGGTAAAGCCAATCCGGCTCCGCCAGTTGGACCAGCACTAGGTCAAGCGGGTGTCAATATTATGGGATTCTGTAAAGATTTCAACGCACGTACAGCAGATCAAGCAGGATTGATCATCCCTGTTGAAATAACTGTATTTGAAGACCGTTCATTTACGTTTATTACAAAAACTCCGCCAGCAGCAGTCTTGCTGAAAGTTGCAGCGAAAGTTCAAAAGGGTTCAGGCGAACCGAATAAGAAAAAAGTTGCAACTGTAAAGCGCGACCAAGTTCGCGAAATCGCAGAACAGAAGATGCAAGATCTAAACGCAGCATCTGTAGAAGCGGCGATGGCAATGGTTGAAGGTACTGCTCGCAGTATGGGAATCACGATCGAAGACTGATCCCGGCCGGATACAAAGGTTTTGTAAGTGGGGGTTGCGCTTGTTCATATGAACACGCAACCCTTATTCGTGGGAGGTTCAACCCGTTAAAACCACAATGAGGAGGAAATCTTAATGGCTAATAAAAGAGGTAAAAAATTCACTGAAGCTGCGAAACTTGTAGACCGCACAAAAGTGTACGATTACAAGGAAGCAATTGAGCTTGCGAAAAAAACAAGCACGGTTAATTTCGATGCTACAGTTGAAGTTGCGTTCCGTCTAGGAATCGACACTCGTAAAAATGACCAACAAATCCGTGGAGCAGTTGTTCTTCCGAACGGAACTGGTAAAACACAACGCGTTCTCGTTTTCGCTAAAGGTGAAAAAGTGAAAGAAGCGGAAGCTGCGGGTGCAGACTATGTAGGTGATGCAGAATATATCAATAAGATCCAACAAGGTTGGTTCGACTTTGACGTAATCGTAGCTACACCTGACATGATGGGTGAAGTAGGTAAGATTGGTCGCGTATTGGGACCAAAAGGACTTATGCCTAACCCTAAAACAGGAACTGTAACGTTTGACGTGGCGAAAGCTATTCAGGAAATCAAAGCAGGTAAAGTTGAATACCGTGCTTCCAAAGAAGGTATCATCCACGCGCCAATCGGAAAAGCATCTTTTGATAATGAGAAACTTCAAGAGAACTTTGCAACTGTATTTGAAACAATCCTTAAAGCGAAGCCAGCTGCAGCAAAAGGCACATACATGAAGTCCGTAAACGTTACGACTACAATGGGCCCAGCAGTTAAAATCGATCCATCTACAGTAACAGTAAAATAATTATTGACAACAGACGAAACTTCCTGTAAGATGTCGTTTGTGATAATACATCATTTGTACCGTAGACAGCAGGGGCCAAGTGCTTAATGATCCTGCCGAGGACAAGACGCTCTTTATTTTAAAGATGACGACTTTTCTGCCCTCGTGTCTACGTAAGTGGACCGAGGGCTTTTCGTATGGTATAAATGACCCCGAATTTCAATAGGAGGTGTCAAGATGAGCAAAGTACTAGAAGCTAAACAAGCAGTAGTTGAAGAGATCTCAGGCAAACTGAAATCAGCAGTTTCTGTTGTCGTTGTAGACTATCGTGGTCTTAACGTCAGCCAAGTAACTGAACTTCGTAAGCAGCTTCGTGAAGCAGGCATAGACTTCAAAGTTTACAAAAACTCGATGTCCCGCCGTGCAGCTGAAATTGCAGGTCTTGAAGGATTGAATGAACATTTGACAGGTCCTAACGCAATCGCGTTTTCAACTGAAGACGTAGTAGCTCCTGCCAAAATCCTTAACGATTTTGCGAAAAAGAACGAAAAACTTGAAATCAAAGCGGGTGTCATCGAAGGCACAATCGCTTCTGTAGAAGACGTGAAAGCTTTGGCAGACCTTCCTTCACGCGAAGGTCTACTCTCCATGCTCCTCAGCGTACTTCAAGCTCCAATGCGCAACTTCGCGCTTGCGACAAAAGCTGTTGCAGAGCAAAAAGAAGAACAAGGCGCTTAATATTACTATTATCGCCTGATAACAAAATTGCGGGTTGAATCCCGTCTAAACAAAACCAATTTAGGAGGAACATATAATGACTAAAGAACAAATCCTTGACGCGATTAAAGAAATGACAGTCCTTGAGCTAAACGATCTAGTAAAAGCTATCGAAGAAGAATTCGGCGTAACTGCTGCTGCTCCTGTAGCAATGGTTGGCGGTGCAGGTGCTGGTGAAGCTGCTGCTGAACAAACTGAATTCGACGTAATCCTTACTTCTGCTGGCGCAGAAAAAATCAAAGTAATCAAAGCGGTTCGCGAAATCACAGGTCTTGGCTTGAAAGAAGCAAAAGAACTAGTTGACAACGCTCCAAAACCACTTAAAGAAGGCGTTTCTAAAGAAGAAGCTGAAGAAATGAAAGCGAAACTTGAAGAAGTTGGCGCTGGCGTAGAACTTAAGTAATTTTTATAAGGGAGGAAAGCTCGTCGAAAACAGACGGGCTTTTCTTCGTTTTTTTATCTATGGACATGTCACGCAATTCGCGTAGTTCAGGAGGAATTGTATGTCAGAGCATTACTACTCTAAAAAGCCAACAGTAAAAAGTGATCCAAAAGAGTGGAAAACAGTCATCCGAGACATAGCTTTTCGTTTTAAGACGGATGCGGGTGTATTCAGCAAAGGAGAATTGGACTTCGGTTCCCGCCTTTTGGCAGAGTCATTCGTGTTGCCGCAAGTGCAAGGTGATCTGCTTGATGTCGGGTGTGGGTATGGTCCCATCGGACTGTCGATCGCCGCATCTTTTCCGGATCGGAACGTTCATATGATCGATGTGAATGAAAGGGCGCTTGAACTTGCAAGAGCGAACGCAGAACTGAACGGAATCAGTAATGTGGAAATTTATCCGAGCGACGCCCTGTCAGCAGTATCTGGAGATCGGTTTGCCGCTGTGATTACGAATCCTCCTATCCGGGCAGGAAAAGAGACGGTGTTCAACATTTATGAAGGAGCTCATTCTAAGTTGATTGCGGGAGGCGAGCTGTGGGTGGTCATCCAGAAGAAGCAGGGGGCGCCTTCGACATCTTCCAAGTTGGAAGAGCTTTTTGGCAATGTAGAGACGGTATCGAAGAGCAAAGGGTACTTCATCTTCAAATCAAAAAAGCATTGACTTGATATAAGAGTTGTGGTAGCATTATAAAATGCATAAATATTATAATGCGGTCGTGTGCCCTTTTGCATAAGTTGTGGAAAAGTTAGGCATACTGGCAATGGATAAAAGATTGTTAAACCGAAAATGAGCTCTAGCCGGAACTCGTTTTCTTTTTGTTTTTTCGATATCATACACTATTTTTATGATTTCGCAAAGAACTAATATTGTTTGAGGGGTGAAAGAGTTGACAGGTCATTTAGTTCAGTATGGTCAACACCGTCAGCGCAGAAGTTTCGCGCGAATCAATGAGGTCCTCGAGTTGCCGAATTTGATTGAGATCCAGACGGCATCTTACGAGTGGTTCTTGGAAGAAGGATTGCGTGAAATGTTCCACGATATTTCCCCAATCCAAGACTTCACAGGAAATCTTTCGTTGGAATTCGTCGATTATCAACTCGGGGAGCCCAAATACCCGGTCGATGAATCAAAAGAACGTGACGTTACGTACGCAGCACCGCTTCGCGTCAAAGTGCGCCTGCACAACAAGGAAACAGAAGAGGTGAAAGAACAGGACGTATTCATGGGTGACTTCCCGCTCATGACTGAAAACGGAACGTTCATCATCAACGGTGCGGAACGGGTAATCGTCTCCCAATTAGTCCGTTCTCCAAGCGTTTATTATAATGACAAGACGGATAAAAACGGGAAACGCGGTTTTTCCGCAACCGTCATTCCAAACCGTGGAGCTTGGCTGGAATATGAGACGGATGCCAAAGATGTAGTGCATGTACGCATCGACCGTACACGAAAGCTGCCAATTACTGTGCTTTTGCGTGCGCTCGGCTTCTCTACAGATCAAGAGATCATCGAATTGCTTGGAGACAATGAGTATCTTCGCAACACACTAGAGAAAGACAACACCGAAAACTCGGAAAAAGCTCTTTTGGAAATTTACGAGCGTCTCCGCCCGGGTGAACCGCCTACATTGGATAGCGCCAAGAGTCTTCTGTACTCCCGTTTTTTTGATGCAAAACGCTATGACCTGGCAAACGTAGGTCGTTACAAAATGAATAAAAAACTCCACTTGCAAAATCGCCTATTCAATCAGGTTGTTGCAGAAACACTAGTTGACCCTGAAACTGGTGAAATCTTATTGGAGAAAGATCAGCTCATCGACCGTAGGACATTGGACCGACTCTTGCCGCATCTTGAAAAAGGAATTGGCATCGAGGAACTTTCGCATGTCGGCGGCGTCTTGGAAGATGATATTACAATTCAAACAATTAAAATATATGCACCGAAAAGTGAAGACAAGCAAGTGATCAACGTCATTTCGAACGCCAATATTGATGAGTCTGTGAAGCATGTCACACCAGCTGACATTGTCGCTTCAATCAGCTACTTCTTCAATTTATTGCACGGCGTCGGCAATACGGATGATATCGACCATCTTGGAAACCGCCGTCTGCGTTCGGTTGGTGAATTGCTTCAAAATCAATTCCGCATCGGTCTTTCCAGAATGGAGCGGGTTGTTAAAGAACGGATGTCAATCAACGACACGCAATCGATCGTGCCGCAACAGTTGATCAACATTCGACCTGTTATTGCATCCATTAAAGAATTCTTTGGAAGCTCGCAATTATCTCAATTCATGGACCAGACAAACCCGCTGGCAGAGTTGACACATAAGCGCAGACTATCCGCCCTCGGACCTGGTGGTCTTACAAGGGAACGTGCGGGGATGGAAGTCCGTGACGTCCACTATTCCCACTATGGCCGGATGTGTCCAATTGAAACGCCGGAAGGTCCGAACATCGGATTGATCAACTCGCTCTCTACCTTTGCACGTGTGAATAAATTCGGTTTTATCGAAACGCCTTACCGGAAAGTAGATCCCGAAACGAACCGTGTCACAGAACAAATCGACTATCTGACTGCTGATATAGAGGATAATTATGTTGTTGCGCAAGCGAATGCCCCTCTAAACGATGATGGTTCATTTGTAAATGAGGAAGTTATCGGCCGTTTCCAAGGAGATAACACTGTTTTTAAACGTGAACAGATCGATTACATGGATGTTTCGCCGAAGCAGGTTGTTTCTGCAGCGACAGCATGTATCCCATTCCTTGAAAACGATGACTCGAACCGTGCTCTTATGGGTGCGAACATGCAACGGCAGGCTGTGCCTTTGCTCAACCCGGAAGCTCCGTTTGTCGGGACTGGAATGGAACATGTATCAGCCCGTGATTCCGGTGCCGCTGTTCTTGCGAAATATGTCGGCATTGTGGAACATGTGGAAGCGAAAGAAGTACGCATTCGACGTATTGAAACGATAGACGGAAAAGAAGTAAAGGGTGACCTTACTGTGTACCGTCTTGAAAATTTCATTCGTTCGAACCAAGGGACTTGCTATAACCAGCGTCCAATCGTGTCGGTCGGCGATCGTGTGAAACCACGCGATATCATTGCTGACGGCCCATCCATGGATCAAGGTGAACTGGCGCTTGGACGAAACGTGCTAGTCGGATTCATGACATGGGATGGCTACAACTATGAGGATGCCATCATTATGAGCGAACGCCTTGTGAAAGACGATGTATTCACATCGATCCATATTGAGGAGTACGAATCAGAAGCAAGGGATACGAAACTCGGACCGGAAGAAATTACACGAGATATTCCAAATGTCGGTGAAGATGCGCTTCGCAACCTCGATGATCGCGGTATTATCCGCGTCGGTGCAGAAGTGCGTGATGGTGATATCCTAGTCGGGAAAGTGACGCCGAAAGGGGTTACGGAACTAACTGCTGAAGAGCGCTTGCTCCATGCAATCTTCGGCGAAAAAGCCCGGGAAGTACGAGATACTTCATTGCGAGTTCCTCATGGTGCGGGCGGTATCGTCCTCGACGTAAAAGTGTTCAACCGTGAAGATGGCGATGAATTGCCACCAGGCGTTAACCAGCTTGTTCGTGCCTATATCGTTCAAAAACGGAAGATCTCTGTTGGGGACAAGATGGCGGGGCGTCACGGTAACAAAGGGGTAATCTCCCGTATTTTACCGGAGTCGGATATGCCATTCTTACCTGACGGCACACCGATCGATGTCATGTTGAACCCGCTTGGCGTACCATCTCGTATGAATATCGGCCAGGTTTTAGAATTGCATCTTGGAATGGCTGCACGTAATCTGGGTATCCACATGGCTTCCCCGGTATTTGACGGCGCCAATGAAGAAGATGTTTGGGATACGATGGAAGAGTCCGGCATGAATCGTGACGGAAAAACGGTCTTGTATGATGGTCGCTCAGGTGAACCGTTTGATAACCGGGTCTCTGTTGGTGTCATGTACATGATCAAGTTGGCCCACATGGTCGACGATAAACTCCATGCCCGTTCCACTGGACCATACTCACTTGTTACGCAGCAGCCGCTCGGTGGTAAAGCCCAATTCGGCGGACAACGTTTCGGGGAGATGGAAGTATGGGCACTGGAAGCTTACGGTGCTGCTTATACATTGCAAGAGATCCTTACAGTGAAGTCCGATGATGTCGTAGGCCGTGTGAAAACATACGAAGCGATTGTCAAAGGGCAAAGTGTACCGCAGCCAGGCGTTCCAGAATCATTCAAAGTATTGATCAAGGAACTTCAAAGCCTTGGCTTGGACGTTAAGATGCTGACAGATGATTTCGAGGAGATCGAGATGCGTGATCTTGATGAAGATGACGATATGCAACCGACGGATGCACTCAATCTCATGACGGAAGATCAGCCTGTTTGATTTCATACCAATAGGGGAGTCCTGAAGTACTCCCCTATTTTCAACGGATAGGAAATGTGAAGCTTGATTTTATGGAACCATCGTGGAGATAAGATTAAAGGGAGGTAGGCTCCTTGATAGATGTTAATAATTTTGAGTATATGAAGATTGGCCTCGCTTCGCCAGATAAGATCCGTTCTTGGTCATATGGTGAAGTGAAGAAACCAGAAACAATCAACTACCGTACGTTAAAGCCCGAGAAAGACGGCTTGTTCTGCGAGCGTATCTTCGGACCGACGAAAGACTGGGAATGTCATTGCGGTAAATATAAGCGAGTACGTTACAAAGGCGTTGTTTGTGACCGTTGCGGCGTCGAGGTAACTCGTCAAAAAGTTCGGCGCGAGCGTATGGGTCATATTGAATTGGCTGCTCCAGTAACACATATTTGGTATTTCAAGGGAATCCCGAGCCGCATGGGACTCATTTTGGATATGACGCCACGTGCATTGGAAGAAGTCATCTACTTTGCATCTTATGTCGTTATTGATCCGGCCGATACTCCGCTAGAGCGGAAACAATTGCTTTCTGAAAAGGAATATCGCTTATACCGTGAAAAGTACGGCAACAAGTTCCAAGCTTTGATGGGTGCAGAAGCGATTGAACAGCTTTTGAAAGCGATCGATCTAGACAAGGAAACGGAAATGCTGAAAGAGGAATTGAAAACTGTTCAAGGACAGCGCCGCACACGTGCGATCCGTCGTCTTGAAGTCGTGGAATCATTCCGTAATTCAGGCAACCGTCCTGAATGGATGGTCCTTGAAGTGCTTCCGGTCATCCCGCCGGAATTGCGTCCGATGGTTCAATTGGATGGCGGCCGTTTCGCCACTTCGGATTTGAATGACCTGTATCGCCGAGTCATCAACCGTAACAATCGACTAAAGCGTTTGCTTGATCTAGGCGCACCTGGCATCATCGTCCAAAACGAGAAGCGGATGCTTCAGGAAGCAGTCGATGCATTAGTTGATAACGGACGGCGCGGACGCCCTGTCACTGGACCGGGAAATCGTCCATTGAAGTCTTTGTCGCATATGCTGAAAGGGAAACAAGGTCGTTTCCGTCAAAACTTACTCGGTAAACGGGTTGACTATTCAGGTCGTTCCGTTATCGTCGTAGGCCCGAACTTGAAAATGTATCAGTGCGGTCTGCCTAAGGAAATGGCGATCGAGCTATTCAAGCCGTTTGTTATGAAAGAGCTTGTAGAGCGCGGACTTGCACATAACATTAAGAGTGCGAAGCGTAAGATTGAACGTCTGCATTCTGAAGTGTGGGATGTGCTTGAAGATGTGATCAGGGAACACCCAGTTCTTCTTAACCGGGCCCCTACTCTTCACAGACTTGGTATCCAAGCATTTGAGCCGATGCTTGTCGAAGGCCGTGCCATCCAGCTGCATCCACTCGTATGTACAGCATATAACGCTGACTTCGACGGTGACCAAATGGCTGTTCACGTTCCATTATCCGCAGAGGCCCAAGCGGAAGCGCGTTTGCTCATGCTTGCGGCACAAAACATCTTGAACCCGAAAGATGGGAAACCGGTCGTTACACCTTCCCAGGATATGGTATTGGGTAACTATTACCTTACATTGGAACGCAAAGGTGCAGCCGGTGAAGGAACTGTCTTCAGTAACGTAAATGAAGCATTGATTGCTTATCAGACAGGTCATGTGCATCTTCACACAAGAATCGCTGTTTATGCCGGTTCGTTGAACAATCCGACATTCACAGAGGAACAGAACAAAAAGCTTTTATTGACGACTGTCGGCAAGTTGATTTTCAACGAAATCCTGCCGGAAACGTTCCCATACATCAATGAGCCGACGGGCAACAACTTGGAAGTTGAAACGCCGGATAAGTACTTCGTTGAAGGAACAGTAAATGTAAAAGAGCATCTTCAGGATGTTGAGTTGGTTGCGCCGTTCATCAAGAAGTTCTTAGGTAACATCATTGCGGAAATTTTTAAGAAGTTCCATATTACAGAAACATCAAGAATGCTGGACCGCATGAAAAACCTTGGTTTCAAATATTCGACACGTGCAGGGATTACTGTAGGGATTTCTGACATCGTTGTTTTGCCGAATAAAGATGAAATTTTGGCAGAAGCCCAAAACAAAGTGGATAAAGTGACGCAGCAATTCCGTAGAGGTCTTATTACGGAAGAAGAGCGGTATGATCGCGTCATTTCTTATTGGAGCCATGCGAAGGATGAAATCCAAGATAAGTTGATGGATTCCCTGGAAAACACCAATCCAATTTACATGATGAGTGATTCCGGAGCGCGGGGTAACGCCTCCAACTTTACCCAGCTTGCTGGGATGCGCGGTTTGATGGCGAACCCGGCTGGTCGTATTATCGAACTTCCAATCAAATCTTCATTCCGTGAAGGTCTTACAGTTCTCGAATACTTTATCTCAACGCACGGCGCACGGAAAGGTCTTGCCGATACGGCACTGAAAACAGCCGACTCCGGTTACTTGACACGCCGACTCGTAGATGTAGCGCAAGACGTGATTGTCCGTGAAGATGATTGCGGTACGGATAGAGGTCTTGAGATCACAGCACTGACTGAAGGAGCGGAAATCATCGAAACGTTGGAAGAACGTATCGAAGGCCGTCACACGAAGAAAACAATTCGTCATCCTGAAACCGGTGAAGTGCTTGTAGAGAAGGACGGTTTGGTTACAGCCGACCTGGCTCGTAAAGTGATCGAGGCAGGAATCGAGAAAGTGACAATTCGTTCAGCTTTCACATGTAATACAAAACACGGCGTATGTAAAAAATGTTACGGCATCAACTTGGCTACAGGTGAAACGGTTGAGGTTGGCGAAGCAGTCGGAATTATCGCTGCGCAATCGATCGGAGAACCAGGAACACAGCTTACGATGCGTACATTCCATACAGGCGGTGTCGCAGGAGACGATATCACATCAGGTCTCCCGCGTATCCAAGAAATTTTCGAAGCAAGGAATCCGAAGGGGCAAGCTGTCATTTCTGAAATCAAAGGTGAAGTGACGGAAATCGACGAAATCCGGGAAGGACAGAAAGAAGTCACCATCCAAGGTGAAGTCGAAACGAGAAAGTACTTGGCTCCTTATAATGCCCGTCTGAAAGTTCAAATCGGGGATACAATCGACCGTGGTGAAACAATTACAGAAGGTTCGATCGATCCAAAAGAATTGATTGTCGTAAAAGACGTGGCAACAGTACAGGAATACTTGTTAAAAGAAGTACAGAAGGTATATCGTATGCAAGGTGTTGAGATTGGAGATAAACACGTTGAGGTAATGGTTCGCCAAATGCTTCGCAAAGTGCGTGTCATTGAAGCTGGCGACACGGACTTGCTGCCGGGCTCACTGTTGGATATCCACCAATTCTCGGAAGCGAACGGGGTTGTACTGAAGAAAGGCAAAGTACCGGCTACGTCTCGCCCGGTCATTCTTGGTATTACAAAAGCGTCGCTTGAAACGGAATCGTTCCTATCGGCCGCTTCATTCCAAGAAACGACTCGTGTCCTTACCGATGCAGCCATCAAAGGCAAGACCGATGAATTGCTCGGCTTGAAGGAGAATGTTATCATCGGTAAGCTCGTGCCAGCGGGTACAGGTATGCAGCGTTACCGCCATGTTGAAATGGAGCAGGACAAAGAAACGGACTCGGCTGACGCAGTATCAGTCGAATAACCCGGAAGAAGACGGGGGATGTGAAAAGATCCCCCGTTTTTTTCTATTAATTGTTGACAGTTTCTCCGCCAGGTGATAATATACAAAAGGTTGATAGTTGAATGTCTGTACTTTGGAGGATATGCTCATGTCTTATGATAAAGTGGAGCAGGCACAGAAAACGATCATCGGTACAAAGCAAACAGTAAAAGCGATTCGTACAGGAGCTGCCAGGGAAATCATCCTTGCGGCCGATGCGGATGAACGTTTCACCTCACCGGTAATACGGGAGGCGGAGCTTCATGGCATCCCTATTACATATGTGGATTCGAGGGAAAAACTCGGCCACGCATGCGGGATCGATGTCGGAGCAGTTGCGGTTGCAATAACTGTTTAATGGTTTTTGTGTAAACATGCACAAAGACTTTGTTTTTACCCTTAAAATGAACCACCTGGATGTGTGGTCTTGTAAAAAGAGTAATGAAAGGAGGAAAATCCGATGCCTACAATTAACCAACTGGTCCGTAAACCTCGTAAATCGAAAGTTTCCGGTTCTAAATCACCAGCACTCGGAAAAAGCTATAACAGCTTCAAAAAGTCGATGACTGATGTTAATTCACCACAAAAAAGAGGTGTTTGCACACGTGTCGGCACGATGACTCCGAAGAAACCGAACTCGGCTCTTCGTAAATATGCTCGTGTACGTTTGACTAACACACTTGAAGTCAACGCTTATATCCCGGGTGAAGGTCACAACCTTCAAGAGCACAGCGTTGTTCTAATCCGCGGCGGCCGTGTAAAAGACTTACCGGGTGTTCGTTACCACATCGTCCGTGGTGCGCTTGATACAGCTGGCGTAACTGGCCGTATGCAAAGCCGTTCTCAATACGGTGCGAAAAGACCAAAAGAAAAGAAAAACTAATAACGAAATGATTATTTCGAAAGGAGGAACACAATATGCCTCGTAAAGGTCCTGTTGCAAAGCGTGACGTATTACCGGATCCGATTTACAATTCCAAGCTTGTCACTCGTCTAATCAATAAAATGATGGTAGACGGTAAAAAAGGTACATCTCAAAAAATCCTCTATGGTGCGTTTGAACTTGTGAAAGAACGTTCCGGAAAAGACCCACTTGAAGTATTCGAAGCAGCTCTTAACAACGTAATGCCTGTACTTGAAGTACGTGCTCGCCGTGTCGGTGGTGCGAACTACCAAGTTCCGGTCGAAGTTCGTCCTGAGCGTCGTACGACTCTAGGATTACGCTACCTTGTGAACTACTCCCGTACACGCGGTGAGAAAACAATGGAAGAACGTCTTGCGAATGAAATCCTTGACGCTTCCAACAACACAGGTGCTTCCGTAAAACGTCGTGAAGAAATGCACAAGATGGCAGATGCGAACAAAGCATTCGCTCACTATCGCTGGTAAGATCGGACAATTTATCTTTGTCCGGCGAAAGGAACTGGCTCTAAGCCGGAGAACTTGCATATTGCATACTTTTGCTGAACAGAGATAAAAGCCTCCGGCGGCAGCTGAAGTTTTTCAGGAGAAATTTTACGAGCTCGCTCTTGAAAATTCCAGATGCCAATATGCCGGGGTGTGATTGGTTGATGCCACAAACCGAAACGGAAGGAGATATACAAAATGGCTAGAGAGTTCTCCTTAGAGAATACTCGTAACATTGGTATCATGGCTCACATCGACGCCGGTAAAACGACGACGACTGAGCGGATCCTTTTTTACACAGGTAAGATCCATAAAATCGGAGAAACGCACGAAGGTGCTTCTCAGATGGACTGGATGGAGCAGGAGCAAGAGCGTGGAATCACGATCACTTCTGCAGCAACAACTGCACAATGGAAAGGCCATCGAGTAAATATCATCGATACACCGGGACACGTGGACTTCACAGTTGAAGTTGAACGTTCTTTACGTGTACTTGATGGAGCTGTTACGGTTCTTGATGCTCAATCAGGTGTTGAGCCTCAAACAGAAACAGTTTGGCGCCAAGCTACAACTTACGGCGTTCCTCGTATCGTGTTCGTCAATAAGATGGACAAGACAGGTGCGGACTTCCTTTACTCTGTAGGTACACTTCATAACCGTCTTCAAGCGAATGCACATCCGATCCAACTACCGATCGGCTCTGAAGATACATTCCGCGGAATCATCGACCTCGTCGAGATGAAAGCGACTATGTATGGTAATGACCTTGGTACAGATACAACTGTCGAGGAAATTCCCGAAGAGTTCCGCGCACAAGCTGAAGAATACCGTGAGAAACTAATCGAAGCAGTTGTTGACTTTGATGAAGATCTCATGGAAAAATACCTCGGCGGTGAAGAGTTAACAGTTGAAGAAATCAAAACAGCTATCCGTAAAGCGACACTTGCGGTCGAATTCTACCCAGTCGTTTGCGGTACAGCGTTTAAAAACAAAGGTGTACAGCTTGTTCTTGACGCGGTTGTCGACTACTTGCCAGCACCAACTGATATTCCTTCCATGAACGGGATCAACCCGGATACAGAAGAAGAGGAAGAACGTCATCCAAGCGATGAAGATCCATTCTCCGCGCTTGCATTCAAAGTTATGACTGACCCTTACGTCGGTAAACTTACATTCTTCCGTGTTTATTCCGGTGTACTTCAGTCAGGTTCTTACGTACAGAACTCGACAAAAGGTAAGCGTGAGCGTGTTGGACGTATCCTTCAAATGCACGCAAACAGCCGTGAAGAAATCAGTGAAGTCCACGCGGGTGAAATCGCAGCAGCTGTTGGATTGAAAGATACAACAACTGGGGACACACTTTGTGATGAAAAGGCGCCAATCATCCTCGAATCAATGGAATTCCCTGAACCGGTAATTTCCGTTGCAATCGAGCCGAAAACAAAAGGCGACCAAGACAAAATGGGTAACGCTCTTGCGAAATTGCAAGAAGAAGATCCTACATTCCGTGCGCATACAGACCAAGAAACTGGCGAAGTCATCATTGCTGGTATGGGTGAGCTTCACCTTGATATCATCGTTGACCGTCTACGCCGCGAGTTCAAGGTTGAAGCTAATGTAGGTGCTCCACAAGTATCTTACCGTGAAACATTCCGCAGCGCTGCGGAAGTCGAAGGTAAGTTTGTCCGCCAATCCGGTGGTCGTGGACAATACGGACACGTTTGGATCGAATTTTCTCCGAACGAAGAAGGAAAAGGATTCGAGTTCGAAAACGGTATCGTCGGTGGGGTTGTTCCTCGTGAATACATTCCATCCGTTGAAGCTGGTCTTCGTGACGCGCTTGACAATGGTGTCATTGCCGGCTATCCATTAATCGACGTGAAAGCTCGACTCTTCGATGGATCATACCATGACGTTGACTCCAACGAAATGGCATTCAAGATCGCTGCGTCCATGGCACTTAAAAACGCAGCATCCAAGTGTAATCCGGTACTTCTCGAGCCAATGATGAAAGTGGAAGTCATCATCCCAGAAGAATACATGGGAGATATCATGGGTGACATCACTTCCCGTCGTGGACGCGTAGAAGGAATGGAAGCACGCGGTAACGCACAAGTTGTCCGTGCAATGGTTCCACTTGCAGAAATGTTCGGTTATGCAACATCTCTACGTTCGAATACACAAGGACGCGGTGTGTTCTCAATGGTATTCGATCACTACGAAGATGTACCGAAATCAATCTCTGAAGAAGTCATCAAAAAAAATAAAGGCGAATAATTGTATTTCGTCCTTGTTTCTACAGTTGATTACTTGTAAGATATGGATAGTTGGAGGGAATGAATCTCCAGCTTCCATAGCTATATAAATTAAAACACTCACATTTTAAGGAGGAATTCCAAAATGGCTAAAGAAAAATTCGACCGCTCCAAGGAGCATGCTAACATTGGTACAATCGGTCACGTTGACCATGGTAAAACAACTTTGACTGCAGCAATCGCTACAGTTCTTTCAAAGAAAATGGGTGGAGAAGCGAAATCATACGCTGACGTTGACAACGCTCCAGAAGAAAAAGAGCGTGGAATCACAATCAACACTTCCCACATCGAATATGAAACTGAAAAGCGTCACTATGCACACGTTGACTGCCCAGGACATGCTGACTATGTTAAAAACATGATCACTGGTGCGGCACAAATGGACGGCGGTATCCTAGTTGTATCCGCTGCAGACGGCCCAATGCCACAAACTCGTGAGCACATTCTTCTTTCCCGTCAAGTAGGTGTTCCTTACCTAGTTGTATTCATGAACAAATGTGACATGGTTGATGACGAAGAACTTCTTGAACTAGTTGAGATGGAAATTCGTGACCTTCTTTCTGAGTATGAGTTCCCTGGCGACGACCTACCAGTCATCAAAGGTTCTGCTCTAAAAGCTCTTGAAGGAGAGCCAGAGTGGGAAGAGAAAGTCGTTGAGCTTATGAACGCTGTCGACGAGTATATCCCAACTCCTCCACGTGACACTGAAAAGCCATTCATGATGCCTGTTGAGGATGTATTCTCGATCACAGGTCGTGGTACTGTTGCTACAGGCCGTGTTGAGCGTGGTCAAGTTAAAGTCGGTGATGTTGTAGAAATCATCGGTTTGACTGAAGAACCAAAATCAACAACTGTAACAGGTGTTGAAATGTTCCGTAAGCTTCTTGACTATGCAGAAGCTGGAGACAACATCGGTGCACTTCTTCGTGGGGTAGCTCGTGAAGATATCGAACGTGGTCAAGTACTTGCAAAGCCAGGCACAATCACGCCACACACTAAGTTCAAATCAGAAGTTTACGTTCTATCTAAAGAAGAAGGTGGACGTCACACTCCATTCTTCTCTAACTACCGTCCACAGTTCTACTTCCGTACAACTGACGTAACTGGAATCATCTCACTTCCAGAAGGCGTTGAGATGGTAATGCCAGGAGACAACGTTGAAATGACTGTTGAACTGATCTCTCCAATCGCGATTGAAGAAGGAACTAAATTCTCAATCCGTGAAGGTGGACGTACAGTTGGCGCTGGCGTTGTTGCTACAATTGAAAAGTAAGAAATAAACCTGATTGCAATCATGAAAATCCCGTCCCTGGTGGCGGGATTTTTCATGTCTATAAATTGATAAAATGGCGCAGTACAGGAAATGTTCGTCGACATTTCCAAGTAGATAGATTCGGTAGATTAAAGGTGTTCCGGCACTAAAGGGAGGTTGTTGAAGGTGTAGTGATAGAACTTTGTTCTACAGAATAGGAAGAGCAATGAAGTGCCCTCATACTTACCTTGGCAGGGGAAGGATTTACAGATCAATTTGACCGAGTACAGGTAATTTCAGACTACTGGAACAGTTCTAGTAGGTTGCAGGAGAACTTGATAGAACTTGATTCTTCTGTGCAGTTGATTTTTCCGTGCTGCTAACGGAACACATACAAAGCAAAACTATAATATGTTAAGCAACTTTATAAGAGCAGTCCTGCGAGCAGTCCTGCAAAAATTTGTTCCGACTTTAAAGAGCATAAGTAGAATTTTTAACTACCGCCCATGCAATAGAGGGGCAGCAACAAGATGCACAAAAAAGCACGGCATGTGAAATTCTCAGCACAATAGAATGAAAAAGTGGAACCAGCCCGCATTTTCATATACCCCGCCTGTTGGCCGAGACCAACCGCAGGAAGCCCAACAAATATTTACACTATAGATTATGAATGCGAAACCGATAGCAGGCCTAGTACTTAACGTGCAAGCGGAGGTTTAGCAAAGCAAACTGATAATTTCAAACATCTGTAGCCAACTCACTTTTTTGACTTCAGAACAAATGTAAAGATACTACTTGAATATCCTTATGAGGAAATATATAATAAGCAAGGTTAAAGAAAAGATTTTCATTAAAAGACTTGCAGAAACCTATATCCTTATGTATAATGTTGAATGTTGGTCTTTGACTGCGATGAAGCGGGAGGTTGCCGACACGCCCGGCCGCTTTGCCATGGCGCGCGTGTGGGAAATTTCCGTGGAGAATGTCTAGAAAATAGGCGAAAAAGGAGGGAAAATAATGGCAAAACAAAAGATTCGTATTCGTTTGAAAGCATATGATCACCGTATTCTTGATCAGTCAGCTGAAAAGATCGTTGAAACAGCAAAACGTTCAGGTGCTAGCGTATCAGGTCCGATACCGTTGCCAACTGAAAGATCTGTATACACGATCCTTCGTGCGGTACATAAGTACAAAGATTCGCGCGAGCAGTTCGAAATGCGTACGCATAAACGTCTAATCGATATCGTCAATCCGACACCGCAAACTGTCGATGCATTGATGAAACTTGACTTACCGTCAGGCGTAGACATCGAAATCAAACTTTAATCTTACCAATACAAAACAAACAAACTATTTCAGGAGGTGTGACAAATGACCAAAGGAATCTTAGGAAGAAAAGTCGGTATGACGCAAATCTTTGCTGAAAACGGCGATTTGATCCCAGTAACTGTGATTGAAGCTGCTCCAAACGTTGTTCTTCAAAAGAAGACAGTTGAAACGGACGGCTACGAAGCAATCCAGCTTGGATTCGAAGATAAACGTGAAAAGCTTGCAAACAAACCTGAAAAGGGGCACGTTGCGAAAGCTGAAACGGCACCTAAGCGCTTCATCCGTGAATTCCGCGGACTGGATGTGGCTGGGTATGAAGTTGGTCAGGAAGTCAAAGTTGACGCATTCGCTGAAGGCGATATCGTTGACATTACAGGAGTATCAAAAGGTAAAGGGTTCCAAGGTGTTATCAAACGCCACGGACATTCCCGCGGCCCAATGAGCCACGGTTCCCGTTTCCACCGTGCCCCAGGTTCCCTAGGAGCTGTTGACGGACAACGTGTATTCAAAGGTATGAAACTACCAGGACGTACAGGCGGGAAAACAATTACAATCCAAAACCTTGAAATCGTACGAGTTGACGCTGAGCGTAACTTGTTGCTTGTAAAAGGTAATGTTCCAGGAGCACGCAAATCCTTGATCCAAGTGAAAAGTGCTATCAAAGGGAACTAATTTCTAAAGGAAGGAGGAAACAGGAATGCCTAAAGTATCCGTACTAAACCAGACAGGTTCTTCAGTTGGCGAAATCGAATTGAACGAAGGAATCTTCGGAATCGAGCCTAATGAAGCTGTCCTATTTGAAACATTGGTTCAACAACGCGCTTCTTTGCGCCAAGGGAACCATAAAGTAAAAACTCGCGCGGAAGTAGCCGGCGGTGGCCGTAAACCATGGCGCCAAAAAGGAACAGGACGTGCTCGTCAAGGGTCCATCCGTTCACCACAATGGCGTGGAGGCGGTATCGTGTTCGGTCCAACTCCAAGAAGCTACAGCTACAAACTTCCTAAGAAAGTCCGTCGCTTAGCTCTTCGATCTGCACTTTCCACGAAAGTTCGCGATGAAGAAATCATCGTATTGGAAGGCCTTGCATTCGACGCACCAAAAACAAAAGAATTTGTAAAAGTGCTTGCAAACCTATCAATCGATAAAAAAGCTTTATTCGTAACAGCTGACCTAGATGAAACAGTGGCATTGTCCGCTCGCAACATCCCTGGCGTAAGCGTCGTTACAGCTAACGGCATCAATGTTCTTGACCTTGTCGCTCATGACAAACTGGTCATCACGAAAGGTGCAGTTGAAAAATTAGAGGAGGTGCTTGGTTAATGGAAGCACGTGATGTATTGAAACGTCCGGTCATTACCGAGCGTTCTTCTGAACAAATGGAGTTCAAAAAATACACTTTCGAAGTGGATACACGTGCTAACAAAACGCATGTGAAGCAAGCTGTCGAAGAAATCTTCGGCGTGAAAGTGGAAAAGGTCAACGTTCAGAACTATAAAGGCAAGTTCAAACGCATGGGCAAACATGCTGGTTACACGAACAAGCGCCGCAAAGCGATTGTTACACTAACAGCAGACTCCAAAGACATCGAACTATTTGAAATGTAATTGAAACGCAATTAAACGAAGGAGGGAACACCAATGGCGATTAAGAAATACAAACCTACCTCCAACGGACGTCGTAACATGACTAGCTCGGACTTCTCTGCCATCACGACAGATAAGCCGGAAAAATCATTGCTTACACCGCTCAAACGCAAAGGCGGCCGTAACAACCAAGGTAGGATGACTGTTCGTCACCAAGGTGGAGGCCACAAGCGCCAATACCGTGTCATCGATTTCCAACGCCGGAAAGATGGCATTCCAGGACGCGTTGCTACGATCGAATACGATCCAAACCGTTCTGCTAACATCGCATTGATTAACTATGCAGATGGAGAAAAACGCTACATCCTAGCACCAAAAGGTCTTGAAGTAGGCATGACAATCATGTCTGGATCGGAAGCTGATATCCGCGTAGGAAACTCACTTCCACTAGAAAACATTCCAATGGGTTCTACGATCCACAACATCGAGTTGAAGCCTGGTAAAGGCGGTCAGCTAGTACGTTCAGCAGGTACATCTGCACAACTACTAGGTCGTGAAGGCAAATATGTCATCATCCGTCTACAATCCGGTGAAGTTCGTATGGTCCTTTCTACTTGCCGCGCTACTATCGGTCAAGTTGGTAATGAGCAGCACGAATTGATCAACATCGGTAAAGCAGGTCGTTCTCGTTGGTTAGGCAAGCGCCCGACTGTTCGTGGTTCTGTCATGAACCCTAACGATCACCCACACGGTGGTGGTGAAGGACGTACACCAATCGGCCGTCCGACTCCTGTTACACCATGGGGCAAACCGGCTCTTGGTTACAAAACACGTAAGAAAAACAACAAATCCGACAAACTTATCGTTCGTCGTCGTAAAAAATAATGTGATAGCACTGCGGTTCAATGACTGGGCCGTAGTACAATCACGGAGGGAGGTTTCGACATGGGCCGCAGCTTGAAAAAAGGACCTTTTGCAGATGATCATTTATTGAAAAAGGTTGATGCACAAAAAGATGCACCAAAGAAACAGGTAATCAAAACTTGGTCACGCCGTTCTACTATCTTCCCGTCTTTCATCGGATTGACGATTGCAGTATATGACGGACGCAAACACGTACCTGTTTATGTGACTGAGGATATGGTTGGTCACAAATTGGGCGAATTCGTACCTACGCGCACTTACAAAGGTCATGGTGCCGACGATAAGAAAACAAAACGCTAATTGAGAGGAGGTATTTCTGATGCAACAAGCAAAAGCTACTGCCCGCACAGTCCGTATTGCTCCTCGCAAAGTCCGTTTGGTCGTTGATCTTATCCGGGGCAAGAAAATCGGTGAAGCTGTCGCGATTCTACGCCTGACGCCTAAAGCGGCATCTCCGGTTGTAGAAAAAGTATTGAAATCAGCAATCGCTAATGCTGAACACAACTATGAATTGGATGTCGAAAACCTCATCGTAAGCGAAGTATTCGTTGATGAAGGTCCGACAATGAAACGTTTCCGTCCACGTGCACAAGGTCGTGCAAGTGCGATCAACAAACGTACGAGCCACATCACTGTAGTGGTATCTGAAAAGAAGGAGGGATAATTCGTGGGTCAAAAAGTACATCCTAATGGTTTACGGGTTGGCATCATTCGTGATTGGGATTCGAAGTGGTATGCAGAGAAAGACTACGCGGACCTATTACACGAAGACTTGAAAATCCGTGAATATATCGAACAACGTCTAGTTGACGCGGCGCTTTCCAAAGTGGAAATCGAGCGTGCAGCAAAACGTGTTAACATTACTATTCACACTGCGAAGCCAGGTATGGTGATCGGTAAAGGCGGTTCAGAAGTCGAGGCACTTCGCAAACAGCTTAACGAAATCACTGGCAAGCGTGTCCACATTAATATCGTTGAAATCAAACGTGCAGATCTTGATGCGAAATTGGTTGCAGAATCAATCGCTCGTCAATTGGAAAGCCGTGTATCTTTCCGTCGTGCACAAAAACAAGCGATCCAACGCACAATCCGTGCAGGCGCTAAAGGTATCAAAACGCAAGTCTCCGGACGTCTCGGCGGTGCTGACATCGCGCGTGCGGAACACTACAGCGAAGGAACTGTTCCTCTCCATACATTACGTGCTGACATCGACTATGCACATGCAGAAGCCGACACTACTTATGGTAAGCTAGGCGTTAAAGTATGGATCTACCGGGGAGAAGTCCTTCCAGTGAAGAAGAACTCTGAGGAAGGAGGCAAATAATATGTTAATGCCTAAACGCGTTAAACACCGTCGTGTATTCCGTGGTAAGATGCGCGGTATGACAAAAGGCGGCGCAAAAGTACAATTTGGTGAGTTTGGTATTCAAGCGACTGAATCAGGTTGGATTACAAACCGTCAAATCGAATCTGCCCGTATTGCAATGACACGTTACATGAAGCGTGGCGGTAAAGTATGGATCAATATTTTCCCGCATAAACCATATACGAAAAAGCCTCTTGAAGTACGGATGGGTTCCGGTAAGGGTGCTGTTGAAGGCTGGGTAGCAGTTGTAAAACCTGGTCGAGTAATGTTTGAAATTGCAGGTGTGTCTGAAGAAGTTGCACGTGAAGCACTTCGACTCGCATCGCACAAACTGCCTGTAAAGAGCAAGTTTGTTAAACGTGAAGAAATTGGTGGTGAGTCTAATGAAAGCTAATGAAATCCGTGACTTGACAACTGCAGAGATTGAGCAAAAGGTAAAATCACTGAAAGAAGAGCTTTTCAACCTTCGCTTCCAATTAGCGACAGGACAATTAGAAAACACTGCACGCATCCGCGAAGTTCGCAAATCGATTGCGCGCATGAAAACTGTAATACGTCAAAGAGAGATCAGTGCAAATAACTGATGAAGGAGGTTGCAGCCATGACTGAGCGTAACCAGCGCAAAGTATATACAGGCCGTGTCGTATCCGACAAAATGGATAAAACGGTTACCGTAATGGTAGAGACACACAAAAAGCATTCTTTATACGGCAAGCGTGTAAAGTACTCAAAGAAATTCAAGGCACATGATGAAATGAATGAAGCGAAAATCGGCGATATCGTTCGTATTATGGAAACTCGCCCATTATCAGCAACAAAACGTTTCCGCCTTATCGAAGTAGTCGAAAAAGCGGTCATCATTTAATAACGTTCGGAAAGTAAATTCCGAGAGGAGGTAGCCTCAATGATTCAACAGGAAACTCGTATGAAAGTTGCCGACAATTCAGGTGCACGCGAAGTTTTAACTATTAAAGTACTTGGTGGAACAGGACGCAAGACTGCGAATATCGGTGATATCGTCGTTGTTACGGTCAAGAAAGCAACACCAGGCGGCGTTGTCAAGAAAGGTGACGTTGTCAAAGCTGTTATCGTCCGCACGAAAAGCGGAGTACGTCGTAAGGATGGCTCCTATATTACGTTCGACGAGAATGCATGCGTAATCATCCGTGATGATAAGAGCCCACGTGGAACTCGTATTTTCGGACCAGTTGCCCGCGAACTTCGCGATAACAACTTCATGAAAATCATTTCACTAGCTCCAGAAGTTCTTTAATCACATGACAGTGCCAATCAAGGAGGTGCGATACAATGCACGTTAAAAAAGGCGATAAAGTAAAAGTTATCACTGGGAAAGACAAAGGTAAAACTGGCGTCATCCTCTCAGTACTTCCAAACAAAGAACGAGTTCTTGTCGAAGGTGTTAACATCGTCAAAAAGCATACGAAACCGAACCAAGCAAATCCTCAAGGAGGCATTGTAAGCATGGAAGCAGCAATCCATGTTTCCAACGTAATGCTAATCGATCCTAAGTCGGGAGAACCTACTCGCGTCGGTTATAAATACGAGGAAAAAACGGAAAGCGGAAAAACATACCGCATCAAATCCCGTGTTGCTAAAAAATCCGGTGAAGTACTTGACGTAATTAGCAAAAAAGAACTTAAAGAAAAAAATTAATCTCTTGAAGAAGGGAGGTTCTTTAGAATGAGCCGTCTGAAAGATAAATTTATAAAAGAAATCACACCTGCTCTAATGAGCAAGTTTGAATATAAGTCCGTCATGCAAGTACCGAAAGTTGAAAAAATCGTCATCAACATGGGTGTTGGTGATGCTGTCCAAAACTCAAAAGCACTTGATGCGGCAGTAGAAGATTTAACAACTATTTCTGGTCAAAAGCCAGTTGTTACAAAAGCGAAGAAGTCAATCGCTGGATTCCGTCTACGTGAAGGAATGCCAATCGGAGCGAAGGTTACATTGCGCGGTGAGCGTATGTATGAATTCCTTGACAAGCTGGTTTCCATTTCACTTCCTCGTGTACGTGACTTCCGCGGTGTTTCTAAAAAAGCATTCGATGGTCGCGGCAACTATACGCTAGGTGTTAAAGAACAGCTCATTTTCCCTGAAATTGACTACGATAAAGTATCAAAAGTACGTGGAATGGATATCGTCATCGTTACGACTGCAAACTCCGACGAAGAAGCACGCGAGTTATTGACGCAGTTCGGCATGCCGTTCCAAAAGTAAACAAAAGGGAGGCGAAAACGTGGCTAAAAAATCAATGATCGTTAAACAGAAACGTACGCCAAAGTTCAAAGTACAAGAATATACACGTTGCGAACGCTGTGGTCGTCCGCACTCCGTATATCGTAAATTCAAACTTTGCCGTATTTGTTTCCGCGAACTTGCATACAAGGGACAAATCCCAGGCGTCAAAAAAGCTAGCTGGTAATCCCCTAACTTGGGAAGGAGGTTAATGGAATGACAATGAGTGATCCGATTGCAGATATGCTTACACGCATCCGTAACGCGAACATGGTTCGCCACGAGAAGCTTGAGGTACCTGCTTCAAATATGAAAAAAGAAATCGCTGAAATCTTGAAGCGTGAAGGTTTCGTCCGCGACGTCGAATACGTGGAAGATAGCAAACAAGGCATCATCCGCATTTTCTTGAAATATGGTCAAAATAACGAGCGTGTTATCACTGGTCTTAAACGTATTTCAAAACCGGGTCTTCGCGTTTATGCTAAAACGAACGAAGTGCCTAAAGTTTTGAATGGTCTAGGTATCGCCCTCGTTTCCACATCACATGGTCTCCTTACAGATAAGGAAGCTCGTGCAAAACAAGTAGGCGGAGAAGTCGTAGCTTACGTTTGGTAATCCGCAACAATAGAATGGAGGTGCAATTGAATGTCCCGTATTGGCAAAAAGCCGATTGAGGTGCCTGAAAACGTAACTGTTACAATCTCTGATGACAATCACGTTACTGTAAAAGGACCGAAAGGCGAACTTACAAATACATTTAACACTGATATTAAAATCGAGCAAGAAGGCAACGTGATTACTTTGGTCCGTCCTTCTGATGCGAAAGAACACCGTTCCATCCACGGAACAACTCGTTCACTATTGAACAATATGGTTGTAGGTGTATCTCAAGGATTCGAGCGTTCTCTTGAACTTGTCGGGGTAGGTTACCGTGCACAACTTCAAGGTAAAAAGCTTGTATTGAACGTTGGATACTCTCATCCAGTTGAGTTCACACCAGAAGAAGGAATTGAAGTTGAAGTTCCTTCCAACACAAAAATCATTGTTCGCGGCATCAATAAAGAACGCGTAGGTGCTCTTGCTTCGAACATCAGACAAGTACGTCCACCAGAGCCTTACAAAGGTAAAGGTATTAAGTACGAAGGCGAACAAGTCCGCCGCAAAGAAGGAAAAACAGGTAAATAATGCCGCATAAGGCATCCGGAAGGAGTGACCACGATGATCACAAAACAGGATAAAAACGCTGTACGTAAAAAGCGTCACGCACGTGTGCGTACGAAAATCAGCGGTTCTGCAGCGCGTCCACGTTTGAATGTGTACCGTTCAAATAAGCATATCTATGCACAATTAATCGATGATGTGAATGGCATTACGATTGCAAGTGCTTCCACTATGGATAAAGAGTTCGGTGCGGACTCAAAAGGAAATGCTGAAGCAGCAGCTAAAATCGGCGAATTGATCGCGAAAAAAGCCGTTGAAAAAGACGTTAAGTCAGTCGTATTTGACCGTGGCGGATACCTATTTCACGGCCGTGTCAAAGCTCTTGCGGACGCAGCACGCGAAAATGGACTGGAATTTTAATTAAGAAGGAGGGACATATTTCATGCGTCGTAATGATCAGATTAAAAGTGAATTCGAAGAACGCGTAGTTACGATTAACCGTGTAGCAAAAGTGGTTAAAGGTGGACGTCGTTTCCGTTTTACTGCACTTGTCGTAGTCGGAGATAAAAACGGCCGTGTCGGTTTCGGAACTGGTAAAGCACAAGAGGTTCCAGACGCAATCCGTAAGGCGATCGAAGATGCGAAAAAGAACTTGATTGCAGTGCCTATGGTACAAGGAACTACACCACACGAAGTACTAGGACGTTTCGGTGCTGGACAGATCCTAATCAAACCAGCAGCACCTGGTACTGGAGTTATCGCCGGAGGACCAGTCCGTGCGGTACTAGAACTAGCAGGAATCACGGATATCCTTTCAAAATCTCTTGGTTCTAGCACACCGATCAACATGGTCCGTGCAACAATTGAAGGGCTGAAGAGCTTGAAACGCGCAGAAGACGTTGCAAAATTGCGCGGCAAATCCGTAGAAGAACTGTTAGGTTGAGGGGGGAAATACAATGGCAAACAAACTTGAAATCACCCTTACTAAAAGTGTGATCGGTGCGAAACCGGCACAACGCAAAACAGTTGAAGCATTAGGTCTACGCAAATTGAACCAAACGGTTGAACATGAAGATAATGTCGCAATCCGCGGCATGATCAACAAAGTCAGCCACTTGGTTACAGTAAAAGAACAATAATCCACATTTTCGAATAAGGAGGTGCCGATAAGGATGAAATTACACGAAATGAAACCAGCCGAAGGCGCACGTAAATCACGTAAGCGTATTGGACGTGGTATCGGTTCCGGTACTGGTAAGACTTCCGGTAAAGGTCACAAAGGTCAAAAGGCTCGTTCCGGCGGCGGCGTTCGTCTTGGATTCGAGGGTGGACAGCTTCCACTTTTCCAACGTCTTCCTAAGCGTGGATTTACGAACATCAACCGTAAGGAATACGCGATCGTTAACCTTGAAACTCTTAACCGTTTCGAGGAGGGCACGGAAGTAACGCCTGAATTGCTGATCGAAACAGGAATTGTGAGCAATGAAAAATCCGGTATTAAGATTCTTGGTAATGGGACTCTTGAGAAAAAGATTACTGTCAAAGCTCACAAATTCTCTGCTTCAGCTAAAGAAGCAATCGAGAAAGCGGGCGGGCAAGCCGAGGTGGTATAATGTTTCAGACAATCTCCAACTTTATGCGCGTTAGAGATATCAGGTCTAAAATCATTTTCACACTACTCGTACTCATCGTTTTCCGGCTCGGAACCTTCATTCCGGTGCCAAACGTTGACGCGACTGCTTTACAAGCAACCAATAACCAATTTATCGGTTTCTTAAACACATTTGGTGGCGGGGCATTATCCAAGTTCTCCATCTTTGCGATGGGAATCATGCCTTACATCACGGCATCCATCATTGTGCAATTATTGCAGATGGATGTAGTTCCTAAGTTTACGGAGTGGGCGAAGCAAGGAGATGTCGGCAGACGGAAACTTGCCCAGTTCACACGTTATTTCACTGTTGTTCTTGCTTTTATCCAAGCTATTGCGATGTCATTCGGGTTCAACCAAATGTTTGGCGGTACGCTAATTAAGGATGAAGGCATTTCAACTTACATTGTCATTGCAATCGTTCTGACAGCAGGAACTTCCTTCTTGTTGTGGCTAGGTGAACAGATTACTGCAAAAGGTGTCGGTAATGGGATTTCCATTATCATCTTTGCCGGAATTGCGGCGGGTATCCCGAACGCTGTTAACCAACTATATGCCACTCAAATTCAAGATGCGGGCGACCTGCTATTCATCCGTATTGCAACGATGGTGCTGTTATTGATTGTCATTATTGCAATCATTGCAGGTGTCGTTTACGTACAAGAAGCGCTTCGTAAAATTCCGATTCAGTATGCAAAACGAGTTACAGGCCGTGCACAAACAACAGCAGGCCAACAAACTCATTTGCCATTGAAGTTGAATGCAGCGGGAGTTATTCCAGTCATCTTTGCCGTGGCGTTTTTCATCACACCACAGCAATTGGCGGCATTTTTCGGAGAGAATAGCGTAACGAAGTTCATTACTCAGACATTCGATTATACGCATCCTGTCGGAATGATTATTTACGTCGCATTGATCCTTGCGTTCACCTATTTCTATGCATTCATTCAAGTGAATCCAGAAAATATGGCGGACAACTTGAAAAAGCAAGGGGCCTATATCCCGGGCATTCGTCCAGGACAAAACACACAAAAATACTTGACTAGCACTTTGTACAGACTGACATTCGTCGGCTCTCTCTTCTTGGCGGTTGTCGCAGTCATGCCGATTTTCTTCATCAATCTGGCTAACCTACCACAGTCGGCTCAAATTGGTGGAACGAGCTTGCTCATCGTCGTCGGGGTTGCACTCGAGACTATGAAGCAATTGGAGTCCCAACTCGTGAAACGGCATTACAAAGGCTTCATGAAATAAAAATTCCGTATAGGGCTGGCCCTATTGGTGTAATATGGATGGAGGGCAAGACGTATGAATATCGTATTAATGGGTCTTCCTGGAGCCGGCAAAGGCACACAGGCAGACAAAATTGTCGAGAAGTACGAAATCCCTCATATTTCTACAGGCGATATGTTCCGTGCTGCAATAGCAGAAGGCACGGAACTTGGAGTCAAAGCAAAATCGTTCATGGATCAAGGCGCACTCGTGCCTGATGAAGTGACTATCGGAATCGTTCGTGAACGATTAAGCAAATCGGATTGCGACAAAGGCTTCCTTTTGGACGGTTTTCCTCGCACGGTGCCTCAAGCTGAGGCGCTGGATCAGCTTCTTGCTGATTTGGGACGGAAAATCACAGATGTTCTCAACATTAAAGTTGAAAAGGAAGAACTGATCGCAAGATTGACCGGTCGCAGAATTTGCAAAGTATGCGGCACATCCTATCATTTGCAGTTCAATCCACCTAAAGTGGATGGCGTCTGTGACAAGGATGGCGGGGAACTTTATCAGCGAGCGGATGATAATCCGGAAACTGTCACGAACCGTCTGGAAGTAAATATGAATCAAACAGCACCGCTCTTAGCGTTCTATGATGCAAAAGGCGTGCTTTCAAATATTGATGGCGAGCAGGACATCAATGATGTTTTTAAAGATTTGGACGCAATCCTTAGCGAAAGCGCACAGTGATCCTTTCCGGGCACAATTCATGCACGCCTTCAGTAATGGGCAGCACTTGCTGCACGGAAAGTACGATTAACGAGCTGCAAAAGCATATGGTGCCCGGTATAGGAACTGGTAAGAGCCCGATGATGATTCGCACCAGATCGAATCAAATGCATTTCGCCATGCAAGTGGCTATAATGTATTTGTCGAAAAGGACTAAAACGAATTCTGGGTTCCTCCACGGCAATCCTGTCGGTCGTGTCTATTCCGATGCGATATTCCACAACAATAGTCGGGGACTGACTTACGGGAAACGAAATGTGACAGACGTCTTTCGAACATCACTCATGCAATCCGGACATATGTTGAAGGAGCTTTGAAGGCGACTGCTGCCGCTAGATGGTTAGGACCTTTATTGGATATAGAAGGGAGACAGGATTGATGGCGAAGGACGACGTAATTGAAGTTGAAGGAACCGTAGTCGAAACGTTGCCGAACGCGATGTTCAAGGTAGAATTGGAAAATGGCCATACGATTCTTGCACATGTATCAGGCAAGATCCGTATGCACTTTATCCGCATCCTGCCAGGCGACAAAGTGACATTGGAACTTTCGCCTTACGATTTAACACGCGGTCGTATCACATACCGTTTCAAATAACTTTTGCAACTCCGGAATATTGAAGGAGGTTGGGTAAGATGAAAGTAAGGCCATCTGTAAAACCGATCTGCGAAAAATGCAAAGTCATTCGCAGACGCGGCCGAGTAATGGTAATCTGTGAAAATCCTAAACATAAACAAAGACAAGGCTAATACAAAGGGAGGTGCACACTCTATATGGCACGTATTGCTGGAGTAGACGTACCGCGCGATAAGCGCGTGGTCATTTCATTGACATACATTTTTGGAATTGGTAAAACTTCTGCACAAAAGATCTTGGCTAACGCTGGTATCTCTGAAGACACACGCGTTCGCGATTTGACTGATGCAGAACTTGATAAAATCCGTGAGCAAATCGACGGCTTGAAAGTAGAAGGGGATCTTCGCCGTGAAACTTCCCTTAACATCAAACGTTTGATGGAAATCGGTAGCTTCCGTGGAATCCGCCACCGTCGTGGATTGCCAGTACGCGGACAAAACACGAAAAACAACGCACGTACTCGTAAAGGTCCTAAACGGACAGTTGCTAATAAGAAGAAATAATAAGTAAGGGAGGTTTTCTAAACATGGCACGTAAACAACAAACTCGTAAACGTCGTGTAAAAAAGAATATTGAAACTGGTATTGCACATATCCGTTCGACGTTCAACAATACTATCGTAACGATCACTGACAGCCACGGGAATGCACTTTCTTGGTCAAGCGCAGGTGCACTTGGTTTCAGAGGTTCCCGTAAATCTACTCCATTCGCTGCTCAAATGGCTGCTGAAACAGCTGCGAAAGCATCTATGGAACATGGTTTGAAATCTTTGGAAGTTACTGTAAAAGGACCAGGTGCTGGACGTGAAGCTGCAATCCGTTCATTACAAGCAGCAGGTCTTGAAGTAACTGCGATCAGAGACGTAACACCGGTACCACATAACGGTTGCCGCCCGCCAAAACGTCGTCGTGTATAAAGGTTTGTTCTCCAATTGATTGAGAAACACAATTTTTGGCAAAAATGAATTGTGTGATTGCAATTTGTTGTCTATACGAATCGATTTCAATATGGAACGGCCTATATACTAGACGTTTTGAAGGAGGGTAAATGAATGATCGAGATTGAGAAACCGAAGATTGAAACAGTTATGATCAGCGAAGATTCCAAGTTCGGTAAGTTTATTATTGAACCATTGGAGCGTGGATACGGAAATACGTTAGGGAATTCCTTGCGCCGTGTGCTTCTTTCTTCATTGCCAGGAGCTGCCGTAACATCTATTCAGATCGACGGGGTTCTTCATGAATTCTCTACAATTGAAGGTGTCGTCGAAGACGTAGCAACAATTATTTTGAACGTGAAGAAGCTTGCTCTCAAAATCTACTCAGATGATGAGAAAGTGATTGAAATAGATGTGAAAGGTGAAGGAGTTGTAACAGCAGCCGATATTACTCACGACAGTGATGTCGAAGTGCTGAACCCTGATCTTCATATCGCGACGCTTGGCAAAAACGGTCATCTTCGCATGCGTATGTATGCTGTCCGTGGACGTGGCTATGCGCCTTCTGATCAGAACAAACGTGAGGATCTTGCGATTGGTGTTATTCCGATTGACTCTATTTACACTCCAGTTTCACGCGTCAATTTCCAAGTTGAAAATACACGGGTCGGTCAAAGCACGAACTTTGACAAGTTGACGTTTGATATTTGGACAGATGGCAGCATCGGTCCGAAAGAAGCTGTTTCGCTCGGAGCAAAAATCCTGACGGAGCATCTGAACATTTTTGTCGGCATGACCGACGAGGCACAATCTGCTGAAATTATGGTAGAAAAAGAAGAAGATCAGAAAGAAAAAGTACTTGAAATGACAATTGAAGAACTTGACCTTTCCGTTCGTTCTTATAACTGCCTAAAACGTGCAGGCATCAACACAGTCCTAGAACTTGCCAACAAGTCAGAGGACGAAATGATGAAAGTACGGAATCTTGGCCGTAAATCACTTGAAGAAGTGAAGGCGAAATTGGACGAGTTGAACCTTGGGTTACGCTCGGAAGATTAAGAAATAAATTGAGGGAGGGAAACTTCTATGGCATACAGAAAACTTGGACGCACAAGTTCACAACGTAAAGCGATGCTACGCGACTTAGCGACAGACCTCATTATTCATGAGCGTATCCAAACGACTGAAGCGCGCGCAAAAGAATTGCGATCCGTCGTCGAAAAAATGATCACTCTTGGTAAACGTGGAGACTTGCATGCGCGCCGTCAGGCTGCTGAGTTCATCCGTCGTGAAGTGATTGTAACTGAAGACGAAGAGGGCAAAGAGCAAAAGACTTTCGCATTGCAAAAATTGTTTGATACAGTGGCGCCACGCTATGCAGATCGTCAAGGTGGTTACACACGCATCATGAAAATGGGACCTCGCCGTGGCGATGGAGCACCTGTAGTAGTTATCGAATTAGTTTAATCCAAAAAGACGGCTGGCATGTATGCTGACCGAAACTGCTTGGAATCTGAGGAGGGTGTGTCTGGCATACGCATAGCCACACCCTTCTTTTACAATAATTTATACGACAATATGAAAAGCTGAGTGTTACGATTGATGGCAGGTATCGTTCCTCCATTGGTCTAGCTCTACGTACCTCATCCGCTGATTCGGATTGAGCACCCGGAGTCAGTTATAGATATGAGCGCATTTCTTCGGATGAGGTGCGCGCTTTTTTTATTTTCTTTTGCATTTGAACCAGCATTCACTGGCTGTAAGACCCCCACCTAGGGAGAGGAAGGGTGGAGGCCGTAACAGCCCGTCAATGCCAGTTTTGCCAAGCAAGTCACGAGAGTAGGGGAGAACCCTTCACGTATTTGATGTGCCATGAGATACATAATGATTCAGTCTGGGGTGGTCGAATTGAAAGAGATCCTTTCGTTGGAACATGTTTCATTCACATATGCATCGGAGGATGTGCAGGAAAGCAGGAAAGCATTGGAGGATATTTCATTTACGATCCGGGAAGGTGAATGGATCGCGATCGTGGGCCATAACGGTTCTGGTAAATCGACATTAGCCAAATTAATCATTGGTCTCTTGTTTCCGAATGAGGGAACCATCCGCGTTTTCTTGGAGGAATTAGGTGAAGAGAATCTTTGGAATATCCGTTCACGAATGGGCATTGTCTTTCAAAATCCCGACAATCAGTTTGTCGGTTCGACCGTCCAGGATGATGTTGCGTTTGCATTGGAGAACAATGGAGTGCCTTTTGAGAAGATGGTCCCGCGAGTGCATGCGGCTTTGGCTCAAGTGAAGATGGAGTCTTTCCTCGATCATGAACCGCATCACTTATCCGGCGGCCAAAAGCAGCGCGTTGCCATTGCAGGGGCGCTTGCTCTGGAGCCTGAGCTGCTGATTTTGGATGAGGCGACCTCCATGTTGGATCCCCAAGGCCGGGATGAAGTCATCCGGGTGGTGGAGGAGCTAAAGCGGCAAACCGGCTTGACGGTACTCTCCATTACGCATGATTTGGAGGAAGTCCTTCTAGCCGACCGTGTCATCGTGATGAATCAAGGAAAGGTGCTTGCCATTGGGTCACCTGCACAGATTTTTGAAAGAGGAGACGAGCTGGAAGCGATTGGCCTTGATTTGCCGTTTTCCATGAAACTGTCCGATTCTCTTCAAAAAGAGGGCATTGAATTGAATGGAAACCATATGTCAGAAGAAGAGTTGGTGAATGAACTATGGACATCGTACTTCAACAAGTAGGCTATTTATATGCGAAGGACTCGCCTTTCGAAAAACGCGCATTGCGTGACGTCAATGCGACCATCCCATCAGGCTCCTATACTGCCATCATCGGCCATACTGGCTCAGGCAAGTCGACACTGTTATTGCATTTAAATGGGCTTCTGAAGCCTTCAGAAGGCTCTGTGCGCATTGGTTCGACCCTCATTACATCCGATACGAAAGGAAAGGCCTTGAAGGATGTCAGAAAGCATGTAGGCATCGTCTTTCAATTTCCAGAACACCAGCTGTTTGAAGAAACGGTTGAGAAGGATATCATGTTCGGACCAATGAATTTTGGCATTCCGGAAGAGGAGGCGAGGAGCAGGGCGCATGAATTGATCGAGCTTCTCGGCTTGCCGCCGGATATCGCACAAAAGTCGCCCTTTGACCTCTCCGGTGGACAAATGCGAAGGGTAGCTATTGCAGGAGTCCTTGCATTTAATCCGTCTGTTCTCATTTTGGATGAACCGACAGCGGGACTCGATCCGCGAGGCAGAAAAGAGATCATGGAATTGTTCCATCGTTTACATGAGGAGGAGAACCTGACAACTATCCTCGTCACACATAGTATGGAAGATGCGGCGAGATATGCCGATCAAGTTCTCGTCATGCATGATGGAACGTCCGTCCTGTCGGGCACGCCGGAAGATGTTTTTGGAAAGGCGGAAGAACTGGCTTCCTATCGGTTAGGGATTCCGCGTTCCGTTCGATTCCAACGTGATTTCGAAACTTTGACTGGGAAACCGCTCGGACAACTTGCATTGACGGAGGAACAGCTCGCAAAAGAGATGGCCGTTGTCTTGAAGGAAGCAGGTGGCCGGAAATGATGGAGAAAATGATATTTGGCCGCTATATTCCGGGCCACTCTTTTGTCCATCGGTTGGACCCCCGTTCGAAGTTGATTTTTGTCTTTCTGTTTATCGTGGCTGTCTTCTTCGCGAATAATACAGCTACATATGCAGTATTGCTGGCGTTTACGCTTCTGACAATCTTGACGGCAAGAATCCGGTTATACTTTTTATTTAATGGCTTGAAGCCGATTTTATTCCTCGTCGCTTTTACACTATTGATGCATTTCATTTTCACAAAAGAAGGGCCAATCCTGTTTGAATGGAAGTTTATTCGGATTTATGAGGAAGGGCTGCGCCAGGGTATTTATATTTCCATCCGTTTTCTCGTACTCGTCTTGATGACAACGATTTTAACATTGACGACATCACCTATTTCCATAACAGACGGGATGGAGACGTTGCTGAATCCATTGAAAAAGCTGAAGCTTCCTGTCCATGAACTGGCATTAATGATGTCCATTTCTCTAAGGTTCATCCCAACCTTAATGGACGAGACGGATAAAATTATGAAAGCCCAGCTTGCTCGGGGTTCTGACTTAACGACAGGATCTCTGAAAGAGCGAATCAAGGCGGTTGTACCGTTGCTGGTCCCTTTGTTTGTTAGTGCCTTTAAACGGGCGGAGGATTTAGCTATCGCCATGGAAGTCCGAGGATACCGCGGAGGCGAGGGACGCACGAGGTACCGTCAATTGGATTGGCAATGGCGTGATACGATCGCATTAGTCATCTTTGGCTTATTGCTGATTGCATTACTGTGGCTTCGGAGCTAGGAGGGATAGAATGAGACGAGTCAAAGCTGTCATTTCCTACGATGGAACGAATTTTGCCGGCTATCAATTCCAGCCGAAGATGCGCACGGTGCAATCCGAAATCGATAAAGCACTTCGGAAGCTCCATAAGGATTCTTCCATCTTTTCAGTCGCGAGCGGGCGGACGGATGCAGGCGTACATGCGCTTGGACAAGTCATTCATTACGACACGCCGCTCGATTTATCACTGGAACGGTGGCAAATGGCGCTCAATGTGTATTTTCCGAAAGACATCCGGGCAGAGTTGGTGGAATTCGTCGATGAAAATTTCCATGCGCGTTATTCGGCTACCGGTAAGACCTATATGTTCAAGTGGTCCAAAAGTGTAGTGCATAGCCCATTTGAACGGAATTATTCCGTTCATTTAGGGAAATGGGAACCGGACATCGGCCTGATGCGTGATGCAGCGAACCATTTCATGGGGACCCATGACTTTACAAGCTTTTGCTCTTCCAAGACAGCAACCTCCAGTAAAGTGCGGACGATTCGTATGCTGACCCTTGAAGAGCGGGGCGAGGAATTGATCATGACTGTGGAAGGCGACGGATTTTTATACAATATGGTGAGAACGATCGCAGGGATGCTGCTCGCTGTCGGAATCGGCTGGAACGAGCCAGCCGACATCCAGACGATCTTGGAGGCGAAAGACCGGAAAAAGGCAGGGAAAACCGCGCCAGCCCACGGTTTGTACCTTGTTAACGTGACATATGACAAGTGAGCCAACTTTTCCTGGTGTTTTCACAAAAATGCTTGACTTAAAGTGGTAAACATTATAAGATGATAAATGGTATTTCAATAACCCCACAATAAGCCCCGGAAAGTTTATTTGTGTTTAGGGATAGAGAAAACGGAACAATTTTGACATTCATTAGGAGGAACAATACATGCGTACAACATTCATGGCTAAAGGTCACGAAGTAGAGCGTAAATGGCTCGTTGTCGACGCTGAAGGCCAGACGCTTGGACGTCTTGCATCTGAAGTTGCAGCGATCTTACGCGGTAAACATAAACCGACGTTCACACCACACGTTGACACGGGTGATCATGTAATCATCATCAACGCGGATAAGATTGAACTTACTGGAAACAAACTACAGAACAAAATTTACTATCGCCACTCGAACCACCCAGGCGGTATCAAGTCTCGTACAGCGCTTGAAATGCGTACAAACTACCCAACTAAAATGTTGGAACTAGCGATTAAAGGGATGCTTCCAAAAGGTCCTCTAGGTCGTCAAACAATCAAGAAACTTCACGTCTATGCTGGAGCGGAACATCCACATACGGCACAAAAACCAGAAGCTTACGAGCTTCGTGGATAATTAAGAGGAGGAACCACCTTTGGCACAAGTACAATATATCGGCACTGGCCGTCGTAAAAGTTCAGTAGCTCGTGTACGTCTCGTTCCTGGCGAAGGGAAAATCGTCGTCAACAACCGTGACGTAGAAGACTACGTACCATTCGAAACACTACGCGAAGTGATCAAACAACCACTCGTTGCAACACAAACACTTGGAAGCTATGATATCCATGTAAACGTCCATGGCGGCGGTTACACTGGTCAAGCCGGCGCTATCCGCCACGGCGTAGCTCGCGCTCTACTTAACGTAGACCCTGACTTCCGCCCGGCTCTTAAAGCTGCAGGATTGCTGACACGTGACTCGCGCATGAAAGAACGTAAAAAATACGGTCTTAAATCTGCTCGTCGTGCACCTCAGTTCTCGAAGCGTTAATCAAACGTATATCAACGTTTACAGCCTCTTCCCGATTTTGTCGGGGAGGGGTTTTTTCATGTCGAGAACAGGATTGTCACTTACTTATTATGGCTAGTTATGTCACAGCCTTTTGTAATCTAATAACTGTATGAAAAGAAATTTTGACGATACTAAGTGATGTTATTAGAGGATTTTTACTTGATTTATCATTAAGTTAAGTCTATATAGAGCGTGATGATTTGAGAAAAGACTTGTCATTCGACACCAGAGGGCATTATATTTATATGAAATGGAAATATAAGGAGGAGATATAGTGGGTGACTATACAGTTGAACGTTTTTTAGTCGTAAGTGTTGTGTATTTGTTAGTATTATTAGCGTTGATTTTTACTAAGAAAAAACGACAAATTCTAATAGTATTGATTGCTATTGTGTTAGTTGGTTATTTAATATTCTTTTTTGTTCGAGGGAAGATTCTTGAAGAACAGTATGAGGAATCAATCAAAATTGTTAATGAGTTCCTTGAAAATAAATACCCGGAAGAAGAATGGGCTGTGATTGACAAGTTATCAAAGGGACAAAAAAGAAAAAGCAATACAGTTTATATTGTTTTTGAAAATGAAAAAGATATTATTTATACCTATAAAAAAATGGATGATGGCGAAGTTGTACAATGGGAAATATATTTAGGAGGAAAACAAAGTGAGGATTTAAAGCATAATGAATAAGAGTAAATTAATGTAATATAATTGTTTGCAGATTATGTAAAACTATGTTATCCTTTTTACAATATGTGGAAAGGAGGAAATACTAGTTGAACAAAAGTAAAATTATTTTAGCATTTTTGTCATTGACTATTATTTCAACTCTGTTGGTGTTAAACCCAAAAAACAGTTTAGCCAATGACACTATTTCCAAAGACATGGATGAAAAAGTAAGTAATAAAGTTATGGAATTTATTTCCAAGGAGAATAATTTTTTTGATCTCCAAGGGTCGGATTTTGAAGCGGTGTTAGTGCGTGAGCTTTATCACTCTGATGATTCAGTATTAGCATATTATTATCAAGTAAAAGAGCAAGGTAAATTAAAAGGTTTTGTATTGGCTTCTGCAAAAGAGAATATTGATTTTATTTTGGAGTATGGACAATTTTCTGAGAATATTGATACCAAGTATGCTGATAGCTTGCTGAAGAACTTAGATAAAAGAGCATATTTTCTAGGTTTAGATTTTATTGTATTTGCAACTGATAAAGAAGAACTTACAAAGTTGGTGAATCAGAAGAAAGAAGAAGCAATAGAAAGTGCAAAAGAAAACGGTGAGGATGAGCAGTATATTCAAGGAATCAAGAACACTGCACCAGGTGTAGATATAGAGAAAATGGAGTATTCTTTAAAATCTAATGTGGATTCCCTCTCGCTAAGCAGTACAGTGCCAGATGTATATTCTTTAAGTGTCACTCGAATTTGGCAAAGAGCAGCAAATGTGGCTAATCCTAAAACATCTTGCGGGCCTGCTAGCGGAGCTATGATAGCGAATTATTATGGTCAAGTTCGTGGATTCAATGTTAGAACTACACCATACTACGCTAATGTTGGTACGTTTATTAACCATCTATATTTTGATATGAATTCATCCCTATGGGGAACAAATTCGTTTTCGTTTTTAAATGGTTTAAACCTGCATTTGAATCATGACGTGAATCAGTGGGAAGGCGTAAGAAATGGCGAACCTACTTTTGCTAATGTTATTAACGCTATTAATCAACGCTATCCTGTCGCATATGTAACTAGATTTGGTAATGAAGATTATCATTGGAGAGTTATTAAAGGATACAATAAAACTAAAAGAGAAGTAACTTATAAAGATCCCGATGGTGGCGAAACGAATTATGGAGATTTAGTTGTAAGTTGGCCATTGATTGAAGACACCATCACAACTGTTTATTTCCGCTTAAAGTAATTAATTGTAGTGTAAAGAAAAAGGCGCAGCATTCGCTGCACCTTTTTTGTTGAAACCCCCGGCATGGGCCATAACTTGGTGGTGAAGTCTACTACAGGCTACTGTAGGGACTATTAGTTGCAGAATCTAAAGAAAGCTGGCAGTAAGAGATGTCTAAATAATCCGTAAATTATTAAAGTATAAGTATTAATTATATTGGATTGAATCTTTATTCATCAGTTCTCTAAAATTAGTCCTGTTATCTACAATCTCTTTCTAGGTTCAATCGGAAAGAGATTTTTAGTATTATAAATCCCTTCTATAGGGCAGCAAACCAATCTATATCTAACAGATTTGATTTTCCTACTAATACTTGCGATACTTTAAATGAACATATAACAATTTTGTAAATAGATACACGATGATAGAAAGAGGGGGAACAGCTATGAATCTGGATCGGATGCGCCACTCGTTTGAGGAACTTGCCAAGTTCACAGACAAAGGAGAAGGCATTAATCGACTGGCCTACACCGAAATGGAGCGCAATGCACGGCTCTATATGATCGAGCAGCTGGAACTTGCGGGGCTGATGGTACGGACCGATTATGCGGGAAATGTGATTGCACGCCGGGAAGGAACTGCCCCCGACTTGCCGGTTGTCGCGACAGGATCACATATCGACTCCGTCTATGCGGCTGGAGAATTTGATGGAACTGCGGGTGTACTGGTTGCCCTTGAAATCATGCGCTCACTTCAGGACGAGGAGATCAGCACAGAGCATCCGCTCGAAGTGATCATCTTCGCTTGTGAGGAATCGTCCCGCTTTGGCGCGTCGACACTTGGGAGCAAAGCGATGACAGGCCGGCTGGATCCTGCATACACCCGATCCCTGACAGATAAAAATGGTGTTACGCTGATGCAGGCGTTTGAAGAAAACGGCCTGGATTTAGAAGAGGTGCATTTGGCAAAGCGCTTTCGGGACGAAATCAAAGCGTTTGTTGAGTTGCATGTGGAACAGGGACCGGTCCTTGAAAAACAAGGAGTGGCGGTTGGCATCGTGTCTGCCATTGCAGCGCCGATTCGTTTTCATGTGCATGTCGAGGGAACTGCGGATCATTCCGGTACGACGCCGATGGATTATCGCCGCGATGCCCTGCTAGGAGCAGCAGAAATTGCCCTTTCCGTCGAACGGGCTGCAATCGAGGAGCTTGCGCATGGTACAGTCGGCACAGTCGGTGTCTTTGCCATACAGCCTGGCGCTATGAATGTTGTCCCGGGCCTTGCGGAAATGGATGTTGACATTCGTGGGACGAGTCTGGCATCCCGGGAGCGGGTCGTTAAAGCACTCGAACAGGCGTTGGAAGACGTGAAAAAAGCACGTGGGTTGGACATCTGGATGGAGGAAATTTCAAGCGAAACTCCTGTTGAGATGGATCCAGCCATTGTGGCTGACTTGCAAGCGGTGTGTGAGCAACAAAACATCAAGTGGATCACCATGCCAAGCGGCGCAGGACATGATGCGATGAATATGGCGTCCCTTTGTCCGACAAGTATGATCTTTGTTCCATCGAAGAACGGCCTTAGCCATAATCCAGCGGAGTATACCTCCCTGGAGGGGCTGATGGAAGGGGCGGAAGTACTGCGGGCTTTTCTGTTAAAGCAAGCGCAGGTCGTGAACGAATAAAATGAGCGCGGCCGGGGATTTACCTTGGGCGCGCTCATTCGTCATTTACTTGGCAAACGGATCTTTATGGTCATATTGATTATTATGGATCACATCGCTCCGCAAGTATTCCAGAATATCATCGACAATTTCTATGCCGTTTTTCATGGACTCTTGCTCTTTCATCAAAGCATCTTGTCCAGGGTACAACACTTGATCGAATCCTGGAGCAGGCTTGACCTCATTCAATTCCTTCATCATGCTGGAGATGCTTTCACGGAATAAATCCGTGCTTGTGAAAGCGCCGGGATCGATAACGATATGCAGTTGGCCCAATTCACGCCCTGCAGTCAAGTCATGGTACATGGAAGAAACATGCTTGCCGAATGGCAGACCAAGAAGAACGCCAGACAAGATGTCGATCATCATCATAAGACCGTACCCTTTTGGACCCGCGATTGGCAGAAGAGCATTCACTTTAAAAGGATCCGACGTCGGAATTCCATCCTTATCTACAGCCCAAGTATCAGGTATGGTCTCTTGTTTTGACCGGGCATGCAAAATTTTCCCCCAAGCTTGGATGCTGGTGGCCATATCGATGATGATTTTATCGTTGGCTCTGCCAGGTGCTCCGAAGGCAATCGGGTTAGTGCCGAAATATGGCTCTGCCCCCCCGAACGGAACGACCATAGGATCCGATTGGCACATGGAGATACCAATCATTCCGGCTTCCGCTGCTTGTTGAACGTAATAGGATAGAGAGCCGCTGTGGCCCATTCGACGAATGCCGACAATGGCCGTTCCGTTCTCGCGAGCCATCTCAATTGCCCGCTCCATTGCTTCTTTCGCCGCGACATGTCCGACACCGTTATCGGCATCCAGCACGGCAGTTCCCGTTCCGGTCTTGGTGAATTTATAATCTGGCTCAATTGTAACTCCGCCTTTTGCAATGCGTTCGGCATAGTATTCAACACGCATCGCTCCGTGTGAATGAATTCCCCGGGCATCTGCATGGGCAAGTACATCGGCAACCGTTTCGGCGTGCTCCGGCTTGAGGCCTGCAGCCGTCATTTTCCGTGCCATTAACTCCTTCAGCTCATCATAGGTCACTTTCATATCAGACACTCCTTGTCATAATTCATCGGTTATTGTCAGTTTTGAACTGGTCTTTCAGGAATCGTATTGTCTGTTCTACTGCGTGAATGGCATCCGGATCGTCCATGTTTGCATCAAAGTTGTGCTTTCCTTGCTGAATCGTCAACAGCTCGTTAAAGACGCCCGCTGCATCCAGCTTTTCTTTCATAGCGACAGATTCCTCATAAGGAACGTCTTCGTCAGCATCGCCATGGATCAGCAATGTCGCCGGATATGCAGCATCCACCAATTCAACAGGAGCGTAATTTTTTAGCGCGGCATCATCTTTTGCAAGGTCCTCCCCTGCCACCCAATCGAGCCATGTTCCTGACTGCCGGCAATATAAATAAATTGCATACCTTTGTTGAATGGGGGCTGCCGCAATGGGAGCGGGTTGGACAAGCTGGTTGGCAAGCGCTTCCGGGACGGTAGGCATTGCCGAAAAGTGAGGACTCGGATTTTTATACCAATCTCCGGTCACTTGTCCGTATCCATAGAAAGAAACAATGGCATCTGGCTTGATCTCAAAAGTGCCAGACAGCAGAGAAAGGTAACCGCCTGCGGAATTTCCCACTACTGCAACATGCTCAGAATCAAAGTCGAATTTTGACGAAGCCTCCGTCTTGACCCATTTCATCAAACTTTCAATATCCTCGCGTATCGCAGGCAGCTTCGTTTCCGGCGCAAGGCGGTAATCGACTGAAAATACATGGAATCCAGCTTCTGTATAGCGTTTAATTTGTTCTTTATGTAAATCGTCCTTAGTCCCCCAAACAAGTCCGCCTCCATGGATGAAAACAAGCAAAGGCGCATGTGTCTGTGACGAACGATGCAACACGCCTTCAATTGGACACGGGCCGATTTGTCGATATACAAATGTTTCTGGCATCGTCATTTTTCCTCCTCAAGTTCCTACAACAATATCATTTTTCAACATTTTTCTATTTATGATATACTACCAATTGCTAAGAAAACAGCATTTGCTCTGAATTTTTACGTTTTTGTAATGTGGGACCCCGGGATTTTATTCGTCTGTAATGGCTCCTCGGGTACAATGGTTTTGGCATAGAAAATCAACATTTTCCCTTGTTTGGGTATGAATTTTAGGGGATTACACCAAATGCAGGGATTTTGTGCTGATTTTCAAAAAAATATAGGAGTGATTTTTGTGCTTCATACGATTATTAAGAAGAACTCGTACCAAGACTCCATCAACCTGATGTTGCTTACGAATTCCGTGTCAACGATGGAAGGGCTAAACAAGGTGCAAATTATGATGGCGACTCCGGCAAACAAGGATATTTTTAAAACTGCCGGATTGCATACACCTGAATTGGAAGCAGCTGAATCAAATGACATGGCAATCGTTGTAGACACAGACGATGCGAGTTTAATTGACAAAGTACTAGAAAAAGTGGATCAGTACTTGCAAGATCAGTCGATCAGCAACAAAAAGCAAAGTTTTGAAACTGTCCGCACATGGGACAAAGCAGTTGATGCGTTGCCGGGTGCGAATGTGGCAATGATTTCAGTACCTGGTCAATATGCGGCAGACGAAGCAGACAAGGCTCTTGACCGTGGCCTTCACGTCTTCTTGTTCAGTGACAACGTATCAATTGAGGACGAGCTTCGCTTAAAGCAAAAAGCGCATGACAAAGGCTTGCTTGTAATGGGTCCTGACTGTGGTACAGGTATTTTGGATGGTGTTCCGTTCGCTTTCGCAAACGTGGTAAACAAAGGACGCATCGGTATTGTAGGCGCTTCCGGAACGGGAATCCAAGAAGTATCGACTATCATTGATCGACTTGGAGAAGGTGTCAGCCATGCTATCGGGACAGGCGGACGTGACTTGAAAGATCCAATCGGTGCTATCACGATGATGGATGGTATCCGTGCGCTTGAAAATCACAGCCAGACGGAAATTATCACAATCATCTCGAAGCCGCCTGCAGAGCACGTTCGAAACGAAGTAATGGAATTGCTTCAAAGCTTGACAAAACCAGTCGTTGCGGTATTCCTTGGAGAAAAGCCGGAGCAATATGTCGGTAACGTATATCAGGCATATACATTGGCTGAAACAGCTTATATTGCAGTTGACTTGGCGAAAGGCAACGAAGTGAAGCCGGATTACAATGCTGGCGACTTCACAGTCGAAAATGCAGATCTTAAAGAAGGTCAGCGTACATTGAAGGGCTTGTACTCAGGTGGAACACTTGCTTCAGAAGCTGCCATTCTTATCTCTGATGCACTTGGACTTGGAACTCATATTAAAAACGAAGAAGGCTATGTGTTAAAGCATGAAGGCCATGAAGTCGTTGACCTTGGGGATGACAAGTACACACAAGGCAAGCCACACCCAATGATCGATCCGGAAACACGGTCGAAATTTATCGAAGAAGCTGGCGCAGATTCATCTACAGCGGTTATTCTCCTCGATTTCGTATTAGGCTATGGTTCGCATGATGATATGGCGAGCGCATTGCTTCCATCTATTAAAAAAGCGGTAGCTACTGCAAAAGAAGATGGACGCACATTGCATGTGGTCGCTACTGTATGCGGTACGAAAAATGACCCGCAAAGCTATGATGGCCATGTGAAAGCGTTGAAGGAAGCTGGCATCATCGTAAAAGAAACAAACAATGAAGCAGTCCGGACAGCACTTAGCATCGTTGGACTTCAAGTGGAAGACAATCAGAAGAAGCATGTGGAAGGCGAAAAATCCGGCAAGGAATTTGATCTATCCGTTTCTGACGAAATCGCTTCCCTCGTTTCAGATCGTCCACGCGTGATCAACGTAGGTTTAAAAGGCTTTACAGATGCTCTTGCAGACACGGGTACACAGTTCGTGCAATATGATTGGCGTCCAATTGCCGGCGGAAACGCACGTATGGCTAAAATCCTTAGCTTGTTGAAGTAATTCCTGGCGGCAAACTAGTAAAAGAAGGTCTGGCCCATGATGGACTGGACCTTCGCCATACCTGGTGAGTACAGCTTTAAATATAACGAATGAGGTGGAACGAGTATGAAGTACAATTCAATGGATGAAGCAAACAAAGCGGTCATCGACAAAATTACCGGATCAGCGCCATTCTTAGTAGACGTTGTTCCGGCTAAAGAAAAAGTGAAAGAACTAAACGAAGGCAAAGTTTTGCTGCATGCAGGCCCTCCAATCAAATGGGAAGACATGACAGGTCCAATGCAAGGGTCTTGCATCGGTGCATCACTTTATGAAGGCTGGGCATCTTCTCCGGAAGAAGCTGAAAAGCAGCTCGCTGCTGGCGAAGTGAAATTCATCCCTTGTCACCACGTGAACGCAGTTGGTCCAATGGGCGGAATTACGTCAGCCAACATGCCGGTATTCGTAGTAGAAAACCGCACAGATGGCAATGAAGCATACTGTATTATGAACGAAGGAATCGGGAAAGTACTTCGTTTCGGCGCAAACTCGCAAGAAGTTATTGACCGCTTGAAATGGATGCAAAACGTTCTGGGACCAACAATCTCGAAAGCTCTTAAGCTGACAGAAGATGGCTTGAATTTGAACGTTATGATTGCAAAAGCGATCACGATGGGCGACGAGTTCCACCAACGTAATATCGCAGCATCCCTTATCTTCTTGAAAGAAATCAGCCCTTTCATCGTGCAAGTGGATATGGATGAAACAGATCGTAAAGACGTTATCCAATTCTTGGCTGATACAGATCAGTTCTTCTTGAACATTGCGATGGCAACAGGTAAAGCAGTCATGGATGCTGCACGCCAAATTGAAGCAGGTACTGTCGTTACAGCAATGTGCCGTAATGGTAAAGACTTCGGTATCCGAATCAGCGGAATGGGCGATGAATGGTTCACAGCGCCGGTTAACACGCCGCAAGGTCTATTCTTTACAGGCTATTCTCAGGAAGACGCTAACCCGGATATCGGTGATAGCGCAATCACAGAGACATTCGGTGTCGGTGGTATGGCGATGATCGCTGCTCCAGGTGTTACTCGCTTTGTAGGGGCAGGCGGTTTTGACGATGCGCTTGCAACAAGCAATGAAATGGCCGAGATCTGTGTTTCTCAAAACAGCAACTTTACAATTCCTACATGGGACTTCCAAGGGGCTTGCCTCGGAATCGATGCACGGAAAGTTGTTGAGACAGGCATTGAGCCAGTCATCAATACAGGAATTGCACATAAAAAAGCAGGTATGGGACAAGTGGGAGCAGGTACAGTACGTGCCCCTAAAGAGTGCTTTGAAAAAGCATTGGAAGCGTACGCAATCAAGCTCGGCTTGATTGAATGAACGACCAGATCGTAAATGAAATGATAATACCAGCAAAGGAATACGAACAGCGTATTCCTCTGCTGCTTTCTGAGCACTCGGCAGGCCGTGTGCACAGTGTCTTTCAAAATGGAGTTAATGTTCAAATGGGCGGCCGGTTGTTTTTCATCGGAACGAAGAAAAATGGCGAGCTGCCATTTGGTGTGCACCTCTCCAGCGACGCGCTGCCCTACATAGTGGGAACAGTTAAACAAGATAGTCCTGTGAAGTGGGAGGCAGGCCCGCAGGAACTAGTATTTCAAGCTGCCTCCATTGCCGTTTCACTTGCCGAGGCCGCTCCATTTCATTGGGAAGTGCCATTTCGTCAACTTGAAGCCCAAGACCTGACTCACAACTTGACCCTTCTCCTTTCCATCCTGATAGAAGAGCCGATCGCAACTGGGATGGAAGTAGATATTGAGGAGTTTGTCACGGCCTATTTAGAAGGAGTGCAGCCGGCCGGTGAAACAGATCGGAAAATAACAGAGCTTCTTGCGGCTCTCCCTTCATCAGATGAAAAGGATATTGAAAAAAGCCTTCGATTCTTTTTAGGGAGAGGTCAAGGGCTTACTCCGTCGGGAGACGACCATCTTGTCGGCATCTTGGCTATCCATACGGCGGTCGGACTGCTTTCACCTGAAGCATTCCGAGTGTTGCGCCGTCTAGTATCTGATGAGCAGTTGACTACAGACGTAGGCCGGGAATATTTGCTCTATGCGCTAGAAGGCAGATTTAGTTCAACTGTTGTGAAAGTGTCATGTGCCCTGACGGAAAAGACGGATAATAAAACAGTAAGACCACTGATTGAAGAACTGATCGACATGGGGCATAGCTCTGGTGTCGATACAGTTTTTGGTATGCTATTAGGTTTGTTAATACAAAGGAGGAAATTAGAATGGCTGAAAAAGTAGTAATCGCGCTCGGGGGAAATGCAATTCTCCAACCTAAACAGGAAGCAACATATGAGAATCAATATGAAAACGTGCGAATTAGCACTGAAATTATCTCTAGAATTGTAAAGAATGGACACACAGTGATTGTAACACACGGAAATGGCCCGCAAGTCGGGAACATTCTACGCCAAAATGAAGAAGCAAAAGACGTAGTGCCTGCTCTTCCATTGGATGTGTGCAGTGCGGAATCACAAGGTTTCATCGGTTATATGATGGAACAGACATTGAAAAACGAATTGACGAAGTTAGGTTTGGACCGTAAAGTTGTCAGCATGCTGACACAGACAGAAGTCGATCCTGCAGACACTGCCTTTGAAGATCCATCCAAGCCGATTGGTGTTTTCTATTCAGAAGAAGAAGCAAAACAACTAGCGGAAGAAAAAGGATGGGTTGTAAAAGAAGATGCAGGCCGTGGCTGGAGAAGGGTTGTAGCTTCACCAGAACCGAAGTCTATTCTAAGCTCAGACACAATTAAATTGCTGACAGATAACGAAGTCATCGTCATTGCAGCTGGTGGGGGCGGGATTCCGGTCGTACGCGAAAAAGACGGCAGTCTGACAGGCATTGAAGCAGTTATCGACAAAGACCGCAGTGCATTCCGTCTTGCAGAAGAATCTAAAGCAGATGTCCTGATGATTTTGACAGACGTGGACAATGTATTTGTCAACTATGGCAAGCCAGATCAAAAAGCACTTGGCAACATTACATTGGAAGAAGCAAAGAAATATGCTGATGAAGGACAATTCTCTGCGGGCAGCATGGGACCTAAGATGGAAGCAGCCATGAAATTTGCAGAAATGGGCGGCCGTGCAATTATTTGTTCTCTTGGCCAAGCTGATTTAGCAGTTGAAGGCAAAGCAGGTACTCAAATTACAAAATAATAATTTAATACTTTTCTAATTAAATTATTATATGTTACTATCTTTAACTAGTAGCAGAAAAATGTTTGCAAGGTGAACAGAAAGCATGGCAAAGGAGGAACTGAATGAAGAAAGTACAATCCCGCTCGTTTCGGAAAGAATTAAGCTACTCGTTTTTAGCGATTGGGCTGACGACAATTATTTCACTAGGGATTTTTCAGTTCTTTCAGCTTTCCTCCTTGATTAAAGATAATCAAGACAGCCAGACGAAAGTTACCGGATTTTTAGATGATAATATAGAAAGCTATATGGAACAGCACGGCAGCGTCATTGACACGATGTCTTCCATTATTGCACCTTTGCTGGAGGCAGAGGATATGCAAAAGATTGAAGAGGTTCTGGGAGATGTGAAATCGCACTATCCGGGATTCGTCAACTTGTATGTTGGCGATAAACATGGAGAGTCGCTTGTCTTCTATCCGCCTGTCTATACAGATGGCGTTATGCGTGAGCATATTGATTTCAGCGATCGATCATATTACAAGGAACTGCTGAAAACGAAGCGACAGGTTGTGTCGCACGTTTTCCACGGCAGAGGGGGCACCGATACTCTTCTGGTTGCCATAGTATCGCCAATCTTCAATAGCGATGGGCAAATGCAAGGTTACATATTGGGCGCGATTGATTTAAATGCTTTGGAAAAATACGTTTCGACCCGGATTTCGGGCGACGCGAAATATGTGGTCTTACTAGATCAGTATAATAACGTAATTATTCATCCAGATATTGATACCAAAACGGATATGGTCAACATGTCCGATTCCAAAATTGTTCAGACCATCAGCCAAAGTAAAGGTGATGCCGTCAACAGTTTGACGATAAAAGAAGAAGGCCGGGAAAAGGAATTCATTACATACACAAAGACGCCGAATCTCGGTTGGACACTATGGATTGCAAACCCGTCGACGCTGATTATGAAACCGCTGAAAGATGCTGCCATTACTATATTATGGTTCATTCCCTTAACTGCACTCTTAGTCGTTTTGGCAAGTCTTTACTTAAGTGCAAGACTGGAACGGACGATTCGGAATTTGCTCAATACCATCAAACGGTACTCAGCGAGCTACAAATCCAACCAGCCTGTACAAATTGCAGAACAGATTGAAGGACCGCAGGAAATGACGGACCTCCTTACCCATTTCAATGAAATGCTATTTGAAATTGAGGAAAACCGTGCTGAATTAATCGAATTGAACACGCAGCTTGAGGCTCGTGTACAAGAGCGAACTGCAAATTTGGAGACACGAAATGCGGAACTGCTAGCCGTTAACAAGCTCATTACACCTGTGTCTTCCGAGGTGGATTTACCACACTTTATCCAATTATGTCTTCAAAAAATGGAGCCGACTGTTCCTTTTTCAGTACATATTTGGTTCCGTGAGTTAGCTGTAACGCGAGAGCATATTTATAAAAATATTAGCTTGCAGCAATACATGGAAAAGCATGTGCAAGGCACAAATCAGCGCATCGAACCAATCATCCTGAGAGAACTGCCGAATGGCTATTTAATTATTGATTTATTGGAAGGGCAGACAATAGAGTCGAAAGAACAATCCTTCCTGCAAACATTTTCACGGTCGCTGGCCATTATGATGCAGAACAAACTCCTTTTTGAACGCTATCGCAATAAGCATGCAGAGCTGGATGCGGTTCTCGAAAGCATGTCGGAAGGAATTATGCTGCTAAACAATGATTACCAAGTCGACTACGTGAATGAGTCTTTCTTGAATGTAATCGATGGCGATGGTTTGAATATTGAGCTCAGGCGATTGCCGGATGTCTTAAAACGGCTTAGTACAATATTTGATATTACTGAAGAGGATTTGATCTCCTATTTTAAGGGTGGAAATAATGAGCTGAAGCTTGAACATAAAACGAAAACCGGTGATACGGATTTCTATATGCTCCATAAGTTCTCGGTAGTATCTGATGAAGAAAAGATTGGAGAAGGGTTGCTCATCCGTGATATTACGAAAGAAGAGGAAATTGATACATTGAAGAACAACCTCATCTCTCTGACATCACATGAGTTCAAAACGCCAATTACCAACATTCGGGGAAGTGTCGAGACATTGCTGCGGGATAATGTCGAGTGGGAACCGGATTTCCAGCGTGAATTGCTGGAAGGGGTCCATGAAGATATCGAACGCATTCAGCAATTGGTAGACGATTGGATGGATATTTCAAAAATCGAATCTGGCTCCATGTATATCGAGCGTAATATGATACGAGCCGATCATGTCATCGAAAAATCAATTGAACTGATTCCGTTTGTATTAAAGGAAAATGTGAAAATCGAGTTTCATAACAAAGCGGAAGATTATTTATTCTTCTATGCAGATAAAACACGTGTGCAGCAAGTGCTGGTCAATTTATTCACAAACGCGCTTCGTTATAATGATCATCTCGAAAAACAGATTGACGTTACACTCGAAAAGAAGGGTGATTGGCTGACAATCGCTGTTTCCGATAATGGGATCGGCATATCGAAGGAGCATTTGCAAAAAATCTTTAACCGTTTCTATCAAGTCGACGTGACTGCAACAAGACGTTCAGGCGGCACAGGTCTCGGTTTGTCGATTTGTGAGGGAATCATGGAAGCCCATGAAGGAAAAATCGAAGCAGACAGCACGCCTGGTAAAGGCAGTACGTTTACACTTTACTTTCCGTTAAGAGAGGGTGGTAAGGGATGAAACAAAAAATATGTGTCGTAGATGACGAAGCAAAAATCCTACGTTTCATCTCAGCGAATTTACGCTCGGTTGGATATGACGTAGTGACGGCGTCTTCAGGAGAAGAGCTGCTTGAGAAGTATGATTTGATCTCTCCAGATTTGATATTACTTGATATCATGATGCCGGGAAAAGATGGCTTTTACGTGCTCAAAGAACTTCGCAAGTTTTCCCATACGCCCATTATTATGCTGACAGCACGAAGCAATCCGAAAGATAAAGTAAATGGGTTGAACCTGGGAGCAGATGATTATTTAACCAAGCCTTTTTCGCTGGATGAGCTTTTCGCCCGAGTGAATGCGGTCCTGCGCAGAAGTCAGCCAGCCCTTACTGAAGGTACCGTCAGCGCCTCCTCTATTATTGAGACAGGCTCCATTCAGGTGGACGTGGGCAGCAAGCGAGTGTGGATTGACGGGGAAGAATTGAAGTTCACACAGACAGAGTTCCTGCTATTGGAAATTTTAGCACTTAACTTGGACAAGGTGGTGCAGCACGAAACGCTGTTGTCAGAAGTTTGGGGACCTCAATACCGGGATGATGTCGAATATTTGCGTGTTGGTATTGCGCGTATCCGGCGCAAAATCAAAGAACGGTTAAAAGTACCGGAAGAGTACATCATTACGTATCCAGGTCTCGGCTATATGTTAAAAAGTGTAGCCAAAATCCGGTGAAAATGATTTGTTGGGAGCAGGTCCCCTGATTAAAACAAGCACCAATCACAAGGACGAGAAACAAAGATTGCCGTACTAAGGGAAGCGAAAGTTGGACGATATGAACTTAGTAGGAATTACTTAGAATTTAATGTTTTAGCAATGTCGAGAAACATGTTTTTATTCGTCTGCAATGTGATCTGCCGTATGATATCAGTGAAAGGTAAATGATCATTTTCCTGAAGTACCATTATAGAAAGAATGAGGAGGCACTCATAATGGCAAAGCAAGTACATGATAATGGCGAGAAAAAAGAATTGATCCCGTATTGGGTCAAAGCCGTTATCGTATTCTTTTTAGGGTGGATTGCAATTTATGGAACCCGTGCAATCTTGAACCCTGTCATGGATGATATTCAAAATGAGTTCAGCTTGTCCGCGGGACAGCTCGGTATGATCAGTAGTATCTTTTTCATCGGTTATGCAGGCCTTAACATCCCATCCGGTATGTTAGGAGACAAAATCGGTAAAAAGAAAGTATTAGTTCCAGGAATTATCTTGTTCGGTCTCTTTGCTGCAATCTCAGGCGCAATGCCTAGTTTCTTCCTGTTTATTCTAATGTGGCTCATGGTTGGGGTGTTCCAAGGATTCTACTACGGACCACAGTACGGATTGTCTTCGGAAGCTATTCCGAAAAAGCATTTGACTCTAGGATCAGCTATCATCAATAGCGGTATGGCATTCGGTCTTTCAGCAGGTTACTACTTATCCAGTTTCACAATCGAAGCGGGTATGAGCTGGAGAGCGCCATTCTATATCGTTGCTATTCCGGTTGTGTTGATTGGTTTACTAATGTGGTGGCTCGTTAAGGAAAAACCAAAAGGCAAGGAAGTTAACGCTGTTCTTGATAAACAGGAAAAACTGAAATTGAGTGTCCTGTTTAAAAACCGCAACTTGCTCATGTCTTACATTACAATTTTCTGTGCCATTTACGGTTTCTTCGTTGTTGTGACTTGGATGCCTTACTACTTGCAACATGCACGCGGAATTGAAGGTAGCGCGGTTGCGACTGTATCTTCACTTGTTCCTTGGGCGGCCATTCCAGCTTCCATCTTCTTCAGCTGGGTTGCAGACCGTCTAGGAAAAAGCCGGCCAGTATTGCTCATCATGCTTCCGGCATCCCTAATTGCACTTGTATCGATCGTAGCGTTTGATAGCATGTGGGTACTATACGCTGCTCTCATCGGTTACGGGATTTTCGGTAAAATTAGTACAAACCCGGTATTGGTTGCCGTTGTGGCAGACAATGCGCCGAAGAATGCATACTCTACATCATTCGGTGTGTATAACTTTATCGGAATGTGTGGATCCATCTTGGCTCCGTACATCACAGGTTTCTTGACTGACGTTACAGGCAGCTTGAACATGGGCTTCTACTTTGCAGGCTTCCTGCTTATCATCGGTACCATTTCAGCAGCATTGATCAAAGAAGAAAAACGAGTAACTACTTAATTGAGTCCTATTAAGATCACAAAGAATGATTGATAGGTCAATTCACTAGCAAAAACGCCATTTCGTTCAATTATGAACAAAATGGCGTTTTCTCTTTGCAATGGGTTTTTTATATAAGGTATCGAAGTATATACTTGAATTAAAAGTGAAATGCAAACGTTTCCAGTTCTCGCAAATAAATAGGCATCCGTAATTCAATTGCCTGTTTATTTCCCATCCGCAAGCAGGTTTCCGTGTCAATCTCCTTTTGTAATACCGTATAACTACTACAACATAAAGAAAATAATTGCAAAAACTGTTCTATTTTTAATGCTTTTTTCGATCGGCCGAGCCGTCTGTATATCCTTCTTCAAACCCAGCAGCAAGTGCATGAAGAGTATTCTTATATATATGAAATTGATGCCTCATATAGCGCGGGGCTTGGAAATAGGTGGGGAACAGTGTTTTATAGTTATTTACGAATCCCCCTGCAGAGGCAACACCGCTATACAAAACTGGACGTGAATCAATTAGGTGGACGTTGCCATCACGAATAATAAGATTTTCTGGGGAAGCATCTTGATTCGTTAAGGAGATAGAAAAGGCAGATCGGTTTTCGAGACACCATGACAATTTTTTTTCAATTGACGAAGGGTCAAAGGAAAGTGTAGCGTCCTTTAATCGTTCCCATCCCGAATAAAATTTTCTTCTTTCCTCAGCCATTAATTTTAATGGATGCTCTTTATTACGGCCTTCTAATTTACCATCCTTCCATTTTATTGGACCAAAACCTCCTAGATTCAGTTTCACATCGTCCATTTTGCGATAAAATTCACCGAGTTGGATACCATAATTTCTTCCCAAATAAGAATCCGTCATTGATAGATCAATGGACTTCCCCATATAGCTTTCAATCGTATAGGTGAGTGCGGAATCTACATGAAAATCGTATTCTTCCGGGCATATCCCCGGCCTGACCATGTTGGCCTGCTGATAATAAAACCCGTTTCCAGCATATTCGGAGAGCAATTCCTGACGATCAAAAGGGACAGTTCTTCCATAGGCTTGTTTCTTTGGAAAACGAATTACGAGTGCATGGTCCTCAGATAATTTCACTAAATAGGCTTTATGCCACGCTCCTTCTCCCAAGAGTTCATACTTCGTTTTTACATGTAATCTTGGATACCCACTGTTTTCCAAAGCGAAATTTACTTTATTAAAAATAACTTCCATGCAATCTCCATCCAGTCGTATTACTTGAATTCATTTTGTTATAATATAATCAGTTTGTTTGCTGCTGATCCTTTGATATTCCCATATTAACACATAATTCTTTACATGGATTTTCGTGTTATCGCAAAATGAATAGACGAATTTAGGATGGACCGACAGACAACTGAATGCGATGAGCGGTTACTGGAATTGGATTACAGGCTGTCGAGGTTTTTTGATTTAGGGCGCAACCTTTGAAGTTTTAAATTGGAATCATAAAACAGAGGCAGATAGAAGGAGGTAGGAGAATGAGTAATCAATTAAAAAGAGGGGATCGAATTGGCATATTTACTCCGTCCTCACCGGCTTCGGTTACAGCCAGACAGCGTTATGAACGTGCAAAAGCGTTCCTTGAGGAGAAAGGATTTGTAGTGGTTGAAGGAACGTTGACAGGGCGGATGGATGTTTATCGTTCAGGTTCACCGAAGGAGCGGGCAGAGGAATTAAATGAGTTGCTAAGAAATCCCGAGGTCAAAATGATCATGTCAACAATTGGCGGTACAAACTCAAATAGTATGCTGCCTTATATTGATTATGATGCGTTTAAGCGCAACCCTAAAATAGTTGTTGGATATTCGGATGCAACGGCTGTATTATTGGCGCTTTATGCGAAAACGGGTATCACGACCTTTTATGGACCTGCTTTGATTCCGTCATTTGGTGAATTTGAGCCTTTAGTAAACGATACATATCGGTATTTTGAACAATTTTTTGTGCACCAAAATGAACTAGAGCTGCCTTATGAAGTTCCCATGCCTGCGTATTGGTCAGATGAGCCGGTAAACTGGTTAGAGAAAACAGCAGAGAAAACGCTATACGAAAATACGTGGATAACGGTTAATAGTGGTGTGGTGGAAGGGAGATTAATAGGCGGGAATGTGAATGCAATGTATGGGTTTATTGGAACTCCATATTTCCCCACAATTGAACACGGCGATATATTGTTAATCGAGGATTGTTCCAAGGATGCCTCGATTGTCGAAAAGAATTTTGCGATGTTAAAAGTACATGGTATGTTTGATAAGATTGCAGGCATCATTTTAGGAAAACACGAGCAATATGATGACTTGGGTACAGGCAAGCAGCCGGTAGATTTATTGGTAGAACAACTGGATGGACTGGATATTCCGATTTTAGCTGAATTTGATACATGCCATACGCATCCGATGCACCCGCTTGCGATTGGCAAACGAGTCATTTTAGACACAGATGCCAAAAAGGTCTTTTGTACGGAATACTGGCTGTAAGTTAGGTGTAGCCATAAAAGGATATCCTCTCTCTGTTACTAATACTATAAATTAGATTTCTATTTAGTATCGAGTGTAAAAATTGAAAATCGGACCCTGGCCAAGATGCGGCAGGGTCCGATTATCTAACTATTCTTATGCAAGTATATAACTTTCTTCCGGCACAGGTTGCAGCAATGGAGTTGGCTTTCCGACACTGTATAAGTGCAAGGCATGCATGGCCCTTGTGCAGGCAGTATAAAAAATCCTCCGCAGACTTTCATCGCCATAAACTTGTTCCGAGGCATTGTAGATGATGACGGCATCGAACTCGATGCCCTTTGCCAAATAGGAAGGGATGACGATGACTCCTTGCTCGTATTCCATCGTCCCTTTTTTTAAGAATTTGATATTTTCAATGCTCGCCAATGACTCGTAGGCATCCTGGCTTTCCTGAGCAGATTTACAAATGATCGCGATACTCTGGAAGCCCAGACTTTGGAGCTCTGCCACTTTCAAAGTAATATGGCGGTGCAGTTCCGAGATATTTTCCAATTGTGTCAAAACAGGCTGCTCGCCGTCCCGGTCGAAAGGGATAATTTGCTCGGCGTTCGGTACGAGTCTTCGTGTGAATTCGATGATCGGTTTCGTGGAACGATAGCTTCGTGCCAATTGGACGACCTCTGTTTGTTCCGGTCCATATAGTACGGTAAGCGTTTGAAAGTCAACCCGTTCTCTGGCATGCGCGAAAATAGCCTGATTAAAATCTCCGAGGACTGTCATCTTTGCGGCAGGAAACAGGCGTCTCAAGTATTCGAATTGAAACGGAGAGTAATCCTGCGCTTCATCTACAACAATATGTTTGATTGTCCGGTTCGACTGAAAACCGAGAATCAGCTCATGTAACAGCAAAAATGGGGTGGCATCCTCATACAGCAATGTCCCTTTGTCAATCATTGTAACGGTCTCTTGGCAGATGGTTGGCCATTCTTCTATCAGATTTCCATGTACCCATTGTTTGATATCCATTGGGTACAGGAAGAGTTGCTTATAGATCTCTTTCATGTGAATAAAATCATACACTTGAACCTGTTTTCGGATGGATCTCATTCTCTGCCTAACAATCAGCTGAGCCAGATCTTTAGGATCCACCTCAAACTCGGCCATCATGTCTCTTTTTACACCATGCTTTTTCGCTAAAAGCATGCGTGCCTTATGGTATTCGTCATTGCTGAGCAATTCAATTTCCTCTAGTACCCATGGTTTCGAGCGCTCTGCTTTTTGGAACTCAACTAACTTCTGCAAGAGCCAATCCTTCAGTTTTTCTAGGCGATTATGGAAGCGGAGTTCGGGATGGTGATGATAAAACTGATCCTCAATTTGCTCAGCGGTAACAATCGTCTCGCCTTTGAATGAAATCCCCTTAAATACCATCCCTGCGGTTTCCAAAGATTTGCGATAAGCTTCAATCCCTTCAAAGAATGGCGTGGAGGCTTTAAAACGGATGCCCGCCACTCTTGATCTATACGAAGAGTTGTTTTCAGCAATCAAAACATATTCCAATTGATCATAAGGATTTTCCACCTGAAATAGTTTTCCGAGCCGGTAGTCCAAGTATTCCTGAAAGGTGACCTGCTGCATATTTTCCTCACCCAGTTCAGGAAGTACATTCGACACATAATGATTGAACATGGCATTCGGTGAGAATAGGATAATCTGATCCGCTTTGATACTGTCACGATATTTGTAAAGCAGATAAGCGATTCGCTGGAGAGCCGCGGATGTTTTGCCGCTGCCTGCCGCCCCGTGAACGATGAGTAGCTTTCCTTGGTCATGGCGGATGATTCGGTTTTGCTCTTGTTGAATGGTCGCGACAATATTATGCATCTGTTTGTCGGTGCCCTTTCCTAAAACTTGCTGCAGAATTTCATCACCAATTGTGAGGCTTGTGTCGAACATAGATTGTAGAACGCCACCCCGAATGAGATACTGCCACTTTTTCAACAGTTTTCCGTGAATCATGCCTCCTGGTGTTGAGTAATGGGCAGTGCCAGGTTGATAATCGTAATAAACGCTTGAAATGGGTGCCCGCCAATCGTATATGAGGAAATCTTCACCGCTTTCATCTGTGAGAGTGGAAATCCCAATATAGATTTGCTCCTCAGTTGAAAGATCGTCTTCCAGAAAATCAATTCGACCGAAGTAGGGGGCATTCTGCATACGGCGAAGTGTGGATAATTTTTTTGAGGCTTGCCGATGAGTGCTTTGGCTGACAGACAGAGCTTGTGCTTCTTGCCGTAAACCGATAATAGTTTCAAGATAATCATCGAACGAATCCGTATTTACTTTCACCTCATCCCAAAAGTGTCTTCGAATGCTGACGACTTCTTCTCGTCGCTGGGAAGTCTCTCCCTCCAACCGGTGGATTTGCTTCTGAATGACCGCCATCACATCAGTGACTCTTTGTTGTTCCTGCTCGTAATTTGATCTCATAGCACACACTCCTTAAAAGTTGAGTAAAAAGGGTTGACGTACAAATGGATTATGGTGTACAATTAAGATAGGAAAAATATAAGTATTTTTATAAAAATGCCTATCTATATAAAAGTACCATAGGAGCTCATTTGTTTCAATGAGTTTTTTTGTGTTTTCTAAGTATCTTTTAGAAATAAAGTATGAGCGCAATAATTGACTGTTCATAAATAATACATTAACAAGACGCAAGGGTTGTAAAGAATGTTTGACAACCCTCGCGTCTTCTTTTATAATCAGGGTGTAAAATAAGTTTTACACCACATTGATTCGAAGGTGTTGCTCATATGAGAAATAAAATTAAACAATACAGAGAAAAGAAAGGCATTTCACAAGGAGGGTTAGCTGATTTATGTGGCGTGAGTAGGCAGACTATCAATGCTATAGAAAACAATAAATACGATCCGAGCTTACAATTAGCTTTTGATCTTGCGAAGACTTTAGGGGTGAAAGTGGATACTTTGTTTTTGAATGAGGAGGAGATTTGAAAATTAGGACACGAAAAATTGGTGCGATTTTAATAGGGGTTGCCATCTTAATTGTAGTAGGCTATTCAATATTTAAAATTATTTCTGGAAGAGAAGTTGGTTTTCAAGAAGTTATAGTGATTGGAACGTTACTAATGATGTTTTTCTCAGCACTTACATGGGGCACTAAGGAACAAAAAGACGGAATACTGCAAGAAGAAGAGCTTGGTCAAAGAATTATAGAAAAAAGCTCGAAAATCAGTTACTTCATTCTTTTATTCTTTATATTGGCAGCAGTGGCTGCTGACCAATTCATAAACCATACAGTTAATATTTTTTTATTAGCAGTATTAGGATTGGCGATAATACTATTACCTTTTGTTGAATTTGTAGTTGCTAAGAAGTATCAGTAGATACTAAAAACGCCAGTTGGTGATGAATTGTTTTATTACATGGAAAAAGAATATGGCAGAATGGAATATTATTAGCTGCCCACTCACAGGTAGTTAACTCATGTTTCTCACAGTTCGACGGTGATGGGTTTTACTTTTTCTACGTTTGTGATTTTAAGTCTTATCTATTGCAGAATATTTAAAATGACACTACAATACGTAGTGTGAGGTGTTCAATGTTGAGAGTGAGAAACTTTAAATTAAATGAGAGTGGGCTGACTCGTTTTTTTGGACCGCTTGAGGCGAAAATTATGGACATTTTATGGAATGCTGAGGAATTGACGATCCGAGAAGTGCAGCAAGTTTTGAACCGAGAAAAAATGACGAATTTCAACACCGTTATGACAGTTATGAATCGATTAGTCGAGAAGAAGATTCTTCAAAAGAGAACGGTAGGGAGATCATCTTTATACAAACCAGTTCAATCCAGAATGCAGTTTTTAAACAGCCAGTCCAAAGAGATGACAAACGAACTCATGGATGAATTCGGCAATGTAGTCGTCAGTCATATGTTAGACGCACTTGAAGAAGCAGACAATGAGCTTGTCGCGAAGTTGGAACGTAAAATCCAAGAATTGAAAAAAGGGTTGTAACAAATGGGGAAACGTCAATCATCTTTTATTTTGACTGTCTCGCTTCTTATATCAAGTATCATGATTCTTCAAATGGGGCTCTATGTCACATCTATCTTTGCGGGTTGCAATATGAAATTCAACATAATTTCCTTATGTCATAGTTGGCTTAAGACAGTTGGCTTTTCCTCGCTGAGGTATGTGCTGGACGGGCTTGTCATCTATACAATGTCGTTTGCGTTATGGAAAATTGGTTCACAATGGATGCAAATGGCGAAAATGAAACGACATTTTGAACATTATAAGGAGATTGAACTTACAAAGAAGATGAATCGGTTATACAACCTTGGCAAGGAGCGTATTATTGTCCTTTCGCATCCTAATGCGTCCGCATTTACAATGGGGTTTTTCCGTCCTAAAATCATCCTAACTACCGGCTTGTTCCATTTATTAACTCGTGATGAGCTGGAAGCAGTGATTGCTCATGAAGTATACCATGAAGAAAATCGCGATCCCTTAAAAGTTTTCTTATTATCACTTGGTTCTTCCGTCATGTGGTATATTCCAATTCAAAAGTGGTTTCACCAACAGTACAAGGTAATTCAGGAAGTGTTGGCGGATGAATTTGCAATACGGCGGCAAGAAACAGTTGTCCACTTGGGCAGTGCGCTTGTGAAAATGGTAAGGGTAGGGAAACAAGAGAAGATGCCGTTTTCCTATGTATCGTTTGCTGCAACTGCTGTTGATTATCGAATTGAATCTATATTAAACCCGGTCCAGGATTTCCGGTTGCGTCTACCGCTGAAAGTCGTTTTACTTTCAATCATTATTTTTACTTTGATCTGCGGCCTATTTATTTACGCGCATGCGTAAATTTTTTATCTTATTACACTACACAATGTAGTTTGGATTTAGGAGTGAAACCATTTGTCGAAAAAACTATTTTGGATTATTGGAATTGTAGCTGTATGTATCATTGGTATTATCGTATTGACCAATACGGAAAAGGAGTCAGCCGATATCGATTATGAAGGGCAGCCATTTGTAGGGGATGCGTCAGCACCTGTTGAAATTATTGAATTCGGGGATTATAAATGCCCTCACTGTAAAGATTTTAATGACAATCTCCTCCCGATCATTGACAAGGAACTTATTGAAACAGGGAAGGCGAAATTTTATTTTATGAATTATGCTTTTATGGGTCCAGATTCGACGACCTCTGCCCAATTTGCTGAAACTGTTTATCAAGAACTTGGGAACGATGTGTTTTGGGAGTTCCACCATTTATTATTTGCCAATCAAACCGATGAATCTGGAGAAACAATGCAATTCACAGATCAGGCATTGGAAACGCTGTTAGCTGAAGTTGCGAAACCAGAAGATGTAAAGCAAGTGATGGAAGCTTATCAAGAAGGAAAAGGGAAAGCTGCTTTAGAGAAAGATATGAAAATAGCTAACCATTTAGAAATTTCCTCAACGCCATCTATCTTCATTAACGGAAAGCTATTTGATGGAGGCAGTATGAATGACTTTTTTAAACGTGTAGACGAGGCGAGCAAAAGTGGTAAATAAACCTCTGCTGCTTTCATGGTTAACAGCAATTATTGCGATGGCTGGAAGTTTGTTTTACAGTGAACAAATGGAATTTATCCCTTGTACCCTTTGCTGGTATCAACGTATTTTAATGTATCCATTGGTCATCCTGTTAGGAATTGCATTTTATCGAAATGATCGGGGTATTTACAAGTATGTATTGCCGTTGTCGGTCATCGGCATGGTCACATCTTCATATCATTATGCTTTGCAGAAAATTCCCTCGCTGCAGGAATTCAGCGTTTGTACAAGCGGTGTTCCGTGTTCAGGTCAATATGTTAATTACTTTGGTTTTATAACGATTCCGTTCATGGCATTGATTGGCTTTACGATGATTACCATTTCGATGCTCGCCCTATGGAGACGTAAATAGCACAAACAGAAGCCTTTTGCTTCGGGAATAATAGATCAATACACATAAATATTGCCTGTCTGTTTTGCATGATGCAAACGGCCAGGCTTTTCCTTTTTATACGATGGCTTATCAATATCTGTGTAAGGCCATTGACTTCGGATGACTTAAAGGTACTATACTCCTCTACACATAGGGAGGGACATCGTGAAGAATGGTGACGATAATTACAGATCAAAAAGGTACGGCTGTCGTTGTTGCTTCGCTTTTGAGGCTCATGAGCGGCATAATGCACTATTTTGAACTGATTCCCGATGTTCGAGTAAAGGAAGATTAATGAATAAAAAGTGCTGTGCCAACTAGAAATACACGCCTATTAGGTTAAGCTGGACAGGCGTTTTCTTTATGGCCATTTTGCGAATTATGCCCAACCTGACATGAAAAACTCCATAATTGACGAATCCCATTGAACTTCATATTGAAAGTCAGTATGTTCAAGTAAAAGACGTGTAATGTCATTGCACTCCTGATCAGGAGTGCAGCATCATAAAAACAAATGGGGGTCGTAAAATGGAGAGAAATAGAATCGCTGCCATATTGGAGAAGGAATTGGTAGTAGCGTTAGGATGTACGGAGCCAGTTGCTATTGCCTTAGCGGCTGCGACAGCCAAGAGCCATGCAGATGGTGAAATCGAGGAAATTGTTTTGAAAGCCAGCGGAAATATCATCAAAAATGCAAAATCTGTTGGGATTCCTGGGATGACAGGCAAAGGACTCGACTTTGCTGCGGCGATTGGAGCTGCCGGGGGCAATCCGGAGAGAAAGTTGGAGTTGCTGAAAGGCTTAACAAAAGAGCATGAGATGAAAGCGTTTCAACTGATTGAAGAAGGCAAAGTCAGGGCGGGACAAGCGGATACACCAAAACGATTATATATTGAAGTGAAGGTTAAGACAGATCAGCAGGAAGCTCTCGTTATTATTAGCGATAACCATAGCAATATCACGTTGATTGAAGTGGATGGGGAAGTCGTTTTTCGCGGAGGGTGTGAAAACATTGGCATCCGTTCTGAAGAGGAAGAGCTGGATGTCTTAACGCTCGATGAAATTTATGAATGGGTGCTGCAGGCGGAGTTAGCTGATTTATCCCTAGTAAAGAGAAGCATAGAACTGAATAAGGTGATTGGGTTGGAGGGGTTGTCAGGTAACTACGGGTTAAATGTCGGCAAGACAATTCAAGAAAACGTAAAGAAAGGAATCCTGTCCGATGATTTAGCGACAGCTGCAATGTCACTTGCTGCCGCAGGTTCGGATGCCCGGATGGCTGGTTCGACTCTGCCGGTTATGGCCAACACAGGAAGCGGAAATCAAGGGATTGCCGTTACGCTTCCAGTCGTTGCGGCAGCAGAGAAGCTTCAAGCTTCTGAGGAGCGCATGATTCGTGCTGTGGCATTAAGTCATTTAGTTACTATCCATATCAAATCGAAATTTGGCCGTTTATCAGCGTTGTGCGGTGTGACGGCGGCTGGGATGGGAGCGAGCGCCGCGATCGTTTATTTGCTCGGCGGTACACTTCAACAAGTGAAAGCCGCTGTACAGAACACAATCGGCAATGTGTCCGGCATGATTTGCGACGGGGCGAAGGCCGGATGTGCCATGAAGGTTTCGACTTGTTCGAACGTAGCAGTTCAGTCGGCCTTGCTTGCAATGAGTCATCAGGAGATTCAATCCACGGATGGTTTTATCCACGATGACGTGGAAAAAAGCATCGAGGCGTTCTGCACGCTCGGGAATGAGGGGACAAGGCAAACGGACGAATGGATATTGAAATTAATGATGGAGAAATGATGAGGTGGAAACTGGAGCGATTTATTGCTTCGATCAAGTAAAGGAGGTTTTTATATGCATCACGTTCATATGCTGTCAGCAGGAGAGGAAGAGACAGCGATAATCGTTCATTTGAGCGGAGAACCCGTCGTTCTTCAGGAAAGGCTGGCTGAAGAGAACGGCATTCCGTTCACTTCAGAATCGGCTGAAGAGGCGGTTTACCTCCAGCAACAGCGTGTTATCAATGAAATGACTGCAAGGAAGATTGAATTTATTAAAATCGAGTCATTCCGAACCGTACTAAACGCTTTTTCTGTACGCATCCAAACAAAAGATATTGAGAAACTTCGTTCCATTGAGGATATAGTTTGGATTGAACTTGATTTGGGTGTGAGGGCAGCGAGTACATTCGCAGTTGCTGACGAGTCCGATTACGAGACAGAAAAGGATCTTGTGTATCCCGAATTACAGGCTCTCTGGGAGGAAGGGATTGAAGGACAAGGGATCAAAGTTGCGGTGCTGGATTCTGGCATTGATAAAAACCACCCCGACTTAAAGGAAGTATATAAATGTGGAAAAAACTTTGTTGATCAGTCCGATCCAGAAGAGTATACCCGGCTGAGGGATGAAAATGATCCGTCCGAAACGTCGCCTATGGAACGTCCGGAAGGTGCACCTGAAAAACATCCGACCACAGGATCTCCTTTTGAATCGCATCACGGTACTCATATCGCAGGCATTCTTGCTGGTAAGAATGGAATGAAAGGAGTAGCACCCCAAATCGACTTGTATGTGTATCGAGTCTTTGGCGCCTATACGGCAGGTAAAACCTCTTATATTCTTAAAGCCATCGAGGAAGCAGTCATTCAAAAAATGGATGTAATCAATCTCTCGCTAAGTGGAGATAGCGATTTGGAAACATATGCCGTTTCTGTTGCGATCAATAATGCCGTTATGGCTGGGGTGGTCGCTATAAGCACAGCTGGCAACACAGGTCCAGTGCGGGGTTCAGTACGTGCTCCGGGAACTTCCAGACTCGGAATTGCTGTTGGGAATTCAACAAGGGATGATCAGGTGGACAGCTCAAGCTCCCGGGGTCCCTCAAAACCGAATTTCGACATTAAGCCGGATGTGCTGGCTCCGGGTACAGAAATCTTCTCGACGATGCCGAGATATGGGGAAGGCGAACCTGTAACAATTTATCAGGACGCATATAAACGAGAGACAGGTACGTCGCAGGCAGCTCCATACATAGCAGGTGTTGCGGCACTCATAAAACAGGCACATCCCGATTGGACCCCGTTTGATATTAAAGTGGCGCTCTCCAATACCGCGAAAGTACTGGATACCGAAAAGTTTGACGTATTCGACCAAGGAGCGGGACGTGTGCAGCCCTATGCAGCAGTTCACCCTGCTATCCTCGCGTACTCCATTGAGGAAGTAGACGTAAATGGCGAGGGTGAAATGGTAGAAAATCGAAAAGGTTCCGTTACATTTGGTCCAGTGCCGTTAACTGAAGATGTATCTATTACCAAACCGATTCTTGTGAAAGATGTAAAAGGAATCGGCGGGGAGTATGTTGTCACAGTTCAAGTGACGAAATCAGTCGGAGACGCAAAAGTAACCATCGACCAACCGTCCTTCAAGCTGCATGGCGAACAAATGCTGTATATCACGTTAACGGCATCAAAAAAGCTGGATACGAAATACCGTGATGAACTATTGGGCTATATCTATATTGCCAACAGTGATCAGTCGGTTGAAATTTCATTGCCATTTGCAGCTGATTTTAGTAACGGAGCGACTGTAACGCCTGCTATTGAAGAGTTTAGTATCAATAAAAAGGATATATCGTTTAAGGATAAAGGATCAGACGAGCAGGCTGTTATTAGGTTATCTATTAATACCGACGTCTCCTACCCTTCCCTGGAGCTTGTTGATTATAAAACGAAAGAGGCTAAGGATAGTTTATTCTATCAGGACGGTATTAGTCTGGGGGCACGGGAATTCCCGATTCTTCATCGGTACAGGTCTAATTGGATGGATGAAGAGGTAACGTTGGCAGATGGCATCTATTCGTTTTCCTTTAATGGAATGGTAAAGGCTTTGGCCCTGACAGGTAGTATCGGCCCTGTTTTTGTAAAAACGACAACGCCTGCCGTGTCAGCTTTCATTCAGACCACAGAGGTACAAGGCCGCGTTGCAGATCAATACATTGAATTTAATCATACTTTGCAGGAGCTCGGAGAAGGTTTTGATTTGAACGACAAACTGCGCGCCTCATACTTCGTATCAAACGATGGAGCAGCAGGTGAACCGGTATCTTTTTCACTGAATCAAGACGGGACATTTTCGTTTAAGCTGCCTTCAATTGAAGCCGCTGATCTGCTCACCATAATTGTGGTAGATGCGGCTGGGAATTCGGCTGAATACCAAGTGCAACGAGAAGATGATAGATAAACAATAGCATAAGGGGCTGTCCAACAAAAATCAATGGGTTCTGATTTTACTGGACAGCCCTTTCTAATTGAAGGTGGAGTTGTGCCGCTTGGCAAGCCAATCGAGTGAAGCGAGGAGCTAGTCCAACTTTTTAGTGATGCCAGTGAATGTAGTTTTATGAGCGGTTAAAGAAGAGATATGATCGGTTGTCGGATTTTATGAGCGGTAAACGGAGAGATATGATCGGTAGTCGAGTTTTATGAGCGGTTAAAGAAGAGATATGATCGGTTGTCATGTTTTATGAGCGGTAAACGGAGAGATATGATCGGTAGTCGAGTTTTATGAGCGGTTAAAGAAGAGATATGATCGGTTGTCATGTTTTATGAGCGGTA
>JACHLS010000007.1:0-159535 GCA_014204635.1 Sporosarcina luteola | reverse complement strand
CGTATTTTATGAGCGGTAAACGGAGAGATATGATCGGTTGTCGGATTTTATGAGCGGTAAACGGAGAGATATGATCGGTTGTCGGATTTTATGAGCGGTAAACGGAGAGATATGATCGGTTGTCGAGTTTTATGAGCGGTAAACGGAGAGATATGCTCGGTTGTCGAGTTTTATGAGCGGTAAACGGAGAGATATGCTCGGTAGTCGGATTTTATGAGCGGTAAATGGAGAGATATGATCGGTTCTCAGGTTTTATGAGCAGTCCAATGTAGTGGTAGAACAAGAGTCGTGTGTCCATCCTGGGGGATTTCTATGAAACTGCATCATTTTTGCTATCGTAAGAAAGCGTGCTTTGTCATTAGGCGTGACCTTCTTTCATTTGATAAAATAAAACTAGGATTATCTGAATTATTGGGGGTTAGATGGTGAGTGAGGAAGTTATGACAACAGGCTGGGATTCGATTGATCAAGCTGTAAAGTCTATTTACGGTGAACAGGAACCCAAACATTATGGCACGCTTATTTCGTATGCATTGGGCGGATCGGATCCATTGGATGGGATCAGTGTGTACAAGGCAGATAAGCCAGTGGCGCATTGGCATTTTGTTACCTATGGTTTTTCGGAACTTTATGAAAAAGAAACGGATAACCCGGAAGACAGCGGCTATGGTTTCGAATTGACATGTCGCCTTGTCCGGCAAGAGGACGAAGAAGAGCCGCCGGCATGGGCGTTGAATTTGCTGCAAAATATGGGACGATATGTTTTTACGAGTGGCAATGTGTTTCAGGCGGGTGACTATTTAGATGCGAACGGGCCGATTTGCCTAGGAGCGGACACTGAATTAACGGCCCTGGCGTTTGTGGGAGATCCGGAATTGGAGGCAATCGATACACCGAATGGCCGGGTTGAATTTCTCCAAATGGTCGGTATTACGCAGGATGAATTAGAAGCGATGCAAACATGGAACACATTGGGCGTACTGGCTGCCGGGCTCCCGCATATTCCTTTCTATGTGACGGACTTAGAGCGCGGTTCGCTCTTGGCGGAGCAGTCGGTTGCCGAAGCGGTTCATAATGGGATGGAGAAAGAGGGTTCCAATACGGGGTTCTTATTTGTCGATCAACTGCATTGGAGTACTGGCACCAAGGGATGGCTGCGCAAAACGCCATCTATGCTGACAATCGGCGCGAAACAAGCGGAAATCATAGGGAAGCTGCTGCGCGGACGATTGTTGAAGGGAAAGGAATTGACATTATCGGGAGCGGGGATTCGTGTTAGGTTTGCGCCAGGAGAACAGTCTGGGTTTGAGCAATCAGAAGATCTCATCCGCATCACATTGAATGAAGAAGCCGTTGGTGTAATGAGCGAAAATCTGCTGCCCAAGCATGGTGAATTTGAGGTGCCTGTGAAAGATCGCTTGCGAGTGAATATAGCGAAAACGACCATTACGGATCAAGAAGGGAACATTGTTAGAACGATCGGCTAATGGACGCACAAAAAAAGCATCTCGATGGACGAGGCATAGGCTGGTGTATATGATGGGGTTATGCCCATCCAAGGAGGAACAGAAGTGAAAGAAATTACAACAATCGAGTTGCAGGAACAATTGGAACAAGGTACGACATTCAACCTCATTGATGTTAGGGAAGAGGAAGAAGTAGCAGAAGGAATGATTCCGACAGCGGTTCATATACCGCTGGGTGAAATACCAGAGCGTCTCGACGAAATTGATAAAGGCAAAGCATATATCGTCATTTGTCGATCCGGCGGGCGTAGTGGACGTGCCTGTGAATTTCTGGAGGCACAAGGCTTTGATGTGACAAACATGGTCGGCGGGATGCTTGCGTGGCCAGGTGAAGTAGAATAAAGAGCGTACATTTTCTCATCCTTCATTCATATGAAGGGTGAGATTTTTTGATTTTGAAAAGAGCCCAGCCGGTTCCGACCGGAAGACTCTGTTAAAAGATTGTATGTAGGAGCTGGAGGTACCAGCTCCTTATTTGAATTTATTCAGTAGGAAACTCTGCCGGGTAAATCTATCTGAAGTCAGTCCCGTGGAAGATCATTTTTATACACCTTGCGCAATCTGTTGAGTGTTTCTAGTTTCTGCAGAGTAGTTTCTTTTTGTTTCATTCCAACACCGATAATTATATTTTCGATTAAAAATGTGGGGGCGACCATTGAATGGAATTCCCATAGTTCGCCTCTGCTGGCATACAGTACAATGTCCGCCTCTGTATTGAAATCGGAGACGAGACGGTCAGTCATTACGATTGAAGTGCAAGATATCGTTTTCGCATGGTCTAAAAGCACGCGGGTCTCAGGATGCAGATGGACAAATCCGAAAATTAGCAGGGCATCATCCTGTGTTATGTGAACTAATGATTCAAGTAGTTCGTGACCACTTTTGGATAAGAGATGAATGACCGCGCCGAACCGGGATAGTCTGAATTTCAGCAGATGTGCCAGCCCTTCTGAAGGGCCAGGACTATAAATATAAATTGTTTTGGCACAAGAGAGCGAATCGACAGCTTGTTGGAAGTCTTCAGTGGAGAAGTGGACAAGTGTTTCTTCCAAATTGTGTTGGCTCACTTGTAACATCTCGCTTTGGATACTCCCGGCGCTTACTTGGTTTAGGATGCTTTCCAATTTGTTAGCTGGTGAAATTTCCAGGCGGTCTTTTATGTGCTCCTTAAACAATTTGAAATTTTCGAAGCCGATCGATTTCCAAAAACGCGAGACGGTTGCGTTGCTAAGACTTAATTGTTGGGCAATTTCTGTTTCGTTTAAATAAAGAAGATCTCTCATATGTTTTTGCACAAAATCAGCAATTGTTTTCTGATGGGGGGTCATATTTTCGACGTTCCAATTCATAGTAGGCATCTGTAACAAACTCCTTACCATGTTATTTACATGTAGCTTATCACATGAAAAATATTTTTCATAACTTATCTTTGTTAAAAATAATTTACATTGGATTTATACTTTATTAACAATTGGTTGGTACGATTGGTATGAAATGAAAGGGAGGATGGATTCAATGGCGAAGCGTGAAGTATTTCAGTTAACACAGTCACAAAAAATGATGGTCTTTATTTTGTCGATGTCCTTGTACGGTCTTTCAAACATGTTCACAGAACTCATTCCGAGTTTACAACTCGGACCAGTTGAACTATCGGTGGAGTATTTTGCATTTATTCCATTAACATTATGCATTCTGTTTCATCCGTTATATGCTGCGATCGGTGCCTCATTAGGTGAAATTATCTTTGGCGAACTGATGCTTGGACAGTTCGGAGGCATCGGTGAGATCGAAAAGTTTATCACGTTTTCGTTGGGAATGTATATCGCAGGCATTTTAGTGCGAAACCCCTTGAATCGTATGCAAGTGGGTGTGGCGGTCATGTCAGGATTAATAGTTCATCATCTGCTGGGTATGATTGTGGACATAGGCAAGGTTTGGGTAGGGGTTGAAGAACTGGAGGCTGTCAAGGGGTTGGCTGAAAGTATCATCGTGATTGAAGGCGTTGCTTTTCTGAATGATTTGCTGTTTTCCGGCATCCTTTTCGCTTTATTGCCGACATTGTACTTAGTTCCGCGTTTGTATGGGAAAATCGAGCCATTGTTAGGAATGAAACCAAGAAATAAGGATGACCGCTATACAATGAAAGAAATCGTCACACCGAGATTTGTAGTAATCGGTATTGTGTTATCGGCGATTGCCATCATTGCTGAATTTTTATCTGAAACAGAATTCAGTTTCGGTGAGTGGGAACCTGACTTTATGGAAATGTTCGGTGATTGGTTTATTTGGATTGTCATAGGTGTGGCTGCTGTAATTGCGGTCATTACTATCGCTTTGATGGCTAGAAAGAATAGAACGCAAAGGAGCAAACTGAACAATGTCGCGTAGTTCCCTTGTCCAATTGTCGAATGTCACCTTTACTTATCCAGGGGCAGATCGTCCGGTATTAAAGGACATTAATCTAACCATTTACGAAGGCGAATTTACGGCGATCATTGGCGGAAACGGCTCAGGGAAATCGACATTATGCAAAACATTCAATGGTTTGATCCCTCAATTTTATGTGGGTGATTTCGAGGGTGAGGTTATATTGGACACAATGAAGACAAGTGACCACTCTGTAGCCCAACTGTCAAGAAACGTCGGATATGTGTATCAAGATTTTGAAAATCAATTAGTTCGCCCAACTGTAATGGACGATGTTAGCTTTGTTCCTTTGAATTACGGATTGGCTGATTATAAGGAAAGAGGAGAGTGGGCTCTTAACATAACAGGGTTGTCTGCGTTGCGGAATGAATTTATTTGGCAATTGAGTGGAGGACAAATGCACATGCTTGCATTAGCCGGAGCATTGGCCATGAAACCGAAACTTCTGATTATTGATGAACCAATTGCACAACTGGATCCGAATCATGCGAAACAGGTGTATGACATATTAAAAAAATTGAATGAAGAACTTGGCATTACAATTATCGTTATTGAACATCATACTGAATTTATAGCGAATTACTGCAAAGAAGTCATACTGATGGATCAAGGAGAGCTCGTTTGGAAAAAAGATGTGAGGGAAGCTTTGTCGCAAGTGGTGGAATTGGTGCAGCGAAATATTTATCCACCGCAAGTAACCCAGGCAGCCTATGCACTATTAGAAAAAGGTCATGAGGACCGTATTCTTCCGATACAAATGAATGAAGCGATCACGCATTTCTCACCCTATTCGCAGCGTACAGAAACTCTTCCTCCTTTCACAACGACTAGCATGGCTGGAAAGAGGGAATTAATTCGTTTCCATCAAATGTCATTGGAGTATAGGACGCTGAAGAAGGAACGTAAGCAAGTTCTTTCTAATGTGAATACATCATTTTACCAGGATGATCTCATTGCGTTAGTAGGAAATAACGGTGCGGGGAAATCTTCATTGCTTAAATTAATTGCCGGGATTGTGAAGCCGAGCGATGGGCATGTTGTTGTCCTTGGCAAGGAAACGCGGAAAGCGAGTCCGGAAGTTTTAAGTGAGGCAGTGTCTTATATTTACCAGAGTCCTGAGGAAATGTTCATAGACGATTCCATCAGAAAAGATATTGAATATTATTTGCGGGTGCGAAAAATTCCGGATTATGAGTTGATTGTCGATAAGCTGCTTGCCGATTTCAATTTAGTTGATATTCAGCATCAAGATGGCCGTTTGCTAAGCGGTGGCCAGCAAAGGCGTGCATCACTCGCCATTGGCGCGGCGATGAACCCTGCCATCATTTTATTGGACGAACCGACTGCTAATTTGGATGTGGCCACAAAACAGCAGGTGATCCAAATGCTCGGAAAGTTGCAGAACCATGTGCAGACAGTCATTGTCGCAACCCACGATATGCAGCTCGTTGCAGAGTGGGCCAACCGGATCATTGTTATGAATTCAGGTTCTATTCTAGCTGACGGGAACAGGTACGATATTTTTGGTGATGAGGATGTCATGAGAAAAGCAGGCCTTGTACCGCCTCAAATTTTGCAATTGAGCCGGGCATTATGTCTAGCGCCGCCTTGTTTTACGATAGATGAATTTACATCACGCTTGGATGTAGTGGGAGCGGAGGGAGTACAACTTGAATTATGTAAAGGATATGCGTGAAAAATTAAATATCGAATACGTAAAAAGTGAATTAATTAAAACAGCTTATGGCGGAAAAGAAACTTTTCTCGCCTCCTTGCACCCTCGCACGTTGATTATTTGGTACTTATTTTTTGGTATCGTACCGTGGTTTATTCATAACAAAATCGTATTAAGTTGCTTTTTGGTTCTAATGGTTGTTTTAACAATTATGGCGCGTGTAAGCCCTTTGATCATTGTCATTCTGTGCGCGGGTTTGCTGGGGGAAATTGGATTTCTTTTACTAGTTTCCTTAGTTTTCGGAGGAGGCCTTGCGTCATTGCTTCCAATGTTTTGGTTGACAGTAAAATTAGCTGTGATCGCATTGGCGAGCATTGCCGTTTTCACCAGCATGGATCCTGAACGCTTTAGCGATGCGCTGCTCAGCTTCGGCGTTCCCGGGCAGGCTTCATTCAGTGTGTCCTTTGGGTACCGAATTCTTCCGACACTGGTGGAAGAATTTCAAAGGGTGTTTCTATCCTACCGTTTGCGCGGGAAAGCTCCAGAGACACACGGCATTTTTTATTGGCGGACGGCTTCTTATTACTTAAAACTATTAGTGTTGTCATTTTACCCACTAATATTAAACAGTGCGAAAAGATCAAGAACTACTGTTGAAGCCTTAGAAACAAAAGGGTTTAGTTATTCATTTACAAATGCAGAGGTAAAGAAAATGAAGTTGGCACACTTGACGTATACGTATAAAGATCCGTTGTTTCTTATTGGAACAGTGGCCTATATTTCATTTGCCTTTTGGCTGGGTACATTTATTTCATAGAGAATGCATTGCTACTTAAAGAATAGGGGAATAGCACATGAAAATTGATTTTCATACACACGGAAAACTATCAAAGAAAGTGAATTTCTCACTGGATTATTTTATGGAGTTGGTGCAAGCAGCCAAGGAAAACGACCTGGATGCCATTGCTTTGACGGAGCATTTTAATACGCATCGATTCTCAGATGTTTATGATACATTGGACGATCACTTTCCGTATATAGACCATTATTACGAAGTCGATGGGTTGAAAGTCTTCCCTGGAATGGAAGTTGACATTAAAGAGACAGGTCATATTCTTGTAATCGGAAAGCGGACCGACTTGCTCGAGTTGAGAAAGAAACTTGATCCCTATACGGAGAAAGGGAGCTTTATTCCTTTTCAGGAACTGTTAAAAGAGGCGGCGAGTGCTGAATTCCTCGTCATTGGCGGCCATCCTTATCGGGAGAGCACACCACTTCATCATTTAGCAGGAGATCTGTTGGCTAAATTAGATGCATTTGATTTAAATGGCAAGGATCTATATGAAAAAGGAATCGAGAAAAATAGCCGAGAAGTGTATTCCTTGGCTGAGCAAATCGGAATTCCGGTTGTGGGAGGGAGCGATACACACCAAAGCTTGCAGTATGGTGCTGTAGTGAATGTGCTGGACGTGAGCTGCCGTACCGTACGCGAATTCAAGGATGCGATTCGGAGTGGAGCTTATCGTATTGAAATTTCTACAGAGTTGGATGAAAAGGTGGCTGCCGCCAAGGAGTTGAAGAAGCGCTTGAAAGAGAAGATGGAAAAAGTGGTTTGATTTCGCTTCTTGTTTTCCCTATAAACTGTCCCGCTTACACGACGCGGGGCAGTTTGTTTTTTTGTGGCCGGACATGAATACAAGCTATGCATATCCCACTCCTCCGCCGCGTATAGTGTGGAAAAAGGCGGTGTCGAGATGAAGCGGTGGCTCATTATCGGGCTATTATTTCTCTGTTCGTTAGGCGTAGTGCTGTATGGGGTGAAAGCATCCGATCGGGGGTTTTTTCTGCCGGAAAAACTAGCAGGGGTGAAGATTGTACTTGATCCAGGGCATGGAGGGCTGGATGGAGGAGCGTCAGTAGATGAGGTAATTGAGCGTGATATTACGTTATCCATTTCTCATGAGTTGAAGAAAAAACTAGAAAACAAAGGTGCAGTCGTAATGATGACACGGGAGAAGGACGGAGATGCAATCGCAGAACATGCGCCGAGTGAAAAGTTTGGTACCAATCGCGAACGTAAATTTGCCGACTTGAAATTGAGGGAGCAAATTGCAATTAAGGAGAATCCAGATATCTTTGTCAGCGTACATGTCAACGCTATTCCAGATTCAAAGTGGCGGGGAGCTCAGGTGTTTTTCCATCCGGATGGGCATCCATCTGGGGAACTGCTGGCCAAGTCGATCCAATCCTCCTTCCGTGAATCGTTGAAAAATACAGATCGTGAGGCGCTTTCCATAAAAGGCGTTTATCTCTTGAAGAAGGTTCCCATGCCTTCCGTCTTGGTTGAAACCGGATTTATTTCCAATCCGGAAGAACGTGGCCTGCTTGTGGATCCTGCTTATCAAGCAAAAGTAGCGGACGCGATTGTAGAAGGAATCATCGAGTTTCATCAATCCGAAGAAGACGAAAGCAGATAGAGCTTTGTATAGCATGCACTATGGTATACTTAGAGGAGAAAATTAGCCTCTAAGGAGTGTTTTATCGTGATGACAGAACAGAACGTCCGTGAGATCGTTGGCGAATTACAAGATCCGTTTCTACATAGACCGCTATCCGAGACTGGCGGAATTGTAAATGTATCCGTTAAAGCGGAGAAAGCACACGTTAGTGTGAAGCTTGCTATTGCCAAAATCAATACGGCAGAACAAATGGCTTTACAAATGAAAGTCGTTGAGGTGTTGAAAGCGGCCGGGGCGGATTCGGTAGGGATTCGGTTTGAGGAATTGCCGGCTGAAACACTTGAGAAATTCAGAGGGACCGCAACGGAAGCTGAGACACAAGACTTGCTATCGCCGTTAAATGATATTACCTTCATTTCCATTGCATCCGGCAAAGGCGGCGTTGGGAAATCGACAGTTTCCGTCAATCTTGCGGTCGCCCTAGCCCGCCTTGGCAAGAAGGTCGGTTTAATTGATGCGGATATTTATGGGTTCAGTATTCCGGATATGATGGGCATCACCGATTTGCCGATCGTTCGCGGCGACCGGATCATTCCAGTCGACCGGTTTGGTGTAAAGGTCATATCCATGGGCTTCTTCGTTGAAGATAACGCACCGGTGGTATGGCGCGGACCGATGCTAGGAAAGGTGCTCGATCAATTTTTCCGAGATGTAGAATGGGGTCCTCTTGACTACCTCATTCTGGACTTGCCGCCAGGCACTGGTGACGTAGCGCTCGATATCCACCAAATGATCCCTTCATCCAAAGAGATTGTCGTAACGACGCCACATCCAACTGCTGCATTTGTTGCTGCACGGGCGGGTGCTATGGCATTACAGACGGAACATGATATCTTAGGCGTCATAGAAAACATGGCTTGGTTCGAATCGAAACTGACTGGGGAGAAAGAGTACGTCTTTGGCTCTGGAGGTGGTCCAAAGCTTGCAGAAGAGCTTCGGACGGAATTGTTAGGGCAGATTCCGTTAGGACAGCCTGATTGGAACGAAAGTGATTTCGCTCCTTCGGTTTATGCGGAAAGCCACCCAATCGGTGCCATTTATATGCAGATCGCTTCAAATGTAATTGAAAAGACGAAATGAGAAAAGCGGAGGAATGGCCTACTGGCCTCCTCCGCCTTTATCTCCTCCGCCACCTGCTCCTCCGCCGCCTTCGCTGCCACCGCCGCCTTTGTCTCCTTCTCCTTTGGTCGGCGTCACTTCTCCGGCTTTTAGTATCAATTCCTGCCATTTAGCTTGCATGAGCGGATTGTTGATCGTATCTTCAATAGACTTTTCCATTTGCTTTTTTAAGTCGGACGATTTTAAAATAGTCTCTAATTGTTTTTGCATATCCGGTTGTCCGAAGAAATCTTGCATTTGTTTCTGGAAGGACGAGTCGTTCATGAGTTGTGTCATAATGTCTTGTTGCTGTTTTTTTATACTCTTGGCAACTGATTCCGTGAATTTGGGATCTTCAAATGTATGTTTCCAGAAGTCTTCTCCTTTTTTAGACAGCAATGTATCTTCAATGGATTTTTTCACTTCTGTTTGCTCCAAAACAATCAGCTCCCGGAATTCCGGATCAGTGAGTGTTTTTCGAAGTGCTTTTTTACCATCCTCGGTTTGCAATGCATCTGTCATCATCTTTTTCATTTCATCGTAGTTCGGATTTTGCTGCTGTTGAGTACATCCGAATAGCAGAAATGCGCAAGCGATTACAAAGATCCACTTCTTTCTCATGGATATCAAATTCCCTTCCGGCTGCTTTTTCAATTATTGTTCACAATCTGTGCCGTAATATGCATAGTTCCCACAATGAAATAGATTTTTTGCAAAAACGTTGATACACTTATGGAAGCAATTGAAAAGGGGAACGATGTAGTGACAATACGAAATTGGGTAAAGTTTTTTTTAAATGCATTGTTGATTGGAGGGGGAATCACGGCAATCGCCGGGTTGATTGTCCGCTGGGAATTCTTCTCGCAATATATAGCGTCGGGACAATATGTCGAATTTATCGGCGCATTTCTATGGATGATTTTTCTTGGATTTACGATGAGTGTCGTCGCACAAATGGGCTTCTTCGCTTATTTGACAGTACACCAATTCGGAGTGAATATGTTCCGCTCCTTGACATTATGGAATTGGGTGCAGCTGTTGATCATAGTGGTTGTCCTGTTTGATCTGGTCTTCTTTAGATTCCAACTGACTTCTGAGAATAAGGATCGTACGGTATTATATTTGGTGTTGTTATTTACACTGTTGGCTACGTCTATAGTTACTGCTTATTTCAAAGCGAAGTGGACAAAAAAACATGCGCTAATTTCTGCTCTGTTTTTCATGATCGTCATTACGACACTTGAATGGCTGCCTGCATTAATGGTCCGTTCCGGCAATATCGATTCATGGGTGACAATCTTATTATTCCCATTGCTTGCAGTTAATGCATATCAGCTGTTAATGCTGCCGAAATATAATCGGAAATCAGACGAGGACAAGGCCAAACTGGAGGAGCGCCGAAAAGCGCGGAAGTTGGCGAAAGCGAAGTAAACATGGAAAAGGCGGCTGGAGTTACTGTTCCAAACCGCCTTTTTGTATGAAAAGAAAGCAATGGAGCTATTTGGGTACTTTTTTGACTTTAACAGACATGGCGAACAATACATCCTCCAAAGGCTGAAATTCTCGACTATCCATTAATTTCTTCAGGTCTCCAAACGATATCCTGACATCGCGATGAAGGGGAACAGATATAATTTCGCCCTCTACTATGGGTGGAATTTCCCCTGCTGTATAAATAGTTGAAGAGCCGAGTGCATTGACTTCGGCCTCCCATAAAGCAGTACGCAGCAAGAGAGGAAAGTCTTCATCCATTGTTCGGAACCAGAGCGGCTGTGAGCCGAAAACTGTTTCAAACTGTTCCAATTGCAGTTTCAGCAAGTCGGTTTTTTGATGATAGGCTTCCCCGGCATGTCCTAACAATGCCACCGGAATGTTCTTCTCTTTGATTAACTCCACCGTCTCGGGAAAACGATCTACCCAATCCATATCGAGGAACAAAAGTGGATAGGGGGCTTTTAAATTTGCGATCCAATTTTCAACATCCACATCGCCGAATGAAATATTGACAGTTAAAGCTGAACCGGTTGATCCTCGTACGATAATATGCTCCGGTTCTTCAGTTAGTTTGACAACCGAGAGTAGTGATGGTTTATGCGGGAACGGGACTAGCAATAGAATCCCGCAAACAAGGATGGTAAGAATAATGGTTTTTTGCTTCATACTAGAACCCCTTTTAAGTACGATGTTAAAATACTTTATGAAATGGGCTTGACCAATATGAATCCCCGTGATAATATAAAAAAGTCGTTAGGACAAGCACTTAAAAAAGTGTTGGAAAATGAAAGAATTGTGGTATACTACATTTTGTAGCAAATACATAATGCAATTCCGCAGTAGCTCAGTGGTAGAGCAATCGGCTGTTAACCGATCGGTCGTAGGTTCGAGTCCTACCTGCGGAGCCATTTTTATTTTACGGGCTGCCACTTGCTGAAGTGGTTTTTTATTGCCAACTGATAAATAAAAATAGTTAATTAACTATTGACTTTTAAATTGACCGACCTTACAATAGGTTTTGTGCCTAGGAGAGAAGATTTACTCTCAAATGGACATCTACTGCTTCCATAGCTCAGCAGGTAGAGTGCTTCCATGGTAAGGAAGAGGTCGCCGGTTCGAGCCCGGCTGGAAGCTCCATTCTAAATGAACTTCGGTTAAAAGCGCGACGTCCTGTCGCAACACCGAAGCCAGCACATATCCTGTGCAAGTGAAGCGAGCAGAACAAGGAAACAGAGAAGGAAGGAGCGTACTCACGTACGTGACTGACTGAGCAAAAGCGGTTGACGCAGTAATGCGAAGCTGATCGCAATCCCATTTAAAATTGGGAGAAGCGAGCAGAACAAGGAAACAATTGAGAGAAGGAAGGAGCGTACTCACGTACGTGACTGACTGAGCGAAAGTGGTTGACGCAGTAATGCGAAGCTGATCGCAATTTTAAATCGGTGGGGTAGCGAAGTGGCTAAACGCGGCGGACTGTAAATCCGCTCCCTCCGGGTTCGGCGGTTCGAATCCGTCCCCCACCACCATTATCTTAAGGCCCCTTGGTCAAGCGGTTAAGACACCGCCCTTTCACGGCGGTAACACGGGTTCGAATCCCGTAGGGGTCACCATTTTTTATTTGTATGTATGAAAATTGTCAAGTTGTCCATAGTAAGATAGTGGATGTACTACATATTGTTTTTGGGGTATAGCCAAGCGGTAAGGCAACGGACTTTGACTCCGTCATTCGTTGGTTCGAATCCAGCTACCCCAGCCAAACTTATTATTAATATTTGTTTAATACATCAGGCCCTTCCAAATATGGAAGGGTTTTTTATGTGGTTTCATTATATGAATGAATTTCTTCAGGCTTGTACTCTATTCACTATCCGAATAGGTTTCTAGTTTGTGCTTGCATCATTTAGACACATATTGGCTGAATTTATTGCTGTGGGTAAAGCCTTTACCACACTTTTATAGTATAGTATAGGTATTAAGTCCTCGAATTAAGATGTGTAATAAAAAAAGAAATAGCTCTTTCAGGGAAGAGGTAGTTGTATGCAGGACTATATGAAGATGATGCAAAGCATAATTGGCGATGGTAGTTTGCAACGGCCGGATGAATTGTTGGCGGATATAGCTTATGCACTCGATCAATCTGCGATTGTAGCAATTACCGACCAGGCTGGAAAAATCACCTATGTCAATGAATTGTTCTGTGAAATTTCTCAATACAGTGTTGATGAATTAATAGGATCCACCCATCGTAAAATCAATTCGGGCTATCATTCCCCCACGTTTTTTCAAAATATGTGGTCCACCATTGCACGTGGTGAAATATGGAAAGGGGAAATACGGAATCGTGCGAAGAACGGGACATATTACTGGGTTGATACCAAAATAATACCTATACAGAGAGAAGTGGGAACTGCGCCACTGCGTTATATCGCTCTCCGTTATGATATTACGGAAAGGAAAAACATGGAACAGAAAATGTTGGAGAACGCGGAACTGTATCGGTTAATTACAGAAAATGCTTCTGACTTCATTGCTGTTATTGATCAGGAAGGCCAATTTCAATATGTGTCCCCCTCTTTTAAGAAATTATTAGGATACCAATTGACGTTAAATGAGGATACGCTGTATTCCTTCGTGGAGAAAAGGGATCAAGGTCTTGTTGATCACATGCTCGAAATGATGAAAGAGGATACGCAACCCGATGCGATGGAATTGCAAATTTCAGCACACGATGGTTGTTCGCTTGTCATGAAAGTCTCTGTCAATCCCATTCGCGAGCCGGGCCGCTATTTTCAACATTGGGTTGTTGCTATGCAAGATATTACGAATCGAAAAGAGACGGAGAATCTTATCCGAAGTTTGGAACATACGGATCAGTTGACTTCGTTGTTTAACCGCATTGCTTTCCGTCAACATTTAATGAACAGGGTAGAGACGTCCAAGAAGACGGGAGCAGCTTTCAGTTTGGTTCATTTAAACATTGACCGGTTGCGCTACGTCAATGAGTCTTTCGGTCATGAAAAGGGAGATTATGTACTAGCCGCTATAGCCGGAAGATTAAAACAATTGGTGGGATCCGATGAACTCATTGGAAGGATATCCGGAGATGAATTTGCCTTTACGCTCTCCGGTACTTTTGAACAGGCTGAGAAGCAGACACGTCGAATTAAGGCATTTGTGGAAACACCAATCAACATCGGCAATCGAGCCTACTCTCTTTCAACCAGCTATGGTATTGCTTCCTATCCAGAACATGCAGGAAATGCTTCGGAGCTAGTGAAGAATGCAGAAAAAGCCCTTCATTACGTAAAAGAGCTGGGAGGCGGAGGCTTAAAGGTCTACGAACCAGGAACTGAAACAAAAACATTAGAACGCATATTGTTAGAGAGTGAATTACGCAAAAGTGTGCAACTTGGATTTTTTACATTGGAATACCAACCAAAGATGAATTTGGCCAGAGGTGACTTGACGGGAGTGGAAGCACTTGTCCGTTGGGATCATCCGGAACTCGGTAGAATTTCTCCAGATCGCTTTATTCCTCTTGCAGAAGAGAGCCGTCTAATTCTTCCGCTGGGAGATTGGGTCTTTCAGGAAGCTTGTAAACAAGCGCTCTGCTGGCAGGAAGCGGGCTATCCTCCTGTGCGTATTGCGGTCAATATGTCAACTGTTCAGTTGGAAGATCCCGAAATTGTAGATCGGATCAAGAAGGTATTAAAAAGTAATGGAATTACGCCAGAATTAATTGAAATTGAAGTGACTGAGAGTTCATTCGCGGAAAAAGAACATATGAAAGAGACGCTGGAGGCTATTCGATCGCTTGGCATGACAGTCGCGATCGATGACTTTGGAACAGGATACAGCAATTTTAGCTACATTCAGGAACTGCCAGCAGATACAGTGAAAATTGATATGTCGTTCATTCGCGATATCGATGTGAATGAAAATAGCCGTGCCATCGTCAAGGCAATTGTTACAATTGCAGAAACAGCGGGCCTGCATGTGATAGCAGAAGGAATTGAAACCGAAGAACAGGCGAAAATTTTACTGGATCTAGGTTGTCAAGAAGGACAAGGCTATTTTTATAGCCGGCCGCTGCCTGCCGAAGATTGTTCTTTAATGATGAGCCTGTGACGTATAAATATTCGTAAAAATGTCGAGTTGAGCCATTAAACAGAAGGTCTTACAATGTTGATATGTAGAAAGGGAGGATTTTAAGATGGAACAACGCAACATATCAATTATTGGTGTACCGTTAGATTTAGGACAAAATAGAAGAGGCGTCGACATGGGGCCGAGTGCTATGCGATATGCAAATGCAATTGGCAGGCTCGAGGCAATTGGGCATCAAGTGAAAGACGAAGGCGATGTGCCGGTGAGTGCGGTGGAACAAAAAGAACCCGTGGACGAGCGCTTGAAAAACTTGGATCAAGTAATTGAAGCGAATTCGGAGCTTGCTTCAAGAGTGTCCCAGGTCTTAAAAAATGGCCGTTTTCCACTCGTCTTTGGTGGAGACCACAGTATAGCAATCGGTACGATTGCAGGCCTTGCTGACGCGTATGACAATCTTGGCGTCATTTGGTACGATGCACATGCAGATATGAATACTGCCGAAACTTCACCTTCAGGCAACATCCATGGTATGCCCCTTGCTGTCAATATGGGTATAGGCCATGAAAGGCTCGTCAATCTTCATCGGGAAGGTCAAAAAGTTAAACCAGAAAATATTGTCATTATCGGGGCGCGCTCTGTAGATCCTGGCGAGCGGAAACTGATTCAAGAACTAGGCATCAAAGTGTTTACGATGCATGAGATCGATAAATTCGGCATGACGGTTGTCATGGAAGAAGCCATTGCTTATCTGCAATCCCGCCAAGTGGATGGTGTCCATCTTTCTTTAGATTTGGACGGTCTGGATCCCCTTTATACACCAGGAGTCGGGACGCCGGTACCAGGCGGTATCAGCTATCGTGAGAGCCACCTTGCAATGGAGATGCTGGAGGATTCCGGGCTGATTACTTCTGCTGAATTTGTAGAAGTAAACCCAATCCTTGATGAAAAGAACAAAACAGCTGAAGTGGCTGTTGCCCTTATGGGATCCTTGTTCGGTGAAAAATTAATTTAAACTGTTTAGGCCCGCTGTAAATTGGCGGGTTTTTTTATTTCAGCGGCTCACTATGAAAAAACAATACGTGAAAAAGTAAGGGGGATGACTTCAGTTAAAGAGGAAGTCAGGGGATCTGCGGACCAATCATATGTTTCATTTGCTAGAAAAGTAGAATATGTTCATGAAAGGGGAGAAAAAATCCTACTTATTTGCTAAAATAAAAGTATCTAAAAATGAAACCTGTTGATACCTTCATTCGTATAGAAGGCACAGCCGCATGGAGCGGAGGATGAAAGTCATTGGATGAATTGGTCAATAAACGAATAAATGAAGTGTTAAAAGGCAACCATGAAGCATTCGAAGAAATCGTCACCATGTTTCAGCATCGGCTATACCAGGTCTGCTATCGAATGCTAGGCAATCGACAAGAAGCGGAAGACATTGCCCAGGAAGCCTTTGTACGTGCATACGTGAACATCCATACGTATGATCAAAAGAGAAAGTTTTCAACTTGGTTATTTCGCATTGCGACAAACCTATGCATCGATCGAATCCGGAAGAAAAAACCGGATTATTACCTAGATGCGGAAGTGCCTGGAACGGAAGGGCTCAATATGTACTCACAAATCGCGGCCACCGGTGATTTGCCGGAAGATGAGGTGGAGAAGATGGAGACACAGGAACGCATTCAATATGAGATTGGCAGACTTCCTGATAAGTATCGTTCTGTTATCATACTCCGCTATATGGAAGAGCTACCGTTGCAAGAGATCAGTGATATTTTGGAATTGCCGCTTGGGACCGTTAAGACCCGCGTACACCGCGGAAGAGAAGCACTTCGGAAACAGATGGGTAATATGTAGGAGGGAAGAAAGGATGAATACGTGTCGTGAGTCAATGATCCACTATATGCACGCGTATTTAGACGGTGATATCAGTCGGGAAGAAGAGCGTAAACTGAAGGAGCATTTAACAGAGTGCCCATCATGTAAAGAGATGATGGATGAATTGCAATCTGCTGTTTCCTTCTTGCAACTTGCCGAGCCTGTAAAAGCGCCTGAAGGATTCGTCTCTGGCGTCATGGATCGTCTGCCGAAAGAGAAGCCGAAAGCAGGTATTCATCGTTTGCTCCGGAGGCACCCGTTAATTGCGGCGGCAGCCATGTTTGTCGTGCTAATGAGCGCCACGCTCTTTTCAAGCTATAGTAATCAGCATTTCTCTGTAACAAAACAACCGAACCTCGTAATTGAAGGTGAGACCGTCGTTGTACCGGCTGGAGAGACGGTCAAAGGGGATATCGTCGTTAAAAACGGCAATATCCGTATTGAGGGTGAGGTTGATGGAAACGTGACCGTCATCAACGGATCAAAATATATGGCTTCCACTGCCGTGGTCACAGGGAAGAGTGAAGAAATCGACAAAGCTTTCGATTGGCTCTGGTATAATATAAAGACTACTGTAAAAGGTTTTTTCCCGTCTTCTAGTAATGAAAAGGGCGAAAATCTGCAGAACGAAAACGAATAAGCGACCGGAGAGGCTTGGGGCCCTCCGATCGTTTTTTTATGTACTCCGCCAATACCAGAATGTTTGTACATAACGGCTGCAGACTGAATCTTACGCAACTGTAATCATTCTGTAAGGGGCGGCATAACTGTCTGTATGCTATAATAAAAAAATAGAAATTGGAAATGAAGGTAGGGGAGCACATGCCTATTTGGGAATCGATAACGAACTCAAGTCCGGTTGAAATACTGAAAAATATTGTGGATGTGCTTCTTGTTTGGTTCGTCTTCTATAAACTGTTCACCATCATTCGGGGGACGAAGGCCGTACAGTTGCTGAAAGGGATCTTTGTCATCCTGATTGTTCGCATTCTGACGGAATTCCTAGGATTGGACACATTGCGATGGATGATGGAACAGGTGGTCGTATTTGGGTTCCTTGCTATTATTATTCTATTTCAGCCTGAATTACGGCGTGCGCTTGAACAATTGGGAAGAGGACGTCTATTTTCTCGATCGGCCTTACAGGAGGCAGAAGAACGCGATCGCCTGATTGAAGCATTCAGCAAATCGGTCAGCTATATGGCAAAGCGACGAATCGGTGCGCTCATTTCTATAGAGCGGCAAACAGGGTTGAGTGAATACATTGAAACAGGAATTCCAATGAATTCAAATGTTTCATCTGAATTGCTCATAAATATTTTTATTCCAAATACACCGCTGCATGACGGGGCAGTCATTATACAGCGAAATCGGATTGCGGCCGCAGCCTGTTATTTGCCATTGTCTGAAAATCCATTCATTTCAAAGGAGTTGGGAACCCGCCATCGGGCCGCATTGGGCATCAGTGAAGTGACAGATGCGATTACTATTGTGGTTTCAGAGGAGACAGGAGCTGTCAGCATCACTGTAGATGGCGACATTAATCGGAACCTATCCATGGAGGAATTTGAGAACCAATTGCGGACTGTCTGGTTCGGGCCGGAAATTGAACAGTCGAATACTTCTTTCTGGAAATGGGGGAAGCGGAAAAATGGATAACTTGTTTGATCGTCCTTGGTTTTTGCGGTTAACAGCATTAGTTCTGGCGCTCTTCTTCTTTATCACCGTCCAGGCAAAAGAGGACGATGCTTCACGCAATACGATCGGCGACACTGTAGATATCATTCATGACGTGCCAGTAGAAGTTTATTACGATACAGAAAATCTAGTTGTGACCGGTGTGCCGGAAACTGTCAATGTGACGATAGAAGGACCTGTGAACATTGTTCAGTCGACCAAATATATGAAGGATTTTTCGGTGAAAGTGGATTTGAGAAAACTTCTTATAGGTGAGCACTCAGTTCAAATTAAAACGGAAAATCTGTCAGATAAGCTGCAAGTAAAATTGGATCCTGCCACAATTACTGTCAATATTGAAGAAAAAATTACCCAATCGTTTCGGGTCGATCCAGAATTGAACGAGCGGCTGCTTGCAGAGGATTATAATGTTGTTAAAATGGAAGTCGAGCCCTCCAGTATTGAAGTGACGGGCGCAAAAAGTGTGGTGGAAGCGATCAGTTTCGTCAAGGTTTCAGCTACGAAAGAAAAGGGAATTGATAAATCGTTTGAGCAAAAAGCGAGAGTGCGAGTGCTTGATCGAGAGCTTAATAAGTTAAATGTGACCATAGTCCCTGAGGAAGTGAACGTAAAAGTACAAATAGAAGAGAATAATAAGGAAGTTCCTATCGTATTGAAACAGAAAGGAACACCTATGGACGGCGTCACTATTAATTCCATATCAAGTGATGTCAAAGAAGTTAAATTGTACGGGTCGCGTGGCATTTTGGATCCGATTAAGGAAATGCGGGTTAATGTGGACGTTTCCGATATTACAGAGTCGGGCACCTACGAGGTGACTTTGCCAAAACCAAGAGGCGTCAAAAACATATCGGCCGATAAAATCAAAGTATTGATCAATGTGACGAAAGTGACTGGTTCGGAGGAAACGGCTCCGGAAGTCTCAGTCGATCCAGAAACCGAACCTGAAACAGAAGCGACAGCGCAAATGAAAGTGACAAAAAAATTTTCAAATGTACCTATAGAAATAAGAGGACTTCATCAACAATTTAAGAGCACATTCAACAAACCAGAGAATGGGCTTGTTGATGTGACGGTAACGGCTGATCAGGATGTCATCAATTCACTTAAAATGTCCGATTTCCGCCTCTTCATTGATACATCGCAAGTGGATGCGGAAGGGGAGCAGTCGTTTCCCATACAGACGGAACTACCCGATGGCATCGCATGGAAGCTTTCTGATGAAGAAGTTACGTTGGAAATCGTGTTGACTTGATCAAAGACAGAATGTATAGCGTTGAAAGGGAGAATCAATATGACAAAGTATTTCGGAACAGATGGTGTTCGTGGGATTGCAAATAAGGAATTGACACCTGAACTGGCTTTCAAATTAGGCAGGCTGGGCGGATACGTACTGACCAAAGACTTAAACGAAAAAGCGCAGGTATTAGTCGGAAGAGATACTCGGATATCGGGTCAAATGCTGGAGAGTGCACTTATCGCAGGTCTCATGTCAAATGGAATTGAAGTAATGCGTCTGGGTGTCATAAGTACACCCGGAGTTGCGTATTTGACACGTGCGATGAACGCGCAGGCAGGCGTCATGATTTCCGCTTCTCACAATCCAGTCGCAGACAACGGGATCAAGTTTTTTGGGGCAGATGGCTTTAAGCTGACGGACGAGCAAGAAGAAGAAATCGAAACGCTGTTGCACGAAGAGCATGACAACCTGCCACGTCCTATCGGAGCGGATGTTGGGACAGTAACGGATTATTTTGAAGGCGGCCATAAATATATTCAATATTTGAAGCAGACGGTGGATGAAGAATTTACGGATGTCCACATCGCACTTGATTGTGCACATGGTGCCACTTCTTCTTTAGCAACCCATCTGTTTGCTGATCTTGATGCAGATTTATCTACCATGGGTGCGTCGCCAAACGGATTGAATATTAACGATGGTGTAGGTTCCACCCATCCGGAGGGTTTGAGCAAGCTTGTTGTGGAAAAAAGTGCGGATATCGGCTTGGCATTTGATGGGGACGGAGATCGACTCATTGCGGTTGATGAATTAGGGCGTATTGTCGATGGGGACCAAATTATGTTTATCCTCGGCAGGCATCTTCAGTCGAAGGGTCGTCTGAAGTCTGACACTATAGTCTCCACAATCATGAGCAACCTAGGATTCTATAAGGCGCTGGATCTTCATGGAATGAAGAGCGTCAAAACGGCAGTCGGTGACCGTTATGTCGTGGAAGAGATGAAAAAGGGCAACTACAACTTGGGCGGGGAGCAATCGGGCCACATTGTCATGCTTGATTACAATACGACAGGAGATGGCTTGCTGACCGCTCTTCAACTTGTCAATGTTATGAAGCGCACAGGCCGAAAACTTTCGGAATTAGCAAGTGAAATGACAGTATATCCACAGGAACTGGTCAATGTCCGAGTGACTGATAAAAATGCTGTTACAGCAAACGGAAATGTGAAAAAAACGATTCAAGAAGTAGAAGCTGAAATGGCAGGGAACGGCCGGGTATTAGTAAGGCCATCGGGAACTGAACCGCTCGTCCGTGTCATGGTGGAAGCGCCGAACCAAGAGGACTGCTCCCGTTATGTACAACGGATTGCGGATGTTGTCCGTTCGGAAATGGGAACTGAAGAATAAAAAGAAAAGCTGGAATGACCTCGAAGGAGCTCTTCCGGCTTTTTCAATATGTGGAGGACTGCTGCAATAATGCAATTGAAAGACTATCAAAAATTGTTGCGGAAACGAATTGAACAGACATTTGCTGATTGGAAGGAAGTAGAATTTATTACTGAGAAGGAATTGTATCACTTTCTTCATTCTTTGCATGGCACTGCTGGGACGATCGGGATGGATGACTTATCCTTATTTTGTGCAAAGCAACTTTCCCATTTAACTTCGGATAGCCAGGCGAATCTACCGGCAGGCTCCCTTAAAAACTTTAAAAAGCGTGTCAGGGAGTTGGTGGAAAAAACGATACCGACTACGGTGAATCATGTCGATACTACCGACAAATTAGATGGGACATTCTTTCTTATTATAGATAACGATTTAGACTTCATATCACGCATGAAGGATATTCTTGAACCGATGGGGGCACAGGTCATTGCAGCTTTAGATGGGAAGCGGGGAGTCGAGCAGTTTTTTGCGATGCGACCTGTTTTTACAATAATAGAAATAGAGCTGCCAGACATGAGTGGTTTCTCCGTTCTGGAACAAATTTGTGAAACAGCGCAGTCGAAACATTTGCCTATCATTATGCTGCATAAAACCAGTGACCGAGATGTAATCAAGCGGACATATGAATTAGGGGCAAGTGACTTCATACAAAAACCAATTGATCTGGACTTATTCCTGCCCTTCTTGTTTAATCGCAATGAAATGCGTAAGTCAATTGAACGGTCTACCATATCGGATGGCCTGACTGGTACGGGAAACAGGAGGCATTTTGATGAGGTGCTCAATCAAACAGCACAAGTTTCCAAACAAACAAATACTCCCTTCTCGCTTGTCATGATCGATTTAGATCGTTTCAAGGAAGTGAACGATACATATGGCCACTTGGTCGGGGATGAAGTACTTCGAATGGTGGGTAAGTTGTTTCTAGACATGAAGGGGAAGACGGATCATATTTTTCGGTATGGTGGGGAAGAGTTCGCATGGATTTTTCCCGAAACCCATCCAAATCAGGCGGTTCATATGGTAGAACACGTCAGAAATCGCCTAAGAGGCATCACATTCAATGGAGAAGCAAGGATGTTCTCCGTTACTTTTTCTGCTGGAGTGGCGGCCTATGATAAGTCCCTGTCGGTTGAGGGTTTGATTGCAAGTGCAGATCGAGCCCTTTATGAAGCGAAACGGACGGGACGCAATAAGACAGTTATTTATGATCCAACGAGGATAGTGGCCAAGCGGAAGATTCAAGTAATGATCGTGGATGATGATTTACTCCTCCGTACGATCTTGTACGATACATTAAATAAGTGGAAACCCGATGATATCGAAGTGACCGTGCACAGTTATGAGGATGGCCAGACATTTTTGTCGTCTGATTGGTATGACGCTGACAGTTATTTCATCATCCTTTTGGATGGAGTCATGCCTGGTATGGATGGGCTTGAGGTGTTGGGGCGGTTGAAAAAGGACCACGCGGAGAAAAATGTTCTCGTCTCCATGATGACAGCCCGCACGAGTGAATCGGATATTAAAGCGGCCCTTTCATACGGAGCTGACGATTATATAATGAAACCATTTCAGGCAGAGGACCTGTTAGCCCGTGTCCGGAATCTGGCGGATCGTATGTTAGGACTGGTATAACAAAGAGACAATTAAAGGAGTACTAAAAAAACCGTCTGATGACGGTTTTTTAGTAGTTTTTTTGAAACTTGTTCCGGATGATGATTGCGGAGGAATTGAGCATGAACAAGGTGATGAGCAAGACAATAATTGTGGCGGATGCCAAGTTTGCATACTCCGCTACGAGCGAGGAATCAAGTGTCCAGTAATAAATTTGCATTGGCAGCACGGTGAACCGATCAAGAATGCCACCAGGGAACGGAATGAGCAGGGCAGGAATTCCGATGACGACCAGAGGTGCTGTTTCCCCGATTGCTCTCGATAGGGATAGAATGGCTCCAGTTAAAATGCCAGGAAGAGCTGCCGGCAAAATGATCCGCTGAATCGTCTGCCATTTAGTTGCACCAAGGCCATAGGAACCCTCGCTCATTTGGCTTGGGATGGCGCGGATTGCTTCCTGGCTCGCCACGATGACAATGGGCAAGATGAGCAAAGACATTGTAAGGCCGCCAGCAAGGACGACACTGCCTAAGTCCAGGAGCCGTACGAACACAGTGAGTCCTAGTATGCCGTATACAATAGATGGCACCCCAGCCAGATTAGCGATATTCGTTTGAATTAAACCGACAAGACGGCCCTTCTTGGCATACATCTCCAAGAAGATGGCTGTTCCAACGCCGAGAAACATTGTAACAGGGGCTACGACAAGCATGAGCCAAAACGTTCCGAGGATGGCACCCATAATACCGGCGCGTTCTGGTTGGGTCGAGAGTTTACCAGTGAGGAATTGCCAGTTGATAAATTGGAATCCCTGCGAAAACACTTGATAAAACAAAACGGCGAGTACGCCTAATCCGAAAAACGCGGATAGCATGAAGAGGAACTTGGCGAATTTATTGGCTCTAATCCGGAATTTCATCCTTTTCATCATCGGCGCTTGGTTGCTAAGCTGCATATTAATATTCCTCCCTGAATTTCTTTGAGACATACCGCGCTAGCAAGTTCATGAGAAGAGTGAATGCGAATAGTGTCATTGCGACAGCATACAGGCTGTAATAGACAGTCGATCCGGCAGGTGCATCGCCGCCTGTCACTTCTACAATATAGGCGGTCATCGTTTGCATGGACTGGGTTACATCGAATGTGAAGTTCTTCGTACTGCCGCTTGCGATTGTCACAATCATCGTTTCCCCGATCGCACGTGAAATCCCTAAGACAAAAGAGGCGATAATCCCGGAAAGGGCTGCTGGAATGACGACTTTCCTCGTTACTTCAAGCTTAGTGGAGCCTAACCCCAATGCACCTTCCCGCATGCTTTGCGGTACAGAACTCATGGCATCTTCTGAAAGAGAAGCGATCATCGGGATAATCATAACGCCCATAACGATACCGGGACTTAATATGTTTGTTGATTCTAATGAAGGAATCAAGTTCTTTAAAACAGGCGTGACAAATGTGAAAGCAAAGAAACCATAAACAATAGTCGGAATGCCGGCAAGCAGTTCCAACATCGGTTTAAGTACTTTTCGGACACGGGTTGAAGCATATTCGCTTAAATAAATTGCGGCCATCAATCCGATGGGAGCAGCCACCAGCATGGCGATAAGAGATGAAATAATGGTCCCTGTCAGAAGAGGCAGCACACCGAATTCAGGATTTTGACTGAGCGGTTTTAAGACGGTCCCCGTGAAAAAGTCCGCTATCGGTACCCGCTTGAAAAATTCAACTGTCTCAGATAATAAGGTGAATATAATGCCAATTGTCGTGATGATTGAGACGGAAGCGACCAAAAAGAGAGCGACCGGTATCCCTTTTTCAATCTTCCGTTTGATATGCTGGGTTTTGCGGTTTTGATCAATCACTTCACGGATGCTGATATCTTTTTTAGAGAAACCGCCATTTACCATAATTGATGTACTCCTTCCAAATTGCTATCTTGATAAGAAATGAGAGCTGTAAGCAGCTCTCATTCGATAAATGTTTATTTTAGACCTTCTAGGAAGCTTACATTATCTTTTACTTGATCTTCCGGAATTGGAGCAAACCCTGTTTCTCCGGCGAACTGATTGATGTTATTCATGACATAGATTGCATAGTCCAGTACTTGTGGCTTTTCTTTTGCATGATCGACGTTCAAGTATGTGAATACCGGACGAGTAAAGTCAGCATAGTCTCCATCTTCTGCGATCGTCTCAAGAGCAGGCTCTACAGGACCGTTTCCAAAGTCTACATGAACGGCTTGCAATTTATCCTTGTTGTTCACGTAATAACCGAAACCGAAAAATGCGATGCCGTTTTTATCTTCTGATACAAGTTTAACGAGAGTCGAATATTCTTGTTGCAAGTTGACAGAGCTGTTCATATCTTGTTTGTCCAAAATCTTTTCATAGAAAAATTCATATGTTCCGTGGTTTTCATTTGGTCCCATGGCATTGATTTTCTCATCCGGCCATTCTGGATTAATATCCGACCATTTTTCCACTCCGCCATCTGCAAGGAAAATGCTGATGAGTTGTTCCGGCGTCATTTCTTTTGCCCAGTCATTGTCTTTGTTAATGACGAATGTCAAACCATCTAGTGCGACTTTCAATTCTTTCACTTCGATGCCAAGTTTCTCTGCTTCTGCAGCTTCTTCGTCTTTAATTTGACGGGATGCGTCATTGAAATCTGTTCCGTTTTCCACGAGGAATTTCTTAAAGCCTGCGCTCGTACCTGCACGGCTAACTTCTACCGAAACATTCTCTTGTTCAGATGTCATATATTCTTCAGCAATGCGTGCCATCAGCGGGTATACAGTTCCAGATCCGTCAATCGACACACTTCCTTCAAGAGTTGCCGTTTTTTCCTGATCTTCTTTACCTGTGGCATCTGCTGAGGAGTTGTTGTCAGATGAGGAGTTCTCTTCCTCTTTGTTTTTGTCTGTTCCGCATGCAGCCATAATGACGGCAAATGCAGCAATAATCATGAATAAAAGAACCTTGTTGAGCTTCATTCGAATTGTCCTCCCTATATGACTTTTGTCTTAAAGGCATCGCCTTCAATTCATAGTATAGGGGTGCTTTGTAAAGCGAGTATGGGAAACTTGTAAAGGTTTCGTAAAGGGAAGGAAGAGATTCGAGATACATAGGAAGTAGGGTGTTGGATGAAGTAAAACCACCATACGAACGTATGGTGGCTGCCTAGAAGACTTTGCGAGTAATGAAATAAAAGCATCCGCCTGCTAGCGGATGCTGGGGATCAGCCGAAGCGGCCGTTGATATAGTCGTCGGTCAGCTTGTCTGACGGGTTTGTGAAAATAGTTGACGTGCGATCACACTCAATGATTTCTCCGTTCAGGAAGAAAGCGGTGCGGTCGGATATACGGGCAGCTTGCTGCATGTTATGTGTGACAATGGCAATGGTCACGTCGTGTTTGATCGATTTGATCAGTTCTTCAATCTTATGTGTGGATACAGGGTCCAAGGCGGAAGTCGGTTCATCCATCAGGATCACTTCGGGATCAACCGCGAGGCAACGTGCTATACAAAGACGTTGTTGCTGTCCTCCTGATAAACCATATGCGCTCTTGTGAAGACGATCTTTCACTTCATCCCACAAGGCTGCCTTTTTTAAACTATCTTCTACAATCATGTCGAGCATCGCTTTGTTTCGGATGCCATGGACGCGAGGGCCAAATGCGACATTTTCGTAGATGGATTTTGGAAATGGGTTGGGCTTCTGGAATACCATGCCGACCTTCGCACGAAGCAGCTCGACAGGCATCGCATTGCCTAGTATATTGTTTCCTTTAAATGTGACGCTTCCAGAAATATTGACATCCGCCACGATTTCCACCATGCGGTTCAATGTTTTTAAGTAAGTGGATTTCCCGCAACCGGATGGTCCGATAATAGCCGTCACTTCTTTTTCATTTATATTCAACTCTATATTTTTCAAGGCATGTGATGTGCCATACCATAAATTCAAACCATGTGTTTCATAGATTGGTTTTTTCCAGCTCTCGTTATTCACGACACTAAATGGCGCTTCTTTAATCCGTTCTTTAACTACCATTTTTGAATGGCCTCCCATATGTTGAGGTTTGTTAATTTATTGTACCCGTGCAATGTTGAGGTTGTATGAAGGGATTGTTAAGAGTTTGTAAATTGTGCCCACATCATTGTGCGCTTTTTTTGTGTTGGGACCGGGTGGGATGGTAGTAAGAGGTGAAAGACGGTGGCAACGGAGTACAAGTCGGTGGTAAAGAGGAGAGAGCCGGTGGTAAAGGAGTGCAGGTCGGTGGTAGAGTCGATGGTAATGTCAAAAGTGGGGAAGGTTGCATATGTTAATGGATTTCGTTTACATACGACAGCCCATAAGTCGATCTGAACGCCATAAAAGGTGTACGAACGCCAGAAAAAAGCGACGAGCGCCAGAATCGCTCCGTGAACGCCAGAAAAAGCCGACGAGCGCCAGAATCGCTCTGGGAACGCCAGAAAAAGCCGCCGAGCGCCAGAATCGCTCTGGGAACGCCAGAAAAAACCGCCGAGCGCCAGAATCCCTCCGTGAACGTCAGAAAAAGCTGATGAGTGCCAGAATCTCTCTGTGAACGCCAGAAAAACCGCCGAGCGCCAGAATCCCTCCGTGAACGCCAGAAAAAACCGCCGAGCGCCAGAATCCCTCCGTGAACGCCAGAAAAAACCGCCGAGCGCCAGAATCCCTCCGTGAACGCCAGAAAAAGCTGACGAGCGCCAGAATCTCTCTGTGAACGCCAGAAAAAACCGATGAGCGCCAGAATCCCTCCGTGAACGCCAGAAAATACCGACGAGCGCCAGAATCTCTCTGTGAACGCCAGAAAAAACTGACGAGCGCCAGAATCTCTCTGTGAACGCCAGAAAAAACCGCCGAGCGCCAGAATCCCTCCGTGAACGCCAGAAAAAGCTGACGAGCGCCAGAATCTCTCTGTGAACGCCAGAAAAAACCGATGACCAACAAAATCTCACTGTAGTTTTGCTATAAAAAAAGAAGGGCTGCAGACAAATGATGGTAGCCCCCTCTTTAATACGGACAATCAATCAAAAATATAATGCAATGCCTTCACGGCTTGATCGACAGTCTCCACCGTCACATGGGCTTTGTGGGACAGCTCTTTCAACGGGTGGTGCAATTGTTCCGGACGGATCAAAATGAGTGGCTTGTCTTGAGCGATGGCACTGCTGGCGTCCATGGCAGTGTTCCATTGCTTGTATTGTTCGCCGAAAAGGGCAATGACGAGATCTGCCTTTTTTAGCAGGATTTCTGTCCGTAAGTTATTGAAGCTGGATGCCGCGGCGTCCTTAAAAATAGCGTCGGGCTGTTTCCCGAGGATTTCTTCGCCGATGTTGTCCGAACGGTCATGGTCTTCCATCGGTCCGACGAAGTCGATAGGAAGTTGGAGTGCCATCGCTTTTTGTTTCACTTCCTCCCGCCAGGATGTGTGAATTTCTCCGGCCAAGTATACGGTAATTCGCATGATATAATCCCTCCCAAGTATGGTGCTTTCATTATAGCATTGGTCTAAAAGGATTGCCGGATGTTGCATGAAAGTTTAGAATAAAGGGAGAAGAGGGGGATCCGAGATGAAGACGATTTGGCATAATGGAACGCTATATACAATGAAATCAGAAGGCGATACAGTAGAGGCCTTGCTGACGGAGAACGGGAAAATAACAGCAGTCGGCACGTATGACGAATTGGCGCCCCAAGCGGATGCCAAGGTGGATCTCCAGGGAGCGGTATTGTATCCGGGCTTCATTGACAATCACATGCATATGATTGGACATGGAGAGAGACTGCTGCGGCTTGATTTATCGAAAGCGACATCCGCAGATGACATGTTGAATCGATTGCATAACGCGTATCCGGACCTAGAAGAGGATGAGTGGTTCATCGGTGAAGGCTGGAATGAAAACAACTTTGCGGACCGTCGAATTTTGACGCGCCAGGAGTTGGATGAAGTGACGAACTCGCCGATGGTTTTGAAAAGAACCTGCAGGCATTCAGCGCTTGTGAATTCCAAGGCGCTGGCCTTGGCGGGCATTACTAAAGATACACCGGATCCGACAGATGGGGTCATAGAGCGGGATGCTAACGGGGAACCGACTGGTTTCTTGAAGGAAGGCCCGATGGATCGGTTGTTGCGTCTAGTGCCTGAGCCGACGGAAACCACCTTGACAAAGGCGCTTGCGACGTCAGTGGATAATTTGCATTCGTTAGGACTGACGGGTGCGGTCACCGACGATCTAGGCTATTACGGGGATTATCGTAATCCGCTTAATGCATTTAAAAATGTCATTGGAGAAGGCAAGAAAAAGTTCCGGGCCCATTTGCTGCGCCGATCCACGGTGTTTACTCAATTGATGGAAGACCAAGCGGGGTATGATGAACCGTGGATTGATCCGGGTGAAATGAAGTTTTTCATTGATGGCGCTTTAGGCGCACGTACCGCATTGCTCAGCAAGCCGTATGCGGACGATCCGTCAACATCTGGTACCGCGGTCTTGACGGACGAGGAGATTGATGAGCATCTGGCGCTTGCCCGCAAATACGGAGAAGCGGTCGCTATCCATTTAATTGGGGATGCTGCTGTGGAAAAGGCGCTCGATGCAATTGAAAAGCATCCTGTTCCGGAAGGGAAACGGGATCGACTCATTCATGTCAATGTCTTGCGGGATGAGCTGGTTGAACGAATGAAGAAATTACCGGTCGTCCTTGATATCCAGCCCGTTTTTGTCTCTTCTGATTTCCCATGGGTGATGGAACGGTTAGGGGAGGATCGGCTGGATTGGGCCTACGCCTGGACACGGTTAATGGCAGAGGGATTCATATGCGGGGCCGGCTCGGATGCACCTGTCGAGGAAGTGGATCCCTTGCTCGGCATCTATGCGGCTGTCGCTCGTAAAAAACCGGGCGCTGAACATGAAGGCTATTTAATGAAGGAAGCATTGACTCCATTCGAAGCAGTCGGTTTATTTACAACAGGCAGTGCGGCAACGATTGGAAAGTTGGACTCCCGCGGGAAACTCGCAGCGGGATTTGATGCGGATTTTACAGTACTAAATTCAGATCTGTTCTCTGTACCGACAGAGGAAATTCCAAAAGCGAAAGTTGTTATGACAGTCGTGGCGGGCGATATCGTATACAAGAAATAAAAGAAACACCCGATCACAAAGATGATGTGCTCGGGTGTTTTTGTGCGCTCATTATCCTCTGTATGGCCACCAGACGCCGCGTCCAAACGATACGGTGATGGCTGGAATGAGCAATGGTAAGATAATCAAACCATATAGCAATAATCCGGTGATGACGATTGTCGCAATCTGCACTAGGCTGAGTACGCCCGACGGCATCATCGCGCCGAATGTGCCGGCGAGAATGACAGCGGCTGTAATGATAACTGTCCCCATTTTGGCCATCGATGTCACCAAGGCATCACGTACATTCTTTCCGTTGATGCTTTCTTCACGGAACCGGTCGAGCAGGAAGATTGAATAATCCACGCCGAGCGCAATTAACATGATGAACCCGAAGAAAGGCACTGCCCAACTGATGCCGTCATAGCCAAGGCCGTTCACGAAAATCAGTTCCGTAATAGATACGGATGTATAATACGTAAGCAAGAGCGAGCCGATCATATAAGCCGGCATGATGGCAGATCGGAAGAGTATGAACAAGACGACAAACAAACCAACGAGCATAATCGTAACAGTTCGAGTAAAATCTTTTGTCGAGATATCACTCAAATCTGCATTCATAACAGAAATTCCGCTTAATGCGATCTCCGCTTTTTCGAAAGGTGTTTCAATGACGGAACGTTCCATCGTTTCTTTTATGTCATGAACGGTGGAGATGGCTTCACGTGAATAGGGATCCTGCTCTAAAATGACTTCGAGAATAATCCCGGTTTCCTTGTCAATGGTATAGCGATCTAACACTTGTTTAAAGTCTTTATTATCAAGTGTTTCTTCAGGAATGAACAACCCGGTATCCCGTACGCTTTTGGAATCTCCCATGTCATGGAGCATGGCAGATAAGTCCGAAAGACCGGAATGGATTTCGCCAAGTCCGCCATGCGCAGCTTCGACTCCTTTGGCAAGTTCCGTTAATCCGCCTGAAAGGGCACCGATCTGTCCAGTTGAACCATCTAGTTGGTTGGCAGCGCCATACAAACTATTGCTTACTTTTTTCAGTTCGCCGCTCAATGCTTTCAATCCACCTGCAGCTTGTTCGGCAGGCATGCCTTGCTCTAGCCCGCCTGCAATTTTGCCGAGTTGTTCGTTTATTTTACCGATGCCGCCAGCAGCCTGGCGCAATCCGGCACCGCCGGAAGAGGCAGTTGAACCAGCAGGCAATTGGCCGGTTATTTCATTTAATCCACCTTGTATTTGCTTGAGTCCGTCTTGGACTTCTGCCAGACCGGTAACGGCATCATCCAAACCATCCGCCATCAACGTAATTTGATGATCGACATACAAATCTTCAAGCAATTCGCCTGTCGGCCGAGTGATCGTGCGAACGCTTTTAACACCATCCACCTTCTCTAAATCTTTGCTGATGGATTCGAGATACGTGACATCCTTTTCATTCACGATGGGTTCATTCTTCTTCAAGATGACTTGGACAGGTAATGAATCACCCTCTCCGAACGCTTCCGAGATCCGGTTCAATCCCATGACGGATTCCTTGCTGTCATCGATTTCGTCGACCGTATTGAAGGAAAGGTCGTTATCATACGTCAGCAAGAGAGGGATCGAGATGATCGCCACAATGAGCATGGATACAAGGGGACGGAACACTGATACTTTACTGAATGCAATCCAGACTTTGCTGTCTTTATGGGAAGCGGCCCCTTTCGAAGGCCAAAATAATTTATCTTTCAATAACATCATGAACAGTGGAACGACGGTGTACAAAATGACAAGCAATACGGCGATTCCGACTGCCACGGCGACAGCAGATTTGAAGATTGGGAAATCTGCAAATCCGATTGCTGCAAATCCGATAAATACGGCTGTCGCGCTGATGAATAAAGTCCGTCCGGCCGTTTTGTACGTATTGAGGATGGACTCTTCCACTTCATGACCGGCAAGCAATTCCTCTTTATACCGGCTTAACAAGAGAATGCAGTAATCTGTTCCAAGGCCGAATAAAATGGCCACCAGAAAGATCTGCGTGTAATTGGATACAGGAAAGCCGAACCAATCGATAAAGAACGCCACGAGAGACTGGCTTAGCAAGTAGGATATGCCGACCGCCAGCAGTGGAACGAATGGTGTCACGATGGAGCGGAACACGATGAGCAATAAGCCGAAAATCAGGATGACCGTAATCAATTCGGTCTTTTTCAACCCTTCTTGCGCACTTAGATTTACGTCATTGTTAATAATTGCTTCACCCGTCAAATAGACAGTTTCGTTTTTAGGAATCACGTCTGCATGGATTTTATCTGTAAGTTCAATAATTTCTTCATGGGAACCATCTACTGTAACAGGAACGAGAATCGTCTTCTTGTCTTCTGATACGAGTTGCGTTTCCATTTCTTCGTTTTCAAAAGGATCTAGAACAGCTTTAACGGGTTTGCCCAAGGACTCAATTTTCTTGGCAACACCCGATACATCTTTCCTAAGTGCATCATCGACCGGGGTATCGAGAGCGTAAACGAGTGATATCGTATCTTCTGATGCCCTGGCCTTTTTAAGAATGTCAGCCGCTTTTTGGGAATCCGCTGTGTCCGGCAACTGAAATGATCCTGCTTCCTCCGCCTGCTTAGCGAGATTAGGAGCCAGGATGAATAGCGCTGCTGTCAGCACAATTAATCCGATAAAAATCGGCCATCTAAATTTCAAGATATGTTTCATAGTTACAGTCCTTTCATTTGTAATATATCTTTTAGCTTACGGAACGTGTTTACGAACGTATCGATTTCTTCCTCTACGATATGGCCGCTAAATAACTTCTCAATACTTTCGAATACGGCTTCATCGGCTTGCTTTAGAATCTCTGCTCCCGACGAGGTCAGCTCGATCACCTTTGTTCGCTGGTCATCGGGGTCCTTGGAGGATGTGACCAGCCCTTTTTCCTCTAGCTTCCGTAAACGGGTCGAAACGGCGCTTTTATGGACTCCTTGGACTTCAGCTAATTTTCCATTTGAAAGCGGTCCATGTGTCGAAAGAATCTTCAGTACTTGAATCTGCTCGGGCGAAAATTCATTCCAAATCTCAACATCTACCGACTTCATGACATGCGCAGCACCAAAAATCATGACATCCTCAAACAGCTCGATCGCTTCTTTTATTTTCTCTTTCAAATTAGTAGACCCCCTCAACTAATTATATAGTTTAGGGGGTCTACTAATTTACGTCAACCGTTTGATTAAGCAGTTTGCTAGGAAAGCAACACGTAGAATGCGAGCTGAAAGGATCTGTCGTGGATTTGACGATTTAGTGACGAGATTAATATGCGTTCTTGTGGCAAATTGGAAACGAAAAAACTGCTGCAAACCATGAATATGGCATGCAGCAGTCTATGACGTATTAATCTCTTTCAGTCAAAGGAACTTTCCATTCTTGCTCAATAGGGTAATAGCTCCTTTTGGAGACAAGATACAATGTCAGCTGCTCGGGAATTTCCCGTACATCTTCTAATATCAAGTCTAGTGATGCTTTGTGACGTCCATTCTTATCTTTTTCATCCATAATGGTTCCTGTAAAATTAGCAGGATACACGTTCCCGTCGCCATCGACCGCAACCCAATGTCCTAAGTCCTCCTCAAGCGAATCGGCGCTTCCTTCCATTTTAATAGAGACGGAGGGATTTATACTGAATAACTGTTTCTTCACGCTGGAGACCGTTAAATGAACGCCTTTATAGTCAAATGAAATAGGTTGTTTTTTAATCTCTTTTGTTTGAAAGGAGAGCGAGAAATCAGTTGGCTCTGTCTTATAGATGCCATCTAGTACAAAGGTCAATTGTCCTTCATCACGTGGAACGAATAAATGGCTCGAGACTGTACGGCCTGAGGTGCCTATCTGCATGCTGTCTCCCTGATATACTCCCAGAGTGGTCGAATTGGTTGTTTCTTCTGTTGAATAAATAATTTTACCATCCGTGTTTTCAATATGGTAATTGAGGCCAGAATCCATGCCATATATCATCGAATCTAAATGCTCTGTACCGAATGTTTCTTCGAGCTTCTGTTTCGTTTTTTGAACTTTGGCCAACTCTTCTTCTGTGAAGGCTGTTTCAAAAACCAATTCGGTGGAAGAAGGTGCAATCTTCAGCTTTTGTAGATCGACAGCAATGCCATGATCAGTTGAAATTGAATGATTCAAATCAATTGTTTGTGTTAAAGCCTTAGTTTCCTTGAGGCTGACTGGAACATCTAGCTGCCAATTCCCTCTGATTCCGTTTAATTCGACAAGATTAAACGAAATGGTCAGCTGTTCCAAATCGGGGTGGTGCCGTAAAGAATATTCTACAAATCCATATTTACTTCCTTTTTGCCAGGCTGTTCCTAATTCGTTAACTTCCTTCCTATTTTGATCAACTGCGGTAATTTTGTTGTCCGATTCATTGATATTCAACAACGTATCCAGCGGCTTGCCATTTGAGTCCAATACTTGATAGGAGAGCGACACCCGTGAAGAGTCAGCAATGACGTCTTCTACGCGGAATGTCAGGCCTTGATCCTCCACCTCTAATCCGATCCGTTTAGTAAGACCTGCATCTGCCGCTAATTGCAATCCTTCATCGACCTGGTCGGTGGAGAATAAGCCGCCGAGAAACTGGGCGAAGCTCGGATTGAATGTAGCTCCGAGTCCGGCCGCCATGATAATCCCAGCCGCGCTTAGTGCAAACCTCTTCCACATGTTGATTCGCGGGAATTTCTTAGGATTCGGATAGGGTTCCAGTTGCTCCAGTACAAGATCGGAGAAATGCTCGGGCAATCCGGGTGTCTTCAACGTTTCTTCCAGGAAGGCCTGCTCTTTACGGTAAGCAGCGACAACAGTTTGACAGGAATGACATGCCGTCACATGTTTCTCTATTTCTGCTTGCTCCTCACTTGGCAGCAAGGAATCCGTGTACTTCGAAAGTTTATCCGCCGTTGGACAATTCATGATAATATCCTCCTTCACGTTTCACCGTTTCTCTCATCTTTTTCTTTGCCCGATGCAGTTTGTTCCGAACTGTAGACAAAGGCACGCCCATTAGTTCCGCAATTTCTTCGTAACTGATTTCGTTTACATATCGGAGGAGGATGATAAGTCGTTCATCCACAGGCAAAGTAGAGATGAGTCTCTCAAGTTGACGGCTTTTCTCTTTTTTCAAAAACACGATTTCTGGATGAGTCGGGTTGACGATCTTTTCTTCGTCCATTTGAACCTGCACTGTGGAGTATCGTTTTTTCCGAAACTCATCCATGCAATGATTGATGGCCACCCGATAGAGCCATCCCGAAAAAGGACCGCTTCCATCATACTTGTGAAGATTGCGGTACACTTTAATAAAAGCATCTTGTACAAGATCTTGAGCGTCCTGCGGATTTTTTGTCATCCGCAAAATGGTCGCATACAATGGGTTTTTATATTTATTGATAATGTTGGCAAACGCTTGCTTGTCGCCTGCCAACACTTGGCGTATCCAAAGCTGCTCTTCTTCCATAGTGACCTCCTTACTTGAAACGGACATGCGCATGTCATTTTGTGTTTCATCCAGTATAACGGGTCGAGTGGTCAAAAGATTTCACTTCAACGAAAATATGATTTGAACGCCAGAATCCGGATACGAACGCCAGAACCTCGAGTCGAACGCCAGAATCCGGATACGAACGCCAGAACCTCGAGTCGAACGCCAGAATCCGGGTGCGAACGCCAGAACCTCGAGTTGAACGCCAGAATCCGAATGCGAACGCCAGAACCTCGAGTTGAACGCCAGAATCCGGGTGCGAACGCCAGAACCTCGAGTTGAACGCCAGAATCCGGGTACGAACGCCAGAACCTCGAGTTGAACGCCAGAGTCTGGATGCGAACGCCAGAACTTCGAGTTGAACGCCAGAATTCGGGTACGAACGCCAGAATTCGGGTGCGAACGCCAGAACCTCGAGTCGAACGCCAGAATCCGGGTACGAACGCCAGAACCGCGAGTTGAACGCCAGAGTCTGGATACGAACGCCAGAACCTCGAGTCGAACGCCAGAATCCGGGTGCGAACGCCAGAACCGCGAGTTGAACGCCAGAGTCTGGATGCGAACGCCAGAACCTCGAGTTGAACGCCAGAATCCGGATACGAACGCCAGAACCTCGAGTCGAACGCCAGAATCCGGGTGCGAACGCCAGAACCGCGAGTTGAACGCCAGAATCCGGGTACGAACGCCAGAACCGCGAGTTGAACGCCAGAGTCTGGGTGCGAACGCCAGAACTTCGAGTTGAACGCCAAAATCCGGGTGCGAACGCCAGAACTTCGAGTTGAACGCCAGAACCTCGAGTTGAACGCCAGAATCCGGTCGTGAACGCCAGAACCTCGAGTTGAAGGCCAGAATCCGGGTACGAACGCCAGAACCTCGAGTTGAACGCCAGAGTCTGGGTGCGAACGCCAGAACCTCGAGTTAAACGCCAGAATCCGAGTGCAAATGCCAGAACTCCGGGCCGAACGTCAAAACCCCTGACTGAGCGCTTGGCGGAGGAGTGAGGAAGCCATATAGAGTGGACTTCCGTGCTAAACTGGAGATAATAATGCAGATGGAAGGGATGAATGGTTGATGAACCCATGGCACGAACGCTTCGACACAGAGGAATATGTTTATGGAAAAGAGCCGAATCAATTCGTGATGGAAGCGGCAAAGCATTTAACGAAAGGTAAAGTGCTCTGCATTGCGGAAGGGGAGGGACGAAATGCCGTTTATCTGGCGTCCCTCGGCTTTGATGTGACGGCATGGGATTATGCCAAAGCAGGCCTGGAAAAAACAGCGAAATTGGCTGCGGAAAAAGGGGTTGCCGTGAAAACGGAACTCCGTGACTTGGCAGATGTGGAGTGGGGGGATGAGCAATGGGATGCCGTTGTCCACATTTTTGGCCATTTTCCACATCAAGTGATGAAACGCACACTTGAGGGAATTCAACAATCCCTGCGGCCAGGCGGCTATTATATCAGTGAATTATACACGAAAGATCAGCTCCGCTACGGAACAGGCGGGCCGCGTGACGAGGCGTTGTTAGTTGATCCCGTGCGCGTGCTGCAAAGTTTCGATGGCTATTTCATTGAACATTTTTATATAGGGGAAGTCTACCGAGAGGAAGGGCAGCTTCACACGGGGAAGGCCCATGTCGTACAATGCATATTTCAAAAAGGAGGGACAGACGCCTAATGGATGGACGGAATAGAAGTGATGTTAAGCCTGGACTGCGAGTGAATGTCATCTTAAAAAAGGATCAGCGGACCGGCAACAAAACGGAAGGTATCGTAAAAGATTTGTTGACGAACTCCAGCTATCATCCGCATGGCATTAAAGTACGCCTGGCGGACGGACAAGTAGGCAGGGTATGCGATATTTTGGAATGATGCCATAAAAGGGGCAGACACAATCCGTGTCTGCCCTCTTTCTGTTTATTCAATTGATGGAGGTTCAACAGTTTCTTTTTTGGCGACCGGAATGATCAAGTTCAGCAGGACCGTAGCCAGCGCACCGACCGTGATGCCGGACGACAGGATATAGTTCGCCCAGTCTGGCACATTCGCCAGCACTTCTTTCGGCAGTACTGTGACGGCGATCGTCAGAAGGATGGGAATTCCGATAACCATCATGTTTCGATCGTCGATGACAATCGGTTGAATGACTTTCATCCCGTTTGTCACGATTGCCACACAGACAATACCGAATATCCCATTGATGACAGGTTCCGGGATGCAGGTAATTGCAGTCGACAACTTAGGAACAAGGCCCAGACAGACCAGGATTCCGCCGCTGACCATGATGACCGTCCGGCTGGCAACACCTGTGATTGCAAGAAGTCCGGCATTGGATGAATAGCCGGTCATCGGGGTACTGCCGACAAGCGAACCCGCCAAACAGCCAAGTCCCTCACCGAAGGAAGCACGATTCAACCGCTTCTCATCCAGCTCTTCCCCGGTAACTGTGGAAACGACGAACCATGTACCGGTCGTTTCGATTAAGATAATTAAATAGACAAAAATCATGGATATGATAGCACCCGTATTAAATACCGGTTTTCCAAAAGGCAATAGCGACGGTAATGAAAACCATGCCGCGTCCCGGACAGGAGAAAAATCCACAGTACCGAGAATGCCGGCTGTAATAGTGCCGCCAACGATTGCGAGAATTACAGAGACCAACCGGAAAAAGGTGCCAATGCCTCCAAGTCTCCTTCCAAGCAGCATACAAACGATGACAATGAGAGCAGAAACGGAAGCCACTATGATATTCGTGCCGATGCTGCCTTCCGCCAAAAAGATATTGTTCAGGCCAATCGGCATCAACGCAATCCCAACAATAATAATGACTGTTCCGCCGACGAGTGGAGGAATCGTTTTGCGAACCGCTTTCGCGAACCATTTTAAAGGATAACCAAGGAGGGCAATAAAAATAGCACCGGGAATCAAACTCCCTGCAATGGCACCAAGCCCTAATTTGCTGCCGATTGCTGCGATGGCGCCAACTGGTACATAGGAAGGGCCTTGTACGACGGGGAGCTTAATGCCCGCACCTGTTTGAATTAATGTGGCAATGCCTGTTGCAAAGAAGCACATTTGGATAAAGAAAGACGTGTTTTCTACAGTTAAAGATAAAAGTCCTGCAATGATGATCGGAGCGATATACAAGTCCATCGCGAGTACGTGCTGTAATCCAAGAACCAAGGCTTTTGGGGCGCTTACCTTTTCGTTGACGCCAATGATGATGCCATCGGGTTTCTTTTCCATAGTTGCTAACCTCTCTCTTTCGGTTATTACGAACTTTTCAAGTGGATTATATAACGTTATTTGTATTTTGTATATAAAAAGCGAACGAATTAAATAAAAAAATAACTATAGTTCGTGTTTGGGGTTGACTGCGACTAGAAATATCCCGTACTATGTACATAGGATGATTCAAATGCTTGCCTGCAAAATACGAAAAATGTGAACGGCAACCGAAGAGGATAACAGACAGAGGGAGCGATAGAAATGATAGATGATCAAGTGCTTCTAGAAGATTGGCTCGTTGCATGCCGGTCCGAAGACGTCAAGGAGTCGCCAATCCAAGTTGTATTAATGGGAGAACGACTGGCGGTTTTCCGCAACAGCAAAGGGGTTCACGCCTTCAAAGATCTTTGTATCCATAGAGGGGCTGCCTTGTCGTTAGGGGAAGTGAAAAATGACTGCCTCGTTTGTCCGTACCATGCGTGGGAGTATGACGATGAAGGAGCATGCGTACACATTCCGCAGCTTCCGGAAGGACGGGCGATTCCAAAAAAAGCGAAGGCTATCTCCTATCCATGCATAGAACAGTATGGATTGATATGGGTAAACCTTGCAGGGAACAATCCGGACTTGTTTACCTATCGGCCAATGAAAGATGAGAGCTATCATCATGTCATATGGGGACCGCAGGAAGTGGCGGCAAAGCCGCCTCGCATCATCGAAAACTTTCTGGATGTCGGTCATTTGGCAGTCGTTCATGTCGGTGCATTAGGTACGGAATCACATAGGGAAGTGCATGATTATAAAGTGAATAAGGAGCAAGACCGAATTTACACTGATGAAATCGCGATCTTCCAGCCGGATCCTGACGGCTCGGGAATCCCGAAGTATGTGTATTACACATATGAGATCCATCGTCCCTTTACCGTCAGTTTTACGAAAAGGGACAAAGAGAACAATACACTCATGACCATCCTGCTGACAGTCCGCCCGATCGACGAGGATCGTTCCATGGCGTACGGCATCCTATCATTTAATTATGATACAGGTCTGACAGATGAAGCATTGATTCAATTCCAGGATGAAATCTTCGCGCAGGATAAGCCGGTTGTTGAAAATCAAAAACCGGAAGAGCTTCCGCTCGACCTGCAAGTGGAGCTGTCGCTTGTCTGTGACCGGATGAGTATTGCATACAGACAATATTTAAAAGAAAATGGCGTGAAGATGGGAACAGCATAAGATTAGAAGGACACCAGAGACATCTGGTGTTTTTTTTGTTTTTTCAACAGGTTTCTGTATACTAGGCTCTAAGTGATATAAGGGGGATGGGAATGGAAATTGTTTTAGAAGTTTCAGATATTGGGAAAGAAGTAGCCGGGCGCAAGTTATTTCAGCATGTTTCGTTTTCTTGTACACGAGATACAATCCTATTCGTCCAGGGGGGCAATGGCTCGGGTAAAAGTACATTACTGAAAATTTTGGCGGGCATTTATAAACCGACCGATGGAGAAGTGCGCTTGAACACGAAAAAAATTGGATATGTCCCTGAACATTTTCCGGAAGGGCTCCGCTTTAAAGTGAAGGAGTATTTATCTTTGACAGCTTCCTTCTATCCTTCGATGAAGGAGAATGAGATGCTCCTTGTGAAGTATATGGATATATTCGGATTAGGTTCATTTCAGAATACTCCGCTCGCCAATTGCTCCAAAGGGACAAAGCAGAAGGTCGGCATCATTCAGGCACTTCTCATGCGACCGGATCTACTTCTTTTGGATGAACCGCTCACAGGATTAGATCAAGAATCGCAGCAAGCGTTTGTCAGCCTGTTGCAAGAGTTCCGTGGACAGATCCCGATCATTTTCACTGCGCATGAGGACGGCCCGATCACACAGGTTGCGACAGAGACGCTACATATAGAGACTGGAAAAATGACTGTCTATCAGCCGCAAAGGAAACAGCAAAGACTGATCCGTGTGAAGTTCCGAGTCGAACAGGATTTGGCGTTCGTTCCATCTGACCGAATTCAATTCGATCGAAAGACGGCAGTCATAACGGTGGAAGAAGATAAGAGTGACAACCTGTTACGAAAATTGCTCGGTGTAAACTGTTCGATATTGGAAGTGAAGGTGAAATCATGATTCAATCTGGTTTTATTCAATATCAAATGAAAAGCTATCTCCGTTCCTTGACGTTCATACCGCCCGTCACTCTTTTCGGCGCTTGGATTATCATTTTTTATACATACAGCGGTGTTCCGGCCATGAGCAGCTATGTAATTACGGGTGTTTCTCTGTATTTAGCCATGACATGGGTGGCGATGAGTATTTTTTCAATGGACGGAGTGACAGAAAAGAATTTGTTGATTGTCCAGCTGAAAAGCAAATATGCATATGTATTCGGGAAATGGTTCGTGTGTTTCCTGTGGGCGGTTGCGCTGGGTGTTTTCGCTCTCGTGTACCCGCTGATCTTTTCCATGTTTAAGGAGCCTATCCAAGCAGTTCAGCTTAGTGTTGCTATCTATGGACATGTAGTGTCGGCATTATTCGGGATTTTGGTCGGTTCCTTCTTCTCTATCTTAAAAGTGGAGTCTAAACGTTTCGCTTGGCTCTCCGCAATGTTTGTGATTGTCATTTCATTGGCAGAGCAGGGGATTGTCGAAAAGGCATCCATATTTCAATGGATACTATTGCCGTTTCCACCTATCTATCAAGTGATCCTGCACTTTACCGATGACATGCCCTATGTTGTGGGGAGTGGATTTTGGATGGATGCGCTATGGATATTGATTTACGTGGTGGCGGGCTTTTTTCTGACGATGAAGATGTTTTTGAGAAGAGAATAAGCGACCGGAGTCCATGCGGCCGATATGACGGTTGTCACTATGACGACCGTCATATTTTTATTGTTTTTGGCTGATCGGCTTATCAAGAAACGTAAAGTATGGAATCGTTATGCCACCCAGGGAGACGAGCACAATAATAGAACCAATCGTTACGTACATTGGACGGATGCCCCATAATTCACTAACTGTACCGCCTGCAAGTATTCCAAGCAACATGGCGAACTTAATGATGGCTAAACGGACGGACATGACCTTGCCCATCAATTCATTGGGGATAGTCTGTTGGCAAATGGATATGTTATGGATGCTGAAAATGGCCATAGCAATACCCGCTAGCATCTCAATAGATATTGCAAGGAAGATTGAGGTGGTCAGGCCAAGCGCGATGTAAGTGAATCCTCCGATTACTAACGAGCCAAGCATGACATATCTCCGCTTGATCCCTTGCAATCTCCCGATCAAGGTGGAACCGAGCATATAACCTAAGGGGAATCCGGCCATAAAGTACCCGTAATGTTGATAATCCCCTCCCAATACATCGGTGATATAAGGTAGATTGATGACCAGAGTAACGCCGACGCCGAATTGAACAAGGGCCAGAAATATACCTAACCATACGATGAGGCGCATCCCGAAGAAATAATGAATCCCTTCCTGCAATTGACCAAACCACGACTTGCGAATAGTTATACGGATCCGATTTTCCTGTAATGAAAGTAGCAACAGACCGGAACTTATCAGGAGTGTGCTGATCATCAGCAAAGTGGAACGGGTGCCGATAGTTTGGATCACCAGGCCGCCAAGAACAGGCGCGATGAAAAGCATCATTCTCGTCATACCGTCCAAAAAAGCATTTGCAGCCGGCAATTTTGCCTTCGGGATGATGGTTGGAATGATCGCCTGATTCGCCGGAACATAAAGGGGCGTGATGAAACTGATAACAATCTGAACGAAATAGATGTGCCACGTCTCTAACATACCGAGTTCCAGCACGATCAGCGGCAGGAGAAAAATTAACCCTCTTGTCCATTGCGAAATGATCATAATCCATTTGCGGCTCCATCGATCGATGAGAGGCCCGCTAATCAGTTGGAATAAAATCGAAGGAACGTAGTAGAACAGCCACATACTTCCCAAAGCCAGTTTGGACCCGGTAAGTTCATAAACGAGTACCGAGTTGGTGAATGTCCCAAAGGCGCCGCCGAGTTCGGAGGCGGTCACGCCGGTACAAAGCAGCATGAAATTTTTATTCCGGGTGATCCGTTCCTTCATTCGTTTTCTCCAACAGGATGGAACTCCAAATATTGTTGCAGTTCTGTTGGCAACGACGTAATGGAATTCATCTTTAATACATATTTAGAAGATCGAAGTCCCACCAGAGACGCGGCGCGCAATAGTTTCAGATGATGGTGGGCGGTGGACTTGCCGATATTCAGTTGTTCTGTCATCTCTTTAAGGGTGTAATCCTTTTCGGAAAGAAGTTTAACCATCCGAAGCCGCGTCGCATCCCCCAGCGCTTTATATTTCTGGACAAGCAGGTAATCGGGAAGATACGGATCGTCCGGATGAATGCTAGTACTTGGAATAGGGTAGTAAAAGACTTTTGTATTCTCAATATCGGATACAATCGTCCATGGTCTGTAGTTCATTTGTGGTATCAATAACACCCGATGGACACTCGGCTCAGGAGCATATTCAGTGCCCCCTGTCGCCCACGCAACAAACTCTTCGGCATTTAGTTTTTCTCTCATGATCCTCTTATGCTCCAAATCCCTGACGGCAATCGCCATCAACTGATCAGCCTCAGGCAGAATGGCTGTCTTATACCACAAAGTGAAGACTTGTATAAGATGTTCCTTTAGCTTTTTTTCGCTCACTTTGTGAATGAATGCTATGTATGCGGGGAAAAAGCTGATATTTTCGGTTTCTATTTGCAACTGCTTAACGGCATGAACGTCTCCTTTTGCTGCATCAGACCGAAGGATTTCGTTTTTGCATCCTGTGAAAGGGAAACAGTGATATTTCAATTCATTGTCGGATAGAGCCGTGATGAAGGCAGTGAAATCCTCTAACGTGCTTCCTGGACAGATGTGAAGCAACTGCAGCAAACTCTTCCAAGTGTTATTCTCTTCAACGAATTTCAGTTCCTCGAGCAATTGGGCCGACATGGTTTTCCGAAGTGTTTCAAACGTCTTCTCCCTTTCCAAAGTATCAAGCAGCGGAGTATTCGTGAAGGCAGCGATTCCTAAAGCGCTTTCCCATAGCAATGAGTATTCAAGTTCCACATGGTAGGATTCCTTTTTTCTTCCGGTGATAGATAAGGTATTCATTGTAACAGCTCCTTTTTATTGATTATAGACTGATTGCATCTATGAATTCAATATTTATAGAACAATTCGTTTTAAATTTATAGAACAAACGAATTGGAGTGAATTATTCGAGTGGTGATAGCAGGAACTGTTAACCCGCAGGTAGAAGTATTTATGAAGACGTGATTCGCAACAAGTGCAAGAAATGGGATTTGTGATTAGTTTACATGTAAACTCTTTTCTGCAATCTGTGTCATATAGAAAAAAATTGCTTGAACGAATGTAGTTCGAGGATGGATAAAACTTATACACTTAGGTAAGGTGCTGACTATGAAGTTTACGATTACAGTAGGCACGGTCATTATGGATAGCTAAAATGAAATATTGTAAAAAAAAATCAGAAACGAGGATGGGAACTGCCAGGCGGAATTGTTGAGAGTGAAAAAACATTTCAAGAGGAGGTAATTCGGGAGGTTAGGGAAGAAACCGGAATAGACATTGTTATCGATAGGTTTTGCGGAGTTTCACAGGAAATGAGAAGCGGGGTTTGCAATATGTGGTGGTTAGGAAAACCGATAGGCGGAGAACTTCGGACAGGTAATGAAAGCGTAGATGTTGGCTACTACCATTTAAAATAATTGAGATAGAGGAGTTTAAAAAAGAGTTAATGCTTTGTGTAAGCGATGAGGCAAAGCCTTTCTATCTATTTTCCTAACCTGTTACATTATAGTTATTAGTAGTTCCCGGTCTCTGGAAGAATAGGTATCATTTGTGAGGATCTAACTTCGGCGTTAGGGGAGGTATGGAATGCTTGGCGCAGTTAAATGGTTTATCATAAAAGATAGACAAGAAAAATTTACTGGTGAATTGTTGCAAAGCAGTCACCAAGCTGATTATTGTTCATACGATTGGAAGACTGGAAGTCCGCCATGGTTGTGTGTCTTATGAAAGTATAGGAGGCGAGAGTCAATTGACTACTGTACTATTCCAAGCAGCGCTCATCATATCCATCCTATTGTTCTTTTTTGGATTGTTGACGAGGCAGAAACCAGCATTGCTTCTCAGTGCCATTTCTTTTTTGCCGATTTCGTATTACTTCTGGGGCGCTGGCAATGCATTTAAATTAATTGCACTACTGCCTATTGTGTCATTGTTGGTTGCGTTTCTCATGTATCAAAAAGAAAGAAGTGTGGTCAGATGAAACTGGTGGACATGTTGAAAATTGAACATCCGATCATCCAAGCACCTATGGCAGGTGTGACGACTCCTGAATTTGTGGCGGCTTCGTCTGACTTCGGCGTGCTCGGTTCGATTGGAGCGGGCTACTTGTCTGCGGAGGAGACGCAGAAATTTATTCAGGAAGTCAAAAAGCGGACGGAACGGACTTTCGCGGTGAATTTATTTGTACCGGAAGACGAGCAACTGGACCAAGAGTTGTTCCGAGAGGCGTACGAGGCATTGCAACCGATCGGTGAAAAACTCGGCATGCCATTTTGGAAGGTACTGCTCTCTACCTCTCAATTTGAGCAGCAAATCGATGTGATCATTCAGGAGAAAGTACAAGTTTGTTCGTTTACATTCGGACTGCCGAAGTCGAACGATGTTAAGCGATTAAAAGAAGCGGAGATCAAATTGATCGGCACCGCAACATCGGTAGAAGAAGCAGTTGTCGTCGAACAAGCGGGGCTGGATGCTGTCGTTGTGCAAGGTAGCGAGGCAGGGGGTCATCGAGGTTCATTCATCGGGATGCCGCTCGTCCCTCTAAATGAGTTGCTGCAGGACGTGGCGAGCGCCGTTTCCATTCCCATTATCGCAGCAGGCGGAATCTCGGATGCTGCCCGGATGAACCAAATGCTGGAGTATGGAGCGGAAGCAGTGCAAATTGGAACTGCGTTGCTCGCCACTCAAGAAAGTGGTGCGCATCCATTATACAAGCGAGCCGTCTTGCATGCAGAAGCGGACTATACCGTTTTGACGGACACCTTTTCCGGTAAATTGGCGAGAGGCATCCAAAATCAGTTTATTAAGATGATGGAGAATAAACCAATCGCACCCTATCCAGTCCAAAACGACTTAACGAAAAAAATCCGCAGCGATGCGGCAAAGCAAGGCAAACCGGAATTTATGTCCATGTGGGCGGGTGAACATGTACACAAAACAGAAGAAGGGACAGTCGAAGAAATCCTTCAGAAGTTCATCGACTGACGACCAAGCATTTCAATGCTCACTATGCATTGGAGTGCTTTTTTATGTAATCACGTTTGTTTCTATTTGGCGCCTTATTCAGATTGAATGATAGTAAGGTTAGAATAGGAGCAGAAAACATATCTATTGTATTTAGAATATAAAAAAATATTAGAAAAAACTTAATAGATTTAGACCTAAAGTTTTTTGATTAAACGGTAGATTATCACTATCAATTCTGTTGGTGGTGCCAAGTTTTACAGAAGCATAAAATTCAACAGGTTTCATTTAACGCTTGAAAACATTAATAAGCAGACATCCAAATATAAAATAGGTAATGAATGCGAGAATAAAGTTCCCTTATAAAGCTGATAAGAAGAGAAAAGGTATATATGTAATTGACGAAGGAGAGAATAATAAAATCCTTAACGGTGTAAGTAAAATATAAATGAGTATGTACAGCTAAATAGAGGCAGAAATTATATGAGCAGCTCAAAGAGAAGAGATTATAAAATGTTGAATTTGTAAAAAATGAATAAAGATATCTGGGAGCGATACAAGTGCATAAAACAATATATTTAGTAAGGCATTGTCAAGCTACAGGAGAAGAACCTCAGGCAGAACTGACTGAGAAGGGAAAAGAACAAGCGGAAGAACTAATGCGCTTTCTTGAGAAGCGGAATATTATGAACATCATTTCTAGCCCCTTTACGAGGGCGATTCACTCCATCCAGCCAACAGCAGAAAGACTAGGCCTTGAGGTGAAAATTGACAGCCGGCTCGCTGAGGAAAAGATAATTTCAAAGAACCTAAAAGACTGGCTAGAACGTCTCAAAGGATCCATCCGGGATATAGATTTGAAAATGGCGGGCGGAGAATCAAGCCGTGAAGTAGCAAACAGGGGAATAGAGGTGCTCGAAGCAGTAACCGATGGCACCGTATTGGTTACTCATCGCAATACGATGGGCCTGTTATTAATGAAAATTGATGGCATGGAAGGGATTAAAGAATGGGCCAGCTTATCACACCCGGATGTCTACGAAGTGAAAGTACGAAAGGACAGCTATTATGTAAGGAGAATTTGGGGCTGACAAAAAACTCCCTGATATCGGAGGTGCAATGCATTGCCAGTTACAAATATAGATGGGGTAGACTTGTATTATCACGTTCGAGGTAAAGGGATACCTATTGTATTTATCCATCCCCCTTTACTCACAAGCATGAATTTTATTTACCAAGTAAATGAATTATCAAATCACTTCAAAGTTATTGTCTTTGACATTCGGGGCCATGGAAACAGTTCATTTTCAGAAAAAAGATTGACTTACCCATTAATTTCACAAGACATTAAACGGCTATTGGACCATTTAAAAATAGATCAAGTTTTCATATGCGGCTACTCAACTGGAGGGTCTATTGCTCTTGATTTTTTGCTGACGTATCCTAATCGCTCTTTAGGGGGCATTCTTATAGGAGCACTGTCAGAAGTAATGGATAAATCATTAAGAAATAAAATTAATTTAGGCGTAAGGTTAGCGGACTGGAGGGCACTTAAAGTTCTTGCTTTATCTGTTTCCTCAACAAACTCCAATACTAGACACTTATTTAGGGACTTATATTCTAACGCGATAAAAGGAAAAATAGAAAACATTAAACAATATTATCAGTACAGTTTGCAATATAATTGTACCGCACGTTTAGACCAAATTAAATTGCCTGTTTTGTTGCTGTATGGAGAAAAAGATAGGGCGTTTCACCGCTATGCGCAGTTATTGCAAAAAAAGCTCCCTGTCAACGAATACATACTCATAGGTGATATAACACATCAGCTTCCTACAAAGGCGGCCGGATCGGTCAACAATTTCATTAAGAAGTTTATATCCATTCATGGAGCCAAAAATGAAGAAAATTGAATGGTTGCTTCTCGTATTTTGAAAAAAGCCCCTTATTAACGACACAGTTTTTAAATGGAGTCAATTATTGAGATGCAACTCCAACAAGAAACCTTGATGTGCAAAATGCATCAAGGTTCTTTTTTGTAAACAATCAAGTACGTGGTTAATTCGTCAGAGCAGGAAGAGAAAGTTCGCAATTTATTAGACGATTGGATTGAACTTAACAGACGTTGTATCTCCACAAGGAAGCGATTTTGCTGAAAAGAGGGTGCTAGAAGCTCAACAGCAAAGCGGCTGGAGAATTAACAAGGTGATATCGCATAGCTACTAAATAGAGACTTGTGCTAAGTAAATATCAAGACGGACCAGGAATGATCAACATTTAACTCTTTCTAGCTGCTGAGGTGTGAAAAATAATCAAAAAAGTGCACCTCAATATTTCATAAGGTTTTTTACACTTTCCTTCGAAAAAGCATGGCATTGCTACCGCAAAAGGCGTACCATTAGAGAGGTGACTTCGCGCGGTCCAGTCGTACGTCCGATAAAGGGACGAAGACAAGGGATAGCGTGATCAAAATCATATTATCTATCATGCGCCAACTGAAAGCATTTGGAATAATGCCTGAATTGGTCAGACATCATACATCTTTAGTGAAAGAATGCCTTTTTGGCGATGATTGAGAGGAAGGAACAAGATAATGAGTGAACTAGCTGGACGTATCGAGCATGATTTTTTAGGGGAGAAAGTGATCCCGAATGACGTCTATTACGGAATTCAAACGATGCGGGCAATGGAGAACTTCCCGATTACAAAGGATCGCATGCATCCAGAATTGATCCGTGCCATCGGCGTGGTGAAAAAAGCGGCAGCCATTTCCAATCATTTTGTGAATGATTTGCCGAAAGAATTGGTCGTGGCGCTTGTTCAAGCGGCAGATGAAGTGATCGAGGGGAAATTGGTGGACCACTTCATCGTGGATCCAATTCAAGGGGGCGCAGGCACTTCATTTAACATGAACGCGAATGAGGTCATTGCCAACCGGGCGCTTGAAATTATGGGACAGCCAAAAGGCGATTACAGCATCGTCAGTCCGAATAACCATGTAAATATGTCCCAATCCACGAATGATGCGTTTCCGACTGCCATCAAAATTGCGGCACATCGACTGGTGAACGAGCTGCTGGAAGCGATGGAGCAGCTAGTGGATGAGTTGAGAAAGAAAGAGCAGGAATTTGACGGCATCATAAAAATGGGACGAACTCATTTGCAGGATGCAGTTCCGATCCGGTTGGGACAAGAGTTCAGCGCGTATCGCAGTGTGATCGAGCGGGATATTGAGCGTATCGCACGGACGAAACCACTTCTTTCTTCTGTCAATATGGGAGCAACCGCAATCGGTACTGGTTTGAATGCGAATGCCGATTATATTGAAATGGTTGTGGATCAACTGCGCACTATTAGCGGGCTGCCTTTGCAGTCGGCTGACAATCTCATTGATGGAACTCAAAATACGGACGCCTATACGGAGCTTTCTTCCGCGTTGAAAATCTGCATGATCAACCTGTCGAAAATGGCTAACGATTTGCGGCTTATGGCATCAGGACCAAGAGCAGGCTTTAGTGAAATCAATCTTCCTGCCAGACAGCCAGGTTCATCCATCATGCCGGGCAAAGTGAATCCGGTAATGGCCGAAGTGCTGAATCAGATTGCTTTCCAAGTGATCGGGAACGATCATACGATCAGTTTAGCTTCGGAAGCGGGCCAATTTGAATTAAATGTCATGGAACCTGTTCTTGTCTATAATCTCATGCAGTCGTTGACCATTATGAAAAATGGGATCTACGTATTCCGGGAATATTGCATTACCGGCATTACAGCGAATGCGGAACGGATGAAAGAATACGTGGAGAAGAGCATCGGGACGTTGACTGCCCTCAGCCCGTATATCGGCTATGAAATGTCTTCGAAAATCGCACGGGAGTCGTTTGAAACGGGTGTACCAATCAAGGAATTATGCCTCCGATATGAGGTCTTGACACTTGATGAATTGGACCGGTTGTTGAACCCGTTCCAAATGACGGAATTGAAAAAGAAGGATCAAGTGGGTCTTCAATTGAAATAATCGTTTATAATTCGTATAAAAACGTAAAGAGGCGGCTCTGTTGAACAGTGTCGCCTCTTTTTTTTGCCTGGTAGGCTTTACATATACCAAAGCAAATCAGCATCCATCTTTTTTCCTTTAGCATTCTTCTTATCCACGACTTTCCATTGGCCATTTTCGTTTTTCAATACATACAGCATATTGGTGCCATCCGATTTTTTAAATACAATGTAACCTTCTGTGTCTTTCAAGTAAGTCACAGGCGAGATGACATTTTTATTGGGAGGCTGAATGTCGGGGTTCAAAATGTTGGTGACGATGTCATCAACAATTGCCTGCAACGAATTGAAATCATTATTGCTCTCCGCTAGGTACTGCAGTTGAGGGTACGTATATTTTTCGAACGGCAATACATTCAAATGGAATGAGTGGGTGATATCCATGAGAACCTCTTTATAAAACTGATTGACCTTGTTTTCTTCCTCATCGCCCTCATGTTCTACGGATACTAATGCTACACCGTCAGTTTGTACATGAAATTTCATCGTTTCCTTACCGTAAGGTGGATTGTGCGCTTCTTCAAATGTCTTGATTTCAACTTCTACTGTGAAATCGAATCCGTCTTTTTGATTGCGCTTCATACTTACAATGGATGCATCGTATAACCCATAGGATTTAAGATACCCATACTGCTGAATGATTCCTTCTGATATGGAGGGAGCCAATACGGTCAAAAAAGCGTCCTGGATTGTCTGAGATTCAATTTGGGGGTTAGCTTTCAATGTTTGGGGCACTGCCAATAAAAGCATCCCGGCCAGCAACAAAATCATATATGTTTTTTTCATCGTGTAGATCCTCCTAAGTGGTGTTGTTAATAGGATTTCCCATGTAAGCAAAACAATGCGCAACTTTCGAACATATGCTTTTTAGGTTGCTGCAATGCGATATAATGGTTGTATTCAAAAAATAGCGGGGGATTCGATGAAAAAGTATATAGGTGAATTAGGGCTGCTGCTGACAGCGATCATTTGGGGAAGTGGATTCGTAGGGAGTGCTGTAGCACTGGAATCTTACACACCGTATCAAATATTGGCAGGGCGATTTTTAATTGGAGTCGTCATCTTAAGTGTAGTGTTTTTTCCTAAGTTAAAAAAAGTTTCGAAGAGCGTTCTTTGGAAAGGCGCTATTTTAGGTGTGTTCCTGTATATTGCATTCGCTTTGCAAACAGTCGGATTGCAGTATACCACGCCATCTAAAAATGCATTCCTGACAGCAGTCAATGTGGTCATCGTGCCGTTTATCGGGCTGTTGATTTACAAGCGGAAATTGGACTTGTTTGAAGTGGGGGGCGCGGTCCTGGCAATGCTTGGGGTGGCGGTGCTGTCCCTTCAGCTGTCAGCAGATATCAATCTAGGTGATTTCCTTTCGTTTTGCTGTGCGATTGCGTTCGCGTTCCATATTTTTTATACGTCTCAATTTGTGAAGGGGGAAGATGCGATCCATTTGACGATTGTCCAAATGGGGACTGCGACGATCATCGGTTTTCTTGTTGTTTTGTGGCGTGGAGAAACGTCATTTAACATGCAGCCGGAAGCTCTTCCCTCATTATTATATTTAGGTATATTTTCAACAACGATCGCGTTTTTATTACAGACGGTTGCCCAGAAATTTATTTCAGAAACAAAAGCCGCCATTATCTTATCAACTGAATCCTTCTGGGGGATGGTGTTTTCTGTCATTCTTCTTGGTGAGATCCTGACGCTTCGCATGGGGATTGGCGCAATATTAATACTTGCTGCTATCATCTTGTCGGAAACGAAAATAGCCTTTTTGACGAAAAGAAAAGTGAAACGGACCGTCGGATAGATGCATGTTGAGAAGGGAACAAGGAGCGTAGGGATGATTAAAATTGAGCTGTTGACGAAAAGAAATTGGGAAGAGGCTATGGCAATTGAGGTAAGTGACAGCCAGAAGTCGTTCGTCCCGTCAGTCGCGGAATGCTTGGCTTTTGCTTATTTGAAGCCGTGGGATGAAACGTTAGATCCTTATGTTCTTTTAGCAGATGGTACGATCCTTGGTGTTTTTTATCTGTCCTATACGCCCGGCAGTAAGGATAACTATTGGATTGGCGGATTTCAAATCGACAAGAGGCATCAAGGCAAGGGATATGGAACACAGGCATTGATACAAATCGTAGAGTTTGTAAAAGATTAGCATCTCGCATGTTGCTTGCTTTCCTTGACAGTCGAAAAAGGCAATCGTCATGCCATTCATCTATATGAGAGGTTCGGCTTCACTACGAAAAAAAAGAAAATGACTATGCGGAAGTAATTTATACGTTGGATTTGATAGAAAATATTTTCGGAAACGATTGACTCGCCCCTAACAGGCAGGTTTACAGTGGAATGAGAGGAGGGTTTGTATGCTGTCTATTGGAAAAACGGCTAAGCTCGTGGGGATTACGGTGAAGACGATTAAACATTACGAGGACATCGGTCTCATCCAGCCAGCGTATGTCAATCCGGATTCGGGCTACCGCTTTTATTCACAGCATGAGCAGCAACAGCTTGTCCGTATTCGAACGTTAAGGAGTTTTGGTGTATCCTTGTCCGACATTTTACGGGAAGGGGATGATCAGATGGACTCGTTATTACGCAAGCGAAGACAGCAAATTGAATTGGAAATTCACGAGTTGCAAGGAACAATGGAAGCGATTGAACGGAAACTGACAAAGGGGGACAAACAGATGGAAACACGTATTGTGGAGAGTGGCGGATTTACAGTGAAAGGGTATCAGGTGATCGGGCCTGTAGCGGATATTCCGGCGAAATGGGACATGTTGAATGAGGACATAAAACGCCATGAGGTAGTGGCAGAAGAATCGTTCGGCGTCTGTTTGAAGATGGAGGGCGACACAATCCATTACATTGCGGGGCTGAAATCGGAGCTGGCAGATGGTTTGCCAGGATCCGATGAAGTTGTCATCCCGGCAGGTAGATTCATTGTCGCAACAGTGGAAGGCGGCATTCCGGGGATTCCAGCTGCGTATGATGCCATTATTCAAATGGAAGATATTCAGCTGCGTGAATGCTATGACTTTGAGCGGTATGTCCATCCTGTCGGAGCCACGGAGGACGTCATTGAAATTTGGATGCCGATTGAGTGATTACTTCCATTTAACACGGTAATTATTATTTCGTCCGAGTAGAATGAAAAATAATCCTTTTAGTAATGCATAACATGACATTACGATTAGCCCTAGTTGGGCATCCCAAAAGGTACGTGGTATACGATTACCCAAGACGCCGACTTTTGGTCTGTAGTATTGGTCATAATGAGAGAGACCTGCTCCAAGCAAAATGACCAAACTGCAAACGATTAAGGTACAGCCAACCCAGAAAAGCCGTGATTCAGGTTTACTTAAGTGTATGAGAACAATCATCGCTAGCAATGGCAGTATTAACAAGCCAATAACGAACAGTTTCATAGAAACCCTCCTCGAAAGGAGAAGCCGTCTTATACAAACAGCTTCTCCTTCTGCATTATTCTCCTTCTTTGTACGTCACAGCCGTTCCAGTTGCAATACACATCATCATGCCTTCACGAACGGTTTCAAAATCCAAATCAATGCCGATAATGGCGTTGGCTCCTAATCTCCTGGCGCGTTCTTCCATTTCGTTCAAAGCGATTTGGCGTCCTTCCGCGAGTTTATCCTCATAGGCGGCACTCCGGCCACCGACAATATCCGTGACCGATGCGAATAAATCCCGTACGATATTTGCTCCCATGATTGCCTCGCCGGAAACAATTCCGTGGTAGGCCACAATCGTTTTTCCTTGCAGTACATTGGTCGTTGTCTGTAACAAGTTCATTCCTCCTTTTCTTCTTCTCCACGTCTCTAGTATAACGGAAGTTCCATAATTAAGAAATTTATTGAAATTGGCAATGTCGCTCCCGTATAGTATAGAAAAAAGGGGGAATGGAAATGGAAAAACGAATTGAAACAATTGAAGGATTTACTGTTGTGGGTTATGAAATAAAAGGATCGGTTGAGGAGATTCCTGCCTTATGGGATAAGCTGAACGGCATGATCTGCGAAAAGGGATTAACGGCAGAGGAATCATTCGGCATCACGATGGCCATAAACGGTACTGAATTTCATTATCTCGCAGCTATTAAAGCAGAAGCGGCGGATGGTGTGGAAGGCTTGACAAGCCTTACAGTCCCGGGTGGCCGATTTATCGTTGGAACAGTAAAAGGCGGAACTGAGATGATTCCTGCCATGTTTGATACGCTAATGCAAACACCGGACGTTGAAATGCGCTACAGCTACGGGTTTGAGCGATACATCCATCCAGATCGGTCGCAACCCTACGAAACAGAAGTTTGGGTGCCGATAGAGTAAGGGACACAAATCAAAGAGTAGGGAGGAATTCGAATGGTCAATATTGAACTCGCACCTCATCACGTGAAGTATGCTGAAGCGATCTCGACACTATCTTCCGCACCGCAAATCCAGGATGCGTTAGGTTTAAGTGCCGAACAGACATCCAGAGAAGGGACGGAAGGGTTTATCGAGTTTATCAGACAACAGGAAAAAGTGGGAAAGCAATATTCCAGAGTCATACTGGACGACCAGCAAAACGTGGTGGGCGTCATCACGCTGAAGGAACTGGATCCAGTAAATAAGACAAGCCATATCGGGACGTGGATCGGATATCCTTATTGGGGGAAAGGATTCAACGAAGCGGCAAAGAGGAAGATTTTGTATACGGCTTTTACGGAACTTGATGTAGATATTGTTTTTGCAGGGGCGAAAAAGATAAATGTGCGCTCACAAAGGGCACAGGAGAAACTCCCGTATATCAAATGTCATGTGGAAAAGGAATATCCAGAGGAGCATAAGAACTTGGAAACGCAAGTGAGAGAAGCGTGCATTCTGAATGTTATTGAAAAAGAGGCATTTTTGCGCTGGTATCACAACAAGGACTGATTTCTCTATTGACTCTTACGTAACGTCATACTTTATTGTAAGGAATGAAGGGAGGCGCCGGAAAATGAAGGTAAAGGAAGTGGCAAAACTCTCGGGGGTCAGTGTTCGTACGCTGCATCACTATGACGATATCGGACTGCTCGTTCCAGAGGGGTTGACGAATGCCGGGTATCGACTGTATTCAGACGATAATTTGGCAACGCTTCAACAGATTCTTTTTTTCCGAGAGCTTGGTTTCCCTTTAAAGAAGATAAAGGAATTGCTCGATCGTCCATCATTTGATCGATTGGAAGCGTTTGAACTGCAACGCGAGATGCTGAAGGCGAAGCGCGATCAACTGGATGAAATGATTGCCACAATTGACAAGACGTTGCGGGCGGAGAATGGAGAAATCGAAATGACAAATGAAGAGAAGTTCCAAGGGTTTGATTTCAAGACGAATCCCTATGAGCAGGAAGCGCGGGACCGGTGGGGAGATGCAGCGGTCGATCGGGCGAATGAGCGAATTCAGGGAATGGAATCGGATTTGCAGGATGGGATGAATCAGATTTACACCAAGCTTGCTGAATTGCGTCACGTCGACCCGGCTTCCGAAGAAGCTCAAGAGGCAATTGGTGAATGGTATGCCTTTCTGAATCGGATGGGACATTACTCGCCGGAAGCGTTTGCCGGATTAGGTGAAATGTACGTAGCGGATGAACGGTTTGCCAATAATATCGATAAGTTTGGTACGGGATTGGCGGCATTCATGCGGGATGCCATGAAAATTTATGCGGAACGCAATCGATAAACAGGTTGGGGCATTGCCACTTAGGCATTGCCTTTTTTATATGAGCTCTGGCTATCGACAAATAATTGAAAATGTACTACGATATGGATACTATAATAGGAAGGGAACCGGGGACCGATATCCATCCACAGGATCAAAGGGCGAAGATGACGAAACTCTTATTTTTTCTCCTGGGCAAGCAGCCTAAAATGCATTAAGATATAACCATCCATGCCTATCGTTGCCGTACTCCCATAATACATATGGATTGCTGAATTTTGACGCTGACATCAAAAGACTGCGTTTTACTTCTCCCCAATATTAGTTCGTTGTGCGAAACTCTACCGACGAATGAAACTTCTTCCACCTCCAAAACGTATAATAGTTATACACACAAATGGCATGCAACTACGTCTGGAGTTGTAGAGATTTTCCGCCGATAGACGGTTTAGCTTCCTGAATAGTTGGTGCATACTGGTAGAGAGATAGACGAGTTAGGGGTTGGGATTATGGGAAAATCCATATATATCGTATTGACAGATACAGGGACATTGCTCTCAAAAGCCATAGGCATGTATACGAGGAAGGATTTGAATCACGCCTCGATCGCCTTTGATGAACAATTGACCGAAATATATAGCTTTGGACGGAAGCAGCAGTACAATCCGTTTATCGGCGGGTTTGTAAGAGAGGACGTAACGGATGGCATATTCCGGGATGCTGATTGCGCCATCTATCGTTGTGATGTTTCAACAGAAGCCTACATGCGGATCCGGCGGAAGGTCCGGATGTTTGAAATGAATCAAAAAATGTATAAATATAATTTTATTGGTTTGTTTGGTGTGGCTTTAAACAAGGAAATTAGGAGGAAACGCGCTTTCTTCTGTTCGCAATTTGTCGCAACAGTCATGCAGGAGAGCGAAAATCACCGGCTCGGGACGACGCCTTCTTTGACGATGCCCCATCATCTGGTAGACCTGCCTCATCTGGAGATAGTGTATGAAGGCGAACTGCAGCATTATTTAAATACCACAAGAGGTCACGTGGATACTCCAATTCGAATCGGATTGTTAAAGAGCCTAGCGTTCCGGCTGCTTGCATAAGAAAGCTTCTTCTTGCCAAGGGGAGGCTTTTTTCATTTTCGCAATTTGCACGAATCCGTGCGATAATGGGGAAAATGAAGTTTAAAGGATGACACGATGACGAAAACAATAGATGTACAAGTGAATGCACAAAGTATCGCCGCTTTCAAAAAAGGGTACCCGCTAATCTTGAAGGATGCCGTTGTCCAACCGGAACTATTGAAAGAAGAAGGAACGATTATCCGACTAGTGGACAAATACGGGAAGTTTATTGCAAAGGGGTATTATGGAAATCAAAATAAAGGCGTCGGCTGGGTATTGACCCGCAAGGATGAGGAGCCGATCGATTTTGCATTTTTCGAATCAAGGATGAAGTCGGCATTTGGCAGACGGGAGTCGTTCTCTGAAGAGCCTGGAACAACTGCGTTCCGCCTTTTCAATGGAGAAGGCGATGGCATCGGCGGCCTGACCATTGATTACTTTGACGGCTATTACGTAGTCAGTTGGTACAGCGAAGGCATTTATTCAATGAAACATCACGTGTATGGCGTGTTGGATAAACTAGTGGAATATAAGGCGATCTACGAAAAGAAACGCTTTGATGGGAAAGGTCAATATGTCGAGCAGGATGATTTTGTAAAAGGGACTCCCGGCGATTTCCCGATCATCGTCAAAGAAAATGGCATGAACTTTGCCGTTGATTTGAATGACGGAGCCATGACAGGGATCTTTTTGGATCAACGGGATGTCAGGAAAGCGATCCGCGATAACTATTCTGAGGGTAAAAACGTCTTGAATACATTTTCTTACACGGGGGCGTTTTCCGTGGCGGCAGCGCTTGGTGGTGCAGTCAAGACAACGAGTGTCGATTTAGCAAAACGGAGCCTGCCAAAAACAATTGAGCAATTTAGTGTGAATGGCATCGATTATGAACAGCAAGATATTAAAGTAATGGATGTGTTTGACTATTTCCGCTACGCGAAGCGCCATGAGTTGAAATTCGATCTGGTCATTTTAGATCCGCCGAGTTTTGCCCGTTCAAAGAAACACACATTCAGCACGGCAAAAGATTACCCGGCACTGTTGCAAGATGCTATCGCCATTACGGCGAAGAAAGGCATCATTGTCGCGTCGACAAATAATGCAAGCTTCGGTATGAAGAAATTTAAATCGTTCATCGAGAAAGCATTCAGTGAATCGGGTTCTTCCTATAAGATTTTGGAAGAATCCTCTTTACCAAAGGATTTCCGTACGAACAGGGACTTTCCTGAGTTCAATTACTTGAAAGTCGTCATATTGCAAAAGCTGAAATAAGTTGAATCAACCATCTCCGAGAGGAGGTGGTTTTTTTGCGCTTGGATAAGAGGCAGCCATCTGGAGTTATAATGTTGAAATCCGCGAGATGCGACGAGCTGCATGCATTTGGCCAATTAAGGAAGTGGGGAGAGGACGGAATGTGAGTGGGGAATCACTGCAACAGGAAACCGTTTGATGCGTGGTTTCCATGTGGTTATGCTTGGGCTTGGATTTATTATGCATGCAGGGAGGGATTTATGCTCTGGTGATGGATGGTTCTGGGCGAAAAGTATACTTTATGTGCGCGTTATGGTGGCTGAGCAAGCTTGTAAATACTCTACCAATATTTGAAACTTACAAAACCTTAACGTAGGGATGATATGGGCTTAACAATTGGTCCGTAGAATATGGGCTGTAGGAAGGCAAGCCATGGAGGTGGGGTGGACTGGGAAAATGAAGCCCGTTTGCAGCTTGTTTATTCAAAAACTACCAATCAACTGGAGGGAACAAATTGAAAAACATTTGTAGAATGCTCGGATTGCTGGCGCTGATTGTGGTGCTTGGCGCTTGTGGAGACAAGAAGGACGACAAGGCAAGTTCAGAACATAAAGTGTCAGCGGATAGTGGTAGAACAGAAATCACCTATTGGTATGCATTCGGAGATAAAATCGGTGAAAACAACGAAAACCTCGTCAAGATGTTTAATGATTCGCAAGATAAAATTTTAGTGAAAGCAGAGTTCCAAGGGAATTATGGTGACCTGCATTCGAAGACACAAGCAGCATTTGCAGCAAAAAATGCGCCTGAAGTGACATTGAATGAAATCTCTTCCATTGGTGTATTTGCCCGCTCGGGGATGACGGAAGATTTGACACCATTCATTGAACGGGATTCCGATATTAAATTGAATGATTTTAATCCAGGGTTGATGGGCAACTCATATGTTGATGGAAAAATACATGGACTGCCTTATTTGCGCAGTACGCCGATCCTTTACATGAATGTCGATATGCTGAAGGAAGCTGGCCTTGATCCGGCAGGACCAAAGAATTGGAAGGAATTTGAGGAGTATTTACGCGCTTTGACGGTTGAGGGACAAACTGTCGGGATGAGCATGCCTGCTGATATTTGGTTCTTTGAAGGATTTGTCGGAGCTGGCGGCGGTGATATGTTATCTGATGATGAGAAAGAAGTGACGTTTAACGGCGAAGCGGGTGTGGAGGCATTAGAATTCTGGAAAAAGCTCTCTAGCGAAGGGATTTTGAAAATTCCGGCTGGCGATGAGGCCTCAGCGCAAGCCGCCCAAGATTTTGCTAACGGCCGATCTGCGATGATTTTCGGATCAACGGCAGGCCTGACGAACAACTTGTCCATAGCGAAGGAAAATGGTTTTGAATTAAATACAGCGTTTATGCCGGCGAATAAAGTAAATGGTGTTCCGACTGGGGGAGCAAACCTAGTCATGACAGCAGGCCTGTCTCCAGAGAAGCAGGAGGCTGCATGGGAGTTTATTAAATGGATGACAGCGAAAGAGCAGACAATTTATGCAAGCACATATACAGGTTACTTGCCAAGCAGATTGTCCGCTGTGAATTCTGAGGAAATGCAAAATCTTTATAAGGAAACACCTCAATATAAAGTGGCTGTCGACCAGCTGGAATACGGGAAAGCACGCCCAATGGCGGACAGCTATCCAGAAATCGCGAATATTTTACGGGACGAAATCGCAAGGTGTCTACTGGAAGGCACTTCGCCAAAAGAGGCATTAGATAAGGCGGCAGAACTTGCCAATCCATTATTGAAATAAAGGCATTCGGGGAGGCGTTCCTCCCCTTGCTTATTTGAAGAGGAGACGATCATGATGAACTGGCTGGATGAATTGAAAGTGGTCATATTTGATCTGGATGGAACGCTCTATCAGGATGATGCTTTTTTGGGCAGGTATATTGGCTACATGTTAGAAGAGATGTTGGATGAAACAGAAACGGCAGAAGTCGTCATGGAAGCGTACGACATGTTGGATGGGAGTCACTCTGTTCCGTTTGGCTGCTTTTTTGATCGTGAGCAACATGTTGTGTATGAGCACGAAAATTTCGAACCGACAGCCAGTTTTACATGGGAGGGCATGAAGCGGAATGCTCAGGAAGCCGACCCAGCTTCCTTGCTGTTCGTTGGGGATGTATGGTGCGTTGCACACGTCTTTGCTGAAAAATATAAGGTGCCTGTTGAAAAACGGGCAATGGCTTTTGAAAAAGTCCGTTTTGAAATGATCCGCCAGCCGCATGGCATCCGACTTCATTCTCCATTATTCGAAAGCATTCGGGCTTTGGACGTGGAGCGGAAAATTTTCATGACGAATACACCGGGAGAAACCGGTCCTGCATTCGTTCACTACTTAAATATTGGCACACTGTTTAATGACTTTGTGTTTGGTGCGAAAAAGCCAGTCGGCATGGAGAAGATGGTCAAGAGTCTGATCGAGGAAGGGTATGCTCCACATGAAATTCTTTCTGTCGGAGATAATCCGTTTAATGATTTGCTGCCTGTTAAACAGTTGGGTGGCCGGACGTGCCTCATTTCCCCGTATACCCATTTTGGACAACATACTTGGGATGGAGCAGTGAAAACCGTGGAGGAGCTCGCCATCTTTTTGCGCCAACCTTCCACAGTGAACTTATGATCGGTAAAGGAGATGAGCGGAATGGCTGAAATCAGGTTGGAGAATGTAGTGAAGCGATTCAATGAGGACGAAGTGGTGAAGAATCTAGATCTGACTATCGCGGATGGGTCATTTACGGTGATTGTCGGCCCTTCCGGCTGCGGAAAATCGACGACGCTCCGGATGATTGCGGGCTTGGAATCACCGACGAGCGGTGATATTTGGATTGGCGACCAATGTGTGACGAATGTAGAGCCGGGGAAGCGGAATATTGCGATGGTGTTCCAAAACTACGCCTTGTATCCGACGATGACCGTGCGGAAAAATATTGAATTTGGATTGGTCAATAAAAAGGTTCCAAAGGTGGAGCGGGAAGCATTGATTCAGGAAATTAGCGATATCGTCGGACTGACAGAACACCTGGACAAAAAGCCGCAGCAGCTTTCGGGCGGACAGCGGCAACGGGTGGCGTTAGCCCGCGCCATGGTGAAGAAGCCGAAAGTATTCATTTTAGATGAGCCGCTGTCCAACCTTGATGCAAAGCTGAGGGGACAGATGAGGCGTGAATTAATTCAGCTGCATAAGCGGCTTGGTACGACATTTGTTTATGTGACACATGACCAGGTGGAAGCGATGTCGATGGGCGACCAGATCATTCTCTTGAATAAAGGTGTCGTGCAGCAGGTGGATTCTCCAATGAATATGTACCATGATCCGAACAATGTATTCACGGCCGAGTTTATCGGAACACCGGCAATGAACATCTTGGAAAGGGAGCGTCTGGAAATTTTCCTGCCAAGTCTATTAGAATGTGTCCGTTACGTAGGCTTCAAGCCAGAGCATGCCCATATAAGTGCTGAGATGGAGAAAATGCCAGATCATCTAGTAATGAAAAGTGAGATCATTACGACCGAGACGCTTGGGGCAGAAACAATCTATACCGTGGTGAATCAAGCGGGAACAATGAACATTAAAAGCTTTGCCGAACCAATAACGGACACACAAAAAGTGTACATCGCCATACCGTTTGATCATTTGTATTTCTTTGACGAGAAGGAACAACGGATCCGTGCCGCGGGAGACAAGAATATCGAAACGCCGAAGCCGGCAATGGCCGGAGGAGCTTGAGATGAGTTTAGGTAAAGCAAGACCGTACATTATGATTTTTCCAGCCATCCTGGTGTTCACACTCTTTTTCCTATATCCGATCGGCTACATGATTTATTTAAGCTTCCACGACTGGAATTTTATTAGCCCGGATAAAAACTATGTCGGTTTTGAAAACTTCGCGGTGCTATTAAAGGACGCCAAATTTATGCAGGTGCTTCAAAACACATTCATTTATTCGGCGTTGACCGTGTCTCTTACAATCAGTATCTCGTTGATGCTGGCCCTATGGCTGAATCGAAAGGGTACGATGTATGGCTTTGTCCAAGGTGCGATTTTCAGTCCACATATCATTTCTCTTGTTTCCATATCCATGCTGTGGATGTGGTTGATGGATACAGACTATGGCCTGCTGAACTGGTTTCTGAACTTATTCGGGATTACAAATGTGCCTTGGCTGACAGATCCCAAAACTTCTTTATTGTCGCTTATAATCGTGGCTGTGTGGAAAGGGATCGGGTATTACACGCTCATTTTCATTGCCGGCCTGCAAAGCATTCCACAGGACATTTATGAGGCGGCTGCACTGGATGATACAAGCAAAGTCCGGACATTTTTAAAATTAACGTTGCCCATGCTGTCACCAACCCTGTTCTTCTTGACAATTATCGGGCTAATCGGCTCATTCCAAGTATTTGAAACGATCGCCATCATGACAGGGGGCGGACCGATTAATTCGACTAACACGATTGTCTATTACATTTACGAAAATGGCTTCCGCTTTTTCAAAATCGGTTATGCATCGACCGCAGGAGTTTTACTGCTTGGCATCATTGGAGTCTTTACCATACTGTATTTCCGGCTGTTGTCCCGGAAAGTTCATTACCAATAAGGGGGCAGGAAACAGATGAAAAAGAATCCTCTATGGAAAATCCTAAATGGCATCGGCTTGCTGTTGCTCATTACGATATTCGCGTTGCCGTTCGTCTGGATGATTTCCACCTCGTTTAAGACATTAGGCGAGACAATGGTGTTTCCGCCCAAATGGATTCCGAATAATCTTCTATGGGAAAATTTTTCAAAGGCCTGGAATTCCGGCCCGTTCCTAAAATATTTTTTAAACAGCACCATTGTGGCGCTCGGCATTCTGGTTTTGCAATTTGCAACGATCATTCCGGCGGCATATGCGTTCGCCCGTTATAAATTCAAAGGGAGCAATTTCTTCTTCGGGGTAACGATGGTCACGTTGATGATACCTACGCAGCTCATTTTCTTGCCGGTTTATTTGCAGATGAGCGCATGGGGCTTACTCGACTCATTATGGGCGCTCATCTTGCCATTTGCGTCGAGTGCGTTCGGTATTTTCCTGTTGCGCCAGTCATTCAAGCAAGTGCCGGAGGAATTGCTGGAGGCCGCCCGTCTGGACCAGGCGAGCGAATGGCAAATTATTATGAAGATCATGGTGCCCATGGCAAAGCCTGTGTTAATCACGTTTGCGATGTTCAGCTTTATCGCCCATTGGAATGACTACTTTTGGCCGCTCGTCATGACGACGACAGATGCCTCCCGAACATTGCCGCTCGGCATATCGAAACTGCGTGAGGTAGATGGCGGCGTTGCTTGGAATATATTGATGGCCGGCAATCTCATTCTCGTTGTGCCCATCCTGTTCGTGTTCTTCTTCGCCCAACGGCAAATCATCCGTGCTTTCGTGTATACCGGGGTGAAGTGAGGAAAACTGGGTTTTGGTTTATGCGCGGTTGCGTTGGGTTAATGCGCGGTTGTGTTGGGTTATGCGCTGTTGTGTTGGTTAATGCGCGGTTGTGTTGGTTAATGCGTGGTTGTGTTGTGTTTATGCTCGGTAGCCGTTGAGTTATGCGCGGTTGCGGTTGGTTAATGCGCGGTTGCATTGGGTTAATGCGCGGGCGCGGGGATTTGGTTTGAAATAAAGCCAGTCCACTGACGCGCGGAGTGCTTTTGACCATTCATAGGTTTGCTTTTGGGATGGTCATCTAAATAAAGGAAGTCCTTGTTTACGAATTGTCGTGAGGTTGATATTTGGCACTGCTAGTTTGTGGATCGGCACTTAATTTACATCCGAAAAGGGGTTTTGATATGCGAAGATTGGTTGCACATCGGGGATGGTCGGGCAGGGCGCCTGAGAATACGATGGCTGCTATCATGATGGCGCTCGGGAACGATACGGTGGAAGCGATAGAGTTGGACGTGCATTTGTCGAAGGACGGCGTACCGGTGGTCATTCATGATTTTACGCTGGAGCGGACGACGGATGGAAGCGGGCTGGTCGGGGATCACACTGTCGAAGAGTTGCAACAGCTTGATGCAGGGTACTGGTTTAACGGGCGCTTTGCGTATGAGCGGATTCCAACTTTAGAGGATGTCCTGTTGCTTGCGAAGGGAAGGAAGCGCCTGTTAGTTGAACTAAAACAGAAAGCCGGTTATTACGCTGGGTTGGAAGAGAATGTAGTAGAGCTGATTCAACGGCATGGCATGACGGAGGAAGTACTCGTCATTTCTTTTGATCACATGTCGTTGCAACAAGTGAAAGCTCTCGACCCGTCCATTGCTGTTGGCCCCCTCTTTCTTGGCTTGCCAACTTTGATAGCCGAGCAGGTCAGACAAGTTAGGGCGAGTTATATCGGTATGCATCATGAGTTCTTGACGAAAGAAATAGTGGAGGCGGTGCAGCCGCTGGGAATCGAACTCGGTGTATGGACAGTCGACACGGCGGAGGATCAAGAGCGGTTGAAGAATCTTTCCGATTCACTCGTCATTACAACCAATCACCCAGAACGACTTGTAACTCAGCAAGAGAAAGTAGGTGTCTAAATGGAGCAGCTGATGATTTCGTTCGTTATCCCTTCTTACAATGAAGCGGGGAATATTGCCGCGGTCATGGATGCCATTGCAAAAGAAATGCGTCATCAGCAGGCCCGTTTTGAAGTGTTGTTCGTTGATGATGGAAGCACGGACGGGACAATGGATGAAATCCGAAGTGTACTTCTCACGTATCCAGAGGCCGAGTATGTATCGTTTACGAGAAACTTCGGGAAGGAGGCCGCCATTTTGGCAGGCTTACAGCATGCAAACGGGCAGGCCGTCATTATGATGGACGCCGATCTGCAGCATCCTCCTTCCTTAATTCCCGAATTGTTGCAAGGTTTTGAGGAGGGCTATCATCAAGTCGTGGCGAAACGGAACCGCAAAGGGGACTCGAAAGTCCGTTCCTTCCTGTCGAGTTCCTATTATCGTCTCGTCAATCAAGCCATCGATGTACGCCTGAGCGACGGGGAGGGGGATTTCCGGCTGCTCAGCAGGAAGGCTGTTGATTCCCTTCTTTTATTGAGCGAGAGCAACCGTTTTTCAAAAGGATTGTATGCATGGATCGGTCTGGAACAGAAGACGATTACGTACGAAAATGTCGTGAGGCAGCACGGCGAGACGAAATGGTCGTTCGGGAAACTGCTCAATTATGCGATCGATGGCATCGTCTCCTTTAATACGAAACCGCTCCGTCTCTGCTTTTACATGGGGTTGCTTTCGCTAGGGGCGGCTCTGCTTTATATCGCAATTACCCTGCTCGGCATTTTCAAGAATGGCATTGATGTGCCAGGTTATTTTACGACCATCTCATCTGTCCTGTTTCTTGGAGGCGTGCAGCTCGTATCGTTAGGCATCATTGGGGAGTATGTCGGGCGGATTTACAATGAAACAAAGAAACGGCCGCATTACTTGGTCGGCCAGTCCAGTACGGAAATGAAAGGGAAACGGGATGTCCATGCGACGATTCATCACTCATGAATTTAATAAATTTGCGCTCATCGGTATTGTGAATACAGGTGTATACTATGCCCTTTACTTGGCCGGTCTGCATCTCGCCCATGCACCGTATGTCGCGGCGCATTGGGTGGCGGTCGTCATAAGCGTGATTGGTTCCTTCTTTCTGAACTGCTATGTGACATATGAAGTGAAACCGACGTGGGCAAGGTTTGCCCGTTTCCCACTGACACAGGCCGTCAACGTATCCGTCACATTCATCCTGTTATTTGTACTAGTGGAATGGTTTGGTGTGAACAGCAGTGCGGCTCCGATTGCAGCTTTATTTGTGACGGTGCCGAGTACATTCGTTGTGACAGGGAAGGTGTTGAAGGCAGCATGACGGGTATTAAACAGCGGACATTGTTCCTTGGGATGGCTTGCCTTGCGGTGGCCATCCTCAGTCATCTCTTTTTCCTGACGGAGTTTTTTCAAGATAGGTATATGACGGGACTCAATGACGGACTTTCGCAGATGATTCCGTTTAAATATTTTCTATATAACTTATTTACGGAAGGCGAGTTTTTCTATTCGGAGAGCTTCGGACTTGGCGGAGGCGTCTTTTCGCAGTTGGGGTATTATTTTTCAACATCGCTCGTTTTCTATGTGACAGTTCTGATGACATTCCTTCTTGAAAAGATAGGATGGATTTCTTCGCCGAGCCTTTTTTACTGGGCAAATATCATACTCGTCGTCAGTATTTTACGGATGACATGCATTCTCGCATTGACTACATATTATTTCAGAAAAATCCGTTTTGCTATGCTTCCCGCATTCGTCGCGGCGGCACTGTACGGAACGTGCGTCATGTATTTCCGCCATGTGACGTATTGGGAGTTTTTCGCCGATGCGATGTTATTCCTGCCACTTCTCTTGATTGGCGTGGAGTCTATCATGCGGGACGGGAAAGTGCGCTGGTTTATTGCAGCGGTCGCTTTGAACATGATTGACAATTTTTATTTTGCGTATGTCAATTTTTTGATTGCGGGCATTTATATCTTGTTCCGCTGGTTGTTCCCGCTCTTTTTAGAGGAAACGAAGAAGGGGAAGCAGATTCAGCTGTTTCTGTTCGGCGGATTGGCGGGGGCCGGGTTCAGCGCCCCGTTTTTCATCCCGTCGGTTTACGGCTATTTGAACAATTACCGACCGTCCTTTGAAGATGCGATTCCACTCATCGGACCGGTCGATAATTTGCTGCTGCACGGTCGGCTTGTCATTCTGCCGGCGTTTGTCCTGCTCTGTTTATTCATCGTTCCACTTTACAAAAAACGGGCATTCCGCTTTTTTGCTGTCTTGACGATTACGTTGTGCATTTTGCATTACAGTCCGATGGTTGGGAGTCTCTTCAACGGGCTGTCGGCGCCTCAATATAGGTGGGAACACTTCCTGGCGCTTGCAGCAGGCGGTGTGGCGGGAGCGGCTTTGCATCATTTGAAACTTGTCAGGTGGCGGGATCTTTTGATTGCCATCGTTGCAAGCACTGCCTTGTATGGGCTGTTTTTTATTGCCGATCCGAAGTTGAAAATGAAGTTTTATGAATCGTATTTAATTATCTGTGCTGCTGTGACAATGGCGATTTTGCTACTGTATGTCATGAGAAAACAGCGCTGGGCATTTTGGATGGTGACCGGCTTTTTGATTTTCTCGACGCTGCTTACGGCAAATATGTTTCAGCAGGAGAAATTGACATATCGGGACAAGGGAAAAAATAAAGGACCCGAGTATGGCATTACACGGGAATACATGGAAAGCGAAGAATACTACGGAGTCGATCAACGAAAATTGATTCGCAAACTGCAGGAGATGGAGGATGATCCGCAGGCGCGTATCGATTGGATGGTTGACACGCGGAACAACACACCGATTGTTCAAGATTTCAATGGGATGAGTGTCTATTCGAGCATTTTAAATAAACATCTGTTGTATTTTTATTTAGATGACCTTTCCGTTGATATGAGGCGGGAAAGTGTAAGCCGCTATGCCTCTCTAGGAGACCGTGCCAATCTATATGCGATGTTGAACGGTACCTATGTGATTCGGAAAAGAGGGGAAGAGAAGCTTGTCCCGTTCGGCTTTAAGGAGATTGCCCAAGAAGGTGAGTACGTGGCTTATCAGAATGAGTATAAATTGCCATTCGTGCGGACGACTTCGGTTTTATTCCAAGAACGCGATTTGGAAGGGCTCTCTGCTCTTGCGAAGGAGCGAGCGATGTTGCAAGGCATTGTACTGGAGGATGTCGACCGAGAAAGAGCGACTCCTTCAGAAGTGGAGAACTTGATGGACGAAGCCGCGTTGGAACCGGTTGCGGGAACGTATGTAGACGGCGTGCTGAACGTGACAGAAGAGATAGGTGGCCTGGATATTATCATGAATGAGTCGGACCTGCTAAAGGAGGATGTGTTTCTATCGTTTTTCATTCAACGGAAGAAAAATGACAGAGACTATATGCTGGCAGTCAATGACTTTGTAACGGAACGGAAGAAAAACGATTCCATATACCGGACGAATGTGAATGAATTGACGATCCGAGTGCCTGCGGAGGAGCGCATCCGCATTCGCGTCCCGAAAGGCAAATATGATCTACGAGATTTTGCACTGTTTACAGAAGACTATGCGCTCTTGAAAGAAATGAAAAAACAGAGCGATGCCATGCCCCCAGCCTCTGTCACATGGAGCGGACATCATGCTCATGTGAAGGTGAATCATACCGAGAGTGACTCGTATATTGTACTGCCAATTCCATATGAGCGTGGCTGGACGGCGAAAGTAAATGGAACAAAACAGGAGATCCTCCGTGCAAACTATGCCTTTACAGGGCTGGAATTAGAAGACGGATTGAATGAGATTGAGCTGACGTACTATCCTCCCTTTTTTGCAGCATCTTGGGCAATGGCGGGCTTCACGGCATTTTTGTTGGTGGGGATAGTGTATTGGAGACGAAAAGGAGTGAGATGAGATGAGAAGGCACTTGGGTTATGTCCCAAGTGCCTTAATGTTTTTATTATTTATTCAATGAATACAAAGCGATGACTTCTTCTGCGGTAATCAGCTCATCGAACGGCAAGAAACGGCAATATACTTCTTTGAAATCAACATCACCTTCAAAGACGTCCACTAGTTCAAATACATCTAAAATGGTGACGAAACGCCAGGTCGTCTGTCCGCCTAAAGCATTTTCATATGTGTCATCAACAAAATGATTGCGAATTTTGGATTCAATGTCCTCTCGGCTCGTAGACCGCAGCAATACAATCGTTTCCTCGAACGTTTTAGAATTATATTCATTTGGCACGACGGTGGATTCAAGCAAAAGTTTGATTGAATAGAGTTTCATTCATGGCCTCTCCCTTACGTTATCAATCCTATTAGCCTATTCTTCATAGCCGATAATAACTCCTTCTATTTCCTGTATCGGCAAAGAACCAAAATCCCGGCTGTCCAAGCCTCGCCACCATTGATCAACGAGAAGGTACACAGAATTGTCTGGAACAGTCACTGGTGCCAAATTCATGTTGAAATACTCCCTAGTCGATTGTTCATCCGCAATAGCATTACGAGGTGTATTTGCGAAATAGTCATCCTCTCCCATGCCGCGTCTTGTTGCTTTTCCATAAAATGCATCAAGTCGTTTGCCGTCAATATACACTTGGCCGTTTTTGATTTCGACCATCTCACCGGGCAACCCGACCACTCTTCCAATGTACTTCTCAGGAATGGCTGGATTTTTTGCAGTGACAGATGGAGGCATATGATAATAGACGGCCTGCCCGCGTTCTAAGTTGCTTGTGTCTGGTGAAACGACAAGTTGCCCATGATAGAAAGTATCGAAATCATGGTCTCCACTATCCATTGCGTCAGAGCCCCAATCAATCAAAAATGTATGCTCCGTTTGTTGAGCTGATTCGAGCCGTCTCGGTGTAACCTTGTCTGTAATCGTTCCTGCCTGATCCATGTACATTCGAGTGGAATATTTAATGCCATTTAGTGATGAACCAGAATAACCAACATAGAGTCCCGCACATACAGAGCAAAGGACTATCAGCGAAACGATGGAGGGAAGCAATGAACGTTGGCGAAATGTCCTGTTAGAACGAGAAGGATGAAACAATAGGCGCTGTACATTCTCTCGTTGCTCAGAACTGGGTGCAAAAGCTTTTCCGAGCTGTTTTAGTTCTTTTGAAAGCTCATCATCTGATAAGTGTTTCATTCGTAAACCCGCCTTTCTCTAATTCGTTCTTAAATGCCGCCAGCGCCCTTGATAATCTCATCTTCACTTTTCCTTCCGAACAATTCAGGATGAGGGATGTTTCTTTGGTGGAAAACTCTTGTATTTTGCGCAGGACGATCACGTGCTGGTAGCTTGGCTTCAATTGGCGCAGTGCCTCGTAAAATTGGGTTTGCTGTGAGTTGAGAAGGACGATTTCTTCAGAGGATGGTTCATATTTATGGCTCTGGATAGGAAGATCAAATAAAGATGTAAGCGGCCTTTTCTTTCGAAAATAACTCATTGTTGTCGTATATGCGATACGAAAAATCCAAGTTTTGATGGAGGAGCCACCATTAAATTGATGTTCATTTGCAATGACCTTCATAAACGTATCCTGGGTCAAGTCTTCCGCAGTATGGATATCTTTCACGAGCATGAAGATGTAACTATAGACAGCATCGAAGAAATCATTAAACCATTGTTCACTGGACATCACGTTCACCTCTCTTATCTATTACTTAGACGCAAGTTAAAGGGATTCGTAACGTTTTACTAGGAACTGTTATGAGTTTGGTGAAGTGCAAAGAGGAATAGTAGAAGGAGACGGCAAAAAATCCCCGTCGAATTGGCGGGGATTATTGAAAGGGGTACACATAGCTCTTATTCATTTTCAAAATACGACACATAGATATCTTCCATTCTAGGTTCCACGTTTTTTGCATTTGGATGAGGTTGCGTTTTAGAGACAATGCGCAGTTCGATCCGGGTACCTTGCTGATGAATGTTTGAAATCGTAAAGGCAGAAGAGAAGTGTTCTAGCTCATTTTCATCAATTTGTATATGCCAAACATGATTGCTTAATTGGTGTAATAGCTCGCTTGGCTTTTCACTGGCAATGAGCTTGCCTTCTTTCAGTAATAAAACCTCATCTGCAATATACTCAATATCGGATACGATATGAGTAGAGAGGATGATGATTTTATTCTTTGAAAGCTGGGACAGTATGCCACGCAATCGAATGCGCTCGCTCGGATCTAAGCCAGCCGTTGGTTCATCTAATATTAAAATGTCAGGATCATTGAGCAAGGCTTGTGCAATGCCTATTCTGCGGGACATCCCGCCGGAAAAGTTCTTTAACTTTTTCTTTTTGGTTTCGTGCAAACCGACTACTTCCAAAAGTTCCTGCACTCTTTCTCTTGCTGCTTGCTTGTCCAGCCCTTTTAAGTCTGCAACATACATTAGAAAGTTTTCGGCAGTAAAATTGCGATAACCAGAAAAGTTTTGCGGCAAATAACCTAAAATGTCTCGATACTGTGAGCCTAATGCTGAGATTTCACGGTTATTGTAAAGAACTTCGCCTTTTGTCGGGGAAATGATGTCTACCAAGATCCGTAATAAAGTCGTTTTCCCTGCTCCATTGGGGCCCAATAAGCCATAGATGCCGGGCGTTAGTTCCATATTTATACCTTGTAAGGCATAAAAGCCTTTGTATTGGTGAGTAATATCGTGCACAGTGAGATTCATAATTCATGTCTCCTTGCTTGTATTTTTATCGTAGCCGAAATGAGCAAGAATAATAAACATCCATACCAGCTAAGTAAGAAGGGCCATTCCAGCTCCATTACAACCCCTTTTGCTCGAATCAAATAAGAGAAAAACCCTTTGTCTAATAACCAAAGCAGGGAATAACTTTGAAGCAGGTCGCTTCTTAACATATACGTCATGCCAAATAGAAATCCACAAACGATAACAGTAGCTGTCTGAGAGTTGAAAAGCAGGCATACGCAAGCTGCGAATATTGAAAATAAAGTACCACCTATTAAGGCGAACAGCAAAGCTCTCGAGAGATGGAGAGGCAAGGAAACCATGTCTGTTTCATTTGGAATAAAAAGTATGAATCCAAAAACTTGGATGATTGTCAGTGTGGCGATGCATATGCTTGAACAGGTGATGACAGCCAGCATACGTGTTAGCAGGAGTGAGCCCTTTCCGTAGCGAGTAGCCAGAATCACCTCTTTTACTTGATCTTCTTTATCACTGATAAATATTCTTGTGCTGATAAATAAAATAAAGAAACCCACCGACAATGAACCTAATACATGCCAAAAACTTAGGGTCCTATTGTAAATCTGATAGGATCCAGCCTGCCCGGATAAATAGAGAGTTGCACCCCACAAGGAGACTACACATAAAATGAATGCTAAATTCCATCGGTTTCCTATAATCTTTCTAATCTCCCAGAGCAACATGTCGCATCCACCTCTTTGCAGCCAAGTTCAGTAGGAAAAGCAGTACAATGATTACAGCAAAAAGACCATAAACTTGAATGGCTGAAATATAGTCAGCTGTCAAAGAATCGAGATAGTTGAATCCCAGCATGCCATTAAATCCATAACGATTGATAAAATAAGGATATTTACTGATTTCCATTGTTCCAATGTAGCGTAAGAGGAAAAAATAAAAAATTTCCCCGGCTGCAAAAGATCCACCGGCAATCATTATAATAAAGACACTTCTTTTTATAATGAAAGAAAGAAATAAAATTGACAAAGCGAAAATATAAGCGGCTAGAACTAGGTAGCCATATTCATATAGTAGTAATTGGGCAAACGTCCAACTGGGGTTAACGGAAACGTATGGCGATTCCGCCATTCTTACTTGAGCAAAAAGTCCTCCAGTATCGTATTGCATGGCGTACGCTGCAATTGCCAACAAATAAAAATAGAAAACAACCAAAGCGCAATAGATTAGTAATGTGACTTGCTTAACGACTAGCAAATGCAGACGCCCTTTTTTATAAGTATGGATCAATTCCTCCATACCCTGTTCTCGTTCAAAAGGTAAGCATCTTGCTACACCTACAACAATGAGAACGGAAACAAACCAGTAGCCAATCCAAGGCATGACAGAAGCTAACGATTTCCAAAATTGAAAAGGAGATGAGGGTTCCGGGTTGCTATTTATTGCCAACCAAAATAAAACTGTGCATATAAAAAGAGCGATATAAATGTCGCGTTGAAATATTAATTTTTTTCCTTCGACAAACAGTAGTTTATAAAATCCCATCTGACAAACGCTCCGTTCTCCAAAGATGTTGTAATCGATGTAATAAAAATAGTACTAGACTGCCATTTAGCAAGACGTAAAATAATACATTCACTTCAATAAGGAATGTCCCTAAAGGTGTTTGAAGTGAAAGGAGAACAAAGAAAATCCAAGTGAGAATCACGACTGTCCAAGATGTCTCACGCCGATATTTTATGCTTAGCAGAAGTAAGGCAAGACTAAATGTAATGATTGGAGTAAGGCCCAGGATGACAATGTGGAAAAAATACAAGGAGATGTCCATATTCTTTATTCCCAGCAGATAGAGCAATGCCACACTGTAAATTCCTAGGTTCCAAGCAACAATCGCAATGATTTTTGAAAATAACACCTGGTGAAAGGTGTATTTGTATGTTAGTTCCAACTCAACCATGTCGTTTGATTGTCCATTCAATAAATGCCAACCTGCTAAAAAGATGGGAATGGGGGATGTGGACATAATAACGATCCATACATCACTGGCAGGCATAAAAGAATACGCCAATAATAGAAAAGTTAGCAGGACGAACAGTTCGATTTTATGATCACGGTATATGGAAGTGAAGGCCTTCTGGATCAGCTGTTGCATTATTTTGGAAGGAGCGGCTTGAGAGACAGGCATATACGCTTTCAACTTGTGAACCAGCTCTCTCTTTTCTTCCTCGTCCACAGGAGGGATCTGCTTATACATAAGAAGGGCTTTTATTTCATCATCATGTTTTGATTTCAATTTTCGTCCTCCTTCAATCGTTTTTTTAATTTCTTGAGCCCCTGAAAAATCCTAGACTTTGCGGTGGGAAGAGAGACCCCCATCACTTTGGCAATTTCCGAAGCAGTAAATCCATGAAAATATTTTAAGATGAGAGCACTGCTCTGCTTCTGAGGAAGCGAATCCAATAGCTCCTTTACGAGGGATTGATTTTCAACAGTGCCGCCAATATCATCTTCTGCCACTTCTTCATGCGCCTCTGACAATGTAGTAACATATTTACTTTGTCTGAAATGATTCATGGATTTGTTGTATGCAATTCTGTAAATCCATGCTTTAAAATGCCCTTGTTCCTTATATTTGGGCAACGCCTTCAGCATGGAAATGAATACTTCCTGCGTAATATCCTTTGCTTCTTCATAAGGAGCGCCAATTTGATTTATGTAATAAAAGATTTCGTCATAGTAACGATAAACGAGTTGCTCCATCGCCTCCTCATCACCTTGTAATATTGCTCGTACTAATACACTGTCCTCATTCATGGCTAAACCTCCATACACCTATTAAACACTGAGAACATGTAAAAGGATTTAAATATCTTAATTTGTTGAAAAGTTTTTTATAAACACAAAAAACCGCCCTGTTAAAAGGGCAGTCTTCAGTAGTTTCCTTGAATCACAAAACTGGGCTTGTTGGAACCAGAGACACGGCACAGTTGCGATGCAAGTCAGTCCCGCGTGCATCCGGACGGTGCGTGAAGTGGTTGATGTTGTCGTAAATGATAGCAGCGTTTCTTCTAAGTTCTTCGCTCTCGAGATCAATGGCTGCAACAATGATGGCTTCATCTTGGATGTCGATAAGGCGGAAGGACTGCTGGTCCAGGCATGCGGCGGACTGTATGAATGTCCAGTTGTCTTCTTTGACAATGGAGTCACAGTGCATATGTCCGTTGAAAAACATGCCGATGCCTTTCTTTTGGTTCAACAAGGAGCGCAAGTCGATATCGGGATGGATGGAGCCATTGTCCCGCTCGGAGCCTGTTGTTGTGTTGTATACCGGATGGTGGGCAAATACAAGTAAAGGTTTCTCTTCGGAATGTTGGATGACATGTTCGAACCATTCCAATTGCTCATCATCCATCCAGCCGCCCCAGCGTTCAAAGTCAAGTTGGCGGGCGGTGTCGAGAAAAGCAAAAATGGCTTCCTCGGTTTCGAAGGAATGATAGCGTTTCTGGCCAGTCAACGCCAGCAATTCCTCTTTGGGCAATGTGTAGTTATCATGATTTCCAAGAACGTGAATGAATTCACGTCGGTCGCCGATCAAGGAATAGATATTTTGCAATTCATGAGGCATGCCGTAGTTTGTCAAGTCGCCTAATGACACGTGAAGGTCTGCATCCACTTGCAGGAACTGTTCGATAAACTCCTCGTAGAATGCAGCACGGGCCTCGAGTAATCCCGGAATCCTCTCGTCGATGGCTGGGTAGTGCAGATCGCTGAACAATGCAATTTTCATGGTCTGGCTCCTTTCAAATTGTGATCAAGTTCATTGTAGGGAAGGAATATAAAGGAGGTGTGGGATTTGTGTTAATAGGGTGTAAATAATCGAGGCGAAATCAGAAAAACTCGCCCCAGCTCTTCAGGGCGAGTTTGAATTCATAAGCCTTTCAATTCCTCATTCAATTTTTTTGCCTCATTTTTAAAGTACATATAGAACGAAAACCAAATAACGGAGTAGAGCAATACGAAGATGCCCAACATGCCAAAGAATCCTTTCAACGAGAATGGCACCCACCCCACTCCAAAAGCGATGATAAAGTACAAAATGCTGACGCATAGAAAATGCAGCACTGTCTGTACTGGCAAAGTCAGTTTTTCATTCTCAAACAGCAGAGGCGTCACGGTGAAGAACCAGCCGCAGAACATGGTGCCGAGTGCATTATTTACCAGAATGGTTGAATTGAGCGTGTCATTGCCACCAAAATAAATAACCGCGAAGATTGTCATTATCGTCAAGAAAGATCCGAAAAAGATACCGAGTACACTTCTGATCAAGACTGTTCTCATCCGTTTTTCCTCCTGTTCATTTTCAATGCCTCTTTAATGGCATTGACATATGTTCGCGATACATATTCTTTCGCACCCGATTTGAAATAGACACAGAGTGTACCATTAAAGGAAGCTTCAAATCGGCTCAATTCATGTAAGTTGGCAATGACGGATTTGGAAAGCCGGATGAATTTTGTGCTTGGCAGCAGCTCTTCCAGTTCATACAATTTCTCTCGCAACGCGAACGAGCCCTCGCTTGTCACGGCAACGATGCCATCCTTTTCCGTATGGAAGTAATGAATGTCGTCAGGTTTTAAAATATGCTGCATTTCACCGTTCCGTCCGACGAGGAACTCCGTTTTTTTGCCTTTTAGGAAATCAAGAATTTCTTTTATTGAACTATCCACTTCATTGCAATGAATGGTCACTTTCGTTTCTTCATAATCATTATCGATGTCCAGTGTTATCTTCAACTTGCTCCACCCCCAAAGACTTCCATCCTATCGTACCATGTCTCACATACTGCTGCGGTACCTTGTTGCAAAACGGAGGGCGAATAAAGCCAAGATGACACAGAGGCCAATATAGGCGAGGGAAATGAGAGATGTACGTTCCAACTGGAATTGCCCATTCCAAACGGAGATGAATAGTTGATTCATATGATAGAGCGGATTGACAGCTGCAATTGTTTGGACAAAAGCAGGCATCCTGTCGATAGGCATCGCAAACCCTCCAGTAAAGAGGACAACTTGAAAGGTAACGATAGAAAACACCAAGGCGCCATTGATCGTTTTGAAAAAGGAATAGATGGCTGATGAGATAATAAGCAATACGGCATTCAACAACATAAACAGGCCGAAAGATTGGAGAGCATTATTTATTTCGAACGTCAAATCATAGGCCATAACACCGATGAGAGATACAAAGATATAACCAAAACTTGTAATAATAATCGATTTCAAAATGCCGGAAATAAGTATTGTCCGTCTTGACACAGGGGCGAGTGCAATCCGCTTCTCCACGCCGCTCACCCGGTTTGTGACCTGATCGAATCCGAAAGCGAAAAATACAACACCGAATGTGATCAAAAGAATGAAGGATGGTGTATAGCTTTCGGCGTAGCTTAAATTTCCTGCGTACGTAAAGCCCCCGTAAAGAGACCCCATGAAGAGATACGTAACGGGCGGAACAATTAAAGTGAATACGACGTAAAACAATTCCCTTGAAAACATAAGCAAGTCATACTTCAATTGTGTGGCTATCATGAAACATCCTCCTTATTTTGCGACTTGTGTAATATAGAAATCATGGATTGACTTATAGCCGGATTCGAGGATACGACCGGTCGTATCGAATACTTCCGCGACCCCGTCATTCAGCAACATCACCCGGTCGCAATACAATTCGACCTCATCCATGTTGTGCGTCGTTAATATGACCGTTCCGCCCGTTCGTTTATTGTAATCAGTAATATACGTCCAAAGCATATTGCGCATATGGGGGTCGAGGCCTGTCGTCGGTTCGTCGAGAATAAGCATTTTCGGTGCTGCTAAGAAGGCGATCGCCAAACTGACGATTTGCTTCCAGCCGCCCGATAGCTTGTCGAAATACGTTTTCCGATGGTCATCCAGTTTAAAATCGGCCATAATCTTCTCTACATCAAGCGGCGATTTATAATACACCTTGAACAACTTGAGCAATTCAATCACCTTCAAAGTTCTATAAAACTGGGTCGGCTGCAGTACGGCTGAGAGCTGTTGCCGTATTTGCCCCCGTTGCTTTTCGGATGCTTCATTCAGCTCTTGTCCGAACAAATGGACTGTTCCGTGCCTATACGACCGAAGTGTCAGCAAAATCTCAAGAAATGTCGATTTTCCAGCTCCATTCTTGCCAATGACCCCGATGATGTCACCAGCTTCTGCACAAAAGTCAATACCTTTTAGCACTTCCTTCGCCGCATACGATTTCCGCAAGCCCTCCACTTTTACAATCTCCATTGCGATCCCTCCACCGTGTTTTTCTTTATACTCCTACTATATCCGCGAAAAAATGGCTCGACAGCCGTTTTTCGATGACCCGCAAATTTAACCTGGTCAAACGCAGAAAAGAGGATGTAAGTTGCAGAAGGTAGAAGTGAAACTGTAAAAGAAGGATGTTTGAAATTACAGATTTTTCCTGAAGGGCTTTCGTTTACTATGTAAAGAAAGGGGTAGCAGTCTAGTTGAATCGGGATGATTGGGCAGAAATAATGGATCAGCATACTTCAATCAAGTGCTCTCGGGTGATGAGGGCGAAGAACTATATTCTGATGAAACATCCCAAATAGTCACCACGGAACAAATGGAGAATGGTGATTTGATTGTGAGTCTTCATTATGCCGAATGAAAGCAGCGGAAGTGTCTACTAGCGGACACTTCTTTTTTGATTTCGGAAAAGGAAGGAATTTTCTTTTGCTATCTGGAATAGAAACAGGATGGGGGTGGCTTTGTGGTTTCATTACAACCAATTAAAAGAAGCAAATTACGAATTTATCTCGGGAAGAAAGTATACCGCTTGAAACGATACGGAGAGTGGCGCTGGGGTGGCAAGCGATATGCCATGACTCGTGCTGAAGAGAAGCTTCCGTATGTGATCAAAAAACATCGGACTCCGTTGTTGCGTCAGTTGAAGGACGTGGATATGCAGCTTCAATACAATAAAATCATTAATTTGAAACTAGCGGTTCGCCAGTTAAACAGAGTGGTTTTGCAACCGGGCGAAACGTTTTCCTATTGGCGGCTGATTGGCAATACGACGAAGCGCAAAGGTTACGTGGACGGGATGATTCTTCATTATGGCAAAGTGACGGTCGGTATAGGGGGAGGACTTTGCCAGTTGTCCAACCTAATTTATTGGATCACATTGCATACCCCGTTGACGGTCACGGAACGGTATCGCCACAGCTATGATGTGTTTCCGGATTCGAGCAGAAGCCAGCCATTCGGCAGTGAAGCGACTTGTGCCTATAATTATTTAGATTTGCAGATCAAGAATGAGACTACCCTTCCATACCAACTCATCCTCTACGTATCGGATACCTATTTGACCGGGGAATGGCGAGCTGCGGCACCAGCGACACGGACGTTTGAGATATATGAAAAGGATCATCGATTCACCTTTGAATCTTGGGGAGGCTATGTACGGCATAATACTATTTTCCGACGCGTGTATGACCTGGACGGGAACCTCTTGGACGATGAGTTCGTCACGGAGAATCATGCAATTACCATGTATGAACCGTTTTTGACATATGAGGGGGAATAAAACATGATTGTGATGATCAATGGGGCGTTTGGTGCAGGAAAGACTACAGTAGCTGCGAAATTGCTGGGACGGATGGATCATGCACTGTTATACGATCCTGAAATGGTGGGGTACATGCTTCGGGAAATGATACCGAATGATGTGAAGCTTCCGAAGGAGCAGACAGGTGATTTTCAAGACTTCACTATGTGGAAGACACTCGTGGTTGAAGTGGCAAAACAGTTAAAACAGACATACGGCAGGGACTTGATTGTGCCGATGACCATTTATAATAAAGCATACTTTGAAACAATCTATGATGGCTTTTCAAAAATGGATGAGGAAACATTCCATTTCTGTCTCATGGCTGATAAGCGGACGATACACAAGCGGTTGCTGGCTCGTGGCGAGGAACCGGGCAATTGGTGTTTTGCGCAGACTGATAAATGTTTGCAAGGCTATCAAGATGAGTGTTTTGAGCAATTTATCGAAACGGATCATCTCACGGTTGAGCAAATTGTGGATCTCATTTGTGAGGAAATCGGGTTTATTACGAAAGGGGACAGATTGCATGTTGGGATTGAATAAGAATGTAGTAGCACTGACTCGGCATGAGGAAGGGTGGCAAGCGCTGTTTAATCAAGAAAAAGTGATGCTGGCATCTCTCCTTGGCGACGAGGCAGTCGACATTCAGCATATTGGGAGCACAGCAATTCGGGGAATTTCCGCAAAGCCGATGCTCGATGTACTCATTGGCGTTCAAAATCTGGCTGATGTGGACCAATTTGATTTGCATGCATTGAAAGATGCGGACATCTATCGACTTAAGGCAGATGTGGAGGGAAAAGTAGTCTTCGCGAAGTTTTCAGATCTTCATGAGCTGACAAAAACTCACGTCTATCATGTCGTAGAGCATGGAGGCGAGTGGTGGAACGCCCATACGTTTTTCCGGGATTACTTAAATGAACACCCAGATGTCGCAAAGGAATACGAAACGTTGAAACTGGAGCTTGCACAGAAATATCCCGCTAGTGAGCGGGATTATACAGATGCGAAAAAGGCATTTGTGGATCGAATTGTGGCGCTATCATCCCGATAAATCATATGAGCAGCCGCACCTTCAAGCCAAACGAGGGCTGCTCTTTTTTACACTGTCACACATACAAATAGGCGTGGAGAAAAAATAGGGCCTGTGGTATTCTTGTCTGAAAATCAAACAGAGGTGGAAGCGATGATCTGCTTAATACGGGCGAATATAACCGATTGTGAAGAGATACATGCTTTGCAAGTTAAGTCTTTTCAAGCGTTACTTGACAAATATAATGATGTTTCCACAAACCCTGCTGCAGAATCAGTGGAACGAATTAGCCGAAGAATGAATCAAAATTTTACAGATTACTATTTTATTCAATTGCACGGTAGACATATCGGTGCTATTCGAATTGTTAGATTGGACAATAGTATCTGCAGAATTTCGCCAATGTTTATTTTACCAGAGTTTCAAGGGAAAGGTTATGCCCAGCAAACGATTGCAAAAGTGGAGGCTCTGTATCCTCAAGCAAACGGCTGGGAACTTGATACGATCAAAGAAGAAACGAATTTGTGCCACCTCTATGAAAAAATGGGTTATAAAAAAACAGGGAAAGAAGAGACCCTGCAAGATAATATGACGATTGTGTACTACGCAAAATAAACATGTTTTGCATAATACATTTTCGTGGTATAGCCAGCTGCACTTATCCACCATACATGAAGCCCGATGGTACAAACATTCAATAAATGAAACCAATGAATTGTCAAAAGGCCTTGTGTTACGCTCGTTTGGAGATGCGAAAGCACAAGGCAAGAGTTTTATATTGCCCCCTTCCAATTGTGTCTTGATGCGTTTCAAGACGGCCACAACCCGCGATAAAGTCTTCCGCCATATCTCCTTACATCCGTTCAAACATGTGAAAACTGATCCAGCAAAATTCAATTGTGGAATCAATGACGAATTTATTTCTTGGAATCCAAACGATTCTGGTTGCTCATCATGTCCATCGTAGTGCCTATTGCTGTTGCATTTACATCACTCGAAAACATCTTGCTTCTAATTTTTATTCGAGGGCAGGGAAAAGATGGTGCCTTATGGAATAAATAGACTAAAGGGGGATTTGACATGGTGATCGTCAAAAGAGAACGGATTTCCATCCGGGAATTGATAGAGAAAGACAAATACATAATGGCCAAATGGCTATCGGACCCGGCGGTATTGCAATATTACGAAGGACGCGATCGACCGGCCGATTTGAAGCAGGTGGAGCAGGACTACTTCGGTGAACCGGATGAGGAAACAAGGTGCCTGATCGAGTATGAAGACGCCCCGATCGGGTATCTACAATTTTATCCAATTCAGGAAGAGGAAAGAGTGCTATATGGCTATGATTTCGAGGAAGTCATCTTCGGTATGGATCAATTCATCGGAGAATCGGACTTCTGGAATCGGGGCATTGGCACGCAGCTTGTTCAAATGGTCGTTGATTACCTCTCAGATGAACTTCATGTCAATCGAGTCGTGATGGATCCGCAAACTTGGAATGAGCGTGCGCTCCGTTGTTATGAAAAATGCGGATTTCGGAAAGTGAAATTGCTGCCTAAGCGTGAGTGGCATGAAGGAGAGTACCGGGACTGCTGGTTAATCGAGTATGACGGGAAGGTCAGAGACCGGGCCGCTGTTGTCATTGAGCTGGAAGGGCAGGTGGCGCTCATTAAGAGACGAAAAAGTGGTCAAGAATACTACGTGTTCCCGGGAGGAGGAATTGAGGAGGGCGAAAGCCCGGAACAGGCGGCCGAGCGAGAAGCGTTTGAGGAGCTTGGCGTGAAAGTTGAAATAGGAGAAACTCTCGGCCAAGTCCAATTCAACGGGACACAGCATTTTTTCCGGGCCGTGATTATAGACGGGACGTTCGGTGCTGGAGAAGGCGAAGAGTATGGAGCTGCGCATCTGCGGGGAACGTATGAACCGATGTGGGTCCCGGTGGAAAAATTAAAATCCCTTGATGTTCGTCCATCCGAAATGGTCAAGACCATACAATTTGGGATGGAGGAGACTCTATGGACCGAGTGAACCATTTACAAGCGGCTCAAATGTTTATCGAAACCTACTATCCGGATTGCGAAGCCGCCCTTCTCGCGGGAAGCGTTGTCCGAGGAGAAGCAACGGATACTTCGGATTTGGACATCATTGTGTTTGATGAACGGCAAGGCCAATTTCGTGAATCGGTTATCGCATTTGGATGGCCAATCGAGGTGTTTGTCCATCACCAGAAGTCGTATCAAGAGTTCTTTGCCTCCGATATCGAGAGAGCCAGGCCGTCCTTATTGCGGATGATCTCCGAAGGGATCGTCCTCATCGATTCGGGACTTATCCAAATCGTGAAGCAGGAAGCGAATGAGTTGCTGGAGAAAGGCCCCGCGCCGTGGTCCGAAGAGACATTGAAAACAAAGCGCTATCTGCTGACGGATGCATTGGATGATATCCAAGGAACGGCGAATGAGGCGGAAGCAATTTTTATTGTGAATACACTTGCCGATCGCCTTCATGAATTTACATTGCGCACCAACGGAAGGTGGGTGGGGGTTTCCAAATGGATGGTTCGCGCGCTGCGTGAATACAGTCCCATGTTTGCTGACAGGTTTGTGAAGGTGTTCGATGATTTCTAACGTACACGGAACAAGCAGGGAATTATCAAGTTGACGGATGAGGTGCTAAAGCCTTTTGGCGGTCGACTATTTGACGGGTATTTAGTCGGGAAATAAAAGGGCGGGCGGAAAGGGAAGAGAAATAGGAGGTGCAAAGATGGCTTCGATTTCGGTTGATTGGTACGGCCATATCGTCCAGCTCACATGGATGCGGCAGCTGATGCCAGAGCGGGAATTGATTACAAGCGCACATGCTGTCTGTTTCCATGAGGAGCAGCTGCTTATAGTGAATTTGAATGATCGGGGTTGGGATTTTCCAGGCGGCCATATCGAAAAGGGAGAAACTGCTGAAGCGTGCGTCGAACGGGAAGTGCGGGAAGAAGCTTATGTGACAGGGACATGCCAACTCCTGGGTGCTGTTGAAGTGAATCATGAACGGAATCCTCTTTGGAATAATTCGAGTCCCTATCCCAAAGTGGGCTATCAGTTATTTTATCGGATGGAAATAACGGAATTTCTTCCATTTGCGGGTGAACATGAATCGACGGAACGGCTGCTGATCCGACCGCAGGAAGTAGCTGACTATCATAAAGGCTGGCATGAAGTGTATGAGGCAGTGATGGAGGAGGCGAAACGGCATGCAGATAGAACCTGTGCAACCGAAACATATGGAAATTAGAAGATTGGAAAATACAGAGACGCCACCGTATGAGTTACTGTTGCTGGCGGATCCCTCTTTAGTACTTGTCGACAAGTATTTGAAAGAAGGCGAGTGCTTCCTCTGTGAAATGGATGGAGAGATCATTGGCGTTTTTGTCCTGCTGATGTTAAACCCGGAGACTGTTGAAATTAAAAACATTGCTGTACGTGAGGCGATGCAGGGAAAAGGGATCGGCAAACAATTGGTGAAGGAAGCGATCCGGATTGCCGAAGAGATCGGATATCGCAAAATTGAAATTGGAACCGGTAATTCAAGTCTGAACCAGTTGGCCCTTTATCAAAAATGCGGCTTCCGCATCGTCGAAATCATTCATGATTTTTTCACGTTTCATTATAAGGAAGAGATCCTAGAGAACGGGATGGTGTGCCGGGATATGATCCGATTACGAATCGAGCTGGCATCATAATGAACTATGTTTGAGATCGAAACGAGGCGAGTGCGCTCCTTGATTGATGAATGAAACATTCCAGGTTAGTATCTTCATTTCAGCCATATAGCGCAAGTTACAAAAAAGATAGCGCTTATCTCCAAGGGATATGACCTGGATGTCGAAGTCGAATACAATGCTGCTCAGCTTCACAACATTGGACGATATAAGGGATTTACGAAATCGGTGATTCATTCGTATGATGGCTACGAGTATGTGGAAATGCGCAGATATGTGTCACGCATTCATTCCCCTCCGTCAATCAACATCTGAAGTATGCCGCAGATTGAGCTCTTGTACCGGCTGCCATTGAGACAGAATGGAGGAATATTCCAAATAACTATCCAGCATACAATCTCTATGTTCCTTTTGTGATGCACTCGCAGATGCAAAAGGTTTCAAGCTGCTGGAGAAGCGATTGATTTCTGTAGGGTTGCGGCACGGAACCAACCAATTGGCAAGGGTATTACACCATGAAAAATGAACGGGAAGCAATGATCGGCGCCAGTATCTACACATTATTCTCCGGATTTGAACTTTCTATATATAGCAGCTAGCCTCCATGCATTCTGACACAAATATGTCGGATGACAAAAGTCGCTTCTCCACGTACGCTAAAAGTAACAAATGTGCGAGAGGTGGATCGTCATGAAACGTCTACTGGCAGCAGCCGTACTGTCCGCAATCATATTGACGGGATGTTCCTATGAATATGCAGATGAAGACGGATACCGCATGGCGGTAATCAATGAAGGATTCCCCGTTCCGAAAAATGCGTATGAATTACGGCCGGAAGACTGCACTACGGAAATTGCCAAATCTGCAAAATACAAATTAAACAATATCGGAGACGCAGAAGGAACACCGCCCGCTGAATACTTGGCCGAAATCGAAAAATGGGGTTGGACAGAACGAACGGACAAACGGATCGGTAATGTACACTACTATGAAAAAGAGGGAAAAATCATCTCCCTCATCATACAAAAAAATGTATTCGACGTTTTTGAAATGAGTGACGAAGTGGAGCTCTGAGGAGAGACTGGTAGACGGATGGGGTGAGCAAGTGCAGGCGGGTAGCCGTGTACGGGTGATAGAATCCGCGGCTGACCGCCAGAAAACGGGAGTGAACGCCAGACCCCGCGGTCGACCTCCAGAAAACGGGAATGAACGCCAGATCCCGTGGCTGAACGCCAGAAAAGCGAAGTGAACGCCAGACTCCGCAGCCGAACGCCAGAAAAGCGAAGTGAACGCCAGACCCCGCGGCTGAACGCCAGAAAAAGGGAATGAACGCCAGACTCCGCGTCCGACCGCCAGAAAACGGGAATGAACGCCAGACCCCGCGTCCGAACGCCAGAAAACGGGAACGAACGCCAGACCCCGCAGCTGACAACCAGAAAACGGGAACGAACGCCAGACCCCGCGGCTGAATGCCAGAAAACGGGAGTGAGCGCCAGACCCCGCGGCTGAACGCCAGAAAAGGGAAATGAACGCCAGACCCCGCGGTCGAACGCCAGAATCCGCGGCTGACCGCCAGAAAACCAAAATGTATGCCAAATCTCACAGGTATTGCGCCAAATAAATAGGTAAAACGCCAAATAGGCAGAGGACGCGCCAAATAACAGTTTAACATGCCAAAATCCCCCGGTAAGTGCCAAATAGTATCAATCGCCGCCAAATTCATAGGGCCATGTGCCAAATACCACGGTAAGACATCCGGTTAGCAGCGTAATCGCGGGCTGCAAGAATAGAAGCCATTCAAAGAAGGCACCCCTCCAAACTGGGATGCCTTCATTTTTGCATTATTTTCTTCTCGATCTCCTCACTAATAGCGCAGTTCCCACACCGAACAGTAGAAGGAACAGGACTCCGGATGTTAGTAAATTGACGGGTGTTAGGAGGCCGAATGCCAGTGTCACAAAAGACAACAAAATGAGCAAGTAGGCCATGGTTTCAAGAACCCAGGATGCCGAAAGCGTGTAAGATTCTCAAATTGTCAAGAGTCAGTATGCCGCTCCATTCTATTTTGGCTTTTTGGAAGTCATCCTCGAACTGTCCCCACGCCCATGCGGGTTTCCAGCTGCCGTCCTCATCCTGCGTGGAGAGGAGGTGGTCAATATTCGCAGGGATGCTCTCTTCGAATAAGGAGACGAAAGGGGAGGAGGGCGAAGACGCTACCTGCAAAGGAAGCAGGCAATAGCCGCCCCATTCGGCCGGACTTGTTGTGATGTTGGCAAGGAGGAGTTCGTTTACCTTGCCTCCGATCTTGCTTGCCTCGTTTTTCGGAAGTTCTTTCATTAACTTAACGAGACATTGGATTTCATGATGGTCACTTGCTGTTAATTGATTTACATAATCTATTGCAAAGGCAGTCACGTTATCAAGAAATTCACTAGGTACAAGTGTTTTGAAATGATACAGCAGACCGATCATTTCAGCGCTGGGATTGCCCCATGGCCAGTCGCCACCGTAATTCCACCAAATTGCACGGGGGGCAGTATCGACTTCTGGCGGGACAATTTCCCAACCCATTCGCTCCTCATCAAATGTTTGCAGGACATAATGAATAGCGCGTTGGACCACTATATTTGAATCATCTGCTCCGATGTGCGCCAGATGTTGAAGTCCGATAGTTGTCGCCAGAGCGGAGGAAGCGGGGCATTGAAAATCAGGTTCCAAGCCGTTGCCAAAACCGCCGTCTTCATTTTGAAACGCTTGAAGTTCTCGCAAAACAGCTTCTGGAGAACCGTCTTCAAAGTCCAATTCGAATAGTGCTTTCTCTAACGGCCTGGCCTCTTCTTTCAAAAATTTCACAGCTTGTGCCGCTTGCTCTTTAGCTAATAGATTCACCACTTTATTCCCACCCTCGTTCGTTGTCTCCGATGTTCTTCGCCATGTATGGGCAAAAGTCCTTTAATCCATAATAAAAATCCCCGGGACGCAAAGCACCGGGGAATTGAGTCAATTATTCAAATCAGTCAGACCGGGGCTGTGTTCGTTCGGCATATCGGGCATCATAGGTACCGGAAACCCTTGTGGAGGATTCACTACTTGGAGTTCCCCTTCGTTTCTGCTCGGGGATGTACCTTGAAAAATTTCACCGATCCGGGTAGAATCCAAACGGAAGTTAAATTGTACATTATGGAAGCCCATATCAACATACTTTCGGCATTCTGGATACTTGTTAATATCGTAGTTCGGAACAGGGAACAGCTTGCCCCAATCGACCCCTAGTGTTTCTAGCGCCTTTGCGAATGCGTTTTGATGGGCATTATCCCGAACAATTAGAAAAGCTAACGTTTCTCTAAATGTCTGGTTTGAACTCATTTCGTAAATTCGGGTTTTCTGCAATACGCCTGTCGACTCGAGAACTAGGTTATCCAATAGATCGGAAATCAGGTTCCCATGGGCATAAACCCATGAACCATTCCACGGATTTCCGCCTGCATCCACGGGAAGGGAGGATTGGGCTCCCACAATATAATGGTGTGGGTTGCCGTGTCTGACGGCTTCATCCAACGGGGCACCGTCATGTCCCGCATCTCCCGGTCGTGACGATTCCCCGGAGTCATTTAATAGTTGATTGATCGTGTATTGGACCAATTCCACGTGTGCTATTTCTTCTAAGAAAACGCCTCGAAGCAAATCACGGTACTGGATCTCTTTCCCGCGAAAATTGGAGCTTTGGAAGAAATATTGCATCATCGTCCGCATTTCTCCGTAATGACCGCCTAAAATTTCCTGCAATACACGCGCTGCTTCCGGGTCTGGTTTGTCGGGTTTAATAATATTGATTAGTTCCTCTTTGTAATAAAACAAATGTATCCCTCGCTTCTTGTTTTTTGTAGTATGGACGATGTTGATACAGTTATCCTCCTTTTCATCAATTACAAGAAAAATACGCACCCCGGCTGACCCGGAATGCGCATATGTCATTAAAATTCATGTTCAGCCAACACGTTGGCAATGGCATCTTCGATTGGAGTCACCGGGCCATTGACGTAATTATTGATCATGACGGAGAAAATCAATTCTGTGCCGTCTTTTGCCGTCACATAACCGGTCAATGTGGAGACGCCGGTGATGGAACCTGTTTTTGCTTTGACATTCCCTGCTGCCGCACCTTCTCCCATCCGGTTGCGCAGGGTGCCGCCAATCATGCGGTCTTCATTTCCCGCAACTGGCAAGGATGCTTCGAACGCAGGGAACCAGCTCTTATCTTGGATCCGATAGAGCAATGTCGATAAGTCGTCGGCTGAGACGAGATTTTTATGCGACATGCCCGAGCCGTCCCGCAACACGATGGAATCCGTGTTCAAACCGAGTCCCTTCAGTGTATCCTTCATCACGCCTAATCCTGCATCCCAGCTGCCGTCGCCCGCTTTGGCTCTTCCCATTTCTTTCACGAGTGTTTCGGCGTGTCCATTATTGCTCAATTTCATGAAAGGGATATATAAATCCTTCAGCGGCATGGATTTTTTCGTCACAAGGACGGTGGCATTGGCAGGGACTGCTCCTGTTTTCACCTTTCCATTGCCAATCAATTGAATGCCTTGCTCCTTCAATGATTTCTGGAATACATTCAATGTGAGCTCGGTCGGTTCCCAAACTGCCGTCCAGGAGCGTGATCTCGTCCCTTCTACAGGAATATTGCCTTCAATAAAAATTCGGTTCGTGCCGTGTTCGCGTTCGATGGAAATGGTTTTCTTCTCGTCTTTTGCGACTGTCTTGGCGTTGTTAACGATTTCTACATAATCGGTGGCAGGGGTGACTGTCACTACCGATGGTTCGCCGGCCTTTGCAGCAGCGTTCACTTCAACGATGACTGTTCCCGCATCATAATCGTCATTCGGGGAAAGGGTTAAAGCGGAAACTTGCGCACCGACGTAGTTATGTTCATCCGACCAGTTCAAATCCTGTGAATAGCGGACATTGTCATACCAGCTATCGTCTGCGACAAGATCGCCGTTAATTTTCGTAATGCCTTGTGCTTTCAATTGCTTAGCGAATTCATCTAGATCTTCCTTCAATAACGTCGGATCGCCTTTGCCTTTCAAATAAAGTGTTCCTTGAAGCTGGCCGCCTTTCACTTCGCCGTCCGTCAGCACTTCTGTCGAGAACTGATAGTCTGGGCCAAGAACGTCCATGGCTGCAGCTCCAGTCAACAGTTTCATATTGGACGCGGGACGAAGCCGGATGTCCCCGAATTGGGAATAAACAATTTCTCCATTCGAACGATTACGGACGGTGACGCCCGTAATTCCGCCGGCCAGCTTTGCATCTTGCAGGATGGTATCAAGTTTCTTTTCTAAGGAGGTGGATTCTATCGTTGAGCTGGTTGTCAAAGTTGAGGATGCCACTGCTGTCTTTTGCGTTTCATAAGCGACTGGCGAGAGGAGAACGGCTGTTATCGCCGCAGTAAGAAATGTTCGTTTCCCCCATTGTTTCTGTTTTATCACATGATGCACGTCCTTTCGTTTTTTGATCATTTTACTATAGTATAACAAGCGGTAGGTTGATTACTTACAGAAAATTAATAATTGATAAATAAGAACCACCTACGGCTAGTCCTTTTGTTCGTAAATTGAAACTTCTCTACAACTAATCCGTAAAGTAGAAAGAGGTGATTTCAATGAAGTGGATGAAATGGATTCCTTTTGTAGCATGTTTCTTGCTGTGGATGCCTATACAAGCTCAAGCAGTCGATTATTCAATAAAAGGCGGGACCATAGATGCCTATTTGAAAGAAAACGGGAACGTGGATATCGTTGAACGGTATCAGTATGACTTCGATGGAAAATTTAATGGCATTACGCGAGGAATCGTCACAAAGCCTGGAACGTCTATCGATTTATTCCGCGCTTTTGAGAATGAAAAAGCGCTGAAAGTTGAGAAGGAGAACCAGCTTTATAAGATTCATCGGAAGGGCAAGGATGAAAACATTCTAGTCGAGTTGCAATACACGATTGTCAATGGCGTAGAAAACTATAAAGACGGTGCACAGTTCTTCTGGGCCTTCTTTGATGAAAATAACGAATCCTCATATGATGAGATGACGATTCGAGTGCATCCGCCAAACCCGGAGAAGCCAATAGATTATTTGGGATACGGCCAAGCTCACGGAACTGGTTTGATTCAACAAGACGGCAGTGTCCTATTCGGCTTAGGGGAAGTTCCATCTGAAACAGCAGCGGATGTGCGGATCATTTACCCGTCTACGTTATTCCCACAGGTTCAAGAAGTCCAGGGATCGGGTCTCAGCAAGCTGCAAAAGGACCGGCAAGAGTTCATCCGGAAGGCGGAACGGCGAGAACAGATGAAACCAGTTTTGTCAGCTGCATTGATAGGCTTATCGGCTATTTTGGCGTTTATTGGATTTGGGGCCAACCGGAAGCGGCGTGCGCAATACAGGAACGCAAAGGAACAGCTTGTTGGCAAGGAAGTTAAGATTCCGGATGACCGAATCAGCATTCCGGCAGCTATTTTTTTCACCCAGGAGGCAGACTTAAAGCCGGAGGCCATGTCAGCTGCATTGCTCGATCTTGTACGGAAAGGGTATGTCCGTCAAGTATCGGATGAACGGTTCGAATTGATTTCCCCAGATGCAGATCTGCCGCATGAGCAGCGTCTGATCCAGTTGTTATTCAACCAAATCGGCGATGGCAAACTGTTCACGGCGGATATGTTAAAGAAGTATATGGAACAGGACAAGCATATAGAAGCTTATAGTGCTGAAAAAGCATTGTGGGTGCAAGAAATCAAAAATGAGGTGAATCAAGCGGTGTATGCAAACCGAGGGGCATTCCGATCTGGCTTATGGCTGCTCGCCCTCGGTTATTTAGGGTTGTCAGTCCTATCTATTGTGTATGAGCTCTATCTATTTTTGATTGGAACAATTATTTTAATGTTTGCTGCAGCCTTATTTGCTGCTTTTTACAAGCCTCGAAGCGTGGAAGGGCATAAGATAGCCATCCAGTGGGAGCGGTTCATTACTAACTTTGATTTTACAGAATGGCAAGCTTTTCCGCCGGAAGATAAAATTCGTTCCTACTTATATGGCATAGGTATAGGGGATGCGACGTTGACTACGAAGGGCAATCCCTTTGCAACCGCGGATGAGGCGGCGAATCACCAACGCACGGATTCGGCGGTTCTATACAATCCCCTATTCATGACAACATCGTTCACGCAGGCAAACGAAACAGCCACCGCCCATTTAAGCAGCTCCTCCTCCTCTTCTACCTCTTCCAGCAGTGGAAGCGGCGGAGGTTCGGGCGCATTTTAAGAAAGACTGCCTTAACCTTAACTTGGTTGAGGCAGTTTTTTCTTTCTGCCTATGAAAAGAAAGTATTTTCAAACTAATATTGAAATCTGTTAATTATCCGGTAAAATGAAATAGATTGGTAGTCGAAATCTGTCGAAGGGAGTGAGCGGTGATGGACTATACGCTATCTCCATTAGGTGATCAGGCGGTTGTCATTGAAGTGGACCGTGATATTAGCATGAAAGCACAAGATAAAGTACTGGCTGTAACGGCGCTATTGGAGGAACGGTCGCCAGATTGGATGGTGGAATCGGTCCCTTCCTATACGTCGGTAACTGTGTTTTATCGGTTGGAGGCTTTTGAAGGAGTGCCATACGAGGAAGTTTGTAAGCGGATTCATCAACTTCTTGCCGGTGTCCAACCTGGTCGTTCAGCCAGTCGCAGGACGGTCCGGATACCTGTGCTTTATGGCGGGGAGTGGGGACCTGACCTGCCATTTGTTGCAGAGCACAATGGGTTGATGCCGGAAGAGGTAATTTCCATTCATTCTTCAGGAGAATATCTTGTACATATGATCGGCTTTGCTCCAGGATTTCCTTTCATTGGCGGGATGTCCGAGAAAATAGCGGCGCCGCGCAGGAAGACGCCGCGTTTGCGGATTCCGGCACGTACTATCGGGATTGCGGGGAAACAGACGGGCGTATATCCAATCGAGACGCCCGGCGGATGGCAATTGATCGGCAGAACCCCGCTTGAGCTGTTTCTTCCGGAACAGAACCCGCCCAGTTTGCTGGTGGCGGGGGACCGAATCGAGTTCTATCCGATTTCGCAAAAGGAATATGATGAAATGCGGGGTGGGCGTCCATGATCAAGGTAAGGAAGGCTGGATTAAGCGATACGATCCAAGATCTTGGTCGGTTCGGCTATCAGAAATTTGGAGTCGTGACAAGCGGCGCGATGGATGCGTTCGCTCATCGGGTTGCCAACTTGCTTGTCGGAAATGAAGAAACGGAAGGTACGCTGGAAATGACTTTAGTCGGTCCGCGTTTATATTTCGAAGAACATGCAGTCATTGCACTTTGTGGAGGAGATTTATCCGCATCTATCAACGGCAAGCCGGTACCGATGTGGAAACCGGTTTTTATTGAAAAAGGGACGGAATTGAAGATAGGTCCGGCAGTTGCCGGTTGCAGGATGTACTTGGCGGTCGCTGGCGGATTCGAAATTCCGCTGCTGATGGGAAGCCGGTCCACTTATTTGAAAGCGGAACTCGGCGGCTATGAAGGCCGTGTTTTGAAAACTGGTGACACACTCAAAGTAAAAGGAAGAAATGGACAGGCAGAACAGATCTTTTCTCGATTGGAGTGTGCTGCATGCGGTATACAGTCAGCTGATTGGACGATTACAAAGAATGTGTTGCCTGTCCTTTCGGATCATTACGAAATCAGGGTGATCAAAGGTCGCCAATATGATTTGTTCTCTAAAGAAAGCAGGCATCGTTTTCAAACATCACAGTTTGCCGTCAGTTCGCAATCCGATCGGATGGGTTATCGGTTGACCGGACCTACTTTACAATTGGAAACAGAGCAGGAATTGATTTCTGAAGCAGTGTCGTTCGGCTCAATACAAGTGCCGGCCGATGGGGATCCAATCATTTTGATGGCAGATCGGCAGACGACCGGAGGGTACCCGAAGATAGGACAAGTGGCTTCTGTTGATTTGTCAACGGTCGCACAAGCGAGACCTGGAAATTACTTATCTTTTCGGGAAATTTCACTTGAGAAAGCACAGGAATTATATGTGCGCAGAGAACGGAATTTACAAGAGTTGAAAACGGGGATTGCATTGAAATTTCGATAGGAGGGTTTACCGTGGAGTACAAAGTCGATTTGAATTGTGATATGGGAGAAAGCTTTGGTGCTTATCAAATGGGGAATGACGTTGACATCTTAGAGACAATTTCTTCCGCGAACATTGCATGCGGTTTCCATGCGGGCGACCCGGCGACCATGCGGAAAACCGTTCAAATGGCGCTTCAGCGGAATGTAGGAATCGGTGTTCATCCAGGCTTGCCGGATTTAGCTGGATTCGGCCGAAGGGAAATGGCAATTACACCTGACGAGGCATACGACCTTGTCGTCTATCAGATTGGTGCCCTTTATGGTTTTGTCCGAGCGGAAGGCGGTATTTTGCAGCATGTGAAGCCGCACGGAGCGCTTTACAATATGGCGGCAAAGGATGCGGCGCTTTCAGATGCCATCGCAAGAGCTGTTTATACGGTTGATTCTGGATTAATTCTATTTGGCTTGGCAGGCAGCGAACTCGTGTTGGCGGGGGAACGGATCGGCTTGAAAACGGCCCATGAGGTGTTTTCGGACCGGACGTATCAAGCGGACGGATCGCTGACATCCAGGCGGGAAGCCAATGCACTCATTACCGATCATGCGATAGCCATTCAGCAAGTTGTAAAGATGGTGAAGGAAGGGAAAGTGATGGCGACCGACGGAACGGAAGTACCCATCAAAGCGGACACAATCTGCATTCATGGGGACGGAAAGACTGCGCTTGAGTTTGCGCGCCAAATGCCAGATGCATTACGCGAGGAAGGTATTGAAATAAACAAAATTAGCAGCTTCTTATAATGGAAAATGGGGTGGGGCATGTGAACGCAAAAGAGATTATGAAAAAGCAGAACAAAGGGGTGTTACTCGGTGCCGCTTTCTTGATGGCGACATCCGCGATCGGGCCGGGTTTTTTGACGCAAACAACGTATTTTACAGAAACGCTTTTGGCGAGTTTTGGGTTCGTCATTTTAATTTCCATCATCATTGATATTGGTGCACAGATGAACATCTGGCGGATTATTGCAGTATCGGAAAAGCGGGCGCAAGATATTGCAAATGATGTATTTCCAGGGCTCGGATTTCTGCTCGCGGCGCTTGTCGTGGCGGGAGGCCTTGCTTTCAATATCGGCAATATCGGCGGCGCGGGACTCGGTACGAATGTTTTATTCGGCATCTCGCCCGAAGTGGGCGGACTGCTAAGCGGTTTGCTGGCGATCGGTATTTTCATCGTCCGGGAAGCTGGGAAAATCATGGACCGTTTCGTGCAGATACTGGGGTTTGTCATGATCGGACTGACGCTCTATGTCATGTTCAATGCAGTGCCGCCGGTAGGGGAAGCGGTCACGCGGACATTTGTCCCAGCTGAAATCAGCTTGATTGCCATTGTGACGCTCGTTGGCGGAACAGTAGGCGGCTATATCACATTTGCAGGCGGCCACCGTTTGATCGACGCTGGCGTCAAAGGGAGAGAAGCCCTGCCGGAAGTGACTCGAAGTTCCATCTTTGCCATCCTCATCGCATCGCTTATGCGCATTCTGCTATTTCTAGCCACGTTAGGAGTAGTTAGTAAAGGGTTGGCACTTGATCCGGCCAATCCTCCGGCATCTGTATTCCAACTCGCGGCTGGCAATGTCGGATATAAGATTTTCGGCGTCGTCATGTGGTCAGCTGCCATTACGTCCGTAGTCGGCTGTGCATATACATCCGTTTCGTTCATTCGGACATTCCATCCGAAGCTGGAGAAGCATTATAAGTGGATCATCATGGCGTTCATTGCCATTTCGACTCTCGTCTTTATTATCATCGGGAAACCGGTCAAGATTTTGATTCTTGTGGGCTCGTTAAATGGTCTCATTCTTCCACTGGCGCTTGGCGTCATGCTGATTGCGGCATATCGTGTGAAAATTGTAGGAGATTATAAGCATCCGCTATGGATGACTATTTTTGGATTGATTGTCGTCGTTTCAATGGGGTATATGGGCATTTATACATTGATCAATGATATTCCGAAATTATTTCAATAAAGGATAGGTGTGAGAAGGTAAAAACTAGTAGCACCGTTGAAACTAAGCAGAAACAAACGATGTCTGGAGGGAAAACGGAATGATTCGCAAACTAGGGCAAGTCATGTTATATGTTAACGATCAAGAAAAAGCAATGAAGTTTTGGACGGAAAACGTGGGATTTCATATTATAGCTGATGAGACGGCTGGGCCATTGAGATGGATCGAGGTCGCTCCGACCAAGGATTCAGAAACAACCTTGGTGCTTCATGATAAGGAAGTCGTTTCCAGTATGTCGCCTGACTTGCAGCTAGGCACGCCTTCCCTCCTTTTTTATTCCGACCAGTTTGAACAGCTTCACAACCACCTGATAGCTCACCAAGTTACGGTTGGAGACATAATGACTATGCCATCTGGCAGGACATTCAATTTCGCGGATGAAGAAGAAAACTATTTTGCAGTAATGGAAATGGAGTAAGAACAAACCGCCTTTTTTAGAAAAGGCGGTTTGTTCTTTCAATTATTCACCTAAATCAACGTTATGGTAGACTTGCTGAACGTCTTCCAAGTCTTCCAAGGCATCTATCATTTTCTCGAATTGTGCTTGAGCATCTGCGTCTAAGGTAACGTCGTTTTGTGCGAGCATCGTCAGTTCAGCGACTGAGAATTCCGTGATGCTGGCAGTTTTAAATGCCTCTTGCACTGCGTGGTATTGGTCTGGCTCTGCATAGACGATGACCGTATCTTCTTCTTCCATAATGTCACGGACTTCGACGTCCGCTTCCATTAGAAGCTCCAATACATCATCCGCTGTTTTGCCTTCGAGAGCGAAAACTGCTGTTGCGTCGAACATGTAGGCAACTGATCCACTGACTCCCATGTTGCCCCCGTTTTTCCCGAATGCTGCTCGCACTTCAGAAGCCGTCCGATTGACATTGTTTGTCAACGCATCAACGATCACCATGGAGCCGTTTGGCCCGAAACCTTCGTATCGAAGCTCGTCATAGTTTTCTTCTGCGCCGCCTTTTGCCTTCTCGATGGCACGGTCGATGATTGCTCTTGGGACATTATATGTTTTCGCGCGTTCCACAACCATTTTGAGCACTTGGTTCAATTCTGGATCTGGTTCGCCTTGTTTTGCTGCTACATAAAGTTCACGTCCGAACTTAGCGTATATACGGCTTGTATTTGCATCCTTGGACGCTTTTTTCTCTTTAATGTTATTCCATTTACGGCCCATCGTTACCACTCTCTTTCGATATGAGCTTAAAATTCATTTAAATCATAGATATGAATAAAGTAATCGAGTTATTATACACCTTCCGAGTGATTGAAGACAAGTGAAACATCTGGATAATCTGCTTGATTCGCAGGCTGGATTCGAGAAGAGAGTGATGATGTCTTATTAGAGGGCAAGTTTCCCTTTTTATCGGCTAGAAAGTCCTTTATACTAGGAATGGCACTGCATTTTCGAAATAGAAAGGAAACGTGGGCATGAATCTTGTATATCAAGGCAAGACAAAAGATGTGTATAAGCTGGAAGACGGCAACGTACTGCTGAAGTTCAAAGATGACGTGACCGGCGAGGATGGGGTGTTTGACCCAGGCGCCAACACAGTGGGATTGACGATAGAAGGGGCAGGGCAATCCGGCCTCCGCATGACAAAGTTTTTCTTTGAAAAGTTGGAGGAGAAGGGGATCCCCACCCATTATGTAAGTGCAAATATTGAGAACGTTGAAATGACGGTAAAACCGGCAACCGTATTTGGAAGAGGTTTAGAAGTCATTTGCCGTTTTCGGGCAGTCGGCAGCTTTTTGAAACGGTACGGCGCCTATTGTGAAGAAAGGCAGCCGCTTGATGCATTTGTGGAAGTGACGATTAAAGACGATGATCGCAACGATCCTCCCATCACTAAGGATGCGCTTGCGCAACTCGGCATTTTAACAAATGAGGAATATGATAGTTTAGAGCCGCTGACCAAACAAATAGCTTCCGAAGTGAAAGAGATCCTCGCAGGCAAAGGGCTCGATCTATATGACATCAAACTTGAATTTGGCCGGGATGCACAAGGGAACATCATGCTCATCGATGAAATTTCGGGCGGCAATATGCGGGTTTATCAAGAAGATACATACATTGCTCCCCTTGAACTGGAAAAACTAGTATTAGCATAAGGATACAAAATCGCTCTTCCAATCGGGAGGGCGATTTTTGCTGGTGTTATGGTTTTATTTACCATTCATAATATTAATAAAATCGGGCAAGCCTTGGCAGGACAAGATGTTTAGGAGGTTGTTGTAATGAAGATATTGAAATTCTTGCCTTTGCTTGTGCTCGGATCTGTGCTTATTGTAGCGGGCTGTTCGAAAAAGGATACGAAGCTTCCGGTTAGTGCGGAAAAGATGGACTCGGTCGTTTCGCCGCTGCTCAATACGGAAGGGACGGAAATTGGAAAGGTAACAATGAGTGAAGATTCTCAAGGCGTGAACATTAGTATAAAGGCGGAAGGGTTGGCACCAGGACTGCATGGCGTACATATCCATGAGACCGGTGTCTGTACGCCTCCAAGTTTCGAATCTGCAGGGGCTCACTTCAATCCTGGCAAAAAAGAGCATGGATTCGATAATCCAAAAGGCTTTCATTTAGGTGATTTACCAAATATGAAAGTTGGGGATGACGGGAAAGGAGTGTTGCAAGTGACGTCAGCTGAACTTACTTTAAAACCAGGTACTGACAAATCTCTCCTTGACCAGGATGGAAGTGCCATCGTCATCCATGAGGCCGCAGATGATTATAAGACCGATCCGGCTGGAAATTCGGGGACAAGGGTCGCTTGTGCGGAATTTAATAAGAAGTGACAAAAATCGGCAGCGGGATGCAATCCTGCTGCCGGTTTTTTTATGGTTTCAAGATGACCTTGATGCAATCATCTTCGTGCTCAAAGAAATGATGATAAGCTGCCGACGCTTCTTCGAGTGGTACGACGTGGGTAATGATTTCCGTTGGATCGAACTCTCCGTTCTTGATTTTTTCAAACAGCATCGGCATGTAATGAATGACCGGGGCTTGCCCCATTTTGAGCGTAATATTCCGTTCGAACAGATTGCCAAGCGGAAACATGTTGTAAAACATGCCATAGACGCCGGTCAATTGGATCGTACCGAATTTCCGGACAGCTTGATGACCGATTTCCAAAGCGCTTAACGTGCCCCCTTGGACTTTCATTTTTTGCCCGATCTTCTCTAGAATATTCTTCTTGCCATCCATTCCGACACAATCAATGACGATATCGACGCCGCCCTTAGTCAATTCCTTAATATGCGCTCCCATGTTGTCATAATCATCAAAGTTGAAGGCCTCTACGTTGTTCATTTTGACGGCATGATTGAGTCGGTAAGGGACATGGTCAATTGCGATGACGCGTTTCGCCCCTTTCATCCAAGCAAACTTCTGCGCCATCAGGCCTACAGGACCGCATCCGAGGACGGCCACCGTATCTCCGGGCGAAACACCAGCATGTTCGACGCTCCAGTAAGCAGTCGGCAATACATCTGACATGAATAAGAGTGCCTCATCAGGAAGTTCACAGGAGTCTGGTATGACGAAAGGCGTCGTATTGCCATACGGCACTCGTAAGTATTCCGCTTGTCCTCCTGGATAATTGCCATACCGTTCGGTGAAACCGAAGTAGCCGCCGGTATCCATATGGGGAGTGGGATTAGAGTTATCACATTGGCTTTCCATCTCATGCTGGCAATAAAAACATTCGCCGCAGGAAATATTGAAAGGGATGACGACACGATCGCCTTTTTTTACCTTCGTTACACCAGGGCCGACTTCTTCCACAATTCCCATCGGTTCATGTCCAATAACGTAATCCTTGTGAGTAGGGAAAGCACCGGCATAAATGTGCAGGTCGGAGCCGCAAATGGCAGTCGATGTAATGCGCACAATAATATCATCAGGGTTCTCGATCTTTGGCGCCTCTACTTTCTTGACTTGAATGTCCTTGACTCCTTGAAACGTGACAGCTTTCATCGAATCCCTCCTTAGTATCAATTCTTTCTTATGTTCCCCTGAAAGAAGTGCAACTAACCTCGAATGGAGAAGTGCCGAGCTGTTTATTTCAATATGAAGTTCTCTGTATAATACGGTTGCGATTGCTCGTTAAAAGCGATGCCGATCCCGAGGTGGCTATAATCCTTGATTAATATATTGTCCCGATGCCCTTTGGAATTCATCAATCCTTCATGGGCGAAAATACTGCTCGATTGCCCGTATGCCAAGTTTTCGCCGGCTCTGATAAATTGAATATGATCATCTTTCATCCGATCGAATGGTGATTTTCCTTCCAAATTGTCGTGGCTGAAGTAATTATTATCTGCCATATCCAAGCTATGGTTCCGTGCTGTTTCGGAAACATGTTCATCCCAAGAAAGAATGGAACGACCATGGCGGACACGGGCTGCGTTCGTCAAATCATATAATTGTTGTTCAAAGCCGAGCCGAAGAGCTGGATCCGCCACTGCATACAAATCAGGCTTTCTCCGTTCCAGCTCTGAGGAGACGAGCTGTACTGCGGTCACAGTGGTGCCTTGATGGAGATCATAGAAAACATACGTATAGCTATCTCCCTGCTCGAAAACATCCATGCCTTCATCCTCTTGCAAGACGTAGATATTCAACCCTTTTCGGATCTCCGTCACAGGTTCACCTAGCGCCTTTCGCACCTCTGCTTTCGGAGTACCATAAGCGATGCCATTTTTGGTCGAAATGAGATCATCGTTTGTATAGATGGCAGCTACTTTTTTATTTTTTCCGAAGGCGATCATAACAAAATTTTGATAGTCTTCATGATAAGTCAGCCAATCGGTGCCGTACTCATTTCTTGAATGGCTTTTCGGTTCACCGAGTTCCTTCTTTACATCTTCCTCAGACGATCCGATTTCAATATTGTGGATGGAAATTGTTGAATGCTCAGGTTTTTCTAATGTAGGTTTCGGTACTTCTTTTGGTGTGATCCCATCCCGGTTGGTTGTTTTCACAGAAATAAAGTTCAGAAAATGATTCCATTTATCCCGGATCGTATCGATCGTTGAGACTACCCTTTCAGTATGGAAAAATTCTTCGACTGTCTCATCGACAGGTTGTAAAAATGATAGGTCGATATGCTTCGACACCGGCACTTCCCACAATGGTTTTGCCAGATACAAGGCAACTATGAATAAAATGAAGAGTAACAGCCGCTTCACTAGATATCGCCTCCTTCTTAGTTATTGTATCCGTTTTTTCTATTTGGAATACAGCAAGAGCTCTTCCGTTTTGATTTCGATTTGTGAAAGCCCGGAAACCTTGTATACTAAAAGCATAAGGAAGGATCGGGAAAAGTGGGGAGGCGTTGTCGTGTTTAGTGGGTTAAGTACAATTCCCAGTTGGTTTTATGTGCTGGCGTTTGCGGTCGTCATCTTACTGGTTCTTTTTATTGAATGGAAAACGAGGTGACGGGATATGGCAAACGGGAAAGTAAAAAGGCAGAAACCGAAAGTGGCTTCTGGATTAGAGGAAATCCGTACGGAGGATTGTTGGCGGCGGGATGGTTTCATTGAAAACGTCCACATCTCAGGCGGGATACTGGGCGGAGAGGAAGAAACGCGTGTAGTATTTGACGGCTGTCTGCTTAAGGATGTGTCATTTGCAAGTGCAGTGTTCCACGAAGTGGAGTTTGTCGACGTCATTTTTGAAACTTGCGATTTTTCGAATATCCAATTTGAACGCGCGGTGTTCCATCGCTGTGAAATGAGAGGATCTAAACTGACAGGGGCGAACTTTGCGAATTCCAAATTGTCTCATACGTTATTTCAAACTTGCGATGGGCGATATGTCAACTTCAGCTTTGCGGAATTGAAAGAGGTCGATTTTGTTGAATGTCAGTTACCCGATGCTGATTTTTATGAAAGTGTAGGGACTGGCTTTCGATTTGATAACTGCAAGATCGATAATATCAATTTGGCGGAAACCGATTTGGATGGGGTTGATCTGTCGACAAGCACATATGACCGGATTGAAGTGTCTCTTAATAAGGTCGGTGGCTGCATTGTATCACAAGAGCAGGCGATGGGGTTTGCCCGCATGCTTGGCTTAACAGTGAAAGAGGAATAATGGTATACTGAAACAATCTGAAAAGAGAAAGAGTGGCAAAATAATGTTGACATTTGAGCAAAAACAGAAAATTATTGAGTCTTTTCCTGAGTTGACACGGAAAGAGGTTTCATTAAAACGGATCAATTACCACTATGAGGACAGCTTGTATGATAAAACGGTCGTCGTACAGCATTTACATCCGAACGGCAATGGCTATGTGTATGTCGAAGGGATTTCGGGATATACGCCAGACGAACGGGGGCTCGTCAATATCCGGGAGGTTTCTGAATCGGAATTGCGCAGAACGATTGAAGATGCGATTCGTGCTTTATCTACGGAAGAACAGTGGGATGAAGAAGAAGCAGTGGAAGAAGTATGGGTGGATGGACAAGGCCAGAAACTGACGCTGTTGGAAGAGGAAGGCTTTTTCAATATCTACCATGGCTATAATCTGGAAGAAAGCTTCGGGGATTACGGAGAAGCGGTGGATTACATGAAAGAAGAGCGATTCAAGCGCGCGGAGGAGAGGTAGAATGAAAGGCAAGACACTCGTCATCGGGTTGATCGTTTTCGTCATCATCGTCGTAGCCGTCATCTATTTCGCTATGATGGCCCAGTTTAAGAAAGATGAGAATGGGTGGGAGCCAATCGAATCGGAGTTGCATATGATAGCGGAGAACGGGATATATTGAGAGGAACGCACACTTGGATGGAAATCCGGGTGTGTTTCTTTTTGTGTTTACCAAGAAAACCACCTGCACGGATATGTGCAGATGGTAGTGATTCAATGCCAATTGCCGGCTTTGTAGGGGCCTTTTCGGAACGGGAGCCACCAGTTCCATCTGCCGAACAGTTTCATCAGGCTTGGAACGAGCAACAGCCGGATAATTGTCGCATCGATTGCAACGGCTATCGCAATGCCGACTCCGATCTGCTTGACAGGCATGACATCCGTAAATGCGAACGCCCCTGTCAGGACAATCATGATCAAGGCGGCGGACGTAATAATTTTGCTCGTGGCCGCAAGCCCTTCTACGGTAGAGTGGTCATTATCCAAGGTATTGGCATATTCCTCTTGCATCCGCGAAATGAGGAATACTTCATAGTCCATACTCAAGCCGAAGACGAGGCTGAAAATAATGACCGGAATAATCAGGGCAATGGTGCCTGGATGCAACCCGAAATGTCCGTACTGGAAAATGTACACCAAAATCCCAAAGGTTGCTGATAATCCAATAATGTTCATCAGAATGGCTTTGATCGGTATTAAAATGGAACGGAATGCGATCATTAGAATAACGAATGTCGAAACGACAATGAGCAGCAGGACAGAAAGGAGGTTATCGAATATCTCATCAAAGATCTCCTGATTGAATTTTGGCTGCCCGCCAATCAGTACATTCCATTCGGTGTTTCGCGTGGACCAATCCCGTGCCCAATCCTGAGCATCATCCGATGTGCCACTTGCATTCAATGTGACCGGAATGAGAAGCTGTTGTCCTTGGACAAACGAATCGAGCAGGGGAGTCAGTTGCGCCTTCATTTCCGGCACTTGCATCGCTTGTTCCCATTCGGCCGTTGACTGGATGCCGCTTGCCGAATAAATCGTTGTGGCTGAATCGACCAATGGGTCGGATGTTAATTCGTCCTGCAGCTCTTTTATTGCATCGAGCCCATCTGCATCCGACCAGCCCTCTTTGCGCTCGGCTATGACGTAAACAGAAGATTGATCTCCTAATCCAAAAGCTTCATCCATCAGTTCATAAGATGATCGTGTGTCATAAGATGTTGGCAGGGAATCGATCTGCGGAATCGTCAGGTCCATGTTTTTCGCTGGTATGAGAGCGATGCCAAGCAACACAAGGGCGACAATCGTGATAAGAATCGGGCGCTTGATCACCCCTTTGGCAAACTGTCGCCAACGATTCGTTCCGTTCTCTTTCACCTTCAGAACTTGCCCTTTGTTTATCCGATCCCCAAGCAAGATTAGGATGGAGGGCAGTAAGGTGATCGAGCTGAGCACAGCCATGCCGACAATGATCATGCCGCCGAGTGCGATGTTCTGAAAGATCTCCACTTGAATTAAAAGCAATGCACCGAGACCGATAAAAACGCAAAACGCAGAGAAGATGACAGAGCGGCCTGCTGTTCGGATTGTTGTGGAGACGGCTTCCATAATTTCGTTCTTCTTGCGCTCTTCCCGATATCGGCTGATAAATAGAAGGGAAAAATCAATGCTTAACGCAAGCCCTAACATCGGGACGATATTTAATACGAAAATGGACAAGTCCATTTGTCCGCCAATCAAAGTAAGGACCCCGAAGGTGGAAACAACGGTTGCAATGCCGACAAAAAGCGGTACGAGCGATGCTGCGACTGAACCAAACGCGAATAGCAGCACAATGATGGCGATCGGGAGGCCGATTGCTTCCGCTTTCATGAGATCGCGTTGGCTGGCAGTATTTATGTCTTTTGTTATGGCGGATTGACCGGTTAAAGTGACGCCTTTTTCATCACCGATCGCTTCCCGGATCGACGTAACGACGTCTGCCCGGTCCTTTTCGGGCTCGCTGAAATGAAGCAGCGCGTAGGACACGTCTTGCGAATATTGCTTTTCATGGTCCAGAGGCGAGTCGATCTCCGAAACGAGTCCCAGGGTTTCTACGTTGGCCAACGTGGAAGCGATAACTTCGTCGGGCACCTGGTCAAATACGACAAACATCGTTTCGGCAGGCAGCCCAAATGTTTCGGACGCCAATTTCATCACTTGTTCATGTTCCGCATCCATCCGAAAACCGTCGCCTGCCAGCAAGCCAGGCAGCCGAATGGCGAATATCGCCATGACAATTACGAATAGAATCCAGCACGCCATAATGTACTTATGTGCGGAGGTAACTAAACGGGCAAGCAGCCGCATGATACCGTCCTCCTTTTATATGTATAGTTGCTGTTCCTATCTTACCGGATTCTGCCACCATTGTCTCATTTGAGATAAAAAAAACCACTCTCCGAAGAGAGTGGTTTTGGAAAGTCAAATTAGTTTTTTGTTACGTTTGTAGCTTGAAGTCCACGTTGACCTTGTTCGATTTCAAAAGTAACGTCTTGGCCTTCTTCAAGAGTTTTGAAGCCGTCGCCTTGGATAGCGGAGAAGTGTACGAATACATCGTCGCCATCTTCACGTTCGATGAAGCCATAACCTTTTTCTGCGTTAAACCATTTTACTTTACCTTGTTCCATGTTTGTTTCCTCCTCGTGTGCTATGCACACATTGTGTTACTATCCTTGCTCAAGTCTTGAAGCGGTCAAACCGTCACGCCGAACAAAAATAATTCTCCTTTATCATAGCAGAGCTATTTTGACAATGCAAGTGAAATGAATTTATTTAGAAAAACAAATTCATCAATTGATAAAGAATCGCGGCAATTGCTGCTGATATTGGCATAGTAATCAACCAAGTAATGACGATTTTTTTTGCCACTCCCCATTTGACGCCTTTAACGCGTTGTGCGGACCCAACGCCCATGATGGCGGAGGAGATGACATGCGTCGTACTGACTGGCAAATGGATAAGCGTTGCGCCAAAAATGATCATCGCGGAACTGAGATCGGCTGCCGCGCCGTTCACCGGGCGGATTTTCATAATCTTGCCTCCGACCGTCTTGATAATCTTATAGCCCCCGATGGATGTTCCAAGACCCATGGCAGTTGCAGCAGCAATCCGGACCCAGAACTGGATATCGTCGCCGGTTTGCATTTCGGACGCGATTAAAGCCATTGTGATAATCCCCATCGCTTTCTGCGCATCGTTTGTCCCATGGGTGAACGATTGCAGAGCGGCCGTCCCGATTTGCAAGTAGCGGATCCGTTTATTCGCTTTAAACAAGTTGCGGTTCTTCAACAATATTTTGAATAACGACATCATGAGGAACCCGGCTGCTATTGCGATAAATGGAGACAGGATCAGAGCCTCCAAAATCTTGATGAATCCGCTATAGTTCAACACGGCAAATCCCGCTGCTGATATGGCAGCCCCAGCAATGGATCCGATCAAAGCATGAGAGGAACTGGATGGAATACCGAAGTACCAAGTAACCAAGTTCCAAATAATTGCTGATATTAAAGCAGCAAGAATAACAAGTGACCCATTCTCCAGTACGAACGGGTCTACGATATCCTTCGAAATCGTTTTGGCTACACCTGTGAATGTCAATGCGCCGATGAAATTCATGACCGCTGCCATGTAAATGGCCGTGCGAGGTTTCAAAGCACGAGTCGATACCGAAGTGGCGATGGCATTGGCTGTATCATGAAAACCATTGATGAAATCGAATGCCAAAGCGAAAACTACAATGAGAATTGTGAGTATTACAAATGTATCCATCTGCCTACCCCTTACGCATTACGCATGATGATGGTTTCGATTGTATTTGCTACGTCTTGGCAGTGGTCAGCGATATCTTCAAGCAGTTCATACATATCCTTAAATTGGATAATCCGGATCGGATCTTTTTCGCGCAGGAAGAGCTGTTTGATAGACGTGCGCAGCACTTCATCGCAAATCCGTTCATATTCTTTGATTTGGACGGCGTGATCCCGCATGGCGACAAGTTTCTTGCGCGCCAACAATTCCATGGCCTTTACAATTTCATCTGAACTTTTGACGATGTTATCCATGAATTTTTGAATATATTCATCAATATCGGTTAGCGAGAACATCTCCAAGTTCGCAACAAAATGCTCGATGCCATCAAGGATATCGTCCATTTTAATTGCCAGCTGCAATATATCTTCCCGCTCAATCGGTGTCATAAAGGACGTATTCAATTTCGAGATCAAGTCATGGATCAGGTCATCCCCTTCGGTCTCGTACTTTTTCAATTGAACACTTACTTCTTTTAAATCCGCGACAGATGTCACTTTAAAGTCATTGGCATAGTGCATCGCCTCTTTCACATGTTCTGCGATTGTGAGCAATGCTGAGAAAAATGGATCGGTTTTACGTGGACTAAACATGTTAAGCCTCCATCCGTTTCCGGAATCAATTTCAATATTCCTATCATAGCAAATTTCGACATAAAACCATACAAATTTTGTTTGCAGGCTTCAAAAGAATGGATTGAATACGTGAATCATGCATGAAACATCCGATTCCCGCTAACTTCAAAAATAATTTTCGATAATTGAAACTTCTGAGAGGATGGTCCGTATATATAATCGAGTAGGTAAGAAGGAAGGGGAGGTGATGGCTTTGGAACTGTTCGGCATGCCGATTGTGCAAGTATATCTAACTGTCCTTATTATTGCTGGTCTCGCAACGATATTATACATTTTCTTCAGCGATATCACTGAGGGGATCGGTGAAGGCAGTCCATTACTGGATCCAGCTATCATATTGGCGTTCATTACTTTTACTTCCGCAATCGGGTATATCCTCGAATTGCTGACGGGCTGGAATCATAGCCTGATTATAATCGTGTCGCTTGTCGTTGCTATCCTGCTGGATGTACTCCTCTATTTTTTCGTACTTCTACCATTAAAATCTGCGGAGGTATCGATGGCGTATACCGACGAATCGTTAACGGGCCAGGTCGGCAAAGTCATTGTTCCGATCCCGGTGGACGGCTTCGGCGAAATCGTTATTGAGACGGTGAACGGCATCATTTCCAAGCGAGCGGCCGGTTATGAGAATGAAACGATTGACTACGGCAAGGAAGTGCTAATTATTGAGGTGAAGGAAGGAACATTCATCGTCAAGGAGTATGAACCGTTTCGTTTTTCGTGAGATTTAAAACTATTTATTACAAGGGGGAATCGGAATGCCAAGTATTTTCATTGTCATTGGGATTGTCGTATTTATTTTATTGGCCATCATTTTAGTCTACGTGACGAAGTACAAGACGGTCGGACCGGATGAAGCGCTTATCGTAACGGGAAGCTATCTCGGCTCGAAAAATGTACATACGGATGAGTCCGGAAACCGGATCAAAATCATCCGAGGTGGCGGTACGTTCGTCTTCCCGGTGTTCCAACAATCGGAACCACTCAGCTTGCTATCGAGCAAATTGGAAGTAACAACACCGGAAGTGTACACAGAGCAAGGTGTTCCTGTTATGGCTGATGGGACTGCCATTATTAAAATAGGAGGATCTATCTCCGAAATCGCAACGGCCGCGGAACAGTTTTTAGGGAAGTCAAAAGAAGACCGCGAAAACGAAGCGAAAGAAGTGTTGGAGGGTCATTTGCGCTCCATCTTAGGATCGATGACGGTTGAAGAAATCTATAAGAATCGTGATAAGTTCTCCCAGGAAGTGCAACGAGTGGCTTCCCAAGACCTTGCGAAAATGGGGCTTGTCATTGTCTCCTTCACAATTAAAGATGTGCGTGATAAGAACGGCTACCTTGATTCACTAGGGAAGCCGAGGATTGCACAAGTAAAACGCGACGCGGATATTGCAACGGCAGAAGCGGAAAAAGAAACTCGCATTAAAAATGCTGAAGCATCGAAGGAAGCACAAAAGGCTGAAATTGAGCGTGCTACAGAAATTGCTGAAGCAGAAAAGGAAAACCAGTTGAAAGTTGCTGAGTACCGCCGTGAACAGGATGTCGCGAAAGCACGGGCCGACCAAGCGTATGAGCTGGAATCCGCACGGGCTAAACAAGAAGTAACTGAGCAAGAGATGCAAGTGCGCATCATCGAGCGTCAAAAGCAAATCGAATTGGAAGAGAAAGAGATTTTACGCCGCGAGAAGCAATATGACTCCGAAGTGAAGAAGAAAGCGGATGCCGATCGTTACGCGGTCGAGCAAAATGCTGCGGCTGAAAAATCCCGTCAATTGGCGGAAGCGGATGCGGAGAAATACCGCATTGAAGCAAGAGCTGCAGCTGAAGCGGAAAAAATTCGACTCGACGGTACGGCAAAAGCTGATTCCCAGCGGGCGCAGGGTGAATCCGAGGCTGAAGTCATCCGCCTCAAAGGTCTTGCCGAAGCGGAAGCGAAACGAAAAATTGCCGAAGCCTTCGAACACTATGGCCAGGCGGCTGTGCTTGACATGATTGTCCGCATGGTTCCTGAATATGCGAAACAAGTGGCAAGCCCACTTTCCAACATCGACAAGATCACTGTCGTCGACACAGGCGGCGGAGAAGGCGGCGGTGCCAACAAAGTGACATCCTACGCAACCAACCTTATGTCCACGCTGCAAGAATCCCTAAAGGCTTCTTCCGGCATCGACGTCAAGGAAATGATGGAAAGCTACGTAGGGAAAAACAACCTGCGTCCCAGCATCGACCGATTGACGGAAGAACTGTCTGCAACAAAATCTGAAGCTGGAGTTGCCCCGGGGCAATCCACAGCTAAAGAGGAATAATGGATGGACAGAACCCCCGACCCGCCCTGGCGGATCGGGGGTTTTTGGGTGTGTATGTTGCAAGGAAAAGGTAGAGGTAAGGGACCAAACGCCAGACCCGTCGGCCGAACGCCAGAAAGCTGGGTTGAACGCTAGAACTGCCGCCCGAACGCCAGAATCTCGAGTTGAACGCTAGAACTGCCGCCCGAACGCCAGAATCTCGAGTTGAACGTCAGAATCGCTGTCCGAACGCCAGAAAACCGGAATGAACGCCAGACCCGACGTCCGAACGCCAGACCTGCCGTCCGAACGCCAGAAAGTTGAGTTGAACGCCAGACCTGCCGTCCGAACGCCAGAAAGTTGAGTTGAACGCCAGAACTGCCGTCCGACGCCAGAAAATTGGAGTGAACGCCAGACCCGACGTCCGAACGCCAGAAAACTGGAAAGAACGCCAGACCTGTCGGCTGAACGCCAGAACATCGGAATGAATGCCAGACCCGTCGGCCGAACGCCAGAAAATTGGAGTGAACGCCAGACCCGACGTCCGAACGCCAGAACATCGGAATGAACGCCAGACCTGACGCCCGAATGCCAGAAAACTGGAGTGAACGCTAGATCCGTCGTCCGAACGCCAGAAAACCGGAATGAACGCCAGACCGGACGTCAGAACGCCAGAATACAAGCAGAGCTCTAGAAAAGAAGATGTCAGCCCAACAGTTGAGGTAGAGAAAACTAGATAGTTAGCTGAAAAAAACTGAGATATGCCAAATTCTTATTTTGTATTTCAGTAAATGTTGAATCCATGCGATTTGTCTCGATACTCCCTATTTGAAATCTTGTATTTCAAGTTGATTAGGACGTCAAATTCTGATTTTGCTTGTTTTGAAAAATAGAACGAATTTGGTATGGTGCAATCGAGGTGATGAAAATGATTTATAAAACGAGGGTAGAATCAGCCTCGTTACTGGTCTTGCGAAGGTTAATAACGAGATTGCCGGAGACGCATGAGAAATATGGCTATGTGTCGGAGGAATTCAGGAGACGAGTTGCTGGTTTTTCAGGTGAAGCCTACTTTGACAAGCATATAAATGAATTTCGTCCATCCTATCCATACGCTATTCTTCATGACATTTGTTTAAAGCAGAACGGCATCTATTTTCAGATGGACTCCTTGTTAATCAGCCCTGCTGGAATCACCATTTTTGAAGTGAAAAACTTAGCCGGAAAAATAATAATTAAATCCGATCCGACTCAATTTATTCAAGAAAATTCGAATGAAAGAAAGATACTCCCGAGTCCTATTTCGGAGCTTGAGCGAAAGGAGATTTTTCTCAAACAGTGGTTGGGGCAAAAGGGATTTGATTTGACGATTAGTGGTATTGTTGTCTTAGCGTATACAAACGAAATTGTAATGCAAGATTTACCTGCTAAACAAGTTATCAATACACAAGACGTACCAATACTTTTATACAATCAAGGACTCGAACGGGAAATGATTTTCTTCCCGCAAATACAGGAAATAGCCAAATTAATGATTGCTGAACATCAAGAGTATGTACCAGAACCTCTTTTGCAAGTAATGGATATTCCATTGAACGATATCTTGCCTGGAGTCATCTGCCCGGAGTGCTTTCACGTCGGTATGGAAAGGTTGCTAAGAAGATGGCTTTGCAATAAATGTGGTTGCCAATCTACAAATGCTCATATCCAATTGATTGAAGATTGGCTTGGATTGGTAGAAAAAAAGTTAACAAATCAACAATTTAGATATTTTGCTTGTATTAAAGATATCCATGTTGCCAAAAGGCTGCTTAAAAACTCTGGCCTCTCGATGTACGGAAAAAGTCGGGGTGCTTACTATTTCAGAAGCTAATCGAATGACTGGACAGGTTGAACGCCAGACTTCTCCGGTCAAACGACAGAAAACCGTTCGGTTGCGAAGCTCGTACAAACAGCGCCCCCGTAACCATTGCCTCTTTCTCCTCGCAAACACCAACGCAAAGCGCCCGGCTTTGCTTGTTCCGGGCGCATTCTATTTATTACTTGCTTCTAAACGGGAACCACCAGTTTAAATTGCCGAGCAGTTTCATCGATACCGGGACTAGGATGAATCGGATGATAGTTGCGTCGATAAGGATAGCGACCGCCATCCCAAGACCCAGCGTTTGAATCGGTAACATCCCGGACAAGGCAAACCCACTGAATACGGCGATCATCAGGAGTGCCGCCCCTGAAATCAGTGGACCGGTTGCGTTCAATCCCACTGCTACGCTTTCGTCATTGTTCTTCGTTTTCTTGTATTCTTCTTTTATCCGATTGAGCAAAAATACTTCATAGTCGGTGCTCAGTCCGAATAATAGCGCCAGCATGAGGATAGGCACGAAGTTTTGGATATAACCATTCGCTTCAATGGAGAAAAGTGCGGCTCCATGTCCTTCCCCAATGACAAAGACGAGAATGCCGAACGTTGCTCCAATGGACAGCAAATTCATCAGGATGGCTTTTAAGGGCAGCCAAATACTTCTGAATGTCATGAGCAGGATTACGTAGACGATGGCTAGCATGATCCCTAACATCGGCAACAGGTTTTTATCGATTTCCTCGTTCGCCTCATGTCCTTCCATTGTCTGGCCGCCAATGAAGACTTGCAGATGGTCCGCCGGCGTCGCGTGCGATATGGCTTCTTTGATCGTACGGACCCTTTCCATGCTCACATCACTCGCCGCGTACGACTGTGTATCGACGTCTATCACGAATGTATTCCTTTCTTCATTAATAAAGCGGTTCAGAATAAGTTTTATTTCAGCAGGCAGCTCCTCCCATTTATCCAACATGGAATGGAGGGCGGCGACATTCATTTCCGGTTCAATAGAGAAAGGGGACAATACGCGCATTGAGCCATCCAGCTCTTGAATCTCTTTCGTCAAACGGGCAGTGTACTCCAAATCCTGTTGGTCCAGCGTCTGTCCAGCTTCAGAATGGATCACGATGGACAGCGGACTTGTCGTACCAATGCCGAACGTCTCCTCTACAAGATCGACCCCCTGTTTAACGGTTGACTCGGCTGGCAGGATTCTGGAATCGGGCGTGAATGTCTCCAGTCCTTTCGCCGGAAGCGCTAACACAATCAACAAAAGCAGCGAGACGGCGAGGAACAAGAACGGCCTTTTCATGACAAAATGTGTCCATCGATACCATTTCGAATCAAGATTTTCCTTCGTCTCCCGGATAAAAGGCACTTTCCATGCATGGATGCGGTCTCCGAGCATGTAAAGGATCACTGGCAATAAAACCAGATTCGTCAAAATCGCCATAAAGACAACCAGGGCAGCTCCAAAAGCGATGGAACGGATTGCGGCTAAATCGACGATGAACAGGGCGGACATGGCCGCGATGATCGTGATGCCCGAAAACAGTACCGTATGGCCGGATGTTTTCAGCGTATGGATGATCGCCTGCTTCTTGCCACCTTCCGATTTTACAAGTTCCAATTTAAAACGGTGGATCATGATCAGTGAATAATCAATACCAACGCCGAGCCCCAGCATGACGACTGCATTCGTGACAAAAACCGATACGTCGAAATAATGGGCGGCGACGTAAATGAGCCCCATGCTGGACACGATGGAAACGACAGTCGTGACGAGGGCGGTGATCGTTGAAGCAAAACTTCTGAAAATGATGAGCAGAACAACGAATAGCAAAGGCAGGACGATCAGTTCGGCACGCATTAGGCTTTTTTGGCTGTATTCTGCCACATCACCCCAGAAAGCGGGCACCCCTACAAGATAGGCTTCAAGCCCAACTTCCTCCGCCTTTTCAATAAACTGCTTCTGCATTTTGGGCAGCCGATTAATTGCTTGGCCTTCATCGATAGCGAGCCCGACAAACCCGATGCTTGTGCCCGGGTCCTTCCCAATCATGCTGGGACGCACCGAGTCAGGCGCATCTAATACGGTGTATACGGTTTGTACTTCTGATAATTCCTGGATATACTCCTGCAGTTCACCCAGTTTCCGATTGTAGACGTCTGAGTCCACCGCATTTTCCGAGTCGCGGGTGATCAACGTAAGAGCGGAGTCTCCTCTTCCGACAAACCCTTCCGCCACCAGCTCCTTCGCCATTAGCGACTCGGAACCTGGGACATCCCAGCCTCCGCCATTCAGTTTATCCGGCAGTTCCCCGCCTTTCATGCCCCCAAAAACAACAGCTATAGCAAAACATATACCGATCAACCAACGGAACCTATGTAATCCTGAAAACCATTTTCCGCCAAAATCCTTCTTCATCTTGTATCTCCTCACGTCTACTACCTTTTTTAAATCAACTAAAGTGTGTACTTACTTACATTTTTGATTGAAAAATTGTTTCAATACATGCCTACTTGGTTCTCCCCTTTCTTCTCTCTTTCTTGATTGAATGCAAGTACTTACTTTCATACATCTTATACAATCAATTCTCTCTTTGTCAATATGCAAAAAAAGAAGGGGAAAGGTGGAGTTGAACGCCAGAACTGCCGTCCGAGCGCCAGAAAGTTGAGCTGAACGCCAGAATCGCTGCCCGAACGCCAGAATCTCGAGTTGAACGCCAGAACTGCCGCCCGAACGCCAGAATCTCGAGTTGAACGCCAGAACTGCCGCCCGAGCGCCAGAATCTCAAGCTGAACGCCAGAAATCACACCGCTTCCACTGTTCCCCGCTAGAACCTCTCCCCATTCTTAAGAAATTCTTCATTTTCCCCCTCACTCCCTCTTAAGATTCGCCACCTATACTGGACCTACAAATGAAACAGATGGAGGTTGCAGGATGATTGAAGTTCGGGAGTTGTATCATTCATTTAAGATTGGCAAGAAAGGCAAGGAGAAGGAAGTTCCTGTGTTGAAAGGATTGAACTTTGCTATTCAGAAAGGGGAGATCGTTTCGATAGTAGGGCGAAGCGGATCGGGGAAGTCGACGTTGCTGCATATATTAGCGGGTTTTTTGACACCGGATCGAGGGACGATTATGGTGGATGGAACGATGACGACGTCTTTTACGGAGTCGGAGCGGGCGGCGTTTCGGCTCGCAACGTACGGGTTCATTTTTCAGAACTTCCAGTTGATGCCGGGACTGACGGCGTTTGAAAATGTGGAGCTGCCGCTTAAATTGAGCGGAGTGGATCGGGTTAGCCGCAAAGAGAAAGTGAAGGAGCTGCTTGCGCTTGTTGGATTGACGGATGTGCAGCACCATTATCCAAATGAGTTGTCGGGTGGACAGCAGCAGCGGGTGAGTATTGCGCGTGCGCTCATTACCGATCCGCCGATCATTTTTGCGGACGAGCCGACAGGGAGTTTGGATTCTGAAACAGAGCAGGACATTTTGCTGTTGATTCAGTCGTTGAATCGGGCTCGCGGCATTACGTTCGTCATCATTACGCATGACGACACAGTGGCAGAGACGGCGAACCGAATTTATCGGATGCACGATGGCGAATTGAAGGAAGGGGGCGTGACGCATGCAATTTAACGATCAACTGGATTTTGTCCGCCAGCATATTAAGAAGAATAAGCTGCGGGTGTTCATGACAATCCTTGCTGCGACAATGGGAACGGCCTTTCTGATCGTCCTGGCATCGGTCGGCTTCGGAATCCATGATACGATGCGAAAAGAGATTTTAGATAATCGCGTGGTAAATGAAATAGAAGTGTATTCGGACCAAATGGACGAGTCGATGGCCGAAAAGCTGAAGAAACGTGACCATGTGAAAGCCGTCGTCTATCGACAATCGATGAACTTGGATTCGAAGACAGCCTTAGACGGTTTTACTGGAAGCCCACCTCTTATTATTACGGATTTCAAAGAGGAAGAGAAAGTTGGCTTTGCCTTGAAGGAGGGACGTCTTCCGGAATCCTCAAACGAAGTGGTGGTGGGAAGCCATTTTGCGGAGCTCCTTGTGAAAGAGGGAGAAAACCCGGAAGAGCCAGTCTCGTATAAAGAGAAGTTGATCGGAAAACAGTTTACGTATCAAATGGGCTTTTATGAGGAAAAGGAGTTATTCCCGGAGGAGACGAAGTTTACGATTGTGGGAATCGCAAAAGAACCGGCGAAAGATTGGCTGCAGGATGTTAATTTCTATGCGGATGCGACCATCTTGCCTTCCTTGAATCAAATCTATCAAGCGCATAATGAGGATGAGGAGAGTCAATTGTTTTATGGCAATGTCAAGGTGTATGCTGACAAGTTAGAAAACGTAACAAGAGTAAGTACTGCGCTGAAGGATGAGGGTTTCTCGGTCTATTCAATCGCCGACCAGCTGGAACAGATGGACGTCTTTTTCCTTGCGTTCAAGGCAGGTCTTGTGTTTGTCGGTACGATTGCTATTTTGATTGCTTCGATTGGAATCTTTAATACAATGACCATGGCTGTTACGGAGCGTACACGCGAGATTGGTGTGATGAAAGCGATCGGCGCAAGTCCTAAGCTGATCCAGCGGCTTTTTTTGATGGAAAGTGCATGGATCGGCATTTTAGGGACGGTCATTGCGGTCATCCTGTCGTACGGCATCAGTTTTATTGCCAATATGGTCTTGCCGATTATTGTTTCTGCCGCTCTGAGTGAAGAGGATCTCGGTGGGGTGGATGTCACATTCTCTATCATTCCATGGCAACTCGTCCTGATTGCCTCCGCTATTAGTATAACAGTCGCTATGATTTCAGGATGGCGTCCAGCGAGAAAAGCAACTAAAATTGATGTCATTCAAGCCTTGAGACAAGAATTATAATAGAATAATCTATTAATTCTAAAAACATTATAGCCATCCATTCTCTCCTCCTGTATAATAAAGAAAAATGGGGAAACCAGTCGAATTGTGGCTGATGGAGGGTGCCGATGAAGCGGAAAGTGAGGAAGGATTGGCAGGAGGATAAGAGTGCTCGTCCCGTGTTGCATTTGTCATCCGGCACAGTAACGTTGATGGGACGGCGCGATAACTTGGCGGAAGCGATTTTTTCTTTGCCGCCAGGCGGCTCATTCTGTGCACAGTATAATCCCGATCATGTAAAGGTGGAGACGTATACATTAGTGAGCGGTACTATGGAATTTGAACATGATGGCTGCAGACGGAAAATGAAAATAGGAGAGGCTGTTGATGCCTCGAAGTGCTTAAAAGTGATTACGTTTTATGCATTATCAAATGCGGAAGTGGTGATCCACATGGATGCTCCCTTCTATGAAAAGAATTTTATTGAAATGCAAATGCTTCAGCGTGAAATGGACGCTGTCGCGCAGGTTGATGGTTATACGTACCATCATTGTGATCGAATCCGGCAATATGCCATAGAGGTATGGAAGAAGTTCGATCGGCCAGCTGCCAATTTGAAATTGATAAGATGGGGCGCTTATTTTCATGACATTGGAAAATTGGCGATTCCATCCGACATTTTAAACAAACCGGGCAGGCTGACCCAAGCGGAGTGGGAAATTATGAAGACACATTCGCAAAGGGGAGCCGACATCATGCGGAATCATCCTGTAGAATGGCTGAGAGAGGCTGCTTATATCGTAGAGCAGCATCATGAGCGGTATGATGGACAGGGGTATCCTTTTGGCTTGAAAGGGGAGGAAATCTCGCTGGAAGCGGCGATCGTCTCGGTTGTAGATGCCTTTGATGCCATGACAACAGATCGTATCTACAAGAAAGCGATGCCCCAAGAGAAAGCATTAGAAGAATTGATGAAAGGGAAAGGAAGTCAATTTCATCCGGCTGTTGTGGACGCCTTCGTTGAATTTCTAAAAGAGAAGGCGGCGAGATGAGATGGAATATATTCGAGCAATGCGCGAATGGATTGGCCAGCGTCCTCTGCTGACGGTCGTTGTGGCATTGTTCTAAAGAAGGTTAGCAGTATCTTGCTTCAACGCCACTTGGATGCCGGGTGGTGTGGTAGATATCGGGAAACGTTTGAGGAAGCGGCCCCGAGTGAGACATTTGAAGAGACGAATCTTCGTGAGGGTGTCATCCGGCAGTTCGGCCTCTATTCAGATGACGACTACTTTAACCAATGAAATGTATAGCGACCGGATTATCTTCATTACATCTAATTTCAGCCTAAAACAGGGTAAGCCGAAAGCCAAGCCCATCACTTTTTCAAAAAGAGGAATTGCCTTTGCATTTACATTCGGGAAAACGCCAATACCCTGAGAAATGGGTGGCAGGAAAATTCCAAAGAATGACGACGGAGACCTGGGAGACCGGGTCTTTTCATTTTATTTCCCAGACAAAAAAGTGCATGATAGAAGAAGGAGTTTCATTCTATTTTCGAAAGGCGGAGGAAGTATGGAATATCGTATCGAGCATGACACGTTTGGAGAAATCAAAGTTCCGGCGGATAAGTTATGGGGCGCCCAAACCCAGCGGAGTAAACAAAACTTCAAAATCGGCGGCGAACGGATTCCACTTGGAGTCATTCGTGCATTTGCTCATCTGAAAAAATCGGCTGCGATTGCAAGCCACTCGTTCGGCAATCTTTCAGAAGCAAAAATGAAAGCCATAGTTGCGGCTGCGGAGGAAGTGCTGGAAGGCAAATGGGACGACCATTTCCCGCTCGTCGTCTGGCAGACCGGAAGCGGTACGCAGTCGAATATGAATATGAATGAAGTGCTTGCCAACCGCGGCAATCAGTTGCTTGAGGAATGGGGAGAGGAAGAACGTCTGCACCCGAATGATGATGTGAATAAATCCCAAAGTTCCAACGATACATTCCCAACGGCTCTGCATGTGGCGGGTGTCATCGCAGTGGAACAGGACGTGTTACCGGCGATTGCCGTGCTCAAGGAGACGCTCGGCAAAAAATCGGAGGCGTTCATGGATGTTATTAAAATCGGCCGGACGCATTTGCAAGATGCGACGCCTCTTACGCTTGGACAAGAAATTAGCGGATGGCACCGGATGCTCGAAAAGACCGAGCGCATGCTGAAAGACAGCGTCCAATCGATGAAAGAGCTTGCTATTGGCGGAACTGCGGTCGGAACGGGTTTAAACGCGCCGAAAGGTTTTGGAGACAAGGTGGCGGAAGAAATTTCGAAGTCAGTCGGCATCGAATTTACATCTGCTTCGAATAAATTCCATGCCCTGACGAGCTATGATGAAGTCGTCTACACACATGGCGCCCTCAAAGCACTTGCGGCGGACTTAATGAAAATCGCAAACGATGTACGCTGGCTTGCTAGCGGTCCACGCTCTGGAATCGGCGAAATTACGATACCCGAAAATGAACCGGGCAGCTCCATCATGCCAGGGAAAGTCAATCCGACACAAAGTGAAGCACTTACGATGGTGGTCGCACAAGTAATGGGGAATGATGCGACAATCGGCTTTGCGGCTAGCCAAGGAAACTTCGAGTTGAACGTGTTCAAGCCTGTCATCATTTATAACTTCCTGCAATCTGCAAAGCTGCTGGCAGACGGCATGCATAGCTTTAATGACAACTGTGCGGTCGGCATCGAGCCAAACCGCGAGGAGATTGATCGGAAAGTGAAGAACTCGCTTATGCTTGTGACGGCTTTGAATCCGCATATCGGTTATGAAAATGCGGCGAAAATCGCGAAGACGGCTCATAAGGAAGGCACAACGTTGAAAGAGGCGGCACTCAAAACAGGTTTATTGACGGAAGAGCAGTTTGATGAATATGTTGATCCGTCTAAAATGATTGGCAGATAAGATGGAGAAGAAATATTGCCCCTACTGTCATCTGAAAGCTGATCCGGAGCAGCAGATCATATTTGAGAACGAGACGTGCGCCTATATTCAAAAACCTTCCGAGCAGACCATTTTGGAAGGCAGCGGATTGATCGTCCCGAAGCGTCATGTCCCGGATGTGTTTGGGCTGACAGAGAGGGAATGGCGGGATACACAAGAATTGCTCTTGAAGGCGAAGGCTTACCTGGAAGAGCGTTATCACCATGAAGGCTACTCCGTCGGCTGGAACACAGGCGAAGTCGGCGGCCAGTCCATCATGCATGCGCACTTGCATGTTATTCCGCGTTTTGCAGATGAGCCGTTTGCAGGAAAGGGAATACGATATTGGATCAAGCAGGACGAGAATGCACGGAAACTGCATACAATGTCCACAAAGTTGTAACGCTCTTGTACGCAGATCTCCGTTATGATGGAAGGACATTACAATATAAAGGAGTAGACATGAATGATGAAAAAGCTCATGCCTATCATAGTCATACTTGTGCTTGTCCTTTCCGCATGCGGGGACAAGTCGAAAGAAAACGGCGCGGCTCATGAGGAAATGGGAGTCGGCCAAGAAAAACAACTGCCGAACGGTGACTTGCAGGAAGTTACGGAATCGGCAGCCGTTTTGCCGAAGTTTTTGGATGGTAAACCGGAAGATATGCGGCTTGTGTACCAAGTGGCTGCAAATGCGGAGGACGTGCTTGCCTATATGCCTTGCTATTGCGGTTGCGGTAAAAGTGCAGGGCACGACAGCAATTTGAACTGTTTTGTCGATGAGATCCGGGAAGACGGTTCCGTTGTATGGGACGATCATGGCACCCGTTGCCTCGTCTGCCTGGAAATTGCCGCCACATCCGTTCAAATGAAACAAGAAGGCAAATCGGAGAAAGAAATCCGTGAATTTATCGACAACAAATATGGTGAAGGTTATGCAGAACCAACTGATACACCGATGCCTGCGTAAGTAATAGCAGCGCCTCGGCAAGTTAAATTTTGACTTGCTGAGGCGTTTTTTATTTGCGCATGAAGAACCTAAATGCACCCTGAATTTTAAGGGGCCATGAAATAGAGTGGATTAATAGATAATTAAATCTATCGGTTGCTTTTTAACAGTCGACCGAATATACTTTAATTGAACAGTGGTCAAATGAAGTGCAGGAGGTGATTTGTATTCTGGAAGGATGGCAGACCATAAACATTATGCTTCGCTTTCTGTTGGAACTCTTCGGGCTGGCTCTCTATGGGTATGCAGGGTACAAATGTGGTGCCACGCCAATGATGAAGGTTGCACTATCCATGGGATTCCCTGTAAGTATTGCGGTCATTTGGGGATTATTCGGTTCTCCTCAGGCGACAGTCCAGTTGCCGGCAAGCCTGCATGCAATACTCGAGGGGATTGTTTTTTTAACACCAGTCGCCTTTCTTCTGTTTCTAGGAAAGGGAGCGCTTGGATGGGGATATGGTTTTCTTGTCATAGTGAACCGTATTTTTATGTGGATCTGGTCGCAGTAGACGTTCCTTGCGAAAATCGGGCATTTGTTTTACTCTGAATTGAACGGTGGTCAATCAGGAGGGGACGGAAATGTCTGCAAGAAGGACGGCAAAAGAAGAACTATCGAGGGAAGCCATTCTGGACACGGCACGACAGTTGTTCATCGAAAACGGGTACGAAAAAACATCCATGAGACAAGTAGCAACTGCTTTACAGTGCAGCCACGGCGCAATTTACTATCATTTCAAGAACAAGGCGGATTTATTCCAAGCGGTTGTCTCGCATGATTTCTCAAAACTTGATCTTTTAATTGATGAGATTATGGATACCGATTTGCATTCAACGGAAAAACGCCGGGCGATTTTTCTTAAATATATTGAATTTGGTTTGCAAAACAAAAGCCATTACGAACTGATGTTCATGTTGAAGGATCAAGAGGTACAAGGCTATTTACAGATGCATCCGAATCAGAGCTACGAAAAGTTTGCGGACGCTATTTATACACTGACGGGCGGCGCAATGACCATTAAAGATATGTGGTGCTTGTTTTTATCGCTGCATGGATTTGTTTCCTATTATTGCTATACATCTCAAACGTATGAGGATGTGCAAGTTTTGGCAGAGGGGCATGTGGACTTTTTGATGAAGGGGATGTGAGGGATCCTCTTTGAATTTAATTGAACACCGGTTAATTATAAGGAGGAATAGAAATGAAAAAAGCAGTTGTCCTTGGTGCATCAGGAGGAATGGGATTTTCCCTCGTCAATGAATTGACAAAAAGAGGCGTGGAGGTGGTTGCCTTCGCAAGAAATGAAACAAAGTTACAATCTCTGTTTGCCTCAAATCCGCTCGTCAAAATACAGCCAGGTGATGTGCTGGACAAGGAAGTGGTGTGTAAGGCGGCAACAGACGCAGATATAGTGTTCCATTCCGTCAGTATTTCTTATGAGCAATGGAATGAAAAGCTGCCTCGCATTATGAAGAATGTGATAGAAGCAGCGGCAGGCAGCAAACTTGTTGTAGTGGATAATGTCTATGCGTATGGTCGGCAAAATGGCAAAAAAGTTACGGAGGAGACGAAGAAAAATCCGCATACGAAGAAGGGGAAGTTGCGGCTGCTGTTGGAGCAAGAAGTGAAAGCATCCGGAATTCCTTATCTTATAGCTCATTTCCCGGACTTCTACGGACCAAATGCCAGTAACACTATGCTCCATTACACATTAGAACGCGTGATGATGAATAAAAAATCAGGGTATGTTGGTGACTTGAAAATTCCAAGGGAATTTCTTTACACCCCGGATGGTGCCAAAGCGCTTGTAGAATTGGCGATACACGACAATGCATTTGGCCAGAATTGGAATATCCCCGGCGAACGTATGGTGACGGGAACAGAGTTGATTGGCATGATACGGCGTCTGACAGGCTACGGTAAAAAAGTAAGTCCGGTAACAAAGACGATGATCCGAATGGTAGGTCTTTTCAATCCATTCATGCGTGAATCTCTTGAACTGGCGTATTTATATGAACATCCATTCCAGCTCGATGGAAGTAAATATGAAAGGGAAATCGGAGCACTCCCGAAAACTCCATACGAAGAAGGACTTAGACAAACACTGACTTTCCAAACAGCTGCCACCAACTAAAAAGAGTACGGTGAGGAAGACGAAGTCTCTTCTTACCGTACTTTTTGCAAAATCAGCTAGGCAAAATGCCGCTGAACAAACTGAGAATATAGCCCATGGCAAGTGCTGTTAGACCGTCCAATGACACTGATGAGCAAGGCGACATTTTATCCCTGATGAATCCGAGCATATGAGATAAGGTGCCTTCTTCCTGTTATAATGGGGGAGTGTACTCAATAAAATTAAAATGCTTGGCAAGCAAAGCATGAAAAAGGACAGTCCAGTCGAAATCTCTTTCCGCGGAGCGGCAATCGTTTCATCTTCCAGAACGTCTGCGTCCGTTTAAATTCGTTTCCCGATAAAGGTACCGTCCAAGTAGCTTGGAAGCGGATTTGGAGTTCACTTACATATCGTCAATTAGGATGGTTTCGAGGACGTCAAGAAAGCGCTAAATCGCTTTACTTGACAAAACGACATTCACTTTTCTGAATTTGTGCGAAGGGCTTTAAATTTCCCGCAAAAGAGCGTATGATGTGGGAATGAATTTGGATAACCGATGCATATTGGCACTTGGTGACGCTCTATTTCATTAGCAAATGAGGGAGAGATGAAATGGTTTTCGAAGGCAACAATAAAATCCGGAGAAAGATCTATCAGTCAATCGAAGGATTAACAGATGATGAATTTAACAGCAGACCATCTGGCGGTGGCTGGTCCCCTAAACAGATCTTGGAGCACCTGACGTTGATGGAGACTCATATAGCAACGAGAATATTGAAGGAAATGAAAAACCCGGATAGCCTGCGTGCTTCCAAGAAACTGATTCTGCTGGCCAACGACCGGGTTATGAATGTGGAGCTGCCCGAGCAAACTCGTCCAACCGAGAGCTATAAAACGATTGGTGAGTTAAAGGAAGAGCTGCACAATTCCAGGATCTATCTGTTGGATGTATATGATGCAAGCTGCAAAGATGCCTTGCGTGAAAAATCAATCGAACATCCTAATTACGGAAATATCCCGCTCATCCAATGGTTCCCGTTCATTGGCCTTTACGAAAAATGCCACTTGAAGCGGCTCCGAAAGACGATTGACGAATTGAAGATGGAGAGCCGGCCTGTCGAGCCAGTAGGCGGGCGGAACGACTAATCCCAATGCGATTATGCATTGGGATTTTTTAATCATTAGCCATGCCACATTGCATATACGAAAGTTGTCCAGAACAATGTCCCGATTGCAACGGGAAGGATCACGACTAGCAAAAGCATATCTCGAGTTGCAAAGCCCTGTTTCAAGTGTGTAAAAATAACCAAACCAATAGCAGTTAACGAACAAACAAAAGCGAGCGCTGCTCCGACGTTAAACCAAAAGAATGAATGGCCTGCCCAATAGAACATATCTTGGAAATAGTACCCGGATACTCCGCCGATACTTGCAAGTAGCAGGGCAATCCACAAGGTGTATTTCATGCCAGTCCCTCCTGAGCTTTTATTAGTAGAACGAACCATATAGAGGTATGTTTCCGGAAATTGTAGGGAGGTGGTGATAAATTCAGATTAGGCGGTGATAAGCCATGTTTCCCCGATGATAACGCGAAAGAATTGGCAATCAATATAAAAAATCCCCATGCACAATGCACGGGGATGGAAATCAATGAATATATACATCACTCACAAGTAAATCTTTAATAGCTTTTGTCGGAATTTCGAATGTCACAACGCCCATATAACCGGGAGCTACTTCGTATTTATCGAAGGAAATGACAAGTTTGCCGGCATCGGTAATATAGAAGGATTGATCGGGTTTGATTGTTGTGAAGCCATCAGCATATTCATCGTCTGCTGTGAAATAGGCGACATTTTCATCCGCTTTCATCTGTCGTTTCATTTCGCCTTCAATGTACGTATTGATAGCTTCAATATATTGATCGTTTTTAAAAAGGCTCGGCAAGGTAATTAACACATTGTCCACCTTATCCACTGTGTCATATTTCATGACGGTGGAGGAAGAACCAACTGTATTGACCTCATACCGCGCAATGGACAAAATCCGGTCGTTGTCTGTTTTGACTTCATAGCCGACATCCATTCCCATATGGCCGCCACCCGCTTTCTCGAGCTCAGCGATGTCTTTTTGGAACTGCTCGTATAGCTCTTTGTTTTCCTTTATATATTTTTCGTTCAAAGCTGTCTCTAAATCCTTGTTTCCGAGTCCAGTAATTCCCGGGGTGGACACGTCCGCATCATACGTCTTTTCATTGAATGAAATCTGCTGGACCGTCAATACCTCGACAAGGGATCCAAGGACAGGCACCTTTGCCATTGCCCTGGCCAAATCGGGACTGACATTAATGCTTCCGACGAAAAGGGCGGCTGCCGCAGCCGTGCCGATTAACCAGTTCCGCATGACAGGCCGTTTCGGTTTCTTTTGTTTCGCTTCACGGATGGATCTTTCCACCACATCCGCCAGCTCTTTTGGAATGTCCACAGATTCATATTCCTTTTTCAGTTTGTCAAATTTACTCATACGTTGTACTCCTCTCCCATTTCCACTCTCAACTTCTTTAACGCCGCGTACAGCCGGGTTTTCACCGTATTCACATTGTCCCCGGTGATAGCGGCAATCTCATCGATCTTCATGTCTTCGAAGAAGCGTAGGATAATGATGGTCTTGTGAACTGCAGGCAACTCATCAATCGCATCCCGCAAGTCGAGGTCGTTCTTTCCATCCTTGGAAACTGGCAGATGTGTGTCCAGAATTTCATCATTCATGACAGAAACCCGTCCGTTTTTACGCAGGAAATCAATGGCTGTATTGACGACAATCCGGTAAAACCAGGTCTTCAGGAATTTCATTTCTTCTAACCGGTCCACAGAGCGGAGAGCTTTCAAGATTGACTCTTGCACGATATCGAGTGCATTGTCCTTATTTTTAACATAGCTATAAGCAAGTCGGTAGTGGGCTTGCTGGTGTTCCACAATAAAATCCTCTACCAATTTGAACTTTTCCTCTTTTGTCATGACAAATCAAATCACCTTCTATAGAAATAACGCCAGCGCGCTTGCGTCTCATTAAATTTTGACGGAATAGGAAGAGAAATAGTTTGGACTATTGCATTTACAATATTCTGCCTATTAGTAGGTGACATTATGCTATAATTTTCATATCTGTATTTTTATTAGTTCCGTATTGCACTACTATCTTACATCGAACATTATAGGGGTTTTTTGTTCCGAGCGGTCGAGTATATGGATGCTTTTCTATGCTGCGAGCCTTGGCAAAAATGCTGGAATATATAAGCTGGAGGGAGACAGTCGCGCGAATGCAAGTGAAGAATCATACAAAAGATACTGTAGAACAGGAGATGAATACTAAAATGAATCATGTTAATTTGAACAATCAACCTTTCGTCGCCTCATGGAGCGGAGGGAAGGACTCAGCACTTGCCTTTTATCGGGCAGTGGAGGCAGGCGGCGAACCAAAACGGATGTGGACGATGTTTGAAACAGATGAAAAGCGGTCCAAATCACATGCCTTGCCATTTGAAGTGGTTCAGGCGCAAGCGAAGAGCATTGGTGTGCCGTTCATGACGCGAGGATCCGATTGGAATGGCTATGAGACGCAATTTCTCGATGCGATGAAAGAATGTGTTGACGCAGGCATCGTGACTGGTGTCTTCGGCGACATCGATTTAGAAGATCACTTGAAATGGGTTCAGCAGACGTGCGCAAAAGTCGGGATGGAGGCTGTGCATCCGTTATGGATGGAGCCGCGCCGCAAGTTGCTCGAAGAATTCGTTCATGCCGGATTTGAAGCATATATTGTTGTAGTGAACACGAACATGATGCCGGCTGAGTTCATCGGACGGGAATTTACCATCGAACTGATGGATGAACTCGAGGAGCTTGGCATCGATGCATGCGGGGAGTCAGGGGAATTTCACACAGTTGTCGTCGATGGACCAATATTCAGCAAACGGGTCCCGATCATGTTTAACCGGCAACATGAACGGGACAGCTATGTATTTCTGGAAGTGCAACTGGAGGTGTGACAAAGGAAAGGGGGAGGGAGAATGGACGTCAAACAAGCGCTGGGGGAAGCGTTTCGACTTTTTGACGCAGGCGAGCTAGATGAGAGCGAATCGATCTACTATCGATGTCTGGAAAAGGCGGAAAGCAAAGAGGACGAACTGAATGCCTTGCATGGGCTCGGTTATGCACTCGCAATGAAGGGAGAATGGCCCGAGGCACTGGCATGTTACGAGAAATTGCAGAGCAGGGCACAGAAAGAGGGCAATGTCCTCGACGAAGTGATTGTACTGCATCAGATCGGTATGGTGCATCGAATGAGCGGTGCATATGATCTTGCGATAGAGACACTTTCTAAAGAGCTAGTGCAGCGAGAAACAAAATTGCCTGAAGATCACGTTGGCTTTTCCGCCGTCGCTTATGAATTCGGTTATATTGCACTGGCCCGGAAACGAGTTGCGGACGCATTCCGCTACTTCAGAGAAGCTTTGCGTGAAGGTGAACTTGCCGGTTGCGGCATATGTATCGGCTGCGCTCAGCGTGGACTTGGTCAAACGTATGAAGCGGCAGGGGAATTGGACATAGCCCACGATCATTTTATGCGCAGCGCCGAAGCATTTGAAAGGGGCGGAGATGCGCAGGCTGCCGATGAAGCGAGGGGCATGGCCGGATGAAACGGGTGCTGCTCCTTTGTTCGTTGTTGCTTGCACTGCCCGCTGTTGGGGCATGTAATGGGTCGGGAACTCCCAACATTCAACTGAGTACAATGCCGGCAGAAGAAATAATGGATGCCCAAGATGTAATTCCCTTTCGATTACATGGAAAAGTACAGGACGACGAAATATATGTTGTCTCGATAGAACATTACAAAGAAGGGTACAGTCTTGGAAATTCGACCCTAACGTTTAGGGATCTTACATCGAAATCGGACATGGGATTCGGCGTAACAAGTGACCTCCTCCAAAATAGTTTGACGTTTTCCTTTCTAGAACCAAATGGTTTCACTTCGCTAACGATTGATGGAACAACCGCATTCGGAGCTATTGGAACAATGCTGCAGGGCAAAGTAAATGTTCCGCTTGGGGAGCCTGTTTATATCGCTTACTGGTTAGGATCCGATGACGGGACATTCATCTATTCCTCACCCCATGAAGAAGGGTATGACTCGCTGAAAGAAAACAAGCTATGTTATCTAGTGAAGGTAGAACGTCAAAAATGGTCGGAATTAAAATGGGAGTGAGGCATTGAGGAAATTAGAGCTGGCCGTGTTGATATTATTGGCATTGATGCTAAGCGGTTGTGCAGCAGGCGGAAAAATGTACATCAAGGCGAAACGATTGAACGACGAGTCAACCCAGTCCATGATGATGGAACATATTCAGATATCTTTGTACGGAAACTTGGAGGAGAATGAAGAACTTTTATTCACAGTGGAACAATATGATGAAGGAAACGAGACAGGCATCCCGATTACTCTTCCGTTGTCAGGCGAGCTGAAGGACTACCGAAAGATAAGTTTTAATGTGGATAATGACATTTATCTAGGAAAGCAAACGGTGTCCCTTGGTCGGGCAGAAGAAATGGAATCGGTTATCGTGGAAGGGTTATACGAAAGTTATGGAATGGATATTCACCATGACGGGAAAAAACAACTTCACTTGAATAAGCCAATCTATCTGGCGTTTTGGGTAGGTTCACAAGATGGCAGAATCTCCATTGCTGCGAAGCGGGCGCCCGATATAGCACCATTGATGGAAAATGGTCGACTCTTTCTGTTGAAAGTTGAACGAAAGAAAGCGGAGTAGCAAGGGAAGCAACCAAGCGCCCGTCTGCTTGAAACCCACTCAACAATTTCTTATAATAAATTTCTTGATTTTATTTTTAACTATACTAAATACCCGTCTCAAGTGACTGTGAAACGTAGTTGATTTTTAAACGGAAGTCAGGGGAGAGAATGAGAAGACCAGCTCGACAGATTCAGGAATTAGTGGAACAAACGATTCGAGATGTGGAAATGGATTTAGCGGTAAAGCAGGAGCAGACAGGAGTCAATATGATGTACGATTTCATCAAGCATGAAGTCCTCATCGATATGGGCCGCATTCGCAAGGCATGCGGGGAACTTCCCGAGCCTATGTCATTCGAAACCTATATCCGTACATTGACCATTCATGAACTCGGGCATGCCATGGACCGTGATGCCTTGCTTGCTTCGTTGGATCGTGCAGTGGAAATTATTAAAGCAAAGAAATTGGCCTCTGCCGAAAAGCGGGAGCGGGAGTTGCCGTTCATGGAAATGCTTATAGAGGAGCATGAGCGGGACATCATTTTTGAAGAGACGGCTTGGTCGAATGCCGAACTATTGAATGGCTACTATGAAATCATTGAATGGCATGATTTTTTAAAGGTCAAAGAGCATAGTATGGCCTCCTACCGAACGTCTTATGAAAAGGATTTGAACATCTACCAGGAAATGAAAGTCGCACAGGAATCATTGGCCATCATATAATTTATTGTTGCAAAAAGACCGTTTGCCGGAGAATCGGCGGCGGTCTTTTTCGGCAAGTAAATGAGAAAAGAGGAAAGTTCTATTCTTGGTCTTGATCTTCATTGTCTTTTAAATAGTTTTCAAAAGCTTTTTTCCATTATCTGATTGCAACTTGTTTTCTGCAGGTTTTTTATGGATGGCATTTAGAAGGTACAGGCCTCGGAACAAGGAACCTGCAACTATACCGAATGCAAGCCGCCAACCTCAAGTCCTGTCGGAAGCAACAGAAATCCTCAAATTACAGATAAAAAATTGACAGCATTACATACAAAATAAGATGCCTCCTACTCGATTCATCTAAAATAAATTCATTTGCGGAAATAGAACGCCTTTCTAACAACTCAAAATCCACCTCTCTTTGCTCATTGCTCCTCCACATCCAGCAAAAACAGCCGTTCTTCAAAGCCTCCTCGTTTTTCTGCTTTTTGAGCCCGAATCTTATCTAGTTCCTCAAATGTAATCTCATGGTAGGAAGCGGCAGCATGTATGAGCTCGAGTAAATCAGCCAATTCCTCGATGGCATCTTCAGTATTTTCGGCTGCTTCGTATTCGGCCAGTTCTTCGTGCATTTTCTTGGTCAATTCTGTTATGTATTCCTCTTCACCGAGGATTCTGGTATGACATACTTGACCGGCGTCTAGAATGATTTTAGGGATAAAGTCGCGAACAAGCTTGTTGTAGGTCGGCATGGAAACCCCTCCTATTTTATTTTTTTCTGACAAAGATTCTACAAGGGGACTGCCTATACCTTCACGCCCAAGTCATGTTTTTATCAAATACTTCTTGTTCTCTGTCATTTCTGTCAACCGAACATTGCCGGGGAAGATAAGATATCTTGCCCCGCTCAAGGACAAAAGAGGGCCAAGATATATCTCTAAAGGCCATCAGGGTACCATAAATTAGGGCGTCTTGACTTACCAGTATAGTTGAATTTCAAGAGAGGAATCCGTAGTCCTTTAGTTCTCTTTCGAGAAACGGTTTGGCATGAAGCATGTTTCGGAAAGATTCATACCGGCTGAAGTCCGCACTTGCAGGTGTCTTGTTGGTTCGATAGGCACGGATCAGAATATTCTTCGGTGTATGGGCCAAGTCGATGAACTCAAGCAGCTGTGCGTCGTAGCCGACAAGGGTGAGCAGTTCCGCCCGGATAGAATCCGTCGCGAGAGCGGAAAAACGCTCCTTGATCAACCCGTGCTGCAACATGACGTCGAGTTCGGGCGCGGCAACTTGTGAAAATAGTTCATGCTGGCAACATGGAACGCTTAAGATGACTTCAGCTCCCCATTTCACTGCACGGGCTAATGCCATATCCGTTGCCACGTCACAAGCATGCAAGGTGACGACCATGTCGACCGCTGTTTCCTCGTTGTAATCATTAATATCTCCCACAAGAAACTCCAGCTGTTTGTACTCGAGGTCTTGAGCAATTCGATTGCACTCTTCAATGACTTCCTTTTTTAGATCAAGTCCCGTGACGCGAATATCGAGCCCTTTTTCGATATGCAAGTAATGATACAGTGCGAAAGTGAGATATGACTTGCCAGACCCAAAATCTAGGATGCGTACATGCCTGTCTTTTGGCAAGTGGTCGAGTGCATCGTCAATGAATTCGATAAAGCGATTGATTTGCCGGAATTTATCATACTTCTGCTTTTTCACTTTTCCTTCTGTTGTTTGAACGCCTAACCGAATCAGGAACGGATAGGGGGTTGAGTCATCCAATAAGTAATTTTTCTTGCGATTATGTGAAAGATCCGCTTTGCGCTCCGCTGTTTTTTCTGATTTCCAGGAGACCTTAAATTTTTTGGAGAGCTGGATGTGGACGTTTTCCTCAACAAATTCCGCTTGCAACTGCTTGAACTGTTCCATCAGCTGCTGAAGAGCGGAACGGATATCTTCGATTTTCACGTTTTCATGCTTGAGGACCCGTTCATAGTGATATTCGAATTGAATATGCAGTTCTTTTTTTATTTCAACCGGCTTGAGCTTCACTTTAGCTAAACCATCCGATTTTAAGCGTGGCTGACTGGCCGTTGCCCGAATCAATTGGCCGTTTGACAGCCGTTTCGCCAATTCATCGATCAGTTGTTCAAATTCCATCTAGTTGACTCCTTTTATGGTCGATTTCTGTATTCACAGAATAGCAAAAGGGGCCAGCAATTGCTAACCCCTTGCATGATGATTAATAAGATGAACTGTTGTCAAAAGGAATCTCGAGGTTATTACGATAGAGTTGGATACTGTCATAATCACGATCGTAATCTAATTTAAAAACGTAGCGTTTCAGGATTTCGTTTTCATCATCAGTATGATCCTGGATAAAAACACCGACGACAGTCCCTTGGTCTTCGACAGACATGGTAACAAGTCCGAACGCATGGACAACTATATAGCGCCCTCTCTTCGGGTTAAAAAGCATTTGAACGTTTTCAGAGGAAGCCGGCTGAATGGATTCAAGCACCTGTTGCCCGATCTTTTCCGGTTGGACTTCTGTTATGGATAGTTCTCTGTCGCAAGCCGATAAAAGAAGGAATGTTCCAAGCAATAAGACTAAGCCTATTCTCATTTCATCTCAAATCCACGCTTCTCTAAAAACTCCCTCATGTGTTTCCGTTTCGGTTCGTGTAGAAACTGCGCCATTTGTACGCTCCAAGCCGTGTCTTTCTGGTTGGATCCTCGATTCAAGTAATAGTCGTGCATCGTTTGGTCATACGCTGACAGGAGATCATCATATTTTGATGCATCATAACTGTTTTCATGAATAACCGCTTCTACCGGAAGTCTTGGTTTGACTTCATTCGCCTCCTCAGGAACGCCGATGGACATGGCGAACATGGGAGCGACGCCCTTTGGTAAGTTAAGCAGGTCGCTGATCTCTTGCGGAGCATTGCGTATGCCGCCGATATAGCAGATTCCATATCCTTTCGATTCCGCAGCAATGGCGACGTTTTGGGCAAAGAGTGCCACATCGATGGAGCCGACGAGCAGATTTTCCGCGAAGGAATAATCAATTGTCTTGCCGTGAAGTGCGGCCGCTTTTTCTAGTCGTGCATAGTCGGCGCAGAAGATTAGGATAGCACCAGCCGATAAAAATTGATTTTTATTGTTGGCTAGTTCTGCAAGTTGTTCACGCTTTGCCGGATCCGTCACGTGGATCACAGAGTAGGCTTGGACGAAATGGGAGCTTGCCGCATGTTGTCCTGCATGCACCAATTCACGGACTTCTTCAGATGACAATTGCACGTCTTTGTATCTTCTTACAGATGCATGGGATGTTAGCAGTTCCATGACCATATTTATCCCTCCAAATACATTTATTTTTGTGAAATCAGGGTATGTATATGTACATTACCATATGTTTTGAAAAGGGGTGTGTCTTGTGAACTGGTTGGAAGGCATTTCAATGACAACGACCATTTTAGTATTGGTTCTAGTCATTGTGCCAATCTCCATAGCTATTTTCATTTTTTTCTATGACAAGCGTCAGAAACAGCACGCGATTTTGCGGAATTTCCCGATTTTGGGAAGGCTCCGTTACACGACGGAGAAAGCAGGACCCGAACTGAGGCAATATCTCTTTGAGGGCGATAACGAAGGCAAGCCATTCAGCCGAGCAGAATACTTACATATGGTGCTGCCTGGAAAATACTTGAGCGGTATTATCGGCTTCGGTTCTAAGCGTGATTTTGAAGGTGCGGGCTTTTATATCCGCAATGCAATGTTTACCAAGCAGAATGAAGAGATGCGGGTAGATAATGAGGATTTGGTGACGACCATGCGTTACCATATTGACGAGGAGGGGCTTCTCTCCAGACATGAGCACCGGGAAGAAGTGCCTGCTTTACCATGGTTGTTGCCGGAAGAGGATGCGATTGTCATCGGGCCGGATTGCCGGCATCCTTTCCATGTCCGCAGTCTGCTCGGCCAGTCGGCGATGAGCTATGGCGCTCTCGGACAAAATGCCATCACCGCCCTGTCAAAAGGGATTGGGATGGCGAAAGAAGCATGGATGAATACGGGAGAGGGGGGACTCTCACCGTATCATCTTGCGGGGGATGCTCATATTATTGCCCAAATAGGTTCCGGTTTATTCGGCTTTCGTACAGAAGATGGAGAATTTAGTTGGGAACGTCTTACGGAGAAGGCGGAGCTGCCTCAAGTAAAGGCATTTGAAATCAAAATGGCGCAAGGTGCCAAGATGCGCGGCGGTCACGTCGAAGGAGAAAAAGTGACGGAAGAGATTGCGAAAATCCGGAATGTCACTCCTTACACAACCATCAACAGTCCAAACCGTTTCAAGCAATTTTCGGATTACCCCACGCTGTTTGAATTCATCGAAAAAATTCGTGACCATTCCGGCAAGCCGGTCGGCATCAAAATTGTAATCGGCGGCAAGGAGGATGCAGAAGAACTCGCCTCTTTCATGCAGGAAACGGGTAAAGGCCCCGACTTCATATCACTGGACGGGGCGGAAGGCGGTTCGGGAGCCACTTATCAGGATCTCGCGGATAGCGTCGGTTTGCCGCTGCGCTCGTCACTCATTTTGCTGGATGATGCCCTTCGAAAATATGATGTGCGGGATCGGGTCAAAGTGATCGCCTCCGGTAAAATCACGACACCTGATAAAGCAGCGATTGCACTTGCCATGGGTGCGGATCTTGTGCAAGTAGCACGAGGATTCATGATATCCGTCGGTTGTATTATGGCGCAGCGTTGCCACACGAATGATTGCCCAGCTGGTGTGGCAACGACAGACCTGAAATTGCAGAAGGGATTGGTTGTTGAAGAGAAGAAGTTCCGAGTAACTAATTACATTTTGACGATGCGTGAAGGATTATTCCGAATCGCAGCTGCAGCAGGTCTGGATTCACCGACAAAACTCGAGCGGCATCATATTGTATACAAAGACGAACGGGGCCGTGTATATCAAGTAGAATAATGTATGCCATTCCGCCTATTCTGCGGAATGGCTTTTTGATTATGAAGACTCAGAATTTTTTGTTTCGTTAATCTAAATTTTGTGATAATATGGAAAGTAGGGGAGAGTTATTTAGGGAAGGGAGTATGACGATGTCTTTAGTGAATCAAACTGTTGGACAAATAGTACGTAAACGCGCTAAGTTGCATCCTGATCAGGAAGCCTATGTCTATCCCGAACTGAATATCCGACGAGATTACGCCCAATTCGACAAAGAGACAGACGAGTTAGCAAAGGCGTTCATTGGAATGGGCATTCAAAAGGGTGAGCATGTCGCCATTTGGTCGGATAATAAAAGAGAATGGTTGCTGAGTCAATTCGCGACCGGCAAAATGGGTGCGGTTTTAGTTACTGTCAATACGAATTATCAAGCGGCAGAACTGGAGTACTTATTAAAACAGTCGGATGCGACGACCTTAATCTTAGATGAAGGTTTTAAAGGGACGAGTTATATCGACATAATCCGAACGGTTTGTCCCGAGCTTCTCGACAGTCAAGACAGTTTGGTGCAAAGCGCCAAGCTGCCCCGGCTGAAGCGTGTCATTCTAATGACAGACCGGGAGGAGCCGGGCATTTATAAATGGTCTGAGTTTTTGGCGCATGCTGCTGGCGTGGCCGATGATGAATTGGAGGAGCGATTCGCTTCTTTGGACCCGCAAGACGTCATTAATATTCAATATACGTCAGGAACAACCGGGTTTCCGAAAGGTGTCATGCTAACCCATTATAATGTTGTCAATAATGGCAAGCTGATTGGAGATTTCATGAAATTGTCTGAAGAGGACAGAATGTGCATTCCTGTTCCTTTCTTCCATTGTTTTGGCTGTGTGCTTGGTACAATGGCGGCTGTAACGCATGGAACAACTATGGTTGTCGTGGAACAGTTCAGTCCGTTGGCCGTTTTGGAAGCTGTCCAGGATGAAAAATGCACCGCATTGCACGGGGTGCCGACAATGTTTATCGCCGAGCTAAACCATCCGGATTTCAAGAAGTACGACACTTCGTCACTGCGAACTGGGATTATGGCCGGTTCGACTTGCCCGATCGAGGTCATGAAGCAAGTGATTCATGATATGGGAGCAAACGAAATTACGATCTGCTATGGGCAGACAGAATCCTCTCCAGTCATTACACAAACGAAAACGGACGATCCAATTGAAAAGCGTGTATCAACAGTTGGCAAGCCGCATCCACATGTCGAAGTGAAAATTATCGATCCGCTCACCGGGGAAGATGTGTCCATCGGAATCCCGGGTGAACTTTGCACACGCGGCTATCATGTGATGAAAGGATACTATAATAACGAAGAAGCGACCCGCACAGCGATTGATACGGACGGCTGGCTGCATACGGGAGATATAGCGGTAATGGATGAAGATGGCTATATAGATATAACAGGAAGGATCAAGGACGTGATCATCCGTGGTGGAGAAAACGTTTATCCACGGGAAGTCGAGGAGTTCTTGTATCAACATCCCGGCATCTCGGACGTGCAAATTGTCGGTGTGCCTGACCCGAAATACGGAGAGGAGCTAATGGCCTGGATTATTCCAAAAGAAGGTGCTGTAATTGATGAGACTTCTATCCGGGAATTTTGCCGCGGCAACATTTCCTATCATAAGATTCCGAAGTATATTACCTTTACAAAGGAATATCCGATGACGGCGTCTGGTAAAATCCAGAAGTTCAAACTGCGTGAAATGGCAGTAGAGGAAGCGCTCATGCGTCGATAATTGAGGATTTCTAACAAAATAAAGAAGAGGCAGAGTCGAATAGCTGCCTCTTCTTTTATTTGTATAGAGTGTGCTCCAGTGAGCCATCAATATGATAGATCTGCAGGATGCCATCATGATCGTTCACATATGGTTTCGCCTTGTCAAGCAGAGCTTCTTTCGTCGATTCCTGATAAATTGTACGGTCTCCACCCTTTTTTACGAGAATCCAATCCTCTTCTCTCGGCTTTACTTCATAGGTGGTCCGGTTGTTGTCACCTCCATGAACATATTCTCTGGCCTTGGAGATGGCGATTGCGATCGCACGTCCTTCGTCATACTTCTCGTCAAGCAGAGCATTTGCGATTTCAATCGCTTTATGGCGAACGTCCTCGTCCAAATTTTTAAATGAAGCGGGGTAATCATGTTCGTCCCATGGCATACGAATCGCCTCCTTACGAGCCAATTCCCGATGATGACTTCCTATAAACCTATTTCTGTTCCGTCGTCTTTTGCCACTCGTAAAAAGGTGCCAGAGCATGTTGGCAAGTTACTTGGATGAAAGGCACAAGACGGTGATCGCCGGGCAGCTTTTGGTCCGTAAAATAGCGATCCAGAGGATTTGGAAAACCGGTCTCTTCCAACGCATCCTGTTTGCCGCAGGCATAATAGATCTGCCCGACGGACGACCAATAGGCCGCTCCCAAGCACATCGGGCAAGGCTCGCCGCTTGCATACAGGATACAATCCGACAAGTCGATCGTTTGCAGCGTTGCGCATGCTTCACGAATTGCCAACAATTCAGCATGGGCGGACGGATCATGCAGGACATGTATCTGATTGGTTCCTTTCCCGATGATATTGCCGTCTCTTACTACAATGGCGGCAAACGGACCGCCTCCGCTTTTTACGTTGTCCACGGCCATTTCGATAGTTAAAGAAAGCCACTGTTCATGTGCCAAAGTAAAACCTCCTGTCGAATGTTCAGCATTTCCCGGGAAATACTACGGAATAATAAATAATTTGTCATCCATACTATTCGAGAGAAAGCAGAAAATTCCTGCTTTCTTTTTGTATAGAGAATGTTATGATAAGGAAAATACGAAAGGGGAGATTGTATGTCGAATGATATGTATCAATTAATCGCCATTATTATATATATGGCGGCAATGTTGTTCATCGGCTGGTATTCATTCAGACGAACGGCGAATTTGACAGATTACATGCTGGGCGGCCGATCGTTAGGTCCTGCGGTTACTGCATTAAGTGCAGGGGCTGCTGATATGTCCGGGTGGTTGCTTATGGGATTGCCAGGCGCCATTTATCTTCATGGTTTAGGGGAGGCCTGGATCGCCATCGGATTGACAGTCGGTGCCTATCTGAACTGGCTGTTGGTTGCACCTCGACTTCGAGTATATACACAAGTGTCGAACGACTCCATCACGATTCCGAGTTATTTGGAAAACCGCCTAAAGGATAAGTCCAGATTATTGCGTATTGCTTCTGGTATCATCATTTTAGTTTTCTTCACATTTTATGTTTCATCCGGTATGGTTGCGGGCGGCAAGTTTTTCTTAAGCTCGTTTGGACTGGACTACCATGCAGGCCTACTCATCGTGTCAGCAGTTGTCATTGCCTATACGCTGTTCGGAGGATTTTTAGCCGTTAGTTATACTGATTTCGTGCAAGGTCTTATTATGTTTTTGGCTTTAATTCTCGTTCCGGCAGTAGGGGTTTTTATTACGGGAGGCATTCCGGAGACAACTGCGACAATTCGGGAAGTAAACCCTGATTTGCTCAGTCTCGTCAAAGGAGTGACCTTAGTAGGGGTCATTTCATCGGTTGCCTGGGGACTCGGTTATTTCGGACAGCCACATATTATTGTACGTTTCATGGCAATCAAATCTGTCAAGGAAACGAAAAGCGCACGCCGGATCGGTATCGGCTGGATGATGCTCAGTTTGCTTGGAGCGATTGGCACTGCGTTGGTCGGAATTGCCTACTATCACCAAAATACCAATGTGGAATTGGTTGATGCGGAAACCGTATTCATTTCTCTCGGTCAAATCATTTTCCATCCTTTCATTGCGGGAATCATGTTAGCTGCGGTGCTGGCGGCTGTCATGAGCACAATTTCTTCTCAACTGATTGTGACATCCTCTGCTCTAATAGAAGATTTGTATAAAGCGGTCATCAAAACGGATGCACCCGACAAGCGCTACGTCTTCCTTGGTCGGATGGCGGTCCTCGTCGTTTCTTTGATCGCAATGGCGCTCGCATGGCCTAATAAGGAATCTATCTTAAAACTTGTTTCGTTTGCATGGGCCGGTTTCGGTGGTGCGTTCGGACCAATCATCCTCCTATCTTTGTATTGGAGAAAAATCACTGCACCAGGAGCGTTATGGGGGATGGTGGCGGGAGCCATCACTGTTGGCGTATGGGGCAACATCAAAGCATTATCGGATGCCTTATACGAGATCGTTCCAGGCTTTGCGATTTGCTTGGCTGTGACAGTCATCGTCAGTTTAATGACATACCGTCCGAACAAGGAAATCGATAAGGAGTTTTCGGAAGCGATGGAGTTACTGGAAAGAGAAAAATAAAAAAAGGTCGTCCTTCTTGAGTACCGGGTTCGGTACACGGGGAGAAAACGTTGAAAAGCATAGTATATGGGGACACAATTCACAATTGAATTGATGTCCCTATTTTTGTTGCTATATCAATGTTTATGGTGAATATCGCTAGGAAATAGCATTACAATTGTTAATTGGAGGTAGGAATCGTTTCTTTGTAAGTAATTTCGAAATAATTGATAACTTCGAAGAGGACAAGGGACTTTGTGCTAAAATAGATGATAAGAGGACGGCTTATTTTAAAACGGAGCCAGATTGTTATACAGGAACTGGAGTGATAGAAAATGGCAAGTCAGGTTTTCGGTATGCTTGTGGTTTTGATTGCAGGGTTATTCCTTCTGTATCTTGTGATTTTTAAAGCTGTCAAAGATGGAATTAACAGGTCTGTTCTGGGGCAATCTCTTGAAAAAACATCTGACCAAGGAGTAAAAAAGAAATCATGGCTTGACGATGATTTGGATAATTAACGATGTAGTCTATAACTGAAATCGGGCGCGTTTACTGATTAAAGGATAGGACAAGAAAAAATGCACAGGCATACTAACCTGGGCATTTTTTTGCTTTTTCTACTGTTCATTTGGATGCTGATTATCCGCTGATTCGGTTGCTAATTGGGTTGCGTTTTAGCATTTTCTCCCTATCAACCGAACCCGTTACTTATTGAGACGGCCTTTTTTGTGTTTTTTTGTTGTAATTTCTTTCATGGGTGGTAGGTACTTGATATGATACGAGTATGAGAGTTATGGAAGAAGGTGCATGCGTGAAATACGTAAAAATTGGCGTTGTTGTGTTGGTCATTCTAATGTTGCCCTGGTTGGTATGGCTTATGAAATCTGATGAAAATATAAAATTTGTCGTATTTGAACAATCTGGAGAAGAACAATCTAACCGGGGGATTTCGTGGCTTTTGGACTATATGAAAATACCTGGCCCAACCAAAGCAGAAGATAGCGAGGATATTGCGGAGGCAGATTTTATTTATGTACCTTCTTCCGGAACGGTGGAAGTTGATGAGCAGTCTGGACTGCTGGATATAGAAACATGGGGTGAAATTCGGAATGCATTAGCAAAACGTAATGCTACAGCCGTCTTTGAATTTGACTCGCTGTCGTCTCGTGTCGCTCCCGATGTACGCAAGGATGTTGCAGAACTGTTTGGGATTCGACAGACAGGTTGGACCGGCCGTTATATGAGGGATTTATCAAAGGACACGGAAGATTTGCCGGAATGGTCAGTGGAAGGTTATGAGAGGACTTCTGGCCAAGCTTGGTCATTCACAGGACCAGGATACCTTTTTGTGAATGACAAGACGGAAGAGGTTGTCGTGTTATCAGCGCAGCAAGGAGACGTAGAAGATGCAGGCAACCAACTGCGTTTTACGGAGAACGGGCGGGCTGTTTTTAACTTATCGGAAAGTCCACTCTATGCTGGGTGGTTTGACGTTGTAGAGAGCAATGGAGATGAAAGTGTGGTCATGGCTGAGTTTTCACTTAGCCTTACAGTGAAAGGTGAGCAACGAGCAAATGCGGGCGGGCTGCCGGGAAGGTTCCCGGCGATTATCGAAAAGAGAGGAAATTATTATCTGGCGGGCAAGTATAGTGCGACAGAAGCTGTGCCGTCCATTTATCAATATGCTGGGTATGCAAAAATGCATCAATGGGTGTCCGGTTTTGATTCTTCCTCAGACCGTTCCCTTTTTTGGCGTACCTATGTACCTGTCATGCAAACGATAGTGAAAGGCCATCTGGAAAAGGAAGACCCCAAAAAGAAGGAGAAGAAACCATTGGAGAAGACTGCTGCCGGTCTCACCTATTCATCCCGAATTGAAGAAGGGAAATTTGAAGTGTATCAAGACGGAGTATGGAAACCGATGACAGTGAAAGGGGTCAACCTCGGGATGGGACGGCCGGGTTCATTTCCGGGAGAAGCGGCCATCACGAAAGAGGAATATAGCAGATGGTTCAAGCAGATTGGCGAAATGAATGCCAACACCATCCGCGTATACACTTTGCATCCTCCTGCGTTTTATGATGCGCTTCTTGAATATAATGAATCTCATGACCAAAAACTATATGTACTGCATGGCGTATGGGCGGATGAGACTCCTTTGGAAGAGACGCTTGATGCATACACACCGGAGATCCTTCAAACGTTTGAGGAGGAAATGAAACGGATCGCCGATGTCATTCATGGAAACGCGACTGTGAAGCCTCGCCCTGGCCACGCATCCGGCGTATATGGATCAGATGTCTCCGAATATGTGGCTGGCTGGGTGATCGGCATTGAGTGGTATCCCTATATGGTAGCCAACATGAAAGAAGTATATGCTGGTCGTTCACAGTACGAAGGGGAGCATATTCGCACAAAGGGAGGAGAAGGGTTTGAACTTTGGCTTGCGGAACGGATGGACCATCTGCTTTCCTATGAAGCGGATACGTACGGTTGGACGCGGCCGATCAGCTATACAAATTGGGTAACGACAGATCACTTGGAACAACCGGCGGAACCGAGTGAGCAGGAGGATATGGCCAGCATTCATCCTGATCATATCCAGTTCATACAGGAGGAGCAGGAGGCAGGAATGTTCGCGTCCTACCATGTCTATCCCTACTACCCAGATTTCTTAAATTTGGAAAAGAAGTATACCGAGTTCATTGATCACCGTGGAGAAAAGAACAATTATGCCGGGTATTTGAACGATTTGCATCAGTCTACCAAAACGCCGATCTTAATCGCCGAATTTGGGATGCCGGCTTCCCGGGGAATGACACATGAAAATGTGAATGGCTGGAATCAAGGGTTTCACTCAGAAAAGGAGCAAGGACATATTTTAAGTAGGCTTTATGAAGATATTGTCGAAGAGGGATTGATGGGCGGTCTCGTCTTCACGTGGCAGGATGAATGGTTCAAACGGACTTGGAACACCATGGATCTGGATAATCCAGACCGGCGTCCGTTCTGGTCGAATGTCCAAACCAATGAGCAGAATTTTGGATTGCTCAGTTTTAACACGATGTCAATTCAGCCGGATGGCGAAACGGAGGATTGGAAGGGGATAGAACCGGTCTATGATTCAGACGATGCTGCTATCGAGCGGATGTATGTCTATCATGACGAAGCTTATTTGTATCTACGGGCAGATTTGAGTGAGGGGCGTTGGTTGGAAGACACCGAGGCTCACTTCCTGTTGGATACGGCTCCGGGGCAAGGGAGCCGCTCATCTGATAAGCTTTCTCATGTGAAACTAGAACAGCCGACAGCGGATTTTCATATTCGGTTGACTTCAGAGGAGGATAGCGAGGCCTTTGTTCAAGCAGCGTATGATCCATTCTATTATATGTACGGTGTTGAATTGAACATGTTGAAACTGGGCGGGCAGTTTCCAAAACAAGGTGATGGCAACTTCCACCCCATTCGCTTTGCACTGAATAAAGAAATAATCCGGCCGGATACAGGAGAGGTCATGCCATTCACCTATTACGAGACAGGCAAACTCCAGTTTGGCAATGGAAATCCTAAATCCGCTGACTATGACTCCCTAGCCGACTTTGCGGTGTCACAAGACGGCCGTGTATTGGAAGTCAGATTGCCGTGGCTGCTTCTTAATTTCAAGGATCCGAGCCGGCTGGAAATCATGGGGGATCTATATGGCGGCGATGGCTTGGCCAGCAGTCAAACCATCGAGGATATCGGAATTTACTTAGCGGCTATAAAGGAAGATGAAAAACTGCTTCAAATTGCTCCGAATGCCACAAATGGATACCGATATACATGGAAGGCTTGGGACGAACCGCCGCATAGCGAACGATTGAAACAATCCTATACGATCTTGCAAGAGCTCTTTCAAACTATAAATTAAGAAATAAAACCCCGTCCATTCCACACGACGGGGTTTTAAAATTCAGTGAATATGGCTGCATTCCTACTATCCTTCACTTGACGAAATCCCTTTGCGTTCCATGTTTCCCCAGTCGGCTTTTTTCTTGAACGTATTCAGCAATCCTTCGATTCGCCAAAGGACGAGGAGTGGGCGATACCAAAGCGACTCGGTTAAGGCCCAGGCGAACAGTACGAGCAAATGCCGGACTTTCGGGTATTTATGCAATGTCAGTTCCTCAAGCAGAACGGCCAGTGAAGAAATGAAGGAGCCATAAAGAATGGAAACAGCAAATACCGTTCCGACGATGACGGGGTTTAGAATATCGAAAAACACACCGATGATAATAATGAGGAACCCAATCAGTTCCACGACCGAGCCGAGCAGTTCAACAAATAAAAAATAGGGAAAGGTTAGCAATCCAACGGCACCATAGGCTGGATTAAACAGCATTTTCTTGTGAGCCAATAATGTTTCCGCCAGCCCCCGCTGCCAACGGATGCGTTGTTTTCGCAGCACGCTGAAAGTTTCAGGCGCTTCGGTCCAGCAGACAGGATCGGGAATATATTCAATCCGTTTCTTCAGCTTGTTTTCAATATTGACTCGATGCAGCCGGACGATTAGTTCCATGTCTTCCCCGATCAAGCCTTCTGTATAGCCGCCAGCATGGATGACAGCCCCTTTGTTGAACAAGCCAAAAGCCCCCGACACGATAAGCAGCTGATTGAATCGGCTGAAACCGAGACGGCCGATTAAAAAAGCACGCAAATACTCGATAATTTGCATGATGACAATCGGCTTGTGAGGCAAATCAATCGTTTCGACTTGACTACGGGAAATGGTAATGCCATTTGCAATTCGTACGGAACCACCAACGGCGATCACTTCCTCTTCTGAATCGATGATCGGTTTCATCGTTTTCATCAACGCATCTTGCTCCAAAATGGAATCTCCGTCGATGGCACAAAAGTAGGGAAAGATGGAAGCATTAATGCCGCAATTGAGAGCATCCGCTTTCCCGCCATTTTCTTTTGAAATTACTTTCACCGTTGGATAAGCCGCCGAATGATAGATGCCTTTGATCGGCTGTGAAGGAAGAGTCAGCCTTGTAGCATGATTCACCTGTCTCATATGAAACGCGCTGATCAGCTTGGCCAATGTTTCATCTTTGGAGCCGTCATCGATTACGATGATCTCATACTCCGGGTAATCTAATGTCAACAGGGAACGCACTGTGGAGATGACGCCCACTTCCTCGTTATATGCCGGGACGAGAATGGACACGGGATAGGTTCGATCTTTTAAGGATAGATCATCTAAAATAGACCGCTTCTCGAGCTTCCCTTCTCTCATCACTTTTCGCATGGAGGATAGGAAAAGAAATAAATAGCTGATCGCTGTGCTCACCATGAAAAGTATGACAAAAGCCGATAATGTGCTAAGTGCAATGAAGAGTGCATTATGCATAGGCATCCAACTTGCTCTCTGTGCTGAGCCATTGGCTTGCCATATCACGTGCGAATGAATCCGGATGGTTTTCAACATAATACTTCAATTTCTCAGCCCCCTCCACTTCAAGAATTGACTCTGCAGCAGCATAGCGGACCCACCATTCTGCATCCCCGAGTAGCTGGCCCAATTCATCTGAAAATGTATGCATGTTAAGTTTACGAACCGTTTGAGCGACCAACATCCTCTCTTGCCATTGAGAAGAAGAGAAAAAAGGACGCAACCGATCGGGTGAGTGCATATAGTACAGATTCCCGATTGTTTTCAGCGCCTGCATTCGAACTTCTAAGAAGTCACTTGCCAAAGCCTCTTCAACTTGAGTAATTTGATCTTGTGATTCACGATCGCCGATCCGCTGTAAATAGGCACAGAGATATAGCGGATTGTCAGTCTCCTCGTAATAAGCCGATAATTGGGAGTCGGTTTCCCTAGGAAAACGCAATAGAACATCCCGGTAAAATTTCTGCGAATGCCGAATGCTTGAAAAGACGGCAGGTAGGATAGAAATGTCGCCAAGAGAAGCTAGAGTCCGGGCCATCTGTTTCTTTTCTTCATCCCACACAGGCATTTCATTAAATTTAGATTGTAAAAGTGGCGCAATTTCTTTCATTTGAAACGATTGGATATAATACAGCACATTCATTCGAACGGGCCATGAAGAGTCTTCCAATGCACGTTCATATGGTTTATGCAAAGCGGTATAGGCAGTTGATCGTACTTTCTCTTGAATTTCCTCATCATTTGTGGAAGACATGATGTCGCTTGCCAATCGCTGTGCAATTTGATAATCATTTTTCAGTTTAGCCATGTCCAATTCTGTCTCTCCATTCAAATAAGAGATGAATTCCGGAAGCAGCTCAGCATAGCGTTGCTGTTCCTTCCGTTCCAACCGGTTTCGCCGCACTTTACGCCAAACAAGGAGAACGAGAAGCAGAATTTGCAGTGCTGCTAAGATGGCGATAATCCAACAGATGACAGCCAGATCCACTTTCATTTGAATAACCTCTTCATAAGCCGCTGGACTCTAAGAGCGACTTCCTTGGGTCTGAACGGTTTGGTAATATAATCATCAGCACCGGCTTCCAAGGAATGTTGGATATCCATTTGCCCCACTTTGGCTGTCAACATGAAAATAAGGATATTTTTTTGTGGATATGAAGATCGTATGTGTGTCAGCACTTCGAAACCGGTCATTTTTGGCATGACGCCATCTAGGATAATGGCATAATAGTGGTCCGGATTATACCAATTGGCAGCGATAAAGTCAGCGCCGTTCTTAAACGTTTTTACCTCCACGACACTGTTTTCCATTTGCAAGGAGATAAATTGCTGCTTCAAAATTTCCAAGATGATCGGATCATCATCGATAAGGATCATTTCTACTTTCCGGGGAAACGTAGAACCCGTTATACATTCATCTAATCGTTCGCGCTTGGAGAGGGCTTGCTCCAACTTCCTTTTGAATGCAATCCGTCCTTGCAGAAGATGTTGAAATAACTGTGGGTCTATAGGTCGAGCCACGAAGTCAAAAGCACCTTGATCAAATAACTGTTCCCTTTTCAAGTCCGATTGAGATTCGCTGATAATAAGCAGTGGTGTTAGCCGCTCCAATGCTTGCCCGGCAAGTTCCTTTATTCCCGAAAACCATTCCAGAATATTGTTTGGAGTGAGGGAAAGAAGGATGATTGAGGGACGCAGGATATTTAGCTGATTTATTCCTTCTTTGATCGTTGTTACTGTAACGCTGGGAAATTGGAAGGAGTCGAGAAGTGCAGCAATTCTCTCGGTTTCCGTAGGTGAATCGGAGATATGAAGGACAAAGGGACTATCCATGAAAGCACCTTCCTTTCGATAAAAGTAAAATCTATTAAATGAGTACCCTCATTTTATTGATACAAGCAATAACAATTTATCAACTTGATGCTATCATGTAGAGTAATAGATATCTACTGTAAATAGGAGGAGATTCCTGAATATGAAATTAGACCATGTCGTATATTTTACAAAAAAGGTTCCGACTACGGTGGTTGAACAGCAAGCAGAAGAGGGGCGGCACGCAATCGTTGGAGGCAGCCATGAAAAGTGGGGTACCTACAATGCATTGTTATATACTCGGAATGCATATGTAGAATGGCTGGCGGTCGAGAACCCGAACTTGGCAAATCGGGTTGTACACCCATTGACCCGGCTGCTGTTGAACGATCTCCCAAGTGGAGAAGCCTGGGGGACGCTCTGTCTTTCAGTACAAGGCATCGAGTCGTTTAGACAGGAGATTGAGAACAAAGGATTTCAGACATCGGGAATACTGGATGCCCAAAGACGGACCGCTCACGGAGAATTGAAAAAGTGGAAAATGCTGTTTGTCGATCAGCCGATTTGTGATGAGCTGCCTTATCCATTTTTTATTGAATGGGAAGAACCTGAAGAAGTCCGTTTTGAAAAACTGCGCAGAGAAGGCGCATTGTCTCCAGAAAATGAAAAGCTGGACATCCGAGAGTGCATTTTTCATGTCCATGACCCATTAAAAGAGACAGGTGAATGGGCTGTTCTCCTGTCGCAAAAAGTAGGGGACGATCATTCCATCCAACTGAAAAACGTAAAACTGTCATTCCGGCAACAAGAAGAGGGAAAAGAAAGATTGGCAGACGTCATCATTGGCCAAACTGAGGCGTAGAAAGAGCCATACAAATGAAAGGGGCAGTCTATGGAGATTTTAGTGGAATATGCAGTGCTCGTTGGAGTGAAGGAAGTGCACAATGAGCACTTTGAATATGAAATGGAAGAATTGAAAAATCTAGCCGAAGCAATCGATGTGACAGTCGTAGGGAGTGTCATTCAAAACTTGGAACGCCGCAACCCGACCCATTACGTTGGAAAAGGGAAAGTTGAAGAGATCCGGCACATGTATGAAACGACAGATGCGAATCTTATTATTTTTAACGATGAGCTGAGTCCCTCCCAGATCCGGAACTTGGAAGCTGAGTTGGAAGTCAAGGTAATTGACCGGACAATGCTTATTCTTGACATTTTTGCCCGTCGTGCACGCACGCACGAAGCGCGCATGCAAGTGGAACTGGCCCAACTGCAATATACGCTGCCACGCCTTGTCGGCTTGCGTGCTTCCTTAAGCAGGCAAGGGGGCGGCACAGGCGGCGGCTTTCAGAACAAAGGGGCTGGGGAGACGAAATTGGAGCTCGACCGCCGGAAAATCGAAGACCAGATCGCCAAGCTGCGCAGAGACTTGGAACATGCAAAAGATCAGCGGGAGACGCAGCGGAAGCAAAGAAAGAAAAGCGGCATACCTGTTGTTTCCATTGTCGGTTATACAAATGCAGGTAAATCGACGTTGCTCAATCAATTATTGCATCGAATGGACGAGTCCAATGCTAAGCAGGTATTTGAAAAGGATATGCTGTTCGCTACACTCGATACATCTGTGCGCCGGGTCCGTCTTCAAGATCATAAAGAGTTCCTTCTGACTGATACAGTCGGCTTCGTATCCAAGCTTCCCCATCATCTGGTCAAGGCTTTCCGTTCAACATTGGAGGAGGCGCGGGAGGCGGATCTTCTGTTGCACGTCGTTGACGTATCCAATTCAGAACATGATTACATGATGAAAGTGACGGAGGAGACGTTGGAAGAAGTCGGCGTGGAAAACATTCCGGCCCTTCATATCTTTAATAAATCGGACTTGGCATGGACCGAGTACCCGCGGATTCATGGTGATAATATTTGGATTTCAGCTAAGGAAGGAAAAGGATTGGACGAACTGATCGGATTGATCAAAAAGCATATTTTCGAACAGTACGTCACGTGTAAGTTACGGTTGCCGTTTGACCGGGGTGATCTCGTTTCATTTTTGAATGAGAAAGCGACCGTTAAGCGGATGGAGTATGAGGAAGACGGTACGGTTCTAACAGTAGAAATGCCTGAAGCCTTGAAGTCTCAATTCCAATCCTATTTGATCAGCCATTAAAGAAAGAAGGCACCGCACTGGTTCAACCAGGCGGTGCCGCTTTTCATATATAAGAGAAAGGGGGGTGGGATATAAAGAGTATACCCGTTTGTGCAAAGGTTATACGTGGATAAGGACCCTTTTGATAATTTGAGCGGAATGTCCTGAAATAAGGAAAGATAATAAGTCGAATGTCGTGATTTTAGTTGATTATGAAACTAATGTTGAAACCTGTCGTATGTATGACTGCAACACAAATTATCATCCGAAAGGAAGCGTTACGTTTGAAAAAATGGTTGAAAGTAATAGGAGCCGGAGCATTGGCGTTCGCTCTTGCCGCTTGCGGCAACCAAGCAGAACCGCAAAAAACGGTTGATGCCGAGACAGGCAAGGAAAAGGACACAGAAAATATTAGCAAGATGACGGCTCAAGAAGTTTACGAGAAAGCTATGTCAGTCAGCCAAGAGCAAAAGAGCATGCATACGGAAATGGAAATCAAGCAAGTTATGAAATCCGGTGGCGATACAGTCAACAATACAATGACATTGAATATGGATGCTGTAATTGAACCACTGTCGATTCACCAAACATTGAAAATGGATGGGGACGAAGAGATCGGCCAAATGGATATCGAGATGTATATCTCCGAAAAAGAAGTATACATGAACGACCCTGAAAGTGGTCAATGGTTGAAGTTCCCTGAAGAACTTTCTGCTGAAATCCTTGGGGAGATGGGCAGTGAATCGGATCCGACATTAGATATGAAATTATTCAAAGACTACGTTGATGAATTCAAATTCGAACAGACGGACGACTCGTATATCCTAAAATTGAAAGCGTCCGGTGAAAAGTTCGACAAGCTCTTGAGAGAAATGGAAGAGGATCAAGCAGCCGGCGATCCGGATGCAGAGTCACAAGAAATGACATTGAATGATGTCTACTTTGAAATCTTCATTGACAAAGAAACATTCTACACAACTGCTTTCAATATGGATATGAGCCTTGATATGGTCATCGAAGGAAGTAAGCTCCACACAGACCAAAAAGTGAAGGCTGTCATTACGAAGATTAACGAAGTTGAAGTGACAATCCCACAAGATGTCATTGACAATGCAGTCGATCTTAGCGAATTAATGAGTGAATAAAAAAAGCACTGCCCGACAGAAATGTCAGTGGCAGTGCTATTTTTAGTATAAAGAAAGGGGTGGGATGGTACTAGTATTCCCACTTCGGTTCCGAATAAACCTAAAATCGTAGAACAAACAAAAGATTTGTAAAGGGGTTCATATTAGAAGAAGAGGCGGATCTTCGAGTGGGAATAGTGCGAAGCCTTGAGATTCCCCTGCTTAGGGTGGAGTCTCTTTTCTTGTGAAACGGAAGAATGGAAGGTTGAGCCGGAACATATAGTTGGGAGAGTTCGCTTCTAGGGTACGGTTTGTTCCATAGTCCAGAATAGCAAAGGAGCTATCGCTCATACATCGGTTTATACATACACATTAGAATTGTAAATGAATGAAATCGAAGGACGAACCCGGTAAGGGCATATCATGCGCCTTCTCCTTTTCCACATATCCTTCGTCTCCTTCTATCCTCTATCAAATAAAGTTTAAAATCCCGTCACAAATAGAATGGCAACCATAGTGGAGCGGTTTCCAATGTCATTCCCTTTCCGTCGGCTGAGAACATCTCTCTTGATTGATAATCATTTTCAGTTACTGGTTGACATGGTATTCATTCCTGCTATAATTGAATTTGCAGCTAATTGATAATCGTTTTCATCTAAATGTTTCTCAATTAGAAGCAAATATTCGATATCGGGGATTTTATCTTCATGAAGAAACGCTATTTGATCATCGCACTCATCTTGCTCTCGTTCCTTTCGTTGTTCGTAGGAGTGAGCCATATTACACCGATGGATCTGCTAGATTTCAAGTCGGAGGAAACTGAGATATTTCTGATCAGCCGTTTACCGAGGTTAGTCGCGATTTTGCTTGCCGGAGCCGGAATGAGCATCGCTGGCCTTATAATGCAACAGCTGAGCCGGAATAAATTTGTGTCTCCAACAACGGCAGGTACACTCGATGCCACTCGATTGGGCATTCTCGTCTCGATGCTGCTGTTCACGAACGCCTCCATGCTGGAGAAAATGGCCGTCGCGTTTGCATTTGCGCTTGCCGGCACGCTGTTGTTCATGCAAATCCTTGATCGAATCAAGTTCAAGGATGCGATATTCATTCCGCTGGTTGGGCTGATGTTCGGGAATATTCTCTCTTCGATTACGACGTTTTTTGCGTATAAATCGAATGTCATCCAGAACATGTCAGCTTGGTTGCAAGGGGATTTTTCGATGATCATGAAAGGGCGTTATGAGCTTTTATACATAAGCATCCCGGTGCTTATCATCACGTATCTGTATGCCAACCGGTTTACGGTTGCCGGAATGGGTGAGGATTTTTCGAAGAATCTGGGCCTTGCATACAAACGTATCGTCAACATCGGCTTGATTCTCGTTGCGTTAATTACAACGACAGTCGTTTTGACCGTCGGGATGATCCCGTTCCTTGGATTGATCATTCCAAATATCGTTTCAATCTTCAAAGGGGACCATTTGCAGAAAACATTGCCGCATACAGCATTGCTAGGAGCTATCTTCCTGCTGATTTGTGATATTCTTGGCAGGGTTCTCATTTATCCATATGAGATATCTATCAGTTTGATGGTTGGAGTGATCGGCAGCGGAATCTTCCTCTATCTGTTGTTTAGGAGGAAAGCCTATGCGTAATTCATCGAAAATGATCATACTGGCCTTGCTTGCTGCCCTGTTCTGCGGACTTTATTTATTCCATGAATTAAATGGAAGCTATGATTATGCATTGCCGCGCCGAGGCATCAAGGTGCTCGCGATGGCGCTTACTGGAGTGGCGATCGCCTACTCGACTGTCATCTTCCAGACGATTACACATAACAGAATCCTAACCCCCAGCATCATGGGATTAGATTCACTCTATATATTGCTTCAAACGGTCGTTATTTTCTTCCTAGGTTCCAGCCATATTACGATAGTGAACCGGCATGTAAACTTTATTCTTTCGATAGCGACCATGGTTGTATTCGCGTTGCTCCTTTATCAGCTCCTTTTCAAGAAAGGAAAGAGGCCGATTTACTTCCTGTTGTTAGTTGGAATTATCATCGGGACGTTCTTTCAGAGCATCTCGACATTCTTGCAAGTGCTCATTGATCCAAATGAGTTCATGCGGGTGCAGGATAAAATGTTCGCCAGCTTTAATAACGTGAGCGGCGAACTTGTTTGGTGGGCGTTGGCGATCGTCATCATTATGTTCCTCATAGGCATGCGGTCATTCAATGAACTCGATGTCCTTTCGCTGGGAAGAGATACTGCGATCAATTTAGGGGTCTCCTATGACAAAGTTGTCAAATTAATGCTCGTCATTTCGGCGGTGCTCATTTCAGTTTCGACAGCACTCGTGGGTCCCATCACATTTTTTGGTCTTATTGTTGCCAACTTGTCGTATCAGTTTTTCAAAACATATAAGCATTCGGTTCTTATCGCAGGCGCTTCTGTCATGAGTATTATCGCACTTGTCGGCGGTCAATGGGTTGTGGAGCGGGTGTTTACGTTCTCAACCACACTTAGCGTCATTATCAATTTTGTCGGTGGCGTGTACTTCATTTATCTACTGTTAAAGGAGAGTCGATCTTCATGATCCAAGTTCGTGAGCTGTCAAAGTTTTATGGGAAGAAAGCGGTTGTTGAAAAGGTGAATGTCAATATTCATCGTGGTAAAATCACTTCCTTCATCGGTCCGAACGGTGCTGGGAAATCGACCCTCCTCTCGATGGTCAGCCGTCTTCTTGATGCAGATACAGGTGAAGTGCTCGTCGACAATGATAATGTCAAGAAAATGAAGTCCAATGATTTTTCCAAGCGAGTCTCCATCTTACGGCAATCCAATTTTATGAATGTCCGTTTAACAATTCGTGAACTTGTCTCATTTGGCCGTTTCCCTCATTCCAAGGGGCATTTAAATGCCCAGGACATTCGGATTGTGGAACAGGCAATGGAGTATATGGAATTATTGGATATGCAGCATGAATACTTGGATGAATTGTCAGGGGGACAACGCCAGCGTGCATTTATTGCCATGGTCATTGCACAGGACACGGATTATATCCTACTGGATGAGCCGCTCAACAATCTGGATATGAAACACTCAGTTCAAATTATGAAGATCTTGCGCCGGCTCGTCGAGGATCTTGGAAAAACTGTTGTCATCGTGTTGCATGACATCAATTTCGCGTCTGTCTATTCCGACCGTATCGTTGCCTTGAAAGATGGACGTGTCGTTAAAGACGGTCCGACGGATGAAATTATCAATTCGGATGCCTTGAAGGAAATATATGATATGGATATACCGATTCAAAAGATGAATAACTGTAATATTTGCGTGTATTTTAATTCATAAAAAACAATAAAAGGATGGTTTATGATGAAAAAGTTCTCAATCACTTTGCTCCTTGCAGCACTTATGCTTGTACTGGCCGCTTGCGGAAGCAAGTCGGACGATGATAAATCGTCATCAAATGAAACCAATGGCTCATCCACTTCTGAACCGGCGCAAGAGGAAACAGTATCCGTTTCACACGAGTATGGAGATGTAGAAGTTCCCAAAAATCCGGAAAAAGTTGTTGTATTTGATTTCGGCACATTGGATACATTGGATGACCTAGGAGTAGAAGTTGCAGGTCTTCCGCGTGCAAACGTACCTGGTTACCTTTCCAAATATGATGATGACAAGTATAAAAACCTAGGAAGCTTGAAAGAACCTGATTTTGAAGCGCTTCATGCGTTGAAGCCCGATGTGATCTTCATCTCGGGCCGCCAAGCGGATATGTATGATCAGTTTGCTGAAATCGCGCCAACTGTCTATGTGGGCTTAGATACTGCGAACTACATGGAATCCTTCAAGCATAATGCAGAATTAATGGGGCAGATTTTCGATAAGGAAGATGAAGTGAAAGCGGAACTGGAAGACATCGACAAGCGAATCGAGGCAATCAAGGAAAAGACAACTAGCTTGGATTCCAAAGGTTTGATCGTACTTGCTACAGAAGGTAAAGTGAGCGCGTACGGACCAAGCTCTCGTTTCGGTCTGATCCATGATGTGTTTGGCGTAAAACCGGCGGATGATAAAATTGAAGTCTCCACACACGGCCAAAATATTACGTTTGAATACATTCTTGAAAAGAACCCAGATATCTTATATGTCGTTGATCGTGATGCAGCAGTCGGCAATGGAGCCAGCGCGAAAGATTCAATTGAAAACGATCTGGTGAAAAAGACAAAGGCCTATGAAAACGGGAAAATCGTTTACTTGAATGGCGAATACTGGTACTTATCCGGCGGCGGTTTGATTTCCATGAAAGAAATGGTTTCTGAAATCGAAGCGGGACTGTAATATAAAGAATCCATCTACCATCGCGGTAGATGGATTTTTTCGTGTTCAGACTCCGGTGACAAATGATTGCGCACGGAAATTTCATTACCTTTAGCCGAGCGCGCATGGCAAGCGTCTATGCTACGATAGAAAAAAGAGCCGGCAAGAAGGGGAGAGGGTTTATGGGAGAATCGGTCATTATCAAGGCTGCGACATTGGAAGAGGCGATGGAGCGGGCACTTGTGGAATTGGGGTTGAAAAAGAGAAAAGAGATGGATATTGAATTGCTTACGGAATTGTATGTTCCGGGCCAACCGATTAAATTGAAGGCCTTTCGTCGTCAACCGACAGGTGACTTGGAGAGTTGCGGCAAAAGCCTGTTGGTTGAAGGGAATGTCGACCGGACTACGGGAAATATCAGAACGGGGGGAGATCTCCACATCACCGGCCATGTCCATCCGTCTTTGTTCATTGAATCAGTTGGAAACATATTGATTGGCGGCACTGTTCAAAAGGCCATTGTCGAGGGAGAGCGGATAGTACAAATCAACGGCAATGTGCTGTCATCTACGATCCATGTAGGCGTTCGGGATGCGTTGGAGAATGAGTTGTCTTTGAGGCTGGAAGGGGTGGTTCATTATTTAGAGCGTATCGACCGTGCGATCCAGGAAATTCTTATTGTCCGAGACCGGTTGCCGGAAGAAATTGATGCAGCAGAACTGAATCGCCTTTTTCATTGGATATTGGAAGAGAAATTCATTCCATTCCAACGGATGAAACAGGAATTTATTCAAAAGGTGAAAAACCATACAACACAGCTATCGGATGATTGGGAAGTGTTAGCCGATCATTTGTACAATGTGCTGTCCGATACTGCGAAGTCAGGTGTGCGCAGCGCGAAGGATTTTTCCGGGCTTGTAATTGAGGCCAGACAGATGCATGATCGTCATGCCGAAGATGGGAAGTTGGACTCTCTTTTGGAGCTGCCGTATGCCCTCAACAGCGTACTTTCTTGCAATGGGACGATCAAAGTGACAGAAAAAGGGCTTAGCAATTGTTCCGTGTCCGCCAGGCGGGATGTGTATGTGGAAGGTATCTGCCGAGGCGGTGAGTTGTATGCAGATCAAAAGATTTCCATATTGGAGTCAGGCTCAGTATCAGGTGGAAAGACTGTTTTGAAGACAAGTGAGACGGGAACAATCACAGTTGGTTTAGCGAGAGAAGGGACGGAAATCTGGGTGGGAACAGAGTGCCATTTGGTAGAAAGGGATCAAATCGGTGTCTTTGCGCGGATGGTAGACGGCGAACTGTGTGTATAAATAAATGCAGATACCTTTAAACATATGAGGCAGGGTTTCTTTGGGAAATATCTTCTTGTTTCCATATTCTTTTCATTCTATAATGACATGTGTAAAGACACTAATGGACAAGGAGAATTGTTTTGAAAACGACAAAGAAATTATCCCGTAATCGGCTGTTGGTCATTGCCGGAACGGGTTGGATGTTTGATGCAATGGATGTAGGAATCTTGTCCTTTGTCATCGCTGCAGTGGCGGTGGAGTGGAATTTATCTCCAGCAGAGATGGGATGGATCGGCAGTGTCAACTCGATTGGGATGGCAATTGGCGCATTTGCGTTCGGTTTGCTTGCCGATCGGATCGGGCGGAAGTCAGTATTCATGATGACACTCGTACTCTTTTCCGTGGCGAGTGGATTGTCGGCTCTCACTTCAACGCTGCTTATCTTTTTACTACTCCGGTTCCTCGTAGGGGCAGGGCTTGGTGGAGAATTGCCGGTCGCCTCCACTCTAGTCTCAGAAAGTGTCAAGGCGCACGAACGGGGCCGGGTGGTCGTGCTGCTGGAAAGTTTTTGGGCAGTAGGCTGGTTGATCGCCGCGTTGATCGCATATTTCGTTATCCCAGAATTTGGGTGGAGAGTCGCACTATTACTTACGGCCTTACCTGCATTTTATGCAATATATTTACGGAGGAATTTGCCGGACTCTCCAAAGTTTGAGACAGACGGAAAACCAAAGCAATCTGTATGGTTTAAAATAAAATCTATTTGGATGAAGCCCTATGGTCGCCGGACGCTCATGCTGTGGATCGTCTGGTTCACCGTTGTCTTTTCCTACTATGGCATGTTCCTGTGGCTGCCGAGTGTCATGGTCATGAAAGGATTTGATATGATCAAAAGCTTCGGCTATGTCCTCTTGATGACATTGGCTCAACTGCCGGGATACTTTTCGGCTGCGTGGTTGATCGAACGGGCAGGAAGAAAATTTGTGCTGGCCACTTATCTTCTTGGAACAGCGGCCAGCGCGTTCTTCTTCGGCAATGCCGATCATCTTGTCTGGCTGCTCACCTCGGGTGCATTCCTGTCGTTTTTTAACTTGGGTGCATGGGGCGCATTGTATGCCTATTCTCCCGAGCAATATCCGACAGAAGTACGGGCCACTGGTTCCGGGATAGCCGCTGCAGTCGGACGGATCGGCGGCATCTTCGGCCCCTTGCTAGTCGGTTGGCTGCTGACCGCAGGCTATGACTTCGGCGTTATCTTCTCCATCTTCTGCTGTGCTATCGTTATCGGAGTCATTGCAGTGCTGGCTTTAGGAACTGAAACGAAACAAATGGAATTAGAATGAAAGAGCCGCCTGGGTGCGGCTCTTTATTGTGGAAAGAAATCGGAATTATATAGGAATAAGAAGATTTGCGATAGCTAGGATGCTTTCGTTACTTGCACTGCGAGCGCCGATACCACCCATTTCACCGCGCATACCCTGGTCCACCCGCGCATACCCCGGTTCTACCCGCGCATACCCCGAGCCCACCCGCGCATAACCTTTCCCACCCGCGCATACCCCGGGTCTACCCGCGCATACCCTGGTCCACCCGCGCATACCCCGGTTCTACCCGCGCATACCCCGGGCCTACCCGCGCATACCCTGGTCCACCCGCGCATACCCCGAGTCCACCCGCGCATACCCCGGGCCTACCCGCGCATAACCTGAGTCTACCCGCGCATACCCCGAGTCCACCCGCGCATACCCCGAGTCCACCCGCGCATAACCTTTCCCACCCGCGCATATCCCGGGCCTACCCGCGCATACCCTGGTCCACTCGCGCATAACCTGGCCTACCCGCGCATACCCAATCCGCAGGCGCGTATAAAGAAAGCAATCGATTCCGCGATTATGGGAAATGCCCCGTCCATAACCGTTCCCCTTAATCAGAACCCTCCATGTTATGGAAAATTTCCTCCAAATAATCAATTCAAATGTTATCACTTGTATCCACCCAAACTTTCTAGCAAACTGATACATAGTTGTGAAGTATAAGGAGAATCAGATGAAAGTAATTAAGAAGATCGCGAAAGAGAGTATCTTGCTTTTTGTCTGTTATGTGTTTGTCAGTTTGTTCATTGAAGATTTGTCGGAGTTTCTGGATGTGCGACAAGGTTCGAAAGGCGAGCAGACGGAGGCGATGGTGTACGGTAAGACAGGCGTGAAGGATTTGTTCGGTGATTTGAATTATATTGCAACGCTGCAAATGATGGATCAATGGAGAAATCCGATAAAGTTGGATTCGGGAACGTTTGTCCAATTGACGAAGGAACAGTTCGATGCTGTGGAAGTGTACGAAACAATTCCGGTATATCAAATTGGGCGAAGTTTCTACAGTGATTTGGATGTAAAGGGCTCATTCAGTGAGTTTCCGATTTTCTTGCTCGTCTGGTCGGTCTACCCACTGGGTTATCTCTTATATGTATTGTTGAAAATACCGGCATTCAATCGGTGGTTGGATCGTCAAGACAGGCTATTCAGCATTTTCAGCATTTTGGTCACATCCATTTTTCTGGGTGGCATAACGATCGGTCTCTTGTACTCTTACTGGACAGCGATTCCGGTAATTAAAAACGTCGCAGAGAGGTTTGCGCTTGGTGAGCAAGTGGAGACAGTTGCCAAAGTCGGAGATACTTATTATGAGAGAAGTAGCAACCGGTACGAAAATAGTATGTATTACTTGATGCTGTCATTTGAAACGAAGGATGGCGAACGGATATTTGTAAGCAAAGAGGTTACAGGGGCGGTTTACGACAAGCAGGACGGCACACTGCCAATCCGTTATATGAGAGACAATCCCTATAATGTGTTTATATCGAAGACCGATTCCTTAAGTGTACTTCAACTTGCTTTTAATTCTCGTATGATGATTTATTACGTAACGATCATCTTGACATGGCTGGTCAGCTTAGCTTTCATCATGATGCGTCGCAAAAGGCGGACGGGTTCCTACTACAAAGGTGAGCGGCCGCTGAAGCCGAAGTATCAGAAACAACAGTCGGAGAAGCAACATCCAAAATTAAATGCCAAATCGAAGAAACATAAACCAAACTCAGCGAACAACCGAAATGCCAAACGCCATAAAAAACGGTAGGCACGGAAAAGGACTCTATGATTCATCTCAGAGGGAACGGGTAAAGATGGATAGATTTCTGTGAATGAAGAATAGGAGGGAGCAGATTGAACAAGCGGGTTTCATTTCTCTTGCTCGTCTTCACATTGGTCCTGAGTCTGGCTGCATGCAACAATAAAACTGACGACACAGACTCCTCTAAAAAGGACAGCAACACATCGAATGGCGAACAGTCCGATGCGGACCAACAGGAAGACGGCAAGGACACAGGTGTGAAGAATGACTTGACGATCGGTTTGACAATGGACGAATTCGAGGAGTCGTTTAATGCTAATGCAGAAAGGCGCGAACTCCCCGTTACAATTAAGGAGTATGAATGGCTGGAGAGCGATGGCAGGCGAACGGCATCCATCCAATTGGATAAAGACGTTCTGCTGAGTGTCATTGAAATGCCTGAAAACAAGGAAATCAAAGCAATCAAGTTGGAGCTTGAGGGGATTGAGGCACCCCGAGAGGATGCGAATGTACTCATAAAGACGGTCATTGAATCCGTCCAACCGGAATTAAATGATGAGGAGAAACAGCGCATTCTGGATGAAGTGTATCCTCTCAAAGAAGAGACTTCCGAAGCGTTTGAGCGGACGAACCGGGAATCATATTGGGAAGATTTCCATTACATTCTTCGATATGAGCAGTCTAATTGGTATGAGTTTATCGTAGCCAACCGAGAAGATACGCAGTTTTCGAAGGACTAAGCCAGACCCCTGTTCAAGGGGTCTATTTCCATTTTGAAACTTCTTCTTGCCTTCTTTCGTAATAAAACGAAGGGGGTTATTCCATGGCAAAAGAAACGTTTCAAGTGAGCATATCGCCAAGAGAGGCGAGAGATTTGATTGAAAATGAAATATTGCAACGTAACATCAGTGGTACTCTGGTCGACAGCTATGTACGGCAGGTCGGCGAGTACGAGATGCACGTCCTGATCTTGGAGAAATACTATATGCGTTCCAGTAATCGGGCGTCGGTCACGTCGACGATCGATAATTTTGATGGAGTGACGACCGTTCACGTGGTGGCGGCAGGCAGTTCGGAAGGTGTGTTCTTCCGTTTCGACTGGGGTGCGGGCAGTGACTTTGCGAATAGTGTTGCACGAGCTCTCGCGCCGCATCGGATCGGAGGAGAAGATCGCTTTGATTTCTAACGTGATGAAAAATTTCATAAAGGAGCCACTCACAAGCCACGAAGTGTTACGGGATAAGGAACGGCTTGTTGCAGAAGTTGTGGTGAACGGTTCCACTTATTATTTGAAAGGTGAAAAAATCGAGAAAGCATTCCTTGAGAGACTAATTGCCTTCATCCGCGAGGCGGGCATGTCCGGCTTGCCATATATCGGACCTGAAAAAACGTTGGACGGGGCAGATTACGTGGAGCATGATGGCTTGCTGTTCATTCTCGAGCGGAAAGGCAAAGGGGCAGAAGTGGAAGGAATCAATCTGCGGCAGATAGAAGAAATCGCCTGTTTGATGGGGAAGGAACATGCGCTTTCCCTCTCTCGAGAGCTGCGTCTTGGCAGGGGGACTTCCTGGGGAATGTTCGGCGGCAATGCGACCGAGGAGCTCGGCGATTACGACGAAAATGAATTATGCTTTCAGGACTTGATGCGTACGCTGGAGGAGAATGGCTCCTTCCTGGAGGAACTGGAGTTGATTCGCCGTCTGTATGAATCAAGGCGAGAGGCACTCGAACAAGTTTGGGGTGATCTGCCAATTGGAGCGACGCAAGGTGATTTGGCGCCTTATAATATGCTTTTTGATGGCAATCGGATATCTGCTGTGTATGATTATAATATCGCGGGAGATGAGCGCTTGGTGAATGGTAGTGTAGCGAGCGCTATCTATCTCGCCTGGCATTACGATGGTTTCAAAGGAGAGGAATCCGCAGAAGAGCGATATGAAGCCTTCTTGGCGGCCTACACGAGAGAGCGGCCCTTTACCGAGCTTGAATTACAGGTCATCCCCGATTTGTTCGCAGTCATACGGCCTTTCCGGTATGATCGGGTGGAGAATGGGATTGAACAGATTAAACAGGGCGAGGGAAAGCAATTTATCGAGGAGACGATTTCTCTATTACAATCCTGAAAGGGAGTGATCTGATGTTCCGGATACCTGAATCGGTTGCGGAGCTTGGACGGAAGCGAATCGAAGGCTTCCCTGTCGAAGGGTTCGTTTACGGAGAAGGACCGCAAAACCCCGAAATTATGCTCATTGGCGAAGCGCCGGGGGAGTTTGAAATCGTGGATGGCATCCCGTTTATCGGGCGAGCGGGCAAAGAACTCATGAAATCACTTGCGACCATCGGTTTGACTCGGGAAGACGTCTACATAACGAGTGCCGTCCGCAGCAGGCCTTATAAGTGGGGAACAAAAAAGGAGCGGGATGGCACGGTTGTGAAACGGAAGTACAATCGGCCTCCTACGCAGAAGGAAATTATCGCTCATGCCCCTGTCTTGGATTACGAACTTACTCATGTCCAGCCAAAATTGATCGTGACTCTCGGCAACGTCGGCTTGCAGCGTCTGCTCGGGAAAGAGGCGAAAGTGACCGAATTGCATGGACAGCTGATCACTGGACCGATTCGCCATTTGGAAGATTTAAATGGCAGTACATTCGGGTGGACCCAGGAAACCTACTCTATCGTGCCGACATTCCATCCGGCCTCCATCTTCTACCGTCCCTCCCATCGTCCTGCATTGGAGGCAGACTGGCTGGAAATCGGACGTCTTCTGGAAGGACGCTAATCAATGAAGACATATAAGAGAGTGCTGATCATCGGCAGCAGCGGAGCGGGGAAGTCGACACTGTCAAAGGAGCTGGCTGAAAAGACAGGATTGCCGGTTCTGCATTTGGATGCGCTTTTTTGGAAGGAAGGCTGGACGCCTACCTCGAAAACAGAATTCCGTGCCGCGTTGCAGGAGGAGCTGGAGCAGCCGGAGTGGATTATCGACGGCAATTTCAATTCGATGACGTACAATAGTCTGTGTAAACAAAAAAAGATAGGACATCCTTAAGGTTAATCACTACAAAAACCAAGGAGGATGTACTATCTATGTCTAC
>JACHLS010000006.1 GCA_014204635.1 Sporosarcina luteola | reverse complement strand
AGATCCCTCAAAGATGATGAGGTGGATAGGTCTGGGGTGGAAGCGTGGCGACACGTGGAGCTGACAGATACTAATCGATCGAGGACTTAACCTTATGTAATCAGTAGCACGGTTGGCTTGATGCCTGCACAATGTTGGTTTTATCCGGTTTTGAACGAACAAGTATCGTTCACGAGTCTGGTGATGATGGCGAAGAGGTCACACCCGTTCCCATACCGAACACGGAAGTTAAGTTCTTCAGCGCCGATGGTAGTAGGGGGCTTCCCCCTGTGAGAGTAGGACGTCGCCGGGCTCAAATGCTTTACGTTTCATTGAAATGGTTAGGATTGATTACATTACAATTTCTAGCACATCCTGAACTAGATTCGAGTTACGTAAAGTCATACATAAAAGGTCCCGTGGTGTAGCGGTTAACATGCCTGCCTGTCACGCAGGAGATCGCCGGTTCGATCCCGGTCGGGACCGCCATTTACCTAAAAATTTCAACCGATTCCGCGGATTTATCCAGGAGTCGGTTTTTTGTATTTCTACGACAATGGGCATCTCTTGCTTTCTTGCCTCTTTCGTCTGTACACTATACTTAAAGTTCCCAGAAAGGAATTCGGATATGCTAAAGGAAATTGTAGTCCATGGGCCGGAAGAAACCATTCGTCTGGCTGCGGTTTTGGCTTCTTATCTGACCCCTCCTGATGTGGTCACCTTGGAGGGTGATCTGGGAGCGGGAAAAACGACATTTACACAAGCGCTGGCAAAATCACTGGGTGTTACGCGAACGGTGAACAGCCCGACTTTCACAATTATCAAGCAATACGAAGGCCGTTATCCATTCAATCATTTGGATGTCTATCGCTTGGCCGACAGTGACGAAGATTTGGGCTGGGATGAGCTTTTCTATGGGGAGGCTATTTCGGTTGTCGAGTGGGCACACTTGATCGAAAACGATTTGCCGAGGGAGCGTTTGGCTATTACGATTCGTCATTTGGGTGAGGAGTCGCGACAATTCATTATCCAACCGTTCGGAGCTCATTTTGAAGAGATTTGTGAGGCGATAACTTTATGATGTGGTTAGGGATCGATACTGCAAATACACCGCTTTCCGTAGCACTTGTCCGAGATGGTGTGCTGTTGGCGGAATATACTTCGTCCATGGCATTGAACCATTCTCTGCGGGCCATGAAGGCGATTGAGGAACTATTCGAAAAGGCGGATGTAACGCCACAAGCCATTGATGCAATTGCCGTATCGGAAGGACCGGGCTCTTATACAGGAGTCCGAATCGGTGTGACAATCGCCAAGACTTTAGCCTGGACGCTTGGAAAACCGCTCGTCGGCATATCTAGCCTACGGGTGATGGCCGGCAATGCCTTGTTGTCCGGTGGTATCATTTGTCCTTTGGTCGACGCGCGCAGACGGCATGTCTATTCTGCTATCTATAAGTCGGATGGGAGCGGACTGCAACAGGTGAAAGAGGATGGCCACTATGCTATTGAAACCCTATTGGAATCCATAAAGGAGATAGGTCAGCCGGTTCTTTTTGTGGGGGCAGATATCAGCTTGTATAGAGAGGAAATCGAATCAGCGCTTGGTGAATTGGCTTCTTTTGCGCCGCAGCCATTCCAATTGCCTCGTGCTTCGCTATTAATTCATTTTGCAGAGCAGGAAGAGCAGGAGGAAGATTTGCATGCCTTTGTGCCGGAGTACCGCCGTGTTGCGGAGGCAGAGGCCAATTGGTTGGCACAACAAAAAAAGGGGACCCAGTCGTGATTCATACAGTAGCTTACCGGAAAATGACACGTGAGGATATTGCGTCCGTTGTAGAAATCGAGGAAGAGTCGTTTACGACACCGTGGACGGAACAAGTCTTTGAGCACGAGATGACGGGCAATGCCTATGCGCATTATATTGTAGCTGTGGAAGATGAACAGGTCATTGGACACTGCGGGATGTGGATTGTGTTGGATGAATGCCATATCACCAATGTGGCGGTTCGCAGGCAGCACCGTGGCCGCGCAATTGGAGAAGGGCTGATGCGAAAGGCGATTGCGTTATGCAAGGCGAATGATGTAAAGCTGATGACCCTGGAAGTTCGAGTCAGCAATATGGCCGCTCAAAACTTGTATCGGAAGCTTGGTTTTCAAGACGGTGGCATCCGGAAAAATTATTATACCGACGACCATGAAGATGCGCTCGTCATGTGGGTGGAATTCGAATGAAGAAGGATTATTATATATTGGGAATTGAAACGAGCTGCGATGAGACGGCAGCAGCAATTGTGAAAAATGGCCATGAGATTGTATCCAACGTAGTCGCATCACAAATTCAAAGCCAACAACGATTTGGCGGGGTCGTCCCTGAAATTGCCTCGCGCCATCATGTCGAACAAATTACACTCGTCCTCGAGGAGGCGCTCCGTGAAGCACAATTGGAGCCGGCCGACTTGGATGCCGTTGCGGTTACGGAAGGGCCAGGCCTGGTGGGCGCACTCTTGATCGGCATTAATGCCGCCAAAGCGTTTGCATTTGCCAATGGATTGCCGATTATCGGCGTGCATCATATTGCGGGGCATGTGTATGCGAATCAGTTGCTGCAACCGATGGAGTTTCCACTTCTCGCGCTGATCGTGTCAGGAGGGCATACGGAGCTGGTCGTGATGAAAGAACACGGCAAGTTCGAGCTGATTGGTGAGACCCGGGATGATGCGGCCGGTGAAGCGTATGATAAGGTCGCTCGCGTGCTCGGCCTGCCATATCCAGGAGGACCGCATATTGATCGTCTGGCGTTAGAGAGCGGCAGCGCGATTGAGTTTCCGCGCGCTTGGTTGGAGCCGGATTCCTATGATTTCAGTTTTAGCGGATTAAAATCGGCGGTTATTAATTATCGGCATAATCTGGAGCAGCGTGGAGAGACGATTGATCCGCATCAAGTAGCAGCCGGTTTTCAGGAAAGTGTGATTGATGTGCTGACAACAAAGACATTGAAAGCGGCTAGGGAATATAAGGTGAAACAAGTAATCGCGGCAGGCGGAGTGGCAGCAAATCAAGGGCTTCGCTTTTCTTTGGAAGCCGCATTTGAGAAGGAAGGCATTCCATTTTACGTACCGCCTATTTCATTATGTACGGATAATGCGGCCATGATTGCTGCGGCAGGTTCTTCCATGTTTGAAGCAGGCGTACGAGGGAATATGGAAATGAACGGACGCCCGGGTATGCCATTGAAGTCATGGAACTGATAAAACAAGTGCGGAAATTGTCCGAATGTGGCGATTTCCGTATTTTTTTGTCTAAGCCAATTTCCAGCTTGTCAAGAGGGAACGTTCGTACTTATGCACATTCTGTGGACAACTTGTTTATAACTTAACAAATAGCAAAAGATCAAGCCTGCCTTTTTGGATAACTTTGTGGGTAATAAAACATGTTTCTGTGGATAACGTGGATAACTATGTTCATATCCTATTAAATCAGTATTTCTCATGTGGAAAAGATTGTGGAAAATAGAAACGCCATTTCGACATCAGTATCGAAACGGCGTTCTTCTTATGAATAAAGCAATTCTAGTTCTTCTTGCCATTCCAGCCACTGTTCAGCCAACAGATCATGCTCCTCCTGACGAGCATCTATCTGTGCCTGCAAGTCCATTAACTTCACATGATCGTCTGCAAATTCCGGAATTAGCAATTCCTCTTGCAAATGAGTGATCTCCTCATCCAATGACGACATCTTTTTCTCCGCATCTTCAATTGCACGTGTCAGCTTGCGCTCTTGTCGCTTCAATTCCTTATCCAACTCGTTGCGACTGGCATTGGTTCGATCTGCAACCGGTGCCGCGCCTGAACCTTGACCATCTGCCATCAGTTCCGTTTGCTCTGCTTTCTTCTCTAAGAAGTAATCATAGTCGCCCAGATACTCGGTCGCCCCGTCCTCATGAATGTCTATCACTTTTGTTGCCAGACGATTTATAAAATAACGGTCGTGTGAGACAAAAACGATGGTTCCCGGGAAATCATCTAATGCGTTTTCCAGTACTTCTTTGCTATCCAAATCCAAATGGTTCGTCGGCTCATCCAATACGAGCGTATTCGATTTTTCGAGCATAAGCTTGGCCAGAGACAACCTAGCCTTTTCGCCTCCGGATAACGAAGCAACCGGCTTTTCCACATCCTCGCCTGAGAACAGGAACCGGCCGAGCAAGGAGCGGACATCTTTTTCATTCATAAGCGGCCATTCATCCCAAATTTCCTGAAGGACTGTCCCTGTGCCGATGATAGTCGCTTGGTTTTGGTCATAATAACCGAATTGGACATTCGTACCGTAACGAATTTCCCCGTGCAAAGCCGGCTGTTTCTTTACAATCGTCTTCAGCAGCGTTGATTTCCCGATACCATTTGGTCCGATAATGGCAATCCGATCTTCTTTGTAGACGTGCAGGTTGATATGGCGTGACACCGGATGATCGCCGTAGCCGATCGATACATCCTGCAAAGCCAGTACATCGTTGCCGCTCTGCCGTTCAATATCGAAAGAAAAGGTAGCGGACTTTTCATTGCCATCAGGCGCTTCCATCCACTCTGTACGTTCCAGCTGTTTGCGTCGGCTTTTCGCCATTTTGGATGTCGAGGCCCGGGCGATATTGCGCTGAATAAAATCCTCGAGTTTAGCCCGTTCGGTCGCTTCCCGTTCAAACAGTTTCTGATCCCGTTCATAGTTCTTCGCTTTTTCATCTAGATATGCACTGTAGTTCCCGGTATATTTCGTCACTTTTCTCCTTGATACTTCGTAGACGACAGTCACAATCTGATCAAGGAAATACCGGTCATGGGACACGATAAGAATGGCACCTTCATACGAAATTAAATATTTTTCCAACCATCCAAGTGTTTCAATATCAAGATGGTTGGTCGGCTCATCCAGAATAAGCAGGTCAGGCTTGCTGAGCAGCATTTTTGCAAGAGCGAGCCTCGTTTTCTGCCCGCCCGAAAGAAGGTGGACGCTTTTTTCATAGTCTTCCTGATAAAATCGCATTCCATGAAGGACAGAGCGGCAATCAGACTCGTATTGATAGCCGCCCGAATCCTTGAATTCGATTTGCAGGGCATCATATTCCTTCATAACCCGCTCATATTCCAAGTTATTTTCATAAACAGCGGGAGCCGCCATCTCCATTTCCAGTTCCCGCAGCCGTCCTTCCAATTTCCGCAACGGTTCATAAACAGTCATCATTTCTTCCCAGACCGTCCGTTCCGAATCAATTCCAGCATGCTGTTCCAAGTAGCCGATCCGCACGCCTTTCGGAATGATAATATCGCCCGAATCCGGGCTCATTTCACCGGCAATAATCTTTAAAAGAGTCGACTTGCCAGCGCCATTTCGGCCAACCAGTGCCACTCGATCCCGGTGTTGGACTTCCAGACGGACATTGTTCAATATATCGGTACCAGAAAAGGACTTGCTCAGTCCGTTCACTTGTAAAATGATCATTGCATACACCTCTATTCCCCTATAGTGTAATGGAATAGGAGGAAGGGCGCAATGGCCGGCTTTACAATAGAAGCCAACTACTGTACGATAGAATCGGCTTCCGTTTCTTTGAATGGAAGACTAGCATCAAAGGGTATCGGTTGCCTCCTAGGAGTCGATTGGATATTCAGGAGGTTGAAAATGGCTGGGGAAATTCCGAAAATTCCACAGGCGACGTCAAAGCGGTTGCCGCTCTATTATAGATTCCTACAAAACTTTGCGAACGCAGGCAAGAAACGTGTTTCTTCCAGTGAATTAAGCGAAGCGATGAAAATCGATGCCGCCACGATCCGTCGGGATTTTTCACATTTCGGGGCACTGGGCCGAAAAGGGTATGGATATGATGTCAATTATCTTGTGACCTTTTTTCGTCGAACGCTCGATCAGGATGAAGAAACAGATGTTGCATTGATCGGCGTCGGCAGTCTCGGAAATGCATTTTTAAAATATAATTTTCAGAAAAATCATAACACCCGAATTGTTATTGCCTTTGACCCAAAAGCTCCAAAAGACGGCAAGACATTAAATGGGATTCCCGTTTTCCCGCCTAGCCGGATGAAGGAAAAAATTACAGAGCTTGGCATTAATCTCGTTATTTTAACCGTGCCGTCCCGAGTCGCTCAGGACGTGACCGACCAGTTGGTTGAAATGGGTGTAAAGGGGATCTTGAATTTTACTCCGGTCCGTCTGGCTGTACCTGAATGGATGCGGGTCCATACGATTGATCTGTCAGTCGAATTGCAGACGCTCATTTACTTTATCAAAAATGACGTAAAAGATTCACAATTGGAATGAGGCGTTCCGTGGAATTGAAGACAGTTTTCATGTAAAATAGACATAATACGAAGGAGGTGCCCGTAATGGCCCCAGGTATAGGAAGTTTACTCTTAATTGCAGTCGTGGCATTGCTTATTTTCGGACCGAAGAAATTGCCTGAAATCGGTAAGGCGTTCGGCTCTTCATTGCGTGAGTTCAAGAATGCAACAAAAGGTCTTGCATCCGATGATGACGACACGGTAAAGAAAGTGGAAGACAAGAAAAACGACGTGCAATAAGTAAGGATGTATGATCGATGAAAGAAAAAAATTTAACCGTCATTGAACATATAGATGAAATTCGAAAACGGCTGATGGTAATCGTCGTTTTCTTTGTTATTGCCGTGATCGGCAGTTTTGTCATGGCGAAACCGGTCATTAAATTCCTTCAAGAACAAGCGCCTGAACAGACGTTTAACGCATTTAATGTCGCGGATCCGATTATTGTTTATTTGAAGGTAGTCGTGTTTCTTGCAGTAGTCATCATCTCGCCGATCATCATGTACCAGTTCTGGTCATTTGTTTCTCCCGGCTTGCATGAGACGGAACGAAAAGTGACACTAAGCTACATTCCGTTCGCTTTTTTGCTGTTCTTGGCGGGTGTCTCTTTTTCCTACTTCATTCTTGTTCCGTATGTAATGAAGTTCATGATCAGTTTGTCCGGTGACTTAGGAATTGCTTCGACGTTTGGAATCAATCAATATTTCACATTCTTGTTCCAAATCATCATCCCGTTCGGCATTGTATTCCAATTGCCGATTGTCATGCTCTTTTTATCGCGGCTCGGTATATTAAATCCGAAGTACTTAGTGAAAATCCGCAAAGTCGCTTATTTCTCTTTGTTTGTGCTGGCGGCGTTCATTACACCGCCTGATATTGTTTCGCATTTATTCACATCGGTTCCGTTATTCATTTTATATGAAATTAGCGTTATCATATCTCGCCTTGGTTATAAAAAGTATCTGAAAGCCGAGAAACAGCGGCAACTAGAAGAAGTAAAGGCAGAACAGCGACGGCAAATCGATGAAGTGATGGGCAACTTAAATAAGAATTAAATTCCGTCTCCAGGCAGATTGTCTGGCAGGCGGGATTTTTTTGTTTCGGGAACATAAGCGCAATTAAGCATAGCATCTTGCGGTTTACCAACCTTTTTGGTCTGTCAGTGGAAAACATCTTTTGTTTATCCCAGTTTAACTAGGGAAAGCGAAAACAGAGTAGTAGCAGCAAATAGATTGGAGGGTGCTGAATGAAAGCGGAATGGAAAGAAATAAAGCAGCCGCAGACATGGATGGCTGGTGTCGAATGGTTCTTTTTCATCTTTGCCAATATCGTTATCATCCCACTGACAATAGGCAAAGCCTTCGAATTAAAACAAGATGATGTTTTGACAATGGTGCAGTTATCGTTTGTAGTCACCGGAATCGCTTGCATTACCCAGGCCATCATTGGGCATAGACGTGCTATTTTGGAAGGACAATCGGGACTTTGGTGGGGGATGATCTTATCAACGGTCGGCATAGCGGCCTCGCAAGATATATCATTACAGGAGCTTGGGGGAAGTTTGACAGTCGGTATTCTCATTTCGTCCGTGCTGACCGTTTTAATAGGTGCCTTTGGCTGGGGGCCCGCAATCGCTAAACTCTTTAAGCCAGGTGTGATGGGGGTCTTCATGCTATTGTTCGGTTTTCAACTTGTGGACATATTTTTAAAAGGGATGCTGGGCATCCCGGTTGGCAACACCCCTCATTCAGCAACCATTAATGGATCGATCGCTCTTTTCTCCATTGTCCTCGCAGTCCTAATGATTATCGTCAATATAGTTGCCCCTACAAGGATCAGCAAGTATACATTGCTAGGAGGAATAGTTGTCGGTTGGATTGCGTTTGCGATGCTGATCGGTGAGGAACAAACTGTGAAAGCAGATGCCGTATTTACATTTGAATGGTTTTTGCTTGGCAAACCATCGTGGAATGTTGGGATAATTACAATGGCCATTATTACTGGTCTTTTGAACTTGGCCAATACCTTCGGTGCATTGAAAGGGACTGAAGAATTTTATGAGTCGAAGACGACACAGGGGCAATACGACCGCAGTTTAGGTGTATCCGGTATTTTCACAGGAATTAGCGGCCTTTTTGGTTTGGTTCCCTACGCGCCGTTTGTTTCATCAATCGGTTTTCTCGAACAAGCAGGAATTGTTAAGCGTTTGCCTTTCATTATCGGTGGTGCTCTTTTCATTCTAATCGGAGCTATTTCCCCGTTAGCCCATCTGTTCTCTAACATTCCGATCAGCATTGGCAGCACTGTCTTATTTGTTGCTTATCTTCAATTGCTGCACTCCTCATTGGAGTTTTTGCGTCAAATAGAATTCACCAAAACAACCATTTATCGCTCGGCTATTCCGTTATTTGCCGGTGTAGCCATCATGATTTTGCCGACCTCTTATTTCTCCTCCCTGCCTGAAGTGCTGCAACCCCTTCTTGGCAGTGGCTTATTAGTTGGCATTTGCCTTTCACTGCTTTTGGAAAATACTGTTAACTGGGATTCTATAGGTAAAAAGAATGAGTCGGAGTAAAACCCGTTTTTTCCGATAGGAGTTGGGTATTTGTTCAATAGGGTGAAAATCCCAGTAAGAAAAATGACAAGCAGGAAGGTGAGTTCATGAACTACGGTTCCGAAAAAGTCGGAAGAGACATTGATCCAAGATACGGAAGGTCCTTCATCGCAAGGGAATATGCGGTGGCGGCCCCCAGTAATTTGGCTTCAATGGCTGGGAATCGGATCCTGGATCAAGGCGGCAGTGCAGTAGATGCGGCTGTGGCCATCAACTCCGTGTTAAGCGTCGTGTTTCCCCATATGACTGGAGCTGGTGGAGATGCATTTTGGTTAATCTATGATGCAAAGACAGGCAAACGCCATGCACTGAATGCGTCTGGACGTTCAGGTTCTAACACAACAAGGGATTACTACAAAGGCCAGGATGAAATCGATATTCGTGGCCCTCGTTCGATCAATACGGTGCCGGGGGCAGTGAGCGGGTGGCTGGAAGCCCATCGGAGGTTTGGAAAGCTTCCCCTCTCAGAATGTCTGAAACCTGCTATTGAATATGCAAGAGAAGGATTTCCTGTAGGCGATTCACTGGCACGATTCTCCGAATTGTCAATTGATTTACTTCGAAAGTATCCAACAACTGCAAAAACCTACCTCAAAAACGGAGTAGCACCTTATCTGACTGGCGATATCATGAAAAATCCAGACCAGGCCCGTACCTTGGAGGCAATCGGACAGGGGGGATTTGATGCCTTTTATAAGGGAGAGATTGCAGAAGAGATTAGCAGTTTCCTGCAGCAGCACGGCGGAGTTTTGACAAAAGAGGATTTTGCAAACCATGAAGCTACATGGGAAGAGCCGGCTGAAGTGAATTACCGTAAATGGAAGGTTATCGCGCCCCCTCCGAATTCCGCGGGTTTTGTCACGCTCCAAATCTTGGGGATGCTTGAGAATAAAGATATCAAATCTATGATTGGCAAAGAGGCGGATTTCATGGATGCATTTACCCGGGCAACGGCGTTTGCCTTTACCGATCGGGATACGTATTTGGATGATCCCGATTTCAATCCAGTGCCAATTGATGTCTTGCTAAGCAAAGATTATTTGAAGGATCGGGAGAGAAAGCTGCATGATCGCACTTTGGGCCCTCCGGAAAAGGGATTCGGCAAAAAAGGTGATACGACATTTAGCTGTGCAGTGGACAAAGAAGGGAATGCCGTCGGAGTCATCCAAAGCTTGTACTGGGAGTGGGGCTCCGGCTTAGTAGCGGGAAATACAGGTTTGATTCTTCAAAATCGCGGGACGTATTTCTCGCTTGATCCGGAGAGTCGGAATTGCCTGCAGCCGAAAAAGCGTCCAGCTCATACATTGACCTGCTCCATGGTATTTGATGATGAAACCGGAAAGCCGGAATTGGTCGTCGGGGCCATGGGAGGAGATGGAGAGCCACAGACGCAGGCTTCTATTATCATGCGGATACTGGATCAAGGATATTCCGTCCAAGAAGCGATCGACGCACCACGCTGGCTTCTCGGACGGACATGGGGCGAGCAGATCATGGGCCTTCGAATTGAGGGGAGATATGGAGAAAAAGTGGCGGAACAACTGCGGGATATGGGACATGTCAACGTGGATGTCATTGAGAACTTCAGCGACTTAATGGGCCATGCGCAAGCGATCCGTATCTTGCCCGACCGTTTGGAAGCCGGTGCTGATCCGAGAGCCGATGGACTTGCCACAGGAAAGTGAAAAACACTCTATCAATCTTTTATAAACTGGAAGGAGAAGATGGACATATGCATAAAATGAATAATGAAAACCAATCAATTCCGGAACCAATCAAAGGGGAACGAGGCGGAAAAATATGGGGTGCAAAAAATACTCCGATTGACCGTGAAAATCCCAACACATTGACACCGCCGGATACCGATCATGGAACACTGCCCAATTTCAAGTGGCCGTTTGCATTATCCCATATGCGAGTGGAAGAGGGCGGCTGGTCACGGGAAACAACCATCCGGGAACTGCCTGTTTCGGAAAAGATGGCTGGCGTTAATATGCATCTGGAGCCCGGCGGCGTTCGAGAGCTGCACTGGCATAAAGAAGCGGAATGGTCATTTGTCATCAAAGGAAGTGCCAGACTGACTGCCATTGATGCGCAAGGCCGCGAATTTGTCGATGATGTAAGTGAAGGCGACCTTTGGTATTTCCCATCGGGTATTCCTCATTCGATTCAAGGATTAAGCGAAGGAGTAGAATTTATTCTCGTATTTGACGATGGAAGCTTCTCGGAAAACAGTACGTTTTCCATTACAGATTGGTTTGCGCATACGCCCAAAGATGTCTTAGCTGCGAACTTTGGCGTATCGGAAGAAGCGTTTGATAACATACCGGACCATCAAGTGTATATGTTTGAAACAAAAGTTCCCGGGCCTATCCTGCAAGAAGTGCCGCAAAATATGAATGAGGCGGTGGAGGAGCCCTTCACATTCCGTTTGACCGAGCAGAAACCAATTGAAACAAAGGGCGGAAAGGTATGGATAGCAGATTCCACGAATTTTAAAGCATCCAAGACGATTGCTGCCGCTCTCGTAGAAGTGGAGCCAGGGGGCATACGTGAAATGCACTGGCATAACAATACGGATGAATGGCAGTATTATTTGGAAGGGGAAGGCAGAATGACCGTATTTGCTGCGGAAGGCAAGGCGCGGACATTTGATTACCAAGCCGGCGATGTGGGATATGTACCATTTGCAATGGGCCACTATATCCAAAATACAGGGGACAAGCCACTCCGTTTCTTGGAAATGTTCAAGAGCGATAAATTTTCAGACGTGTCCTTGAATCAATGGATGTCTCAAACCCCTCCAGAGTTGTTGAAAGCTCACTTACATGTAGACGATCAATTTATCAAACATGGGCTGACAAATGTCAAAAAACCAAATGTGAAATATTGATCCCATAACAGGGGTAACGAATGAAACCGCCAAAATCGGCTTTCTTTCAGGAAATATCGTAGTTCTTTGATGTATGGAGCTGCGGATTTCGGGAAAGTTCCGCCATTTTGGCGGTTTTACTATTGTAAAACAGACTGCCTATGGCCACAATGGCATTCAGGCAGTCTGTTCTATTAGTGAGAAGGTTTTATAGGTTTTAATGGTTGTTTTGCCGGTCCCGCCAATACTTCGCCGGAACCGGAGAAGATGGATCCGTGGCAAGGGCAGTCCCATGTCGCATCTCCATCATTCCAACGAACCTCGCAGCCGAGATGTGTACACGAAAGGTCCAAATAGTGGACATTGCCACTATCATCCTTGTAAACGCCGGTCTGTTTTCCTTCCACTTTTGTTGTGAAAGCGTCTCCGGCTGCCAGCTCTTTCACCTGTTCGGTTAGGGAAGGAGCGGTCTGAGAGCTTGCACCAGAGCCTCCCGTGGCTTCAGACGGCCATGTTCGGTGAGGATGGAACAATTTCTCATAAGGATTATCTTTGCCTAGCACCAGATCCACGATGAGCTTGGCAGAAGCGCCGGCATTGGTCAGTCCCCATTTATTGAATCCCGTCATTACATACATGCCCTCTTGCTCCTCATCTAATATCCCGACATAAGGAAGGCGGTCCGGTGTCAGCAATTCATGCTCCGACCAATAGTCAACCGGGTTTCCTGTTCCAAATGTCCTTTGCGCATAATGAAGGAGAGATGCATATCGTTCTTCTGTAGAATGGCTGTCACCGGTCGGATGCGTTTCGCCCCCAACTAATAAGTACGAACTCTTGCCATCCCATGCTTCCCGGACTGTCCGCTTTGGATCATCCGCACTTATATACATCCCCCCGCCGAGATGGTTATCGCTTGAAAACGCAAGCAGATGAGAAGTCACCGGTTTCAATCGATTGGAGTAGAACGAGTGCGGGTCCATGGCGGGGAATAGGGTGGCGATGATGACTTGCTTTGCTGTAATGCTATAAGGTGTATCTGTCGTCACTCTAAAACTGTCTCCTTGTTTTTGAACATCTTCTACCATCGTATGCTGATAGATATGCCCTCCTTCATCTTCAAGCGCATGCAGCATGCCGTTCAAGAACTTTACAGGATGGAACTGTGCCTGATTCTCCATAGTCAGTACCGAATCGGTATTAAGGTGCCGTCCGATGTCCAAAGGCATGTCTTGCTGAACACCGCCTGGAGCGCCGATCTTCTTGTAAGCGTCTGCCTCCTGCTCCAATTGACGGGTATGTTTTCCTTTCTGTGAATAGACGTAAGAGGTCATCTGTTCAAAATCACATTCGATGGCTAGATCGTTCACCAGGTCGCGTATCAATTGAAGACCTTCCGCGTTGGCTTGGTAATACAGTTTCGCTACATCCAGTCCATATGTCTGCAATAGATCTGCATAAATCAATTCATGCTGGGCGGATAATTTGGCAGTTGTGCCGCCTGTTGTTCCTCCCCCTACTTCTCGCGCCTCGACGAGGGCTACGGTTTTCCCTTCTTTGGCAGCCAAATAGGCAGTTAAAACGCCAGCAATTCCACCTCCTGCCACCATCACATCTACAGTTGCATCATGACCCAGCTTCGTATACGAAGCTGTATGGGCCGTCGCTCTCCAAAATGAACGATTTACAGCGGTTTGATTAAACATGCTTTACCTCCCAATTTTTGTCCCTATTCATCTACTACCTTTTTAGGGAAACCGATAAACACGCAAGAGGGTGATAGATAGGATCCTTTATGTTTCGTGTTAAAGAAAGAGGTGAAAACCCACCCCCGTTTTCTACAGGCTGTGGGTTCTAATGGTTAAATAAAATGAGCTCAGGACGAAGGAAGTCTTCTACGTGCAAAACGAGAAAGGAATAGTAGGGAAGCTTGCGTTTATCGGTCGGAGAGCCGGGATTTAACAATAAAGTACGGTTGGCGTAACGGATGAGGGGAATGTGGGAATGGCCGAATACAATGGCATCCAAGTTTTCAGCGGCAAATGCTTCCCTCGCCCGCTTCTCGGTTGTTCCTTTATCACCGTGGCCATGGACCATACCGATCGTGAACTCGCCCGCTTGAATCATCTGTGTTGCAGGATATATTGATTGAATGGCAGGACTATCGATATTGCCATGAACACCAATCACTTTCGCTAAAGCTTCCAGCTGCTCAAGGAAAGCGAGATTTCCCCAATCGCCTGCATGAAGAATCAGGTCGGCTGTTGCACACTCGTCAAGCAGCCGGGAAGGAAGAGTTTTAGCATGGGTGTCGGAAAGAATAACGATCTTCACGGGATCCACCGCCTTTCATATGGGTAATTGTAACAAATGGAGCATAGGAATGGAACGAGAGATACTGTAAGATATAGGAAAGGGGAGGGGGAATCGCATTGCCGTTTTTATCGATTTGGACACAGCCGACGAAGACGATTCATTATTTGCTGGAAAAGCGATCCGTGAAATTGACGCTCCTTTTATGGTTTCTTGCAGCGGTGACGAATGCACCGACCTTTGTACCGAATCTTCTTCAACTCTTCGAGTTACAGGCGGGAACCGCACTTCTCATAGCGTTTTTCATTTCGTTCATCAGCATGCTCATCGGCTGGTTCATCAATGCAGGCATCTATTACGGAATTGGTCGGATGCTTGGGGGGAGCGGCCGTTATGATGAACTGCTATGGCTCGTACCTATAGGGACATTGCCGCTCATTTGGGTGGCGCCTGTCAATTATATCGTATTCGCAATCACCGGCGGACATCAGCCGAATATCATGTTAGACGGATCATGGACACCTTTTTTTGCTTTCTTTATCGGCAACTTGATCACAATTGGGGTCGGGATTTACAGCATCGTTGTCATAAGCAAGGGACTTGGCATAGTCCACCGTTTCTCGGCATGGCGCGGTTTTGGTGTGATTGCGATTGTTATGCTGTTCTTTTTTTTATTTATCACCGCTTTGGTATTTTTCTTGTTCTTTTTCGTGTTTACACCATATTAATGAAAAAAGACCGGCTTGCATTCATAGCGAGCCGGTTTTATTCAATAGGGAAGCAAATGGATAAAAGCGTTTTGCATGTCCTGCAGTTCTTGAAGTTTATCCATATTGAATTGCAATATCGTCACAAAGCCGTTCATGAGCAAATGCGCAAGCATCGAAGTCCAAATCCGCCCTGTATGGGAATAGAGGAAGGCAAAGATGAGACCAGGTGCCAAATAGATGAGCAAGTGCTGCGGTTCACCGTGAACGAGGGAGAAGATGATCCCACTCAAAATCCCAGCAATCCAGAAGTTTGTTTTTAGATAGATACCGCCGAACACCACTCTTCGAAAGACAATTTCCTCTAGCAGCGGTGCGAAAATGACAATGGAGACGATAATGATCGGAGAAGCTTTGGCGATTTCACCTAACATTGCCGTGTTTTCGGAACCGGGCATGACGCCAAACGCCGTTTCAATGATTGCAGCGATCATCTGGCCAGCCATCGCCATGAAGAATCCGAGCACACCCCAGAGGATCACTCCTCCAATGGAAGACTTTTTCTTATTTCCTTTGAGGATCTCCCAAAACTTTTTGTTCCGGGTAGTGAGCCATAAAATGATAGGAGCGGCAACTAAGTTTGAAATGAATAATCCCCACGCAATGCCTTGGATAGCTGCATCTTTTTCATTCATACCGCCCTCATGGAAGTAGCTGATGAGCCACTTGCTGAGCGGGACACTGCCGACTTGCATCAGAATATATGTTAGAAGTATAAGCAAGTAAATCTTCCAATTTTTCATTGATCTCGTCCTTTCTACTCCGTCCATTTTATCTTTTTCCTACTTGATTAGCAAAGAGAAAAGAATACGAGTATTTTACTTGCAAATCTTGGGCAACTTTATTATGATAATAAATGTATTAGCACTCATGCTTGCTGAGTGCTAAAAAGAAGATATTATGTCGAGGAGGTTGTTTCACTTGTTGAAACCATTAGGTGACCGTATCGTAATCGAACTAATCGAAGCGGAAGAAAAAACACAAAGCGGTATCGTACTGCCAGATTCCGCGAAAGAGAAACCGCAAGAAGGAAAAGTTGTTGCAGTCGGTACTGGACGCGTTCTTGAAAACGGCCAGCGGGTTGACCTGGAATTGAAAGAGGGCGACCGGATCATCTTCTCCAAGTATGCTGGAACTGAAGTGAAATATGAAGGCAATGAATATTTGATCCTGCGTGAAAGCGACATTTTAGCTATCATCTAATCAATCATCGATGAATGGCACATAAACAAATGTACGAGTAAAATCAGGAGGGAATTCATACAATGGCTAAACAATTGAAATTTAATGAAGACGCACGCAGCGCAATGCTTCGTGGTGTAGATACACTAGCGGATGCTGTTAAAGTAACGCTGGGACCCAAAGGACGCAACGTTGTTCTTGAAAAGAAATTCGGTTCTCCGTTGATTACAAACGACGGTGTGACAATCGCAAAGGAAATCGAACTCGAAGATCCGTTTGAAAATATGGGTGCGAAGCTTGTAGCGGAAGTTGCATCCAAAACAAACGAAATCGCGGGTGACGGTACAACAACTGCGACGGTTCTTGCACAAGCGATGATCCGTGAAGGTTTAAAAAACGTAACAGCTGGCGCAAACCCTGTCGGTATCCGTAAAGGGATTGAAAAGGCAGTTGCAACAGCTATTGAAGAATTAAAAGGCATTTCCGATGAGATCGAAAGCAAACAAGAAATCGCACAAGTTGCGGCTATTTCTTCCGGCGACGAAGAAGTCGGCGAATTGATCGCTGAAGCGATGGAGCGCGTTGGCAACGACGGCGTCATTACAATCGAAGAATCAAAAGGCTTCACAACTGAGCTTGACGTTGTAGAAGGTATGCAATTTGACCGTGGCTATGCATCTGCGTACATGGCGACAAATACAGACAAAATGGAAGCGGTTCTTGATAACCCATTCATCTTGATCACAGATAAGAAGATTACAAACATCCAGGAAATCCTTCCTGTTCTTGAACAAGTCGTGCAACAAGGCAAGCCATTGCTTCTCATCGCAGAAGACGTGGAAGGCGAAGCACTTGCGACTCTAGTGGTCAACAAACTTCGCGGAACATTCAATGCGGTAGCTGTCAAAGCACCTGGCTTCGGCGATCGCCGTAAAGCGATGCTGGAAGATATCGCAATCCTGACTGGCGGCCAAGTGATTACAGAAGATCTAGGTCTTGACCTGAAATCTGCTGACATCAGCCAACTTGGACGCGCTGCTAAAGTTGTTGTTACAAAAGACAACACAACAATTGTAGAAGGAGCTGGCGAAACAGACGCAATCACAGCTCGCGTTGGCCAAATCCGTGCACAACTCGAAGAAACTACTTCTGAGTTTGATAAAGAAAAACTACAAGAACGTCTTGCAAAACTAGCAGGCGGCGTAGCAGTCATCAAAGTGGGTGCTGCAACAGAAACAGAATTGAAAGAGCGCAAACTTCGCATCGAAGACGCTTTGAACTCCACGCGTGCAGCAGTTGAAGAAGGAATCGTATCCGGTGGTGGTACAGCCCTCGTCAACGTCTACAACAAAGTGGAAGGACTACTTGAATCTGCTGAAGGCGACGTCGCAACTGGCGTGAAAATCGTTCTTCGTGCACTTGAAGAACCAGTTCGCCAAATCGCAACGAACGCAGGACTTGAAGGCTCAATCGTTGTCGACCGCCTCAAGCGCGAAGAAGTCGGCATCGGCTTCAACGCTGCAAACGGCGAGTGGGTCAACATGATGCAAGCGGGTATCGTCGACCCAACTAAAGTTACACGTTCCGCACTTCAAAACGCGGCATCTGTGGCGGCTATGTTCCTGACAACAGAAGCAGTCGTAGCTGATATCCCAGAACCACCAGCAGCAGGCATGCCTGACATGGGTGGAATGGGCGGCATGATGTAATAAACCTACCTAAAAGGTTATTACAACAACGTTCCAGACGCTCCGAATCGTGTTATTTAATGAAAAACTAACGAGAAAGCAACATTTTATAGAGAAAAATTAAAATGTGATGCTTTGCAGGATGTCTCCGTACAAGTGCGTAATCTTGTCGGAGGCATCTTTTTTCATTTTATTAGTAACGTGTATAAATCTTCATCTTCGTCTCAATTTATGTTCCACTCTTGTCATGATTGTTACAATGACTACTCGAGGTTCGGTCAACATGTTGATATGTGTATGCTTCTGATAAGTTCTGTAAAATGTAATCAGCGGGGATAAGCCCCCGCTGATTTTGTATATATTTACGACTTACTTAACCACGAATTTCTTTAAGCTTTGAATATGTTTGCCCCTTTGTTTGCCCGTTACCTTTTACACAAGCTATGGCAATTAAACTTATCAATGCAGCCAAAATCAAATAAAGAGCAACCGGAACATAAGAATTATTAAAAGTAGCCAATAATGCTGTTGCCACAAGCGGTGCCGTTCCTCCTGCAACTGCTGCTCCAAGCTGGTAGCCTACTGAAATACCGGTGTTACGGATTCTTGCAGGGAAAAACTCCGACATCATTGTCCCTTGTACAGCATTAAGAGATCCCCAAATGAGTCCAAGTCCAATAACTGTTGCCAAAGTAAGTAAAATTACCGAACCTTGTTGCAGCATCCAGAAATAGGGGAAAGCGTATAATACAGTCGCTATGATACCAAATAAGTAAATTTTCCTTCTACCAATTCGATCGGACAGACTTCCGATAATTGGAATAAGAATCGTAGCAACTACTGAGCCGATTACAACAGCATTCAACGCTTCAGTTCGAGTAAATGACAAATGGGATGTTGCGTATGAGACAATAAATGTTCCATATATATAAAATGGAGCCGTTTCAACTACTTTGGCACCCATTGCGATTAACACTGCTCTCCAATGGAAACGTAATGTATCTGCAATCGGAAGCCTTGCTATTTCGCCTGCTTCTTGGGCTTTTAAAAATTCAGGTGTTTCATTAATCCCTTTCCGAATCCATAAGCCAAACAGTACAAGTAAAGCACTTAATAAGAATGGTACACGCCATCCCCATGACATGAACTGAGCTTCAGGTAATAGGGTCATCACGGACATAGCCAGCGATCCTAAAATCAAACCAATGGAAATCCCCATTTGCGGAACACTTCCAAATAACCCTTTTTTGTCCTTTGGTGCATATTCAACCGCTAACAATAGAGCACCGCCCCATTCCCCGCCAAGTGCTAGTCCTTGTAAGAAACGTAAACAAGTTAGAAAAATTGGCGCCCAAATTCCGATTACTTGATATGTAGGCAGCAACCCCATAGCAAAAGTGGACAAACCCATTATACTTAGCGTCATTACTAATGTCTTTTTCCGGCCTAAACGGTCTCCAATATGACTAAAAAGAACCCCGCCAAGAGGTCTTAAGAAAAAAGCAATAGAAAAGGAAGTATAAGCGAGAATTAGCCCAATGACTGGGTCCTCACTTACGAAAAATACCTTATTAAAAACTAAAGCAGCAACTGTCCCATACAAAAAATAATCAAACCACTCAATCGCGCTGCCTATTAAACTAGCAGCTAACACCCTCACATTCACCTTTGACATTGTTTGTTCTCCCCTTAAATAATAATTTCCCTTTGCAAGTAAAACGCTTTCAATTTCCCCCTTTGTTAATAGCGTAAGATAAGGTCATCAGATGACCCGATAACCTTATTGCCGATATTATCATGAGTTTCATACATTGTAAATATTAGAAAGATTAATTATTTCAGATATTATGTTTTATTCGGTTGATTGGTTTAAAAAGTCGTTGCAACAGTACTTTTACGGTCATCATAAATGCAATAAAAACTTATAAGATAGACCTCTCATCAATTCAGTGAATTGTTGAGAGACCTCTTTCTCTAATCCTCTTGCACTGAAAAATGCCCGAGCCTAGGGGAGATAACTATCATATAAAAATTTGCTTCAATTAACAATGAAGCGTGGGTTTGCACTCTTTCACATTTCCACCAAACGACTTTTCGGCCTTTTGAAGGAACTTCAAAAGGCAATAAACCAAAGTTCTTCTCGTAAGCCTATTCATTCAATAAGTAAGGAATTCTTCAGCGAACGACTTCTTTCATGAACTACACTTCTGATGAAAATTTAATATTTAAAACAATACTCTGATATAATACATAGTATGGATAATAAATGGAAATAGATGCGAGTTCGCAAAGTGGAATTTTTTCCATAAACGAGCCGGATTATTAAAAACTTGTTGAAACTAAACTGTGAAACCGAAGTCTAATGCAATAGGAGGGGATATTAATGAAAAAACGACTTGCTTTATCTGTCGCATTGAGTTTCCTGATAGCTGGTTGTGGGCAAGAACAAGCAAATAATACGGAAAATTACAGCAGTTCTTTAAAACAACAAGAAGGCATTATTGTAGATATAAAAAAGAACCAAGATGGGCGGAGCCAAATATTAGTTGTACCAAATACCAATGAAGAAGATATTTCCAATAAGAAAGATGATGAGTTAATAAAAATAGCCCAAGAAAAAGATGGAGCATATTATAGTTTCGAAACTGGTAAGTACGAAGAATTAGAAGTAGGAGCCCACGTAATTGTATTTTGGAACGGGAGCCAATTAGATTCGGATCCTCCTCAACGTGGAATAATAAAGGTAGATGTTATCTCAAAGTAAATAACCAATTATATGTTGATTTTTCAGCATGATATAGTTTCAACTTTCTTCAGCAATCATGCGATTGCGTAAGAAGAGACTTGCTAGGTGGATAAACTAAATATACTCTGAAGTGAATTCCTAAATTTAGATACCACGTTCCTTTTCCAGGGACGTGGCTTGTATTATTCATTTCTGATTTTGAATTGCTGTCTCAATTAGTTTTATAAACTGTTTTCATTGGTCAAGGTCCTTATTTATTCCAAGGTTATCAAGTAAAGCGTTTTTTTAATAAGAAATAAAAAAACAGTCATTCTTATATAGAACGACTGTGGGTCTGTCTAGAGCTTTTTATAGAAAGATAGGCATTCGCATTTTCTTATTGCTCAACAGAAAATGAACTTGTGAATTCATTAATTACTTTGGTCATTTCCTTATACTGTGTCCAATGAAGGTAGTGATGACCTTCTAAGACGACGACTTTACTATTAGGATTATTAGTTATCTGTGTCTGATAAAAAGACAGATTATTCTTGCCATCCTCCGTTTTATGTTCTTGTTTCGTTGTAAAGATTAAGACGGGAATAGTAGAGGGAAACTTCATATCAACAGTTTTCTCAATATTGGATTTTATTTCACTGGCTTCCGCAATAACATTTTTGTTGTTACCCTTCCAAGCGGAGATTGCCTTGGTCACTTTTAAATTTTTTTCGGAATAAGTGCCGTCATCAGCAATAGGTAAATATCCTTCAGGGGTAAAATATACTGCTAATCTAGCGAGTCCGGTTGGTGCCAAATATCTTAAATACTTAGGTATTGTCGGTGCATTTACACCGAAATAGTCCAAAACCTGTGGTAACGTTGGATCGATTCCTACGATGCCTTTCACTTCCTCTGGGTATGTATTAGCAAAATACATACTGTAGATTCCTGAAATGGAATGAGGCATCAGAATATACGGTCCTTGAATGTTTGATTTTAGTAGGGCGACTCTTACCTCTTCAACGATGTTTTCCACTGTCCGTTCTTTTTTGGTTAGATCACTCCATCCGTAACCAAACGGCTCAACCACTACTACTTTATTGCTTTTTGACAATTCATTTAGTAAAGGTTCAAAATCCAAAGCTGGTGCTGCTGTACCAAGCCCACTTAATAAAACGATCGTGTCAGCACCCTCTCCCTTTGTATAAATGTGCATATTTTTACCATCCACTTCAACGACTTCTCCTATGGGTTGGTATTTTTTCTGTTCATATGCAGTCATAATATTGCTGAAAGCAATCCAAACAACAAATACTGCTAATACGGAGAGCAAAATGTTTCTTAGGACAATCCAAATGCGAGACCTAATTTTAGTTTTCTTCATTTCTCTCTACGACCTACTTTCTTTTTTCTAATATATGTTACGAGCCAACTAATAAAAATGATCCTTAGATGTATTTCAACATAAGTCTCAAGCCTGATATAACTCTGTTGCCTATTTTTATATCTCTCAAGATAGAATTTCTTTTATGAAAGCTCAGAAGACATACCTTATTTCAAGATGCAAAAGAAGTGCGGCATTGGCGAGTTCTCAAGCCAGTTTCGCATAACTTTCAAGTGGTGATGATGACCATATGGTCATCATCTTTTTAATTTCCATAAAAAATCATCTATATACCTTCCGCATGGATGGTATATGTGTTATGGTGGGAATCAAGAAAGGGGGAGTTGAAGGTGGAAAATGGAAATGATTAATTAATTTTAGCGTAGTTGATGTGGGGAAAGTATTCCTGTTGCGAATTGAATTTGACTAGGGAGCAAGGACACCTAAATAAAACCTGTAGATAGGTAGTGAGTATGCTCTGGCAACTGGTTGACTGAATGAATTGGGGGGAGAATTATGTTGGATAAGGGGTTAGTGGAAGATGTCTTGCAAACCGCTCTTGAAACCGGGGGCGATTTTTCGGAAGTATTTGTGGAAGAGCGATTTACGAATCAGATGGCGTTTCAAAGCTCTCGCTTGGAAAAGAATCTGTCAGGCCGGGATTTTGGCGTGGGCATCCGTGTGTTCCATGGATTGCAGAGCGTCTACGCCTATACAAATGATGCGTCCAGGGAGGGGCTTTTGAAAGCAGCCCGCACGGCGGCGAAGGCAATTCAAGGGAAACAGAATGGGGGGACTGCAATCATCCCACTTATGAAAGAAACGATCTCGACATTACATCCGATTCAGATTATGCCCCGTAAAGCGGCCAAAACGAATAAGCTAGCCGTCATGCGAAAAGCGAATGAAATTATCCGGAACTATGATCCGGAAATCGTGCAGGCAATCATCCGGATGATTGACGAGGAGCAGAATGTCCTGATCGCAAACTCAGAAGGGAAGTTTGTAGAGGATCAGCGTGTAAGAAGCCGGATCAGTTTCGTATCAGTCGCTTCGAATGGCACCGACATGCAGACGGGATCCTACGGTCCGGGTGCTTATCAAGGTTTCGAATTCATCGAAAACCTAGACCTCCATTATTTCGCGAAAGAATCTGCCCGCATGGCAAAAACGATGCTCCATGCAGATCATGCGCCAAGCGGAAAATTTCCGGTCATCATCGACAATGAATTCGGTGGCGTCATATTCCATGAAGCATGCGGCCATGGACTCGAAGCGGCTTCAGTAGCGAAAAACGCTTCCGTCTTTGCGAATAAAATAGGGGAAAGAGTGGCATCCGATCTAGTTACCTATATTGACGATGGTACGCTTGAAAACGGATGGGGATCGATCAATGTCGATGATGAAGGTGAAAAAGCGCGTAAGAACGTCCTCATCGAACATGGCATCCTGAAAGGTTACATGATTGATAAATTGAATGGTAGACGGATGGGGATGTCTCCGACTGGTTCCAGCAGAAGGGAGTCGTACAGGTACGCACCAACATCCCGGATGACGAATACGTATATCGCGCCGGGGCAATCGACACCTAAAGAGATTATCGCAGATACAGAACACGGTATTTACGCCAAATATATGGGGGGCGGGTCCGTCAACCCGGGTACAGGGGATTTTAACTTTGCTGTCAATGAGGCGTATCTCGTGAAGAACGGCAAAATTGATCGGCCAATCCGTGGAGCCACCTTGATCGGCAATGGAGCCAAAACAATTTTGAATATCGATCGGGTCGCGAATAACCTCGGACATGGTGCAGGCATGTGCGGTGCGTCAAGCGGAAGTTTGCCGGTGAACGTCGGGCAACCTATGGTGCGTGTCAGCGAAATCACAGTCGGGGGGAAGGAGGCATAAAGATGGTCATCGAGCAATTGAAAGAGAAGTTATATATTGAAGGAGAAAAAGTAGGCTTCAGTCATCTTGAACTCTATTATGAGAGGACAGAAAGCTTAACCATCGGCCTCTATGAAGGTGAAGTGGATAAATATGATTTCTCTGACGTCCAAGGGGCTTCCGTCAGGGGATTGCATAACGGCAAGACGGGATATGCCTATACAGAGAAGTTCGACGAAGAAGCAGTCTCTTACTTGCTGGACAGTGCATGGGAGAATGCAGAACTCAATGAAACAGAGTCGGAAGAATTCTACCAGAATCAAGCCTCATACGAAGACGCCCGTTTCTTTACGCCGGAACTAGAGAGGATCAAACCGGAGGAGATGATCGGGTTTCTGCAAGATGTGGAAAAGAAGATTTTGGCATACGATCCGAGGGTGACGAAGATCGCCACGTCCCAGATGAGATATCAGAAATGGGAAAAGGGCTTGTTACAGCACAATGGATTGGCTTTGAAGGAAACGAATAATATGTTGATGTTCTATGTCGCGGTTTTTGTCCAGGCAAACGAAGAGCTGAAAACAGGAACGACTTTCAGGATGACGAAGGATTTTAAAGGGATCAACGCGGATGAAGTGGCAAAAGAGGCTGTAGAACAAGCTTTGAGTATGCTCGGTGAACAAAGCTATCCGAACAAAAAATATCCTGTGGTTCTTAGAAATGATGCAGCTGCCTCCTTGTTGGCGGTGTTCGTCTCTTCCTTTTCGGCACAGACCGTGCAAGATAACCAGTCCCGTCTGCAAGGCAAGCTGGGCGAAAAGATTGCAGCGGAGCATGTGAACTTGATCGACAATCCATTTCTTCCGGAAGGCGTACGCAGTGCAACGTTCGACGCAGAAGGGGTGCCGACAAGAAAGCGAATCGTCGTCGAGGGTGGTAAATTGCAGACATACTTTCACAATCTGAAGACAGCGAAAAAGGACGGCGTGGAGACGACAGGTCATGCAAGCCGCAACTCCTACAAGGATTCAGTCGGCATAAGCCCGACGAACTTCTATATCGAATCGGCGACCCAGACGTATGAAGGGCTTTACGAAAAGATCACGGAAGGCATCATTATAACGGGCCTTGCCGGATTGCACTCGGGTGCCAACCCGATTTCCGGAGACTTCTCATTGGCTGCGGAAGGTTATTATGTAAGAGAAGGAAAGATTGTCGGTCCGACGAAACAGATGACGGTAGCAGGTAACTTCCTGGACTTGCTGCAAGACATCGAGGAGATCGGTGAAGACTTGGAATTCCTGCCGATGGATTATAATGGATATATCGGTTCCCCATCCTTGAAAATCAAAAACTTGGCCATCACAATCGACTGACAGCACATCGAATCGATTGCTATTCATCGCTAAGGAGCCAATCGCATGGAAATTACCAAAACGATTGCCCCTAACCTAAACACCGAAAGGGAAAAATTGAACACTGTCGAACAGAATCTAGACAGAAAGTGAAATGCTATCCTAATGAGCAACAAAAAGAAGTGAGGAACCAGCTAATGAAAATTCGTATTTTACATGAGTCCGATGCGCAGGAGTACCAAGAATTACGATTGAGTGGATTACAAATCAATCCGGAGGCATTTGGTTCAACATATGAGAGAGAAGTAACATTCTCTCAAGAAACTATCAAGGAGCGACTAAACCCTACAACAGACAAATTTGTTCTAGGGGCTTTTGATGAACAAGATTCGTTAGTGGGAATGGTAACTTTTATGCGCGAAACCAACCTGAAAATGAGTCATAGAGGGAATGTTTATGGGATGTATGTGGCACCACAAGGTCGAGGGCAGGGTGTAGGTAAATCACTTCTGATCGAACTTATTAGAAGGGTGAATAATTTTGAGGGCTTGGAACAGATTCACTTAACTGTGGTATCTGATAATTACGCGGCAAAGAAGTTATACAAGTCTGTGGGATTCGAGGCTTATGGCGTAGAACGACATGCTCTAAAATATAACGGGCAGTATTTTGATGAGGATTTGATGGTTTTATTTATGTGACGATAGATTCCAGAAGATTTTTGGAAGTTGCTGAGTGACTTAACGGCTCATATGACTAATTAGATTAAATAAAATAAGGAGGTCTCTCCACTGGATAAGAGACCTCTTTCAATTGGTATAGTGTACGTACGCTTTTATTCCAGGCAGGTTATATATGACATTAAGCCTGCCCTGCTTAGTACCTCACTACAAGCCGGGTATGCGTCTTAAATGTTTTCTCTGTCGGATCAAAATAGTCTTCCATATAATCCCCGTAGAATTCATTTCCAATCGTATAACCGGAGCCCCATGTCGGATCCATAGTGAGCCATTGTCCGTCAACTTTTACTTCTACCCAGGAATGATAGATCGATGAGTATCCTGAACTCACAGTTCCAACTACTTCTCTCGCTTCCATGCCAGATGCACGAAGCAAAGCGATAGCGAGTCTTGAATAATCACCGCAAATGCCACTCTTCAAATCGAGTGTTTTTAACGCACTGTCATCCCATTCGAATCTTTTGTTTATCCATTTTTCCACGTCGTAGGAAATGGTCTTTGCCGTGTACTTATAGATCGTTTTCGCTTTTTCTCGATCCGACATTTCCTCTGAAATAAGTTCTTTTGCAAGAGCAATGATTTCTGGTGCATCGGATTGAACGCCTCCAGAGGGCAATAGATCGCGCTGGTCCAGAGTGTTTGTATTGACTGCAGTAAATTCAGCGACTTTCACATATTCGGACGCTTTCCCTTTTTCTTCTGGCACATTCACGCTGACGTTATATGTGCCGGGTCCAAATCGTAAATAAACTTCATCATCAAATGAATAATTGACTACGGGTATGACATACCCCGCCGATTCAATGTCTTTTTCAATTGTAATGTTCAGATGGGTTGTTTCTAAAGCGAGGGGAGCGTCTTTATCAATTGTACCAGCAATGCGCAAAGTTAAATCGGTTTCTTCGGCGCTCAAGGATGGATAGGTAAGCTGAACACCTCGATTTTCATTCCAAGCAATGATCGGCTCAAATGTGAGATCGGATTGATTGTCGATGTAGATTGTAGTGCCTTCATTAAAAGCGGCCCCATTCGTTTCTGGTGGGACAAAAACAATTAATTCATGGATACCTTTTCCGTAAGCCAAGGGAACGTCATAGGAAAATTCTCCATTATGGACAGCTAACTCATGTGACCAGAATTTACCGTCCTTGTAGAGTTCCAGCAAAATGTTCTCAGTTGTATCAATCTTCCCTTGTAATGTAAAGACTTCGCTCCCTTTTGCATATCTGCTATCAGGCGCATGAAGCGAGAGATTTACAGCGTGCGCAAACGGGGTATAGACAATATCCTGATTCAAAGCCGGATTTACATTCATAACAGAGAATGTTGCGATGTCATCAAAAACATCTTCCAGAAAACGGTTTGGAATATAGACGGTTATTTGGTAGTTCCCCTCTCCTCCGAACAGCCTGATTTCCTGTTTGAAATTTCCATCTTCTATAGGGGCGTAATGTCTCATTGTATCGTAAGCATTCTTACCCTCGTTAAAGCTTGTAATGATCATTACATATTCGCCTTTTAGTTTCTCATGTTGTTCAACGGCCCCTTCAATGGTCACGACTCCATTTGCCGCAACTGTATTGTAAGCAGGCTGTGTCAAGGAAGCGCCCAATTTTTTAGCGTAGGGGGTCAATTTTATTGGTTCCTTTTCAAGCTCCTCATTTTTCTCTTTGACGGCTGCCTCATATACCGAGTTTTGCTTTTGCTTTTCCGTAGCAGCACAGGCGCTGAACAAGAATAGACTTAACAAACTGAGAAGTACAATATAAAATTTTTTCATAGCTGTAAGATTCCCCCTATTATCTGTCTGTATAAATAATAGTACCATTCATGTTGAATTAAGGAAATTGAGTAGTCTAAACTATTTTATTTTTTTAATAGTTGTTTTAGGAACCTCTGGAAAAGGTGCCTTTCAGTTCAACAATGCCGCTAGACATTCATACTCTATAGGTGGAGGTGGAAACATGCCGAGAGTGAAATACCGAGATGCAGATATTGATTTGATGGCACGGATGATGCGCGCGGAAGCCGAGGGCGAAGGAAAACAAGGGATGTTATATGTCGGGAATGTCATAGTCAATCGCGCAGTAGCAGATTGTTTAGACTTTCGAGATGTTCGCACGATTGAGGATGTGATCTTCCAAGTGCAGGGAGGGAATTATTCGTTTGAAGCGGTTCAAAAAGGCAATATGTTTTATCAAAGGGCGAGAGATACGGAAAGAAGATTAGCCAAGCAAAATTTAGACTATTGGCGAGTTCATCCTGCAAAATATGCCCTTTGGTACTTTAATCCATATGCACCTTGTCCAGCGTCATGGTATGGGCAGCCTTTTACGGGTCAATTCAAAAACCATTGTTTTTATGAACCGGCTGCGGGAACTTGTGCAAGTGTTTACAGCTAGTCATTGCAGATGAAGCTTTTCGCGAGTTGAGCCAACTTGCGGAAAGCTTTTTTGATAAATCATGAGTCTTCTATGAGCTTTGCCTTTTTCAATGGATTTTTTAAATCTAGACTGAATTTTCCTAAAAGGATTTGTTTCATTTAATATAGACGTGCAACAAGAAGCGTACAGGCCATGAGCGAATTGGATGTAGTTCATTCCGCAGCAGATAGTCTGAAGATATGTCATCCAAAGGGGCAAGAGGAAAACGAGTGTACGGTCAATATCTGTTTCATTGGAATATAAGGTGATTTCATCTCATCGCCCTCTGATGTCAGACGATAAAACAACCTCTACGTCTTGGTAACAAACGACGTAGAGGTTGTTTTATGTTGCATCGGCTTTCCCGTTTTTCTTTGACGACCCTAATGCTACGATTATAATCATTCCAATGATGCATAATGTACCGAGCCATTGAAACATTCCGAAGGGTTCATGTAACCAAACAACGGTAGTCAATACTGCGGTCAGGGGTTCCAAACTGCCAAGCAGGCTCGTTTCTTTCGGGGATAGATACTGTAAACTTTCGATATAGAACCAGAATGCAAGCATGGTACCGAAAAGGATGACAAAAATAAGATAGCCATATGCATCGGTGGACAGGTTTGCAAAATTCATTTGCCAAGGCGGGTGAATAAAACTTAGAGCGAAACCGCCGATCAGCATGGCCCACCCGACAATCACCATCGAGTCGTATTTTGCTAGGAGGGGAACGGCATATAGCGTATAAAAGGCTAACGCAACGCCAGATAAAATACCCCAGATAATGGATGGCAGCGGAACGGAAAGCTGTGAAAAAGACCCATTTGTCAATAAAAGAAAGCAGCCGAGTAGAACGAGCGACACCGTCATCAAATCGGTACGTGTAAAAGTAGTCTGCTTGCGTAAGAGTAAATAAATGATGATCATGACAGGTGCTGTGTATTGAAGCAACGTGGCAACTGCTGCATTGCCCAAACTAATGGATGCCATATATGTATATTGAACCGCCAGCATGCCGAGCAACCCGAAAAGCAGGAGTTGGCCTGCTGTCTTTTTATCTTTCCAAACCTCGAATAGATGGGAATAGCCTTTCCTTGCCCCTTGAATCGCTAACAGTAAACAGCCGGCTAGGAGCAACCGCGTCGTAACGAGCCAATTAACTTCGATTGCATAATGTTGAAAAAGTTTTTGTGAAACTGTACCGCCGATTCCCCAGAAGGCCGCACCTGTTATCACGAGGAATAATCCTCTTTTTTTATGTTTCATATTTCCACCTCGAACTAAAAGGATAATGCTATGATAACGAAAGGAATAGCGGATTAATACTGTTTTTGCATAAAAAAATATAAGAATATTGAGGTGGGGGATTTGCAGTTAAAACGTATTAAGATCGGTCAAAACTTGGAGGAGCTTACCAGACATCGTACCGTCACGGTGCCAGTTGCCTGCTACGAAACTACAATTCGCCATAATATACAAGGCTATATCCCTCTGCATTGGCATGACGAACTCCAATTTGTGTGCGTTCTAAAAGGGGAGGCGATATTTCGAGTAAATGAGGAAACCATTGCTGTAAAAGAAGGAAATGGGTTGTTTATTAACAGCGGTCGTTTACATATGGCTGAAGATCCAAGTCAGTCAGGTTGTGTGTATCTCTGCTTGAATGTTTCTCCCCATTTTGTGTTATCACCTGATCTGTTCACAATCTACGTGTATCCATATATTCAATCAACAAATCTATCCTATGTGTTGATTGATGCCACTCACGATTGGGGGAAGTGCATCTTGAAAGCGATCCTGACTATCAGGCAAACGCTTCAACAAGAACCCCTATATTATGAAATCGATATTGTCATACAACTCGCACATATTTGGCAAAATCTTATTACAAAAGGGATTCGATTAGAATACGATCAGGCTGAAGCAGTGAAGCATGAGAGGATGAAAAATATGTTGAATTGGATCCACCTTCATTTCAACGACAAAATCCTACTCGAAGATATTGCGAGGGCAGGGCAACTGAGCCGTTCTGAATGCTGTCGGTATTTTAAACGAATGTTAAAGACAACCCCGCTGCGTTATGTAACCGATTATCGGATTCAAAAGAGTGTAGTCCTGCTGCAGCAAGCAGATTTAAATGTTTCTGATGTTGCGTATCAAGTGGGTTTTAATAGTACGAGTTACTTCATCGATCAGTTCCGAAGGATAATGGATATGACCCCGTTAGGATATAGAAAACATAATGGCCAAGGGCGGGGCTAAAAGTATGTATTGGAAACGGGATAAATAGGGTACCTGTTCCGGAAACAAAAAAGAGCATGACCGGCCTGCAAGATAGACAGGTGGTTATGCTGATTTGGTTGGCAACGAATCGTAACTTTGTATGATTTCCTAAAAGGAATGACTGTTGTAAGGTGTTAGAAAAATACGGCTTTCAAAACAGGATAAAAAGGTCCTTTGGCAACTTTCACATCACTCCACCAGCCGATGTTTTACCGCATACAACGCAGCCTGTGTCCGATCAGCAAGTTCAAGCTTGGCGAGCACATTGGACACATGGGTTTTCACCGTTCTTTCCGTAATGAAAAGGGAAGAGGCTATTTCTTTATTGCTTTTTCCCTTGGCAATTTCTTGCAAGACATCGCGCTCTCGCTTTGTTAATTCCTCAAGCAACCCTCTTTCCGGCTTGCCTTTGTTGGCGAAACGATTCATTAAATGCGTAGTCGCTTTCGGATGCAGCTGGTTTTCGCCGTTCATCATTTTTCTCAAAGAAGCGACTAGCTCATCTGGTTGGATATCTTTTAATTGGAATCCGGAGGCGCCAGCTTCGAGTGCGGGGAGGACGTGATCTTGGTCGGAAAAGCTCGTCAACATCAGTATTTTCATATCGGGATGTTGTTGCTTTATGCGTTTGGTTGCTTCGATACCATCCATTTCCGGCATGACGAGATCCATGAGAATCAAATCCGGCTTCAGCGAATTGGCGAGCTGAACGGCTTCCATCCCGTTGGCCGCTTCCCCGACAATTTCAAGGTCTTTTTGGGTTCCGAAAAAGAAGACAAGTCCTTTACGGACGACATGATGATCATCGACGATTAGAATACGGATGCTCACTGTTTTTTCCTCCTTCACGTGGAATTGCAACTTACAGCGGGATCCGAATGTGGATTGCTGTCCCATTGCCCAACTTGCTCGTTATTTGAAACTGCCCATTCAACGCTTCAGTCCGTGCTTTCATATTACGTAAGCCAAGTGAGAGGATGGGGGAGTTTTCGTCATAATAAAAGCCGCAGCCTGTATCCTGAATAGTCATCCGCACTTCTTTGTCGTCCGCCTGGAAGGATAACGCGACTTCATTCGTGTTGGCATGCTTTTTACAGTTGGCGAGTGCTTCTTGCCCAATTCGCCACAGTGCCTCCTCGACTTTACTCGGAAGACTTACCGCTCCTGTCATCATGGAATGAATAGACAAGCCGATCATTTCAGCATAACTGGCGAGCGCGCTGACTAAGCCATTCTCAAGTCCTTGCGGTTTTAGTTGCCAAATTAACGCCCGCATTTCCCCTAGCGCATCCTGGGTCAAATCTTGAATGTAGCGGAAGGTTTGTTTCACTTCCTCCTCTTTTGTCATTTCTACGCCTGCTCTCGCTGTCAGACTCAGGGAAAACAAAAGCTGGTTCACGGAATCATGAAGATCCCTCGCCAGTCGGTTTCGTTCCGCAATCAAAGCCGTTTCTTGTTCGCGTTGCGTGAGTTTGATCCGCTTCAAGGCAGTGCCGATCTGGAAAGCGACCGCTTCAAGTAAAGCAAGCTCATTCTTTTGAAAATGAGTTTTGTATGGAGAACCGACATTCAAGATGCCGAACCGTTCCTCGCCAGCTCGAAGCGGAACGGTTGCATGATGGGTGAGTCCGCATGTGTTGCCCGCCTCGTCTGCCAGGGCCTCCTCAATTCGTTTGCATTCAATAATGTTCGTTGCCTTATTTAAGTCGTGGTTGTTATATCTGTTGACACACCAGCATTTTCCCTGGCACATCCTTTGGTTGTTGTCATTTGCTAAAGCGGGTGGCAAAGCGACATCTGCTATAAGCTGATGCCTGCCCCGCCTATCAATCAAAAAAATCCAGCCGGTTTGCAGACCTGTGACGTGAAGAAGCTTCTGTAAAACGCCGGAGAGAATTGCTGTAGTATCCGTTCCTTCATTTAGAAGCTCGGCAATTTCTTTTAGAATGGTAATATCTTCGTATGTAGCGTCTCCGGACATTTCAAGCCCCTCCAACCTCTATTTCTAGCTATTATACCGTACTTTCGATCTGAATGAACTCGAGGATCTCTTGACTGGGTCCTTTGTAAAAGACTGTTTTCCACCCATTCGGAAGCTCATACGGGCCTTCCAGTCGATCTGCGCAATCCAATCGGTTCATCACCTCTAGAAGATCGGCCACCTCAAAGCAAATATGAATGGTTTTCTCTTCTTCTTCAGTTTTAATTAATTCCAGCCTAAAACCCCCAGAGGCTAGAAACACGATCTCTTCCTCCATAAAAGAGAAACGGGTTTCTATTTTTAGGTTGAGAAGGTCCTGATAAAAAGACGTAGACTGTTCAAGATCTTTCACATCCAGCCCGTAATGATGCACACGCATAAGTTCCTCCCCTTATAGAATTAAATTCATGTCACCGAATTCATGCCATAAGTAGCGAGATTTGATGGCTTCAGTGTAAGCAGCATATAAATGCTGCACGGAAACAAAAGCGGACAGCATTTCCAAATGGCTTGCTTTTGGTTCGTGAAGACCCGTTAACATACCGTCTACGATTTTTAAAGGGTAGTGGCGGTTGATATACAGGTTTGTCCTGCCAGAAAGTTCATTATGCAGAACGGCACTTTCCAGGGCGCGAACGACGGTTGTCCCGACAGCAATCACTTTTTTTCCGGCTGACTTCGTCTCATGAAGCTTCTGCATGGTGCGTTCGCTAATATGATATTCTTCTTCATTCTCTTCTGGCGAATGTTCGTACTCGTCATCGAGCAAGTAGCTTAATCCTGTATGCAATTGAATATACTCAATCTGGACGCCAGCCTGCATTAAGGAAAAGAGGAGTTCCCAGCTGAAAGCCCGGCCAGCTGACGGCATTTCGACAGACCCTGGATGGCTGCCAAAGACGGTTTGATAATAGTCCAACGTCCACGGCTCATGGATATATTCATAACGGATCGGTTCGCCGAGGGAGTAGAGTTCCTGGAATAAATCCGTTCCTTTTTTTGAAAACTGAATGGTCGTTAGTGGGGAATTGTCCTTACGTTCTATCACGGTAGCCGACAATTCTGCTGAAAAGTGAATTGTATCCCCGGTTTTAACAGGGCTTGCGAGGAGTAATGCCTCCCATGTATCTTCATTCCGGCGTCGTGCCAAACGAACTTCTATTTGAGCTGCGAGTTGTATCTGTTGCCGCAGCCATTCTCCTTGTAAAACGGCAGGTATGGTGCGGCTATTATTTAAGATGACGAGATCCCCCGGTTGCAGATAATCCAGTAAGTGATGGAATCGGTCGTGATAGATTTCACCGGTTGTCCGATTAAGCACCAACATACGGACATGATCCCTTCGCACCCCTCGTTTTTCAGGGGGATGGGAAGCATTGAGTTCATCCGGGAGATGAAAATCCAGTGATTTGACTGCCATCAAGCTTCACCTTCTGCCTGCGCCTCAAACCGCTGCCCGTGTATTTCTGCGGATGCGAGTTGTAGAAACGTATCCACGACATCTTCTGGGTTTGCCAACGGATAATCGCAGTCGGGAACGGCTAACCGGTGCATTTCCGTATTCATTTCCCCTGGATCGATCATGTTGACGCGCACGTTCGTATGGCGCAGCTCATCCGCCCATGTTTCGGTCAGCCCTTCTATGGCGAATTTGGAAATGCCGTAAGCCCCCCAACCGGCATATCCTGTATGGCCCGCCTCTGAAGTGACATTAATGATGGCACCGTCGTTTCGCTCCAGCATTCCAGGTATGACGCGTCTCGTAACTAAAAATGCGGAAACAACATTGACCCGCAGCACCTCCGCAAAATCCTCTTCGGGATAGTCGAGAAGCATCGGCATCGGACTTGGCCCTAGAATGGATGCATTATTAATCAACACATCAATCCGGCCAAATGCATTTTCCGCAGTGGCAATGAACCGTTCCACATCCCGGACATTTGATACATCAGCTGTAATGGCCAGCACTTCCGTTCCAAACGCCTCGGCTTCTCTCTTCACCATCTGCAGACTTTTCTCGGTTCTCGCGCAGATGGCAAGCTTTGCCCCTTCCTTTGCAAAGGCTAGCGTCAATGCTCTGCCTAATCCTTTCGATGCGCCTGTAATCATCACGACTCTATTTTTCATATTCATTCTCTCCTTTAATCTCTTGCTATCCAAAGTATATCGATGGCAAGAAATCTTTCCCTCGTAGAAAAGCTTGAACTTTTCTACGACTTTTGATGGAGGAATTGAGATGAGGGCCATCCAATAAAAGGAAGCGAACAGAGAAAGATAAACTAATTATTAAGTATAAAGATAGAGCAGAAGAGATCTTACTGAAGGATTGTATGAGCCTTAAAACAAATAAGAGTACTGAGTGTGAAATAAATCTATAGGGAGCGAAACAATCTTGCTGCATCTCAAAACCTGCTTGGCTGCATTGAATACTTGTTCATAATTCGCTTGATGAGGAATAACCACTTCACTGAAAATAGAGAGGTGGTTATTTTCATTTTTGTAATAGATTGCAGAATCTCTATTCTCGAACGTCTCTAAAAATAAATGTCTCAAGAATAAAGGATTCTGCCGAGCCATGTGAAATAATAAATAAGTAAAAACACATTTTGGAGGAGCGATGATTAATGAAACAACACCCTGCTGTACAAATGTACGATTACCACGTTTGGGCAAACAACCGACTATTTACTCGATTAAAGGAACTGCCAAGAGAACTATATGATCGAAAGATTGACAGTGTGTTTCCCTCCATTGCCGACACGCTGGCCCATATTTTTATGACAGACACCATCTGGTTTGGCGTCATGCAGGGCAAGACGATGGATGTGATTCAAGCTTCTATGCGCGAAGCACAAGAAAAGATCGGCGATAAGCGGTTGGAGACAGTGGAAGCGCTGTTTGAAGAATCGGCGACTTTGTATCGTGCATTTTTCGCTGAAGAGGGTAACATGGAGAAGCCTGTATTCCCGGAGCATCCCCAATACGGACGGCTAGAAACGAATCTCGCAGAGCTCGTACATCACGTAGTCAATCACGGCACTTATCACCGGGGGAATGTGGCGGCGATGATTCGTCAGCAAGGGGAGGCGGGTGTCTCGACGGATTATATTTTCTATTTATATGAAATTAACTCAACCAACTAATCATCTAAGCGCCATGTTGAATGGTGCTTTTTTATTGAATCCAGATCGTTGAAGTGGCAAAACACAATCTTTAGAATGTAGACAAGATCACATCCTAGAATAGAAAGGTAGTTTTGCAGATGAAAAACAAACGCATGGTTTCAACAGTTATATTGACGGTAAGTCTGGGGATTTTAGCGGTATGTGGGAATACATCTGAGGAGCCAAGTGCTCAATCAGATGATACGCCGAATCCAACCCAAATTGAACGCAAGCCTCATTCGGACAACGCTTCAAATGAGACAGAGGAAACCGAAACGAATCCGTCTAATACAGAACCTGATCAGGAAAGTGCGGAGCTGACGCAAGAACAGTACCTCAAGAAACTGAATGAAATGGAAGAGGCGGACCGGAACGGAGAAGTGGGCACGACAACGGTCGAGCTCGAAAACCAGGAGACGGAGCGATATGAAAAATGGGATGTGGAATTGAATCGGATATACGGATTGCTAAAGGAACAGCTCAGTTCTGAACAGATGGACCAGCTAAGAGAAGAGCAGCGGGCTTGGATGGAACAACGAGATGAAAAAGCGAAAAAGTCATCGCTCGCCTATCAAGGCGGCTCGATGGAATCGTTGGAGTATGTCGCTACGCAAGCAAGTTTGACGAGAGAAAGATGCTACGAGCTAGTAGCAAAGTATATGAAGTAATGTTCCAACCTGCACTATTGCTGAAAAGGTCGAACGGAAACGTCAATGGATGAAACCTAGTTAGAGAATTGTCTCCTTCTCATCCACAATGCGATTTGGCTTCAATGTAAAATGATTTTAGGAATTGTTGCTCTGGTTCTTTGCTGTTTTGAAACTGCTGAAAGGTTCGTCCGCAGCCAAACAGGCAGGAGAGTAACCAGTATTGAGAAAGAGCCATGTCCTCAAGGGGCATGGCTCTTTGTGGTGGAAAGCTACAAATCTAAGAGGTGTTTTCTTACGCAGATACAGTACGAATCACCAATGAGGCTAACATATAAACGGATGATACGATCGTAATGATCGCAATCGTTAACTTTAACTGCGGAATCGGAACTTTGTTGGCAATCCGTGTGCCCGTCAGGATTCCAATGATTGTTCCAAGCAAGCTGGCGACAATCAAGACGACGATCGAATCCGTATTGGCACGAGAGAAGTATCCCGCCATGGAAGGCAGGGCGATAATGACGGAATTTAAGAGACTCACGCCGACTGCCACTCGAATATTGACTCCGAAGCTTGCGAGTAACGGAACTAATAGGATCGGTCCGCCAGCGCCTGTCAGTGCACAGATGGTTGCTGTCAAAAATCCAAGCAGCATAACGAATAGGCGATGATCCAGCAGAGTTGAACGTTTTTGTTCGACCTCGCCTTTGTCTTTCTTAAGTAGAATGGACAATCCAGCAAGCAAGACGAACAGATAAAGAAACAGCCTGACGAGGAAATCAGAAGTCAGAACATTGATCTGCACGCCCAAAAAAGCTCCAGGGAGACTTCCGATACTTAAAAATAGGGCAAGCTTCAAATCCATGTGTTTCATTTTCCAATAGGAGTAGGCTCCCAGCACGCCTGAAACGGCAAATGCCAAAAAACTGAGGGCAAGGGAGTCATGGACTGGCAAGTGTAAAAAACCAACGTAAATTAACGGCAGTAGGAATCCCGCAATTCCGGATATTCCTAGAAAGATGCCAATCACCAAGTTGGCAAGTAAGACGATACATAAAAGTAAAATAGACATTAGGGAAACCTCGATTATTCCTCCCCTTACATAGGGGTTATATATTTGCTCGAACGGAAAGCTCTTTCAATGCATGGCTGCTTTCAAATAGTATTTTCTCTTCATCCATTGTAAAGACTTGTCTATCTTTCATCAACAGCTGCCCGTCGACAATCATGTCTGTAACGTCCCTGCTCGTGACGACTTCAATCAGCGTGTTTACTAAGTTGTGGGTTGGCTGGATATGGGGCTGATCGATATCAATAAGAATGAGATCCGCCTTTTTGCCGGCTTCAAGCGTTCCTACTTGGTCATCCCGGTGCATCGCCTTTGCTCCTCCTGCTGTTGCCATTTCCAGGAGCGTCGTTGAAGGCATGACGACCGGATCGGCAATAGGCGATCCATAAGAAGCGCGCATTAGTGATTTGAACACACGCATCTGGTCGAACAAGTTCAAGCCGGAATGCCCCGCGCCATCTGTACCGAGACTGACAGTTATCCCTCTCTGTAATAATTGAGGTGTATTGGGTACCCCTTTTCCAGAATTACTCACAGGACTATGGGCAACTTTGCAATCATGCTCCTGGATGATATCCATCTCGTTTGGTGAGAGGAGAATGCTGTGCGCCCCTAAGAAATGGTCGCTCAGCACACCTAACGACTCCAAATATTCGTAAGGCCGCATTTGGAAGTTTTCAAGACAATACCCGATTTCATTTGTATATTCATTCATATGGGATTGCACGCCGGTGGAACATTCCTTTGCTGTTTCAAACACTTGCTGGATGAGTTCAGGCGTACAGGAAATGATAGAGCGCAGAGAAAACCATACATCCAGTCTCCCGTTGCCAGCTCCGTTGAAAGCGTTGAACAATTGCCGATTGAGGTCGATATTTTCAGCGATTGTCAGCTTCATCGAAGAGGGAATCTCTCTGCCGCTATCCATGGTTGAACAGGTAATGACGCCACGCAAACCGGATTCTAAAATGGACTCAGCGGCTTTATGCATATGTCTTCCACCGGCATCAATAAATGCGGTCGTTCCTGATTTGATCATCTCAAGGCAGCTTAGCTGGGAACTGATCCGAACGTCCTTTTCCTGAAGATGACTTTCAAAGGGAACCATGATTCTTGTCCAAATCATCGGCAGCTCATCCGCGATCCGGCCTCTTAAAAGCTGTTGGCAAGTGTGAGTATGGGCATCAATGAGACCTGGCATAGCGAGCTTTCCTTTTGCATCGATGGTTTCAGTCGCTGTATAGCAGTCCGAAAGGGTTGTCGTGTCTCCAATCTCGACAATAGTAGAATCCCTTATTACAACGGTTTGATTATGTGTAATTTGAAAGTCAGGGGTCAATAGGGAACAATTTTTCACAAGCAAATCCGCATGCTCTTTTATTTTCATGATAACCCTCCATGATTATTTATTTGTAAATCAATCAAATGCATTTGTCACATTCAAGAAAATTTCAGCAAACGTAGCTTGTATGAGAAAAGTGCCCGTGAAGACCAAGATGGCCACGATGACCATTTTCCAACTTTGGCTAATAAATGATTTGAAGTCGAGCCCGATTCCGGCGAGCGTCCCGACAATTGTGATCGGAGCCATGAAAGAAATCTTCGCGGTGGAATCAATAATCGGCTGGGCGATAGGAGAAATAGGACTGGCCACAACCATTCCCGTCAACACGACATAGACGATAGGTGGAATCTTTAAAGGGATCAACTTCCCTAAAGCGATGCCGACAAACGCAATAGCGGATAGCGAGAGCACACCTGGGATGGATTCTGCAATGGAAACATGGTTGCCAATCAGGTTCGCTATGAGTGTCGTAACGACGGATGTTAGGAGAAGAGAGAGTGCCCAGTTTCGCAAATTCATCGTCATGTCACGCATCTCCTTTTAGTTTTGTTCGATTACCGTGCCGAGAGTTGCCGCGGGAAAGCTTTGGCTCCAGAAAGTAATATAATTTCTTCGTGATCGGCAGTGAAATGAACAGAGTGAAATAGATTCCGACAATGGCAGCCAACATGTCGCTTGCTCCGGCCAGCATAATAATCTGATCAGCATAATCTGGGTAGATAGCTGCAAGAGTGCCTGATGCAGCAGCCATCATTACACCACTGCCAATTCCGCATGCCATGGCAAGAGCCAATGGGTGAAAAAAGTTGATGGATGCAACGAAGCTCGCTAAAAACCCGATATAAACTGTGCCAATTAAAAAACCAATGATGTAGATGGACAGGGCGCCTCGTGCTTCAGGAGAATCAGAACCGTAAAGGTGGCAAATCAGCCCATAATCCTTATCCCGGCATGTGGAACTCGTTGCGCCGATCGCTTCCTTTTTGATGCCGAGCAGTAAAGCGACAGGCAATGCGAGCAAAATCGTTCCAACGTGTCCAAGCTCCTGGAAGGCTAATGCCGGTCCGACATTGACGAGTTCAGGAAGATTTGCCCCGGCTAACACACCGACTTTCGCCATAAAAGGGGTGATGACGACAAGTACAAGGGAGGAGGCCTTTTTTGCTTCCTTCTTTGTGAAAAAGCGCAAGATATCCCCGCCAAGTAAAACACTAATAACAATGGCAAAAAGCATGGGATAAAGGACAATTAACGCAGAACCGACGTGGAACGTTTTTACTCCGATGAATTCGGCGATCGTGACAATGATGAAAGCGGCAATATATAAACGATAATTCTCTTTCAAATTACCCCATATTGATTGCTGCGGCTGTGCTGTACTCTCCAAATTCCTCTTCCTCTCCTGTTCACTATTTTTCAAATTCTGCGTATAAAAAAAGAAAAAACTCTAGTTTCTCAACTAGAGTTTGACTGGTGAATAACCAAAGAAAACGAAAAGAAGACAAATAAAGCACGTCATGAAATGTGCATTCGCCCTGTCGTTTTATCGTCATTCATCGTAGTCAAACTATTTACGGTAGTTTGGTAGAGACTTTTGGACCTTATTTCCAAGTTTATACGAAGAAAATGAAATACGAAGTTAGGTGAAACTTATTCAGTTATCGTTCGGATATTAAATAAATTAAACCATTTTATTTTAAAAGTCAAAGGTTTATTTTGCGGAAGGCGAATAATAAGTGTTTCTGCACATTAACTTGGTGGTAAAACAGATTTAATATTAGGTGGAATCTTTGGTGAAAAAGGGAGACTAGATTTTTTACTTACTATCTGGCGTTTCATTCAGTTACTCTGGCGTTCATGCGGATACTGCCAAGTCCATGCAGCTAATCTAACTCGCTTCCGGCCTCTAGATTAATTCGCAGGTCTAGTATTGGCGCCTATCACTTGGCGCATTATCGAGTCTATTTGGCGTTCAGTGGGACTTACTGGCGTTCACTCGTTTAATCTGGCGTTCAAAACGATAATCTGGCGTTCAGGACAACAATCTGTCGTTCACTCAGTCTATCTGGCGTTCCGAATGACCATTCTGGCGTTCGTCCGGTTTAACTGGCGTTCCGGATGACCATTCTGGCGTTCGTCCGGTTTATCTGGCGTTCCGGATGACTATTCTGGCGTTCGTCCGGTTTAACTGGCGTTCCGGATGACTATTCTGGCGCTCCGGTTAATCTGGCGTTCCGGATGACTATTCTGGCGTTCGTCTGGTCTATCTGGCGTTCAAAACGATAATCTGGCGTTCAGGACAACAATTTGTCGTTCACCCGGTTAATCTGGCGCTCAGGACGACAATCTGTCGTTCACCCGGTTAATCTGGCGTTCAGGACAACAATCTGTCGTTCACCCGGTTAATCTGGCGTTCCGAATGACGATTCTGGCGCTCCGGTTAATCTGGCGTTCCGGATGACTATTCTGGCGTTCGTCCGGTTTAACTGGCGTTCCGGATGACTATTCTGGCGCTCCGGTTAATCTGGCGTTCCCGATGACCATTCTGGCGTTCGTCCGGTTAATCTGGCGTTCCGGATGACCATTCTGGCGTTCGTCCGGTTTAACTGGCGTTCCGGATGACGATTCTGTCGTTTGTCCGGTTTAACTGGCGTTCCGAATGACCAATCTGGCGTTCGTCCGGTTTAACTGGCGTTCCGGATGACCATTCTGTCGTTCGTCCGGTCTATCTGGCGTTCCGGATGACCAATCTGGCGTTCGTCCGGTTTATCTGGCGTTCAGGACGACAATCTGGCGTTCACTCGGTCTGTCTGGCGTTCAGGACAACAATCTGTCGTTCACCCGGTTAATCTGGCGTTCAGGACAACAATCTGTCGTTCACTCAGTCTATCTGGCGCTCCGAATGACGATTCTGGCGTTCGTCCGGTCTATCTGGCGCTCAAAACGACCTTAAAATCTGTTCAACTACAAACATAGGGAATTCCCTATTTTTTTGTCTGAGGTCAAAAGGTTCATGACTTTGACACGCCTTTGTCCCGAAGGCTTACTATAATGAATCTATTACACCCACTGCGTAGTGGGACGAAAGGATGCAAACCGATGATTGAACTGATTGCAACAGCTGAATCGCTGGGACAAGCCGAAAAGCTGCTGGAGAATGTAGATACGTTATACATAGGAGAAGATGAATTTGGGCTCCGGCTCCCGGCTTCCTTCAGCCGTGCCGAACAAAAAGAGATGATTAGGCTGGCCCATGATGCAGGGCGCAAGGTGACAGTGGCAGTGAATGCTCTGTTCCACAATGACCGGATCCAAGCCGTGCTGCCTTATTTGGAGTTTCTTGCCGAGGCTGGAGCGGATGCGGTGACGGTCGGGGATCCCGGTGTCATCCATTTGATGGCGCAGCATGGGCTCCAGTTGCCATACCTCTATGATGCGCAGACGATGGTGACAAGCGCAAACCAGGTGAATTTTTGGGCGAAGCGGGGAGCAGTGGGAGCCGTACTCGCTCGGGAACTGACAAAAGAAGAATTGCTGCAGATCAGCCGACAGGCAATCGTACCCGTCGAAGTGCTCGTGTATGGAGCGACGTGCATCCACCAATCAAAGCGGCCGCTCGTGCAAAACTATTTTAATTATGTCGGAGAGGCGGCAGCGGGGCAGGAGCGAACACTGTTTTTATCGGAGCCGAAAAAGGAAGATACTCATTATTCGATTTACGAGGACAGAAACGGGACGCATATCTTTGCGACGAATGATGTCAGTCTCGCGGGACAGCTGGATGTGCTGCATGAAGGTGGACTGCTGCGGTGGAAGCTGGATGGTTTATTTACAAAAGGCGACACCTTCGTGCGAATCGCGAAGCAGTTCAATGAAGCCCGGAAGCTGTTGGAAGCGGACCTATGGACAATGGTTTCAGCTGGTTGGCTGCAGCAAGAAATTCAGCAGCACCATCCAGTCGGGCGATCGCTCGATGAAGGCTTTTTCGTAAAAAATCCAGAGGACATAGCGTAAGGAGAAACCGATATGACAACATTGACAAAGCGAGTTATCACAAAGAAACCAGAAGTGCTGGCGCCTGCGGGGACGCTGGAAAAACTAAAGACGGCAATCCGCTATGGAGCGGATGCGGTGTTCATCGGCGGCAATGCATACGGGCTGAGAAGCCGTGCGGGCAACTTCACGTATGAGGAGATGGCGGAAGGCGTGGCGTTCGCACGGGAGTATAATGCGAAAGTGTACGTCGCTGCCAATATGGTGGCGCATGAAGGGGACACGGAAGGCGCCGGGGACTTTTTCCGGACGATGCGGGACATCGGCATCGATGCGGTCATCGTATCGGATCCGGCGTTGATTGAAATTTGTGCGATGGAAGCGGAAGGGCTTCCGATTCATCTGTCGACGCAGGCCTCCGCAACGAACTATGAAACATTGAACTTCTGGAAATCGGAAGGACTCGAGCGTGTCGTCCTCGCGCGGGAAGTGAGCATGGAGGAGATCAAGGAAATCCGCCAGAAGACCGACGTTGAAATTGAAGCGTTTATCCACGGGGCGATGTGTATTTCCTATTCAGGCCGCTGCACGTTATCGAATCATATGGCGGATCGGGATGCGAACCGTGGGGGCTGCACGCAATCATGCCGCTGGAAATACGGTTTATTTGAATTGGATGAAGCGGCGGAGCGGACATCACTGCTTGGTGGCGGAGAGTCCGGCGATATGGAAGAGGCTTTCTCAATGAGCGCGGTCGACATGGCGATGATCCGGTATATTCCCGAGCTTGTCGAGAATGGCGTGGATAGTTTGAAAATTGAGGGGCGGATGAAATCCATCCATTACGTCTCGACGGTCGCGAATGTTTACCGCCAGGCGATCGATGCCTATTGCGCAGATCCGGACAACTATGTGTTCAACCAGGAATGGGAAGATGAGCTGTGGAAAGTCGCCCAGCGTGAATTGTCGAGCGGGTTTTATTACGGAATACCGAGTGAAGATGAGCAGCTTTTTGGAAAGCCGCGCAAGATTCCAGCGTACAGCTTCATCGGCCAGGTGTTAGCGTATGATGATGAGACGAAGATAGCGACCATCCAGCAGCGCAATGTGTTTGGCCAGGGTGACGCCATCGAGTTTTACGGACCGGGTTTTACACATTTCGAGCAGACGATCGAAGAAATGTGGAATGAAGACGATGAGCCAATCGACCGGGCACCCAATGCCATGATGATAGTGAAGATGCGCGTGCTGCAGCCTGTTCGGCCGTATGATATGATGCGCAAGCAACGCTGAGCAAATGAGGAATAGCCAGTAGAGTCATATGGCATCAGGAATGTAAACATAGAGAAGGACCGTACCAAGTCTCATACGTATCTGACAGGCCATCTAACTCCGGATTTTATTTGGTTAGATGGCTTTTTTGGAAACCTTAGCTTGCCTGACTTCCACCTTTTCCAGAGGCAGATTACCGGGACTTTACAAGAACCGCATCATTATGTTACGGTACTTCTACAAATATCGAAATAGAAATCTACTTCTGGAGGCTTGGATATCATGAAGGAAACGAAAGAACAGCAACAAGCAGTAAAAGTCTATAAAGCACTCGGAGAACCTACCCGACTTAAAATTGCCTTGCTTCTTAAAGAAGAGAGTGATCAATGCTGTTCTGCTCTAATAGACAAACTCCAAACTGTGGCTGGCTCTACTTTCTCGCATCATTTGAAACAATTAGCGGAGTCCGGATTGCTAACCTCCCGTAAAAAGGGAACCTTTATCTATTACTCTTTAGATAAGGAAGTCGCTGCTAAATATGCTCCATTCCTTCTTGAGTGATTTTTTTGGTTATAATTTCGATATTTCTAGAAGTATGGTTTTATTACAAAGCACAAAAGGAGAGTGAATGATGAAGAACACGTCGAAAGTTTACATTCTCGCTTTAATCAGCTTTTTAGTTGGAACATCCAATTATATCATTTCTGGGATATTGGACCAGATCGCAGAAACGCTAGGGATAAGCGTTGCTGTCGCTGGTCAGCTCATTACCGTCTATTCCCTCTCCTATGCCGTTGGAACACCTATTTTGATGGCGCTCACAGCCAAGATGGATCGGCGTAAACTTCTCCTTTATTCACTGGGACTTTTTATTTTCGCAAACCTGCTGACATTTATTTTACCGGGCCTCGGTCTCTTCATTGCCGCTAGAATCCTTATGGCGTTAGGCGCTGGGATGGTTACCGTTACTGCGCTTAGCATCGCCGCCCAAATCGCCCCGCCAGGCAAGCAGGCGAGTTTCATCGCCACCGTCACTATCGGTATTACCGCATCGCTCATCATCGGCGTTCCACTCGGCAGGATTGTAGCCACGGCCTTTGGATGGAAAGCGGTATTTTTGGCCATCGCAATTCTCGGCGTTCTTGCCATGCCTGTCATTGCAGCGGCATTCCCGCGTATGCAGGGCGATAAGCCTGTTCCTCTGGTCAAACAATTAGCTTTGCTGAAAAAACCACAAGTATTTGTTGCTTTAGCGGTCACTTTTTTCTGGCTGGGAGGCTATTCCCTCGCCTACACTTATATCTCGCCATTTCTGCTAGAAGTGACCCATTTAGATAAATCATTGATTAGTGCAGCCTTGCTCGTGTTTGGTATTGCCAGTTTGATTGGCTCGAAAGTCGGCGGCTATAGCACAGATAAACGGGGCATTATTTTTACGCTTATTTCGGGGATGGTGCTCCACACCATTTCATTGATTCTACTATCCATAGTCGGACATTCGGTCATTGTCGTATTCGCCATTTTGATTCTTTGGTCATTTGCCGCCTGGTCATCCGGACCGACGCAGCAATTTAATCTGGTCTCGCTTGTTCCTGAATCTTCGGGTGTCATGCTGAGCTTGAACAGTTCGGTCATGCAGCTGGCCATGGCCGTTGGCGCAGGGTTTGGCGGGCTGATCATTAACCGTATTTCTTTGGCATCCATTACCTGGTTTGGGGCGTTTGGCGTCATCATCGCGATCATTGCCACATTCATATTATCCAGCATGGCACCACGGCATTCGCAGGTGCAGTCAGCAGATTAGGTTTAAACGAAAGGTGGTCCATGCGGCAGAGGGTTTTCATTGCCGAACTGGATGTTGATGCGCTGTCAACGCCTTAGCGCGCCTCTTCTTTTAATTGTATCGAATCAATAGAAAAATAAATGAATATCTAATGTAAGGGGGCATCTTCCAAAACCGTCATTCGACTTAGGAAGATGCCCCTTTTTGTCCACAAGTTTTATTCAAACTCGCCATACTCTTGGTGATAGTTGTATGTTCTACTATCGTTGTCTGTCTAGCATGTTTCTTTCTACACGACGTTGACAAGGCGTTCATTTTGTCTATAATTGAGTAAACACTCAAATTTGGAATTATAAGAGGTGAATGTGTTGGTATCCAAAAAGGAGAAGATTGTCCAAACGGCATTGGAGCTGTTTACAGAACAGGGGTTTAAAGCAACGACAACCAAAGAAATTGCGGTTAAAAGTGGTGTAGCGGAAGGTCTTATATTTTATTATTTTAAAGATAAAAACGAACTTCTCAATTACTTAGTTAGCAAGTTTTCGTTTGTTGAGTCCATAGACAGTGAAATGAAAGAACTGGCGGAAATGGAGCCCGTTCCAGCCTTAATTCAATTGGGACATTTTTATTCCGATTTTTTATCTCGTAATAAAGGGTATTTGTCATTTATTTGGTCCCCCGAAATGGTTCAAAATAAAGATGTGAATGGTCAAGTTGTTGACCTAGTATATTCCATATCTAAACAAATCAACAAGCATTTGAAACGGGCAGTTTCCAGCCGTGTTGAGGAAAAGACAATTGAATTAGCAACGACAATGTTTCTTTCCACATTGTTAACGCATTTTATGATTGGCGAAAGAGCAGCAGATGAAATTCCTTTCGAAGAGGAATATATCGAAAGAGTAGTAAATTTTATACTTAAAGGACTTTCAAATTGATGGTTCTTTATTTTTTTGAGTGAAATTGAGTGTTTACTCAGGAGGCGGAATGTATGGGTAATTTTATTACAAAGTATGGTCCGTGGGCAGTTATAACGGGAGGTACATCAGGTACAGGATACCAATTTGCTCTCAAGTTAGCTACGCAAGGATTTCATTTAGTATTAATTGCTCGGGATGAGCAAGCTCTTGAAGAAACGAAGGAAAGGATTGAAAGTCGATATCATGTCCAAGTGAAAACAATCGCAACAGATTTATTAACTCCTGATTCTATTTCTGTAATTAAAAAAATCACGCAATTTATAGAGGTTGGGCTGGTCATCAATAATGCCGGTTATAGCATTACAGGGGAATTTCATCGCGGGGATTGGGAGGACCAGAGCGAACTGCTTGAAACGATAGTAAAAGCCCCTATAGCCCTTACCCATTTGTTTGTAAATGAAATGATTACGCATGGCCGAGGAGGAATCATTTTCGTTTCTTCTGCCGTTGCTTACACTTCCATGCCATTATGGAGTGTCTATTCAGCAGGGAAAGCAGCGCTATTGCACTTTGGAGAATCCATCTCACAAGAGGTGAAAAAATATAATATTGATGTTTTAACAGTATGTCCTGGCGCGATGAAGACTAAATTTCAAGAGCGATCGGGAATTCAATCTCCCATCCTTATGGAACCAGAAAAAGTCGCAAGATTGTCTCTTTCTTATCTTGGCAAGAAGACGACCTTCTTACCTGGCATGACAAATAGAATCATATTTCAAGGTTTAGGAAGGGTGTTACCAAACCGCATAAGGTTGCCACTCTTCGAGAGCCTTATGAAAAAATCGCAACTATGAAGCAAGGCGGATAAAATAATTTGAATGATAGAAATGGAAAGGATGAGAAGTATGGAACAATGGATCGATCTACAGACACTTATCTGGTTATTTCCACTGATGTTTATCCTTCATGACTTTGAAGAAATTATATTGATTGAAAAGTGGATGAAGGGAAATTCGACTAGGATCTACGACGTAATGCCGAAAAGAATCGCAGATAAAGTCATGCAACAATTTTCGATGTCTACAGCCCAGTTTGCAGTTGCTGTTTTAGTTATATTCGCATTCGTGAGTAGTTCAACGGTTATGGCAAATCAGTATATGATTCAAGGATTTCTTGGGAATATCTATTTTTTTACCGCTGTTACATTAGTTTTTTTTCTACACGCATTTACTCATATCGGGCAATCTATTATACTTCGTTCTGTTACGCCGGGCGCTGTTACTTCGGTCATTGTTATCATTCCATACAGTTTTGTTTTATATCGTTCCTTATTAGTGAATGAAGTCGTTACATGGAAAATAATTTTTCTTTGCCTGCCATTTTGCCTCCTACTCATTCCGATTGTTTTGCTGGGGCATGCGATTGGGAAAAAAGTCGTTTAGAGGTTTTAGGGTCGGGATGTATACAAATTCGAACATCGGTGTTACGCATCGTTGATAGACGATGGCTGGGAATGAAATCATACTGAGGAAGGAGGTGTGAAATGTATGATAAGTATGAATTTGAAACGGCTGCGTCAGCAGCATCATTATACACAGGAGGAACTGGCGGAGGAATTGGGCGTGTCCCGCCAGGTCATTGCGAAGTGGGAAAGAGGTGAGTCGACGCCAGATCTGCAGTTTTGTATCCGACTTGCGGAATTATACGATGTGACGCTTGATAATCTTGTAAACTATGACGAGCAAAAAGCGGGCGTGTCGGTGCCGCCAAAAGGAAAGCATTTCTTTGGGGCAACGACAGTGAGCGATCGGGGCCAAATCGTCATACCGAAAAAGGCTCGGGAATTGTTCCGGATTGAAGCTGGAGATACGCTCATTTTGGTAGGAGATGAAGACCGGGGATTAGCGATTGTCCCGCAACAATATATGAACGGATTTTTCCCGCCGGGCGTCCTTCTTAAGCCGGAGGAGGATGAGCAATGAAAGCGATAGAAATGCATCATCTTTTTAAACAGTACGGTGACAAACGCGTGATTCAAGACGTGACGGTATCAATCGAGAAAGGTGAATTGTTTTCGCTGCTTGGTGTCAACGGAGCCGGAAAGTCCACATTGATCAAAATGCTATCGGGATTGCTGAGGCCGACAAGCGGCAGAGCCGTCATTTTAGGATACGATGTTGTAAAAGAGACGGATCATGTGAAGGAGGTTATTGCCGTTTCTCCGCAAGAAACGGCGATTGCGCCGAACTTGACCGTCTATGAAAGTTTAGAGCTGATGGCGGGTGTGCACGGCTTTTCAAAAAGAGAACGTCAACGGAAAGTGGCCGACATGCTGCAAGCGTTCTCTCTCACTCCATATGCGAAACAGCGGAGTAAAACGCTGTCGGGCGGCTGGAAGCGCCGGTTGAGCATTGCAATGGCCTTGATCAGCGAACCGGAAATTTTGTTTTTGGATGAACCCACATTAGGACTGGATATTTTGGCGAGACGTGAGCTATGGAACGTGATTTCGGGGCTGAAAGGAAAGGTCACGATCATTCTAACAACGCACTATTTGGAAGAGGCGGAGAGTTTATCCGACCGCATTTGCATTTTAAAATCCGGTGAAGTGAAGGCCTTGGGGACGGTGGAGGAATTAAAATCGTTAACCGCCGCAGCGTCTTTTGAGGATGCCTTTGTCGCTTTAGTAGAAGAGGTGGCGATATGAGAGCAATGATGTTTGCTTCCCGGACAACAAAAGAAATGCTACGAGATCCCCTGACGTTGTTTTTCGGCTTGGCTTTTCCAATTATCCTTTTACTCTTGCTGACGCTCATTAATCAAAACATCCCGGATGCTGTTTTCTCCATCACGAATCTAACACCTGGCATCGCTGTCTTTGGCTTATCATTCATGACTTTATTCTCAGCGCAAATGATTGCAAAAGATCGAATCAGTGAGTTATTAACGCGTTTGTTCACCACCCCAATGACAGCCAAAGATTTCATCACCGGGTACACGCTGCCCCTGCTTCCGATGGCGATCATGCAGTCCGTCATTTGTTATGGCATCTCCTTGCTGCTCGGGATGGAGCTGACGTGGAAGGTTCCGATCGCCATCCTGACTATCTTGCCAGTAGCTGTTCTATTCATAGGAATCGGGCTGTTATGCGGCAGTCTCTTCAATGAAAAAGCGGTCGCCGCAATTTGTGGAGCGCTGCTTACCAATCTGACAGCATGGTTCTCAGGAACATGGTTCAGCTTGGAACTTGTCGGTGGTTGGTTTGAGAAAATCGCCAATGCTTTGCCGTTTGTCCACGCGGTCGAAATGGGCAAAGCGGTTATGCGAGATGATTATGCCGGTATTTTACCGCACCTCTGGTGGGTGCTTGTGTATAGCATTGCGATGACGCTGCTGGCCATTTATGTGTTCTCGAGGAAAATTAATGAGTAGAAGTGGATTTTTTATCAGGTTTGTATTCCAAATAAATTGTTAAAATAGTATGGAAGTTCTTTTAGGAGGAGGATCCTTTGTATTTATATCATATGGTAAATAGTGATAATCCACGACTAGCCGTAAGCGAAGGGTTGAACGCCAAAACAGCCTCCCAGTGGTATACAAATGGCGGTGAATTGTTTCCGGAAATAACGAAGAAGTTAAGACCGTTCCATGTGCCAGAATGGCTGGATTTTGCCATTGCGTTTGGCGCGGAGCTAACTCCACGCGAGACTTCCTATCTTAAGTTTCCAGTACTTACTGACAAAATAGCCGTCTTCAACCGAGAGATCTCGAGTGATTTATTTGCTTATGTAGAAGATGAGTATATGGAAGCGGAAACGGGCGGAGGATACTTTACAAAAGGACTTCCTTCCAAGGAAGAATTGATACGTGCATATTGGAACAGCAGGATGTCATTAACGGATTACTTACAAACTACCCCATATAAGCAAGCAGAAATTCTGATCTTTGAAACGATACCGGGAACGTTAGTAGAATATTGTCTGGAATCCTAACTGTCCATTCAGGATACGCTATGAAGTACCCATTGACCAATTGGAGAAACGTGATAGAAATCGCACATCCATAAAGACATCCTTTGTTTGCACAAACAAAATGGAGAAGCAGGTACTGACCGGGAACTTTGCGGGTGTCATCTTTGGAGGATAGTGAGGGAGGTACCAGTTTCGAACGACATCGAATCTGGTACCTTCTTTATTCAAGGAAGTTATGAGGAGGACTAGCTCGATGGATTGTTTGGTGCCATAGGGATGAACGCGGTGCGTTAAAGAATGGTATAGTAGCAAATAAAGCTTTCCGTCATGAATAAGGAGATATGCAATGGCGACAACTAGAACGGTGTCGGCACCTCGCCGTAAGAGACGCTTCTATAACTTACATATAAAAATGATACTGTTAATCAGTTTTTTGTTAATCTGCATTTTGATTGTGTTGGGAATCTTTCTAAATCATTTGGTCGCCAAAACGAATGAGGCACAAATAGGGAAACGGGCGCTAACGGTCGCTTCAGCTGTAGCCGGGATGGACGAGGTTGTGGATGCATTGGAGCGAAATGATTCCATTGCCATACAAGCCATTGTGAATCCGATTCAAGAGGCAACACATGCGGAATACATCGTTGTCGGTGACAATAACAGCATTCGTTATTCCCACCCAGTCGAGGAACGGGTCGGAGAAAAAATGGTGGGCGGCGATAATGATCGGGCGCTCCTTCATGGGGAGTCCTACATAAGCAAACAGACAGGTTCTTTAGGTCCTGCGATCCGCGGGAAAGTGCCAATCGTTAATAACAGTGGCAAGATCGTCGGCGTTGTGTCCGTCGGTTTTTTGAATGAAAAAGTGGAAGCGCTCATAGATGAAGAGAAGTCTGTGATCTGGTTTTACATCTCTCTTGTCTTTGTCCTTGGAATTATAGGGGCGATCTGCATCTCCTCCTATGTGAAACGCGTGCTCTTTCATATGGAACCAGAGGAAATATCGGAATTGCTGCTGCAAAAAGAGGCGATCTTGCAGTCGACGAAAGAAGGGATCGTTGCGGTCAATCAACATGGGGAACTGACCATGCTGAATAAAGCGGCCAGCGAGATGGTTGCTGTAAACGGGCAAGTTGATTCCTCCATCTACGGCCAATTATTTCATCGGGTGCAAGAGACAGAACTGGAATGGGATAAAGAAATGCTTCTTGGCGATTCGATTGTGTTGGTAAACCGGACGCCAATCATGGAGAATGATGAGTTTGCGGGAGCAGTCGCCACGTTCCGCCGCAAGACGGATATGGAACATTTGACGAAAGAGCTCAGCCAAATGAAACAATATGCCAATACGCTGCGTTCCCAAGCCCATGAGTTCTCGAACAAATTATATACCATATTAGGGCTGATCCAGTTGGACAAAATTGAGGAAGCAGAAGCGTTCATCCAACAAGAGCATGACACGCAAGGCAAGTGGCTCACGTTATTGGCGAATCGGGTGGCAGATCCGTTCGTGCATGGCTTATTGCAGGGCAAGCATAGTCAGGCAAATGAGGCGGATATCACTTTGACGATTCAAGAAGATAGCCGCCTGGTGAAACCCGTCGAGGGTCAACGGCAGACGGCGTTGTTGACGGGTGTCGGGAATGTCATTGAAAACGCCATTGAATCCATCAAGCTGTCCCACCCGAAGAGGCGGGAAATCTCCATCTATTTCACGGATGGGGAAGAGGATATCTATTTCGAGATTGAAGACTCCGGACAGGGCATTTCTCCCGAGGAGGCGGACCGTATCTTTGAGCAAGGCTATTCCACGAAGGCAGCCAATGGGAGAGGAACCGGCTTGGCATTAACCCGGAAAGCGCTTCGTGAGGCAGGTGGGGAGATCATGGTCGAACCAAGCGAACTCGGCGGCGCTCTATTTATACTCGTCATACCGAAAAAGGAGTTGTAGCAATGGAACAGCCTTTAAAAGTGTTAATTATTGAGGATGATTTTTGGATTGCCGGCATCCATAAAGAAATCGTGGAAAAGATCCAACCCTTTACGGTTGTACATACTGCGAAATCCGCTGAAGAAGCACTGCGCTATGTAAGCCGCTGTGAAGCATTGCCGGATTTGGTACTGCTCGATATTTATATACCGGACACAGAAGGACTCACGCTGTTTTACAGTTTGAGATCGCAATACCCGTCGATGGATCTTATCATCATTTCGGCTGCAAATGATAAGAGGACAATTGTTGCAACGAGACAGGCGGGGGCGTTTGACTATATCATCAAGCCGGTGGATCAATCACGTCTCCATCAAGCCCTTTATTCCTATGTGTCTTTTCAGGAACTGCTCCAGCAATCCACTTTATTTAACCAGCAGGAAGTGGATCGACTGTTCCGTATGATGCCAAGCGAAGGACAGGCCGAACAAACAGCAGGCCATTTGCCAAAAGGAATCGATCCGCTGACACTCCAAGAAATACTCGGGTTTCTGGCTAGTCATTTGGGTGAGCCGATCGGCGCCACCGCCATCAGCCAGTCGGTCGGTGCGAGCCGTTCCACTGTCAGACGCTACATGGAGTACTTGGTGGCGACAAGGCAGGCAGAGGCGATTCAGCACTATGGCGGGGTCGGCAGGCCGTTAAGGCAGTATATTTACCGTGGACAAAATGAACAAAATGCAAGAAATAAGAAATAATCGATTTATGGCCTAAATATATCTCTCTTTTTCTCAATTTGCTATTTTTGAAATGATGATAGTTTTCAAAAATGAAAGCGTTGTCGGAGAAAGGAGAATCTAATGTATGTTAAGTTTAATCGGCTTCGTTACTATCGCAATTATTGTCTTGTTACTGCTTTGGGGGAAAACAACCCCTATTATTCCCCTTGTACTCATTCCAATCATCGGAGCTCTAATTGCCGGGTTCCATATGAAAGCAATTGGCGGGTTTTTTGGGGACGGACTCGTCTCGGTTATCCAAGTGGCGGTCATGTTCATTTTCGCCATTTTGTTTTTTGGCATCATGCAGGACGCCGGGTTGTTTGATCCGATTATTGATAAAATGATTTGGATCACGAGGGGCAACGTCGTGACGATTAGTATCGGAACGGTAGTCATCGCGGCGATTGCGCAGCTTGACGGCTCAGGCGCCTCGACTTTCCTCATCACCATACCGGCGCTATTGCCGATCTACCGTCAAATGAAGATGAGTCCTTATTTGCTGCTGCTCTTAATCGGTGGAAGTGCCAGCATTATGAATATGATTCCGTGGGGCGGGCCGCTCGGCCGGGCTGCTTCCGTATTGAACGTCGATGTGACAGAACTATGGAAACCGCTGATTCCAATACAAGCAATCGGCATGGTGCTCATGATTGTTCTCGCTGTCTTTTTAGGGATGAGGGAGAAACGGAAAATCATTCGCCGGTATGGCAGTATCGAGAAAGCGATCGCTTTAGATGAAGAGGAATCAACGTTATTCGCCCATAAAGAACATAGCACAGCAGGCATCACAAAGACGGGAAGATATTGGCTGAATGTCTTGCTGGCTGCAGCCGTGGTAGGCGTGCTGGTATCTGGTCTCATACCGGCTGGATTGGCGTTCATGATCGGCGTCTGTCTTGCGCTTCCGCTGAACCATCGAAAAGCGGATGACCAAAGCAAAACGATTCAAAAGCATGCGCCAAATGCATTGACGATGGCGACGATCATCTTGGCGGCGGGATCGTTTCTCGGCATTTTGAATGGAACGGGCATGTTGGATTCCATTGCAAAAGATACCGTAACGGTCTTGCCTTCATTCATCACTCCCTATATCCATCTGATCATCGGGGTGCTCGGCGTACCGTTCGATTTGCTATTAAGCACAGATGCTTATTACTTCGCTTTGCTGCCTGTTGCGGAGCAGATTGGAACTACGTTTGGCATTCCGTCGATTTCCACAGCCTATGCGATGATCATTGGCAATATTGTCGGGACATTCGTCAGCCCCTTTTCACCTGCCCTTTGGCTGGCGCTCGGCTTGGCGGGTCTTGAAATGGGGAAACATATCCGCTACTCCTTCCTTTGGATGTGGGGGCTCAGCATTGTGCTCGTTCTAATTGCATTTGCCATGGGAACGATCACATTATAAGAAACAGACTTGCGGCCGATTCAGGAACCGCAGGTCTTTTTTGTATTTCTCCCAAAACAGGCTGGATAGGAGAATTCTAGATCGAAGATAGCAAGCTTCTATTAAATCAAATGCAAGAACGAACGCCCGCATGGCTGTTGTACAGGTGTTTTTGACGAGGAAAATTATGTGAAAGAGGTTTGAAACTTTTTCTCGAAATCTCCGTCTGTAGGTTGCTTAAATGACGGCGGGGGTGTAAGAATGAGAAAAATATATAATAGAAGGCATTTGCTAGTTAGTATTCTTTTATTAGGTTGCCTGTTTGTATTTGTGATGGGTAACGATGCAGTGCGGCTTTCCTTTCTCAATGGAACGCAAGGAAAGGCGTTTGCCCAATTGATACAAGGTGACACATCCGTTAAAAAGGTGAAAATGGACCGGGTGCTGACACTGGAGAAACGCCAGCCCGTTTATATGCGGACGGACACACTCATGCAAATCGGCGAGCTGGAAGCGGGTCAGCCCATCGCTATCGAAGGTGAGGATGAAGCCTATTATTCCATTCGTTTTGGAAAAATGATTGCCTTTATTCCGAAAGGGCACGGCACGGTTGGTCGGGGAAGACTGCTTGTTTTAACACATGAGGATCAGAAAATCGCTATTCAAACAGTTCAAAGAACACCAGTTTATGAACGCGCTGACATACAGAGTAATCGTTTTTTACAAATCGAAGAAGGATTTCGTTATCCTGTTGTTCAGGAGACGGGAGATTGGTATGTGATCAAAATAGGGGAGCGGCCGGGTTATATACAGAAGCAGTCCGTTGTGCTGGATGAAGGATTGCCGGTGCTTGTCTATCACCATATTTTGCCGAGTGAAATGATGACGACGACAGCCAGTACCGTATCACTCGAATCATTCGAACAGCAGATGGCGTATCTTGCAGAGCGCGGGTTTCAAACTCTAGTCGCACAACAGCTGTATGATTATTTGGAAGGGCGGTTGGTTGTCCCGACCCGTTCGGTTGTCATTACGTTTGACGACGGCTTGCTGTCATCGAAGGAATATGCCTACCCTATCCTGAAGCAAAACGGTTTCCAGGCGCTTCAGCATATTATTTCCTCCCGTACCGACCGAGCAGATGGAACCCAGCAGTTTGATGGAAAAGGACCGCTGCAATTTTTAACCGCAACGGACATGGCAGACATGAGAGACGTGTTTGCATACGAAGCACATACCAATGAATTGCATGCACTCACGGCAACAGAGGCAGGGAGTGTCGGAATTGCATTAGGTCTGCCAAAAGAGAAGATACTGGAGGATTTACGAAAAAACAAGGAACAATTGCCATCCGCCATGTCCATTGCCTATCCGTTTGGACATTACGATGAATCGTTCCTTGCGGCGGCAAAAGAAACCGGGCTGCTCATCGGTTTTACGACAGAGGAAGGGTATGCGGAACGAAGCACCTCCAATTACGAAGTATGCCGCTACGGCATGACGGAGAAGAAGTCGTTTGCCCAATTTGTTCAGTATGTTGATGGGGAGATGGAATAGTAGTAGTGATTCCTATCTCAGTTGTTGAAAATCTCCATTACCCGCGCATCCGTATTTCCTATACAAATAAATAATAGAGGTAAAGACTCGAAGACCATTTCTAGGGGGCGAGTCTTTTTTTGATTTTCTCCAATGTGATAGGATACTATAAAGCTTTTATAAAGTTCCGAGAGATGTTGAAAAACGATGATAGATTATAGACAGGAGGAATGGTGATGGCGGAACAGCTATTGTTAGTGGAAGATGACGCAGAAATCGCGAGAATCATATTGGATACGCTCCAGCAGGAAGGTTATGCAGTGACGTGGGCGACAACAGGACTGGAAGGTTGGGAGGATTTCCAAAACGCCGAGTATGATTTAGTGCTGGTCGATTGGATGCTGCCCGAAATGGACGGCATTACACTTTGCCAAAATATCCGCTGGAAAAGCGATGTGCCGATTATCATGATCAGTGCACGGAAGAATGACGAAGACAAGGTGGAAGGACTGGACATCGGCGCTGACGATTACCTAGCGAAGCCGTTCAGCCTAGTGGAATTAAAAGCCCGTGTCGCTTCCCAGCTGAGGAGATGGCGGCGCTATAACGGCCAAGTGCAAGAGACGGAACAAACATCATTCGCGAATGGATTGACGATCGATTGGCAGCGGGAGCAGGTGTTTTTGAAAGGTGATGAAGTGCTGTTGACAATCAAAGAATTTGAATTGCTCAAGCTCCTCGCCAGTAATCCAGATCGTGTCTTTTCAAAAAATGAATTGTACCAACACGTCTGGCAGCAGCCCGATATCGGGGATTCGCATACGGTGACAGTGCACATCAAATCGCTTCGGGAAAAATTGCACGATCCAATCAAGACGCCCCATTTCATTCAAACCGTATGGGGCAAGGGCTATCGATTTATTGGTGAACCGCAATGAAAATCAAGACTTGGCTGCTGCTGTCCTATTTCATCGTCATGCTATTGCCTCTTGGTGCAGCATATGGCCTCTTTGCATGGATTAACTCGTATCATCAAGATCGCCACATCGCCGAATACATGGATAGTTGGGTCGAGTTGAACGCGGTGCAATCCTTGCTCAATGATCCTTCGCTCTACCGGCCGGATGCGGATTGGTCGAAGGTTGAAGAGCTTGCCACGGACCAGCTTTCAATCACATTGTATACTCATTCGGGTTACATGCTCTATTCCTCCAACCCGATTGGGTCTCTAACATTTACTCCGAGGGAGAAACTTTACAAGGATTTCTTTGAACTACGGCAAACTTTCGGTCGATACATGTACAAGGAACCAGTTTTTGAAGGGACTGCCATCGCCGGCATCTATAAAGTGGAATGGATCCGGGAGGATTGGGTTACGGGTGTGGAGAAGCGGACATGGTTTGTAACAGCAATCTTTGGAGCGTTTTTCATTCTGCTGTTCGGCATTGTCGCTATGCTCGTCAACCGGAAGTTAAACAAGCCGCTTCATCTTTTGATGGGACAAATGAATTCATTTGCAAAAGGAAATCCAGTCCAGCCAATGCCAAAGCGCAAAGATGAAATTGGAGAATTGGCCGGAAGCTTCGAATCAATGCGTGCGGAACTCGAGGAGGCGAATCGAAAACTTGCGGCGGAACAACAGCAGCGGGAATTCATGATTGCCAGCATTTCGCACGACCTGAAGACGCCCCTGACGTCCATCCGGGCTTATGCGGAGGCGCTTGAGGCAGGTTCAATAACCGCACGCGAACAACAAGAGTACCACGACATTATCATCGCCAAATCGAACTACATGCGGCAAATGCTCGACGACTTGCTCATGTACACGCTGTTGCAATCCAGCACGTATGAAATGGAACGCGTACTGGTGGATGGGGAAGAATTTTTTGAAATGCTTGTGTCGGGCTATGAAACGCTTTGCGACGAAAAGCAGATTGACCTGCGCGTGTCATGTGATGTAACAGGTGAGTACACCGTAAGCTCCAAGCAGTTGATGCGGGTGGTCGACAACATCATGTCGAATGCCATTACCCATACGGAACCTGGCGGAACGATCGGGCTTGCAGCAGTTCAAGCGGGCAAGACGCCTGACTGGTGCTTTGATTTTGTAGAGCAAGCATTGGAGAAGGATGAGGGCGTGTTTTTAATTGTCCAGAACGAGGGGATGGGCCTGGCCGAAGAGGAGATGGCACATGTCTTTAATCCGCTCTACCAGGCCGATCAAGCGCGGACGAAAGCAGGAGAGCGGGGCACCGGTCTAGGATTAAGCATCACGAAACAAATTATGGAAAAACATGGCGGTACCGTGCGAATGGTCTCTGTCCGGGATACCGGAACAGCAGTCATTTGCTGGTTGCCCCAAAGAAAAGGAGAAGAAGAAAATGAACTGGATGAAAAAAACCGTATCAATTAGTGCGATGTTGTTCTTTGCCGCCGGGCTGGCGGCATGCAGCTCGGAAGATAACCAATTTTCACCGCAAGAGGTGATCAATGAAGCATTGAAAGAGGCCAACGAACCTCTTGAATACTATGGGGAATACGTCATCAAGTCGGACGAAGAAGACAATATCCAAACGTTAGAATGGGTCTCTTCAGAAGGGAAACGACGCATTGAAATGAAATCGAGTGACGGAGACGAAATGGTGACTGCTGTTAATGATGGCAAGAAGCTCTCCCTCTATGACAAGGCGAGCAACACGGCTATGATTACGGAATTTAACGAAGAGGAAATGCGGCCAATCATCCAAAGATCACCACGTCAGCAGGCCCAAGAGCTCTTGGATATGGTCCAGGACACGCACGATTTCTCAGTTGGCAAGGAAGAAAAAATCGCTGGGCGGGATACGTACCATATTATTGCTGCAGCGAAAGACGACAAGACATTATTCGGCAACATAGAAATGTGGGTCGACAAAGAAACGTGGATGGTACTAAAGTCTATCTCCGAAGGCAACGGATTTACCATGAAGCAAGAATATACAAAAATCGATTACAAGCCTGAAATCACGGACGATCTGTTCGTACTGGATATTCCAGAAGACGCGACAATTGAAACAATGGACGTAGAAAGCATGATGCCGAAAGAAACGACGCAGGAAGCAGTGAAAAAGGAACTCGGCGCATTCTATCAAATTCCTGAGACCGAAGACTTGAAGCTCTCTCAAATCACTGTCACCGAAGGTTTTGAAGGACGCCAAGAGTTTTCATTTGATTACACGCTGCAAGACATCCCGGTATTTTCCGTCTCCGTTTTCAAAGCAATGTCAGATGTGACTGAATTTGACGGAATGCCAAATGAAGAGAAAATCAACATTCGAGGGTTAGAAGGCATAAAAACCGATAGCAAAGGATTTCGTCTTGTAGAATGGAAGGAGAACGAATTGCAGTATAACGTACTGTTGGAAGACAATCCGGAAATCGGATTTGAGGAAGTAGAAGCGTATTTGGAAGGGATGGAATTGGTGGAATAAGTACAGGTGGCTTCTGAAAGAGGTGCGTAAAAAATGCTTCAGACACTGATGAAGGATTGGAAATGGGTCGTCCTCCAGTTGCTAGCCATGATATGTATAGCGGCATGTGTCTTGTTTGCAGTCTCGGAAAACAGTGAGTGGTGGATCGTAGCTTTGCTGGCCGGAATGGCTCTAAACGGTTTGGCAGTGGCACGGGCTACAAAGGTGATGGGGGAGTAAAAGAGAAGGAACACACGTTGTTGGGCGTGTGTTCCTTTCTTTTGCATTTCAATTTGGTGAATGAATGGTAAAATGAATACAACGAATAGACTGTAAATAAATTCAGTAAAAGGTAAATATGCATTGACCGTCATGCTGTTTCCATTGGTCGACTGCTTTTCATGCCGTAAGGACGTTTTTGGAGCGGCTAGTAGACAGAGTACAAGAATGAGGGGGTTGAGGAATGCTAAAACTAACTGCATGGTTCATGTTCGGGGTTTTCACGCAGCTCATCGCCATTATCATGTGGGGCGAATACGTATGGTTATATCGGTTTGCAAATGGGGGAGTGGGAGGAACCCCACTAGAGAGCGTCCAACCCATTTTCTGGCTGCTGCTTTTGATCGAAATTGTCGTATTCCTGTTGTTCGTCGTGATGGTAAAACGCAAAGCTGAAATTAGCAAGCATGTAAAACAGATTGCGGATCGAGTGAAAGAGAAGGGAGCAAAGCAAGTATGATTATCAAAGGATTTGGCGGCGTATTTTGGAGGACGAATAATCTGGAGGCCGTAAAAAAATGGTATAGCGAAGTGCTGCAACTGGATATCGATGAGTGGAATGGAACGGTGATCAAACCTCACACGGACAATGAGACGGTTTTATCTTTCTTTCGTGAAAACGACACATATTTTCCAAAAGAGCAGCAAGTCATGCTCAATTTTCAAGTGTATAACATGAACGATACGATCAAGCATCTTGAAAGACTGGGGGTGCCTCTCGAAAAAGACAAAGAGAACAGCGAATTTGGTGCGTTCGTCTGGATTAAAGATCCAGAAGGAAGGCTCGTCGAGTTGTGGGAGAAGAGCAACGGCTAGATACAAACAAAACGGGAGGGACTTGTGAATCCGGGATTATCCAAAAAAGAGGTGCCGCAAATGGGTACCAAAGTTTTTGTCTTTCTACTCATTGTTTTAGGAATCAATTCGTTGCGCTATGGAACGTATTTACTCGAAGGATCCACCAGTATCTATTATAGTGTCTGTTTTGCTTTGAATGTATTGTCTTTGCTTGCGATTATCATTCTAAGGGTCCGAAGGAAAGAGACAGTGGAGGGACAATAAACAGAATCAATTTTTGGATGAGAATGGGCTGTATCTATATGAGGTAAATAGGTCTGGTACTGCTTGGGCAAGTAGGGAATGAATGGGGAGAGTAATTTTGAAGGGGAAATGGCTGTATTTATTGATACTAAGCGTATTTCTTTTGAGTGCATGCAGTGATGTGGAAAAGGTACAACATATCGAAGTATTTTTCATGGAAACATCTGATGACGATTCATTTGAGAAAAATGGTTACATAAAGGTGAATGCGATCACTAGTATCGAAGAAGGGAAGAACTATACAAAAACAGACAGTAAATCAATTGAAGACTTTTATGATTTACAAGGGAATTATATGAATACAGAAGTAACGCATACCACCTCTACGATATCCAAAGTTACACAGAACGGGAAAACTAAAAATCGCAACAAACAGCTTCAGGAACCTGCAACACTTCTAATTTCTGATGACGACGTGGAGAGTTTTAAAGGAAAGAATACAGCGCCGATAGAATTCTTCAGCTTGGATTCTATGACGGATGAAGAGAAGGAAATTGTTAAAAAGCATGTACTTTCTTTGACGAAGGATTTCTAAGTTACTTGAACAGATGTCAAATATTCAAGTATCGAATAATTATTTCAAGGAGGATTCTGATGAAACTGGGTGCATTTTCAGTAAGTTTAAGTGTAAAGGATATTCAAAAATCAAAAGCATTTTATGAAAATCTAGGTTTTCAAACCCTAGGGGGAGACATTACACAAAATTGGATCATCATGAAGAATGAAAACACCGTTATTGGCCTATTCCAAGGCATGTTTGAAAAGAACATTCTCACGTTCAATCCGGGGTGGAATCAAAATGCCGAAAACTTGGATGCTTTCACGGATATACGTGATCTCCAAAAGCAACTCAAAGCAAACGGAGTCAAGCTGTTGACGGAAGCGGATGAAACAAGCGAAGGTCCTGCAAGTCTGACCATTGAAGACCCAGACGGCAATCTGATTTTGCTTGACCAACATAGATGATGGAATAATAAGCGAGGACTCGCGAACTCTTTAGAGAGGCAAGTCTTCTTTTATGTTCTCCAATAACGGATTTTTTGAGCGACGATCAAAAACTTTGAAACTTTTTCCGAGAAACTGCGTCTGTACGTTGCTTACATAATAATGTAGGGATAGGAGGATTTTCATTGAAGAAAAACAAGATACTGAGCATGGCATTGGCGGCTGCAATTTTGGTCCCTGCCATTGTCGCACCCATTAAGGCAGAGGCTGAAGTAGTCAGTCCTTTTAAAGATGTATCAAAGAACAGCCCATATTACGAAATCATCCATGAAATGCGAGATCGTCATATTATTAGTGGTTATGAAAATGGGGAATTCAGGTCCACGGAAGTCATTACCCGCAAACATGCCGCAGCGCTCGTTAACCGGGCAGTCAAATTGCCAGTGAAGAAGAAGTTTGTAGCATTCAAGGATGTATCTCCGAAGAATGCCTTCTTTAACGACATAAAGAAATTGCAGCAAGCGGGAATCTTCGAGCCGGATGCAAAAGGCAAGTTGAATCCAAACCAACCAATCACCCGTGCAGAAATGGCCAAGGTACTGACGATTGCATTTGACTTAAAAGTAAAAGTGGATCTTGATTTTATGGATGTGCCGAAAACTCACCCGTCTAGCAAGTATATTCAGGCGCTTTATTCGAACGGCATCACAACAGGAAATTATGGTTTCTATGAGCCGGATAAACCGGTGACCAGAGCGCATTACGCGGTGTTCTTATATCGTTTATTGCATATGAATGATCCAATTGACCCATCCAAACCAGCGGAACGGATCCGCGGGCAGTTCGCAAATTTCACAGCAGAACAGCTGGAAACCAACTCCACGATGGTGGCCGAGGCCATGGCGCACATGCTTAGACAAAAAGTGACAGAAAGCCCTGCAGACTATCTCATTACAGATGTGCTGGAGGATGGATGGAGAGAAATGTATCCGGCTGGCCACTCTCTTGGACAAATGGCGAAGGAAAACATCCTCTATTTAAAACGGTTTGCGAAGAAAGATTCAACAGAAGAAGCCATATTGGATAAATGGCTCCAAGGGGATTTCTCGCAAGTGACAAAGGATTATGAGGACCTGCAAATCATCTCCGATCCGGAATACGGCAATTGTGCTGTGTGTGATCGGACGTACAATATCCGCACTAAGCGTGCGGAAGAGCATTTCGTGCGGACGATTTATGGAGAGGAAGGATTGCAGCGGCACCGCGAACAGTGGGGGACGAAGTGAGAGTCATACAACGGCAGACTATCGAGTAGGGGCTGGAAATAGGGCAATTGCGGTACATCACCGGCTTACACGTAAGGGAACTGGATCCGTCTGGTTCCCTTTTTTATGCGTGTGTATTGTCTTGTGAAATAGAATAATGAATAATAGGACGGCATCGTGAATTTAGACATTGAGCAAACGATGCTTTTTTTATATTGCAATAAAAATGAACTTTTCAGCTACATGCTGACTCTTATAGGGGAGAGGTGAGATCGTGAAGGTTGTTCAGTTAGTGAGAAAAGCGAAAAAAGGGAACAAAAGAGCGTTGCTGCAGCTAATTATGGCGCAGCAGGATGACTATTATCGACTCGCCCTGTCCTATATGGGAAATCCCCATGATGCCATGGATGCGATGGAGGAGATGATTGTCAGCTTATATGCAAACATGGGCCAGCTGAAAAAGGAAGAGGCGTTCTATAGCTGGAGCAAAACGATTCTAGTGAATCGCTGCAAGCAGATGCTGAAGAAACAGCAAAAAGTAGTATTGATTGATGAATGGGAGACAGCGCCTTCTGAAGTGCACAATCCTTATCAGCAATGGGAACAGCAGATGGATATTCAAGGGATGCTGGCGACGGTGAATGAATATCAAAAGGAAGCAATCGAATTGAAATACTTTCATGACCTGGATTACGAAACAATTGCTGGCATAACAAATGTGTCGATTGGAACTGTGAAGTCGAGGATCTTTCAAGGGTTGAAAAAAATAAGAGACCAGTACAGGGGTGAGACCCATGAATGAAATCGAAAAACGTTTAATGGAAGAGAAAAAGAAAATGGAACAAATAACAGCGCCAGATGAATTGGAAGGACGGCTCTGGCAGGCATTGGATGCGGCTCCCATCAAAAAGAAGCTAAAGCCTAAATGGCCGCTGGCAGTAGCAGCATTCCTGCTCGTCTGCCTGATTGGCTATAACTACAATGGATTGGCCTATTATGGAAAGAAAATCATAGGATTTGATGAATTGATGAGCGGCACGCTTACCGAATTGAATGATAAAGGAATGGGGCAGACGGTCGGGGAAAAGGTATTGTTAGAGGACGGCAGCGAGTTGACGGTGGATGGCATCATGACGGACGCCAATCAATTGATACTCTATTATACACTTTCGAACGTAAAGGACATGGAGGGTATTACATTCGGAAAGATTACAGGTTTTTTAACGGATTCCGACCAAGGTGCTGGAACATGGACATTCAATGAAAAGCAATCCGAAATCAAAGGCCAACTATTTTTTGACCCCGTCAGTCCATTTGCAAAAAAACTGACATTGGAAGCGACGAAGTTGGCAGAAGACGGCCAATCAATAACATGCATAATGTCATTCCCTTACGATCCGAACCAAGCCATGCAAACCGAATTACAACAGAAGCTGATGAAAAAAGTGAAAGTCGACAAAGGGACCATTACCTTTAAAACCATTACGGCCACCCCTACCGTAACAATTATAAAGGGAACGGTGGACGTTCAGAATTTAGATCGAGTGCAGCTTCCTTTTAAACAAGTGCAACTGCAGGTCAATGGAAAACCAATTGAACAAATAGGGAGTGGAATCAGCACCTCCATTGGCGGTACCAAATTTGAGCTAAGTTTTGAAGCGCTGCCCCAAAAGGTCGACTCCTTAGAGCTCGTCGTCAAGGAATTCGTCGGCTACACAAACGTTGACGAAACCATTCCATTACACCCCATTCGCGATCAAGCTTTTCAATTAGAAGGGAAAGATTTGTGGGTGAAAAAAGTGGAGAAAACTGAGGACGGGGTTCAAATTACCATAGCTTCGGATGAAGATGTTCTCTTGGACGGTGTCACTATTGAGGGCAAGGGGGGGGCGGTTCCTCTGAAAACGACCATCCGGCAAGATTATAACGAGCTTGACGATGGGAGGATGGTTAAGGAGCGGACTTTGTTGTTCTCGACTGATGTATTGCCGGATACGTTGAGTGTTAAAGGGATGCATCATATGAAGAGGGTTGATGAGGTGATTGAGATTTTGGGGAAGTAGCGGAGAGCTGGCAGGCTTGTATGCGGGTACATGTGCCAAAAACATTCATGCTAATTCTGGGAATGAAGAAAAGGAAATTTTAGGGATTATGTATAGTGAATGACTTTTGTGAATTTATTCGGTAAACAGTCGATGATGCATAAGCTGGGCTGAAAAAAGGGAAAACATTGAACAACTGATTGAGGATATTAAGAAAATCGGCGGGTAACGGAAAGTCGGTCATCAACAGTGCCAGATTCTCAAGAAACAAAAGAATCTGGCACTTTTCCTGTTGGCAAGCTGGGGCAATAAAAACAGGGAAGTCACTGTCAAAAATCATTTGGAAGAAAGCAAGCTTTGCTTCAGCCTCTTCAATTGATTCATAAGTACCCATCACCATATAAAAGTTGCTCTCCTCTGTATTAAAAGGAACACCGCTTTCACGCAAGTAGCGAATCCCTTCTTTGTAAATTTAAGTTTTAATTTGCAGCATTTTTAAGTGTTATTTTGTATAAAAAAGCTATCTTCCCACAAAAGAGGGAAGATAGCTTTTGAGTTTAACCGACAACGTGTCCAGAAAAGGACGAGTTTTGGAACAAAGAAAGCAAGTGTGCGATTCAAAGTTGAATAAATTTCTTTGACCGGACCTCCTTTGCCAAGTGATGAAATCACAATAAGTGTCACCGTGGTCCACAATGACATAATTTGATGCTGTTCCTTCGATATAAATATATTTTGTAAGAGCGAATAATAATAGCGACCGTTAGCAAAGTGTCTTGCCACATTAACGAACGGTATTTTTAGCATTTTTTAGTTGTTTTTGAATCAATAAACTCCAAAACTCTCATTGCAATATCTTCACGTAATAGTAAAAGCTACCGTTTTGAAAAGTCGATTCAAAACGATAGCTTTATTTTCTGAACTGGTCTGGTTTATAGTTGGGTATTCGATCTCTGCTGCATCAATTCGGCCATTTGTTTTGAATCTGGATTTCCTTCTTTCTTTAATTGCTCGGTGATAGTTAGATAATCTCTTTCATTTCGGTTCTGGCTTAATTTATATGCAGCCTGAACTTCTCTAACCTTAATCTTAAATCCAACAATCCCTTTCAGTTCTTTTTCCAATAAAGAAGGGGAGAGCTTGTCCCACAAAACAGGATTTTCGCGGTGTCTCTCGTATTGTTGAAGTAATTGTGCCAGGTCCTGTTTCAATTCTTCAACCTCTAAAATGCGCGCAGGTCCATATATATGGACAGCCTGATAGTTCCAGGTTGGAACATTTTCCTGTTCATACCAGGAAGAGGAGATGTAGGCATGAGTCCCTTGAAACATAACCAGCACATCTTCGGAGTCGACGAATGTCCGCCACTGAGGGTTGCCATAAGCCATATGCCCAGTTATATAGTAATCATCATTTTCTTTTATTAATTGCATTGGCAAGTGTGTCGCGATGGGTTTCCCTTTTTTCGTGGTGACGAGCGTTGCGAATGAATTCTGTTGAACGAATTCCCGGATTTCTTCCGCGTCACTGACTTTGAAATGTTTTGGAATATACATATGATCACGCCTTTCACAATTTTTTTCAGAATGTTTTAACCATGATTAAATCCACTTGCTCGTCATCGCCCATAAAGAAAGAGTGGGAGCCCTTTTGGACAAATCCTTTTTTTTGATAGAAGGCGATGGCATTTTCATTTGCTTCCCAAACGCCCAGCCAGATGCTCTTTTTGTGCTGTTCCAGCGCAATTTCGGATGCTTTATTTAGCAGCAGTTTGCCAAGTCCATGTTTTTGGAATGTCTTTCTTACATAAATCCGTTCAACTTCAAGGGAGTCATTGCCCATTGCTTCGGTCTGCGCGTCATCGGTATTGACCTTGAGGTATCCGGCTACTTCTTCATTGAAGTAAACAAAAAAGAATTGGGAAGAAGGATTGGCTACTTCTCGTTCCAGTTGCTTTAAATCGTATGCCTTTTCCAAATAAGCATGAAGGTTTTCAGGTGAATTTTGATCCTTGAATGTCTCAGTAAACGTAGTGATACTGATTGTTTGGAGTTCATGTAGATCTTCTTGGGTGCATCTTTTTATCGTGGTTGTCATTAGAGTCGGTCGCTCCTTCAATCTTTTAATAGTTTCGCTTGTTACCTTTTTTAACAAACTCCCAGTCCTTTTCGACATTTTTCCGGATACGCTGCAGCAGATTGAAGGCAATTTCTTTTTCGTCTTCGGAAAAACCTTGTAAGGCAACTTGACCGGAGTAAACATTCTCGCTTTTGATGAAAGGGTATACCATTTCCCCTTTTTCCGTAGGAAAGAGTCTTTTATTCTTTTTATTGTCCGGATCGTTTTGTTTTTCTATAAAGCCGTTCGTTTCCAGTTTTTGTAGCGCACGGGTGGCAGTGGATCGGTCCACTTTGATCATATCCAGTAACTGTTCCTGGATGATTCCCGGGTTCTCGCAGATTCGCACCACGTACAAATACTGGCCCTTGGTCAGGTCGAACTCTTTAAATTCGATGTTGCTGATGGAATCCAAAGCCCTCGCTATCATGCCAATTTCGCGCAGAATCTCTTTCATAATGATCTCCAATCAAAATTTTATTGCAAATACAATGAAAAATAGTATATATTGAATCTACCTTAAATTTGTTGCATTTGCAACAAAAATAATAACGAAGAAGTGAATTGCAATGAAATATATTTTTTATGTGATTGGGATTTTACTGTTGACTCTGGGGATTGCTTTCACCATCCAATCTGATCTTGGCACATCGCCTTTTGATGCCGTGTTGGTAGGTTTATCTATAAATGTGGGGTTTACGGTAGGGAGCTGGGAGGTCATACTGGCTGTCCTGATGATTGGCTGCAATTCACTTTTAAACAGAGAAATACCGGAAGTATTGGGACTGATAACAGCCGTTATAACAGGCGTCGGAATTGATTTTTGGCTTTTTGTTTTGGGTGATTTAATCACGCTGGATTCAGCACAGAGCCAAGCAGTTTGTTTTGGGATTGGTATGCTTTTGATAGGCATAGGAACTGCGACTTATCTACATACGAATTTTGCACCAATTCCAGTTGATCGGTTAACCCTAATCTTGAAGGAAATAACCGGCACCAACCTTTTCGTTTCAAGAACTTTGATTTACCTCGTATTTTTGATCATTGCCATCCTATTGGACGGTCCCATTGGTATCGGAACTGTAGTGACTGTCTGTTTAGCCGGGCTGATGCTTAATCTCTTCATGCATCCTATTGGAAAAGCGATAGACCGTATATTAACGCATTTCGTTACGTCACCATGATAGTCCAATTAAAGGCATAGCATTTAGTTAACATATGGCCATATTGTCGGTAGCTCCAATAAATTTCATATATAGTAAAGAACCTAGCAATCTTAGTATAAAAGGTTGCTGGGTTCTTATACGCAAAATATAGCTCGAAATTGGTGCAAGTTAGTTCTTAAAGTGACACCCTTCTTCTTCATAGACCCTCTCCATATTGCCAAGTTCATGTCCCAATGGATAAGCGTCCGTCCGAATCATATAGAAAGGATCGTTCTCTCCTTCAACAGGCAACGGCAGAATACTTACAATCCCTTCTTCCTGATTTGCATATTCGCGTTATTATCGCTTCTTCAACCAAAGTTAAATTGGAATTAAGAACGCGATTGCTATGAAACATACATTCGCTATTCTATCTATAACCAATCCCTATTATGGTAAAATAGTAATAGCAACGGCATATAGCGGACGGACGGTTGGCACTCCCTTTGGAAGGGCGGACTAAGAACGCCACGTCCTGTGGCAACGCCCGCATGACCCACATCGTATGGGACTGGGTGTATATATGGTGACATATGAAGCAATGAACATGATGTTCCAATTTGGAATTCTTCTCGTAGCGATAGCAACAACGATCGTAGCGATAATTGCTTTATCCACCAATAGAAAAAAATAACCACCCTCCGCTAACGACCAAGTAAGCAGGGTAGTTACTCTTCAAAAAAATACTCATTACCGGCCAACCGCTCTTCATGCGATATGTCCGTTGCAAGGTCTGCGCGTTACAGCGTCCAGTCTTTTTTATCCTACATCAAATTTACCACAATTATACGCGATATCCACAAATATTGAGCGTAGTATAGACGAACAAACTAATCCCTCAAAAACCATAGTACAAGGCTTTCATGGCAAACGCCTTCTCCTGTTCATGTTCTTTCATGATCTGCTTGAGCCGTTGCGACAGTTCCGGTATGTTTTTCACAAGCTGTTCCATTTTTGACTCTACCTATTGCATGCTTGTGTCCTCCTCGTATTCGTTGCGCTCAGTTTATTACATTCCGAGCGTATAGGCCATCTGTAACTGGACGTCAATAATTTGCGCAAGTAAGCCGATGTCCGTGTAATGCATTTATAGGCTGTTCCTTCTCATTAGTGCAATGAGTAGTGAAACTATGATGCCTGTTGTCTCGTATGAAACAGTAAAGGCAAAGCGGGGGAGGAGAGGAATTGAAGAAAGTAGTTTGCGCATTATGTCTGCTTCTTTTATTGACGATCGTCCAATCACCGGTTGCAAGCGCGAAATCGTTTTCAATCGATCAGGTCGATATCAACGCATATGTGTTGGATAATGGTGATCTGTACGTTGAAGAATTATTCACATATACCTTTTCAGGCGCATATAATGGAACCACGCGAACGATCGGGAACGAAAACCATGCGGGAGTCCAGTATTTCGAAGGCTATCTTGCACCGATGGATACGGACCTAGCGAATTATGACAATAGCACCTTCGCACCGTTACAAGTAGAGCGGGAGGACTTGACGTTCAAAATCCATACCCCTTCCGAGAATGAACAGAAGAAAGTGTTTTATCGTTATTTGATCAGCGGGGCCGCCCAAAAATATCAAGACACCGGGCAACTGTATTGGCGCTTCTTTGACGATATGAACGATACGGATATACACAATCTTCGCATTCGATTCCTGTTATCTGGAGATCGGGATGCGACATTGGCAGGGAAGGCGTATCTTCATAGCTTCACAGGCAAATTATCAAAATCCGATGCCAGAGGATTCGTCTATACGACAGATAAATTGGAAGCATACGGCAAGGTGGAAATCCGCTTTTTATTCCCTGATACATTCTTGAAGAATGCCCCCTATACCCGTGACGAGCCCAAGTTAGCAGAGTTTACGGCGGAGGAGGCCGCTTATGCAAATTGGATGATGAAAAGAGAAAAAGCACTTCCAACGGTCGAAGGACTTAACATCTTCTTCTTGGGAACTGCACTTTTCCTATTCCTCATCGCTATTCTGTACCCACGGCGTCTGTACCGGCTATTTATATCAAAGCCGCGGATCCATCAACTAGAAGAGGTAGACTCGTTTCTTCTGTCGCTAATCGAACGAAAAGGAAAAATCAAACCCGCCGCCATTTCTGCGGCTTTGTTGCGTCTTCGTCAAAAAGGGATTGTCACGATGGAGAAGCTTCCGTCAAACGCCATCTACAGAAGTGATGACAATGCTCCGGATTACACATTCCGGTTCAAAGTAGTGAAGGATACAAGCTCGCTGAATGACTATGAAAAAGACATGATTGATTGGCTGTTTGAGAAGGATGCGGAGGGGACACTCGTTTTTTCATTGGATCAATTCCCGTTCCTTACAAAACAACAACGCGAAAAGAATTGGCGGCTCGATTCGGATTATTCCAGTCGGTCCAAACAGCTCATAAAGCGTTTCAAAGAGTGGCAGAAGATCGTGCAAAAAGACCCGGACGTAATGACGTATGTTGCCCCGAATCCCGTGCGCAAGTATCTCATGCTGCTCGGCGTTCCTTTGTGGATCGCCTTTGCATGTTTGAATCTCTGGATGCTCAACGAAGACACGTCGGACATAGGTATCCTGCTACTTCTTGTCATAGCAGGATCAATCGTTTTGCGGGTCAAGCGAAACTGGCGGATTGCGCTGCCAATCTATTTTGTGTGGGGAATTATTTGCATGGAAGGATTATCGGATGGCACGGACGAGGTGTACGCATTGTTCGCTATCGGCACCATACTACTATCCATAACGGCATTACTGCTGCCGCTCCGTGATATAAAACGGAAAGCGGCTCCGTATTATAAAGGTGCCAAAGCGTTCATGAAGGACGTGAAGTCAGGGGAGTTTGACTTCCAAAGCAGGTACTTGGCGGATAAGTGGTATGAGCATGCCATTTCCCTCGGCCTTTTCATCCCGCTCTTTGTAAAGTACACGAAGAACGTGCCGGAGGACTTGGCCTCGCTACCACCAATGACCGTCCACCTGACTGAACTGCTCACCGCGTTTCACTACACGCATCATTATTACTACACCCATATGCACTCGTCCTCAGGATCTGGCGGAAGCTCTGGGGGTAGTGGTGGCAGCGGATCAGGCGGTGGCGGGGGTGCGGGGGCGTTTTGAGTATGGTTTAGGATGAAGGAAGCCAGGTACCTATTGCAGGCAGAGTATATCCTAACAAGGTGTATCTAACGGATACTTGTTGACTAGGATTATTGAGATGTTTTTCTAGAAAAGAGTAACGCCCACTACATCCCTCGTCAAAGGTAGTGGGTGGTTACTTTTTTTGTTGGTGAAAAGGACCAGGCTATCGGACAAAAGAAATCCAACCGGTCGACATGTTCCCACAAAGCAGCCACGTCGAGTGCGTGGCGTTGATAGAGTTGAAATAGCATGGTATCAATAGGTTTAGTGGTTTTTACTAAAAACTGAAGTGTGTTTTATGTTCCCTCGGACGAATGGTTCGGGGGATTTTTAGACCCCCGGGGGTCTACTTTTACGCGGAATGAAATAATTATATTTGCAAATTCCTTTATGCAAAATCGTTATATATTTCAATAAGTCATATGTTAATATCGAAAACTCGAAAGAAATATTACGATTGCAAAAAATATAAGGTATAATTAAATTACCAGATATGCCACATTAAAACGAGGTAGAAAATGAGTATTAACTATAAACCATTATGGAAATTGTTAATTGACAAAGAAATAACTAAATCGGAGCTGAGAGTGAAAACTGGAATTGCACCAAGTACATTATCAAAAATGACTCGCAATGAATATGTTTCTATGGATATATTAGTAAGAATATGTAACGTATTAAAATGTCAGTTAAATGATGTTGTTGAAGTTAAAGTGGGGAATAACAACAATGAAAACTAGAGTGTTAAGATAAGCTATCGTAGGAGGAAAAGGAATAATGTCTAAAGCAAAAAAAACTAAAGAAAAAAAGCTGGAAGATATATTATTTGACTGTAGAAATGTATTGCGCGGTAAAGTTGAACAAGCCGATAACCGAAATGCAGTAATGGGTCTTGTTTTCTTAAAATTTGCGGGTGATAAGTTTGAAGCTAGGAGAAATGAACTAATAGAAGAATATGGGGATAATCAGATATTCCTAAATAAGCCGGCATTTTATTTAGCGGAGAATGTATTTTATCTTGAAGAAACTAGCCGTTGGACATACATTACAAAAAACGCTGGGGATAATAAAATTGCTAATATACTTGATCAGGCAATGGCTGATATAGAAAAGGATAATAAACCATTACAGGGTGCTTTACCTCAAAAATTCTATTCTGGGCTCCGTGTTGAAGTTAAGACATTAAAGTCCCTTATTGACACTGTTAATCAAATCTCTGAAGAGCGTTTCAATGAGAAAGATTTAATAGGAAGAGTATATGAGTATTTTCTTCAACACTTTGCTATAGATGAAAGAAAGGAAAAGGGGGAGTTCTATACCCCGAAGAGTATTGTTGATTTAATTGCGGAGTTAATAGAACCGTACGAAGGAAAAATTTATGACCCTTGCTGTGGCTCAGGTGGTATGTTTGTTCAGTCTGTTAAATTTGTAGAGAACCATAATGGGAATAAAATTAATATTTCAGTATACGGGCAAGAATCCAGTCCAGCAACATATCGATTGGCTAAAATGAATTTAGCGATAAGGGGTATTGCTAGTGATCTAGGTGAGCGGAATGCATCATCATTTTTGAATGACCAACATAAGGATATGAAAGTGGATTTTATAATGGCAAATCCACCGTTTAATCTCAAAAATTGGCGTGATGAAGATGAACTGACATCTGATGCAAGATGGGATGGTTATGGTACGCCACCGGTAAGCAACGCCAACTATGCATGGATACTCCACATGCTCTCCAAGCTGGATGTTACTAATGGAATAGCTGGCTTTTTACTTGCAAACGGAGCACTAGGAGCCGAAGGGGAAGAAGCCAATATTAGAAAAATGTTGGTTGAAAATAATAAAGTTGAAGCCATATTTGTTTTACCAAGAGATATGTTTTACTCGACTGATATTAGTGTAACGCTATGGATTATTAATAATAATAAGAAGGCGAGAGTATTAAATGGTAGAAAGTTACGTGATCGAGAAGAAGAAATACTCTTTGTAGATTTACGACGTTGGAATCAAAATATTTATGAGAAGAGTTACGTAATGTTTGACGAACAGCAAATTTTAGATATTAAAAAAATATATAACTCTTGGCAAAGTATTAATTTTGAAGATGAGTATTCAAATATTCCTGAATTGTGTAGAAGTGTACATAAGAATGAAATACGAGAAAAGGGATATTCTTTAGTTCCGTCAAAATATATTGAATTTATTGATCGTGATCTTGAAATTGACTTTGAAGCTGAGATGGCGAAAATTCAAAGTGATATGCAGAGAATTTTAAATGAAGAAAAGGAGTCACAGACTATGCTTCAAGACGCATTTAGGGGGATTGGTTATGGGATTGACTAAACATAGAATTGGAGAATTTGTTAGTCTCGTATCAATCAAATGTGGGAACCCTACTTATGATAATGTCATGGGAATTAATATCGATAAACAATTTATGCCATCTAGGTATGTAGGGGCAGATACATCAAAATATTCGGTTGTTCCACCTAACTGCTTTGCCTTCAATTTAATGCATGTTGGGCGAGATGAAAAAATCCCGGTTGCATTGAACAATACTGGAAAGGATTTAGTCGTATCTCCGGCATACTTTGTCTTTAAAATAATTGATGAAAGCATAATACTACCTAGCTATTTATATATAATCATGAGCTCTCCGGAATTTGATAGATACGCTTGGTTTTGTACAGATTCATCTATACGGGGAAATTTGGAATGGTCTCGCTTTTGTGAAATAGATCTAAGTTTACCGAGTATCAAAACACAACAGAAGTATGTGGATATTTATAATTCGTTACAGAAGAATATAGATTCATATAAGAGCAGTAGGGATAAGCTGATTAACACATATGATTTGTATATAAGTAAATTGATTTCTGAGGTACCTAAAAAGTCTATTGGAGGTTATATTGGGCAATCTGAAGAAAAAAATTCAAATTTAGCATATGAAATAGAAGATGTAAAAGGAATTTCAATTGATAAAGTATTTATTGAAACGAAAGCCAAAATGAAAAATGTATTATTAACTCCTTACTTAGTGGTAGAACCCGAATCGTTCGCATATGTGACCGTTACCTCAAGAAATGGTGATAAGATATCCATTGCTTATAATGATAGTAATAGGACCTATATTGTTTCATCGTCATATATAGTGTTTAAATGTACAAGTGATGAATTGCTCCCTAGTTATTTATTCATGTATCTTTCTCGCCCTGATTTTGACCGCTTTGCTCGTTTCAATTCCTGGGGAAGCGCAAGAGAAGTGTTGAATTGGGAAGACTTATGTAGATATGAAATTCCATTTCCTTCAGTTGAAATTCAGAAAGATATTGTAGAGATATTTAACGAGTACGGAAAGAGACAACAAATAATAAACAAGTTGGAAAATATGCGTAAATCGATATGTCCAATACTAATAAAAGGGTCACTAATGGAAGCATGAACAAGAGGGGGATTGAAGTGAGCGATAAATTTACTGAAGAGGAGTTAGAACAGGCAATTATAAAGTTGTTTGAGCAAGAAGATTATACTTATGAAAATGGTGAGAATATTCATCGATTATTTGAGGATATTCTTTTAACAGAAGATTTGAAAACATATCTTCTTGACAAGTACGATAAAGAGAATCTAACTGAAAATGAGATCGAAACAATAATAAACAGTATAAAGCTTGTACCATCACATCCTTTATACGATGGGAATAAAGAAGTTTATAGACTAATAAATAGTGGGTTTTCAATTTCACGTGATGATTCATCGTTGCAAAATCTGCATATATCTCTTATTGATTTTAATAATCTTGACAATAATATCTTTAAGGTTGTTAACCAATACTCAGTTCAAGGCAGCGAACTTCGGCGCCCAGATTTAATTATATTTATAAATGGTATTCCCGTTTGTATTTGTGAATTTAAATCGGCTATCAGAGAGGAAACAACTATACTTGATGCATGGAAACAGATTAATCATCGTTATAAAAGAGATATCCCTAACTTAATGAAATATTGTTTCCTTTCAATGATTACAGATGGAGCTAACTCAAAATTAGGAACAATATTTACTCCTTATGAATATTATTATGCTTGGAAGAAAATAAATGACGATGAGAATGTAAGTGATGGTATCCACTCTTTAATTACAATGATCAAGGGAGCTTTATCAAGAGAAAGAATCATCGAGTTACTTAATGACTTTGTTTATTATCCAGATACAAGTGATGTAGATTTAGCTGTTGTTAGTCGTTATCCCCAATATTTTGCTACAAAGAAAATGTTTGAAAATATAAAGCAACAGTTAAAACCCAATGGCGACGGTAAAGGTGGTACTTATTTTGGTGCGACTGGATGCGGAAAAACATACACTATGTTATTTTTAGCGCGCCAGTTAATGCTTCGAGATGGAGACAAATTTAATAATCCGACGATTGTTATAATTACTGATAGGGATGATTTAGATACACAAACATCAGAATTATTTACAGCATCTAAATCGTATTTACATGATGAAAATGTTAGAAGTATCGAAACTAGGCAGGATTTGAAAAACGCATTGGGGATGACAGAAAGCGGAGGAGTTTATGTAACAACCATACAAAAGTTTTGTGAAGATATAGGATTACTATCTCCGCGGAATAATATTATCTGTATTTCGGATGAAGCTCATCGCTCGCAAACTAATACAGGATCAAGCCTGAAGGTAACTGAAAAAGGAGCGCATACCACGTTTGGATTTGCAAAGTATTTAAGGGATTCCTTCCCGAACGCAACTTATGTTGGCTTCACTGGGACACCAATCGAAGAGACTATTGCAGTATTCGGAAATATTGTTGATTCTTATACGATGAAAGAATCCTGTGAAGATGGAATAACTGTCAAGATTGCATATGAACCGCGATTAGCGCGCGTTATCTTAAATGATGCTCAAGCAAAAGAGATTGAAAATTATTATAAAAAATGCACTAATGAAGGAAGTAGTACCGAACAGGTTGAAGCTAGCAAAAAAGCAATGTCTAATATGAAAAAACTATTAGGACACCCAGGGCGAATTAAGAAACTTGCATCAGATGTTGTTGGACACTATGAAAATTTATGTGACGAAAAACCGGAAATAGTTCAAAAAGCAATGATTGTATGTAGTGATAGGAAACTTGCTTATGAAGTTTTGAAAGCTATTGTAGAACTGAGACCTGAATGGAATGTTCCTAAAAGGAGCGAAAATGAAAGTGAATTATCGCCTGCAGAGCTACACAAGCTTATGCCGTTGGAAAAAATAAAGCTTGTCGCTACAAGGGACAAGGATGATGAAGAAGATTTATACAATTTACTGGGGACTAAAGAATATAGAAAGACCTTAGATAAACAATTTAAAAATGTTCTTTCTAATTTCAAAATAGCCATAGTAGTTGATATGTGGATTACAGGTTTTGATGTGCCGTCATTAGCCGTCATGTATATTGATAAACCTATTCAAAATCATACTCTGATTCAAACCATATCCAGAGTTAATCGGGTGTATGCTGGAAAAACACAAGGTCTAGTTGTCGACTACATAGGAATAAAAGATGATATGTTGCAAGCATTAAAACAATATGGCGGTAATGATGGTCCAGTAGATAATATTGAAGCAACTCTTCGAATCTACAGGAACTATTTAAGTTTAGTAGACAATTTAATGAAAGATTTTGATGCGAAAGATTTCTATTTTGGAGAGCCTCTAGACAGGTTAATGTGTCTTAATCGTGCATCAGAGTATGTTCAAATTTCAAAAGAATTTGAAACCCGTTATATGGATTTAACTAAGAAAATGAAAGCAGCCTATGAAATCTGTCTACCGTCAGGAAAACTGACAGACAATGAAGTTGATCGAGCGCAATTTTATTTAGCGACGCGCTCAATTGTCTTTAAGCAAACAAGAGGACATGCTCCGGATACCGAAATCATGAATAGACGTGTTGAAAAAATGGTAGAAGCCGCTATTTCTTGCACTGGTGTTGAGGATATAGTTAATGCGGAAGAGCCAGAAGATCTTTTTGGTGAAAAATTGGTTAAACAAATCGAAGAAATAAAAATGCCATTTAGTAAGTACAATGCTTTGCTTAAATTATTGAAGAAAGCTATATCCGGTTACGGCAGGATTAATAAGGTTAAGGCAATTGAATTTGATAAAAGGCTTAGAGATGTTGTTGAAAGGTATAACAATAGAGATAAGCTTGTTTTTACAAGTGAAGTGGTTGAAGAATTTGTAAATGATTTATCAGAAGAACTTATTAATATAATGAATGCATTGCATAAGGATAAGACATCTTTTGAACAGATGGGAATATCATTTGAGGAAAAGGCTTTTTATGATATTTTGGTTAAAGTTCGAGATGAACATAATTTTAAGTACGAGGATGAAAAATGTATTGTTTTAGCAAAAAAAATAAAAGAGCTTGTTGATGAAAAGTCTAAGTACACCGATTGGTCTGTAAGGGATGATATAAAGAATAAATTAAATATGGACCTAACCATTCTCCTGTATAAAAATGGATATCCCCCTGAGTGGGATGATGAAATTTTTAAACAGGTAATGGAACAAGCTGAAAATTTTAAAAAGCACACTGTAATTGAAGAAAGTGAATCCCAAAATATTGTCAAACGTACCACTCAGAGAATCAGTCTTGTGAATGCGATTGATATGCTCAAGACAAGTGATTATTTTAAGAGCACCCTTAAATTAGGGGCATTTACTTATGTTGATGGATATTTTGTCATCAATAATAGTAAATATGTTACGGTAGACTCCCGCGGTGAAACAAAACTAACCATATATGCTAAAGAAAACCTTATGGAATGTGTTTTGAACTTCTCTTATAAGTTTGATAAATTTACTGAATATAGGATGGAAGATTCATATTTTTATCGTTCTGGTATAACTGATACAAGTCTTTCATATACGCCATCAACACTAAATAGCTCTGTTATAGCGCTTGCACATAATATAGTTAACGAAGCAAAAGAGATAACTGGGATTAGAAATAATCTTACAGGCTCTTTAGGGGACACTTTAGTTTCGCACATGAAAAGAAAAAAGATAACAGTGGAACTGTTATCGGAAAAATCGGGAGTAGGAATCAAAACAATTCAAAGATTAAGAAACGAAGAAGGCTATTCTACTTCAATCCAAAATATTATTGCTTTATGCATTGGTTTGCAGTTACCGCCTATGTTGAGCTTTGATTTATTAACAAAATCGGGCCATACTTTAAGAAATACTGAAGAGCACAACTTGTACTATTTAATAATTACAACATGCTACACTTGCTCAATAAACGAGTGTAACGAACTACTTAGATCCTGTAATTATAATCTACTAGGAAATTCTGATGAATAAAATCAATTGAGTGGTCGAATGTATTTTCTAGCATAAATTATTTGTATTGTGGGAGACTAGTCTATGGGGAAAATGCGTTCATTTAAAGACGTAATTCAAGAACAGTACTATGATGAAATCTTAAAAGGATTGGCGAATTTTGTTGAGGAAAATCCTTCCCAACTTGAATCCCAATCAAATTTTGTTCTAGAGCCTGATGAGGCAAGTCTAGAAGGTTTTGAGATTAAATGGATAAACATAACCGGGGCGCCGAATAATTGCCTTTATTTTGATGTCATTGTTTCCGCGGAAATACAAATTGCCGAAACTGTTAAGCGAAACAGGGAAACGGATGGTTTAATTCAGTGGTTTAGGATTTCCTGCACTTCAATATTAGAGGATGGGCTACAAGAGTTTGATGTGACTGATATTTCTGTCTACATGAAACAGAGAGAGAGCAAGGGGAACCGACTTTCAGAGTACTTGGTCCCTATAATTAGTAAGGATGAGTTGGATTGGGTAGCTGAGGGGTTTCTCAAAAAATATTTTCCCGTAGCTCTTGAAAAGCCGATGAAAGTTCCGGCTCGTAAAATAGCAAAGATTATGGGGTTAAAGGTTGCTGAGGTCCATATTACTCAATTGGGTACAATCTTTGGCCAAATATATTTCTCTGATTCACGCATCAAATTCTATGATATCGAAACTGGTACTTATAAGAAGGCAAAAGTAAAGAGAGGAACAATCCTCATCGACCCAGATGTATTTTTTATGCGTAATATTGGTTCTTTAAATAACACCATTATTCACGAATGCGTTCATTGGGATTTACATAGAAAATTCTTTGAACTTGAAAAAATGTATAACCGAGAAGCTCGAGCAATTAGTTGCCAAGTGCGCGAAGGAGCCAAGCCTGAAAAGAATAGAACTCCTTTGGATTGGATGGAATGGCAGGCGAATGCCCTTGCGCCAAGAATTCTACTGCCTGAAAAACAAACAAGAGTAAAAATCGAGGAATTGATTGCTAAGTATAAAAAATGTAATGAAAAGGGGCATTCATATTCCATTTTTGAAGCAGTTGTTACTGAGTTATCTGAGTTTTATGAAGTGTCTAAAGTGGCCGCTAAAATTCGAATGATAGACCTAGGATATAAGCAGGCAATTGGAGTTTTTAACTATATAGATGAACAGTATGTACCTGGCCATTCATTCGATAAAGTTGCTTTAAAGAACAACCAGACATTTTCTATTAGTGCTGAAGATGTTCTATACGAATATGCCACAAAGCCAGCTTTTACAAAGCTGATAGACTCTGGTGATTTTCTTTATGTAAACGCTCACGTCTGTATTAATCACCCAAAATATATCGAGAAAAATGACAGTGGTTTCGCGACACTTACCGAGTATGCAAGAAATCATATAGATGAATGTTGTTTGATTTTTGATGTGAAAGCAAAGCCGAATGTCCGATATGGTATTGAATATTATAGAGAAGCAGTGCTTTTTCGAGATGTAGCATCCGACGTATTCATTGAAGTATCGTTTTCGGAATCGTCACATAACCTATCCGCTGAAGATGCAGCTAAACAGTTTACCGCATTAAGTAATAAGTTAAATGAGATTGCTTCAATCCAACGTCAACTACCAATGACTTTTGGGGATAGTGTTGTAGCTCATATGAATAGGGTCGGTATTAGTGTAGAAAAATTGGCAGAAAGGGCGGGCGTCAGTTCAAAAACAATCCAGCGCATAAGAAGTGAATTTGATTATAAGCCGCAATTGGGTACTGTTATTTCAATCTGTGTCGGTTTACAATTGCCGCCACCATTGGGAGAAGACTTGGTGGTCAAATCCGGGTATTCATTTATGCCTGGAAATCAGAAGCACATTCTTTATCAATGGATTTTGTCTGGAATGTACTTGAAAACCATTAATGAATGTAACGAGCTTATGATAGCAAGCAATTACAACATACTTTCAAAAGAAAATAATTAAAACAAATTCTACCGGACTTTCAATGTCCGGTTATTTTTTTGTTGTAAATCAAGAGCACTTTCCAATGTGATATTCAAATATCGCGTTGGGGGTGCTCTTTTTGTGTAAAAATAGGACATTGCATGTCCGGGGCAAACGGTATTAGAGATATTACTATTAAGTCAAGAGGTTGGCCAACCCCTAATAACTTTGTCGGTGTTCAGCTTGCTCCGCACAAGTTGAACGATATGAGTAGAACGGAGAAAAAATCAAATGAGCGAAACGAAACTTGTACATGCTGTAGTAACAAATCTACGAATTTTGATGAAAGGATTGAGACCTGGGTGCGGGAGCAGGAAGGTAATCAATCAAACCTGCCACCGGCGGTTAACAGCAAGAAAGAAATGAAGGAGCAAAAGAAATCCGCACATCTGTAGAACAAAAAGCTACCGACAATAGAGGAAGTAAGGTCGAAACTCGCTGCCTTGTCGCAAGATGGCAAGCAGATGCAGGTAAAAGCACTTATCACCAACAAAGACTTGACAGTATTTCATCTTTTGAAATGTCAGTTGATGAATTACTTAAGTGGGCAGACGAAGTAGTCAAGCTACTGCGATTAAGGCTGTGAAGGAAAAAGTCGTTGTGAAGATGCAGTACGGTCTCACCTTTCATTACACAAAAGGAATTTTATTAATAATATTGTCCTCTGGCCGCTCCCTCGCCTATGTAAGACCAAAAATTGGGGTGGACGAGCGTTTTGGTAAAAAGATCAGCTTACCTATGAAGGGACGGAGCAAGGCTCCAAACAGTGGGGCAGAATTCCAACTTACGACGGTAAATTGACCGAGAATATTATACAAGCCATTGCTAGGGACTGTCTAGCTGTCTCCTTGCTTCGATTGGATGAAGCGGGATATCGTATTAATTTTCACGTCCATGACGAAGTCGTACTTAATGTACCAATTGGAACTGGCTCTATGGAAGAGGAGGAAGGCTAAATGGGACAACCAATCGAATGGGCACCTAGACTTCCGTTAGGTGCAGATAGCTTTGAAACAATCTATTACATGAAAGATTAAATTGAACAGGAGGAATTTGATAATGAATAGATTACAAATAGTTTCAAATGAGATTTTCGGAGAGTTACAGGTAATGGAGTTGGATGGGAAAGCGTATTTCCCTGCAACCGAGTGTGCAAAGATGCTTGGATATTCAAACCCGAAAGATGCAATCATACGTCATTGCCGGTGGGTAGCGAAACACGACATACCTCATCCGCAGAACGAAAAAAAGGTTATTCAGAAAAATTTCATCCCAGAAGGTGACCTTTATCGTCTGATTGTGAAATCGAAACTTCCGGCAGCAGAGCAGTTTGAACGTTGGGTATTTGATGAAGTACTACCAGATATCCGAAAGTATGGCATGTACGCTTCCGAATCATTGCTTGATGACATTCTTAAAAATCCGGATCTCGGTATTAAGCTATTCACGGAATATAAGGAAGCTAAAGAAGAAGCAAGAAAACTACAATTTGCCAATGCCCAACAGAAACATATTATTGGTGAGTTGCAACCGAAAGCATCATACTATGATGCTATTTTGCAAAACAATACAACTGTACCGATTACGCAAATTGCCAAAGATTATGGTATGTCCGGACGTGGGATGAACGCCTTGCTCAAAGAACTTGGAGTTCAATACAAGATGGGTAAGACTTGGCTGCTTTATCAACAATATGCGGATCAAGGCTACACGCAATCGCGTACACATTTACTGGAAAATGGACTAAGCGTCATGAATACCTACTGGACGCAGAAAGGTCGCCTGTTCCTTTATGATTTACTCAAAATTGAACGTGGTTTGTTGCCAATGATAGAGCTAGCTGGAGAGATTGCATAAAGAGGAGGGGATACGGCATGAATCCAACAACCTTTCAATTTTTACAACAGCTTAAGCAGTACAAAACGGTGCTCCCCTGCAAACCTTTCGTATCTGAAAGGCCAGGCTCTTGCAGGGGATGTGCATGGTGCACATATCGGTTTACGTCGCATTTTACAGAAGAGGAGGAGTACCCATGCAAACGCAAAATGAAAAAGTAGCTTCCTTTCAAAACGACGGACTTCTTGCAATCGCAACTGGACGGAGCCGAACCGAAACACATTGGAAAAATCGTCAGCTTCGTTGGTCAGAACTTGTAGAACGATTGAAGACACCGACCCGTACCCATGAAACTAAGCAAATGCCGGAAAGGGAACGGGACCAACTGAAAGACGTCGGTGGCTTTATCGGTGGTGCAATCACGTCAGCTTGTGACACTTGATGCCGATTTTGTTAAAGGCGACTTGTGGGCGAGTGTCGAGACAATCTTTGGATATGGGGGTGCGTGCTATTCAACGCATTCCCATACACCAAAGTCGTCTGGCATACGACTTGTCATTCCAATTACTAGGCCTGTGTCACCGGACGAATATCAAGCTGTCGCTCGGATGATTGCAGGCGACCTTGGTATAGATTTTTTGATCACACAACCTACCAGCCACATCGGCTTATGTATTGGCCTTCAGTTTCAAAAGATGAAGAATATGTGTTTAAGCTACTAGACGAGCCGTGGCTTGACCCAGATACAGTACTTGCCAGATATGAAGATTGGCGGGACACATCCTACTGGCCCGAGTCTTCCCGTGTCACAAGTGAACGCAAAAAATTAGCGGACAAGCAAGGGGATCCATGAGGAAAAAATGGAATTGTCGCTGCTTTTTGCAGGACGTATGCAGTAACCGATGTGTTGAATACATTTCTTACTCCTTTTTACGAACCGTGTGCGAATCCATCCCGTTACACGCACAAGCAAGGCTACTCTTCTGGCGGGTTGGTCATATACGGCGATGATGCTTTTGCCTTTTCACATCATGGGACAGACCCGATTAGCGGAAAACTGTGTAACGCCTTTGTCCTTATTCGTCTCCATCTGTTCGTGGAGTTGGATGAGGAAGTGAACGAGGGAACCCCCGTCAATCGCCTTCCTTCTTATAAAGCCATGGTGGAAGAAGCCTTAAAGGATAAACAGGTAAAGATGGTATTAGGTAAAGAGCAGCTGAATCTGACTTCGGAGGATTGTGATGAAGAAATGATGGAATGGCTGGCAGAGCTGACAAGAGATCAAAAGGGGAACATTTTTTCAAGTGCCCCAAATGTCATTCTTATTTTGGAGAACCATATCAAGTACCATGTTCTCATTTAATTTCGAATTGTTATAGAACCTGGTACCCTTCCCATAAAGTAAGGAATGCCAAGAAACAGAATGGAATGAAAGCTGCTGGACTCACTCCGACGGTTGGAGCCGCAAAGATAGAATTTTTACTCCAAGGAAATAATTGTGCTCTTTGCGTTGTGGTATCTTCAACAAAAACAGAAATAGTTTATTGAAATTGTAATCAAAATTTGTTACAATTCATCTATTCTTTTTTTAAAAGAATAGATAAATTGTATAATTTCAAGAATACGGCTTGAAAGTTTCTACCAGCTACCATAAATGGCTCGTCTACAAGGAATATAAAAGTAATGTAATTTTATATTCCTTTTTGTAGAAAAAACTTTGTCCTAACGTAGGCCAAAGTTTTTTTATATTTATAGGGCATAATAGTATGAACTGGCTGAAAAAGTATCCTTGAAACCATGATCATTCATACGTTAATTTAGCAAATAGGAGATACCAACATGAGAAACTTTTTTAAATTTACTGAACGAAATACTTCCTATAAGCAAGAAATACTCGCAGGCGTGACAACTTTCCTATCCATCGCGTATATATTAGTCGTCAATCCACTGATCCTAAGCCAAGCTGGGATAGATAGTGGGGCTGTATTTACTGCAACCGCTCTTACTGCGATTATCGGCACACTCCTTATCGGGTTGCTTGCGAACTTCCCCATCGGAATTGCACCAAGTATGGGTTTGAATTCATTTTTCACTTTTTCTGTCTGTATCGGGATGGGCATACAATGGGAAGTCGCGTTGACCGGTGTTTTTATTGCAGGCATTATTTTTATGTTGTTAAGTGTACTGAAAATCCGGGAGAAGATTATTACTATCATCCCATTGAATTTAAAATATGCTATCGCTGCTGGAATTGGATTCTTCATAACATTTATTGGGTTGAAAAATGGTGGGCTTATTATTTCTAATCCTGATACATTTGTTTCGGTTGGAAACTTAACCTCATCTACGACCCTATTGGCCATCTTTGGATTGGTTATTACGATTGTCATGTTAGTACGTGGAGTAAATGGAGGAATTTTTTATGGAATGATCATTACCACGATTATTGGAATGATTGTTGGATTAATAAACGCTCCTACAAAAATCATCGGAAGTATACCAAGCTTGGAGCCAACATTTGGTGTCGTGTTTTCCCATTTAGATCAGGTGTTCACCCCTGAATTACTGGCAGTGATTTTCACTTTTTTACTTGTTGCCTTTTTTGATACGGCGGGTGCTTTAATCGCCCTAGCCAGTCAAGCGGGCATGATGAAAGGGAATACTGTGCCGAATATCGGAAGAGCCTTGCTTGCTGATTCTACCGCTAGTGCAGTTGGAGCGATCCTCGGAACATCCACGCCTGCAACGAGTGTTGAATCTTCTGCTGGCATTGCAGTCGGCGGTAGAACAGGCTTTACGTCTGTCGTTATTGCTGCTTGCTTTGCGATAGCTATGTTCTTTTCACCGATTTTATCTGTTATTACATTAGAAGTAACAGCCCCTGCGTTAATCATTGTAGGCGCATTGATGGCAATGGAAATAAGAAAAATAGATTGGAGCAGGTTGGAAATTGTGATTCCATCCTTTTTCACCATCATCATGATGCCCCTCACTTCCAGTGTGGCAATCGGTCTGGCATTTGGTTTTATTCTTTATCCAATTTGTTTTCTAGCACAAAAGCGGTATAAAGAAATTCATCCAATTATGTATGTGATTTGTTTGTTATTTATTTTATACTTTGCGTTTATCGTGTAGCTTTGAGTACCAGGTTCTCATTATTAGAACCTGGTACCTTTTTTAAGAAAGAATTTTAAGTTCTGATAGTGCCTGCTGCAAGGTTCCTTTTGTAATTTGCTCACTAAAGTCCAATCCCAGGCTTACAGCAGTCTGAGCCACTTCAGGCCTAACACCTGTTAGTATCGTTTTAACTCCTAACAATTTTAAGGTAGAGCTCAAATTAAAGATATGATGTGCCACCATTGTATCGACAATCGCTACTCCGGACAAATCGAGTATTAAGTAAGATATTTTTAATCTCCCTACTTCTTTCGTCGTATTCTCCATCAACATTAACGCCCGTTCCGTATCAATATCTCCGATTAAAGGCAGTATGGCGACATCATTAGAAATTGAAACAATCGGAACAGATAATTCAATAAATGCTTTTCTTGCATTATCGAGATTGACTGTGTAGAAGTTAACAAAGGTCAAGCTAAAACAGTAAACAGCGTAATCCAACAATGGGTCTATGATTTTAGATGTTGCTAACAATGTTTTCACTGACATATCATGTGCGGTGACCATGTTTTCAATTACTTCATTGATATAAGTTCGATAAAGCGACGTATCTTTCAACGCTTCATCTAATGGTACTCCAAGTTTAAATACATACTCGGACGTTTCATTTGCCCATTTTTCAATCAGCTCATAGGCCATTTCTCTCTTTTCAGGTTTCGCCAAGAATTCTCCAAAGAGATCTACAAAGCTTGCTCTCATCCTTACTATTTCCTCTTCAATATGGGAAGGGATTAATTGTCTTTGATCTTCCGGAAGCTCTGATAATCGCACGTCATGAATTTTACGTGAAATCTTAATCTTTTCTTCTTGTAGAGTTTTTCCGAGTAGCTCCATTTCATTTAGCACAAGCTCATAACACCTCAATAGAATTATATAATAATTTGCCTTTTATTTTATTGTATTCAAAGGATTTCTGCAAACTAATAGTAGTTCAAAGGATTGATACCTCACACTAAATTCATCGCATAATTGTACTAATGATTTATCTATCTTAAGGTGATTTACGTGTTAATGTTTGGCTACTATAAATCCTTAAGCTTAATTCCTCGAAACTTTAAGCGCATTCAGAACAAATAGATTGATTCCTTTCTTTTGTAAAGGTAAGGTGAGAAATAAAGCATAGGAGAGGTTACGATGAAGCATGTGAAATTGAATAATGGCATTGAAATTCCAATCGTCGGCTGTGGAACAAATACACATGGTAAAGAGGGAAACCAATTTTCAGGTTCTTTAAGAGGAGATACTCAAGAGATCGACTGGGCCATTGAAAACGGCTACCGTCATTTTGATTCTGCTCAATTATATTTAAATGAAGAAGTCGTTGGAAATGGGATAAAGAAATCCTCCTTGCCACGTGAAGATTTCTTTATCACGACGAAGCTAAATACGTTTGAAGGTTTTGGTGGTGCAGAATGGGCGTATGCTGAAATTGAAAAAAGCTTAGAAAAGTTACAAACTGACTATATTGATTTGTTCCTGATCCATAAACCATGGGATAACGATACAGAGATGGTGGAGGCATGGACTATTTTAGAAGACTACTATAATCACGGTGTGTTTAAGTCAATTGGTGTTTCGAACTTTGAAAAAGAACATCTTGATTTACTTCTTGAAAACGGCACCATAAAACCAGCTGTCAATCAAATTAAGTCCCAAGTCGGAAATTGGAATGAAGAATTAATTGCTTATAATAAAAATAATGATATTGCAACTGTCGCATGGTCTCCATTACGCGGTATTGATGAAAATGCTAAGCAAGTTCTAGAAGAAGTCGGAAACCAATACGGAAAGACATACGCACAAGTTGTTTTACGGTATCAAATTGAACGTGATGTTATCGTCATTCCTAAGTCTCATAATAAAGATCGCCAAGCGCAATGCTTAGATGTATTTGATTTTGAACTAACTGCAAGCGATCGTGACCGTATCGCTGCATTATAATCCATTCCGTTTTTTTCAACCATCCATCACAGCCTTTGCTGCCATGATGGATGGTTTTAGATTGGCTTGGACATGTCTCTATAAGCTCTTACAATCAATTCATAACATCTTTATCATGTCGCATGAAATGAACAAGTTGTAGAATCAGATAAGGGAGTTAGATGAATACAAAATGGCATTGAAGTTTCGATGGTAGGCAGTGGCACAAATACAGATGGCCAAGGAAGGGAACAAATACTCAGGCGCCTTGCGGGGAGATACGTTAGGAATGGACTGGGCATTATAAACGATTACCGTCTTTGAATGCTGTTGCAATTCCAAATCATTCATAAAGGAGCTAGAAATCCTATGGCTGCAAGTAAAATAACCGTGATTGGAAGTATTAACATGGATTTAGTGACGAGCACGAGTCGCATTCCAGAAGTAGGGGAGACGTTGATCGGTGATTCGTTTCATACGACCCCGGGGGGAAAGGGTGCCAATCAGGCTGTGGCGTCGGCTCGGCTTGGTGCGGACGTGACGATGATTGGTGCGGTCGGTGATGATTCGTTCGGTGAGGCGGCAGTGAGCAATTTAAGGAGTGAGGGAGTCGACACGAGCACAATTATGGAAGTCGAAGGTTGCTCGACGGGGATTGCGGCGATTACTGTATCAGACGCAGACAATAGCATCATTGTTGTTCCCGGAACGAACCACCATGTCACTCCAGCTATCATCGAGAAGTACGAAGAGGCCGTGAAAAACAGTGATATTCTGTTATTGCAGTTGGAAATTCCGCTCGAGAGTGTCATCCGGGCTGTGCAGCTTGCGAAAAAACATGATATTCTAACAATATTAAATCCGGCGCCCATTCAACATCTTCCTCTGGAATTACTGGAGATGGTGGATTACTTGACGCCTAATGAACATGAACAGACACTTTTGTTCGCTTCGACGGACGGAAGTGAGGAGCAATTGAAGAAATTACAAGAAAAGTGCATTGTTACAAAAGGTTCCAAAGGGGTTATGCTTTATAGAAATGGTGCCTCTTTGTCGATTCCCGGGATACTCGTTGAAGCTATCGACACGACAGGCGCAGGTGATTCCTTCAACGGTGCGTTGGCGTATGCCTTGTGTCAAGGCGCAACAATGGAAGAGGCCTGCCGGTTTGCCAATGCCGTCGGGGCCATGTCGGTTACGAAGTTTGGTGCCCAGGCAGGAATGCCGACGAAGGAAGAAGTCGAAGAATTTTTGAGTACATACGATTTGAGAGACACGAAAGGGAGGACTATTGAATGAAACCAGTCATATTAGACGTCGATACAGGTATTGATGATGCGTTAGCGATTTTCTATGCGTTACATTCACCTGAGCTGGACGTGATCGGCTTAACGACCTGCTTTGGGAATAACACGATTGAGAAAACGACACGGAATACGCTTGTGATTGTAGAAATGGCAGGGAAGTCCGTGCCTGTGTATAAGGGGGCCGATCAGCCGCTGAACCGCGAGACCAGGCATATTCCGACCCATGTCCACGGAGATGACGGGCTTGGCAATTGTCCCATTCCAGAACCTAGTCGGGAAGCAGAAGACGAACATGCGGTGGACTTTATTATCCGCCAAGTAAAAGAGCGGCCGAATGAAATAACGCTTATCCCGGTCGGACCACTCACGAATCTTGCGCAGGCGATTGAAAAAGCGCCTGAAATCATCCCTCTTTTCAAAGAGGTCATCATTATGGGAGGAGCTGTCTTCGTCCCTGGAAATGTCACGCCGCATAGTGAAGCAAATATTTATACCGATCCGGAAGCTGCTGCCCTTGTGTTTGCATCCGGGCTTCCTATCACTGTTGTCGGTCTGGATGTGACAATGAAGACACTCCTGCCTCAAACGGTATTGGCGGATTGGCAGGAAAAAGGAACAGAGGAGTCCCGTTTCTTTGCGGACATGACCCATTATTATATGCAAGCCTATGAAACATTTCTTCCGGGTATCGGGGGATGCGCCTTGCACGACCCGCTAGCTGTAGGCGTTGCGGTCAATCCTGATTTTGTGCGGAAAGAGTCGTGGCATGTAAAGGTCATTTTAGAAGGAGAAGAGACAGGGAAAACGGTAGCCTCTCCTGCAGGTGAACCGAAAGTCCAAGTATGTACAGACGTTCAAGCAGAAACATTCTTAGATCATTTCCTTGGCCGTGTTTTATAGGGAAAATACCATGTAAGTATTAGGGGGTTATTGGAATCCGAATTGTTGTGGAACCTGGCTCCATTCACGAAGAAGTGTTCAGCATGAATAGATGGATCGTCCTTCCGTTTCTTCCTGTCCTGCTGGCGGGATGTGGAAAGTCAGCTGGACTGACGGCAAATGATCGGAACCAGATTGCTGTATTATAATGGGGTTCGGGTACTGGGTTTTCGTGGAATCCAAAATCACTTTAGACCCCTCACTATGTCTTGCACAACCAACTTCCAAAAGATAGACGGATTTCGCCATTTCGGCGGGATTCGTCTTCTTTTTATGTAGTGAGTCCTCAAGAAAATTGAAAAGTAGTAGATTGCTGGATGATAGCTGGTCATCACGTTTTCCTTTACATTTTCACCACTTGAACTTTCTATATGAAAATGCCTGGTACTGCAGCTTCCCAATTGCCGCCGTACCAGGCACCCGATTTAAGCCCTGTATGTTAGAGCCAATCCTTTTAAAAAGTTTCTCGCGTATCGATCGAGGCACGGCTTATAATTCTTGTGCCCTTCTTTTCTCAACACAGCGCTTAGTTCGCCTTTTGAGATGCTGACTCCTGCCTTTTCTAAAATAGCAAGCATATCCTCACTTGTTAACGCGAGTGCTATCTTCACTTTCTTGAGCAGGATATTATTGACAGATTCATTCGTGACGGCAGCACTTGCCGGATTCGGAGGTTGTTGTCCTGGTTTAGGCTCTTGTTTTCCTCTTTTATAGATAATCAAACCATTTAAAAATGAATCGAGCATTCGATTCGTACATGGCAGCTGCAATTCATCTTCAGCTTCGTCATTTGATTTTGTTAGCAATAGGAGGACATCCTCTTTTGTCACTTCACTGCCACCCAGCTTAAAAATGTCTACCATTTCAGCGTCCGTAAAATTTAACGCATAGCGTAATCGAATCAATCTATCATTATTATTCATTTGTAGACCTCCTGTGTAGAATGCTGTATCTGCAAATCAATTCGTCTAACGTACCGTCATTTTCTATGTGGCTCGTATGGATTGAATCGAGTTCAGCCTAATAATAGCACACCTCATCCTTCCAGGCATGCGATCACTTCACGACAGGCATTGATCATGGGTGAGGAGGCATTTGATAACCACTCAGGAATGGAGTGGAAGGCGTCGACTCGTGGAGTATCATGAACGCATCCGCCTGGAACGAAAAGGAACGGTGGAAGAGGATTTTAATATTCTTTCCATGTTAAAAAGGCTGGCACAGAAAATCAGTTTTCACTTTCTGGACAGCCCCTTTTCACGTTTGATTCATCCATCTTGTTATCCGGGTGGGATAGGCTGGGGTTTAAAGCATACATCGAGATTGGAAGTGTAATAGCATAGGTGACTCAAGGGTGGTGGGCCATTTCCCGTTGGAAGGGAGGTGGTCGTATGTCAGTATCTGAAACGCTGATGCTTATGGTAACATTCGGAGCATTAATCGTAGCGATATTGTCGTTCCATAATAAGAAATAATCCATCCTTGAGTGGCAGCTCATAATGGATGGATTATTTTCTATCTCTCCAGCTGATCCCCTTAGAGGGAACCTGCTATTACAGGCCGTCTAATGTTACTAGCATTAGGCGGTCCTTTTTAGTTTATTCAATATAAATAAATACATGTCTGTTTTTATTATAGTGCAGTTTTTTGGTCATTACAACCACTTCAAATGCCCAGGTCCATTAAGCGGAAGTTCCAGCCGTTGGAAGCCGAGTTTTGCATATAGGTGATTTGTCGTTTCAAGTTTATCCATCGTCTCAAATAACAGTGTGTGTAATATTCCTTGGCAAAATTCAATGCCGTTTCCATCAGCTTTATTGAGTGACCCATGCCTTGCGCATCAGGTTCGATATAAAGCTTCTGCAATTCGCACCTGTCTCCCCGAACCGGGCAATCCCCACACCGCCTGCCACTTGATCCGCTTCATCCACCGGCACCCAGTAGTTTGCGTTCGGCTCGTTCTTGTAGTAATCTGCGAGATCTTCAAGCTGTGGACCAAAATAAGCCGTTCTGGGGATATCCAGCTAAGAGTATTCTAATGATTCTTTGATGATCCGCTCCATGACTGCATTATCTTTCCTCTCGATTTCACGTATTGGCCATCCCAATTCCGGGGCAACGCGAGCTTTATGAAAAAAACTTATGCCAGACGGCCAGACCAAGTATGCAGGCCGCAAGGAAATAAATGAACAGGCCTGCGAACTTCTGTCCTTCTCCCCAAACCTTCAGGCCGTAGCGTATGGTGGAATAGGAGACATACAGAGATAACGCGAATAAAAACACCGTCATACCATCACTTCCCGCTTCCGACATGCGGAGGTTTTAGCTGGCTTCCGAAACTTTCAATGGTGATTTCAAGTTCCACCTGGACGTCTGCATTTTGGTATTTTTTCTGCCAATCATAGTCTTCGTAGGCATCCATCGTCCAGAACTCACGGCGGGCGAGCTGGAACCATACGAATGGTTCGCCTTCGAATTCTTCTTGTGTTTTTTTAATCAGCTTCATGATTTTCGCATGCAAATCGTCATGGATTTCTTCTTTTAGCATTCTCTGTCTTTCTTTGGTGTTCGCGTAATTGTGTAAGCTGGGAGACGACAGAACTTGGACAGTGATCGGCACGTTGACCCGTACTTCAGGGTTTGCTTTCTCCACATCGACCTTCACGCTTGTCTTCTTTACCTTCAGCAGGCGTACGGAAATCTTCCGGTCATTTTCTATGGGATCTTTGAATGAATCAACGTAATGATTCGCTATGCTTTTTTTTCGCAATAATAGGACATACCGCGTCTCCTCGCCGGTTAAGGTTCCGATCATCTTCCCGTTTTGGAAAACGGCCGACCCGATCATTTGCGCGGGATCGCCAGCCTCTTGCGGAACCTGACCCGCTTTGTAACTGTCTGATGATTTTCGGGTTTCGGGGTCCTTTTCGGTCGATGCGTAAATGACGAGGAACAGGGCATTAGCGGTCCGCTGGAAGTAACGATTCAAATCGGACAGCGGCACATACCCAGTATCCTTCCAACGGTCCCGCATGAAGGAATAATACTTGTGAGGCCGTGTTTCCAGCTTGGAATGATTCGTGTGGATGAACTCGCTTGCTTTTTCCTTACTGACAATGAGCATCATTTTCCGCCGTATTTCAGGGTCGCGGATGGACGAACCGATAATGTTATTGAAATAATCGCTTCTCGCAAATTCTTCGCCAATAATGATCGTCTGCAGCTGGGAAAGATCAATTTCCCGGGATACAATGCTGTTCGCCAATTCTTTCGCAGAAATGATATCCGTCGCGGTGATCGTCAAAATGTCGCTCGGCGGTTCACTTTGAGCCACGGACTCGCTTGTGGATCCGACTTGCGGGTTTTCAATCTGGAACGTGACGTCTACCATATGATCCTCTTCGCTTTTATCCAGCCCCAACACGACAGCATAGCCCCGCTCCTCCAGCTCGATCTTATCCCAACACCCGGAGAGAAGGGCAAAAGACGGCAGCAGAATGATCAGCCATTTAACCCGCATTTGCTTTCTTGCCTCCTTTCAAGCGGTCGATGCCCCATAAGATGAATGGAAACAGAACGAGAATGCCGGTACTCGTTTGGATGAGCGTTTCCCGAAGCGCATTTCCGACAAAGATGTTAGGGGAAATCAAACCTGCAAGAACACAGAGCCCCGCTATCGGCAGCAGCAAAGGTTCAAATTCCTTCAGTTTCAGCATTTTTGAAAGGAAAAAAGCGGCCAAGTACAAGTAAATAGAGAAGTGAATGGCGGAAGCCACTGTCCAAGTTGCCAAGTAAATGGATTCAAGATGGCCGATTGTCCCGAGGGTTGCCATCCTCGTTAATTGCTGAAAAGGATAGGCGATATCTTGGACTGCCGGAAAATCAAATATCGATACATAGATCACCATGAAGAATGCGAGCGATACGACCCCGATCATCCAGCCATACAGGACGCCAATCCGGAAATCCTTAAATTTGCGGACAAACGGATAGAGTGCCAAAAGGAGGATGCTTTCCCCATATATCGAACTGTAGGTCGCCCCCTTTTTCAGCAGCACATCAAGCCCAGGGCCGGCAATCGGATAGATCCGTTCCAATGAAAAATCCTCCAAGATGAAAAAGATTAGGATATACGTCACAAATAAATAAAGCGGGCATAATATCCAGGCGGTCCGGCCGATGTTTTCCAAGCCTCGGTTCGCAATATAGAAACTTGCACCGATGAGCATCACGTACAGGTAGGGAACAGGGGTCTTCGGATAAAACATTGTGTTGAAAACATCTGTGTAATTGCGGCTGTTTATCATCAATGCACTAAAAATGATGAGAAAAAAGACGAACATGACGAACGAACCGATCCGTTTCCCTAGCAGTGAAAAGACCAGTTCCACAAGCCCAGCATCATGCTTCTTCACGATGTATAGCAAGACAAGAAACGGGATGAGCATAACGGCAAAGGAGATGATGGGAAGAACCCAGGCCGCGTTTTTCCCGAATTTAATGAGCGTATCAGGTGTTGTATTCATCAGCTGGATCACATATAGGAATATGACGATGGCTGTGAGCTCCCGTTTACGGATTAAGCCGTTGTTTATCCTAATCATCCCGAGAACCTACTTTCGGATTGCTGACCTTTTTCTTATAGCGGCTGTTTGAAAAGAAAGGAACAAGAGACTGTTTCCAAACGGGCTTTCGAAAAACCACCCCTTTTTGTGGCTGGAAATAAGGAGCGAGCGGCGAAAAGAAAGGCACGTTAAACGATTTCAGGGAAGCCATATACGCGAATGTGCATGCCACGGCTAGAAAGATGCCGAAAAACCCCATGAAATTTGCGATGAAAATGAAGAAGAACCGTAAAATTCGGATCATGAAGTTTAACGACAGGTCCTGGATGACAAACGAAGACAAGCCCGTGATGGCAACGACGATGACAATAATCGGGCTCACAAGATTCGCCTGTACCGCGGCCTGTCCTAAGATCAATGCTCCGACAATCCCGATGGTCGGACCGATCACTGAAGGAATCCGAATCCCGGCTTCACGCAAAATCTCAAAAGTGAACTCGAGCAGGATGATCTCCCATAATACGGGGATCGGAACGATTTCCCTCGTTGCTGCGATGGCGAATAACAAATCGGGCGGCAGCATTTCGACATGGAACGTACTGACCGCCAGATAAATCGAAGGGGTGAAAATGGCGATGAAAATGGCAAGTATACTGATAATCCTATTGAAATTTACATTGGTCCAGCGCAAATATTGGTCCTCCGCCGTGTGGAATAGGGACCAAAAGGTGATGGGGACGATCAAGGCATATGGTGAATTTTCCATCAGCAGTAGTATATGGCCGCCCAGCAGAAATGAGGTTGCCCGGTCGGGACGTTCCGTCATTAAGGTGGAAGGCACGAGGGAATACGTTCTGCTCTCGATGAATTGCTCGAGAATGGAGAGGTTTTGAATCACATCTGTCTGGATCCCCTCCACTTTCTGCTTGACCTCTTTTATCAGTTTTTCATCGGCCACACCTTTGATATACATGATGGAGACTTCATTCGGAAAGACATCGCCGACAGTCATATTTTCACAGATCAGGCGGCTGTCTTTGACCTGCCTGCGCAGTAAAGATTGATTGACAGCCATGGACTCGATAAAAGCCTCTTTTGGCCCGCGGACGACGTTTTCGACGGTCGGCTCTGAGACAACACGTTTTTCAAAACTGGCGGTATTCGCAGAAATGGCAATCTTTTCGTTCTCCAAGAGGATGAGGCAGTTTCCGTTTAACAGATCGTGAACGGCATCCTGCAAACGAACAATTTCCCTTATGGCCGTCGTCAGCAGAACACTGTTTGCAAGCATGTCCACTACCTTTCCGTCCTCAGGCTTGCCCGATAACTCGTAAAAAGGTTTCATGACATGCGTCTCAATGGTCGTCTCCTCAACGGTTCCTTCCAGAAAAAAAAGGATTCCTCTCATCGTCCCTTGCAGTGCGGAAATCTGCCGCGTTTTTAGAGATTGATTGGTGGGGTAAGAGAAGGCTTCATATATAAGAGTGCTATTATGTTGAAAATCATCAGTGAATAAGGAATCATTCTTCGTTTGATTTCGAGATGAAGAAGGTTCTTTTGACAAGCCAATTCTCCTCCATTCCATTTGGAAAGCAGCTTAGCATAAACAAGTAGTTGCCAATATACTTGGTTTTTATTCGCGCTCGACAAGCTGGAGGATCTCTGCATCAGAAACATGAGCCGTTTTTTCGTTCTTCCCCATTTCCAACTTGATTTCCACGGCAGAGGGGCTCAGAAAACGGATTCCCCGCTTAGTCGAGGAAGCACTCCACGAGGGCTGGACGAAACCCGGAAATTGATCATCTTATCCCCAAAAGCCCATGAAGATCAATACTACCAACAGTATTCAAAAGTGTTCAGCGTGTCCCATGACCCCAAATAAGTGAAAAGTAGGATTAGAGGGATTCGATCCGAACATTCGTGAGGGTGTTTAGCTGAGCATCTGATTTCTGGTCACGAAAAGTAACCACCCTGCTTACTAGTTTGGTAGTGAGGGTGGTTACTTTTTCTATTGATGTATGTAATTGATTTCAATCTTTGCAACAGGCACCGATCTTTGCAGTCGTGTTTCCTAATTACTCCCGCACCAATTCCTTCAAATACCACCGATCCATCGTTGAATGCTCCGACCCATCAAGCGGACGTTCAAGCCGCTGGAAGCCGAGTTTTGCATATAGATGATTTGCCGTTTCGAGTTTATCCATCGTCTCCAAATAACAGTGTGTGTAGTGCTCCTTGGCAAAATTCAGCGCCGTTTCCATCAGCTTTTTGGAGTGACCCAAGCCTTGCGCTTCCGGTTTGATGTAAAGCTTTTGCAATTCGCAAATCGTACCTGTCTTCCCGAACCGGGCAATCCCGACACCGCCTGCCACCTGCTCCGCTTCATCCACCAGCACCCAATAGTTTGCGTTCGGCTCGTTTTTGTAGTAATCGGCGAGATTACTAAGCTGCGGATCGAAATAAGCTGTTCCGGGGATATCCAACTGATAGGATTCCAATGATTCTTTGATAATTCGCTCCATGGCCATATTGTCTTTCTTCTCAATTTCACGTATCTGCATGATTCATCTCCCAAAATAGGTTGGTATGTATATCAATTATAGCCACCCCTTGCAGTGGATTGCCATATCATTATGGAGACAGCGTCGGAAGAACTCCATACCTTGACAGTATCAGCAAAGTTCAAATCAATACAACCGTTCTTGTCGTCGAATCTAGCCGGATAGGCTTCCATGGTAAACTACAATCATTCGTTGCTTTAAGACTCAACTAGTTAAGCAGAACATACCGAAGGCCGTATATAGGGAAATTCCGGTATTCCTTTTTCATGATTAACCTTGCTAAACATCCATTTAGCACAAAAGGAAGCCGAAAGATAGGGCTTCCTTTTGTATGCTTGCTGGCAATTATGCAAAATAATTTCTCTCTTCGATAATGGTCTGAACCTCTTCAACGGATAAATCAGTCACTTCCGCGATAAAAGGGAGGGGCATTGACTTTTGGTGGAGCTTTAAAACCATCTCAATCGTTCGGTTCTTATAACCTTTCTCCAAACCTTTCTCCATCCCTTTCTCTAACCCGCGATTTTCTGCATCATGTAGACGGCTAATTTGATCTCGTAAAGCCTTTTCCCGGCTGATGGCGAGACCAACCGTCTCTGGATCCATGCTAAGCTTGCGGATTTCTTCCCAAGCTTGTTCAAAAGCGGAACTTTCCATGGCAGCTTCCTCCTTTGCTTTTTGGTCCCCTTTGAAAAACAACAGCCATTTTTCCAAATCATTCATAGAGTTTACTGGTTTGTCTCCCTGTTTTCCTAATTGTAATGTGTGGACTTCCAAATGGTCTGTGAAGAGATCGCCGGATGAAGTTTCTCGTAATTGGAATGTACTATGAATCCTGCGGGAAGGCAACAGTTCAAAATCCGTGATGACAATCTGGATTGCCTTTCTCAATTTCGTGTATGGGTCACTGCTATGGGACTGCGAAGTATAGGTTTTTGCCCAGTAATAAAGCACCCGTTCCTTGAAAGCGAGATGATGTTGCAATTGCAACTCGATGTTGATCCATTCGCCGCGGTCTGTCGTTGCCCTTAAGTCCAAAACTGATAATTTATCAGCTCGATGTTCCTGTTTGTTCGTGGGATCGATTACCTGTAAAGAACGAATTCTGCCACCAACAATTGAATTGACAAAATGCAGAAGCAATCCGTTGTTCCGTTCATTCGTGAAAAAAGACTTGAAGACAAAGTCATTTCGAAGTTCTAACAATCCCAGTCCATATATTTCTGCGTCTTCCCGTACCAACACTGCCAACATAGATACCCTCTGTATCCATTCAGGTTATTATAAAACAAATGTTCGTATTTTGCAATTTAATTAATTCAATTTTCAGACGTCTATTACTGCAGTGAATTTCCACCTTCCCACTACTTTAACAAACTCCAGCTGCGAATGACTTAGCAGGAAAATCGGAAAATATGTCGAAACTATTTAGATTACAGTCGTAGACAGATTCTTGCAATGTAACATAGGAATACTTACTGGCACATGAATATGATCCGGGAATAACGAATCTCCGAAATGAGGTGTTCGCATTTTTCTATCGTATAATTTCCAGCTGGTGGGATTTTTGACCACTTTATCTACGTGGGTGCTGATTATTTTTTTTACATACCGCACGTATAAACTGCAACAAAACAACGGGAAGGCTTGGAAAGTGTTAATCGTCCTGTTTGTCGGTTTGTTTGCCTTTATGATCAATTGGAATTGGCACGGTGCGCAACTGGGATTTGCCGTGTTGCCGCTTGGTGTATGGGTTTCATATATGGCTCTAAAACGGAAAGAGGGCAGGTGGGAGCGGTATCGTCGGTTTGCCTGGCTCGGTTTTTGGTCTAATTATTTATTCCTTGTGACAGCGGTTGTGGCGGTGCCGCTTCAGCAATGGATGTATCCGGATGATCGGTTATCCACGTATATTTCTTCGACCGCGCACAGCCGGCTTGTCGGGCTTCATCCGTCTGCAGAGGAACAGATAACGATTGATAGCGAGCGACTGCTGGCGATGGTGGAGAAGGCTGAGCCGGAAGGGGTCTTCAATGATAAATGGTACGAGGATTTGAATCTGAACAGTGAGCCTCAAGAAAGCAAGGAACGGTTTCCGTATATGTTGGTCGGTTCGGTTCCAAAATGGGGGAGCGGCGTGCGTCCGGTTGTCTTTGTGGAGCAGGATGGAAAGGGAATTTTAGTCACAATGCAGAAAGAGCAGTACTATTTCCGAATGGCTCAATCTGTCATGGACAAGGGGGAGATGTAATGCGGAGGAGACGCATTATCGTCGCGGGAGCAGCTGTTGCAGTCATTCTGCTTTTGACGGGTGGCTATCTGCTTTTCATTGCGAAGCCTGCTCCATTCCCATCAGACGAACAGGCGCTTATTGACGTGCTGAACACTCACTCACAAGGTGCGGAAATCGAGCAACTATTGGATGTCCTCCCGGTTGAGAAACGTTTTCAGTTCGTGCCGTTTGTTACGGATGAAAAAGACTATGGTATGAGTTTTTGGGTGTGGAAAGACTTGCGGTGGCAGCCGGCGTTCATCACGTATTCTGGGGAGCCGAGGGTTTGGAAGGTCCGAGAGAGGGATCCCTCGACATACCGTATTGTCTGGAACATCTCGCCTGAATCTTCACTGAGCACACTGGAACTGCTAATGATTAAGAGCCGGAATTTATACATGACGGATGGGAAGTGGACCTATGAGCCACGCGTTCAGATGGACATAGCCCTGTCACTGCCCGACGACTCTTACAAGGCGATGCAGTTGCCGGATGAGTGGGTAACCGTCATGAACTCATATCAGGAGCTTATGAACGGAGGACGGCATCTTTCCATGTCGCCCTTCCAATCATTGTTCTCTACGCCTCCTTTTGAGTGGGGGTGGATTTCGAAAAATGCATCGGGTGAACAAGTCTATCCGGTTGGCATAAGAAACACAAACATTCATTTAACAGGCTCTATTTCTGTTGATTTTATGATGTGGATAACGGAAGGGCAGCTGGAAGTTGCGAAAGATCGAGTTGGCAGCCGTGCAAATAGCTATCTTGCAAGTAAAGAGCAAAAACAGTATACACTCTGGAAAGCCGATCGTAAGTAACGCATTGCATTCTTGTGATTTATCAAAAGGGATAATGCAGTGGAGTTCTTTGGTCGTGTTGCCAAGTAGCGAAATCACTTGATTCGAAATTTGAAAGATTCCTGTTGAAGAATCAATTCGGTTGGATGGAAGAGTTGGTTCAATGATCTGGTAGAGTACTGGCTTGTCCTAGCCGAATCGAAGTTGACACAAGGACTCTCTAGTAAAAGAAATGTTGGAACAGCTGACGTGGTCTGAAAGATCAGGACCACTTGTATGAGTGTCGGCACATAAGTTATTGAAAACCGTATACGAAACCGTCAGTGAGAGGCCCTTTCTATACGATTAAAATTAACTGCCCTTGCTAAATTCGCTGGGGAATAGCAGGATTTAACAGGCGACTGCATCCCTCATGCAAACAATACCGTCCCTTAGCATATAGTGGAGTTGAATTATTGTACAGACACTAAAAAAACATAAAGCAGAGGGAATGTAGGATGAATGTAAGAATACAAGATAATACCGATGCGGTGTATCAGCTTGCTGAGAGGAAGGCCGCGGAATATTTTGCGACTCTATCTGGACAGCTCGCAAATCAGATTTATGCTACTGCCTTAACGAAAGATATACAGTCGTGGAAACAGAATCACATTCATCATTATTCACTGTTTTCACGTGGAAAGAAAAAATCCAAGCGAGGATATTATAATACGATTCAATGGCTTAATTACTCTGGAAAACTTGAAAATTATTTGCATCGAAGTATTTCTTACATTTACTTGCGGGATCTAGGCAAGTCGCTTCATTCACCGCAAGTACAAAACCGGATTCAGCTTATCGTTGATGATGTAAAAGAACACTTTACGTCCTCGGAAAACGAGGGAAATGCAGAGATGTTCAGCATCGCCGGGTTATATCGTTGGGCTCAGAAGGAAGGCGTTGAGACGACAATCATCTGGTTGCTGAACAAATTGAAGTTCGTGTCCTCCATAATTCCTGAAGGGATGAAGGCAGACGAAGCGAAGCGGAAGCTCATTAAGATAGTGGCCGGGGTCGTCTTGCACCAGATAGAAGAGATGGGAGAGGAGATTCCAGATGAAGAGCGGGCACGGCGATTGGATGGAGCGATCCGTTTGGGCTATTCGTATGGCCTGACGTATCCTTTCATTGATGATCTGTTGGACTCGGATGTTTTATCCGGTGAAGAGAAAAGACAATATTCCGATTTGATCCGAACAACCCTTGTGACAGGATCCGTCCCCGAATTAGGGGACTGGGCAGGAGAAAACGAGGAGCTGATTCGTCCAATCCATTCGGAGCTTCGGGATGCTTTTGCCTATATTGAAGGCCATCTACGGCAGGAGACAAAGGCAGACTTTTTCGAGCAATCCTATGTGTTTTTTCATTCGCAGGAAGTGGACAGGGAAAAGGATCTACTCGACGCAACCTATACGAATGAAGATCTTTATGTTCCGGTTATTTTAAAGTCTGCTTCTTCTCGTTTGATGGCTCGTTCGGTTCTTAGCGTAGAAGGGGATGACGGGTTTGACAAACGAACATTCTTTTACGGTATTTACAACCAGCTGGCCGATGATTTCGCAGATATGTTTGACGACCTCGAGGCTGGCGCCGTAACGCCGTATACGTATTACATGAAATACCATACAACGCGGCCGGATCTCATCAATCCTTTTGCACTCTACTGGACGGTCATCTGCCACTTGATTCATAACGTGTATGATTCAGATAAAAAGACATGTGACATCATGCTAAACCGTGCAGTAAATGGATTAAAACGTTTTAAGGAACGTATGGGAGACGATAAATACACCGAAGTGATGCAAGTATTTGCAACTGGACAATCTAAATTCGATCAGCTTATACAAAAGATGGTCCGAAAAGCAGATGATGTCGAGTTCTTTGATAAACTGCTGCGTGATCACATGATTGCTAATTTCAGGGCTAATGATCAAGAGCGGGAAGCATTTTTAGAAATGATAGATACGGTACGCGGTCAAATCAATGCAGCTTTACATATTCCAGAAGACGGAAGAGAATCTTTCTTAGAGGAAGCGGTCATCGAGGCTGCAAATTACAGCCTGCAAGGGGATGGAAAGCGGCTACGGCCCATCATGACATGGGTGATGGGCGTTCATGAATATGGGCTGGATCCATCTGCCATCATGCCTTTACTCAAATCATTGGAATATATGCATACCGCATCTCTCATCTTCGATGACTTGCCGTCCCAAGACAATTCGTCCTTCCGCAGGGGACGTCCGACGGTACATCACGTATATAACACGGCTGTAGCTGAATTATCAGGTCTTTACTTGAGCCAAAAGGCGGTGGAGGAACAAGCGTCGCTCGATCAGTTTGATTCGCAAGCTGTGCTTCGTTTGATCCGCTATTCGGCTGGAGTGACAACGGAAATGTGTAAAGGCCAAGCGATGGACTTGAATTCCAAAGGCAAGCAATTGACGTTAGATCAGTTGCATGCCATGTGCTTTTATAAAACCGGCTTAGCATTCGAGGCCACGCTCGTCATGCCTGCAATTTTGGCAGGGAAGCAGGAATCTGAACTGGAAAAGGTAAAGCGTTTTGCCTATCATGCCGGCATCGCTTTTCAAATCAAGGATGACTTGCTCGACATCGAAGGCGACATGGCATCGCTCGGAAAGCCAACTGGCAAAGATGCCGAAAACAATCATACGACTTTCGTATCGGTTCTTGGAGCTGACGGTGCCCGTAAAGCGATGTGGGATCATTACTGCACTGCCATGGAATTGTTGCAACAGATGCAACAGAAAACAACCTATTTGGAACACTTTTTAAATTATATTATCAGTAGGGACAACTAAATGATTGGTGACATTGAGCTGTTACATAACAATCAAAATGTATGGTAAGATGCTTGTAGATTTTCTCCACCCATTATCTTGATCGACCAGACGTTCATTAACCGCCTAGCTATGGGAAAATGAGCGTCTTTTATTATTGCTATTTTTCTTTGAAACTTTTCCGGAAATCTCTCGTCTATACGGTAATTCCAAGATTAGTATAAAAACAGAGAGGATGGAAACTATTGAGGAAACTACTTACGGCGTTTGGTGCACTTTTGCTCGCGGTCAGTTTACCTGTTACGGGCACCGCAGCAAGTGCACCCCAATTTTCTGATGTGCCGGCATCGAAGCATTTTGCGGAAGCAGTGTATGAACTGGCGGGACGGAATATTATCGGAGGGTATCCGGATGGCACGTTTAAACCGGGCAATCCGATCACTAGGGGACAGGCGGCAGCCATCATCGCGAAGATGCTTGATCTGGATACAAATCAGGTGAAGAATCCTGGTTTTAAAGATGTATCAACGAAGAACGGCTATTACAAGGCAATTGCCGCATTGGCGGAGAAAGAAATCATTGGTGGCTATGAGGATGGCCGTTTTGGGCCGAATGATCCCATCAAACGGGGGCAGATGGCGTCGATTCTTGTGAAAGCGTTCGATCTGCCACGCTATGTCACAGACGAGAACCCATTCAAGGATGTGAAAAATTACTCTTACGTTTCGCATAGTCAGAACATCTTAATTATCTATCATCTTGGCATCACAACGGGAACGTCTCCAACGACCTTCAGCCCGAACGCTTCCATCACTAGGGGACAGGCAGCCAAATTATTGAAGGCGACGGAAGAATCGAAGCCTCAAATGAAGATACTGCAGCCAAGTGAATATGGATGGAAGAGGATCGAATGGTTCAATGATGAAGAGAAGAATCCTGGGATTTTCAAGGCTGCATTGGTGACAGGCCGTAAAACACCGGCGGGTTACACGGGCGATCGTCTGCAGATCGTTCCGCTGAAAGAAGGGACCGGCACACTCAGCTTCGGTGAAGGCAGTATCTATTTTCCAGATGAAACGAATTCCAAAAAATATTACGTGCATGTCAAGAAAACGGATGGCGAATGGAGTGTGACATTGGAAGAGACGGACGAACATCTCCCGACTGCCGTCAGTCTCGATATGACACTTGAGCAGACAAAGCAAGTGGAACAGGTCTCTCTTGCAACGATGGAGGGAAAGCCGATAAATGGCAACGTGGCATTCAAGCATTGCAAAAAATTTGCGCATGACTATCTCTGTATTGATATCGACAAATCCGGTCAATACATTGCAACAGTGCGCTTCAAGAATGGCCGGGAAAGCCGGTACGGCATAGAGGCGAAGCAAAAAACAGCGCATTTCTATTACAGCTTCCAGACGCTGCAGGAAAGAACGACACATTCTGTTGATTTGAGCAATAACGATGACTACTCTTTAAAGCCTGGGCATAAAATTGGAACGGTTATTATCCCGAAAGGCTCGGAGCAGATTGCCGTTGTGACCAGGGAGAAAGGCACCAATATATTCCGCGCAGAAGCGAAAAAAAGCGGAACATTTCAAGTGGAATTTCCGGATGACCGTGTGCTCGCCTACCCTGGCGACGACTTCCTCTACTTTGAAGGCGTGTCTATCCAAGTTGAGCAGTTAGGTACCATTCTACATGTGACGGCACGGCCGTACATCCATGATTACATGAAATGACGCAGTAGACATACAGCAAAATGGTTGTGCTGTCTATTGACTTGTGAGAATGCAGTTCAAAGCCTTGCTCCCCATTGAGGTGGGCATCATTTCAAGACGTTCATTGTTGACCTAACTAGGTCGACCATGGACGTCTTTTTCATTGTCTTAGGTGTTCGCAGGGTGATCATTATGCTATTTGACACCCCTTTAGCGTTCTATGTAATTTCATTTTGGGTTGAAGTTTGTTTAAAAGAACCTACCTATAAAGAGAGAAAAAATGCCTCTTGGTAATGAATTTCATAGAGATTGAGGCCGTTTGAGAAAGCTGCATGGTATTGTAAGGAAAAATACTTATTGAAACTTTTAAAAAGTTCAGTATAATCGGAAATAGTAGGTGGTCATTTGTCATTCATGTCAACCTTCACCAACCGAAAAATAAGAAAGGGATGGAAAAAACATTCGTAGTAGAGAGCGTTCTGGGGAAATGATTGTTTTGTGCAACAACCTGTAAAATCCAGTCTCAAGCATGTAGCCTAGCATGTTTGACTGGAAGCTGATTCAGCACATAGACCAAATAACAAGGGAGTTGAAATGGATTTGGAAGAAAAGGAATTTGTCCTGACAGATGAGCCTGGGGAAACAATTGATATCAAAGAGTTGCCAGAGCTGGATGAGGAAACAAAATATATTGCCAAGACCGAATTTCGAACCGGGTTATCGTTGACTATTATTTATTTTCTTTTCGTGCTGTCAGTGCCGGTGATGAATTGGTTTAAACCGGAATGGGCTTTTACGAAACTGTTCGGCGGTATGTCTGCCAGTTGGTTTTTAACAGCAATATTTGCTATGGTCATGGCTTTCCTGATTGCGTTTGTGCACACGAAACTCTATGAGAGATGGGAGAAAAAAGCTGCGACTGCGGTACATGCAACCGGCAATACGGAAAAGAAAGGTGAGACAATCACGCCTGCAGTTCAAAATGAAAAAGAGAAGGAGACTGTTTGACCATGCAAATACTCCTTGATCCAAAATATCTTTTTACCATATTGCTGTTAGGGACAATTGTCTATATAACGTATCTGTCAAAAAGAAATGAGAATGCTAGCGATTTTTTTGTAGGGGGCCGTCAATTCGGATGGTTTACGAATGGTTCCGCGATTGCAGGAGACTACTTGAGTGCTGCTACGTTTCTCGGTCTCGCCGGTCTTACCTTTACAATCGGTTATGATGGAGCATTTTATACATTTAGCTTTTCAATTGGATTAACTCTTTTGGCATTATTTGTTGCAGGACCGTTGCGTCGTTTGGGAGCGTATACCGTTGCTGATTTTGTGGCGTATCGGTTTCACAGCAAACGGGCCAGGATTATAGCAGTCATTGTTGTTTTAGCGATTTCGGGTTTTTATGCAGCGCCGCAGCTGCTAGGGGCTGCATCCATTTTAAGCATGTTTTTCGGCACTTCCTATGAATTCGGTATTTTATTTACAAGTCTTGTCATGATTTTCTATGTCGGGGTCGGCGGAATGAAGGGGACCACATTAAATCAGGCGTTAGAGCTTTGGATCCGCTTGTTCGCTTTTATCATTATGGTGGCGGCTGCCATTTACGGCGGATTTCATTACCAGAAAATATTGGCTGTCATCAGTGAATTTAGCGGAACCATTGCGAATACAGGAAATTTCACAGAAAGTGGAAAAGATATAGCGTTTAACGGGGAACAATGGTACAAATCGGGCTTATTCAATCCAAACTTTTGGCATAGCTTTTCCATGTTGATTGGACTTGCGCTGGGAGTCCTCGGGCTTCCCCATATTTTATTGCGCTTTTATACGAACCCAAATGCCAAGGCTGCCCGTAAGTCTGCAGTAATGTCGATTGGTATCGCCAGTCTATTCTTTGGGCTAGCGGTATATCTCGGTGTAGTTGGCAGAGCTATTTTTTTGGAAGGGAATGCAAGTACTGAAGTGATGAGGAATTTGGTGACCGGCGGCGATAACATGGTTGTCCCGTCCATCGCTACGGCTTTAGGAGGCCAATGGCTGCTGGGGTTTGTCATTGCGGGAGCGTTTGCAGCGATTTTCTCGAACTTGTCGGGACTTTTTATTGCCAGCTCGGGAGCAATTGCCCATGACTTATATGCAAAGTTTTCAAAGAAAGAACTAACTCAAAAGCAGCGAGTCCGTGCGGGAAAATGGGCAATTGTATTTCTCGGTGTGTTTTACGGAGTCCTTGGTCTACTGGTCAAGACTGCTTCAATCGGTCACCTTGTTGCGCTTGCTTTTACCGTTGGGGCCAGCACATTTGCACCAATTTTCATACTCGGCATCTGGTGGCGGGGCATCACTGAAAAAGGAGCCATTGCCGGCCTCGTGATGGGCCTATTAGCTTCCTTGTTCATGATCTTTTTCTCTTCGGTGCTGCCGGAAGCCTTGCAATTTAGAGTCCCAGGCATCATTACTGTTCCGATCGGATTCTTGTCTGTATATATCGTATCCAAATTGGATGGGAAAGTGCCGGCAGACGTGAACTTGTTCATGCGGAAAGTACATGCGAAAGAAGAAGTCTCGTAATCGGGTTAAGCCCAAGTAACACTACAGGCTAAGTGGTAAATAAAAAACGGTTGGAAGAGTGAAGCTGAACGTCCAGCGTTGCAACTGTATGGTCGGGTATTCTTAATTGCGATAGGCATACGATTTCATGAAGCAAGCGTAACCTCAAGGCGTTCATTGCCTGCTGAAAACGGTCGGCAATGAACGTGTTTTGGTTTGTTTTAGACACTCGCATTCCACTCAAAATATCAGGGATGCCCTAAGCGTTTCACCTGTCAGTTCAACATCAAAAGGCCCGGATCAGAAGTTAAAGAGCATGCAGTGAAGTCGGCTCGAAATATGCTGGTGATGTGTAGTGGGCGAAGGAACCATTAGAATAAGTCCATCTGTATATTCCATAAATCGTCCGTTTCTTCCCGCTACGTATAACATTCTTGTAGAGTCGTTGGTGTTGCTTGGCATCTCTTTCTTACCCCCGCCTTCTTGCAAGGCGTTAAGATAGTCCTTCTTTACAACGTCCGTGTAATGGATAGTTTTCTGTACATGGCTGCAATCTCTGGGTTCTCCCTAATCCAAGCTTCATTTCTTATCATGGGAATCTCGAACTGCTTCTCCATTTCATTCATCAACCCTGCCAGCAGTATATCCCTCTTAGGTTGATCCGAATGGATGATTTCCTCATATGCGCTCTGATAATCGGCCAATGATTTCTTAGCTGTCATGTTAATTCCCCCTGGCTTCATTTTATTCATATTTTCTGCTTGTCTTCCTTTTTAAATACAATATGTATGCTTCCTGATGACAATAAGTTATGAACGCATTTGATGCTTTGATTTTATAGGCTCCACAGAATAGCATCAATACTTTTAAGACACTTCAATGGAATATTTCAGCTTCACCACTTTGGACAACCATATCAATCGGTATAAATTATGATTTATGGTGCTTTTAAGTGAATTGTCGAAAAAGTGCTGCCCGAACCCATTTTTTTACGTATAATGAAAACAAGAAGAAATGTAGATAAAGGTGGTCGTTTTTGATTCAGCAGATATACTTATTGCAAAAGGTCATTGATCGTATTGAAGAACGGATAAAGGAAGAGATCAAACCCGAGGAATTGGCAAAGATGATTGGATACTCTCCTTTCCATTTTTACCGCCTCTTTCATCAGCAGATCGGCTATACCGTTATGGATTATGTTGTGAAACGGAAGCTGCAGTACGTATTGTATGAGCTGGTGAATGGCAGAAAAGTGATTGATATTGCTATGGAGTACGGATTTGAAACACACTCAGGATTTACAAAGGCATTTAAACGAGTATTCGGCAGTCCTCCAAGCTTGTATCGGCTCCATTGTCCCACTTCGCTGCCGCCTAAACTGGATTTATTGAACTTGCACGCAAAAGAAGTAGGTGGCGTCGTCATGCAACCGAAAATTGTACATAAAGACAGCTTTACGATAGCCGGAAAAACCTATCAAAGCAAGATGGACAATGTGTTGTACACAAGAGATGCTCCTGCATTCTGGGATCAGCGCATCAAGCCGGAAGAGGCGATCGAAACGATGTTGTATAAAACACTATCTCCCAAAAAACATGGTGAGTATTGTGTAAACCTGAATGACAGGAACATGGATCAAACATTTACTTATTTATTTGCAGTCGATTACGATGAAGGTGTCCAACTGCCAGAAGGCTTGACGAAGCTGCACATAAAACCTGCAGTATATGCGGTGTTTAAAATTCCTCCGGTTGATGTAAAGCAGTTTGTATCGGCGATCAAAGGGACGTGGAAATACATATTGGAGGATTGGCTGCCCGAATCGTCCTACGAAGTCGATGAGCAGGGTTATGATTTTGAGTATTACGATGAACTTTGCCATGACTGGATTTACAAAAAGTTGACGATGGAAATATTTGTGCCGATTAAAGAAAAAGACAAAGCGTGAAGGAATTTAAATAGACGAAAGTCAAAAGAGGATGTGATGTTCATATGAGCATATATCCTTTTTCTTTTAGAATAAATATTCTTTCGGAGAGATGAATCCCTCAGCGGGAGAGAGTGGAGATACGAGGTTCACATAGTGAAATAAATGCGATAACAACGCTAAAAATGTCAAATGCTACGCTAAGTAGCGGTCATGCAAATAGCTAATGCTTGTTTGGGCATATATAAATTTTTATGATATGCCTGTAAATCAAAACAAGGAGGGCTTATATATGAGTTTAGGTGAAAAATTAAAAGAATGCAGGAAAAATGCGGGTTTATCACAAGAGCAGCTAGCAGAAAAATTATGTGTTTCAAGACAGGCCATTACAAAATGGGAAACTGACAGAGGTATGCCTAATATAGAGAGTTTGCAAGGTATAGCAAAACTTTTTGATGTGAGTGTCGATTACTTATTAGATGATGGCAACACTTTGTCTGGTAACGTAATGAAAGAAAGTATCCATATCGAAGAATATGAACAGACGGGAAAATGCCGCTCAAAATACGATGCCGTAGCTAAAGCTAAATTTCCTAATGCCAGGTCTATTATCCCACTCATTCGACGAAAAAAAATGAGTAAAATTGAACGTGTTATTGATTTTATTGTGCAACCGGGTGTCTTGCACGTGGCAGATTCTCTCAACGATCTATCAGCGTATTATGTAGTAGAACTTGATAATCGACAATTACTAGTCCATATCACAAAGGATTTTATTGAAAGTAATGAACTGGTATCTGAATTTTCGGGGAAAAGAAAAGTGATTGGAACGAATCTGTTTATAAAAGCAACTTATGCTTTATAGAATAAGGAGATATTGACTTAAAGTAAAAAACGGACGGTTTTTTTTCGGAAAACGCGATGAGTAGAATAAAAAGGACATAACATAGTAGGCAATAAACTATGTTATGTCCTCATTTGTTAATTACTCAATAGAGGACTTGATCATCTTATCACGCTTTGTCTTTTTTTAAGACGACTCTATAGAGAAATAAAATGGGTAAAATGAAGCAAGCACTTATAAAAATCGCTATTTTTACTGTGAAACGTGAGCCAATCACTCCGATGATTGGTGCACCGCCAATTTGACCGATGGCATCGACCTGCCCTTTTACCGAAAAAAAGGTCGCCCGTGTAGAGGAATCAGGAATCATTTTATTCAGCCAAATGTCTTCCAAGGGGTACATGATTTGCCGTGTCACTTGAACCATGATATAAAAGGCGAGCAAACTGGCTACAAGAGTCGAGAAAGCAAAGCCGATGAGTGAAATGAAAATTAGGGAACTGCCTATGAATAGAGCTATGTAAATAGGTCTCAAATTCAAATGGATCGTACTTCGGTTCATAAAGTGAAGCACTGTGAAGGATAGTAGGACGACAATGAATTTAATCCCGCCCATAAACAAGACTAATTTTTCGATAGGTAATGAAGCTAGAGCAGATACGTCAATGAAATGGGTCATCCATAAACGATCGAAGCCTTCGCTGTACAATCCGGTAAACAACGCGATGAGAAGCAGTAATCTCATGACGACACTCGCTTTGGAATACACAACGATTTTCTTCATATTCCCTGTCATGCTTTTCCAAGCAGAAATCCTTTCCCCTGTTTCTAAAGGTCTGAAATTCTTTTCTTTCATATAAATTAGCAAGTAGATGGCTAGTCCGAGCATGCAGATCCCGCCTATAATGATGGGCAAGTTGATCATAACGTACCCCGTCAGGATGCTGAGAGGTATTGCGATGATTTGCCCGAGATTCCCAAACTTGGCTCCTCTGATAAATGCAAGAGAGGCACGTTCTTCCCCGATTTCATCAGCAATCCAAGCCTGCTGGGAACCGCTTGTAAAGGTAAAACCGATCCCCCAAGCAATTTGGGAGAAGATAACGGCGCCAAATAGAGGGAATATCCCTTCAATGATGAATCCGAATCCAATTAAGAAATAGCCGATGATGAGTGAAAGCTTTCGGCTTTTAAGGTCAGACACGACTCCAGTCGGGATTTCAAAAAGGAATACCGTCATCTCTAAAATGGTCCCGACCAAAACAAGCTGGAGCGGATCGAGCTTCACAACCTGTACGTGGTACAGCAAATTCACAGTAAAGATGAAAGTGAAAAACAGTTGTGATAAAAAACAGGTGAACAAGTAAACTACATACGGATCTTTCCTGTTGAATCTCTTCATAATTTCCCTCCTCCCTTTGAGTATAGGAATAGGGCTTCTGTTCAGCTTGTCCAAATTTGCGATTATTTGGAGTGAGGTCAAATAATCATGCATAGAAACATAAGTTCACCCACCTATCGACAACCTTTTAAAATCCAAAATGATTTAACGAACGTCTTGATTCTTAATAGGTCTCACGCTAACTTTCATCCATATAATTTACACTACCAGCAGTTACCATGTTATAATGGCTTCCAATTATGATTGGACGAGGAGGGATGCTCCATGGTAAGTGAAACAGATTTGAAGCATCTTCAGCGGTGCATTGAATTAGCTGAAATAGCAGTTGAGAATGGGGATGAGCCGTTCGGGTCCGTTCTAGTATCGGCAGGCGGCGAGGTGCTGGCTGAGGACCGAAACCGTGTAAGTGGCGGTGACCCGACCCAGCATCCGGAATTTGCGTTGGCACGCTGGGCAGTCCAGAACATGACGGCACAGGAAAGAGTTGAAGCAACCGTGTATACGTCTGGCGAACATTGTCCCATGTGCTCAGCGGCTCATGGCCTTGTTGGATTGGGGAGAATTGTGTATGCGAGTTCATCTGAACAGCTGTCAAGTTGGTTGAGCGAGATGGGGGTTGCTCCATTAGGAATCCAAACTCTATCTATTCAAGAGATCATTCCGGGTGCGGAAGTAGACGGTCCGGTTTCTGAATTGGCCGAGCAGGTCCGTGCGTTGCACCGTCAGTTTCACGCTAGAAATCTTTGAAGTATGAAAGTGAATTAGCAGGTGCCTGTAGAATGGCATTTTAATTTAATAGAGTTATAAAAGTTGAGCTAGGGGTGAATCTGGATTGGAGAAATTATGGGATCTAGTCTTCTAATAAAGAATAGAGTAGGAGGCTAACAATGGAAAATGATAAAATCGCGAAAATAATACCTTTTTATGGTGGTACAAGACCAGATCTATTCGAAATTGAAAGAAGATGCATGGACCGAGATGGAAAGGTCATTCAGTTTTTAGAGTCAAATGTACCGAATGGCATCGTTTTGGACGTGGGTGCAGGAAATGGCTATACAGCCGAAAAGCTGCTCACTGAAAGTCGTCTTGTTATCCCTATGGAACCAGATGAAAAGATGATTGACCAAAGCAAACAGTTAATTTGGTCTAATGGTGTTGCGCAATCTATCCCTTTTCATTCCAACACATTTGATGGGATGTATTCGACTTGGGCATTCTTTTTCGATGGGATTTCAGACATTGATGAGGGGCTTAAGGAAATTGAAAGAGTTGTTAAAAACACAGGACGTATTATCATCGTTGACAACTATGGAAATGATGAGTTTTGCAGCTTTGCACCACAGGACATTTCAAGTTCAGTAGCGGCTTGGGTAGAGCGGGGATTTGATTATGAAATCATCGATACCGAATTTGTTTTTGATACTGTAGAAGAAGCGAGAAAACTTCTAACCTTCTATTTTGGCGAACAGGGTCAAAATGTCAGTAAAACAAGACTCGAATATAAAGTTGTAGCATACTCGAAGACATTAACTAAAGGCTAATCCTTTTTTAAAGTTATGTAGATCTACTAATGCAAGTAATTTTGGGGGGCACGATTTTGGGGATGCCGTACTATTGAGGGGTGGGGATTTGCCGGACGGAAAGGCATATTTGGACATCCCATCAATGAAGAATTGTGCTAGAAGGAGGAGACTCTTTGTACAAAGATATTCAAGAGCCATCCAAACGATTAGCAAAAGAAATCATAAAAGTATTACGTTACAGTTCCCTCATCAGCCATACAATAGAAGCGGCCATTTTAGTCGCTTTTTACTTGCTGGGCAGACATTTTTCCTGGGGCAGCTGGTCGGTATGGGTGCTGTGGATCGGTATATTTCACGTAGTCCTCTCAGCCATCTGGGGCATTGGTTTACGGCCGCTCTTTATTTACAAAAATACGCGCTACGATATAAACGAAGATTTTTTGCAGATAAAGACAGGGGCCTTTCATGAGCAGCATGAATTGGTGCCCATGACGAAAATACAAGCCGTTTCTACGAAGCAAGGCCCTATACTGCGGAAATACGACTTGTATTCGATTGAAATTCAAACGATGGGATCCGGCCACGGCATTATCGGTCTTCCGAAATCAATCGCGCTAGATCTGCGAAACCAGATTGCATATTTTGCCAAGATTCGTGAGGTGGATGAAGGATGAGAATGAGGCGTTATCATCCACTGACCCTCGTATTTGACTTGTTTAGCTTTATAAAGAATGTAGCAATTTTTGCGTTTCTTCTTTTTGTCGTGAAATATCAATCGCAATCCTTTTTATTTGTCTGGGGACGTCGAGTTTTTGCAGGGATTGCCGTGTTGACTGTTGTGAGTCACGTGTTTAAATGGCTGACAAATCGGTATGCTGCTGACGAAACAGCGTTTTATTTGAAGTCGGGTCTTTTTGATAAAACAGAGCGTACGGTCTATTTTGATAAAGTGCAAAATGTACAGCGACACACTTCATTTTTGCACACACTTTTTCATATGACGTCTATCACGTTTGAGACAGGAGCAGGATTCTTGAACTCAAACGTAGAGTTCAAGGCTGTCACAAAGGAAGAAGCGGACCGGCTGGAGACATTAGTGAAAGCTCAACAAGTCGACTCGAATAATACGGAAGAACAAGAGTTTATAGTTCAGGAAGCTGAAACGAGGGTCATTCATTTTACACCGACACGGCGGGACCTCATAAAAGCATCCTTTACGTCATTCAGTTTTTTACTGCTTCTCGCAGTCGCTGCCTCTTTATTTTCCAAGCTCGATGCATTGTTCGATCTGGAAGATGTGGCGGAAGGCTGGGTGCTATCATTGCTGAAGTCCGGTTGGCTGATTGCCGGTACCACGATAGTGCTTATGGTAATTTCGGTACTAGTCGGGTTTGTGTGGACGTATGTGAAATATGGAAAATATGAGATTGCATCAGATGATAAAAGGATTACGATTCGAAAAGGAATTGTGGACGAAACTGCATTTTCGATTTTAAAAACGCGTGTACAGGCAATCGAGATCACACAATCATGGATAAAGCGTCTGCTAGGATTAGCCGAGGTAAAGCTGATTAGTGCCGGTGGATTAGGAGAAGAAGAACAGGAAATCAGCACACTGTATCCATTTCTGCCTGTAGCACGTGCTTATTCAATCATCGAAGAAATGCTGCCGGGATATGAGGTGCAAAGGGAAACGAAACGTCTTCCACTGAAGTCCTTATTTGTCCGTTTAGCTAAGCCCTATTGGTTTGGGATGGTTAGTACTGCTCTCCTTGCATATTTTCGGCCTGAGCCTTTCGGATGGCACAGCGCATGGTGGATCGGATCAATCATTTTACTCATAATAGGAATCATAAGCCGAATAGCAGACTTTGCGAGTACGCAATATACATTTACAGATGGTTTTATCCAAATAAGCGAAGGAGTCTTGGAGAAAACAACGTTTCTGTCTCGTCGTGATAAAATCATTGAAATAAAAGTAAGCCGCACGAAGCTTCAACAATGGACTGGACTGGCGTCAATCGGCCTAGTCAACCGGGCAAAACCTGTTCGGCATGAGATGCTGAAAGACGTGTCGCTTTGGGAAGCCGATCGGTTTTATTCCTGGTACGCTGGGCGTGTTGCGGAGATTAAGACGGAGTAAATAGTGTTGAATCAGTCGACGTCGTATCATTTTATTCCTGGATAGAATGCGCGCGATAACAGCAGCGAAACTGTTCATTTTAAACAAATAACTCGCCGGCAACGTTGAAAGATAGTAAGACATGCCGGCGGAATTTTTATATGGAAAAATAGATCTCTCAATTACCATTACTGAACTGGGTCCTCTGGTCTCTGGAACCATACTACTTGCAGACAACCATCCCACCACACGTGAACATTGCATGAACTTCTTGTCCAGCCCCGTTCCTTTTACAAGCTTTCCGATATAATAGAGGCAGTACAATAAAAGGACAGGTGATTCATCATGGAGCGTTTACAGGATAAGGTGGCCATCATTACAGGAAGCGCGGCAGGTATCGGGAAAGAGATTGCCAAAGCGTTTGCACAAGAAGGAGCCAAAGTGGTTATCGCTGATTTTAATGAAGAAGCGATGAAGCGCACGGTGGAAGAGTTGAAGGAAAACGGGTTTGCAGTGCATGGCGTAGCGGTGAACGTGGCGAAGCGGGAAGATGTGGAACGTATGGTACAGGAGACGATCGATACGTTCGGTAAAGCCGATATCCTCGTCAATAACGCAGGAGTTGGAGACAACATGCAGGCAGCTGCGAATGTCGAGGATGCGACGTGGAACCGTGTGATGGATATCAATGTGAACGGCGTCATGCATGGACTGCGCAGCATCATTCCTCATTTCATTGAAAACGGTGGCGGTACTATTGTTAACATGGCATCGATTGCCGGATTGACGGGCGGACGCGGCGGCCTGGCGTATACAGCCGCGAAGCACGCGGTTGTCGGGATGACGAAAAACGTGGCGTCTCAGTACGGTCCGCAAAACATCCGGTGCAATGCGATCGCTCCAGCGAATATTGATACCGGGTTTGCACAGACAATGACGAATGTCGATCCGTTTGGCATGGAAGTCGCAATACGCGGCATCAAGCTGCTGCCGAAGTCTGGACAAGTCCAGGATATAGCCAATATCGCCTTGTTCCTGGCTTCTGATGAATCGGCTTATATTAACGGTGTGGCGCTTGCAGCAGATGCTGGATGGAGTGCCTACTAAGAGGTAAAGTAAAATTAAAAGCTTTTCGGAAACCGGCAGAAGCTGGAATTCCGGAAAGCTTTTTGTATGGTGCCTTACCAGTGGAATTGGTTGGCGGTTCAAAGTGTATGACCTTTTGATCTGCCAAGAGGGTTCGAGTGCAGTGAAATTGTCATTTCTTCCTGTTGGTCAGGCAGACATTTTCCGTTGACGACTGCCATGTTTTTTCTTCTGCAACAAGTTTCACTTTTGGCCAAAGAAAAAAAGACAGCAAATGCTGTCCCACTGTAGACAAAGTCATTTATATCTTGAAGCACTGTATATTGTGATAATAAATATGCAGTGCCTCATTTTTAAATCATCTCTGCTGTAATCGAGTAAATCAGTATTTAGATTAAAATAAAAAACGGAGAAAAATAGTCTCCATTATTCATAAATACATTTGTACAAGGACAACAGTGTCTAGTCTAAACCAACGGGACAAATAGCATTCAATAAATCTGATGGTTCAACTTCAAATAGATCTCTTATATCTTTAATTTTAGTTGTTGATACATAATTAGATGCAATTTTAAAAGCAAATGAATAACCTGCAAATATAGGTATTTACCCCAAAGCATAGCGGACTCTTTATATTATCCTCTTTCAATTTTAAATGCTCCTTGCATACAGTCCACTCTCTTTTTTCTTCTTCAAGCGGTAAATTATTCTTCCTCCATCTCTTATCTGGATACAGTGACAGGCTAAAATAATCAGCAGTTCCCTCCATTTTGTTGTACCACTCTTCTTGGGTAAATGTACTTAAGGTTAAATTGTAAATTGGATCTTCAGGGCTAGCATGGTGAGATTCGAGTGATAGTAAGTAGTGGAAAAGATCTTAGTCTTGGTGGTATTTCTATCAAAATGTTACCTGGACGGTTAGTAAAGGCATTGCTCCAAAGATTGCTCCAATGAGACTGAGATTGCAGTATGAGGAACTATTACAATCAGTCCTGCACATTTCAAAATAGGGAGTATTTCTAAAGTAAATTAACACTCGTCCCTTTTAACTATTTTACATTTTTTGGGATTAGGTGTTGCGAAAATTATGTATAAATGGAATGATGTTGTTAGAGCGCTCTAATAAAAATATTAAATTTATTTAGAGGAGGAAACACTTATGAGAGTCAACAAATTCTTACCTATTATCCTAGCTACTGTTTTAGTAGTAAGTATCTTTTTACCTCTTTCTGCTTTGGCGAATACCGAAATGGAACAACAAACATATTTACCTAATGATAAATCAGAGACTCCTATTACAGAAATAGAATCGTTACTTGAATTAGATGAGGATGGATCAGTTGAAACGTTAGCTGACTTGCTTCCCCTACCTATGACTTTATTGGTTGATTATAACTCTCAAAAAGAAAAGGAAAGATACGGATTAGTATACAGAGCTTCTGCTACACAAATTTCAAAGAAATTTAAACACGCAAAGTTTTTTGGAGTTACTGGTACTTCTACTTTAGTTACTAGAAAACAGTTCGAAACAGCCTTAAGAGATCATGTCAATAACGCTACTTTTATATACAAATCCACATACCGTGGGGATGATGTATTTGTATTTTTCAAAGGTAAAAATTTAGTATACACTGATTTAACAGGGAATTTTATATCAGGATGGGAGTATACAAGTGATCAATATCTTTTTCATTTAAGTAACGGTTTTAAAGCCACTAGACAATAAACAATAAATGGTGTGTTAAAATGGGCGCAAAAATATCATTAGGTTGGGTAAGTACTAATATAAATATAAGCAACGAATATAACATTTTAATAAATAATTTAAAACTTCTCGGGGTTAAGATTAATTGTGTGAAGTTTTCAAGTGATAATTCCGGATTTCATTGGAGTGAAATAGAAGATTATAGAACATACTCTAATAAAAAACTTCTTTCAATTTTGAAAGAACTACGCTTTTTAGAAATTTCAATTTCTAACTTTCCTTTTGGAAAACTAACTATTGATGCTGTAATTAAATTGGAAGTAACAAATAAGTATTTTGGGTTTTTATTAGAAATGGAAGAAAGCTCGATTATCAGTAGTTATAAAATTAAGGAATTAGAAACTGCAGAAGATCTCATAATTCAATATTTGAATTTAATTTTCAAGAATTTTAATGTGGATTATGCTTTTTCTGATCAAGAAGCTGAAGTAGAATTTTCACCCGAGGAATATAAACAATTAGAGAGACCCTATTATGCAATAGAAGCGAGACGTGGCCATGATGGAAAAGTAAAGATTACAAAAGCTAATTGGTATATTAATGGGTTAACTCAACGTCTGTAGCAAAATTGAAGGATTAAGAGATGTAAGTTGTAAAGCGAATGAATTTTAAGGGGGAATAGCATTATTAAGAGTAGCTGCTGCTACGGAGGTTCATTACGCAGTCCAAGACCACTCTGGTCAGGAGCAGGTTGTATACAGTTGAAGAAGTTCGGCCACTCACACTAATCCGCAACAGCGTTGGAGACTTGGCCAATCAGCCTGACCTTTGGGACGAGTGATGTCTCTCCATCGACGTTTGGCGAATTCGCGAGTTGGGATTGCTGGTGACACTTCCGTTGCTAAAGCTCCTCCTAGCAGAGAGCTTCGTCGATAAAGAACTTTCGGCACTCCTCGCCGGTGATCGGCTCGTTCCGATTGTCCACGAGACAACTTATGAAGCTCTTTGATTAATCGGATCGAGAAGCGTCCTGAGCATTGCAGAAGAGCCAATGGCGGAGGTCGCGGCCAAGCGCTCGCAGAGCTAGTCGCTAAGATTGGTTGGCCGAAGTGTGCTGCTCAGATGGGGTTATATCGAGCAGTTGTACCAATGATTAAAACCAATGCAATTGCAGAGGGTCAGACTGTATACAAACTCCAAGAAGTCCTGAGTTTGCTTACAGTCTTTTCTTTTACGATGAATGAATTTGATTTCCGCTACGGCCCGCCTCATTCCGTGAAAACGGCTTCGATCGGTTGTCGATTTTTATGGTAAGTCATCCATTGTTTTAATGTAATAAGCTGATTATTGGAGAATTGATATACTTCGTAAGCAAGTTCTGTCAAATAATTGTATAGTTTATTTGTATCATCATATTTAATTTGCATTTTACTTAGAGTCTGTTTAATCAATATCTCATAATAATAACCATTGCTACCATTAGCTAATTTATGTGGTTCATTTGTTTCTAAAGTAGCTAATAGCACAAGGATCATCAATGGGTAACTCGAGACAAAGTCTTTTCCGATTATCGTATTTAATGTCCTCTCGTATTCATCTGGTTTCCTTATATGCTCTTCAGGGTCCAAATTTAGCTCTTGGCCTAAACTAATCCATTTACTTATCAATTCATTTCTTTTAAAGTGACCTAATTTTTCAATTTCAAATTGTCGATAATTAAAGGTACTTTCTTGGTTGTTAATTGAGGCCAGCTTAATGCTCTTAAAATTATCAAATTTTGAAGTGGAAAGAAGAATAACATTATCAAACCACCTCGAGAATTCCTTAATAGTTTTAATCTGCGTATCTTCGTTAATCTCACTCAGTTCCCAATCGTCAACAATTAATACTCTTTTTTCTCTTTGTAACTGGATAGATTCTTCAGTTGAATTTTCATATTGTTGATCTGCTGTTCTTCTAATAAATTTTTCAACATCAGTATGAGTTCTCTGTTTAATTTGAGAACCAGAAGCTAATAAAGGATACTTCCCGCAATTAATCAATTCGATATGAAACTTTTTAGCTAAGGAGGTTTTACCCGATTCCTTATCTCCGAAAAAATGCAAATGATGTTGTGATTTTAAACTTTCTAGAACATCGAAAGAATTTTCAAGTTTCAATAGCTCTGAGTTTTTATCTTGAAGTAGTATTTCTTTTACGTCTGGATATATAAATAAGGAATTAATATTAAACTCTACTCTAGGGTGAGTAACAGGTATAGAATATTCCTTTATACCTTCAGAGAAATCCTTCTTAAAATAAAGATTCATATTAATTTCATTTGTGTATAAAGTAATCCAATCGGAGTCGAAATCCTTTTTAAAAATATTTTCTTTCCAAGAATACTTCAAATCCTTTTTTTCCTTGTCTTCTATATTTATCTGGATAACATTAAATTCACTTATCTCAGGTGATTCAATTCCTTGGAATAATCCACCTTCATATATACTTACGTAGTTTCTATTCACCCTATCAAATGTATCAGTATCTATTGTGGTATGCTCATGACCGCTCAAAATAATATCTGAAGACTTTTTCAATAGTTCTAACAACTCGCTGGAGTTATTGGGAATCGCACTTTCCACTCCATCTGTCACTCCCCAAAAAAGCCGGAAACCATTGATATACAAGGGTTTCCGGCTTTTTTTTGAGTAGTTGTTTAGTCGGGTTAGGATGAATTTAGTTTAGTAGTTGTAACTGTAGGCTAGGCTATTTATATTTTTGTGCGGCGCGCAACATTGAATTGGAAGAAAGCAAACATTAGGTGATAAAAGTCAAAGAGTCCATCCGTTAAAATTTAAAGTATACTTTAAATTGTGAGGTGAAGAAAACGTGACAGACAAAAAAATCACAGAACAATTTACGATGCTGACATTTTGCATAGCCTATCTTGTGTCAGGTGCTTTGATTGCTCTTGGGCAATTCGGATATTCGGTTCACAATTGGGTTCACTCGTTACAGCAATTCGGGATGAACATCCCTTTTGCAATCTATATTTTGTCGCCCGCTATTGCTTCCTATATCGTTCTGAAGAAAAATAACAAAATAGCAGGTTTCAAAGAATGGTTGAGAACTGTTTTTTATGCCAAAAATAGCATATCTCTCTATTTGTTTGTTGTTTCAGGACTTGCACTGTATTTTTTGATACATATTGCAATTTCAGGCCGCACGGAAATGGTGCTTCCATTTTATACGTTCTTCCTTTCCCTGCTTGGTAATCTTATAATCGGTGGCTTGGAGGAAGCTGGCTGGATGTACATATTGCAGCCTGAGCTTGACAAAAAATACGGTTTTGTTTTGTCTTCTGTTTTTGTAGGATTCATTTGGATTTTATGGCATATCCCTCTCTTCTTCATTCCTGGGACGAATCATGGAGAGGGACTCATTAACTTTTGGATGTTTGCAGTTCAACTTATTGCATTTCGGTTTTTCAACGGGGCAATCTACAAAATATCAGGCAAAGGCCGTGTGTTTATGTGCGTATTATTCCACACCATGTTCAATGCAGCATCCCCCATCTTCGGCACCATGACTATGACTTGGGCGGGAACAATTGCCGCAAATGCTGTGATAGTTCTTGTATCAATTGTAACCGTTGTGATATACGACAAGAAGAACAAGCCAATAGTATTAGCAAAATGATAAGCAATTAAATTCCAATATAAGAACAAGTCAATAGGACACCAGATATCCTAAATTATCTGGTGTCTGGTATTTATATACAATAACTGAATAAAGAAACTATAGAAATGTAGTTTGTCTCCAGTCTGAGACAGCAAATGCTGTCCTTCTCAATCTTCCACAATTGCGCCCGTTTGTGGAACAAAATATTTATTTTATATTTCGGTACTAACTTTTGATTCTTTCAATACCCTTGGCAATTGAAGATTTCTGACCTCTTCCGTTCTTATAATTCGTTAATTGTGTGTGAAAGTAATTAATATATTCGAAAACTGCAAAAGCGTAAACAAATACACTCACCAAGAAAAGATATAAATATGTTAGTTCCAATACAAGAATCTCTTTAATGAGTATAAGAGCTGCTATACATACTAGAATAAGATTTAACTTTTTTAACACAGAAAAGAACTTGTAGATATTTGAAACAACTATTCTTTTATTCTTCAATCCTTTCCACTTTATGAACCAGTAAAAACTACCTTGTAATAAAATGAAATTTAAAACGAATATCATATATAGTAATGAATAACTGTGGTTGGAGGAAAAGTGATAAAAATAAATGTAGACTAAAACAAATGTTACCATTGCAAAAAATTCTCCCGTAAATAAATATACAAGTCTATTCTTAAGTCCCTTCATTTCTCCCTCCTGATGGTAATTAACATATTTACAAAATCAAGATGTTCCAGTCGGCAACAAGGCCAAGATATGGGCAGATAATGACGAAATCAGGCCGTTGCCACGGATTTCTCGTTCGTAATACACAATAGAATCGTCTGGCAAAAAAATTAATGTGCGGAACAACAGCCGTTCCGTCCGGATCGTTTCAGGAATCGAAAATGCTAAGTACCCTCCCTCTCTTCATCGTTATCCCGATTGTACTACAAAGAACGAAAATTATGTAAATTTCCAGGAGACGGTCGCGAGTTATGCAATCTTTGATTTGATTACAAGAAACTAACGTATTGTTCGCTACTCAATGATTTTTCAACAATCAACTAGTTATGAGGTCATCTCCAGTGATTATCGAGGATGTATAAGTCTTGTTCGGGAAAATCCAGTATATAGTTTGCTTTCCTGGCAGGAAAGGTAAAAGGATAAGGGGATGGAAAGGATAGGAATCTGAGAAATAAATAAACTGCGTCACATGTTTAGCACCTGTTAATAGGTTGATAGCAAATCCTCTGAAAGATCAAAGTGGTTTACAGCCAATCGGCCAGCTTTAGCTGATACGATGACGAACTAGCAGAACAGAAGGCTATCTGGGCTATATATGCTAGGATTTAGACACAAAAGGACTGACCTCCATTTGCTTGAGTCGGAAACAAACACAGAAAACAATCCTTTCCCTCCAATACCCCTCTCCTCTCAAAACTTCTAAAAAAGATTTGAAACTTTTTCTCAAAAACTCCGTCTGTAGGTTGAAATTGTGATGTTGTAATACGTCGATATGGCGTGACAGAAAAATAAGGACCTGCCATGGCTATAGAAAAGAGTGAGTATCGGACATGCATGAAATGGAGCAAATCATGAATGAGCATACCCGCTACTTAGTGCGGATCGCTTATTTATATGTGAAGAATTGGTCAACTGCCGAAGACATTGTGCAAGAGGTGTTTGTGACCTATTTTCAGAAGAGCGCGCAGTTTCGCCAGGAGGCGTCACTCCGGACGTATTTGACGAGGATGACCGCCAATCGGTCAAAGGATTATTTGCGTTCGTGGAAGCATAAAAAAGATGTCCTGTTTGGTGTTGCTTATTTCTCGACCAAAGGGGCGGAAGACGTCTTGCTTGAGCAGGAACAGCTGATGTCTCTAAGAAAGCACCTGTTCCAGTTGCCGCTCAAGTATCGGGAGCCGCTGATTCTATATTATTATGATGAACAATCCATTGCGGAAATCGCGAGTTATTTGGAGTTGAATGAAAACACTGTAAAAACCAGACTGCGGAGGGCGAAGCAGCAGCTTAAGGAGTTTTTTGAGGAAGAAGTGGAGGAGAGGATGAGCGATGAATGATATGAAACGAAAGCTGGATCGAATGATGGGTGATACCTCCGAACAAGAGCGACGGATCAAACAAGGCGTGCATGAAAAGCTGCAGCCGTCCGTTAAAAAGTTCTCGTGGAAAGTGGCAATTGTCTCCGCGGCGCTTCCGGTCGTTGCCCTTCTTCTTTTCTTCTCAATTAATCCGATGAATCAATTTTCTTCGGAACAGGGACCGGGTACGCCATATGATCCGCTCGATGATTTGGCCCAAATTTCGGCCTTGCAAAAAAAGCAGCAGCTATCGGCTATTGATTATGAAGAATTTGGGCAACTGCCCCATTTTGATCAGGTGGATGGCCTCTATTATGTTGACCCAGAGTCCTATTCCCTTAATGGAAGTTCGGGAACTTTCCATACAGTCATTGAACGCAAAGCTGATATTTATGAAAGTGTAGCCTACCAAACGGGCGACATGGTGCGGACGATGACCGATACGACCAGTCATTTGCCGACATATGATGATGTCTATTATGAAGTGATCGCTGTACCCGGAGACCGCGTCGTACTGAAAGATGGGGCTATCAAAATTAACGGGAAACCATTGCGCTCCGAGCTGATGGAGCGTTACAAAGAGCAGAACGTGCGGATTGCAGGAGGCTACGACCAGCTATTGAATGCGCGGGAATATCTATTGCTAAATTATTTTCCGGCAACAAACACGGTGCAAGGAGCGACCATTACGCCAGTGCATAAAATTTATGGACAAGTGGCCGGCATCGCAACAGAGGAGCGAACAGACTCGATATATATGGACTATATTTCCGGACAACTGCATAACGTCTATACACCTGAGCAATCTTTTGATTTGTACCTGTATGATGAACTGCTAGGTGAAAGAAAAATGCAACAGCCACCTGCGTTTGCAGGCGCATCCCGGTTAGGCGGGTTATTTGTGGAAGCATCCTATCGGACTGTAACGCCAATTTCGGATCTTGACGTGGAAATCCGCTATCAGTACGGAAGAGAGGGTGTGGCGGATCGCGTGTTTTCTTTGAAACAGAATACGGACTCGGGTCTTTGGATGATCGAAGAGTAAGAGAAGGTCCGGAAAGGAGGTGATGGGAGTACCGAATTCCGATCGTCATTTCTCTTTTGTAAACCAGGTTGGCAGCTGTCCAGTAGAACAAGCCGTCAACCAACCGCTCATGATATGGTCATGCCAACCTGGTTTTCAACTTGAACCAAACCAAAGGAATGGGAAGACACCTGCACGTCCTTTCTTATTAACAATGGACGGCAATTGCCGAGAGAATCACCCAATTATGATGCCCGGGTTATTATGTGTGCCGCGAAGCATTTGGCTTGCGGTATTTTTATCCGCTGTTGCATCTCGTAGTCTGCAACTAAATATGCAGAGTTAGGAGGCATCATGATGGCTATCTAGTCCATACAATAAGGTAGAAGGGAATGATGGAAGAATTGAAGAGAAGACTACTGACTATTGTGAGTGCACTAGTGATTGCCTGCAGCATGCCTGTGGCTGAAACCTTCGCCGCCAGCCCAAAGCAATTTATAGACGTCCCGGCATCAAAGCATTTTGCTGAAGCGGTCTACGATCTGGCAGAACGCAATCTTATCGGTGGGTACCCGGATGGGACCTTTAGACCGGGGAATTCCATTACGCGAGGGCAGGCAGCTGCCATCATTGCTAAAATGACCAACTTGGATATGTCAAACGTTAAAAATCCGGGTTTCAAGGATGTCCCGACAACGAACGGCTACTACAAAGCAATTGCGGCGTTAGCGAATAAAGGTGTGATCAGTGGCTATGGAAACGGCCGATTTGGCCCGAACGACCCGATTAAACGGGGGCAAATGGCTTCCATCCTTGTCAAAGCGTTTGATCTGCCGCGGGACACCAATATTACAAATCCATTTAAAGATATTGATTATATAGGCGCATCTGAAGATATTCTCGCCATCTATAAGCTTGGCATTACGACAGGTACGGCTCCTGATACATTTAGCCCCAATGCTGCCATTACGAGAGGGCAAGCAGCGAAGATGTTAAAAGCAACAGAAGAAGCGAAGCCGCCTATGATGACATTAAAAGCGAGCGACTTCGGATGGGATGGAATCAGGTCTATTCGTGCCGAGGATGATACGGGTTCGTTCCGTGCCATTGAAGTGAGTGGAAAAGAAGGTTTCACAGAAGATAAAATTCAGTTGGTTCCTTTGAAGGAAGGGACAGCACGGCTCAATTTTATAGGGTACTCCCGTGCACAAGGATCCGATGCAGCAGCGATGTCCAAAAAATATGTAGTTCACATCCAGAAGGTGGACGGCAAGCTGCAGTTGACACTCGAAGAGTCTGGAGATATGCTGCCTACGCCAGTCACCCTCTATTTCTTGGATAAGAAAGTGCAAACTATCGCACTCTCGTCAATGAACGGAGAACCGTTAGCTGATAACTTGCCATTCAAACAAGATACTAAATATGACGTCAAGGTGACATTCACCATCGACCAGCCAGGCCAGTACATTGCGACTCTCAAGTACGAGGGTGGGGAAGAGGTGCGATATGGGATTGAGGCGAAGCAAAACGATCAAACGTTTTATTATGACATCAAAACACTGAAAGAAAATCTGTCAGCAGTATACGAGGAAAAAGCAGAATACAAAGGGAAATACAAAGTCCTGGAAAAAGATGCCGAAGAGATTGCTATCATTACAAAAGATCCGGGAACAAATACATTTCGAGCCCGTCCTGCGGGTGAGAAGGTAGGCAGAATTCACGTTGCCTACGATCAAACGTTAACGGAAGCAGGTTGTGATGGAACCGGGCCATTCGCAGAATGCTATACATTTTCGTGGATCGGGCTAAGAGTAGATGTAAATCGGATCGGTTCCATAGTGAACATTAGTATTACCCGAGATCTTCTTCCTGATTTTTAGGTGAAGAGTCGTCTTGACGATCTCAGCAGCTCCGTTGTTCATTCTCCCGTCGGCAATGCTCCAAGATAGTGGAACATGCCGGCGGGATTTTTGTATAATAGGAAGGCTGGCACTTGCCATGAAATCAAACAGGCAAGGACAAGTCAACTAGGAGAGGGTTTAGTAATGATGACAAACGATAATTTCTGGCTCGATTTACCGAAGCCGTTTTTTATATTAGCACCCATGGAGGATGTGACGGATGTGGTGTTCCGCCATGTCGTGAGTGAGGCCGCACGCCCGGATGTATTTTTCACGGAGTTTACGAATACGGAGAGCTTCTGTCACCCGGAAGGAATTTTTAGTGTGCGCGGGCGTCTGACGTTCACTGAGGATGAACAGCCGATTGTAGCACATATTTGGGGAGATAAGCCTGATCATTTCCGTGATATGAGCATTGGAATGGCAAATATGGGTTTTAAAGGCGTTGACATCAATATGGGTTGTCCTGTGCCGAATGTCGCTTCAAAAGGGAAAGGCAGTGGATTGATCAACCACCCGGACACGGCTGCCGCAATCATTCAGGCGGCAAAAGCAGGTGGGCTGCCGGTCAGCGTCAAGACGCGGCTTGGCTACACGGAAGTGGACGAGTGGCGGGATTGGCTGACACATGTCTTGCAGCAGGACATCGCCAATCTGTCGATCCATCTGCGTACAAGAAAAGAAATGAGTCATGTGGACGCGCATTGGGAATTGATTCCTGAAATAAAGAAATTGCGGGATGAGGTTGCGCCAAATACCCTTCTGACAATCAACGGCGATATCCCAGATCGCGAGAAAGGCATGGAGCTCGCGCTGAAATATGGCGTAGATGGCGTCATGATCGGACGGGGGATTTTCAAAAATCCGTTTGCTTTTGAAGTAGAGAAGCGGGAGCACAGTCCCGAGGAATTACTGGATCTGTTGCGGCTGCATCTCGATTTATTCGATAAATATTCCAACGAACTCGAGCCGCGTGCGTTTAAACCGCTCCGACGCTTTTTCAAAATTTACGTGAAAGGTTTCCGTGGGGCGGGTGAATTGCGAAATCAATTGATGAATACGGAGTCGACCGATCATGTGCGGGCATTACTACAAGAGTTTGAGGTGCAAATGGATTCTGACAAATAGTCAAAAATATCTTTGCAACAGACGAGCTCCCTATTTGCTTGAACGATTCTTTAAGAAAGACTGACAGAAACTCCACGGTTTTTATTTTAGGTGCCAGGTTAGAGCCTGGCACCTATCACTATGTTTAGGAAGAAATAATAGATCTGATTACATAAAAAAGGGATGAAATGAAGATGAATCAGGCCAGGACGGTAATGTGTTATTTTCCAGATAGTCATCATCCGAATAATCTCCGGATCGTACAAGATCCAACAAGTCAAATTCGCGGTATCTATTTTACAAAGAGTCAAATTAAAAAGGTAGAAGAACTGCCTTTTGCGAATCATCATGCGGTGTATTTTCTGTTTTCAGAAGATGATGCCAGCCTTTATGTCGGGAAGTCAATTAACGGAATTGGACGATTGAAAGATCACTTGCGTGAAAAAGACTTTTGGCAGTTCGCTATTTTGTTTGTCACCGATAACAATAGTTTCGATACCTTAAGTATTGATTATTTGGAACAGCATTTTATTCGTGTTTTTTCTAAGACCCAATATAGTCTGGAAAATAGAGATTTGCGCATCGGTAAACCGAATGTCAATATGTTTACAGAGGCAGCTCTTATGTCCTTTGCCAAGCATATCGCATTTTTACTGGAGGCGCTTGGCATCTCATTAAGTGATCAACCCGCCGAGGAGGAACAGGTCGATGAAGACGATGTGTTCTATGCAAAAAAGCCGTATGAAGCCATCATTCACCTGTCGGATGGAAAGTTTATTCTCCAAACTGGATCTATTATACGGGCACCTGATGAAAAGACGCGTGACTGGTCAGATAATGGGGCGTTTTATCGAAGATATCGTCAAAAATTTGACCAACTCATTGAAGCGGAAAAAGCAGTCCTTCTCACACAATCAACGGCAAAGTTATTGGAGCAGATAGAGTTCAACAAACCGAGTATGCCTGCAGAACTATGTTCTGGGAACTCCCAAAACGGCTGGCTCTTTTGGGAAGGGCTGGACGATAAACGCCGTGCTCAGAAATAACCTAAGACTTCAAGAAACAATGCTTTACGAGAAAGGGAAGTAGTTATGAATTTGAATCTGGCCTATGAGGAACATCCAAACCGGCTTTGGTTCTTGCTTCTATTCAAAGACTCTTCTTCCAAACGTTGCAATCCTGAAAGGTGGTTGTAATTGGACCGATAGATGAAATGCGGCAGACGAATTCGGAGTTCCGATCCAGCGTCAATCTAACAAGGTTCATTGGCCAGACACAATAGGCATTCGATGAGCGCCAACTCATGCAGCGCCTGGTGTTTCTTTGACTTTCATCAACCAGCCGTTTCAATAAGGTGACATTCATTTGCTGGAGGTTATTCGTGTCTTTTCCAGTGATCTGTTTTCACACTGAAACTTTGCAGCCTCTCTGTTCGTATCCTTTAACAAATCAATGAGATGAGGAGGGGGTGATGAGATGAGAAAGAAAAGTGCAATGGTGACAGAAGCGGAGAATAAAAAGCGGCAGCGAATTTCATATACTATTTTGATAATCACTATCGTTTTTCTTTTAATAGCATCCGGTTTTCTTACGTGGAATTGGTTTGTTGTAAAAGACCTATATAAAGCGTTCGTCATTAACTTTATCGGAACGTCTTTTTTAATTACGGCAGGCGTGGGATTGTGTTTGTTTTTTCTTTATCTATTTACTGTAATCGTCTTTAAAAATCCGCAACGTATCAAAAAGTCATCCATCATCAAGTTTGCGGTTGGTGGGATCTTCACATTATTCATTGCCATCTCCCTCTTCCTTTACGGTGCCAATGAAGCAAGAAAGTCGATGCAGGACTTGAAAGACTATTCGAATGCTGAATGGCAGGTCAAGGACATGGTTGTAACAGATGTATATAGAGGAGGGGGAGGCTCTATAACCCTGATTGAAACTGAAGTAGGCGATATGGTCATCCATTATGAGAGGTTCTTGATACAGGAAGGACAGACATACCGTTTCACATATTTGGAGGCGACAAAGACAATTATTGACGTGGAGCAGATTAGAAAATTGTAGCAATAGTACTCACTCAAAACTGGATGCCAGACACATGGTAGATGAATAGAGTGAGGGATACGTATTGGAGTGGGACATTTGGAAAAACGTATTACAGAATTGGATGCCATACGAGGATTTGCTTTATTAGGCATTATGCTCGTCAATATACTTGGTTTGCTGTACATTGAGATTCCTGATCTGCATACCATGTCTGCAAGCTATCAACGGTTTTTGTATTTGTTTGTGGAAGGCCGATTCTATACCATTTTTTCTTTTTTATTTGGCGTCGGGTTCTACATCTTTTTAACAAGGGCGAAGACAAAAGGACAAAATGGCACTGTGTTATTTTTGCGAAGGATGGCCGTCCTATTTGTTTTTGGCATGATCCATCAAAAGTTTCATCCGGGAGAAGCGTTAGCGGTCTATGCCGTCTGTGGTTTACTCGTTCTTCCGTTTTCTAAAGCCAACCGGCATGTGAATCTGGTGATTGCGTTAGGGTTTCTTACGATGTTTGCCATGACGGGAGTGAAGATACTCTTACCATTGCCGCTTATTTTATTAGGCTTCGCATGTGGCCAATATCGGGTGTTCGAGAATCTTGCGAATAAAAAGGGCCTCTATTTATTTACCTCCATCATGGCAATTCTCAGTGCAGTGGCCTTCTATATGCAATACAAAGCCATTCCAATCAATCCCTTTTCCAACATGTTCTTTGTGAATGAAGATGGTTCGATTGATTCTGTAGGTGATTTTTTAAAAATCGGTATTACCATTGGCCCGATTCTCTCAGCGTGTTATATAGGGATTCTGCTGATTGTAATGCAAACAAAAGCGGGAACCTATCTCTTAACGCCTCTTACCTATTACGGCCGAATGGCGTTGACCAATTATGTAGGGCAGACAGCCTTTATTCTCCTGATCGGACCATTCTTTCCGCATCTAACTTATATGGATACACTTTTTGTATGCCTCTCCATTTTTGCCGTTCAAATTGTTTTCAGTATGATTTGGTTGCGGCATTTTAAAATGGGGCCGCTGGAATGGGTATGGCGGATCATAACTTATTGGAGACTACTCCCTTTAAGGAAAGCTGCAGTTTAATATAAATAAATAAGGGTGTGGAATCATTGTTGATTCCACACCCTTGGTGATTTTATTGAAACAAATTAATGGTCGTAATAATAATAGGCATGGCGAATACGTCAATAAGAAATGCGCCAACGATGGGGACTACGAGATACGCTTTGCGCGAAGGACCAAACCGTTCCGTAACGGCTGCCATATTAGCCATGGCATTTGGCGTGGCGCCAAGCCCGTGTCCTGTAAAGCCGGCCACCATGACAGCGGCGTCGTAGTTTTTGCCAAGCAGGCGGAATAAAACAAAGATGCCAAACAAGACAATAAAGACGACTTGTACAAAGACAATGACAAGCAACGGTAACGCGAGTCCGGCAACTTCCCAAAGCTTGATGCTCATGAGCGCCATGGAGAGGAAAATACCTAACGTAATGTCTCCAATCAAACCGACGCTCTTCATATGAATAGCCTTTGGATTGACCTTATCGACAATATTCCGTACGATGACAGCGACAAACATTGCACCGACATAACCAGGCAGGACAAAGCCGGTAGCGGAAGAGAAGAGATCTCCTAGGTAAGTACCGAGAGCCATACAGAACGTGATGAGCAAGATTTGTGTAAAGAACGTGTTCGTTTGGATTTCAGCTTCATTTTTTTCAACGGAGAATTCTCCCTCGACGTCTTCTGTTTCTGTTGGCTTTAAGTCGTATTTAGAGATAAGAAATTTCACGACAGGACCGCCGACGAGTCCGCCTGCGACAAGCCCGAATGTTGCAGCAGCTACCCCGATAGAGAGAGCAGAATCGATGCCGAGATCTTCAACTGTTTGACCAAACGCAGTGGCTGCGCCATGTCCGCCTTCCATAGAAACGGCACCTGCCATCATGCCGATGAGCGGGTGAATGTTAAAGAGAGAAGCCATGGAGACACCGATCACATTTTGCATGAGGGCCAAAAAGCCACAAGCGAGCCAGTAAATGATGAGCAGTTTCCCACCTAACTTGACGAGTTTGAAGCTCGCACCGAGTCCGACTGTCGTGAAAAATGTCAGCATGAATAGACTTTGCAGGGATGTATCCAGTGAAAAAGTTACAAGTCCTGCCGCTTTGAAAACGGTTGCGAGAATGGCAAAGAGCAGACCCCCGACAACGGGAGCCGGTATGCAGAACTTCTGCAGTACGCCGACTTTATTGACCAGTAAGCGGCCTAATACGAGTAAGGCGATGGCTAAGAAGATAGTAGTTACTTGATTTAATTCAATTGTCATATGTTAATTCCTCCCTAAAAAGCTCATGATGGCTTCATTTACTACATAAGCACCGAGCTTGACGGTGCGGTTGTTTTCGTCAACAAGCGGGTTGACTTCTGAGATGTCGAATGAAAGCGCATTCTTTTTAGAGGTAACGGCACGGATGATAGTGCGAACGATAAAAGGATCTAATCCGAACGGGGAAGGGGCACTGACGCCAGGCGCAAACGCAGCGTTTAACACGTCTGTACATAAAGTCAGCATGACGTAATCATGGGCCGCTATGAACGTCTCGATTGTACGCAATGTATCTTCCATAGAATTGTTCGTCATATCCTCTTCTTGCACATACGTCACACCTAAATGATCGGCTGTATCAAAAAGTTCTTGTGTGTTGCCGAAACGTTGGATGCCGAGCACTAAATAGTCGCTCTTCTCATCATGCTCCAAAATTTGTTTAAACATCGTTCCAGAAGAGGGCTGTTCCTCATAAGAACGCAAGTCGAAATGGGCGTCGATATTAATGATGCCAAGTGTTGCTTCGCTTCCGATGAACTTCCGTACGCCTAGATAGTGTCCATACGCCGTTTCGTGTCCACCGCCGAGTACAATCGGAATCAAATTGTTCGATAACGCGTCTGCTACAGTATCGCCCAAATTGCTTTGTGCCATTTCCAAGCGATCTTCTTCACATATCACAGTTCCGAGATCCAGCAGGCTTTTTCCTTCGTCCATCCGCCAAGGCAATTTCGCAAGTTCCGCGCGCAATGCATTCGGTCCTGCAGCTGCTCCTAAACGGCCTTTATTGCGCCGAACTCCTTCTTCGCATGCAAATCCGATGAGTGCGCATGCGGAGTCTGCTTGCGTAGACCTCTCGAATTCGATGATTTGATGATACCGGAAGCTCGCTTTATTAAATTCATGATCCGTCCGCCCTGTCCAGATCGTTTTATCCACTTTACTTCGCATAGTGTAAACACATCCTTTTCAAAGGCTGAAAATTCCTTCTAGAGTCAATTATAAATGGAATACTTATAAATACTAATATATAATTTCTATAAAACGATAGCTTGTAGCTATAAATGGTCGGGAGGGGATTCAAAATGGATTTGAAACAGTTAACGTATTTTGTCACAGTAGTCGAGCAGAAAAGCTTTTCGAAAGCCGCCAGTGTCCTTCATATATCCCAGCCATCTCTCAGTAACGCCATCAAAAATTTGGAAGTAGAGGTAGGATTTAAATTACTGGAACGCAATACACGGAATATAGGACTGACAGAATCGGGACAATTGCTTTATGAAAGAGCGCTTCACATTTTGTTGAACATGAGTATCTTGGAGAAAGAAATGCAGGAAGCCCGGCTTGTTGGAAAAGGCGAATTGCGATTAGGGATGATTGAGTCGGTGAAGCATTGGATCCCGAAAGTTATCCGAAGGTACGAGGAGAAATTCTCGGATATGAATCTGTTCCTGACGGAAGAACTCAGCGGGGAAGATGTTAAGCGTTCATTGCGTCAATACAAAACCCATGCGGTGATCACCAATCAATTAATCGATGAAGCAGATATCCAAACAGTAGCCTTATATAGGGAAAAACTCGTTCTCGTCGTACATGAAACCCATCCTCTTGCTAAAAGGGATGTTGTGTTATTAAGTGATTTGCGGGATGAACCGTTCATCATAACAAGTGAGGGCTTCCAGACGAGAGAGAATGTACTTGAGACGTTTGCTTCAGAGGGTATCCATCCCTATACACAATACGAAGTCGAACGGTTTGAAACAGCTTTAAGTCTCATCCTTGAAAATCTAGGGGTGTCGCTCATCCCCGAAAATTACTTGGCAGACCGTCACAATGCGAGTCTGATCCATAAAACCATCGCTTCGCCTTCCTTGAAACGTACCGTCTATTTAACGTACTTGAAGGATCGTTATATGGCGCCCGCCATTGAGGCTTTTATTGAAGAAACGATTCAATTCTTTCGATAAGCCATAATTTGTGTAGCTGTAAAAATGGCTTCCTCTTCAGCAACAAAATGGTCTGCCCCTTTACCTAGCAATTCGGTCTGGTGAACCCATCCGAACTCCGTTATAATAGGTCAGTGCATCAATTCACAAGAACAGGCATGGCCGTTGAATAGAGAGTTAAAAGGTGTAAAGGAGGCAGTCATCATGACCGTTATAATTGGAGAAACATTGGTCGCAAATGTCCATCGTTTGGATACAAAAGGGAATGGGCAGGCAGTTATTTGGCGTGAGAGCGAGAAGGGCAGCAATCCGAAGAAGCTGAAGCTGACCATTCCGCAGACGCTGCCGGGCGAAACGGTGCAAGTAGTCGTGGATCAGCCGGAAAAAAGAAGACGGAAGGCGTTGCCGGAGGAGATTCTGAACGCACATCCCGAGCGGGTGGAAGCGCCTTGTCCGCACTTCGAGCTTTGCGGGGGCTGCGTTTGGCAGCATTGGTCGTATGAAGGCCAACTGAAGCATAAGACCGGTCATGTCAAAGAGGCGCTGGAGAGTGTCGGATTGGATTCCTCTCTCGTTCAGGACACAATCGGGATGGAGAATCCATGGCATTACCGCAATAAAATGGAGTTCACCTTTTCAGCTGAGGGAGATCTTGGCCTCCATGAGCAAGGGAATTTCCGCAAGATCATTCCGCTTGAGACCTGCCTAATCGCGGGGAGGAACATGGTGGATGCCACGATGGAAGTAAGCGAGTGGGTGAAAGAGCATCAGCTGAGCGGATACAATAAAGATACACATCAGGGGCTCCTTCGCCATCTCATGGTCCGTGAATCATTCGCAACAGGCGAAGTCATGCTAGCGCTGTTTGCGACGGAAGCGCCTGCTGGTGATTTGGCGAATGCGGCGGAGGATTTGATTAACAGAATCACAGCAAAGTTTCCGAACGTGAAAAGTCTTCTTTGGCTTGTGAACACGGATTGGGCAGACCGCACGCAATCGGAAGAAACCTTCGTGCTTGCGGGACGCGACTTCATTTACGACGAACTGGGCGGCTATCGCTACCGTCTTTGGTTCGATACGTTCTTCCAGACGAATCCTGTCCAGGCTCAAAAGCTGGTGGATTTGGCGCTCGAAATGGGCAAGCCGCAGGAAGACGAAAAGATGATCGACCTGTTTTGCGGCGTCGGGACATTCTCCTTGCCGTTTGCCGCGCGCGTCAAGGAACTGGCGGGTATTGAAATTGTCGAGACATCGATCGAATCGGCAAAACGGAATGCGCTCGATAACGATTTGCATAACACGACGTTCCTCGCTCGCGACGCACGCCGGGGCATCGACGAAGTGCATGAAAGCTGGGGCCTTGCGGATCTGTTGCTCATCGACCCGCCGCGCTGCGGAGCGGGCGGCAAAGTGATGCGCCGCATTGGACGCGCCCAGCCACAGCGGATTGTCTACGTATCATGCAACCCGGATACATTTGCGACCGATGTGGCGGAATTGCTGCCGTTTGGTTACACGCTAAAGACCGTGCAGCCGGTGGATCTGTTCCCGCATACGGTGCATGTCGAGTGTGTAGCGTTGCTAGAAAGACAATAAAGTAGTTATCGAACTAGTATCAGAATACAACAGAATCATGAGATTGAGAGGTGCTATGCAAAATAGCGCCTTTTTTTATTTTTAGAAGGTCACGACAATAAATGTGTAGGCATTTTATATCAGTAGTATTTTCTGTTATAGATAGTCAAAACTTTTTAAAAGAATCATTTGACTTTCCCCCTGACTAAAGGGTTTATACTTTGTTCAAATAAACAAAATGGAGGATTGGAAATGTTTAAAATAGGTGAGTTTTCTATGTTAAGTAAGGTACCAGTAAAAACCTTACGATACTACGACCAAATTGAGCTATTAAAGCCTCGGAAGACAGATCGAGATACAGGGTATCGATATTATTCGGCAGAGCAGCTTCTTGAAGTAAATCGAATCTTTTTATACAAGGAATTAGGCTTTACCTTAAAACAAATTGCTCAGCTCCTTCATGAGGAAATTTCTTTAGAACAGATTCAGGGGATGTTTAAGCTGAAAGAAAGCGAAATTCAACAGTTGGTGGAGAAAGAACAAGAAAAATTAGCCCGTATTAAAGAGCGTATGCAGTTAATTGGACGGGAAGGGAGTGCTGAAAAGGAGCAGGAGGTGATCATAAAAGCAGTTAAAAGTGAGCGTCTCATTGCTTTTCATTCTTGTGGATCAGTAGAGGAAATTCCTATACTCTTTCAGACACTCAATCATGTGTTAGAAAAATATAATCGAGAATTAATAACTGAAACGCAAACAGTACTATGGAAGGAATCAGCAGAAAAAGATTTCGAATTTGAAGTGGGGTATTCCCTCAAAGGTCAAGTTGCATCTTTTCCAAAGGAGTTATATATACGTTCTTTACCAGCTGAAACAATGATGGCTACATTACTATTTCGTGCAAAATCAACTTTTGCACAAACTGCTTGTATTGATTTGGCAACATGGATAGAAAGAAATGGTTATCGAGTGAAAGAAGATCAACCGGGTAGAGAAATTTATTTCCCCCTGACTGAAAATCATGAAGATAGATTAATAGAAATTCAAATCCCGATTGAACTATGAAGTAACAATCTAATGTATTTCTAGTTCATTTCTTAAATTCTAAGAGTTTTGATGCTCGTCTAAAAACATCATTTGCTTGTGCGAAGGAGAAATGTTTCGATGAAAAATAAAATGGTCATCTATTTGCTTGCCTTGGCAGCCTTTTTAATAGGAACGATTGAATATATCATTACAGGTATCATTCAAATGGTAGCAACAGACTTAAGTGTAACTACATCTGTTGCCGGGTTATTAGTCACTTCATTCGCACTTTCAGCAGCTATTGGCGCACCTATTGTCATTGCCCTCACTATTAATTTTGACCGCAAAAAAATATTATTATCAGTGCTTATCATCTTCATTTTAAGTAATTTTATCACTTTTTTTAGTCATTCATTTGAAATGGTTCTTTTCACAAGAATTTTGCAAGGAGTAAGTGGCGGGGTTGCTATTGTCGTAGCAATGGCTGTGGCGACTCGCCTTGTTGAGAGTGAAAAAAGAGGAAGTGCAATTGGGATCATTTTAATGGGGTTAAGCAGCTCCTTAGTTTTTGGCGTACCGCTTGGCACATTACTTAGTGAAATTATGGGGTGGAGGGCATTATTCGTATTAATTGGTTTGCTCACCATAATTCCGGTACTCGTTGTTTATAGGAGTGTTCCTGCTATTAAGGAGCAAGAACCAGTTACGATTGGTATGCAATTATGGATATTAAAAGATAAAAGAATTGTGCTTGCAGTTGCAGTGACATTGTTTTATGTAGGTGGCTATTCCACATTATTCACCTATTTAACACCATTCTTACAAGCTTCAGCAAGCCTTACAATTGCCGAAATTAGTGGTATTTTATTGCTCGCGGGAGTCTGCAGCTTCATCGGCTCTAGCATTGGAGGGGTAGCTGCGGATAAAAAAGGTCCAAAGTTTACGATTTTCACTGGATTAGTACTACAGATACTTATGTTGATTTTACTGTCAGTAATTGGAGGGAATCTCGTTGGCATTATTGCAGTTATCATGATTTGGATGATAGCTACGTGGAGTACTTCTCCAGCCCAGCAACTATATTTGGTTACGCTGGTACCAAAATCTCCTGATATCGCTTTAAGTGTGAACACTTCATTTATTCAATTTGGATTCGCACTAGGTTCGGGCTTGGGAGGTCTTGTGATAAGTGGCACATCTGTCTTGAATCTTAGTTGGGTTAGTGCAGGCACTGTTGTTCTCGCTTTCCTGATGACCTTACTGTTAGTTGCTTTTGAGCGAAGTTCTGGCAGTAAGACAATGGTAGGAAACTGTTAGGAATTATATGAGATAGATCTACTTTTGCACAATAGTTTAACAGATTCAGAGATCCCGACTATAAATTGGAAACATGATAAAATCTTGTTCAACAAAGTTGAATCTATTAGACTGGTATTGTTAGTAAAAATAGTAGAAGACTGATATAATTGCAAACGGGCAACAACAAGAGGGGTTACTAACTGAAGTTCATGAGGCCCACGGCAATCAAGGGGACGGGTGTAGATCGGCTTTTTCATTGCGAAACATGAGTTAGTACATATATCTTTTGAAAAAACTATCTAAAAGGGGAATCGTATTATGAGCGGTTATAACGCAGTAGCAGCAAAAAACACGGAACATGCTCCAAGTAACGGTCTATCTTCACATTCTGCAGCTTTTTCACATTACAACAATCTTTCAGCTCAATTGCCAATCGATCCGAAGACTGGCGAATTGGTAGCTGGCGGCATTAAAGCGCAGGCTGAACAATGCTTTGAAAACATCAAGGCAATTGTTGAGAGCATTGATCATGTCATGAGCGACATTGTCAGAATCACGGTATTCGTTAAGGACATCCAAGATGTAGACGTGGTTGACGAAGTGTATAAAACATACTTCCCAACTTATGTTCCTGCACGCACAACAGTAGCAGTTGCAGATCTTCCAAAGGGTGCGTCTGTTCAGATTGAAGCGCTTGTTTCACATGGTGAAGGGACAATTCCAAACGCGCCACAAGCAGGCGATTTGATTAAACTTACAAACAACACGGCGAATGCACCAACTAGCCCGCTTTCTTCACAAACCGTAGCGTTCTCTCACTACAACAACCTGTCAGCTCAGTTGCCGATCGATCCGAAGACTGGCCGTTTGGTCGTGGGCGATGTGAAAGAGCAGACTGCACAAGCTTTGAAAAACATTAAGGCGATTTTGGAGAGCATCGACGTTCCGTTTGACGATATCGTGAAAATCAACATCTTCCTTACAGACTTGGCTGACACGGAAGCTGTAAATGAAGTGTACTCTAGATTCTTCCCAGATTCATCAATCGCCAGAGCTGTCGCTTACGTTCCTGCACGTACAGTTGTTGAAGCTGCTGCATTGCCACTAGGTGCTTCTGTTCAAATCGAAGCAGTTGTATCGCACGGAGATGGAACACCTCCACAAGCTATTGAAGACAGACATGGTATCGTGATCTGGGCGAACAACACTGAAAACGCTCCGATCGATGAGCTTTCTACACAAACTGTAGCATTCTCTCACTACAACCACCTTTCTGCGCAATTGCCGATCGATCCGAAGTCTGGCAAAGTTGTAGCAGGCGGCGTAAAAGAGCAGGCGGAACAGAGCTTAAAGAATATCAAGGCAATTGTAGAAAGCATTAACCATTCTTTAGAAGACGTGGTGAAAGTGAATCTCTACGTTAAGAACATTGCTGATCTTGACGCTGTAGACGAAGCTTACAAAGCATTCTTCCCGCAAGGCACGCCTGCACGCAGAGTCGTTGGCGTTTCCAACTTACCGCATGATGCGTTGATCCAAATTGATGCGACTGTATCAAATGCTGAAGGAACGCCTCGTAAGGCATAACAGTAAGTGAAAAGGGACTGTCTTTAATGAGAATGGGGACACCTCTCGTAAATTTATAAGATGAAAAAGCATCAAGATTGGAGCCGATGAAGGCAGAAATCTTGATGCTTCTTTCGTTTTCAGGCATAACAAGCTTAGAATCTAAAACCTAACCTAGGCATCCCGTTTTCGGTAACATACGATAGCTGCTGTAATAAAGAACAGCGTCCATGCCAGTATGATACCTGTCCCTTGCAGGGGTGAAAGGGAACTTATTTCACCTGAGGAAAGCGGCATATACATATAAGAGCCTGCCGTGTCCGGAAAATAATATTGAATGTTTGGTAGATATTCTCTAGCCAATGGACTGACAATGAAATAATAACCAAGCAGAACCACTAAAGCAGGAGTGGTTCGTTTAAATAGAGCACCAATAGCTGCACTGAGAAGTGTCGTTAATGTTAGATAGCCGGTTGCACCAAGTAGTGTTTTGATCATAGTGTCTATTTCCATCTCTGCTGCTGTGTCTCTCATCATGATAAAAGCATAGAGTATACCTGATCCGGTAAGGATAAGTGCCATAGGTATGGTTACAACTGCCAAGGCCAAATGCTTCGTGGATAATTGCAACCCGCGCCAAGGTATCGTAGTTAAAGTCGTTCGGATCTGTCCCCCTGTATATTCCGAACAGGTAGCTAAGATGCCAAGAATAATGAACCCTGCTTGAAGATATCCCATAGAAGCAAGTCCTGTAGCCAGTATACTTTGCGTACCTATTGCCCCTTGTAGGTTGGCAGAAGTAAAAGCTGCGGTTAACGCTAAATTCACAATGAAAGTAGCCACAAACGTGCGCCAGATCAAGGGCAGCGTAACTAATTTATCCAGTTCAGCGCCAAAGATCGGTGTTATCTTTCGACTAGAGGAGACCATCATGATGCCACGTCCCTCCTATGAAATACAATGGCTGCTGCTAGGAACAGAACGGTTACCCAAGCAAACATGATGACGCCGCCTGTGAATGGAGTATGAAATCCGCCGCTCGGAGACAGAAACATATCAAGGCCTGCCATATCGGGTAAGTAAAACGCCAACTTTGTAACCTTTGTAAGGAGGAAAGAGATTGTCACCACAGATGAATTAATCATGAGAACAGCAAGCGGAATAATGCCACTCTTCGTTAGTACCGTCATCCCAAATGCTAAAAGAGCAGTGAATGTCCAGTAGCAAACCGCACCGATCAGTCTAGATGCTTCAAATGCAGGGGCGTAGTCACCAAGAATCAGATGTGTTGCTGCCACAGTTGTACCAATAGCAAGGATGGAAAGCAGGACGCTGATCACTGTTACTGCACCTGCTTTTGCCAGCAAAAATTGGAGACGGGATGAAACAGCGGTTAAACTCGTTGTAATCTGATTCCCTCCGCCAGATTCACTGCTCTCTGTCAAATACTCACTGCTGACAGCAAGTACCCCCAGAATAATGATCCCTTGTACACCACCACCTAATCCTGTAAAGCCAACTTCCGATAGCCGCGTGCTGACTCCAGCTATTATATCTTCTTTTTCTGCCAGGCTGTCCAGGATGGCAAGGAGTGGCGGGGCCAATATGCCAATCACAAAGGCAAGCCACATGCCGGGCAGAGAGAACAATTTGGATAGTTCAGCGTTGAATGCTCTCATACAACAGCACCTGCATGTTCCGTTGTCAGGGCAAAAAAGGCTTCCTCCAACGAGGAATGGGTACCGGTTACTTCTTCTAACGTTCCATCTGCCACGACTTTTCCATGATGAATAATCACCACATCATCTACAGTCTCTGCAAGCTCGCCCATTAGATGGCTGGATAGCAATATCGTTTTTCCAGACGCTGCACGTTCGCGTAAAAATGTCCGAATCCAGCGTATTCCTTCCGGGTCCAGCCCGTTGACGGGTTCGTCCAAAACCAATATTTCCGGATCCCCAAGAAGGGCAGCTGCCATACCAAGTCTTCTCCCCATGCCAAGGGAATACGTGCCGACCCGTTTTCCAGCAGCATTCGTCAGGCCTACTATTTCCAGCACTTCCTCGACACGCGAGCGAGGCAATCCTGCGGCACGTGCAATCCAACGCAAGTGAGCGCGTCCTGTTCTCATACGATGCGCTCCGAATCCATCAAGTGCAGCACCTACTGTTGCGAGAGGATTCTTCAATTCTGCGAATGGCACTCCATCAATGAGCGCGCTCCCTGAGGTGGCACGATCCAGACCCAGCAGGATGCGAAGTGTAGAGCTTTTCCCTGCTCCATTTGGACCTAAAAATCCAGTTACTCTACCGGGCCTGGCTGAAAAGCTGACACCTGATAAGATTTTCTGATTACCCCGATGTTTGACAACATTATTTATTGTAAGCAACCATAACACGTCCTTTCTGTTATGGCTCTCATTATAAAGAAGCAAAGTTACATCTCGGTTATCATGTTGTTTACTTCTGGGTTAACTTTAGGTGAAGCTTTGCCAATCGTGACTCTTGTGCCATTTTCATTCGATGTAAAGTCCGCTTTCAGCTTCATTTTTTTCAGCATATAATGTGAAGCCGATAAACCAATTCCTGCCCCATGTTCATCGGATGCGTGGTTCATACCTGGGCCCTTGTCTGCAATAATAATCTGTTCCTTTTCTACATCAACGATAATGTTTGCATACTTTCCCTCTGCTGCATGGCGAAGAATGTTCTGAAATAAATTATCCAAAACTCGTGTCATCCAGGCAGGATCTGCATCCCAGTAAAACGTCTTCTCTGTCGGTAAATTCACATCGAGCTGAATATCTTTTTCTTCGAATACAGGATACCAGGCAGCAACAGAGGCCCGTACTAAGCGTCCAATATCTGTTGAAGCGGGTTGGAAAGGATGTTTCCCGGAAGTAAGCAGTGTATAGGAAAGTAAATCATCCATTAGATCCCCGACTCTTGTAATCGTCTGGTTCATCTCGGTTAATGAGTTTTGTCCTTCCAAGCTCATTGATTCTTTATGTAATCTGGTGACATGTCCTCTCAAAATGGTCAGGGGTGTTCGAAGGTCGTGAGATAAATTCGCAATGAGCCGATGACGTAATAATTCCTCTTCATATTCCCGCTTGCGACTGTCTTCGAGCTGCTGAATCATCCAATTAAAGGAACTTCCTAATTGATCGATTTCATCCATCCGATCTGTTTGAACAGGTATGGGGGTAGGGAATGAATTAGTAGCAGCTGAAAAGGACATGACTTCCTGCAAGCGGGTGAGACGCTTGCGGAGTCTCAAGAAGAAAAGCCAAGACATGACAACAAACGCGACAATAATAAAACCAAACAAAAGTAGTATAAAATAAAATTGGATTAATGCATTCAAATCTTCTCCATCAATGCTCAAAAACCCAATGGGCATAAGAAGCAAAATAAGTACAATAGGAGGGAGAAAGATAAATAGAAAATGTCCCAGAAGAAAACGGTGAAATAATGATCGAGTCTGTTTCATAGTTTCACCCGATAGCCAATTCCCTTCAACGTTTCTATAATTTCAGGGGAATCGGGGTACCGTTCCAGCTTTTGGCGCAATCGGCTGATATGCACCAGTATTGTTTTATCGCCAATCATGTAGGGTTCGTTCCAGATTGCTTCATAAATTTGTTCTTTCGGTAACACTTGATTTGGATGGCGTAGGAAATACATCAAGATTTGATGTTGTTTCCCGGTCAATCGTATTTCTTCTCCTGTATGTTTGTCATAGACCATTTGGATCTCTGGATCTACTTCGATATGTTGTCCTAGTGAAATGCGTTCAGAATTGATTCCGCCACTTCGACGGATTAGAACTTCCAATCGTGCGACTAATTCATCAGTATGGAATGGTTTCGTTACATAGTCATCCGCAAACTGTAAACCATCTACCTTGTCATGTATCGATGTTCGAGCAGATAACAGCAAGATAGGAACAGCAGGTGCAGTCTTTTTTAATCGTTTTCCAACAGTAAAGCCGTCTAAGCCGGGCAACATAATATCCAAAATAACGATGTCATGCTGAGTTACTTCTTCTTCGGCTCCTTCACCAGAAAGCAGCCATTGAACTGAATAACCCCGCTGTTCCAGTTCTTCTTTCACCCAACTGCCTATTTTCTCATTATCTTCAATATATAAAATGCTTCTGTTCAAGTAACGTCCCTCTCTCTACAATTCAAAATTATCTTGTATTATAACATAGGAATTGATTTCCAAGCATAGCTACCCAGCCAGCAATCAATATATATGGCGGCTTAGCGCATTAAAAAACGCCATTTGTCCGGTGCATACCGTTCAAAAGGCGTATAAAATCTTCATTTTAAATCCAGGAACGTATGAATTGCCTTTACATAATCATTCTTTGGATACTTCTTATATAACTCGCTCGACAATCGTATCGGGTCGCCGAAAAAATATCGTTCGTATTGGGTTTGTCTTGTTCCGAATGAGCTCATCGTTACATCCCAAGCTAAACGAAAAATTTTGACTCGATCCTCCGCGGTCTTTGTTGCTCCTTGGAGATATAGATCCAAGTCACTTCGAATCGTTGAGTGAAATGCGTTTTCGGTGGGCAATGTAATCATGCCACTCGCTCCGATGAGTTGAAGAATTTCAGTGAAACGCGGATAAATGGCAGGGAAGAGGTTGCCCGCAACTTGAAGTGGAAAAATCTCAGGACGCATATATCCCCATTCATCTAATTGGGCGTTATTTTCCGATTTCTCCAGCAAGGCTCTCATCGTTTCCAGACCGGTAATAATTTCTGACATCTTTTCTTGAATATGTTGATATTCACTGATCTTAATCGTTTCAATCAAAAGCTCGGCTAACCCTAAGATGAATTCTGTTTTTACAATTTGGCGAATCACGACTTGGTGCTTCGTAAAGGGATGGAATGAGCTTTCAAAAGGGAACTCTTCTGCCGCTTTCGCATTGTTGTAATAAAACACCCTATTCCACGGGACTAAGACATTGTCAAAGACAACGATTGAATCCATTTCTTCAAATCGCGAGCTTAAGGGATGATTAAATGAGGACGGCCCTCCGATGAAGGTATCCCTGCAAATAAACTTGAGTCCTTCGGTGTTAGAGGGAATCGAAAAAGCAAACGCTTCATCTTCATTAAAAAGAAACTTACCAACGTTGAATACGAGTACTTCATCCGTTAAACCACCTTGTGTAGCAAGCAGGCGCGCCCCTTTAATCAGCAGTCCTTTTTCATTTTTCTTAATCACTCTTGCGGCGATGGGCTCATCCGTATTTTCAATATAGATGGGTGAACGATTTACTTGGGGGGAAACAAAGGTGTGAGTAAACGACAGGTCGTTTTCTCTGGCCAATTCATAAAAGGCTTGTAGATGATTCGGAAAACAGTAGTCTTTATTCGTAAAATAAGATGCGGAAGAAGCAAAGCTCATTAACACTGTGTTCAAATAGTCCGGACTTCTTCCCATCATCCCTCCTGAATACCGGGCCCAATGTTCAATCATTTTTCTTCTTCTCGTTAAATCCTCTTTCGTTTTCGGTTGTAAATAGGAAAGACCAATCCGTTCTCCGGTTACTGGAGAAACAAACGTCATTTCCTCTTTGATTTTCGGGTCATGCTGCAAATCATACAGTGCTGCTTTTGACTGGAGCAGTCCTTTAAAAGCAGGATGTTCAGAGAGCAGCCCCTCCACTTTTTCACCGTCATACCAGATTTCGTTCCGCAGTTGGTTTAATCGATTTATATAATCCTTTCCGTTAACAGCGCCCATATGCACTCCCCCAAGGAAATCAATAGTTGATCAAAACGTTCTATAATTTTATTATCATTACTCTATGTAAATAGAGCATGCTAATATTCCTTTCCCTGCAAGAGGAGACTACACTGCAACTAGTGAACTCTAGAAAATGAATAGCGACCTTAGGTGATCTGACATCCTTTCCGATTCACTTATGCTCGTTTTGGGGATGGTTATGCGCGCTTCGAACTCGTGAATGCGCGGTTGCTTGGTGGTTATGCTCGCTTGGGGACGTTAATGCGCGGCTGGTCGAAGCTTATGCTCGTTTAGAGACGTTTTATGCGCGGTTATACCATATTGACTGACAAATAAAACATTTCATTTCACCCTAATTTCCAGTAGAAAAGGACCAGCCTTTTCTGCTACACTAGAAAAAATAATACTTTAAACTGGTCCTGTGAGGCCGAAAAGAGTAGCTGAATAGCCGTGTTGATTTGTATTTGGGGATGATGGTTAGAAGATCGTCTGCTGAATACAAATTTCGAACTCTTGTTTATTCATGCCCTTTTGTCCTTACAGACGGAAGGGTATTTTATTTTGCCTAATGCAGGCAGCTCTTTTTAAATCGGTCCTGTGAGGCCGATAAGGGGAATTGGATCAATCCATTCTTTCAAAAAGAGACGCAGTACATCTTGAATATACTGGAGGAATGAAGGATGGATTATCGGAAGAAAACAGTAGTGGCGTCGGTTACGGGATTGACGCTCGAAGGCATGGATATTATGTTTATCTCGTTTGCAATGTCATTGATCATCGCAGAGTTTCATATCGACCTTGCGACGGGCGGGTTGATTTCATCCATTACCAATATCGGCATGCTTCTTGGCGGCATCGTGTTTGGCGTGCTGGCTGATAAGTATGGCCGCGTGAAAGTGTTTACGTATACGATTATTTTGTTTGCGGTCGGAACAGCGTTGACAGGACTTGCGACAAGCATTGAGCAAGTGTATGTCTTCCGGTTTATCGCCGGAATCGGCGCCGGCGGTGAGTATGGAATTGGAATGGCGCTTGTGGCAGAAGCTTGGCCGAAGAATAAACAAGGGCGTGCATCATCTTATGTGAGTGTCGGTGCACAGTACGGGGTCATTTTAGCCGCATTGCTCAGCGCGATGATTTTGCCGGCTTTCGGCTGGAGAGCATTGTTCTTTATCGGCGCATTGCCTGTTATTTTCGCCTTTATTGTCCGCAAGAATTTGGATGAATCGCCGGAGTGGCTCGCTGCACAGAAGCAGAAGACAACGGCGAAAGCAGACAAAGGCAAACTGCTTCAGTTGTTTGATACGCCGAGAACTACGTGTACAACACTTGCGTTAATTCTCATGGCAACGGTTCAAATCGCAGGCTACAATGGCTTGATGATTTGGCTGCCATCCATGTTGCAGAAGTCGCAAGGCCTTTCGGTTTCTGGTTCTGCGCTTTGGACAATCAGTACGGCAGTCGGTATGATTATTGGGATGCTGACGTTTGGCCGAATCATGGACCGATTTGGAGCGAAGCGTGCGTACGGTATGTTCTTACTTGCTTCTGCTTGCGCGGTGTTTCTGTATGCCAGCGCGACGGGGGCTGTCATGGTGCTCGTAGGCGGAGCCATTGTAGGTTTCTTCTCAAACGGAATGTTCGCAGGGTACGGCGCGTTGATCGGCAGCTTGTATCCAGTCGATATTCGAAGCACGGCGACAAATACGATTTTCAATATCGGACGGGCAGTCGGCGGGTTTTCCCCGATCCTAGTCGGTTATATCCTGCAAAGCTATGATATGAAAGTGGCGATGCTTTACTTGGCGGGCTTGTATTGCATTTCCTTCTTGGTGATGCTTACAGTGAAGAAAGCAAGTGCCGGGAAGGTGGCCGAAGCGGTAGCTTGAGAAAACAAAATAAAAAATAATCCATCCCTGAGTGGTCGGCTCATTGTGAATGGATTATTCCTGAAACTAGCTGCCTGCTGGAAAGCAGTTTGTAGACCGCTTGATGTTATCATCATTGAGCGGTTTTCTTATTCGTTCATATCACGTAATTCGTAATTTTATCGTTGTAAAAGTCTCGTGATAAAACCAGAATCATCTTCATCCTTCACTAGAAAATCAAAACCGAAATAGGCAGCTCCGCCAAGCAAAATGGCCCAAAATGCAATGCTTGCCGTCATTAATATGAGTGTTTTTGTACGTGTGCCGCCAAATGTGATCGCTAGCAACGCCGTTATATGGCTGCCTACAAAAAAGGGACCAATAAAAGCTAAACCGGGTAAACCATATTTTGCCCAAATCTTTTTGGCTCGCTGATGGCTTTTCTTATTATGTTCATCTTCATTAGCCTTTTTCTTTTTACGCCAATTGCGAATCGAGTCTATAAATACAATGAGTAAAACGATCGTTACGAAATTTCCTAAAAAGGCAATGATGATAACTGGAATGGCGGGAAGACCGCCAAGAATCGCAATTGGCACGATCATGGCGACTTCGAAAAAAGGGATGGCTGCTAATAGAAAGATAATCACATACGACCAAATCATAATTTAATCCTCCACATATGCTTTTCGTATTTCTAACCAAAAAATGAGTAGTTGTGCTGTATATAATAAACAAAGCAAAATGACGTCAGAGTATTTTATTAGGTTTCCAAAAATGACATATAACAAAAGGCTAAAAGGCAATGCGAGTGCAAAGAATATATACACTTTCCGGGTAGCGCGATACGTATAATACTGCATACCTTCGTCTTCTTCTCTTAATTCATAAGGAATCAAAGTCCAAAGCCGCATGGTATCTTTGGGAAAACGTTTATTGTGAATAGTCACTAATATGATGGACAACAGAACAATCAAGACATTTATAAACGGAATTATCATGACATATGGCCATCTTTCTTGAACCCCAATATACGCTGCACCCAAAGAAAGTGGAATCACCATTATGGCAAGAGGAGACTCCATTACTTTTTTTATCATTTTTTTTCACCTTCCTCTTCTCCTTCCAACCAAAATACCTCTTCTAATGGCAGACGGAAAACCTTTGCTATTTTCAATGCTAACGTTACAGACGGTTGGTAGTTTGATTTTTCAATTAATCCAATCGTTTGCCGTGTAACCCCGATCAAGTCCCCAAGGTCCGATTGTGAATAATCAAAGCGAGCCCGCAATTCTTTTACTCGGTTATGTAACATGTTTCCCCTCCTCTAACAATACTAGGGCATGTTTTATGTTATATTTCATTACCTTTTTGTTAATTATCATTAACATTATGTTAGCTATATAGTACATAGATATACTAGTGTTGTCAAATTTCAAAAAAATAAAGAACTAATCTTGCAGGTGTTCATTAGAAAGAAATAGATTGTTGCGCAGAAATGAAAAGATACAATGCGGCTCAGGACTTAGATTGAACTATTCCCCAGGTCTGTTATTTGGAGCTCTACAATGAAGTACGATAGAACCAATGAACTTGCCATATTAGTAAAGGGAATTGAAAAGGGATTATATGAAATTCTTATCATCCATTCTCTTAACTATTGGGTAAGTGATGCATGCCGTATAACATTGTAGCAGTGTTACGAATTAGGAGGAGAAAGAGTTTGATCAAAATTTTTATTGCAATTATTTTACTAGCATGGAGCAGTGTCCTTTTTTTTTCGAATAGCTTAATTGGTGTTTATGCTTGGGCTTTACTTAAGTTCATACTTCCTATCATAGGATTCGTTGGTGTTATCATTACCGCTATTCTATTTATTATGGGAATCGTCAAAAAGAAAAGAAGCCGTAAATTGTGGTTGAATCTCTTTGTGAATCTGGCACTCATTTTTCCTTTTCTTATGACCTCCAATATTATCAAGATTAGCTATCCGAATAAGATAGAGAGATCTCACCCCGCCATTACTGTAAAATGGCCATTCGCAGAAGAGACTGTGGTCGCCTGGGGAGGGGATACAGTTGAAACGAACTTGAATCATGTTACATGGCCTTCGGAAAGATGGGCTTACGATTTAGTGATGGAACCTTATGATACAGGAAGTAAACAGAACGAGGATTATGGGATTTGGGATAAAGAGGTGTATTCCCCTGTGTCGGGTCAGGTGATTGCCGCATACGACGGAGAAAAGGATATAAATCCCGGAACAGAAGATTTTATTTCACTTCAAGGTAATCATGTTTATATCAAAATAGATGAAACCGATACATATCTTTTACTGAATCATTTTAAAGAAGGAAGTGTCACTGTTAAGGAAGGGGATCATGTCAGGCCAGGAACTGTAATCGGACGTATAGGAAACAGCGGGACGACATCAGAACCGCATTTGCATATTCATCATCAAAGGCAAGATCCCACAAAAGTCCTTCATCCTATTTTAGCAGAAGGGTTGCCGCTATATTTTGAAGGAATAAATGGGGGGGCGATGCCGGAAAAAGAGGATGTTATTTTACCTGTAGCTGACTAGAGAATTTCATTTAAAATATAGGCTGCATAGTGCTTGGGATAGGTAAACCTTATAAAAGACAGAACATAGCTCACATGACTCTATGTTCTGTCTTTTTACTTCACGTGCTTAGCATCGAACATATTTCCGTTTAAAACCGAGCCTCCCTTTATCTAAATCTTTTTGTATACTCTCATACGGATTCAGAAGGCTAGGTTTTTTGTTCTCCCGTTTGATTTCTACCATCCCGATTTCCTTCGCTGTTTCACGGGCTTTTACATGCAGTGGAATATAGGAAATCCCTACAGTATAGAGAAAGTTATTCATGGATGCTTTTGTCCGTTCAGGCGAATCATGAATCGTATGTTTGACAGCCTCCAGCATATCCGAAATCTTACTCTCGGAAAATTCATGGTCTTTCCGATTTCCTAATAGCCAGCAGTAACAGCTCCAGCCGGCCGACATTCTAAGTTCATCCCCGCTGGCGATCCACTGATCTGCCACCTCTTGCGCAATAGCTGATTCCGATAAAGTGACAGCCACGACATAATCAGCCAGCATGTAAAAATAAGCTCCATCCATCCAGCGATCATAATCCGATTTCGTCATGGCTTGTGGATCTGCAATAATGCCTGCAAAGTACATGGCATCATAGTTCCCTGTTGCATAAAGTTCATCAGCCAATGGTTGATTGATTTTTATTTTCTTCGCCAACGGTTTCATCGCACCGGTCGCAACGCCAAAAACAGGCTCGTGTGCCCCGTTGGATATATATATTTTTTTCGTTCGTTCCTTGCCGAGGGCTTCCAGTTCCTGCATCACAGTTTCAACATCCAATATTGAACACTCCTTTTCTCATAAGCACAACTAAGTTTAACCTAACTGGTTAATTATAATCTTACATTAGGAATGGCAAAATGCGTACACGTCAATCATAATAATGGTAAGTCGTTATGGAAGAAGGAGGGCACAAGTATGAATGTCAAATTGTCAAAAGAAGAACATGAGGAGCTGCTTCAAACATTGCAAGCACGCTTTGAAAAAAACAAACATCGCCATCAGAATCTTGAATGGGCGACAGTCCAAGCCAAGCTGGAAGCAAGTCCTGATAAAGTAGCCTCGCTTTATGAAATGGAAAGGACCGGTGGAGAGCCGGATGTGGTGGGACATGACCGAGATACAGGCGAAATCATCTTCTATGATTGTTCTGCAGAAAGTCCTGTGGGTCGCAGAAGTGTTTGTTTTGACCGGGAAGCTTTGGAAGCGAGGAAAAAACATAAACCGGAGAACAGTGCAATGGATCTGGCAGCTGCCATGGGCATCGAGATGTTAACGGAAGCTGAGTATCGGCAACTGCAAGAATTTGGGCCATTCGATTTGAAAACGTCAAGCTGGGTGCAAACGCCGCCGGCTATCCGAAAACTGGGAGGAGCACTCTTCTGTGACCGTCGCTATGACACAGTGTTTGTCTATCACAATGGCGCAGATTCCTATTATGCTGCAAGGGGGTTCCGCGGTTCATTGCGGCTATGATGCAGCTCACGGCATGGTAAAGGGGGAAATTCGTGAAAAGGGCGGTATGGGGGTTATGTATTTTCTTGGTCATACTGGGGGTTTCGAGTCTTCTATATTACAGATATGTTAGTGTTTCTTTTATCTTGAAGGAGGAGAAATTCTCGAAGAAAGATATTCTGTTAAAACAAGAATACCCCATAATGGAAGATGACACCGGAACGCTTTTCCTGTTGGCAAATTCAGATAGGATCGGACTCCTTTATTCCAAATCAAACAAATGGGGGATACGGGAAAAAGGGGTTACCAATTCAGTAGCAGAACGGCCGGCCGCTGAACAAGTCATAACGGTGGGATTTGCAAGAGCAACAGAAGAGTTTGGCCGTTTTGAAAAACATATCATCGTCGCATATTATCTGGAGAATGATAAGAAGTTGGAGATAGGCAGTCCATCTGATTACGATTTGAGTGTTGACTATATTCCAGTTAACCATCAGGTTTTATTAGTTGCTCATGCAGTAAGTTCAAATCGTGAAAGGCTAGGATCTGATGATGTAATTGCGTATTTAGAATCCTACTATCCAAAATGAATAGATGGCAGTTAGAATGCTTCCACTTTCATTAATTCGGGAGGGATCTGATGAACGAACTTACAAAGAAACAGCAGCGGTGGAGCCGGGAAAAATACCGGGTCATGTTTCATAGTCAGAAGCATTATAACGAAATTAGAGAAGTGTTGAAGCGGGGAACTGAGTTAGAACGGGTCGATCAACTCATTGAGGAAGCTGTAGCACTTCAACCTACACAGGGTTCGATCTGTAATGCCTATCAGCATATGTGGGGCTACTTCAAAAAATATGCAACTGAAGAAGAGAAGGCAGCATACGTTTCGAAGCTGAATGGATTCACGCAGAACAAATTGGATAGCGAGGAATTGTTGGCTTATCTGCGGCAACTTGCAGTGAGGTACCGTGTAGAGTATTTGCTGAAGAGTACGATTTTAAGCTTGAGTTAGGAGAAGCGACGGCAGCCCGCCATTTTACTTATCAAATAGGTTCCTATCTTCATCTAACGATTTAGAAATGGAAGGCAAAACTAAATCCAGGCGGTGAAGTCCGGAAGATTAGGAAACGGTTCACAAACACTATATAATGTTTTAAGAATGCTAGCCGGTAATTGAGAGTTTTTTAACAATACATCAATTGTTTCGTCGTATAAGTCTGGAAGGGCTGCAAGAACTGAAACCATGTTAGAAGCATGTAACTTGGTTTTACTTGTATATGGATGGTGAAATATGAAGACTGAAAATATGGTAATATACGTAATCTTGTTTGTTTTAATGATTGGCGATATTGTGTTTCGATCTGTTAAAAACTCGTATAAGAAAAAAGATGAACAAATCCATATGGATTCTTTAATTAGAGTACTAGCAACTACTGGTCTGTTTGTAATAGGAGTATTTTTGCTAATTATAAGCATGTCGAAATTTAGTGCCATTTATTTTTTCTCCGGCCAGGCTCTGCTTCTCGTTGCTGCAATATCTTCTATGATGTACAATTGGAAATTCAGTAAATTATTCGCTTCATTAATTCTAATTATCACTATGTTTGCTATTATGTCGCTAAATATTTTTACAGAAATTTATTGAAAGAGCAGGTTATATAATTTAACCTTCGCACTGTAAAGGCTGTATCTCATCCCAACAGCAATCGAGCCGACACTCCTTACTTGTCAGCATGGAAAGGGAAGAGCGAATCAATTTCCCAAATTGATATGTAGTTTAGGTGGCTCCCCATACAACTATTAAAAAGCGTTCAACGGTCCGTAACCATTGAACGCTTTTCCTTTAGGATGCCAGATCTGCCGACGCCAACCGAGCTTCCGTCCGGGTGACAAGGAAGATGCTTGCTTCGTATAAGCCGATCATCGGGATTAGAATGATGAGTTGGCTGAAGAAGTCGGGCGGAGTGATGAGGGCGGAGACGACCGCCAAGACCACATAGGACCACTTTCTGACTTTTTTCAATGTAACGGAAGTCAGAATGCCGATAGATGATAAGAAGAGAGCCACAATCGGCAATTCAAAGAGCAATCCGATTGGCATCGTTGTCAGCATGAGAAAGCGGGCGTATTCTTTTGCCGAAATCATGACTTCAAAATTCATCTTCCCGAGCTTCACCAAGAAGTTGTAGCTTAACGGGTTGACGATATAATATCCGAACGCGAGGCCGGCGACGAAAAGCAAAAGGATGAAGGGGGAGTACAGGCTGAGAAAGCGTCCTTCTTTTTCCGTCAATCCGGGTTTCACAAACTGCCATAGAAAATGGCAGAGGAACGGAATCGCCAGTCCAAATGCCAATGCGGCGGAAATTGTTGTGTAAAATGAAATGACTTCCATTGGGCTTAATACGATCAATTTATAGCCCCTCGTGATGTAGGGAAACCACATATTGATCGTACTGAAGGTGGCGATGAAAAATACCAAAAACACCGCAATGCTCTTGATGAGCTGCTTACGCAATTCACTTATATGTTCGATGAATGTGGGCTCTTCAAAAAATGCGGTGAGCCGATCTTGTTCATCTTCTTTTTCCGTTTCAGGCTGTGTTTTTGTTTGTTGTTTCTTTTTGATAGGTGCTGGCTCTATCGGTTGACTGGATTGAGGAGAAGGCTCAGTGGATACCGAGTCTTCCTGCCGTTTCTTATCCAATGGGCTGAGAACCTGTCGATTGTGATCGCGATATGGATCCATGCTATCACCTACTTTTCAGTACTGGAGATTTTCTTGACTTCCTCGTTTTGGACTTTCTCATCATCGTCCATCACTTCTTTTGCGGATTTTTTAAATTCCGCCAATGTCTTGCCGACAGCCGATCCTACTTCGGGCAACTTCCGTGGTCCAAAGAGGATTAAGACAATAACGAGGATGACAATAAGACCTGGTACTCCGATTGCTGCGAGATTCATTAAGATCAACCTTTCTTTTTACAATTTTTTCTGCCTATGGATTCGTATATTACACGAGTGAACCGCCTTTTTGACGGTATTTCTGAATGCCCTCAGCCGTCCGGTACGCCAATGCACCGACTGTCGCTGTTGGGTTATAGCCGCTGTTGTGGTTGAAGTTCCCTGCTCCGACAACAAACAGGTTTTCCATATCCCAATGCTGCAAGTAAGTATTCACGACGCTGTTCTGCGGGTCATTCCCCATCGTAGTGCCGCCTGTGTTGTGGGTGGACTGGTAAGGTGCGATGTCATATTCCGCCAATGGGCCGCCGCCTTCCGTCTTTTTCGCACCCATCTTTTCCATCACTTCCACGGTCTTTTTCGTAATGAATTTATGCAAGTTGCGGTCCTGCTCAGTGAAGTTATACGTCATCTGCAAGAGCGGCACGCCGTACTTGTCCTTGTAAGTCGGGTCAAGCGATAAATAATTGTGTTTGTGTGGGATTGATGCGCCTTGTCCAAACACATCCAGTGTCCGTGTAAAGTTCTCAATGGAAGCCTTCTTGAATTCAGCACCCCAGAGCGGCACGTCGGATGGAACTGGATTCGTTCCGATCGGACGGCTTCCGGATTGGACGAACGAAATGCTGGCGCCGTGAATAAAGTCCAGGTCGGTGTGATCGAAATTGTCCGCATTGAAATCATCGATTGTCATGCCTAACGCGCCTGCTCCCATGAATGTATTCATTTGTTCATCGAAGAAGCCTGTCGCTCCCGGCTCGATTTGGTAGCAATAGTTTTTGCCGAGTGTTCCTTTTCCGGTTGCCGGATCATATTGCTCACCTATATTCGATACCATTAATAATTTGGCATTATTCATCATGTAGCTTGTCAACACGACGACATCTGCGGGTTGGATTACTTCTTCTCCGGTTTGTGTGTCAATATAGCGAACGCCTGTCGTCTTATTGCCTTTTTTCAAGACTTCCACGACATTTGCATTGAAAATGATATCGTAATTGCCCGTCTTTTTAGCTGCTGGTATGACAGTAACTTCCGGGCTGGCCTTCGCCCCGTATTCACAGCCGAACCGTTCACAAAAACCGCAATATTGACAAGCATTAATTTGGGAACCGTCTGGATTCTCATAAGGTTGTGAGAGGTTTGCGGATGGTACCATATATGGATGGTAACCAAGGTCTTTTGCCGCCTTTTCGAACTTTTGGAGCAACGGCGTTTTCTTCATAGGAGGTGTCGGGAAATCGGAAGACCGCTTGCCCCAGAACGGGTTCGTATCTTCACCGGAAAGTCCCATCGTTTTTTCGAACCGATCGTAATACGGTTCCAACTCATCGTATGTAATGCCCCAGTCTTGGAGTAAATAATCGCTGGATACTTTATTCTTGCCATATTTCTTTTCAGTTTCCGACTTGATTTGAAAGTCATAAGGCAAGAAACGGTAGGTCATGCCGTTCCAATGTGTACCAGCTCCGCCGAGACCTTCACCGAGAAGGAAAGAGCCTAACTGCCGCATCGGGAGTGCACGTTGTTTCATGTTATTGCGGAAGGTGATTGTTTCTTTGGAGAGGTCTTGCATTAATTCGTAACGAATCGCATAACGATACTCATCATGGACTAAGGAAAAATCTTCAGTTCCCCGATTTTGCCCGCGTTCCAAGCCTCGGACTTTCATGCCGGCTTTGGCACATTCCGCTGCAATGATGCCGCCTGTCCAGCCCACTCCTACCGTTACTACGTCTACTTTATCAAGTGTTTTAGCCATTCGAATGCCCCCTGTTGTCTTTAATGCTGCATGCTGCTGATGGATTTTGGATCAATCTTATGGAATTTCTCATCCTCAATTTGATTGATATAGGACATTTGGTGTCCAGGGAACCCTTTCATCTTCCAACCTTCCATGTTCACGTTTCCGTTGTAAATCGGGTCTGCATAGGCCCCTTCTAGTGTGGCACTGCGGAGCAGCTTGAAAAAGAAAGCGGACGAGACGCCTTTCATCTTGATTTCATCCTTTTGCAAATCAGTCAGAATCTCATCCATCTGGTCGCCTTCAAGTTCAGCAAAGCCTTTGCTGAAGCGTTTATTGGCTTCTTGGTCCATTGTATGGATGCCGTTCATGAACAGCTCTGCTCGTGTCAGGCGGGTCTGGTAGCCTTGTGTCAGCCCTCCTTCATGAAAAGGACCTTGCATATACTCTCTGGCGTTGCTGCCGTAATTGCCAGCCAGTTGGTTGTCAATGAAATACGGTACACCTAAACCAATCGCTCCCGGTCCCAGTTCATCTTCGGGAAAAATACGCTCTGTCGCCTGGGCTAGGATTTCAAAGTCACGCCGTTTCGTGAAGAACATCAGTCCCCGGTTGATATCAGCATCGTGATGGTCTTCTGCGGGTGCTGTCGCTACGCTTGAATTGCCTTTGTTGGCGTTATAGCCGACTAACCCACCGATCAATCCTCCCCCGACAAGTGTGCCTGCGGCAATCCCGGTCGTTTTTAAGAAATCTCGTCTTGAAACTCCTTTAGTTGTTTTTGCCAACTCTCTTCCTCCTCGTGAATAGATTGGTAGTTCACCTTTTTTTGATAGGCAAAAAGATAAACTTTATCTAATCAGACTATCAAATTTCTTTAAAATGGAAGTTGGTAGACTGAATAAATAACATACTAGCAAAGCGTTTTTTCATGGTCAACAAGGAGGATTTATTATATTGCCCCAATATATAACATTAGTTCTATTGATTTCTTTTATAGAAAAGTCTTTTTACCTAAAAATTCGCCCCTTAAGTAGGAACTACATCCAATCCTCGGTAATGTACTATTTATATACGACTATTTTGTTTTTTTGAAGGAAGTGTTGGTAATTTTGTTTGAAAAATTTATTTTTCTAAAAAAACAATTGTATTAAATTCCGTATTTTAGGGTAACGAAGTATATTTTCCCTGGCTGCTGGTTTCCAACTAAGAAAATGAGTCAGAGTGTAAGAAAATAGTGAATGGAAATGCAATATTAGAGAAACAATCGATTCTTTTTAAGAAGTTTCAGTAATTTGAACAAAGCACAACACGAATGTGATACTCTTGAATAAATGGAAAACTTTAACCTATGAAAAACTATTCTTAACGAAGAAATATGGAGATCGAAAGTGTTAGGAAAACAGGCTGATCTAATAGATGAAATGTAAGCTAAATAGGCATGAATGGGGAGACGGGGCATCTGTGGAGGATTGCACGACTGAGACCTACTGCATATTTCAATGGAACAAGAAAGTACAGACCAAGGGGGTACTAAAATGGAATTATTGATCATACGACATGGACAATCGGAAGCCGATTTACTGGGCGTTCTCGAAGGAAGAGCGGACTTTCCTTTGACGGAATTAGGGAAGGAACAAGCCGGAAAGATGGCGGCATATGTTGCTGGAAATATACCGCCGGACTTAATTTTGGCAAGTCCGCTTAAAAGGGCGAGTGCCACAGCACAGATTTTGCAAAGGAAGATAGGATGCGATATCCAGTTTTACGATGAGCTGAAGGAGTATAACAACGGAGTGCTGGCAGGGCTTTCAAAAAAAGAGGCGGCGATCACGCATCCTCTGCCGAAAGGGGGAAGGCCCTTGCATATCCCGATCCAAGACGGAGAATCGGAACTGGAATTTCGCTACCGGGCAGAATGGATGCTCCACCATATTTTATTTGCATATAAGGATGTCCGGCGTGTGGCAATTGTATCCCATGGAGGACTGATTTCTAATTTCATCAAAGCGTTTCTGGATTTGCCGAATGGCAAGTTTGCATTTTCCACGGGCGATACAGGGATTCATCTGCTGGAACAGCTTGAAGATACTCGTGTTGTCCGGTACCTGAATAAACAAGACCATTTGCTCATGTAGGATGGGAGTCGAAGATTTAGGAAGAGGAGATTTACATGGATAGTAATAAAATCTTGGATAAAATCACAAGGGAATATCAGCGGATATTACATGATAATTTGGTTGGCATCTACGTCCATGGATCGATTGCATTTGGTTGTTTTAACCCGGAGAAAAGCGATATTGATTTTATCGTTGTTGTTCAAGAAGCTCCAACGTCTGATGAGAAGATAGCTTTGATTAGAGTGTTGCTGCAGCTTATAGAAAAAACCTCTTTGAAAAAATATGAAATGAGTGTCGTTCTTCTAGAGAGTTGTCAACATTTTGTTTACCCAACGCCGTATGAACTCCATTTTTCCGAAACGCATATGGATAGATGCAAGAATAATATTCCATTATATTGCGAAACGATGAATGGAGCGGATAAGGATCTTGCTGCCCATTTTACAGTTATAAAACAAGTTGGTATTTCTCTTTCTGGAAAAGCAATAGAGGAGGTATTTGGAGATATTCCTGAAGAGTATTTTTGGGATAGTATATTGTCTGATTGTGAAGACGCAAAGAATGCAATTGCCAATCATCCTGTTTCCTATGTCCTCAATTTATGCCGTATTTATGCCTATAAGCTTGATCGTGTACTTTTGTCGAAAGAACAAGGGGGCTTATGGGGCATTGAAAATCTGGAGCCGATCTACCGCTCGATCATTGCGTCTGCACTGGAGAGCTATAAATCAAATCAAGCTGAAGACTTTCATCATGAGCAGGCAAGAGAATTCTGCAGTTACATGCTTGAGTTGATTCATGCCTGAAAACTAGATCCGCCCTCGCAGTTTTTTCCCTATAGGATACGCGGATACTGCCCCCAGTTCCTGCATACAGTGAAGGAGAAGTGACACGTTTACGATTGGGGGAATTCCATGAAGACAACAATTTATTGGCTTCTGCTTCTCGGAGTCTGCCTGTTGGGCGCATGTTCTTATGACAGTGAGAAGGCGTTGAAGAATGGGGACGTCATCAATATGCATGGGCCTATTTACAATTTTGTTTATTTTGAAGAGTTCATGGAGCAGGTTGAAGCGTCGGACTCTGCTTTTGTTCGGATCACAAATTTTACTCTGAATGGGAATCCGACTTTGTATAATGTCACGTTCGACGGCACTGCATTCGATTTGGAAATTGATCGTTCGAAAAATAAGGAACGGGGGGACAAGCCGGCCAAAGAGAGCCTGTCCTGCACGGGGCTAACTCGTGAGGAAGGACAGCAATTGTTCAGTTATACACTGGAAGGTTGCAAGCCTGACATCAACTTTACTCTGCTGAACATCTTAAAAGAGCAAGAGATGGACCATGAGCATTAAGGAGAAATTGCGGATAGGGTATTTTTAGAAAGATATATGAGAAGCTTTATTGTTAATTAAAAAAGATAGCTGAAAAAAGTAATGGAACCACTTCATTATTTAATTCACATGAGAATTTTACAGAACCAATATTTAAAAGCTGATGACAATGATAGGTGTCCTCAGTTTTTTCCTGTTTGGCTAAAAAAGGATGTTTTCTATCGCCGCAAGTTTTCCCTGTATTCCTAGGCCAGTTCCCTTCTTGCCATGAAAAAAAGATAGCGGTATGATAGAAAACGTAGCCTGGCAAGTCGCAGGGCGATTCATCGGGAGGTGATGTGAAGATGGCAAGACAAATGGCATTGCCAGCTTCAACAAGGACTCATGCAAAGCCAGAGAATGAAAAGGCGATACTTTGCATGGGGCGAATGATAGTATAATCGCTTAAATGTAGTTTCTCCATTTCTGAACGGACGGCTTTGCGCTTTGTTTGAGCACAACCAAAACAGAGGAGCTGACAGAAATGAAAAGAGAACCCTTTATTCGAAACGATCAATTTAACTTAATTAAACGGCAAGTACTCCACTTGGTAAACGGCCATGCAACGGTGAATGATCAACATGTCATCGGTGCGATGGAATCACTTTCGGTCGAAAAAGCGATTGAATCGTTTCCGGTATTAACGGATGCGCAACGAGACCTGGTCAACCAGATGGTACAAGTTGTAGATAAAGAGACCGCCGAACAATACCTAATGGAATTGGAAAAGTACATTATTCCGTTTCAGGAGCCTTCGGAGCAAAAGTTGAAAAAACTTTTTCCGAAAGTGAAAAAAATGAAGCTGCCGAAAGAAAACCTGAACTTCCAGCGGATGACTTTTTTAAGTTTTGATGATATCGGAACGAAAAAGAGATATATGATCGTACCAACTCAGAAGGGCCTGGTTGGTCTGACGGGTACGTACGACGAAACGAAGACGAAGCAAATTTGTTCCATTTGTAACCGACTGACACCTGTTTGTATGTTTATGACGAAAACAAAAGGTGAGAGTATCGGCACCTATACGAAAAAAGGGAATTACATTTGCCAAGATGCTCAAGACTGTAACGAGCATGTACTCTCGTTAGATAAAATCGAGAAGTTTGTAGAGAACATAAAATAACGTTAGTGGGCTCCCCTCAACATGTCTAATGTTGGGGGGAGCTTTTTTGTTTGTTGGTTGTGATTTTTATCTAGGGAAAGTAACCGATAAAACTGTGAAACTGATCTATATCAATCTCAAACTGATCGATAAAACCATGCAAGTGATCGACATGATGTAAGTTGATTGATAACCTGGGGAAAGTGACCGATAAAACTGTGAAATGGATCGATACCCATCTCAAAGTGATCGATAAAACCATGCAAATGATCGATATGATGTAAGTTGATCGATAACCTAGGGAAAGTGAACGATAAAACTGTGAAATTGATCGATACCGATCTCAGAGGGTTCGATAAAACCTTGCAAGTGATCGATATGTTGGAGGTTGATCGATAACCTGGGGAAAGTGATCGATAAAGCTGTGAAATTGATTGATATCCATCTCAAAATGATTGATAAAACCTTGCAAGTGATCGATATGATGTAGGTTGATCGATAACCTAGGGAAAGTGAACGATAAAACTGTGAAATTGATCGATACCGATCTCAGAGGGTTCGATAAAACCTTGCAAGTGATCGATATGTTGGAGGTTGATCGATAACCTGGGGAAAGTGATCGATAAAGCTGTGAAACTGATCGATACCCATCTCAAAGTGATCGATAAAACCATGCAAATGATCGATATGATGTAGGTTGATCGATAACCCGGGGAAAGTCAACGATAAAACTGTGAAATTGATTGATATCCATCTCAAAATGATTGATAAAACCCTGCAAGTGATCGATATGATGTAGGTTGATCGATAACCTGGGGGAAAGTGATCGATAAAGCTGTGAAACTGATCGATACCCATCTCAAAATGATCGATAAAACCATGCAAATGATCGATATGATGTAGGTTGATCGATAACCTGGGGAAAGTGATCGATAAAACTGTTAAACTGATCGATACCCATCTCAAAGTGAACGATAAAACTACACAAGTAATCGATATGATGTAAGTTGATCGATAACCCGGGGAAAGTGATCGATAAAGCTGTGAAACTGATCGATACCCATCTCAAAGTGATCGATAAAACCATGCAAATGATCGATAAGATGTAGGTTGATCGATAACCTGGGGAAAGTGACCGATAAAGCTGTGAAACTGATCGATACCCATCTCAAAATGATCGATGAAACTACACAAGTAATCGATAATATTAATTCTCTTGACCTTCAAGTTACTTGAAGGTGTATGATCCAAGAAAGGAGGAATGGAATGGAGCAGTTCATGACAATACAAGTGTTCTCTGAGAAAGTTGGCATCGCTAAAAGTGCAATCCGCTATTATGAGGATGTCGGTTTGCTTGGGAAAGTGATACGGAATGCGAGTGGCTATCGGTTGTATGAGGAGAGTCATATTGAAAAGGTGCGGTTGATCACCAGTTTGCGCATGGCCGATATTGCAATTGAAGAGATTCAACAGTATTTCATTGAAGGTAATGAAAACGAGCGGCACCGTATGATGGAAGCATGGATCGGTACACTTCGGGCAAGGCGCGAGGTACTGGACACCAGTTTGCGTTATTTGGAGAGCCACCCTTTCCCAAATAGAATTTATTTGACGGAAAAATCGGCGGAGACGATCATTTGGTTCTCGGAGACGTCACCTATTGGCAGATTTGGCGAAGCTTTTCAAAGGAGAAGTTCAGAATTGAAAGAGCGGAGGATCCCGATTTTGAATAGTTACTTGCAGTATGAATCGGGGAGGAATGTAATTCAGGCGCGAATCGGTTTTGGTGTGCCAGAAGGGACAGAGATTGCCGATCTGCAGAGTGAAGTAACAGTTGAAAAACGGTCGTCCTTCTTGTGCATTGTCATGCCCCATACAGAGGGGTTTCAAAATATTCGGGATGGATACGAAAAATTGGAACATTATGCAATGTCACATGGCTGGCGCCCTGTTGGTCCTATGCTGGAGTGGTATCGGGGCAGTGATTTGTCAAAGGTTGAAATGTTATTGCCTGTCGTACAGATCAAGGGGAAGGAAGGTTTGGAATGACGAAAGAGTTAAGAGTGCGGGTTGTCGAACTGAAGGGGGATGCCTACCAGATCGGAGTAGCGCAAGGAAAGGAAATTCTAGGTACTCAGTTGCGTGAACAACTAGAGTTTGTCTACAATATAGCTCACGAGACGAAAGCGGAGGAAGCGCGGGTGGAACTACAGAATATAGCACCGGCACTTTTGACGGAATTGGAAGGCTTGGCAGATGGATTGGAGACCGATGTGGAGACGGCAATCCGAATATATGCAGGATATGATGTGGAGTTTCCTCATATGGGATGCACGGCGCTAGTGCAAAACGGTTTTTATGCTCGCAATTACGATTTTAGTCATGAACTGTATGATGCTCGGCTTGTTTTCATGCAGCCTGAAACAGGTTATGCCAGTGTCGGATTTAGTCAACAGGTGACAGGGCGGCTGGATGGGATGAATGAAAAAGGGTTGGTCGTCGGCTTGCATTTCGTAAACAATAGGTACCGCGGAAAAGGATTCATGGCCACTACGATTGTCAGGATGCTGCTAGAGCGATGCGCCGACATTGAAGAGGCGATGGAGTTAATCGCACAAGTGCCGCATGGCTATTGCTACAACTATTCCATGACAGATTCGAGCGGAAAGGCAGTGATTGTGGAAGCGGCTCCAGGGAGGCAAGCGGTCCGGCAGTTGGATCAGCTCGTCTGCACAAATCATTTTGAATCGACAGAGCTGCAAGGGATGAACCGGGATGCAATCGCGGGCTCTCTAAACCGAAAGCGGCATGCCAAAGAACTCGCGAATGAGGATTTGTCTCCTTTATCTATATATGCAAGTCTCAATGGCAGGAAGTCCCCTCTGTTTTTTCAAGATTATGAGTCTTTTTTTGGCACATTGCATACGGTCATTTATTCACCGAACGACTTGACATTGCTTGTCGGTGTGGGGGTGGATTGTGAACCGCGATTCGTTTCCCTGCATGATTATATTGCAGGGAAGGCAATTTTACCGAAAACAATCTGTGGAAGTATTGATGTCTGATGAAAGGGTAAATCGAAAGAAGCCTCTGAGGTTACTTGAAGGGAACTAGCGTGTATGATAGCCTAAAGTATATCTTCAACTGCCTAATTCTAAGAAAAAGGGGGCGTCAGCTTGCAATTACTATTTACGGTCATCGCACTTCTTGTAGTGCTTTTCATCGCCATGATTATTTTCTTATCCAAGCGCTATCAAAAAGAACTGAAAAGTAAAGATTGGTATGATGAATTTCAATATGAATTCGAGTCCGTCGACTGCCCTCACAAGAAAGCAATTAAGCTATCGGACACCAATTGGAAATTCCATTTTACAATGAAAAAGGAGCAAAAAGTGACAGTTAACGCGGGCCCAGCTTCTGCCAGCGTCCATAAAACACGCTACCGGTTTTATTGCGAACCATGCGGAAAGAAGCGCTGGTTTAGGCAGACTAACTCTGTACGGGACCATAAAGGGCTCTTTCAATTGCGGCTCAAGTATTTGCTGATCATAGGCGGTTCTATCATGTTATTTTTCATGGCTTCCATGGGGCTGGTCTTTCGGTTGATTCCGTGGTAATGGTAAAAAAAATTTGCTTTTATGCAATAAAGGCCTTGGAAACCTTCACTGGGAGGTTCCAAGGCCTTATTCGATTGTCAATCTTACTTTCTATAACCGGATCTCATCCGATTCAAGCAGGGATGTACCTATCAATCCCTGAAGGGTTTCAGCTATTCAATTGTATTCGTAAGGCGGTGTTACTTTTTTAGTAAACCGAATAGGGAGCTATATGCCGATACAGCTTGTTGATAATAACCGACTAATTTGTCCCACACGGTTGTTTGGACAGCTTCAGCGACCGGTTGTTCAACAGATTCTGTTGGATTTGCAGGAGTTTCAGCTGCATTGTCATCAGCGGCAGGCTCTTCAGCCCCAGCTTCACCGTCCGCAGGATTTTCAACTGCGCTGTCATCAGCAACTGGCTTTTCAGCAGTAGCTTCATCGTTTGCAGGAGATTCAACTGCATTTTCATCAGCAGCAGGCTTTTCAGCAGTAGCTTCATCGTTTGCAGGAGACTCGACTGCATTGTCATCAGCAGCAGGCTTTTCAGCAGTAGCTTCATCGTTTGCAGGAGTTTCGACTATATTGTCATCAGCAGCTGGCTTCTCGGCAGTGGCTTCATCGCCAGCAGGAGTTTCGGTTGCACTATCCTCAGCATCTGGCTTTTCAGCAGTAGCTTCATCATGCGCAGGAGTTTCAGCAACGCTGTCGCCAGCCGGAACTGTCTCTTCCTCTTCTTTTGGCGATGAAATGCCTAGATGATCTTGGATGAGTAGGTTATAGTAATCAATTAAACTTACATAATTTTGTATGATGGTTCTATATGCATTTACATGCTCATCTGATAAAATAGAATCGGTTGGAGAGTCAGTTGACGAAGTATCTTCATTGATATTTTCGTCAGCTGGCTTTTCTGTTTTATCCTCGGTACCATCTTCTTTAGCTGGTGTTTCTGTTGCTTCTTCTTCATTTGCTGGTGTATCAGCTGTTACATCTTCACCAGCTGGTGCATCCGAAGCCTCTTCTTTATCAGCTGGCGCATCCGTTGATACCTCTTCATCTGCTGGTGCATCCGAAGCTTCTTCTTTATCAGCTGGCGCATCCGTTGATACCTCTTCATCTGCTGGTGCATCCGAAGCCTCTTCTTTATCAGCTGGTACATCCGTTACCTCTTCATCAGCTGGTGCATCCGTTGTTACCTCTTCGTCTGCCGGTGCATCCGCTATTACATCCTCGTCTGCCGGTGCATCCGAAGCCTCTTCTTTATCAGCTGGCGCATCCGCTGTTACATCCTCGTCTGCCGGTTCGTCCGAAGCTTCTTTTTCATCAGCTGGTGCATCCGAAGCCTCTTCTTTATCAGCTGGCGCATCCGCTGTTACATCCTCGTCTGCCGGTTCGTCCGAAGCTTCTTTTTCATCAGCTGGTGTATCCGCTGTAACATCTTGGTCAGCTGATTCGTCTGTTGCTTCTTCTTAATTTACTGGCGTATCTGGAGTTGCAGTTTCAACAGCTGGTGCATCCGCAGCTTCTTCCTCATCTGCCGGAGCAGCCGGTGTTGCATCTTCGTCCGTTGGTGTGTCTGCAGCTTCTTCGTCTACCGGTGGATCTAATGTTACGTCGTCATCAGTTGGTGTATCGGAAACATCTTCCTCATTTCCTGGTTGTTCCGGCTTCTCTTCATCCGGTGTCACGGCTGCTACATTCTTGTTTGCGATCGTACGCATGAATGTACCCTTTTCAGGTGATCCTGGAATGCTTGTTGCATAATAGGAAACTTCAGCACCGTGATTCTTAAATTCCTGATCCTGTTTTTCTGCTGCAAAAGCTGAGCCGCCTGCGCCAAAAACAGCGGCGGTTAACATGGAAGTGGACATAACAAATGGCAAGATCTTTTTTGTGCGTTTTTCTGTTGGGTTCGTTTCTTTAACCAAGAATAATCAAACTCCTTTTTCACATTTTTTTGATCTGGACATTACCTGAATGAAGAATACTCAATAACTGTACATCCGCCTCCTTTACAAACAAGAAAGTTGGAAATGAGAGGTTGGTTTTGGCTTATATTGCTAGCTCGGCAGCACCCCAACTGCTTGTACATAACGATAACAGAAGAAAATGACAGTGGTGTGACAGGCAATTAACAAGTAACGGAGGAAATATTAACCTTTGTAATAAAAAAAGAAGACAGAAAAAGGGAGTGATCTAATCTATTAGACTACTAAGTATTAATTCATTCCAATATAGAAACATAAGCCATGCATATGTTGCAATACTTTTTAATAGTAGAAGATAGTAGTCTGAATGGTCTATCAGTTTGTGTTACAACATGTTACATTCCGGGGACAAAAATAAACCATCCGCGTGATTGAACTCGAATCGGATGGTTTAGTATTAACTCGTATGATCACTCCTTGAACAACAGAAAACCTATTTCAACCCCAACATCGTTTGAAGCTTTGGCTTGTATCCCTCGATTTACTTCTGCTCCTCCTTCTTCCTCTTTCGAAACAAGTCGTATACATTGATCCAGGCTGTAATCGGAATGACGAGCGCGATCCCTGTACCGGCGCATAGGATCAGTACCAATTCGGAGCTGAATATTTTAGAGTTGACGATGTCACCGAAGGAGTAGGACAAGTCCTTAAACCAGATTAGCAATGCTAAGTAGCCACCGAAGAAAGCGAAAAACAACGTGTTCGTATCAGTTCCTAAAATATCACGGCCGATGTGAACGCCCGATGCAAACAATTCCTTTTTGGTGATAGAGGGATTGTGTCTGATCAATTCATGCATGGATGACGCGATGGAAATGGCAACGTCCATGACGGCGCCGATCGTGCTCAAGATGATGACCGACACGCCGATTTTCATGAAGTCGACACCGATATAAAGGGAAAGTCCGCTGATCGCTTCCGTCTCCTCTTCTCCGAATCCTTGGATCATCAAAATGTTCGAGACGAGGACAATAAAAAACAATAAAATGATGATGGTAATCATAGTGGAAATGAAAGCTGTCACCGTTTTTCGATTCACTTCATTAATAAAAAACAGATTAATGCTTCCTATCAGGATACTGGCCAGAATGGTGATGAAAATAGGATTGACTGTTGGACTCAGCATGAAAAACATCATGAAAAAGAGTACTCCAAAATTCAGAAATAGCGAAAAAAACGAGCGCACTCCTTTTTTTCCGCCAATCAGCACCATCAGCAACAGCAAGATGAACGCGAGCCAAGTGATGACGTTCATACGCTCGCCTTCTTTCGTTTGATGAAAAATAATGTGGTGTACAAGCCGATGGGAATTGTGAGTACAATGCCAATGCCGCCTGCTAACGCCCGTGTCACTTCTAGCGACAGATTCATTGATAATGTGTAGCCGAGCGCGGAGGCGTTCCGCAAAAATAAAATAAGCATTGGAATCGAACCGCTAATATAGGCGAAAAACAAGATATTTGTAATGGTTCCCATAATATCCTGCCCGATGTCCAGACCGGACGTTTTAAGATCTTGGACAGATATGGCTGGGTTGCGTTCATGTAACGCAAACAGGGAAGAAGACATGGTGATGGCGACATCCATAATGGCGCCCAATGAGCCGATGAAAAGCCCACCTATGAACACTAGGCGGTAGGGGCGTGTCAAAAATTGCATCTCCTCGTATCGCAATCCGTTGCTGGAAGTAAGCCAAATGACCAAAAAGGTAATCGTCAGTGAAGCGAACGTGCCAAGCAGAGTTGCCGCGATAGCTGCATATGTTTTTGGGGAGAACCCGCTGACGAACAGCAATGAGATAACGGTAAATAATACAATGCAGACACCACAAACGACCAGTAAATTGATCGCGGAGTATTTAACATAGACATCCAATGCGAAGGATAGCAGGAGTACATTGATCATGAAGCTGACAATCGCGAAAAATCCCTGCCGTTTGCCGACAACTAACAAAGCGAAGACAAAAATCCATGCGAGGAGAACGACGTACTTGTCCCGTTTTACGTCCACGATGACGGCCGATGTTTTTAATTTTCCGGTTGAATCCCTTTTCAGCAGAACAAACAGTTCATTGCCAACCTTGTATTGCTGATCGAACGCCCCTGAAGCGGAGAACTCATTCATCAATTGGATTGATTGTCCCTTTTCCTTGCCATTTCGCAACACGGCTACAAGTTGTTGCTTGTATAAGGTATCTTTATTTTGATTCATATCAGTTACGTCCGTCTCTTCCAACAATGTCGCCTGGATGACTTGGGCGATAGGACGGTCGTAAAAGGAATAGTTGTGATTAACAAATAACACAGAAGCAATAAAGCACGTCAACAGGACCGCATACAATAAACCCCGTTTTCTTGTCAGTTTGTCGTACAATTGGGTGATTCCCTTCAAATCTGGACACCTCCTGGTCGGAGCCGCGACAACTATAGAGTATTGAAGGGCGCCGATTATCAGGATAGACCAAATGGTTTTCGTCCGTCAAACATTAGGATGTGGAAGGGGACCGCTCACTGCTCCAACCTTTCCAGAATCTTTCTTTTCCGGTACAGCATCTTCCCGGTTTCTGCCAGGTCCTGGACTGCAGAACGGTTGGTGAATGCACCAAAAACAAGTCCGGCAATTGGAATCATTTGAAATAGCTTCTTCCATCCAAATTGATCTCGGTAGGAAAATACGACTTCCCGCCAACCTTGTAATTCAGAAAGGACTTCCCGTTTCATCTCTTCCTGCGAATCAAATTGAGAGAGTTGCGCTAAAATGGCTTCCTTTCCTACAATGTCAGCAGAGATGAATTGCATGCATTTCACAACAAAAATGCGTTCTTCTTTATCATTAGGGTCAAAACCATAACAGATGGCGATGTCTTGTAACGTTTTGATTTGCAGCCCGAGCAATAAGGGAATATCAATAGATAATGTGAAAATGCCGCCAATGCCCGTGCTTGCCCCTTGAAGCGTCGCTAGCTTTTTTCGGTTTTCCGTAATTTTATCAACCGCGGCATCCATCGCAGCAATCGGCAAATGTTTAACATCTTCCAGTGTTTCAACGTCATGACCCGGATAATACGAAGGGAGTTTGGAAACGGAGCTTAAATAGCTGCCGCCCGTTTGAATATATTGCCCCAGCTCGTCCAGCAGCGTCCCGATTTTTGTTTGAATAAAAGCAGGTGTCCATTTATCCAACAATTTGAATGGCAGGCGTCCAAGTTTCTCCCAAAACCATAAATCGTTCTGATCCTTTTCCCAATCCTCGATTTTCCTCAACTCATTTGTTAACCAATCTCGTGATTCAGTCACCATACATACCTCCGCTTTCATAATAGCTGTAATACGAATCACCAACCGGAAAGGTTCATTCTTCATGAAAGAGAACTGCTGAAGATGAAAAAGAAAGTGAATAAAAGGGCACTCTGTCTAAATTAATGTTATAGTAAGCAAGTGAGTTTATAGTAGGCAGGTGAACAGCATGATTGAAGTCAAAACATCTTCACTAAGTGATGGCGAATTTAATAGAGGGGTTTTTGCAACATGTGATATCAAAAAAGGAACACTGCTGCATGAAGCTCCTGTAATTGCCTATCCAAATGAACAGCATCACCACATTGAACAAACGCTTCTTGCCGATTATGCTTTTGAGTATGGCATAAATCACACGGCGATTCTTCTCGGGTACGGGATGCTGTTCAATCATTCCTATGAGCCGAATGCCACGTACGAAATTCGGTTTGACAAGCATACGTTTGATTTTTATGCGTATACCGATATCAAAGCGGGCGAGGAAATTTTGATTAATTATAACGGCGACGAGAACGATAAAGAAAAACTGTGGTTTGATCAGGAGTAAAGGGACAGTTTGCAACCTGAGGACTTATAGAGTTAGCATGTTCTGCCAGGTTGATTTTGCTGATTCTTCTCAGTTCTCTTCCTGTGTCTAAAGCATCTTCTGTCCGTAACAAGGCAATCTCCTTGTGTAGAAGGTCGTCCGTGGAGAATAGCAAGATGTCAATCAGTCCGATTATTGAAAAACGTCAACTTCTCAAGGGAAGTTGACGTTTTGTTCATTCTTGCGAGTAATCGTCATAGCATCCAAAAGCAAATGCCGGCTCGCAATGAATTCAATATTCTACTCCATGACGGGTATGGGTTTTAAATGCTTCTTCATCCGGCTCAAAATAATCCTCCGTATAATGCGCGACGAACTTGCCTTTTTCGATATAACCCGCCCCCCAAGTAGGGTCCATGGCCAGCCATTCCCCATCAACCTTTACTTCCACCCAAGCGTGACGGGAATAATTGAATCCAGAGCCTGCGGTTCCTGTTACATACCTTGCTTCCATGCCGCCCGCACGAAGCAGGGCAATTGCTAGGTAGGAGTAATCCTGGCAAATCCCTGTTTGTAATTCGAGCACCTTCAATGCACTATCATCCCACTCAAATTCGTTATTCTTCAGCTTATCTACATCATAGGAAATTGATTTTGCGGTAAATTCATAAACTGCTTTTGCTTTTTCACGCTCTGACATGGTATCCGTCATGAGTTCATTCGCTATCGCAATAATTTCGGGAGAATCGGATTGAACTCCGCGAGATGGCAATAAATCACGTTGATCCATCGCGGTATTTGTAACAGAGAATTGAGCTACATTATAGTAATAAAACTTGGCACTGTTCTTTTCTTTTATTTCAGGAACACTTACGGTTACTTCATATGTCCCTGGCCCGAAACGTAAATAGAATTCGTCATCAAATTCATAATTAATGACGGGAATCACAGCCAGTGCCTCTTCGCCATCCTTTTTCGTTGTAATGTAAAGATGTGTTGTTTCTTTGGCAAATGGTGCCTCTTTGTCGATGGATCCCTTGATGCGATACGTCAAATCTGTTTCCTCTCCACCGTAAGCAGGGGAAATGAGATGGACCCCACGTTCGTCATAGGTGGTCGTATACATGATTGGCTCGCTTACCAGATCAGACTCATTGTCGATGTAAAGGATCGTGCCATCCTGGTAATAATTATCTCTCTCCTTGTCTGGAACATAGACTTTTAATTTGTGTATGCCTTGCCCGTAAAATAAGGGGATATCATACGAAAATTGCCCATTTTTAGTGGGAAGCATATGTTTCCAACTCTGCCCATCCTTTTGGAGTTCGATCATAATCAGATCCTTGTCATTGCTGATTGGCTCAAGTGTTCCTTTAAGTGTAAAAACCTTATTCCCTTTAACATAGCCACTATCCGGCTCATGGATTACCAACCCTGCATCTTGAGCGAAAGGCGTAAACGTCAAGTCTCGCTGTAGCTTTGGATTTACATTGAAAACTTTGAAATCCGCAAGATCATAGTAATAATTTGAGCGATCTGTACTGGGAAGAAGTAAAGTAACACGATACTCTCCTTCTCCATTGAATAGTATAGCCTCTTGTTTGAATTTCCCGTCTGCTATTGGAGCAAAGTATTCTTGAGAGGTGTCCGTAATGGAATCTCCCATAAACTGAATCTTTATCCAGACATATTGTTCTTTTAAACGCGCATGCTGTTCAACTGTTCCTGCAATCGTTACAGACTCACTGACTGCGAAATTTGTATGAGTGGGCTCTGTTATCGCAGCGCCGACTTTCTCGGCATAACTTGTCAATTCCAAAGGCGAGGACTCAAGTTCTGTATTTTTCTTTGTAACAGCCGCTTCAAAATCATCCTCTTTTTCTATCTCTGTCTTCTGTTCTTTTTCCTGTTCCTGTTCCTGTTCCGCTGTTGGTTGCCCGTTCTTTTCAGGTGGTGTAGGCTCTTTCGTACATGCTCCTAGCAAAAGGAAAAAAAGCAGGGACACAAGCCAACCGCGAGCTTTATGGTAAGACATTGAATTCCTCCTACAGTACTTTTTAGATACCTATATTGTATCAGTGATTTCAAATAAATTCCTCGTTTGCAAGATTGTAAGAAAGATGTTTCCTATTGTTTTGTCTCCTATTGACAGGATAGTCTTGTAAACCATTCCCTCTTCATCTGTAGAAATTGCGAAGAAAAATAAACATTTGAAAAGAGGAAATGATTAAAATTCACAAACTTTTCAAATGTAAGCGTTTGAGTGTGAATGAATTGTGAATTCCTTCACAAGAGCATTTATTTTCAATAAAAAGGGTGTATGATGAAGATAGCAACAGACATCGACTATAGGTATCCAAGAAACGCAAAATAACTAAACTTTTAAAGGAGCGAACTATCATGTGGGTCATCACATTGTTCGAGCACAAAAGCGTACGGATCTATGAATATGCACAAAAAGTGGAAGCGATTCATGCCATGAAGCACCTCGGCAAAAATGCCATTTTGTCCTACACTAAGTAAACTGACCACCCGCAACGAATCCCGTTGCGGGTTTTTTAAAAGTCCTAAGCCTTTCACAGCTCTTCTTGGCGTGTACGCTTTCTGTCAGACGGCTCACAGCAATCACAATCGATACGACTGGCACGTACCGGCCCCTATCTGGAATACAAGTCTCTAATAAATTCAGCATTCTCGGAGAAATAGCGGGTAATCATTTCTTCGGAAGGTACACTTGTCACATGGAAAGGAATGTTTTTCTTTTGAAAGAAGCGATCAATTTCTTGGATTGCCAAAACGTCACCTTCTAGTGTATCTTGCCAAAGGTTAATTCTTTTTCCATCCTTCAAATAAAGGATGTAGTTTCCGTTGAAGTTGGTTTGATGGTTAGACTGCCGAGTGATTGAATAGCTGATTTCAATTGCTTTTACTCCATCTTCCCATGTATATTCATGTTTTTCGAAGCTCCAAAAGGGATTGAATGTCATGTTCTCTTCCTTGATCAGCAACGCATTCGTAGTTGCTAAATAAAGAAACGGCAAAGTACACAGTAAGGGAAGCCACGCTAGCCGGAATACACCAAGAGCATTCACTTTAAAGTCCTGAAAGGATTTTTTTCGGTAAGCTTCCTTGGTGCAAAAATAAATTCCCCATGAAGTGAGGCCGAAAATGAGTGCGCTCAGGAAGTATACCCAATAGGCTCCGATTGGCGTGCCAAAATAGATGGCCTCTTTTGCTTCATTCACCTGTCGGTTCAACAAATAGAAAACAAAGAACCACATAGTTGAAAATGCTCCGAATGACAGGAAGAACATCCACCACTGTTTCTTTTCAGACTTCTCATTTTTCATTTTGTATCCCCTCTCGCTGATAACGGTTATGTATTGATCGTGCCTATTACAGAGGGCCGTTCTTCTTACTGCTATCCTAACGTACTGTTGTTATAGCTTCAATAACCCGGGCAATCTTGTTTTAGAAGATGAACTGGGGAGACGAAGGCAATCTGCCACAAAGTATTTTGATGCCCTGATAGCTGATGAAAGAGCGGACACTCTGTTTCTGTTATAATGATTCCGATTCATAAGCTAATCGGTACTTTGCAGCGTACGGAGGGATTTGAATGTTATTTATTCGTAACCGCCTTGAAAACTACGGAGTGGATCCAACTTGGGTCGGCCCGCTTGCGGCGGTTATCTTGATTTTGTTTATCGCACTTCTATGCATCATCGCGAACTTGATTTCTAAGCAAGTGGTCATACGAATGATTACCCATTTCGTCAGAAAGAACAAATACAGATGGGACAATGTACTGTTGGAGCGGAAGGTGTTCCATAAACTATCCCATTTCGTGCCTGCTATCATCGTGTATTATTTTGCGGCTGCTTTTCCGGCATACCAGCAGAAAGCGATTGAAACATTGGCGCTTACCTATATGATGATTGTAGCGTTCAGCGTGACAAATCGTTTATTGAGCGTCTTTAACGATATTTATCAAACGTATGAAATCTCGAAGACAAAGCCCATTAAAGGGTATATACAAATCACCAAAATTATGGTGATTATTGTCGGAACTATTTTGGTCATCGCCAATCTGATGGGGGAAAGTCCTGTCATCCTGTTAAGTGGTATTGGGGCACTGTCAGCCGTGTTCATGCTCGTATTCAAGGACTCGCTGTTGGGGCTGGTGGCGGGCGTCCAGTTATCAGCAACGGATATGGTCCGGGTCGGCGATTGGATTGAAATGCCGAAATACGGCGCCAATGGGGATGTGATCGATATTTCCCTAAACACGGTCATGGTGCGAAACTTTGACCGAACGGTGACCATGATCCCAAGTTATGCGCTCATTTCGGACTCCTTCATCAACTGGCGGGGGATGCAAGAATCTGGAGGCAGACGCTTGAAACGAGCTTTGTATATTGATGTGTCGAGTATCATGTTTTGCACCGAGGAAATGATCGAGCATTATAAGGGCATTCATATCTTGAAGGACTACTTGGTCCATCGTGAACGCGAAATCGAGGATTATAACCGAGAGATCGACCGCAGCAATCGAGTCAACGGGAGAGCGCTGACAAATATCGGGGTATTTAGGGAATACATTCACCAATACCTTCTGCGGCATCCGGGCATTCATCAGGAGATGACCTTAATGGTTCGTCAGCTGGCACCGGGAGAGAACGGGTTGCCAATTGAAATTTATGCCTTTACGAATACTGTACAGTGGACGATTTATGAAACAGTGCAGGCTGATATTTTCGATCATTTATTTGCAATCGCCGGTGAATTTGGACTGCGCATCTTCCAAAACCCGGCGGGCAGTGATTTGAAATGGATGTTCCAACAGCATGACCAATCCCCGGCTCCCAAGCAGGATTAAGAGAATATCCAGCCAAACATCATCTGCAACGTCCATCTACACGGATTGCCATTCCTATCTTTTCAATACAAGCGAGAACTCCCGGTTTTGGACGGCTGGGAGTTTTTGCATTTACCTTATGTTCCAAAGGATTTCGGAATGAGGAGTATTTCTTTTGGTACTCTCGTTAGACGTTGGTAAACTATGAGTAGAGTTCATTCGCTAGGAGGTCGGGAACCATCTCTACCAAAGTGTCAAAATTAGTTGAAGGATCGGGCTGCTTGCTTACCACAGCTGCAATTGGATTCTTCATTTACGCTCTTTTTAATGGGTTCTTCTTTAGAGGATTGATTCTATCGGCCATTGTGTTTATCGTTGGATTTGGCCTGCTCGGGCAGTCGCAAATTTTGGCGGAAAGAAATAAAGAAAAACAAAAAGAAAGGCTGCTATCCTTGGATACCGGCCCTGCTGATCTTGAAAACTATCCCTCACTTGTATCAAATGACGTATTGAAACGAATCACATTACACCCAGAACAACAGCAGATGTATATCTGGTTAGGAGTCAATAACAGCGGAAAGCTATTGCAAAAGCCGAAAAATGGAATGTCATACAGGCTCTTGACGTATTCCTTTTCGGAGCTCTTGTCGGTTGCAATTGTAGAGGACCGTTCGATCATCTTATTGTCATCCAAGTCCAGAGAGGACGCAGCATTGCAGACGTATATCCAAGAAAGGCCAGTAGGTGACAAAGCAGTGAATGTCAATGCCGTGCGAGAGGATAAAGTGAGATCATTGGCACTGATCCTGCATATAGCAGATGAACAGATCCCATTTTATCAATTCGATTTCTACAATGAACCCCATACAGACTTGGCGAAGAGATCCACAGAATATCAAGTGTTTTTAGACGAGATGCACACTTGGTATGAAATGCTGAAAATTTGTATAAACCCGGTTACCCCCAATTTGTCTGACAGCATAGCCAAGGTTGCGGCAGGCTTGCCTGCTAAAGAGAGACAGCGAGAGGCGGATAAGGATAAAGGACAGCAAACGACCGTGCGGGATAAACCGGTCCTAACAACCCAAGATGCGTTGGAAATTCCAAAATCAGAGGTGCCAACCAAGTTGGTAGTAGAAAAAGAACAGGCAAGGAAAACGGATATACGAAAAGATACGGTTCGCATAACGGCCGGAGTCAGTCAGGATGCCTCAGTAACAGAAGTGCCAAGCCGATCAAATGTGGATCAAAAGCCATTGAGTCAGAAAATGGACATGCCGGAACAAGCGAAGCCTCTATCAACTGGAGTCACGGAGGACATTCCGATAAGCAAGACGATGAGCACATCAATATCGGAAAAAGAACAGACGAAGCAGAAAATGGACTTGCCGGAACAAGCGAAGCCTCTATCAACTGGTGTCATGGAGGACATTCCGAAACGCCAGACGACGAGCACATTAATATCGGAAAAAGAACAGACGAAGCAGAAAATGGACATGCCAGAAAAACCGGTTCGGATAACGATAGGATCCTCGCAAGACAGTTTGATGACCGAGGGCCAAAGCAACCACACCGTAGAAGAGCCGACCGAGCAGAAAGTGGCCTTGCCAGACGAGACCGTCCTAGAGACAGTTTCGAAAGGAGAGAGTCAGTCGGTGTCCTCTTCCACGCCTTCAGCTGTGGAGAAGGAAGAAAAGAAGGAACTATCCTATTTTGAACGGATTGTCGCCGAGAATAGAAGACAATTGAAGGAACGCCAGACAAAACGAAATGAATAAAGAGGAAGTTTCCTTTCACATCTATGCAGGAGCAGGCATAAGGTAAGGCATCATTGAAAATTGGGTGGGAAGCTCAAATGGTGACGACCAATACGCATATGCAAAATCCTCGAATCGTCGCTTTTGCACGGGGAGATGTCAACGGAGACAGAGTTCCTGACAATGTCTACATCATGGGGGTTCCGGAGCCCAATGCCGCCCTCATACGACAGCTGACCCTTATCATACAGGATGGGGCGACCGGCTATACGTACAGAATTCCCTTGAAGGAAGATGTAGGGTACGATCCATTGTTGTTCTTAGGCGATTTCACGGGTGATGGAGTGAGCGATATCTTCATTACGATCAATTCAGGCGGCAGCGGCGGGATAACTTTTGATTATGTATATTCCTTTGTTTCGAACAACCTGCGCTTATTGTTTGATTCCGATGTAATTAATGAACAGTATCAGTATGCAGTGACGTATCTTGATCATTACAAAGTAGAAGTGATCAGCAACCACAATAAAACCAAATATCGGATCGACATATCCTTGCGGGGGCCGGACTACTTGAATGAGATCTATGGTCCCAATGGGAAACTGAAGATGCCGATCAGCGGATGGGTGGATCCGATCAGCGGCTTGTATCCGATTGACTTTGATGGAAATGGCGTTTACGAGTTATACGCCTTTCAAAAAGTAGCAGGACGATACCATGCCGATGGTCTTGGTTATATTCAAAATACGTTGAAATGGAACGGCCATCAATTTGCGCTGGAGGATCAGACTTTAGCCATTTATGGATCACCGTTGTAGCACAGCCACGCCCCCTTTTTTAGGGGGTTTTTGCATGCCGGGGAGGCGTGTTGACAGCTTTTAGTTGGCAGAATTGCTAGACTAGTTGTAGTACAAGCAAGGGAGAGAGTGAAATGATAGAAACTTTGAGCTGCAATCAAGTCATTTATGCATTCAGCAAAGAGCATGCGCCGGTCATCCAAGTGAAGCCGGGAACGACCGTGGAGATCGAAACCTACGACTGTTTCCAAAACCAAGTCCAGACGGCAGACACGAAAATCGCGGGCATTGACTGGGACGCCATTAATCCTGCGACTGGACCCATACATATTGAGGGAGCCGTGCCGGGTGACCTGTTAAAAGTGAAGATTGAAAAGCTGGAAATTGGCGAGCAAGGTGTCATGGCGACAGGTCCCGATTTAGGTGTCATGGGACATCGTCTGGACGAACTTGTCTCGAAAATGATTCCGATTCATGATGGCAAAGCCCATTTCAATGAAAAGCTGGCGCTCCCACTTCATCCAATGATCGGTGTTATCGGTGTGGCGCCGGAAGCCGTAGCTGTCTCTTGTGGAACGCCAGGCCGTCATGGCGGCAATATGGACACGAAACTGATTACGGAAGGGGCGGTCCTCTATTTCCCTGTGTTCACGAAAGGTGCTTTATTCGCGCTCGGCGACTTCCATGCGGCAATGGGAGACGGGGAAATCGGTGTATCTGGGATCGAAGTGCCGGGAAAGGCGACAGTAACACTCGATGTAGTGAAGGGCCATTCGATTGCTCATCCGATGCTAGTGAACGAAGAAGGCTTCACGTTCCTCGTATCGGCTAAGACGCTGGACGAAGCGGTAAAGCAGGCTGTTGAAGAGACAGTGGATTTCCTGGCCGCCCGCATTGATCTCAGCCTTGCCGAGTTGACAATGCTCCTCAGTGTCGTCGGGCAAGTTCAAGTAAGCCAAGTCGTCGATCCGCTTGTCACCGTCCGCTTTTTTATTCCACATGATGTGCTGGAAGCTTATGATGTGAAATTGTTTGCGAATGAGTAAGAGAATAGTATAGGTTATATGTTATGTTGTTTTATCTGGCGTTCAGCTGAGTTATCTGGCGTTCGCGGGGATCATCTGGCGTTCGTGGGGAGTATCTGGCGTTCGCGGGGATGATCTGGCGTTCGGGTGAGTTATCTGGCGTTCGCGGGTATTATCTGGCGTTCAGGTGAGATATCTGGCGTTCGCGGGAATGATCTGGCGTTCAGATGAGTTATCTGGCGTTCGCGGGGATCATCTGGCGTTCAGGTGAGTTATCTGGCGTTCGCATGGATCATCTGGCGTTCGCGGGGAGTATCTGGCGTTCAGGTGAGTTATCTGGCGTTCGTAGAGCTCATACAGTCGTCCAATTGTTCAAGCGTAATGATTGTTTTCATAACATAGAATCAGCACCTCTTGGAATCCCGAATTCTAAGAGGTGTTTTCTGGTCTTATTAGTTGCTAAGAGGATTATTAAGGAGCTTAAAGAGTCTGTTACGACAAAATATGAAACGAAAACATCGTTACTCTATTTAAAATGAAAGTATGTACTTGCATGCATGGTCTTTATTGAGTACAATGTCTTCAAGAGGGAGGATTATCATGAAACTTGTTACGTTTAAGACACAATTTGCCACTAGTTCTTTATTTGGTGTAGTGGTTGAAAATAAATATGTTGTCGCTTTTTCAACGATTATTTCCAAGCTGGGAAGGGATATTCATATTCTTACAACTGCTAACCAATATGTAACTCACTTGCCTGCTAGCGAGGATTGCGCGAAGGAATTGTACGAATATGCAAGCGAACATATGGATGTATTTACAGACAAAGAAATGCATGAACTTAAGAATGTACGATTACTTTCTCCGATTCCGAACGTACCGGCACTTCTGGACTTCGGTTTGTCTCCTAGGCATTTGCAAAATGCTGCGAAAAATATGTTGCGTAGAGAAGTCAAATGGCCATTTCATGAGTTAATCAACTTTGCTCTACATCGACGTTTGCAGCGTGAGTATACTTCGCCTAATTTCCGTTACTATAAAGGCAATCATCATGCCATTATTGGAGATGAGGATGTCATTCATTGGCCTTCTTACACATCGTATTTAGATATCGAACCGGAGCTTGGTATCGTCGTAGGAGCAGGCAACTCAATTGCAGGCTATGTTATCTTTAATGATTGCTCCGCAAGAGACGTACAATTGCCTGACTTCCTAGGATTAACAGGACCGGGAAAGTGCAAAGATTTTACTTGCAGCAATGGTATTGGACCTTATCTTGTTACGCCAGAGGAAGTAGGAAACCCCTTAAATTTAAAAGTTGAAGTCCATATTGGGGATCGATTCAAATGGAAGGGAAGTACATCCGAATATACTGCGAAGCCAGAAGAAGTTCTGGACGCAATCTGTTCTATCTTTCAGCCGGTGCCCGGCACAATTATAGGAATGGGCACGATTCCTGATTGTTGTTCAATTGAAACTGAGGAATGGTTGCTGCCTTCAGAACGGATTGAAATATCCATAGAAAAGTTAGGAGTGCTTGTTCAATATACGCCGAGCACTCTAGATAATAAGGAGACTAGCAGATGGTCGGCAAGAAAAGATTTACTACGTTAGATCTTGTAATATAGGAGGAGTAAGAATTGACCATGAAATTGCCACCACTTCAAAAGGGAGCGCCCCAGTGTGAACTGACCGTATTAAACGCTGGATTTTATAAGGCCTCCTTACATATGTTGAAAAAGGGGTTTCCAAAGAAAAAAATCTGGGGACCTGCTCTGTTTTTTCTAATCAAGCATCCCAAGCAAGGATATTTTTTATTTGATACTGGCTATTCGACACGTTTTCTCGATGCCACCCATGCTTTTCCCTATCGTATTTTAAGATTAGCTACCCCAGTTCAAATTTCAAAAAAAGAAAATGCCGTGGAACAGCTGCGGGACATGAATATTCATCCTAGCGAAGTACAAATTATTTTATCTCATATGCATGTGGACCATGTTGGTGGTATCCATGACTTTCCTACTTCAAGAATCATTGTGAGTCAGAAGGAATGGGAATTTACACGTCGTTCTTCATTACGCTTGTTTAAGAATTTTTATATAAAGGAGTTATTTGACAGAATCGATCCTGCCAATTTACAGCTGATTGACTTTCATGGCAAAGCATCATACGGTCCATTTCCTAACGCAGTGGATTTGTTTCAGGATGGGTCCATGATCTTGGTCCCTCTGCCTGGTCATGCTGTAGGGCAGATGGGCTTACTCGTAAATGGCTTGATGGGAAAAAGGTATTTCCTTATTGCTGACTCGGTGTACGTACGTGAGAATTTCAGAGAAAATCTTGGCGGGAGTAAGATTAGCAAGTTTGCACATTATAATAACGAGCAATATACAAGTCTATTCCCGTTGTTGCGAAAAATAGAAGAAGATAATTTGGACGTCGTTCTGCTTCCCTCGCATGATCCTGAAATTTATCGTAGATTTGTAGAAAATAAATGATGAAAGATATGAAGTTGAAAGATGCTGCTCTGCGGCATTTGAAGTTTATCGTTCCAAATTATGTAAGCATATTCTAAGGAATGATCTTTGAATTCATAACACTACCCCAGCTGATGGAATGAGCTGGGGGTTTTTATGTTTTCACAGATGCACAACTTGCAACAACTTTTTTGAATTGGCTGAAAAATACTAGTTCATTTGGATTCATTTTCTCCGGTACCTATGAATATATTCCAGTAATGAACAGTTTGTGATGGACAAGAAATACTGTATGTAGGAGGAACTCTAGAATCCATGATCGTGGATATTCATAATCATGTTCTGCCGGGTCTGGACGATGGAGCGCAGTCCATGGAAGAGGCCATTCTGCTTGTTAGAAATGCAGCAGAGGAAGGTGTCACCCATATCATTGCAACCCCTCATCAAAACGGCATGTATACGAATGACGCAAGCAGGATCTTGAAAGCGGTAGAAGAATTGAACCGAGAAATCGCCAATACAAATATAGCGATTGAGGTACTGCCGGGACAAGAAGTCCATTTTTTCAGTTGTATGGATGCAGACAAATCAGGAGAACTCGTCACATTGGCGAACAAAGGAAAGCATATCTTGGTGGAGCTTCCTGATGATCATTTTCCTCTTTTCACTTATGATGTCTTGTTTCAATTGCAACTAAAAGGATATACGCCGATCCTCGCGCATCCCGAAAGGAATCGCATTCTTCGAAATCGGAAACAAAAGCTCTATGAATTGGTTGCCAAAGGCGTACTCATTCAGCTTTCAGCTTCAACAGTGGTTGGGAAAAAAGGGCGGTCTGCCAAAAGGTATGCAGAGGAATTAATGGAGCATCGACTGGTTCACTTCATTTCCTCGGATGCACATGATCCAATTGATCGCCCTTTCGCTCTTGGCAAAGCATACCAGCACATACGAAAAAGATTTTCAGTGGATGTGGAAGATTATTTCAAGCGAAATGCGAAATGCGTGGTAGAAGGGGATGAATGTAAGCCGTTGCCCCCAATCGACTTTGCTTGAAGGATAATACAGCGTGATGGCGAGAGGCAGGACGATGGCATCATCCGAGAGATGAGAGGAACAAGCGATATCCAAGGGGGAGCCAATAACATGGATGAGAAAATGAGCCTGTATGATCTATTCAAAGCGATAAAAAAGAGGTTTTTGCTTAATCTTAGTATTCTGTTCTTTGTTGTTGCGACAACCGGATTGGTCAGCTATTTTCTGCTCCCCCCACTCTATGAGGCATCCACTCAAATCTTAATCAATAAAAAGGAAGCCGGAGGCGAGCAAATCAGCTCGCAGGATATTCAAACCAATCTGCAGTTGATCAACACGTATAACGTCATTATTAAAAGTCCTTTCATTTTGACCCAAGTCATCGACAATTTGCACTTGTCGACAACGACTGATCTGCTCACAGAACAGATCGCAGTGACAAGTGAACAAAATTCCCAAGTATTGAATATAACGGTGGAGGATCGTGAACTGAAGAATTCCGTAGCAATTGCAAATATGACGGCAGACGTCTTCCAGCGTGAAATCAGCGAATTGATGAATGTGAACAATGTAACCATTCTATCGCCAGCAATCGAAAAAAAAGATAAGGATCCAATTTTTCCGAATATTCCTTTGAATCTACTTATTGCAATCATAGTCGGAATCTTAATCGGAGGCGGCATTACATTCCTCATGGAACTATTGGATACGACGGTGAAAACAGAGCAAGAAATTCAAGAAATCGCAGGCTTTCCGATTTTGGGCTTTGTCAGTCCATCTTCGGCGAAGAGGAGGCGAAATGCATAAGAACAAGAGGTGGAAAAGAATGGCGAAGAAAAATCGCTCGACTAACAGAAAATTAATGATTGCTAATACCGCATCCATTTATTCTGAGCAATTCCGTTCCATCCGGGCAAATATCAATTTCTCATTGAAAGATAAGAAATGCAAAACGCTGCTCGTCACCTCCTCTTCTGTAGGTGAGGGGAAGTCCACCATTTCCGCGAATATGGCGATTGCCTTTGCGCAAGAAGGGAAGAAGGTTCTTTTGGTGGACGCAGATCTAAGGAAACCGACAGTGCATTATACATTCAATCAATTTATATCTCCAGGTCTGACGAATATTCTTTTGGGAGATTGGCATGTGGAAGATGTTGTGAAGGAATCGGGAGTGGACAGGCTGCAATTAATTACCTGCGGCCCGATCCCCTCGAATCCAGTGGAATTGCTCAGTTCCACATCGATGGATAAATTCTTGGCGGAAATGAAAGACAAGTTTGAGATTGTTTTGTTCGACGCACCCCCTTTGTTATCGATTGCGGATGCGCAAATCCTATCAGCAAAATGCGACGGGACAATTATTGTGGTCAGTTCAGGAAAAACAGAGAAGAAAAACCTGAAGAAAGTCAAAGAAGCGCTTCAGCATTCCAAGGCGCATGTGGTTGGGGCAGTCCTTAATCACTACAAGTTGGAGAAGAATCATTATTTCTATGACTACTATATCGAGACCAACGATAGGTAATGGAGGAAGGGAAGATGGGGAAAAAGGTATTGCATATTCTGCCTTCCAACGATTTGGCGGGTGCCGAAAATGTAGCGATCTCAATGATAAGCCATATGTCCGATCCTTTTGAGTGTGCCTATGCATCGCCGGAAGGAGGCATCAAAGAAATTTTGATGGACAGGGGCATACGCCATATTCCTCTTCACCAATTCACCAGTTCACAAATTAGGAAAGTAGTGAAGGAATGGAAGCCAGATATTATTCATGCTCACGATTTTAAGGCGACAATCAAAAGTCTTTTTTCCTTTACTTCGATTCCAGTCATTTCGCATATACATCAAAATCCGATATGGCTTCATCGTTTGAATTTGCGCTCGGTTCTCTTTTTTGCTGCGTGCCTGAAGTTGGATCAAGTGATTGTTGTGTCCCCGGTCATTAAAGAGAGGACGTTGCTAGCCTATGCTTTTAAGAGTAAAACGATGGCCATCTCCAATGTGGTGGATAGGGAGTGGATTAAGCAAAAGGCAGCTTTCCCCGCAGACGACTGCTATGATATGGCCTTTATCGGAAGGTTTGAGGATGTAAAGGACCCGTTGCGGTTCATTCAAATTGTTTCTGAAGTGAAACAGCAAATGCCCGACCTGAAGGTCATCATGATGGGCGGGGGAACACTTGCCGATGAATGCAGAAAGGTGATTCAAGCAAAAGGAATGCAACAAACCATCGAATTGAAGGGATTTATGGATAATCCGTATCCACTATTGAACACTTCAAAAGTACTTGTCCTGACATCCAAGTCGGAAGGATTGCCAATGGTTGTGATGGAAGCAATGACGCTCGGAAAACCTGTAGTCGTTCCCCGTTTAACTGGCATGGATACGATTGTCGAAGAGTCTTGCGGGTGTATTTGTGAAACGGATGCGGAATTCATCCAAAACCTTATTACGTTGCTGCAATCTGAAGAGACTTATGCCCGCATGTCGCAAGCCGCTTTAAAAAAGGCGGAGCTGGTATGCAATATGGAGTTCTATATCGAGCAAGTCAAAAAGGTATATCACGATGCCATCTCTAACTGAGGGCCGAGTTGCAGCTGTACTGCCGATGGATCTTGGAAATGAAACGCCTCTTAAGTGGATGGATCTCCTGATCGCGGGAGGGTGCCTGTTGGGAGACCGGTGGTTTGGCAGCCAACTTTTGTTTTATTTATTTATCGTATATCTTCTAGTGCGTCTGTTCTTCAGTTCTGTTGCATCCGATTTTTCGATGCTGCTGCTGCTGATTCCAAATGTGGGAATTACACTACTGAACGTTGGCGGGACCACTATACCTCTTTTGAATTTGTTGATCTGCTTGGCGCTGCTTAAACTGGTGTTGCTGTTCGGACACGTTCCGCTGACAAAGTCTTATCTGTTTCTGGTGGGAGCGGTCGTAGCATATGAATGGGGACATGTTGTCTATTATGACATCAAATCGATTTTCTTGCTTTTTAGTTGGAGTGGGGCGGTGGTATATGTTTCGCTATTTCTTTATTATTCGCAGGAAACGTACAACCATCGTCTGGCCGTGACCTATTTTATCGCCGGTGTGTTGATTTCGGCCCTTTTCGGTATCATGGATTTCGTCGATCGATATGGCTCCCTGCTCAATCATAACGCGACGATCCGGTTTTTCGGAGGGGCAGGGGATGCCAACTATTTTTCTATGTATAGTATGATGGCGATGTTTTGCCTGTTATACATCATTAGCCGTCAAACCAAGAAGGCTCTAAAAATTGTCTATCCCCTCCTGTTTCTATTTTTTATGGCGTTCGGTGTGCTGAGCTTATCCAGGATGTTCATGATGGTCGTGTCGTTGCTGTGCCTGATGCTGCTAGTAAATGTGATCTTTTCTAGAAAACGAAACAAGCGTTTAATTCACTTTTTATTGCTAGTGTCGTTGTTTTTGTCTATTTTTGTCTTTCATTTCAGAGAAGAAGTCGGCTCCTTGGTTGGATTGTTGTTCTCACGCTTTACTGACTTCATGGATGATCCGGCTGGACTTACAAGCAATCGGAACATTCTTGCAGAACAATACTTGGAGATGCTGAAAGTTAATTATGAACAATTGCTTTTTGGCATCGGGATACAGGAGTACCACATCAGATCGGGAATTCTTCTGGAAGCACATAACTTTCTCCTAGAGCTCCTTGTCGTATGGGGAATCGTAGGGTTTTTGGCATTCGGCGGCTATCTTCTGTCCCTGTTTAAACTTGCAGGTTCCTCTTCTTCTTTAAATGGTACAAGTATGATCGGGTGGTTGCCGTTGCTTTGCATAGGCGTCAGTTTCATGTCTATCAATGCGGTATCCAACGAAAGTTTTTTCCTCTTATTGTTATTTGCAATCAAGCACTTGTACGAATATGCCTTAATTTTGGACAGTCCGAGCATGCGGTTGAAATAAAAAGCAAAGAAGGAATGGCCATCGAAACGATGAAGAAAACGGCGGTCCTCTTAATGATCATCGCTGTTTTATCCAAAGTGTCAGGATTTCTGCGGGATATCACGTTATCGTATTTCTACGGAGCAACGGCGACAAGCGATGCGTATATCATTTCCATTACGATCACTTCAGTCTTATTCAGTCTCCTCGTCTTAGGGGTTTCGACGGCGTATATCCCGATGTTCAAACAAATTGAATACGCAGATGGCCCCGCCGCCGCCTCCACGTTCACGAATCATCTTATCAATGCGATTGTCGTGTTGACGACAGGCATCCTCTTGATCGGCTTCAGTTTTTCCCATCCTATCGTGAAGTTGTTTGCCATGGGGTTTGATGGAGAGACATTAGAGTTGGCGGTGGCCTTTACAAAAATAGGATTGTTCAGCTTATTCTTCACTAGCCTTACCCAAATGTACACGAGCTACCTTCAATCGAAAGGCAAATTTATCATCCCTGCTCTGATTGGCTTGCCATTCAACGTCATGATCATGTTGTCCATCTTTTTGAGCTATCGTTGGAACGTCATGTTATTAGCGGTTGGAAGTGTCTGTGCGGCTCTCGTCCAATTGGCTTTTTTAATTCCATCGCTGCGAAGAACGAATTATCGGTACGAGCCAATTGTTCGGTTTACTGACAAACATATAAAGAAGTTAGCTGTGATCGTGTTCCCCATCATGATCGGCATATCAATCGACCAACTTAATTTGATGGTCGATAAAACACTCGCCTCTACTTTAGTGGAAGGGGGAGTTTCCGCTTTAACTTATGCGAGCCGTTTAAATGACTTTGTCCAAGGCATTTTTGTCCTGTCATTTGTGTCGGTTCTGTTTCCCCTTATCTCTAATATGGCGGCAGAAAAAAATATGGAAGATCTCAAGAAATCAATAGGTGATGTGATCTCAAGTGTCACTTTGATTGTAGTTCCTGCTAGCATAGGGATTATGATTTTAGCTGAACCGATCATTCGCTTGCTTTATGGGCATGGTCATTTTGATGGAAGGGCGATCGATATGACTGCACGTGCACTGCTGTTCTACGCGGTCGGGATGATAGGCTATGCCTATCGGGAAATTTTGAATCGATCCTTTTATTCTCTTCAGGACTCAAAGACCCCTATGTATAATGCGGCTCTTGCCGTTGCTCTGAATATCATTTTAAACCTGGTCTTATCCCGTTTTATGGGAATCAGCGGACTAGCTCTCGCTACAAGCATTTCAGCGCTGTTTTGTTCTCTATTACTATTCATTCAGCTACTGAGGAAAGTTGGAAATTTTAATTTGAAACGAAATATCATCACGCTTGGTAAGACCATTTTGGCATCAGCTGTGATGGGCTTGGTTGTATTTTTCCTGAATGAATATCTAAACGCCGGATTTTTCCCGATGATTAAAATGGGAATCGTCATTTGTGCGGGTGTAACGGTCTATTTTGGACTGCTTTATCTGCTGCAAGTGAAAGAATCTAAATGGATCGTAAGGTATATCAAAGATAAACTGCAATTGTTCAAAAGCTAGACAAAAGCTATGTGATAAATTGAGATGATGCTAGGGCCAGATGGTGGCATGGACGGCCTATTCCCGTTCATGTTTTTTTGTGTCTATGGAAATAGGAATAAGGGGAATTTTCCTCAATAGGTCCGAATGAAAGTGAAACCAAATGCATACGATTGAATAGCAAAATCTCGAATGAAAGGAGAATACACCTTTTTTACTAGGGGTTCGGAGGGGTTGAAAGTGAATCAAGAAAGCCGGCAATCCATATCTACAAAGTCTTTTAGGGACTACTCGTATCGAATCGGTAAAAGAGCGTTCGATTTTATAGTTAGTTTCATTTTACTAGTTTGTTGTCTTCCTTTATTCCTGCTTATATCGATAGGCATTGCGATCAGTTCGGGATGTCCGGTCTTCTACGTGCAGACCAGAACAGGGATGCATCATCAACCGTTCACGATCTATAAGTTTCGTACGATGAAGCAAGATGCCCGTGGAGGGAAACACACTTCCTATGAGTGGAAAGAAGGAGTACCTGATCATTTCACATTTAAAAGCGGCTTTGACTCCAGTGTAACACCGATTGGCAAAGTACTTCGGAAATATAGCTTGGATGAGTTGCCGCAGCTCTTCAACGTTTTGATAGGCAATATGAGCATTGTCGGTCCACGGCCAGAAATACCCGAAATTACCGATCACTACAGCAGGAGACAGAGCAAACGGCTGGCTGCGAAGCCCGGTATAACCGGATATGCCCAAATCAATGGCCGGTCTGAAATCAATCACGGACAAAAAATTGAGTACGATCTTTTTTATATTGAAAATCGAACCTTCCTCCTTGATATGAAAGTCATCTTGTCTACCGCGATGCTTGTGTGGAATGGCAAGGGAGCTTATTAAATGCGAAACGTAGATCGGAGGAAAGAGACTAGTGAAAAAATGGATTTGATGCATTTGGAAAATGGCACGAAAAAACGAAGCGACAGAGTCGAGAAACTTAAAGTTGTCCAGCTGATTACAAGATTAGACCAGATCGGTGGCGCGCAAATCCATGTGCGGGATATATCGAACTATTTACAACGACAAGGCCATTCAGTCCATTTGATGACAGGAAAAGTGGGGGATGCCGCTGAGGACTTTCCGGGTATACCGATTCATTCGATCCGCTATTTGGTACGGGAGTTAAAACCACTGCAGGATGTGAAGGCGTTCTTGGAAACGAGGAGGCTTTTAAAGAAAGTGGGCCCGGATCTGGTAGCCACTCACTCGTCTAAAGCAGGCATCATCGGACGTCTTGCCGCAAGATCATTACATATTCCTGTTATCTTTACCGCACATGGCTGGTCATTCACAGACGGTATCCCCAATCCGAAAAAGACGTTCTACCGCTGCATCGAAAAAGTCGCAGGACGTTTTGCATCCGGCATCATCGCGGTTTCTGAGTTTGACAAGGAATTGGCCCTCAACAGCAATGTCGTCGGGAAGGAACGGATTGTTTGTATTCAAAATGGAGTCCATGAACTTGCGAAGCATGAGCGGAAGAGCCAAGTGAATGAGATTCCCCGGCTCGTCATGATTGCACGATTTTCCCCGCCAAAGAAACAAATCGAATTGCTCCAAGCGCTTCAAAACTTGCAGCATTTGGAATGGACGATGCATTTCGTTGGCGACGGACCTGAAAAACGAGTGGTTGAAGAATTCGCGAAACAGAGCGGAATGACCCATCGCGTTGTGTTTGAAGGATGGTGCAATGATGTAAGTGGCATATTGGAACAGTCGGACATTTTTATTCTACATTCGAAATATGAAGGGCTTCCCTTATCGATTTTGGAAGCAATGCGCGCCGGACTGCCTATCATTGCGACAGATGTCGGCGGTGTGAAGGAAGCGGTGACCACTGCAAATGGCCTGTTGATCCGCAACGGCGATTCAGCCGCCTTGCAACAAGCGCTTGAAACATTGATCCTAAACCGTTCCCTGCGATTGAAGATGGGGCAAAGCGGAAGGGAAGTATTTGAAAGGAACTTTACCTTTCAAAAAATGATAACCGAGACGATTGATTTTTACTGGACAATTGTTAGAAGGGAAGATGGGAAATGAAAGTGTTATTGACAGGAGGAGCAGGGTTCATCGGCTCTCATGTGGCAGATCAAATCGTCTCGCATGGATATGATCTTGCTATTATTGATAATTTGACGTCTGGCTCAGCTGCCCATATACCAAAGAATATTCCCTTGTATCAATTGGATATCAATGATCCTTATGTGGAAAAAATATTCGAGTTGAAAAAACCGGAAATCCTGATTCATCTGGCGGCCCAGACTTCCGTCGTATTTTCGATGCACGAACCTTATTGCGACTTTCAGACAAATACGGAAGCGACAGTAAAGTTATTGCAATACGCTGTCAAACATGGCGTCAAGCAAGTTATCTTTGCTTCCTCCGCTGCGGTATATGGCGAACCGCTCCGTTTGCCGGTCGATGAAGAACAGCCGTGTGATCCGCAATCATTTTATGCAGTTTCCAAGTATGCGGCAGAACGATATATTATCAATTTTTCGAGACATCACAATTTGGAAACAACCATTCTTCGTTTTTCAAATGTGTATGGCCCCCGCCAAAATCCATCTGGTGAAGCAGGGGTTGTCAGCCAATTCCTCTCTAAGTTGGTGAAGCAGGAAAGCGGCACTATCTATGGCGGAAGTCAAACGAGGGATTTCATTTATGTAAAGGACGTTGCGGCTGCTTGCCTGAAAACAATTCAGGCGGGCGAGGGAGGTATTTACAATGTCAGCTCCCAGACGGAATTATCCGTTCGTGACTTGTATGGATTGATGGCCCGAAAACTAGGTGTGAACATGCCAGCTGCGTTTCGCAATTATCGGAAAGGTGAACTAAAAAGGAGTGTATTATCCAACCAGAAAGCTTGGAAAGTCTTTTCATGGAGACCCGCTTATTCGATAGCAGAAGGATTGGATGAAACGATTGACGCCTATAGGAAAAGTTGCGAATTCGGGATGGAAGGGCGATGGCATGGAACTTACTCGACTGACTACACTGAAACAACTGGATGAGGTGAAAAACGACTGGGCTCGAATTTTATCTGACAATGAGAACTCCAACCCGTTCATTGAATTCGAATGGGTGTTCCGCTGGATGAAGCACATCGGCACAAATAAGCAGGTGGAAATTATTGCGGTGAAAAGTGGGGAAGACTATATCGGCTTCTTCCCCTTCCTAAAAAGGAAACAACGATATTGGACCCGTTATGAAATGATGGGGGCAGGGCAATCCAATTATATGGATTTCATCGTTCCACATGACCGATTAGACGAAATCCTCCCATTTGTTTTAGAAAAATTGCTGAACGACGGGAAGCAAAACATCTTCACATTGCACGGGATTTTGGAAAGCAGCCCGACATATGCGACGCTCGCCAACCTGCTGGGTCAGAACGGATACAAGCATTCGATCCATAAAGTGGTTACGCCTTATGTGAATCTTGAAAAGATACAAATGCATGAATATATGGACAAGCGAAAAAAGCTCCACCGACTGGAACGAAGGGAAAAACGGCTGCACTTGTTAGGACAGGTCGAGCACAAAGTTTGTGAAACCTTTGAAATGGATGTCATTTTTCAATTACATGATAAGCGATGGGAAAAGAAAAATGATACAAGCGGATTTACGGATGAAGCAAACCGGCCGTTCTTTAACGACTTGACAACAATACGCGATGGGCGTTTGAAAACAATTGTCGACGCTCTGTTTGTTGATGGAAAAATGATTGCGTTCAATTATGGCTTCCAATGCGGCAATCGTTATCTAAGTTATGTGCTGGGCTATGATGATGAATTCGATTCGTTCAGCCCAGGGAGAATGTTAGAAAAGGAATCCATCGCCCACTTCGTATCAAATGAGAATGTGTCGGTCTTTGATTTGAGCATTGGGTATGAACCTTATAAATTTGAGTGGTGTACACATCTTGATTACACGGCAAAATTCATTTTTTCATCTAAGAAAAAGCGGGCTTCGATCGGAAGGCTGCTTTTCACATGGAAGGAAGAGTTCATCGATCGGCTAAAACAGAGTCGGAAAATTGTCTTGTTCAAGCGGAATACATTGGGTTACTTGAAATACACGACGGAAAAATGGTTGAAGGGTAATAACAGGGATCGGAAAAAGACATTGTATGCAGGGCTGCTTAAAATAAAATCAGCTTTTTGGAAAAAAGAGAAGACATGGATTATGAAAAAAGAGGTGGAGCGAGCGAGGAAACCTGGCATGGGAGTAGGATTTGTGGAATTGAAATTGAAGGATGCAATTTCTAATAAACGATTTACTCATCATAGTTTGAAATTGATCTGTACGAAAATGTACGGTGGCTATCAAGCATATTGCAGATCAGAGGGAAGTGAGGACGGGGAAATCATTTGGACAAACCGGAAAGTGCTCCGTCTTGAAACAATTCCATATATTAAAGAACTGCGAAAAAATGCCATATGGGTAGAAGGATGGAATGAACAAAACTTGGCGGATATCTGTCGATTTGTCAGCAAGGAGCATCTTATCCATTCCATCCTGCTGGAGGTGGACCCGCGGGAAACGTATTCGGTTTCGTTATTGCAAGAGGCGGGGTTTCAACTTGAGAAACCGATGGTCTTTACAACGAGGCTAGGCAGAAAAAAAGTTGTTTGAGTGAAAAACTATAGGAATGGAAGAGTCCGATTTGATTGCCATTTACCGAAACGTATGTTTATTCCGGCTTTGCAATAGATATTTCGATGACGAGGAAGTTCTGCTGGATCGGAAATCCGTTGTGACCGGCTTCTCTCACTCCGGTGTGCCAGATGAGGAGCTGCATCCGGTACAGACTATTCATATCCAACTAACGAAAAATGAAGAGATATTGTTTGCCGAGATTGATAAAGAAAATAGACGCCAAATCCGCAAGGCTGAAAAGCGTCAGTTGCAATTTGTCGTAATCGAACATCCGACGGATCAGGAACTGAAGAAATTCAAAAGATTTTACAACCGGCATGCGCAAGTAAAGGGGACCTATCGCTGCGGAGCCTACCATATCCAAACGATGAGAAAACTTGCTGAACAGCAACGCCTTGTTGTTACCTACGTGACAGATTCTATGGGAGAGATGCTCTATTGCTATCGCCTCTATGTGACGGATGGGAAAACGGCCATGACTTTATATTCCGCATCCGAGGTCGATTTGAAAGACATGCCTGAAATGAAACGGATCGTGAGTGAGGCAAATCGTTATTTGATCTGGAAGAACATTGTTCGATTCAAAGAAAAGGGGGTAGAGATTCTCGACATGGGAGGGCTGACTGACAAACCATCTATTCAACGATTCAAACAAGGTTTCGGGGGAAATGCGGCAATGGTCTATTCAGGTTATAAAACAAATTCCCTGTTTGGAAGGATCATTTTATCGGTTAGGAAACGGCTGCTGAACAAAGGCAGGAAAAGAGAATGATAGATGGCGGCAGATTCATCATTTCGTTGGATTTTGAATTAAATTGGGGCGTGCATGATGTCTTTACACTACAGGAATACGGCAACCATTTGCTTGGCGGACGGAAGGCCATAGGCGAAATGTTATCTCTATTCCAGAAATACGATATACATGCGACATGGGCAACGGTCGGAATGCTATGTTTTGATGAAAAAAAAGAAATGGAGCTGCATATGCCGCTTCTTCAGCCAAGCTATGAAAATCCCGGATTTTCTCCATATGGAAAGCTGGCGGCTGTAGGAGAGAATGAGGAGGCGGATCCGTACCATTTTGGCAAGTCGCTTGTGCAGCAAATCTTGCAAGTTCCCCACCAGGAGATTGGCACTCATACTTTTTCACATTATTACTGTTTAGAAAAAGGACAGACCGAAGATCAGTTCAAGGAAGATTTAAAAGCCGCATTGAGCGTTCCCAGCCTGAAAGAGATGCCGGTCCGCTCGCTTGTTTTTCCGAGGAACCAAATGAATCCTATGTATTTGTCCATATGCAAAGCGGCCGGAATCGAATCGTATCGTGGAAATGAAGAAAATTGGCTTTACGAACCGAGTGGCTATGCGGATAGAGGCAGCTGGAAGCGAATACTTTGCTTGATGGATTGCTATTTTAATCTGACTGGCCATCATACCTACCGGCTGGAGCCCGCAGACAGTAAAGAGCCGGTCAACCTCCGGGCAAGCAGATTTTTGCGCCCCTATCATCCGCTGCTGCGCGTTTTTGAACCACTCCGCCTCAAGCGGATAAAAAAAGGGATTGAACATGCGGCGAAGGAAAAGGAAATCTATCATCTTTGGTGGCATCCGCATAATTTCGGAGCGCATACCGCTGAAAACTTGAGGGTCTTGGAAAGTATTCTAATACATGTTGATGAAATGCGGCGAACACATGGTATGCAAAGTATGAATATGGCGGAGGCGGCCGAACAGATGGCTGTAGAGGAATCCTTGTTATAAAGAGGGTTCCTTTTTAATTTGCCTTTCGATTGCAAAGGGAGCAGTTGCTTGGACTTCCTGGGGGCAATCAACAATTGCAAAGAAAATTTATTGGCGTTTCAATAATTATTTATTGCAAAACGATAAATATTTATCTATAATCATCTTATACTAACCAAATGAGGTGCCTAGAATGAAAAGAGGAACAACATTCTTTTTAAAGATTGCTGTGATTTTGATCGGAATTCCAATTCTTGCATTATGCATTTTTGTAGTACCTGAAATTGCGAGGTTTGCAGCTGAATTGTATCCGGATCATGGGTATATTAAATATCTTATTTTCATTGATATGTATGCAGCCGCCATTCCATTTTACATTGCGCTGTATCAAGCATTTAAATTGCTCGGCTTCATTGACAGGAACAGCGCCTTCTCGGATCTGTCGGTCAAGGCGTTGAAGAATATCAAGTATTGTGGAGCAGCCATCGGTCTGTTGTACGTGGCAGGATTGCCGCTCCTTTATCTGATCGCCGAGAAAGACGATGCGCCGGGTATGATCGTCATCGGAATGGTCATCATCTTTGCCTCCATGGTGATAGCTGTTTTCGCGGCTGTTCTGGAAAGACTTTTAACAGAAGCCATCCATATCAAGTCAGAAAATGATTTAACGGTTTGAGGTGAATCAAATGACAATTATTATTCATATTGATGTGATGTTGGCGAAACGGAAGATGAGCGTAACAGAGCTCTCAGAGAAGGTCGGGATTACAATGGCGAATTTGTCTATCTTGAAAAATGGCAAGGCAAAGGCGATTCGGCTGTCTACACTCGAGGCGATTTGCAAGGCACTCGATTGTCAGCCAGGAGACTTGTTGGAATATGAACCAGATGAGGAACATGCAGATGAGTAAGGAAGCTGCGTTGAAGGTTACTAGGGAGAGACGTTTTAGCAGGGCGATCCGTCAACTTACCCGTTTTGGATGGGAGCAAGCCTTATCCTGTTTGTTCCCCGTTGTCATCTTCGGATCGCTGGCTGCCACCCAAGTCATCACGCTTCCTTTTTTGCCGCGGTATGACTGGCTGCTTATTATCTTCCTGCTCATGCAGTGGTGGATGGTGCGCTCGGGGCTTGAAACGAGGGATGAATTGAAGGTTATTACACTCTTTCACTTGATTGGTCTGGCATTGGAGCTATTCAAGGTGAATATGGGTTCCTGGTCGTATCCGGAGGAAGGGTATTCAAAAATCCTCGGGGTGCCGTTATATAGCGGGTTTATGTATGCCAGTGTCGCGAGTTATTTGTGCCAGGCATGGAGACGGTTAGAGGTAAATTTGGTGAATTGGCCGGCGTTATATTTAGTTATCCCCTTAGGTGCGGCAATTTATTTAAACTTCTTTACACATCATTATTGGATAGACATCCGCTGGTGGTTAGCTGGATTGGTGATTGTGGTCTTTTGGCGGTCTTGGGTCACCTACGAGGTGAATGGAACGCAATACCGGATGCCGATTGCAATGTCATTTGTCCTGATCGGCTTCTTCATCTGGGTTGCAGAAAACATCGCCACCTTTTTCGGCGCATGGCAATATCCGAACCAAACTGAAACATGGAGCCTTGTCCATTTAGGAAAAGTGAGTTCCTGGCTGCTGTTGGTTATTGTCAGTTTTCTTATTGTGGCAACGTTAAAAAGGTTGAAAGGGAAATCAATTCAATGAGATTTTTATGTGGAAAACTAGATGTGAAAGGAGGCTAATCAATGAATGGTTAGCCTCCCTTTCGTTTCATCTACAAGCAACCCCAATTTCTACTACAGATGATTACTTGCTTACTACGTTTTGGCGATAAAAATACTTCGTACCCCACCTATGACTCCAGGGACGAGAAAAAAGACACCAAAGAAGACAGTCAGTAAATTGAAATGTGGTTTTTCATAAAAAGTAAACCATGTTCTGAAAAACGAAGACTCGACAATTCTCTCAAATACAGTTCCATCGATATCTTTGTAAATAGGCATCCATCCCGTTGTCTCAAATGTAGAAAAGACCAATTGTGCTAATAAAAACACACCAATAGAGGCAACCCATGGTCTTTTTAAAAATGGAGTGCGACTCTGCTGTTTCATCAAAGGTTTTCCCCCCTAGGCTTCGGTAAATATTCATCATAGATGAAGACATGGCAAATATACAAAAACTATCGAAATAAATTTTAGGGGATTTTGCTTGAACACAACATGCACCTACTCAATCAGTAGCGGCAGGTTATGCATTACTCCGAGATCCTGCAACTTTGGTAATATCCTTGATTGCCAGAACAATGATTTGCAATATGGCCAGGACGGTCAGTAATCGATAAACAAAATTTTCATAGAGAGTGATCCACTCGAGAAAGAAAAGATGATTTGCCAGCGCATTTGCGAAATTTCCCATGTTATTCATTTTTAACTCTAAAAATGTACCATCCGTTGCGGTAAAAATAACTTGAGCTGCAATAAAACCACCGATAATCAGCAGCCATTTATTCTTGGGTTTTCGTTTCACAGTCTCCAAATGTGTACCTCCTTCAATTTGTTATATGAACTCCTTTGCTTTGTAAATCTTTAAAGACAGACCCCAGGAGAGGACATAACAAACGAGAGAACCGAATGCCAGCGTGGCCCAATACAAGCCGTTGCCCATGGATTGGATAATGGATGTGGACTCGATCAAATACTTATATAAATAAGAAACAGCATAAGCTCCTGCAATAGAAGTGCCGATAAACAGAAGAACGAATGTAAAAATAGTCTTTTTCTGCGCAAATTTATAAACCAAAGGGAAAAATATGCTGGCGGATACCGTCATGACGATAAAACTGCCAATGACTTCTTCCCAAATAGCGAGACTTGAGAAAGCGGAACTCCATTCGCCGTTAATAATTCTGGCTGCAGCCATCGCAACGGTGGTTACAATGATCAACACGACTAGTAAAGTGTTATAACGCGCGCTCACTATTTCTTTGCGCGTAAAGGGCAAAGAATTCCAAAGCTTATTTCCATTGGCTAGTTCGTCAAAATGAAATGTATTCATGATGACAATGGCGGACATGATTGCCACAACAAATAATACATCTTTATTGAACATCATAAAAAACAGGAGCATGGCAAAATAGAGCAGCCACGATAATTTATGAATCACCAAGTCTTTTTTAATTAACAACAGCAACGTTCTTACCTCCTTGCATGTAGTACATAATATCTTCCAAGCTTGCCTTTTCGATTACTGCTTCGTTTCCAAATAGGGATTCCGCTTCGTTTAGATTGGCGGATAGCCCCTCAAAGCCCGTTCTTGTCTTTTTAATGGCAAGAAAACACTGTTCGGTATCGCGGTCGAGCAGTTCGATGCCGCCCCGGACGACTGCATAGTTTTCTTGGAGCTCATGAATCTCCTTTGAAAAAGCAATCCGCCCTTTTTGGACATACGTAATATAATCCGCGATCGTCGATAAATCGCTCATGATATGAGTGGACAAGACGATTGATTTATTTCCGTCGAGCATGATGTCCTGCATAATGTCGAGAAACTCCCTTCGAAATACAGGGTCGAGTCCGGCTGTCGGTTCATCCATGATTAATAGATCGGCCTTATGGGAAAGTGCTATTGCTAAAGTAGCTTTCACTTTCATCCCTTTCGAAAAGGATTTCAGCTTTTGTTTAAGCGGCAGCTCGAACGTGTCGCAATACTGACGAAACAACGTGTCATCCCATTGCGAATAGCAAGGAGCAATCAGTTTTTTCTGATCCTGCAAAGTCAATTCATCGTACAGGACATCCTCGCTGTAGATGAAACCGATGCGATCTTTGATGCTTTTTTCATGTTTGGCATAGTCCATTCCGAATATATGGACATCCCCGGAATCCGGCTTTACCAAGTTCAAAATCATCCTCATGATCGTCGATTTACCGGCGCCGTTTGAACCGATAATGCCTGTGACGAAGCCTTTTTTTATTTGTACAGAGACGTTGGAAACGCTGAAGTGATTATACGATTTGTTTACATTTTTTAACTCAATTACATGGTCCATTGTGATCTACTCCTCATAAAGTATCGTTATCCATTCCTTCAATTCTTTCAGAGACAGCCCGATTTCTTTGCTGTTCGCAATGACTTCCAACAGCTTCTCCTCCATTGCAGTCAACTTCTTCTCTTTGATCATGTCGACATTTTGTTCTGCGATGAAGGAACCTTTGCCGATGATCGAATAGATGTATCCCTCTTTTTCGAGTTCCTCATAGGCACGTTTTGTCGTAATAACGCTTATATGCAAATCCTTTGCCAGCTGTCGCATAGAAGGAAGGGCATGGCCTTCCTGTAGTTCACCCGACAGCACCTTTTGCTTGATCTGATCTTTGATTTGATTGTAGATCGGCTCTTTTGAGCTGTTGGAAATTAAAAGCTGCATGGCGAACCTCCTTTCAAAATTGGTTAATCCAATTAATCTATGTATATACACATTATATACAATATATACACGCTGTCAATGAATATATTTTTTACTGAAAACGGAGTATTGATTGCACAATGAGGAAAGGAAACAGGAACATGCAGTACGGGGCTTGATGATAAGTTCATAATGAAAGAAGGCTGTCCGATAAGTTTCTAAATCAGGTGGTATGATTCCAATCAAAAGCAGCCATGGGTTTTATGGAGAGATGATCGGTTCAAACTAAATAGGAATCATTGAACCTTTACTCATAGCATCCGCTCGATTATTCTCGCAGACAGCTCGAAAGGTTACGGGAACTGCTCGTTTCCCACAGCAGACCGCTCGTAAGTCACCTAAGGAGATAGCGTCTTGCACTTAACAATGCTTCCATAAAAAAGGACGATCCAGGAGAAGAATATCTATACCTCTTCTGGATCGTCCTTTTGACTACTGTATGGATGGCCGGTTAGGCACAATAAATGAGACGGTCGTTCCTTTATTCACTTGGCTTTTCAATTGGAGTCCTTTTCCGAACAACTGGATCAGGCGGCGATGGGTATTTGCAATGCCGATGCCGTATTGAAGTTTGTTTGCATCCGATAAAAGTTCCATGACTTGCTGTTCTTGCATGCCGACACCATTGTCTTGGATCGTAATGAGATGGGAGTGCTCGTCTTGGGTGACTGTGATCTTCACGATACCTCCTTCTGTCTTTTGAAGAATTCCATGGTGCAGCGCATTTTCAACGATCGTTTGGATCGAAAGGGGAGGTATGTAGATCCCATTTATGTCCTCCACATCCCAAATGACTTGGATTCGGTTTCCAAACCTCTCGATTTCGATAAACAAGTAAGATCGGACCAAGTCAATTTCATTCTTGAGGGGAATCAAATTTTTCGTGTTGTCCATATGGAAACTTCGATGCAAGTAATTACCGAACTCATGCAGCAGTTTCACCATACGGGATGGATCCAGCTCACCTAACGAGGCGATCGTGTTTAATGTATTGTATAGGAAATGCGGTTTGATCTGTGCCTGCAGATAGGCGGCTTCCATTCGGAGTTGTTCCTGGATTGCCCGGTTTTGCATTAACAACGCATGAACACGGGCTTTCAGTTCAATTGCATTCGCTGGCTTCGCTACATAATCGTTTGCTCCTGCCTGAAAACCGGTGTGAATATCCATGGTCTGATTACGTGCGGTCAATAAGAGAATCGGGAGTTCAGTGATCGTGTAGTGTTTTCGGATTTCCTTACATAATTCATAACCGGACATGTGAGGCATCATGACATCTGAAATCATCAGATCGTATGTTTCCGACTTGATCATGCGGAGCGCCTCCGCACCGCTCTCGGCGGTGGCAATGTGATAAGAACCTTCCAATAGCCTGCTGATTACTTTTAAGTTGACCGGATCATCGTCGACAATCAGAAGGGAGCCGCCGGAGGGGGCGTCTTGAGCGGCGGCTGCCGTCTTATCTTCGACCGGATGGAATGTCTGCTTGAATGCAGCGATTGTAGCAGGCAAGGCTGTTTCTTTTTGACTGCCATCCGATAAAGGGAGAGTAAAAGTGAAAGTCGTTCCCTTCCCCAATTCGGACGCTACAGTAATCCTGCCTCCATGCAGTTCAACTAATTGCCGGGAAATCGCCAAGCCGAGTCCAATCCCTTCTTGTCCCGTTTCCGAAGCTTGTTCATAACGATCAAAAATGCGTTCCATCACCTCTTTGGTCATTCCAATTCCAGTATCCTGTATGGAGATGGCTGCTTCCTTCTGATTGTGGCTGGCATGAATGGTAATTCTGCCACCATCGGTAAATTTAACAGCATTATGGAGCAAATTAAATAAGATTTGGACGAGCCGGTTTTCGTCAGCAAAAACAGATGGAAAGTCTGCTGGAATGGTGGAATCGAATGTCAAATTGTTCGTGTTCTTCATAAAATGAATCAGGTCAATGACCCCGGAAGTCAGGCTTTGAATGTCGAGCGGTTCTTGATGCAATTGGATGCGGCCGTCCTCCAACTTTTTTAAATCCAGCAAGTCGTTCAGCGTCAAGGTCATCCGATTCCCGATTTGCAATAGCAGTTGGAGATTTTGTTTCTCGCGCTGCGATAGCGCAGATGAATTATCTTCCAGTAAGGATTGTGCAATACCGAGAATGCCGTGCAAGGGATTGCGCAGTTCATGAGATGTATTGGCTAGAAATATGTCTTTTTGGATATCGGCTTTCGCCAATTTACTATGTTGTTCATTATGAAGGCGGACAACCTTCATATGTCTTCGAAACAGCAGAAGGGCGATCACCATAATTGAGAAAAGATAATCGAACGGGTAGTATGAAATATTGACGACAGCTGTCTTAATAGCGGTGCCCCAAGCGCCATTTGAAATGAAGCAAAGGAGATAAAATAAAATAAAGATCCCGTCGGCATTGCCCTTTCGAATGGAGGATAGGGTCGGAATGATCAGTTGGATGGCGATGCAAAGCCCATAGATTATTAGAAACCATTGCATCGGTGCTGTGTGCAGCACCTGCGTGGTAAGTAAAAGAATAGAAATCGGAATGAACAGTACATATAGGAATTTTGAAACGGTTGATTTGATCTGAAAGAGCACATTGATGAACTTTAAAGTGACAAGCAAGAGGCTGAGGAGCAGCACAAAGAGCACTTTTATGTAAAGGCCATTAGGTAAAGGTAATTGGAGCAGTGCATGATCGTCGACTAAGAGAATGAATCCATTCAGAGCTAACAAGAGACTGAAGTAGAGCAGTTCTTTTTCGTAATATCCTTTTCCAATTAGAAAAATAGCAAGCGCATAGAAGCTATGCAGGAAAAAGATCATACTGACAAGAAGTTGCATGGCCTGCGAGAAGGATGCCTCTTTCACAATGGCTGATTGCAGTCCGAAGCGGATGGAATCTTTTAAGCCGCCCGAATGGATACTATCAAAGTTAGATACTTGGATGACAAGATCGATTTCCCGGTCCGTTGTAGAAAAGATGGCGGTCATCGGCCCTTGCTTTTTCATTTTCGAGGCGGGTTGAGAAACTGCCATATTCTCTTTATTAATCAACTTTCCGTTCACGTATATACTGGCAAACGCATCAAATCCATTTAATTGGATGCCGTAGATCGTTTCCTCTTGTTCCGGCAGAAGGATGGCCAGCCGGTAGGAACCATATCCTCTCGCGGTTTGATCGGCAGGATCCAAGGCAGCTCTCCAATTCATCGGTACTTGTATATACTGCGCTTCCGTTACTTGCGAAGGGGTTTCCATAATAAATTCGGAAGGATAAAACTGCCATTCTCCGTTCAAAGATACCGTGTTATCTTCTCTCAACGGTTCCTGCCGAAAATCGGCAATTCCACTTACTGCTGTCCGGTGTTCAGGTGAATTAAAGTAGAAAAACCAACCAATCCGCAAAACGAGAATGCACAATATAAAACTGCTGATCATGAGAATAATATTCCGAGTCTTCATCCGGCTTGTCGTCATTAAAGCTTGTCACCTTTCAGTCCCTTATTTACCAACTGGAACCATTGTCTCAAACCAAGTGCATTTACTCAATACGATTCATAGTATCTTTTAGTATACTATGCAACTTAAAAGTGCGTACTTCCTTTTTAAGTTGCATTCCGTCATACTGAATGTATAGGCGATAGATGGCAGGGATATGCTATCGAAAGCCCAAGTTACAAAAAAAAGGAGTTTATCAGCATGACAATCAAAGTAAAAGCAATTATCGGTAGTACAAGCCCGACTTCATACAACTTGAAATTAGTTGAATACCTTGGCAAAAAATATGCGGGACAATTGGATATCACGCCAGTTTTCATTAACGACGTCGATATATTTTCTGTAGAGAAGGAAAGCAATCCGTCAGAGCAAGTGAAGACGTTCATGGAAGACGTCCGCGATTCGGATGCGGTCCTATTTGCCGTTCCTGAATATAATTTCTCAATTCCGGGTGCATTGAAAAATGCAGTCGACTGGCTATCACGCAGCAATTTTGCAATTAAAGATAAACCAGCGTTCATCATCGGCTCTTCGATGGGGGTACTCGGAAGTGTACGTGCGCAAATCCACTTGCGTGAAATTCTTTCCAACCCAATGCTTTCTCCAACGTTGTTGCCGAACAATGAAGTATACATTGGATCTGTACATCAGAAGATGGATGAAGCGGGCGAATTGACAGACCAAGGAACAATTGATTTCTTGGATAGCGTTGTCCAGAACTTCATTGCGTTTTACAATAAAATGAGTTCAATCAACTGATTTGAAATCAATTGAGCCATCCTGTCTTTAATGAAAGACAGGATGGCTCTTTTTAATATGTTCTACATCAAAATCGACTTAATTTCTAATAAATCGTCTATTACCCAATCAGCTTGGACCAATTCATCGTCTTTAGCAAAATCAAACCTGCATCCAATGGCCAGTAACCCGTTCTCCTTCGCTGCTTGTATATCGGACAGACGGTCTCCGACTACCACTGCTGTTTGAATCGCATACTTCTTTAGAATCATCCTCACTAAATCACTCTTATTCAATGATTGAATTTGTTGGATGCTGCAAGTTTCGGTCACCCATTCATCTAAGCCATAATAGCGGCTGATGGCGGCCAAGTAATCCGGCAATCCATTGCTTGCGATGAAAATGGCAACGCCCTTCTCTTTCAAATATACGAGAATTTCTTTCGCATTCGGATACAATGCCCCTCTTCCGTTTTTAATATTGTCGATCAACCTCTTTAGAAAGTGAGAGTTTGCCAGCTCCTTCATGTCCTCTGCATGATCCGGTAATAAAGCAGCCCATACTTCAGGCAATGGAACTCCCATAATATGACGGTATGTATCAATCGGCGTTACCCCGTCCCAAGCTCCTAACGAACGCAAATGGGCGAATGTATCATCCAGAGACAATTCCAAGATTAGATCGGTTTGAAACAGTGTTCCATCCATATCGAAAATGGCTGCTTGTTTCATATAGCTCACTCCTTTTTTACTATGTTGAGTGTATCATAAAGGGTTTTGATTCAATACTGGCGAATGTTTGAACTGGGAAAGAGGGATGGCATTGACATATAAAATTATCTTCTTTGATGTAGATGGTACATTGATCGACTATAAAAAAGGGGAAGTGTCGGCGGCTACAAAAAGGACAATCCGTCAATTAAAAAAACATAATTATCTATTGGTAGCTGCTACTGGTCGGCCGCTGTCCATGTGCCTTGACTTGGAGTCCATAGGGATCGATGCGTTTATTACAGCGAACGGGGCATTTGTGAAGTTTCAAGATGAAGTAATTTACAAGTCCGTCTTGAGTAAGGAAACAGTCACGACTATCCACAAATTTGCAGAACGCAGAGGACACTCGTTAACTTACTTTACAGAAAGACTTACGATGAACAGCGTACAGGATGAAAACACACTTATCGCTTTGAAAGAAACCTTGTCATTGGAAGCCTTTCCGGAGAGGGACGATGATGCAGGTAATAAGGAAATCTACTTGATGTGCCTATATGGCAATCGTGACACCATTGAAATATACGAAGAAGAATTCCCGAATTTGCAATTTCAGCAGTGGCATCCTCATATCGCCAATGTGCTGCAGACAGAGGTATCTAAGTCCATTGCAGCGCAACATGTTTTGGATTACTTTGGACTTCATCCATCTGAGGCGATCGCCTTTGGAGATGGAGAAAATGATATCGATTTATTTCAACTGGTCGGTTTCAGCATAGCGATGGGAAATGGAAGTGAAAAGCTCAAAGAGATTGCAGATTTTGTCACGAAGGATTGTGCGGACGACGGAATTGCATATGCGTTGAAAACTCTTGAACTGATTTGAAACAAGGAGGCAAAACATGCTAGAGAAATTATTTCAATATAATTGGCAAGTACGCAACGAATGGTTCGAATGGTGTGAAGAAATTCCTTATGAGGAACTAATTCAAAAGAGAATAGGCGGAATGAGAAGTTTTTTACATACGTTATATCATGTCATTGATTGTGAACAGCTTTGGATTAATCAGATGTGGAGTAAGCCAGTCATGACTACGGATCTCAAGGCTATCACACAATTGAATGAGGTCAAATCGTTTGATGCTGCAACTCGATCAAGGACCAAACTCTTTTTGCATGAGTTGGCGAACTCTTGGGGGGGAAATAGGGTACTGGAAATCCAAAAACGGAATGGTGAGATGTTAAGACTCCCTTATGAAAAAGTGCTGTACCATATTGTAACGCATGAAGTGCATCATATAGGGCAACTGTCCATTTGGGCGCGCGAAATGGGACGGGCACCGGTCAACTCGGATTTGTTAATCCGCGATTTCTAATTTTTTATAGTACACCATCTTAGCTGATGACTATTTACAACAGAGAGGCTTGTCTGTATTCTATATAAGTATTTGCTTATATAGGAGGCGCTATGGATATTTATTTAATGGAAAAGCAGTTAAAGGCCTTAGCGGATATCAACCGTTTGACATTGCTAGCATGCCTGAAAAATGGAGAGGTCTGTGTGTGTCAGTTTGTTGATGTATTGCCAATTTCACAACCGGCTGTGAGTCAGCATTTACGTAAATTACGAGAGGCAGGCATGATTACGGAGCGAAAAACTGGTATTTGGAAGCATGTCCAATTGGCCGACGAGTTATCGCCTGTCGTGCAGGCTGTGATCAATGGACTGGATGCGGTCTCCGTATGCCGATGCGGAGCGGGTGATGTAACATGTTAATAACAGCCAGCCTCATTTTCATTGTCACGCTAGTTTTCGTCATTTGGCAGCCGAAAGGTTTGAACATTGGATGGTCTACCTGTGCAGGTGCTCTGCTTGCTTTGATTGCGGGCGTCGTCGATGCAGGCGATATTATTGAAGTCGTGCATATTACATGGAATGCGACATTGAGCTTTATCGCCATAATAATCATTTCTCTCATTTTGGATGAAATCGGTCTGTTTGAATGGGCGGCTCTTCATATGGCACGGATTGCAAAAGGCCACGGCATTACGATGTTCATCTATGTGAGCATTCTCGGAGCGATCGTTGCCGCTTTATTTGCCAATGATGGAGCTGCATTGATTTTAACGCCAATCGTTTTAGCGATGGTGCGGAATTTGAAATTTGAGGAAAAGATGATTTTCCCGTTTATCATGGCGAGTGGTTTTATTGCCGATACGACGAGTTTGCCTTTTATTGTTAGCAATCTCGTAAATATTGTATCTGCCGACTTTTTTGGCATCGGATTTGTAGAGTATGCGATCCATATGATCATACCGAATGTATTTTCCTTGCTGGCGACGATCACCGTTCTGCTCTTATATTTCAGAAAGACGATTCCACGTACATATCCGCTGGAGAAACTGAAAGAGCCGGAAGAGGCGATTAAAGATCATCATTTGTTCCGGTTATCGTGGGGTGTTTTGGCCGTCTTGGTAGCGGGCTATTTTTCAAGTGAATGGACGGCTATCCCTGTATCGTTCATTGTGGGAAGCATTGCGTTATTATTTTTAATTTTGGCGAGAAGAAGTGCAGCAGTAAATACAGCTGCAGTTGTGAAAGGGGCACCTTGGAATATCGTCTTCTTTTCCGTCGGTATGTATGTTGTAGTGTACGGGCTGGCCAATGCAGGACTGACAAACGCCCTGGCAACGGCCATCGAAGCAGCAGCAAACCAAGGGCTGTTCATCGGTACTGTCGCGATGGGATTTCTCGCGGCATTCCTGTCTTCCGTCATGAATAATTTGCCGACAGTAATGGTGAATGCGCTGGCGATAGCGGAAACGGAAACTACCGGTGTCATGAGGGAAGCGCTCATTTATGCCAATGTCATCGGTTCCGATCTAGGGCCGAAGATTACACCGATCGGTTCTTTGGCAACACTTGTCTGGCTGTACGTTCTTAGCCAAAAAGGCATTAAAATATCGTGGGGTACTTATTTCAAGACGGGGATTGTCTTGACAATTCCTATTCTTTTTGTAACGCTGGTTGGATTATATGTGACGATATTGTTGAAGTGAAGAGTAGGAAAAAATAGGAGAATTCGCTGATCCGGTATCCAAAAGATTAAACCTGTATTCTTTAGGACCTCAATAGCCGGATCATATGATGAACTATTTGTATGCTGATTTTCAATGAGAGTCCTATTCAAGTTCAAGCTTGAGTTGTTCGCAAGCTTTTCAATTATAACGAGATTACCAGGCAACACAACCGCTTTTACAGTCAGTTTAGGAACTGACTGTAAAAGGCAATGGGGCCGAAACTACCAGAGGGAAAAAGTAGGAGGCGCTAAAATGAAAGCAGCAAAGCTACTAGTATTAGTTTCACTTGTTTTATTGCTAGTAGGGGGTTGTGAGTCGAGTGATGAATTTACATCTAGTTTGTTTTCGAAAAAAGAGGGGAAATTGCAAGTCTACATTCTTTTCTCCGATTATGATTCACAAGTTAACTCTTCGTTAAAGGAGGAAATAGTGGATCATTTAGATAATTATTTAACTGACAATGCTACAGTGATTACTTTGCACGATCAAACGGATAGAATTATAAATATTTTCAATGTCGAGGAATTTCCCTCTATACTTGTCTTAGACCACAAAGATGTATTGCTGCAAACTACCGATCCTGATGAATATAAGGAATTTATTAACCAATATTACAGTGATTCAAGATGAGGCTTATTGTAAGCCACTTTTCTAATTCCATTAGGATCTTTTGTGTTTCGTAATTCTCTCATCAAATGATTTCCCCTTAGATTCCTCACAATAAATGCTTCCTTTAGTTCTTCTCTTTCTCATACCTTATGATAAGCTGGTTTCCGGATACTATTGTAATTTCTTTTTTCTTTTTCGAATCGCATGCGCTGTCCCCCATTCATGCATCGTGTTCAGTACCGTCTGCAGGCTATTTCCGTATTCTGAAATGGAATATTCCACTCGTGGCGGGACTTCTGGAAAGACGTTTCGATCTACGATGTCCTCCTTTTCCAACTCTCGCAACTGCTTTGTCAGCATCTTTTGCGTGATGCCGGGCATGAGTCGTTTTAACTCACTGAAGCGCAAAGTGCCCTCGTTGAATAGATGTAATAAAATGATCGGCTTCCACTTTCCGACTAAGATTCCAAGCGCTTCTTCGACTTTGCATTGTTCTGCTTCCATTATGATCGACTCCATTGGTTGTATTGGTATTGCGGCCCGATTACGTTCTCCGTATTCGGACATTCCCTTCTTTGTTGTTTTCCTCATCCCATTTGACATGGATTTCAAACGTTCCTTCCTCGAAGAACAGGGGGAATCTTCTTTTCATGGAAGGTTGCATCGGGAGGTGGAGGGCTTCTTCCTTATGGACCCAAACGTGCTTTCCCTCAGGAGTTTCTTCCTTGATGGTGCCTATGAATGTGTCCGTCCAATAATTAAAAATCATATATCTGTCGTTTTTGACTGGATTGACGTACTCATACAGCCCTTTAAAGACTAAGTCGCTGACCTTTAAAGACTAAGTCGCTGACCTTTAATCCGGCTTCATCCTTCACTTCCCGAATCGCTGCGTCCGTAAAGGATTTAGGAAACTCCACTTTCCCGCCAGGTGGAATAAATCCTTTGAACTGATCATGTTGCCGATCCAGCAACAGAATACAATCGCCATCTTGCACCATACAGACGGTCCAGAATTTATAATGAACTGGTTTACTCATTTCTTCCTTCACTCCGCTAGCTTTCATATTCATTCTATTTTACCGCAAGGCTGGATGGAATAACATACTAGGATTATTTTCATTTCAATTAGCAAAGAAACTATTATATAATTTATTTGAAATATTCAGCCTAAAAATAGGGAAGAGGGGAATGGAATGGGGAAAGTCGTTGGGTTTGAGTTAAACAGTCAGCAACCAGAAAAGGCAATCGATTTTTACAGTGAGGTGTTTGGATGGAAAGTGGCGCCGCCAAATTGGGAGTATTGGCCCGTCACGACGGCGGATAACACTGGTGCTATAAATGGGGGGATTAGCAAAGGTCCAAGTGATTATCCACATGGCATCCGTATCCAGATCGAAGTGGAATCAATTGATGAGACGATAAGTAAAGCAACAGGCAAGGGAGCGCTCGTCGTGAGGGAGAAGATGGAGTTTGACGATTTTTTCTTGGCATATCTGGTGGATCCGACAGGGCTCGGCATTGGATTAATTGAAACTAAAAATAAGTAAGTGCAATAGGCCGGTTGCCTGTTCCAAGTTGGAATAGGGCGACTGGCTTTTTTGTTTTCTAAAATTGATCATAAGTGCTCGTCAAATTGAATAGATTGACTCGGGAAAGAGGGATGCCTCCGTTTTGAAACCGACCAAAAGGGAAGTTAGTAAATAGAATCTAGTAACGAGGTGATGACGATGAATGCTTTGTTGTCAAAGGAAGACTTTAGTAAAGAAAAGGGTTTGCCGGATTGGCTGTTGGCTAGTTACAAGACATTTCATGAGACCGTGACCGAGAAGACATTTCCTTGCTATTTCGGAATGGGTGGAGAGTTGAAGGGGGAGCTTCGGTATGCATACATAACGCAGCAGGACTGGTCCAATCTTCCGTTGGCGCTTCACGATTTTTTAAAGCTATTCGAAGATCCGAAACATAAACGGCATGGGTTGTTCGTCTTTGTGGAACCATTCGAGAAAGAAGAGGATTTGGAGGCATATCGGAAACAGTTCTGGAGAATACTTCAGTATTTGCACGAGAGGGATAAAGTTGAATGGCCTGCTGGAAGCCCTCGGGATCCGGATCATTACTTATGGGATTTTCATTATGGCGGTGAACCGATCTTTGTCTTTGGCAATGCTCCTGCCTATAAACAGCGTAAAACGAGAGACTTGGGACCGTCTATGGTACTCGGCTTTCAGCCTAGACGTATTTTCCAAGGGTTGAAGGGGACAGAAAAAGGCGGCATTATGTCCAGGGAAAAAGTGCGTCAACGAGTGGAAGTATGGGATCGCTTGCCGAAGCATCCGGATATTAGCCATTATGGCGACCCGGATCATAACGAGTGGAAGCAGTTCTTTATCGGGGATGATGCGGAACCGATTGTCGCTAAATGTCCATTTTCGCATAAAGAGGTAAAGACTGTGTAAAAGCATTAACCACATATATGACGAAGGGAAGCAGAAAAGCAGTCAAGAAGCTTTTCTGCTTTTTCATGCCCTTCGGATTAATTCTGTTTAGTTTGTATAGAGCTCATGACAAAAATGTAAGTTGCCGCCTCGCTTTTGTTCGCTACTTCGATGGATGGGCTACAGCTTCCACCGTATGCTTGAAGTATCAGAAAAAGAAAGCAGGGGATTGACATGGATGTCTTGTCAGTGGAGAAACTGTCTAAAACATATGAAAGTGCGGGCGGTTCCGTACAAGCATTAAAGGATATTTCATTTACCTTAAAACAAGGCGAACTCATTGCTGTTATGGGAACAAGTGGTTCAGGAAAGAGCACGCTGCTCAATATCCTTGGCGCATTGGATGAACCGACATCGGGCCAGATTGTCATGGATGGCCAAACATCGGCTCAGATGTTCCGAGAACCCTATGCAACCGATTTTCGCCGGGATCACATCGGATTCATCTTTCAATCGTTTCATTTGCTCAAAGATTTGACAGTCGAAGAGAATATCGCGCTGCCGCTCTTGATCAAAGACCATTCCAAGGAGGAAATTCGTCAAAAGACTGCCGCTATGGTGGAACTGATGGGGCTGCGAGAGTGGCGACATCATCGGCCGGTTCAGCTTTCGGGAGGCCAGCAGCAACGGGTGGCGATTGGCAGGGCTTTGATTACGGAACCACCGATCATACTAGCGGATGAATTGACGGGGAACTTGGACACGAATACATCCAATGATATTTTGCGAGCGTTGACCGAGTTAAAGGAAAAACTGAATCAGAGTATGCTCGTCGTGACGCATGATCCGAATGTAGCAACGTATGCGGATCGTGTGCTGTTTTTCCATGATGGGGAAATGGTGAACACCTTTACGTGCAAAGGAACTGGAGATATGGAAGAAATTATGCGAATCTTCCAGACGATTTTGGGGGGACGCACATATGAAGTCGCTGAATGATCTAGCCTTTCGATTTTTTCGCGCCAATCCATTTATCGTCCTCACCTCGTTTGTCAGCATAGCCATCGCAGTGTCCTTAATTGTCACCTTATCCGTTTTTTCGTTCAATGCAAAGCAATCGCTGCAGGATGAAATGAAGGCGTTGTTCGGCGAACAAGATTTGGCTATCGTCTACGACAGTAATGGTCCGGCTTACGATGAGGAGGCGTTATTCCAATTGGCTGCGGCGCATCCGGGGACTGAAGAAATTTCGGAAGTGTTCGTAACAAGGGCGTTTGTCGTACCTTTAGGAGGCAAAGTGTATACTGTCGGCATGGGGAACGATGATCTTGTGAGGAGCAGGTATAATACAACTGTTGATTTGGATCATGACTCCATCGCCATGTCGGAACAGTTGGCCCACTCCCTTCAACTCGAAATCGGTGATGAAGTCGAGGTTGAAAATGGCCGGTTCAAGTTAGTGGAAATTATAAAGAATATTGAAGGGGCAGGCATGGTACCGGATATGGTCCTCTTTTCATTGGAGACAGCCAAATCATTTCCAAGCAATGCGTATGAATTAACGACAAACGCACTCATGATTAAAGCAGTCCCCGGCACGGATGTTGTCTCCATGGCGATGGATTTGCAGAAGTTTGATGACAGGCTGCGGATCGATGTCATGGAGCAAGAGGATTTCGTCAAGCAGAATATGGAGTCCTTGACGGTGTTCATTGGCGTGATGGCGGTTTTAATATTGCTTGTGACGTCCATGATGGTCATATCCAACTTTGACCTGCTGTTGTACAAAAGTCGGAATCAATTTGCAATCATGCGTGCAATGGGGGCACGGACGAAGCAGATTGCCAATATCGTTTTGATTCAAAGCACGGTGATCAATTCCGCGGGGACACTTATGGGACTGCTTTTGGCAGCAGTCGGAAATCAGCTGATCCAACCGCTGTTCGGGCGTCTGTTTACCATTGAGATGGAGGGAACAACATTTGCCTGGCAGGTTGCGGTTCCGGTAGCAGTCGGCTGTGCGATAATCATTCAGGGCTTTCTCACCGTACCGGCATACAAGGCATCTAAAGCGTTGCCGATCCAATTATTCGAGGAAAATGAAAAAATCGATTTTGCCCATTCCTCCAGACGAAGGAATTGGGGCTTACTGGTAGCGGCAATCTCCATTCTCGCGATTGTCCTCGGCCTAAACAGTCCGGACGGAGAAGGAGGAAAAGCGCTCGCCTTATTAGTAGGCGGGTTGCTATGCATCGTTTCGTTATTCCTGCTGCTGCCCCTGTATATGGCTCCGCTATTGCGAATGCTAATACCGACGGTGCAAAAAGTGTTTGGGAAAGAGGCAGCCGTTGCCATACAGACGATGGTGCCGCAAATACGCAAAAATACACTCGTCATCTTATCGATTAGTCTCGTGATGACGATTACCGTTTTCGGCTCGGTTTTATTAAATACACTCCAACAAAATGGGTTGACCTATATCCATAAGCAATTTCCGACTTCGGTCGTTTTAAAAAGCAGAATTTGGGATTCTGAGATTCCTACTATGGAATTGCTGAAGAAAGTGGAGGAGCAATTTCCTGGACAGAAAGTGTATGCCATGAGTGATTCTGCTCCCGGGGACATTCAATTGGAAGGAAGACAGCAAGAGTTTGGCTATGTGCTGACAGATTTGTCAGCCCTGGACCTGAAAGGGAATGAAATCAATAATCCGATTTCGGAAATGGTCGTTTCAGAGGAATTCGCTGAGAAGCATGACTTGCAGGTGGGCGACTCTTATCAAATCGGTGTCTATTCCAACACAACGCTGAAAGTAGAATGGATTGATCAGATGGTGATAGGAGCCATTTCCCCGACTATGTTTGGCATGGATGCCATGATGGATTGGAAAGCGACCCAATTCCTGAATGAATTTACGACATTCAATTCCCTCTACATCGATGCAGTGGATGAGGAGGAAGGGCTGAAGATTGTTGAACCATTGAAGCAACAATATCCGGAGCTTCAATTATTCGGCCACCAAAAATCAATTGACGAGGCAAATATCATGTTCCTGCAACGTTGGTCCATTTTCCTCATGGTGCTTGCGGCGCTTGTGCTGTCCGTTATGACAGGTGTTTGCAATACGCTGATCAATACGATTTATTCCAAACGAAAAGAGTTTGCCGTCTTACGGACCATTGGTGTACGGCCAGGGGGAGTTGGAAAGGTCATTTTGACACAGGTCCTCCTGTATATCGTAATTGGGCTCTGTTTTGGCGCAATTTGCGGATTTTTGCTGTCATGGATCATTCTCCTCATTGATCCAGGCAAGTTGTATGTGAACGCCTCTTTGCTCTGGTCGATTGCAGCAGCTATGCTCGTTATCAGTGTCGCCCTGTTCGTGCCGATTGGCCGTAAACTAGGCTCGAGAAAAATAAGCTTGGAAGTCTTGCAAGATAATAAGTGATGCAGAAGCTGTCAGGAAGGTGGAACTCTCGCCTTCTTGGCGGCTTCTTACGGTTAAATGAGACAAGTACGTTATAAAACAGGCCGGAGCGGGAAACGATGAAGAGTAGAAAAATAGTATACATAAAGGAGAAATGGTTTATGAAAAAAATTATGTTTGTAGCAAGTGCGGCTATGCTGATGCTGGCAGCTGGTTGTGGAAATAAGGAAAAAACAGATAGTGAACCAAATACGAAAGTTGAAACGAGCCAAGAGGCTTCTAACCATGAGATGGATCACACGGGAACAGGGGATGTTCCAGACACGCTTCAAGTTGCCGCTGCCCCTACCTATCCTGTCGGCAGCGAAGCAATTGTCCAGGCAGACCATATGGAGGGAATGAAAGGGGCCGTGGCGACCATTGCAGGCGCCTATGAAACGACCGCTTACGAAGTGACCTATACGCCAGTTGATGGAGGAAAGGAAGTACCGAACCATAAATGGGTGATCCAAGAGGAAATGAAAGACGCGGGCGATGAACCGTTGGCGGACGGCACAGAAGTGACAATCGAGGCGGACCACATGAAAGGAATGAAAGGAGCAAAAGGAGTGATCGAATCATCTGTAAAGACGACGGTTTACATGATCGATTACACTCCTACGACCGGTGGAGAGCCTGTGACCAACCATAAATGGGTTACGGAAGATGAACTCTCGGAGAAGTGAGACACTTTACCAGGGATGATTGGCTAGGTGCCGCTGGAGAGCTGGCATTCTTAAGAGGAAACAGGCGTTGGCGGCCGGAATCTGGCGTTCGGAAGGCAGATCTGGCGTTGGAGATTGGAATCTGGCGTTCGGGAGAAAGATCTGGCGTTGGCGGCCGGAATCTGGCGTTCGGGAGAAAGATCTGGCGTTGACGGCAGGAATCTGGCGTTCGGGAGAAAGATCTGGCGTTGACGGCAGGAATCTGGTGTTCGGGAGAAAGATCTGGCGTTGGCGGTTGGAGTCTGGCGTTTGGAAGGCAGATCTGGCGTTGGCGGTGGGAATCTGGCGTTCGGAAGGCAGATCTGGCGTTGGCGATTGGAATCTGGCGTTTGGAAGGCAGATCAGCCGTTGACGGCAGGAATCTGGCGTTTGGAAGGCAGATCTGGCGTTGACGGCCGGAATCTGGCGTTCGGGAGAAAGATCTGGCGTTGACGGCCGGAATCTGGCGTTCGGGAGAAAGATCTGGCGTTGGCGTTTGGAATCTGGCGTTCGGGAGAAAGATCTGGCGTTGACGGCCGGAATCTGGCGTTCGGGAGAAAGATCTGGCGTTGGCGTTTGGAATCTGGCGTTCGGAAGGCAGGTCTGACGTTGGCGATTGGAATCTGGCGTTTGGAAGGAAGATCTGGCGTTGGCGTTTGGAATCTGGCGTTTGGAATGCAGATCTGGCGTTGGCGGTAGGAATCAGGCGTTCGGGAGAAAGATCTGGCGTTGGCGGTAGGAATCTGGCGCTCGGAAGGCAGATCTGGCGTTGGCGGTCGAATCTGGCGTTGGCGTTAGGAATGTGGCGTTTGGAAGGCGGAACTGGCGTTTGAAAGGAATATATGGAGTTACTTGGCATATACTCAGTGTGATTTTGCAGGAAACCGGGGTTATTTGGCACATGCTCGGTGTGATTTGACACGACGTCAGTAATATTTGGCACATCCGCGATTCGAATGTGGCAAGCACATAAAAGGGTTGGAAATCAATCGATTTCCAACCCTTTTTAATATTAACAAATCAATAAGAATCGGTTTCTTTTCCTTTATCCTCAGCCATTTTCGGACCTTTTTCGCCGCCTTCATTTCCAAGGGGACGCATGCTGGAACCTGTCTTGCTGGCATTGGCCAGGCCTTCGCGCAAACGGCGTCCGTATTCCTCGTCAGCATCTTCTGCCAAGGCAATCATTTTTTCTTGAAGCCTCGGATCGCATTTCGATAGATCGTTAACTAGGTTTTGAATCAATTCATCCTTTTCCCAGTCCTCAAATGCGCGGTACGTTTCGCCGGCTTGCTTCGTGTTGTCATTTCGGTCGATGGATTCCCGGACCAGATTGGCATCATAGTGCGGGGTATATTCCTTGCCGGCCGGTTTCGCTTCCTGCAAGCCGCCAAGAATGGAAGGCTCGTAATTGACATGCGGATTTTGTCCCGGTGCCAAGTCTACTTTGTATTGCATTTGGCCGCCTCTTTGGTTTGTGGCGACGCGTGTTTTGGGGGCATTGATCGGCAGTTGGAGATAGTTCGGCCCCACCCGGTATCGCTGCGTGTCGGAATAGGAGAATGTCCGGCCTTGCAGCATCTTGTCATCAGAAAAGTCCAAGCCGTCGACGAGGACGCCTGTTCCAAAGGCGACTTGCTCGACTTCCGTGAAATAGTCTTCCGGGTTTTTATTCAATACCATCCGGCCGATCGGAATCCAAGGGAATTGATCGTTCGGCCATAGCTTCGTGTCATCGAGCGGATCGAAGTCAAGCTCTGGATGTTCGTCGTCGCTCATGATTTGGACGAATAACTCCCATTCCGGATAATCGCCGCGATCAATTGCGTCAAATAAATCCTGGGTCGCGTGATTGAAATTTTTCGCTTGAATTTCCTCGGCCTCTTGTTGGGTCAGGTTTTTGATGCCTTGTTTCGGCTCCCAATGATACTTAACAAGGACCGCTTCTCCTTCGCTGTTCACCCATTTGTACGTGTTGACTCCCGAGCCTTGCATCTGCCGGTAATTGGCTGGAATGCCCCAAGGGGAATAAATGAACGTAACCATATGGAAGGATTCCGGTGAATTGGCGCAAAAATCAAAGAAGCGCTCGCTGTCTTGTATATTCGTAACCGGATCGGGCTTAAACGCATGAATCATATCCGGGAATTTAATTGCATCACGGATAAAAAAGATTTTCAGATTATTCCCGACGAGATCCCAGTTGCCATCTTCCGTATAGAACTTAACCGCAAAACCGCGTGGGTCCCGAAGTGTCTCGGGCGAATGGCCGCCATGGATAACGGAAGAAAAGCGGACGAAAACAGGCGTCTGTTTCCCTTTTTCCTGAAACAACTTGGCTCTCGTGTATTTGGCAATTGGTTCATCGCCTGCCGATCCATACGCCTCGAAATAACCGTGAGCGCCTGCACCTCTTGCGTGGACGACACGTTCAGGAATTCGTTCCCGGTCAAAGTGGCTCAGCTTTTCGATGAAATGGTAGTTCTCAAGTGTTGCAGGTCCCCGGTTCCCGATCGTCCGCAAGTTTTGATTGTTCGTAACGGGATGTCCTTGCCGGTTCGTTAACGTCAAATCCTCTTCGTTTGCCGAATGTTGCGTAGCCTCATCTCTTCCATCCTTGATATGGAGTACCTCCTACCAAGAATTTCCCCTTTAGGGCAGGGGATTATATATTCACTCTTCCCCGTTCCTGGGAGTATTAACCTTTCTATTAAGCATGTGACAAGATGCGTTCGAATAGGATGATTGTGTCAGAATTGTGAACGCTGTTCATGTGTAATGTAAAAAAACACTTACATGGGGGAATCCGTTTTTGTTATAGTTCAAAACGAGCCGGTTAGCATCATGGAGGTGTGCTCCGGGATCTGGACAATAAGGCATTGTGAAAATAGGTCTCAATGACCGCAGAGTTAAAGGAGAAGTGGGTTGTGAATAAACAATATAAATCAGGTCCTATTATGGCTGCCCTGCTGATAGCGGGATTCATCGGGCTTTTCAGCGAAACCGCGTTAAATATCGCTTTAAATGAATTGAAAGGAATTTTCAATGTCGATGCGACGACCATCCAATGGCTTGCGACAGGTTACTTTCTAACACTTGGCATCTTAGTGCCCGTGTCAGGAATCTTAATGCAGAAGTTCACCACGCGCCAAATGTTTTTGGCTTCACTATTATTTTCTATTATGGGAACGGTGGTGGCTGCTCTCGCTCCCGCATTTGGAGTTTTGCTTGCAGCACGAATTATACAGGCAGTCGGGCTTGCGATCATGCTGCCGCTAACGCAAAATGTTATTTTTACTATTTATCCACCAGACAAACGGGGCGGTGCCATGGGGATGATGGGCTTGGTTATTTTAGCAGGCCCTGCCTTTGGTCCGACCTTGGCTGGGATGATACTAGATGCCATCTCGTGGCATTGGATTTTTTGGCTTGCTTTACCGTTTTTGCTTCTCTCCCTGGTCTTGGGGATCGTATTCATTCCAAATGTTAATGAAATACGAAAAGTATCCATTGATTTCCTATCAGTGATCTTATCAACAATCGGTTTTGGCGGCGTTGTCTATGGTGTCAGCTCTGGGGGAAGCTTGGGATGGACCCATATAATAGTCCTCGGCTCCATCGGAATCGGGCTGATTTCCCTCATTCTATTTTCGGTCCGGCAATTGAAGATGCAGGAACCTATGTTGAATTTGCGAGCGTTCAAGCATCCTCTATTCACATTAGGCCTCGTCATGAATGTCATTACATTTTTCAATATGCTGTCATTGCTTGTCGTTTTGCCGATGTATATGCAGATGGCTTTGTTGGTTTCGGCATTTGTGTCAGGTTTAATCCTATTGCCGGGGAGTTTGCTCAATTGTGTCCTCGCGCCAATTGTCGGGCGGTTATTTGATAAATATGGTCCGAGGGCTCTCATCACACCCGGAACAATACTCGTTGTTATCGCCTACATTCTTTACATGTCTCTTGGCTCGAATACTGCACTATGGCCCGTCATCTTGGCCCACATCATCATGATGGTGGGAATTGGCATGGTGATTCCCTCCGTGCAGACCAATACACTCAATGCCTTGCCGCGCAAATTGTACCCTGACGGTATTGCAATTTCGCAAACTTCACAACAGGTGGCAGGTGCGCTCGGGATCGGCATCATGATTTCCTTGTTCACCGCGCGGCAGAACCAGCTGCTTGTAACTTTGCCGGATGTTTCGTCAGCCGCTGCCTCAGCAGCTTCTGTTGTGTTTATGGTTGGTTTGCTGTTTGCAGTCATGAATGTAATCCTGTCCTTTTTCATGAAGCGTCCTGTATCATGAGAACCAATAACTAGTACAATCTCTTTGGCTTATTAGTGTAATATAGAGATGAACTTACTGAAGGAAGTGTAAAGTTATGTCTCAGCAAGAAATCATATCGGAACATCGTCCGAAAGAATTGCGGTCCGACTGCGCTAATTGCTTCGCTTTGTGTTGCGTAGCCCTGCCCTTCGCGGCATCCGCTGATTTCGCTTTTCATAAAGATGGGGGAACGCCATGCCGTAACCTTCAATCTGATTTCCGATGCAGCATTCATACAAAACTTCGTGAAACAGGATGTAATGGCTGTGTATCCTACGAGTGCTTTGGAGCGGGCCAAAAAGTTTCGCAAACCCTTTTTAAAGGGAATGATTGGAGGACAGCGCCGGAAACCGCTTCATCAATGTACACAGTGTTTCCGATTGTACAGCAGCTCCATGAAATGCTGTATTACTTGGCTGATGCATTAACACGGGATGCACTACGTGATATTCATGGTGATCTCCAGGCCGTTTATGATGAAATTGAACAGCTTACAGAGTTGTCGGTCGACCAAATAGTTCAGTTGGATGTGCCGGAACATCGGGCAAAAGTGAATGAATTTCTTTTAAAAGCAAGTGAGAGGATCCGATCGAATGCAATGGTGTTGAGAGACCCATCGAGAAAGCCGAAGAAAAAGATAGAAAGAGGCACGGACTTGATTGGTGTCAATCTTCGAAATGCCGATTTAAGAGGCATGAACTTCCGTGGGTCCCTTCTCATCGGCGCAGACTTGCGCCAAGCAGATTTACGGGAGACAGACATGATTGGCGCTGACCTGCGAGCCGCCAATTTAAGTGGTGCCGACCTTCGCGGCAGCCTCTTCTTGACACAAGCACAAGTAAACTCCGCAACAGGTGATATGACCACCCAAATTCCACTTAGCTTGACGCGTCCAGCGCACTGGACTGCTAATAAATAATGCGAAAACCAATCTCGATCGGGAGGTTGGTTTTTGTTTTGGTTATTTTGAAACATATGCTTAAGCGAAACGTAGAATCCTTACAAGACTATTTTGAAAAGAAGAGGGAGCGAATTTTATGGAATTTCCGTCAATGGAAACGGACCGTTTGGATCTCGTTCGAGTTGAACAGAAGCATGCAGGGGCGTTGTTTGCTAATTTCTCCAACCCGCAAGTAGTGGCCTATTATGGGATGGATCCGATGACCGAGCTAACACAAGCGGAGAGATTAGTTCGCCATTTCGACGAGGTGCGCGAGGCGGGCAGAGGAATCAGATGGGGGATCGTTTGCCGAAAAGAACAACGTTTGGCAGGTACAATTGGGTTGAATCAATTATCGAAAGGGATGAAACGGGCAGAAATTGGGTTTGAAATTCATCCGGACTTTTGGCGAACCGGTATTACATCCGAAGCTGTCCAGGCTGTGTTGAGATATTCATTTGAAGAGCTGGAATTACATCGGATGGGGGCTGTAACTTTCCTGGATAATGTTGCCTCGATTGGTCTATTGAAAAAACATGGGTTTCAAGAGGAAGGGATTTTGCGCGGCTATCTATATCAAAATGGACAATCCCATGATGGCCGTATTTTTTCGCTTTTAGAACCGGAATATCGTGCCATGCAGGAGGGATCAGCTTGAAAACCTTGTTTGAATACAATTGGCAAGTGAGGCAGGATTGGTATCGATGGTGTGAAGAAGTGGAAGCAGAGGAACTTCTGCGTGTAAGGACTGGAGGCGTGGGAAGTATTTTACAGACCTTATTTCATATTATTGATGTGGAATGGAGTTGGATTCGTAGGATGCAAGGGAAATCAGATACAGCAGAAAACTTTGATGAGTATGCCAGTCTTCAGTTGATTCGTGAATTGGATTCGCGTTATAAAACCGAAGTAGAGGCCTTCATTGGCTCTTGGGAAAACCGGATGGAGCATAATATTTTAGAGGAGATCTTGCCGGATGGACGGGTAAGCCAGGATAGATGGGGAGAGATCTTAAGACATTTGATTGCCCATGAAATCCATCACATCGGGCAGCTTTCGGTTTGGGCACGGGAAGTTGGCAAGAGACCGGTTTCCGCAAATGTAATAGGGAGAGGCCTCGTTTTGTCACCACATGAAAGAATGTGCTGAAATAGGGGAGTGTACGTGACATACGGATAGATCACAAATCGTGTTACGTAAACAGTTACGGTTTACCTGGAGTCCCGGTTTATTTGGCGCGTCCTCGGTTAATTTGTCACGCCCTCGATTTATTTGGCATGCTCAATTAATTTAGCAGCCTGCCATTATAATTAGCGTACCCACAGTTAATCTGGCTTTAAACTATCTGAGGCCTATCCAGCTCATTTTGCAATGCCTGATTTTCTTAGCACCAATCCACCGTCATCTATGTTCATCCTCTATACATAGGAACTTCTTTATTGGACAGCCTAACGGAAAGAAAAAGTTGGGTGAGGTGATGTCTATGCAAATCGAAAAATCGTCCGAGTGGAAGGAAGGCTTGCAGAAACGTTTGGACGGCGAGCTGGAGTGGGATAACTGGACGCTGTATCAAATGTGCTATGACGTGGAAAAGAGGAAGTTGATTCCAACCTTCTACGGTCTACAGTCACCGAAGTATTTGCCGGCCCTTACGCCATACCCTCATCAGTTGGAGGCGGCTGAGACGGTCATTGAACGGATGAACGGCAAGGCAATTTTGGCGGATGAAGTAGGTCTCGGGAAAACGATTGAAGCTGGTCTTATCTTGAAGGAGTACCTCATCCGCGGCCTTGTGAAAAAGGCGCTGATCTTGACGCCGGCATCTTTGTTGAATCAATGGATTGAAGAGTTGAATCAAAAATTCCATATACCGGCAATTCCATTTAATAAAAAGTATGATTTGAATTTGTGTAATATCGTCGTGGCAAGCCTCGATATGGCGAAGCGAAGTCCTCATAAAGAAAACATTTACAATCAGAATTATGATTTAGTCATCGTGGACGAGGCTCATAAATTAAAGAATCATAAAACGAAAAACTATGAGTTCGTACAAAGCTTAAAGAAGAAATTTTGCCTGCTGTTGACGGCAACTCCAATTCAAAACGATGTCTTTGAATTATTCCATCTCATCTCTCTTCTTAAACCCGGACATCTTGGAAATTTTGAGACGTTTCAACAAGTATTTTCGGCGAGCAAGCATAACGTGGAGGAAGATGAGTTTTTGAAGGAATTGATTAACCAAGTGATGGTGAGAAATTCTAGACAACATATCGGCCTTGATTGGACGAGCCGGCGTGTGCAGATCATTCCGCTTGAATTCAGTGATAAGGAAAAAGAAGTGTATAAGCTGATTGCGAATTCGGGAGAGCATTTGCAGGCCTTCTCGGATGCATTTACAGTCATGACTTTAAAAAGGGAGTTCTGCAGCAGCAAAGAGGCTGCTTGGCTGACGCTTGAGAAATTGGTTGGAAAATGCCAGGGGGCTGAAGAAAGAGCATATATGGATGAATTGCTTTTGAAATTGCAGTCGCTCGATCTCAATACGAAGGCTGAGAAGGCGTATGAAATTATTAAACAGGCGAATGATAAAGTCATTATCTTCACTGAATACCATGCGAGCCAAACCTACTTACAGGCGTTCCTGTATTCTAAAGGAATTACTAGCGTCCCGTTCAACGGCAAATTTAATAAAAGCAAGCGGGAATGGATGAAGCAGCTATTTAAAGAGAAAGCGCAAGTATTAATTGCCACGGAGTCGGGCAGTGAAGGAATCAACTTGCAATTTTGCCATCATGTCATTAATTATGATCTCCCTTGGAACCCGATGAAGGTAGAGCAGCGGATCGGCCGTGTCCATCGGCTTGGGCAAGAGCATGATGTCCATATTTATAATTTGGCCATCAAACATACGATTGAGGATTATATGTTAGAATTGCTGAATACCAAAATAGGCGTCTTCGAAAAAGTGGTCGGTGAGCTGGATGATATTCTTTCGGAATATAGATTGTCAATCTAAGGGAGGTGATTAGTCTGTATCCAAAACAAATCCAACAATATTTGAAGACGTTTTTCACAGAAACGAATTGTCCGATCGTACAGGAAAGTGATCATCATATAACCGTACAATTAACAATCGATATGGATAAGCGGATCATGAACCGGCCATTCTACTGGAGCTATGTGGAAAGCACGGGAAGCGAGCCGAAATCGGCACAGCTCACCTTGATCACAGACAAAAACCGAATGGGCTTGAACATTCCGGGTGAAATTGTTCACTATGGCTCCCCACGGCTCAACCAACTGTTCCAAGTGGCAAAGGAGAGAGGGGCTTTTGTCCAATTATTTGAGGATGTGGACAATCCATCCGCCGTTCAAACTGTGCTGACACCTTGGCTTGGAGTAAACTATAAAATTACGTATAGCAGCGACCGGACGAAAGAAATGCTGTATTCGTTAGGAATGAATTTAATGACCGGAGCCGTTATGGACGGGTTTCAGGAAGCGGTCAGCGAGTTAAAGTTGGAAGCGGCGATCCCCCCGAATACATTCTATTTGCCTTATATTATCAAGCCGTCGCGCGCCATGGAAAGGCTCGAACAATTGATTGATGATTTAATCGGCCAAGATGACCATACATGGGTCGAAGAAGCGAAAGTGAGACGGGAAAGGGATTTACAAGTGCTTGAGTATTTTTATAAGGGGATCGAGGAAAGACCTGAAAGTTATGAGATGGAAAAGAAGGCGATTGAGGAGCAATATGAAACGAAGATTAAGGTGGATGTCATCAACGGCGGATTGTTTTATGTAAGGTGATAGTTGTAGCTGAAAAACAGACAAAGGCGAGTCCCGCCCTTGTCTGTTTCTTCTATCCAACATTATTTATTATTGTCTTTTTTAAGTTCATCATTTTGACGGGCGCGTGCTTCGCCGCCTTTATGGCCGATTTCTTCGTAAAATTCATGCCCGTGAGTTCTAGCTGTCGCTTCGCCGCCTTTGCGTCCTGCCTCTTCAAGGGACATTTTACCATGGTTGTCTCGGTTGTTTTGATCTTTTGCCATAATCGAATCTCTCCTTGTGTGATGTATTTTGCTTCCATTCTTTGTATAACCTCTACGCAGAATCTTAAACTTCTTTTTAGGAAATAGTCTGGTGCAGGTTGGTTAAAGGTTGGCATCGTGACGAACCCGGTCACCATTTTACGCCTTCACTCGGCAGGATGGTCTTTGGCGTCGTTTGCAAATTTCTTACTGAAGAGCAAAGCGATCAAAATCATGATGAGAGCTGCTCCTGCGGACGTTAAGTAAATCGGCTCATACGCAGAGTGGACGGCGCTTTGGAATGCTTCATTCAAAGCGTCCCGGACGCCCTGCACCGGAATGTTGTCAATGCTCTCTTGGATATTCGCATAGCCGCCATTGATAGCCACCATCGAACCACCCGGCATGGCAGCCGGATTGATCCCATGAGCCTTTAACTTCTCAGGTATCAGCGTGTCTAATTTGCTAAAGCCCTGTTGAATGAAGGCTGCAAAAATAGTAGGAGAAATTGTCAGACCGATTTGACGTGCAACGGACAGCGTGCCGATCGCCGAACCTTTTTGGGTACCTGCTGCATTTGAAGTCAAGACAGTCAATGGCGCACCAAGAACAAAACCGAACCCAATTCCCGCAATAACAGAAAAGAGGATAAACGTCAGTTTTGAATCAACAAAAAGGCCAAGCCCCCCGAATCCGATAACAGAAATAATTCCAGATAGGACGAGCGTTTTCACTGGACCTTGTTTATCAACAAAGAAACCGCCCCCTGCCGCACCGATTCCTGATGCAAGCGCAAGCGGCGTCATCCAGTACCCTGATTTCGCCGCAGGGATTCCAAGAATTTGTTCCGCATAAGAAGGGATAAAGATAACGGCGCCAATAAATAACCCAGACAGCGCCCCCATGATCATCGTCATGGTATAGGTCGGTTTGCGCAATAAATGATAAGGCAAAATCGGATCAATATGCTTTGCCTCATTGCGCTTTTCAACAAAGATCAGCATAGCGAATAGCACAACGCCAAGCAGCAATAGACCGAGTGTACCCCAGCCGAGGAGACTGTCGAGCAAGTTGCCTTCTCCCAGATTGTTCACTGCAAACATAACACTCAAGATAGAAAAAGATAACAGTGAAATGCCAAGAAAGTCGATTTTCGATAGAACTGCCGTTTTCGTTTCCTGCAAGGAAATCCAACCGAAGATAACAAGCAGGATGCCGATCGGAACATTGATCAGGAAGAGCCAATGCCAATTGCCGGTCAGATCAATCAGGAAGCTGCCGATATTCGGACCGACAACGGAAGCGATCCCATTCATCGCCCCGAGCAAGCCAAGTTTACTCCCTTGTTTTTCTTTTGCGAACGTGCTCAGTACATGGGAACTGGCGATAATGAAAATCCCTCCACCACCAAACGCTTGGAATAAACGCGCTGCCAAGAATAGTGTGAAATTCGGACTAAGCGCCACGCCAAGTGAACCGACCGTAAATATGATAACCTCAATGAGAAATAATTTTTTGCGGCCGTATCGGTCTGCCAGCTTTCCTACAATCGGAGTTGCAACAGCTAGGCCGAGCGTGTAAAGTGTGATGCCCCAGGCACCCTGTGTGGCAGATACATCGAACGATGAGTTAATCGTTGTCAATGCCGCACTGATAATTCCGTTATCCAGCGCTGCCATGAATACACCGATTAATAAAATGACAAAACCTAATGTACTGGTTGCCTTTGTCGTTTTCGTTTTCATTTGCCGCACCTCCATGAAATCATGATTGCATTAGTATAAGGAACCAATATGAACGGAAGGTGAACAACACGTTACAAAGATGGGGGAAGGCTAATGAAACATAGTCAGGAAGTAGAGATAAACTGGCAGTCTCCTTATAATATGCATAAGGGATGAATTAACACGTTGAGGTGAAATGCTTGTGGAAAAGAATGAGATTGGTAAACGGATAAAAAACATTCGTTTGAAAAAGAAGATGACGCAACAAGAAGTTGCTGATCTAGCTGGGATTACCAAGAGCCACATCTCCAAAATTGAAAATGGCCTTACGACGCCTGCCTTAGTTACCCTGTCCAAGATTGCGAAAGCCCTGGATAGTCCTACTTCTTGGTTCATTGAACAAGAAGAACATGGAGAACTGACAATTGTGCGAAAAGAAAATCGTGAAATAGGGAAAGAGGATAACGGCATTGGGTACGATTATGAATTGCTTGCAAATAAAGTGGGGATGAGTGTTATCAGTCCGACGATTGTAACTGTTCTTCCCGAGGCTGTTTCAATCAAACCTTATATACATACGAATGATGAATTCATTTTTGTTTTGTCTGGTTCTATCACGCTTCTTTATGATGGAATCAAATATGAACTGGCAAAGGGGGATTCGGCTTACTTTTCCGGAAAAAAACCTCACATCTTCTTGGCAAGCAGTATTGAGACTGCTATGGTTCTAACTATTTATATAGAAGAGGAGTAGAGCACGACAGGATAAATTAGAATATTTAATTTACAAAACGTATCCCTTCCTTTATAGTGAAAGTGTAATAGCATTCAACTTTGTTGAATGCTATTACATTAAGGGAGGAATGGTTATGAACAAATCTAGGATAAAAGGTTTCTATCAACTATCAATTGAAGAAAGATTAGAATTGGCTACGAATGGCCGTGGATTAACGGATGAGGAGAAATTAATATTATCCGGGAAGCAAATATTTCCGATGGAAATTGCAGATGCAATGGTGGAAAATGTCATCGGTCAAATCAGTATTCCAGTAGGAGTCGCCGCGAATTTCAAGGTGAATGGGCAGGATCTATTCATTCCGATGGCGACAGAGGAGCCTTCTGTTATAGCAGCTGCCAGCAATGCAGCCAGAGCGGCTTATGATCTTGGCGGTTTCCATACGTCTACAAGCGGAACCATCATGAGAGGGCAGATTCAAGTAGTGGATACGATGGATCCGTTCGCTGCGAAGGCGAGAATTCTTGAAAATAAAGAAGAAATCATGAATCAATGCAATGAGAAAGATCCGACTCTTGTCCAGCTTGGAGGCGGAGTGAAAGATCTGGAAGTCCATTTGGTCAACACGCGCCGAGAGACCGTTGTCGTCATTCATTTACTTGTTGATACGAAGGATGCAATGGGGGCAAATGCGGTCAATACGATGGCTGAGTATGTGTCTCCATTGATTGAGAACATTACAGGCGGCCGGGTCGTTTTACGGATCATTTCCAATCTGGCAGATAAGAGATTGGCGAGGGCTCGGGGTGTATTTGATGCACAGGCGCTTGGGGGAGTAGATATTGTTAAGAACATTGTAAGCGCTTTCGAGTTTGCAGACGCAGATCCCTACAGAGCCGCTACCCATAATAAAGGTGTTATGAACGGTATCTCGTCTGTAGTGTTAGCAACAGGAAATGATACGAGAGCTGTCGAAGCTGGTGCGCACGCCTATGCTGCACGTTCAGGCAGATATCGATCTCTTACCACATGGGAAATGGATCAGCAAGGAAATCTGGTAGGTACCATTGAATTGCCAATGGCAGTTGGAATTATTGGGGGAGCTACGAAGACACACCCGGTTGCTAAGGCATGCCTGAAAATACTTGGAATCACAACAGCCGATGAACTGGCAGGTATTATTGCAGCTGTTGGTTTAGCAGAAAATGCGGCTAGTTTGAGAGCTTTGTCCTCTGAAGGGATCCAGGCGGGACATATGCGGCTGCATGCGAAAAATCTGGCGGTGATGGCAGGAGCGCAACAAGCGGATATTGATCGAGTTGTTCAACAAGCAGTAGAAGAGAAAGACGTGAGATATGATCGCATTCTGCAAATCGTTCAACAGATCCAAGGGGAGGATGCATAATGAATAAACAAAGGGAAGGAAAGAGAGGCACGTTCGTGGAAATTTTGGGGGACACAATTTCCGAAAGACAACTAATTATATCGATTGCCTTAAGTGTCCTCATCAGCTTAGGGGGGTATAAACTGGGCCAGGCCATATTCCCATCATTTGCGGAAGAGCGTATGGTGAACTCCTATTCTTTATTATTGGGAATAGCAGGCACAGTCACAGTATTGGTATTAAATTCGCTGTTGTTTAAACCGAAACGAATATTAGTAGAAGACGAAATATCAGCAACGAATATGGCGGAAGTGTTTGCTGATTTACAATTGGATATTGAGGAGGAGCTCAAGTTAATTGAAGAAGACCCGATCACGAAAAGGGAGCTCCAAGAACTTGGCGTACTATCGAACCTGACAGGTAACAAGAAGGAGGGCAAACAATGAGCATTTTTGTTACTGCCCTATTATTTGCGATAGCCGGGGCCATCATTTTCTCACTAATAGGTTTGATTTCCGGCACCGATGAAACAGCAATCATGGTCCCGATCACACTGCTCGTTATCCTTCTTGGTGCGCCTCCGGAAGGAGTATTTGCATTCTTCATGGCCGCGGTTTTATCCAAGCACTTAACACATGCAGTCCCGACTGCTTTAATGGGCATACCGGGAGACACGACGGCCGTGCCGTTGATTGACCACGCCAATACACTTAGGCGGATGGGGATGCCCCATATCGCGTTGCGTAAAATGATTTCAGGCGGAATTATTGGGGCATTCATTGCATTGCCGACAGCCGTGCTGCTTGGTCAGTTTCTTGGTCAATTCGCAGACTTCTTTAAGTCTTCATCCGGCTTGATTTTTACCATTGCTGCTTTCCTGATCGCATTTTTCTCAAAAGGAAAGTGGGCCAGCATTCTGGCGATCATACCATTCGCCTTTTTTATTAAAGGGTTGGATACGTTGAGCTTCTCAATATTAGACAAGCATTTATCGATCACTTTTTTCTTAGGCATCGCGATTGGCCCGATGTTATCTGATATTCTCATAGCAGCGTCTCCGAGTGCGAAGAAGGCGATTGTTCGCGAAAAGCCGAATGAATATCATTTGGCACCTGAAACGAAATCCTGGAAGGGGTACTACCCAAATCCATTTAAAATTTTGACGGGGAGGCAAACGGCTTTCACATCAATCACTACTTTCATCTCTTCGTTGACGTTTGTCTTCAGTCCAGTCGGAATGACTTCCTTAATGGGAGAAATTGTTGGCTCTCGCACGAAAGGCGCTTATAAGAAATCAACGACGAGCTTGACCGTCATGAATGGTGTGACAGAATCCACGTACATAGCGGAAGCGATCATTCCACTAATCGCGTTCGGTATTCCATTGAGTCCAGTCGCGTTAGGACCTGCGTCTCCATTATTTAATGCGCCGCCCGTTTTCACGGTAGATCCAATTAACAATTTGCATACGCATCTGACTACGGGAGACTTTTTCCTATATGGTTTGATCGGAATCACAGTAGCTGCGCTGATTGCCTACCCATTTTCGATGAACTATGCCCGTAAAGCATCCGTCATTGTATTGAAATTTGTCAGTCAGGAAGCGATTGTGGCCATGTTTATCGGGCTCGCTTGTTTACTTGCGTATCATGAAGCCCAATTGTTAGGGATTGTTCTAACATTTACTGTGGCCATGGTAGGGGGCTTACTGAACCGAATTCTTGGCATTGGTGCCGGCGTGCAGTTTATGGTCTTTTATGCATCGAGCTGGATCATTTTGAAATTGTTTGGATTTTAATGCAACAAAGTGTTTGAGGAAGAGGAGCTTTGGCTCTTCTTCTTTTTTATGTACCGCTCAAATGACTCATTCGGAAAACTTATCTAGTCTTCTTGCATTTTGAAAATGCAAGAGGACTCTTTTAAATGGTACATTGGAGAGGGGGAGATACATATGAAAGCGATCATTCAAAAAGAATTCGGTGGGCATGATGTCCTTTTGTTTGAAAGTGTGGAACGACCGAAAATCGGTGTAGGGGAGTGTTTATTAAAAGTCGCATTTGCCAGCGTAAATTATGCAGATATGAAAGCGCGGACCGGAAACAAAGGGAAAGGCCATTTTCCTTTGGTCTTAGGGCTGGATGCGGCTGGAACGATAGAAGAAGCGCATCCAAATTCCTCCTTTTCAAAAGGGGATCGAGTGATTGCCTTTCCGAAAAATGGCTCCTACGCGGAATATGTTGTGCAAATGAAAAGCTGATCTTTAAAATTCCGGAGAGCTTGTCTTTCGAACAGGCGGCCGCTATGCCGACTGTATCGATTTTAGCATTTATCCTGCTGCATGAAATCGGGCAAATGAAACAAACAGACACGATTGTCATACATAGTGCAGCTGGCGGTGTTGGCTCAATGCTTGTACAGTTAGCGAAACTACATGGAACGGATAAAATCATTTGTACAGTAGGCCATTTGGATAAAGCGAAGTATGTAAAGGGCTTAGGGGCAGACATCGTATGCACTTATGAATCTTTTGCGGAAGAAGTCTTGCGCCATACAAATAATCAAGGTGCCCATGTCATCTTTGATTCGGTTGCTGGCCCTGTAACAACGAAGAGTTTAGAATGCTTAGCGCTGTATGGTACACTTGTACAATTTGGGAATAGCAGCGGATTGCCTGGTACCTTTACGACCAATGTGTCCATAGTAGTTGCAGAAATATCAGAGGGTTTAGTTTAGGTACAACGCGAAAGCTTGATTCGATCCGGTTGGCCCCTGTAGCAGAGAAAGTGATTGACCTATTTGCGTCTAAACAAGTTGCAGTGCCCATTGCTCGCATTTTTTCATTACATGAGGCAGTCCAAGCACATCGGTTAATGGAGAACCGTCTGTATGAAGGGAAAATCTTGCTGCAAATAGTGTGAAAAGCAATCTAAATGACAGGAGGAGAGTATGAATGGAAAGGCATATACTTGCAATTTCGGGTGGCGGTTTTTCTGAGGATAGCCCTTCTATAGATAAGTACCTGTTGAATATCCGTCGAAAACCAGGCCCTAAGAAGATTGCTTTTATAGCTACGGCAAGCAATGATGCACAAGGTTATATAGATAAGTTTTACGAAGCTTTCAAAGCGGAAATGCCGAGCCATCTAACAATTGAAGATTTTGAAGGACCTGCTATTCAAGAGGTAGTGAATGCGTTGGATATTGTATATGTTGGTGGCGGCAACACGCAATATATGCTTGACATATGGCGCCAAACCGGTTTTGATCGGGTGTTGATGAATGCCTATCACAATGGGGTTATTCTTGCCGGGGTGAGTGCTGGCGCCATGTGTTGGCTAGAGACCTGTTTCAGCGAAAGAGAGGACTTCTTTGAAGAATTTCGGGGACTCGGAATCATAAAAGGGAGTCTCTGTCCTCATTATAATGAGAAGGCCCGTCGTTTGGCATTTGATAGCTGGGCGAATAACAAAAAAATCAGCAAGGTCTATACGTTGGCAGATCATGAAAATGTGCACTTTAGAAACGAGAAATTCTTTGCGAAGATTACTTTCCTTAGCAGCTAGCTGACCGAAACCTATGAAAGGTGCCAGGTGTCCTGAGTTGGAACCTGGCACTTTCTAAAACCCTTAACTATGTCAATTCCTTGAGAAAGCCAATTCCTCATAGAGTGTCAACGATTGGTATAAACAGCGCAATTGCTCGCTATTCAATGGAATCATCGGCAAACGGACACCGCCGACCGGAACTCCTTTTAAGTTCAAAGCCGCTTTGACGGCGGATGGATTCGGCGCAGCGAAAAGTGCTCGCATGATAGGCAGCAATCTACGGTGTTCCCGCGCTGCTTGTTGCATGTCGCCCCTTTGGAAATGAGCGATCATCGTTTGCATGTCATTGCCGACGATATGGGCTGCGACCGATACAACGCCAGTCCCTCCAATTGATAAGACAGGAAGAGTCAGTCCGTCATCGCCGCTATATAATGCAAAGCTCTTTGGCGTGCGATCGATAATTTCAGCCATGGTATCCAAATCGCCGCTCGCTTCTTTGATCGCCACGATGTTGCGAATCTTCGAGAGTCGGATGACGGTTTCAACGGACATATTGACGACACTGCGTCCCGGAATATTGTATAACATGATCGGCAGAGTCGTAACCTCTGCAATCGCCTTAAAGTGCTGGTATATCCCTTCTTGGCAAGGCTTGTTATAGTACGGAGTCACGAGCATAATACCGTCGACACCCGCATTTTCCGCAAGCAGGGTCATTTCCATGGACTCTTTTGTATTATTGGTGCCAGTTCCTGCAATAACCGGCACTCTGCCATTTACAACATTTACGGTAAACTTGAATAACTTGGCTTTTTCCTTGTTCGTCAAGGTCGGGGATTCTCCTGTTGTTCCTGAGACAACCAATGCTTCTGTTCCATTGGCAATCAAATAATTAATCAGGTTCTGTGTTGCCTGGAAATCAATTTCACCCTGTTCATCAAAAGGAGTCACCATAGCTGTTACAATTCGTCCGAAATTCATTGTTCTCCACATCCTATCATTTATTTTTAAAAAAATAGAGGGAGAAGGGCAAGTGATCAATCACGCCTTGGAGCGATGACATCCCGACTACTTAGATCTGCTGGAGAACATTCCTGCAAAAACTGAGACATCCGCCGAAGGCTTAACTTGAATCTGCAAGAGAATTCGTGTTCTCTGAATCTCATCCAGTGTAGAGATTGCCGATAAAAGTTAATTGAACGCAAAAAAGCAACAACGAGGGCTCGTTGCTGCGTTGAAATAATAAATTATTTCTTTGCATAAGATAGCCCTCCATATAGTTTCCTATATGACAATTCTGTGTTTATTCAACCCAGAACCAGCTTCGAGATAATGAGCTTCTCTCCACTTCGGCAAATTCCCCTTTCCACAATCTTCGTCGGATCTCATCATCCTCGAATTGTGTACTGATGGTCTTTGCGCCTCTATCCTTACTTCAAAACTTGCGAAATAAGTGAATGTTAAATTACTATGACTTTACCTCTTTTCTGAAGTAAATGCAAGCGAAAACTTTAAAAGTTTTAAAAATTCGTTGAGAAAGTAAAATAATTACATACTAGACTGGCAGAAAATTATTCCGATTCTTTAGCTTTCTGTGTATCTCTGACATTTTTCTGTACGGTGATTGCCGCAAAAATACTTAATACAAACGCCATTGCATAAAATCCTTTTTCGCTTAAGACGATACTGCCCGCGTTATACAGACCGATGGCCATTAAGGCAATCGAAACGATCAGCGCAAACCAGCTGATGCCATAATATATGTTGGTTACCGGGACGTCTTCCTCTTTATCCCTGACCGCTTTTTGCAAGGAAACGGAAGCGTAGAGACCGAAAACTAGAACAACAAAATAATAGCCTTTTTCATTTAATTCCATCCCTGCATTGAACAAGCCGATTAGATAAGAAGATACGCCGATTAGCAGTGCCGCGATGGAAGCACCTTTGAAAGCCGCTGTCGGTTCTCCATCTTTTCGTTGCACTTTTATTTTCGGTACCTCGTTTTTTTCTTTTTCAAACACATATTCTTTTTCCTGTGTCATAAAACATCTCCCTCCTCTTTTTCTCATCATAGCTAAAAGATGAAGGGGCGGCAATCGGATTTTGAAATATTGTTCCTCTTCACAAATTATGAATGCAATGGCTCATGACAAAAAATCGCTAGCCCATTTTATCAAGCGCTTAGTCTGTATAAGAAAGAATGAATTAGAACGCCATCATCACAAGGGAGAGAAGAAAACTGAACACGGCAACAAACGCCCAATCAAGTTTCTTTGTCCGGCGGAAAAGGAGAGTGATGAGGCCGCAAATGATAAAGTTGACGACAAATAATATGCCGAGCGTTACAAATATCATCTAAGCACCTCCCTCTGTATGGTTTTTTCAGTGTAAGACTTCATGTTTCAGCCAAGTTGCACTAAGTCGGTCAGAAACTTTAGATTTGCGGACATGCAAGTCTATCTGACCAAGTAACTTATTCCAACTTATAGTTTATTGTAACATGTGGAAATAAATATAAATATGGATAATTGTTTAGAATTTTTATATAATTTATCTGAGTGTCTCTTTTTATTGAATTGCCTTGGATGTCATCTGGTGCTTAGAAGGATTATAAAGGATCAACCAATAGCCAAAGTAATCTAGAAGGGAAGGAGATTGAATATGACAAGAATCAGGAGAAGTTTTACGGTCAGCTCTATGCAAAGCTTGCACTATAAACAACGGCGGTTGTTTGTATAGAGCGATAAATTCATTACCGCCTGTGAAATTATAGTCAAGACTTTGCTGCCTTAAAAATGACAATATTTTAAGGAGCGGAGCAAACGTGAAATATGTGAACGCAGAAAGCATCTTACCAGAAGAATTGCTGAAGGAAGTACAGAAATTTATACATGGGGAAATCGTTTATATCCCTGTCTCTACGGATTCACGAAAGAGGTGGGGGGAAAGTTCGGGAAGTAGAAGGTATTTTACAATACGAAATCAAGAAATCCGGCGCCAATTTTCAAGTGGATTCACTATAGACGAACTATCCGATCAATTTTTCCTATCTCATGATAGTATTAAAAAAATTGTGTATGCAAAAAAATAATTGTATTGGCCACATTGGATCATATTCTGATGTGGCTGTTTTGCGTAAAGAATATCTATAGTTATTTGTTACATATTTTTAAGAGCTTTCATTTCTTACAATGATCATATACCTGAAATGTTCATGGGGGTGATGTAGATGCAAGACTTTTTTCATTTGGATAGAGAACGAGATAGGACGTCTTTGTTAAAAAGAGCAAGGAATGTTGCTCTAAAATCTTTACAGCAATATGACGTGGACTGGGACAGCATTCAATTTGTTCAATTATCCGATGCCATTACGTTCAAAATAACAATGAGTGGAAATGAAGGCTATTTACTTCGTATCCATTCTGATAGGTGGAGTAAGGAGGAGATCCATTCAGAGCTAACTCTGTTGCAGGCGTTGAACGAATCGGATGATTTGACGGTACCTGAAGGCATCCAAAGTATTGAAGGATCGTATGTAATAGAACTAGATCCCATAGATGGATATCGGGGAACCTGTGTCACGATGATGCGGTGGGTAGAGGGAGAGCATAGCAATGGAAAATTTACGGATGATTGTGTTTATCAAATGGGGTTATTGATGGGGAGGCTTCATAACGCCGCAGCAAGTTTTGACCCGCCATTTGGTTTTGTTCGACCTGCTTGGGGAGCGGAAAGCTTCATGCAGGAAATGACTAAGCTGGAACATCATTATGCATGTTTTTTATCAAAGAAAGCATGGGATACCTATCAAGTGGCAGCCGAGAAAGTCTTAGCACAGCTCGCCGGAATTTCACAGAACGACAAAAACTACGGGCTCATTCATGGCGATCTGCATACCGGAAACATCGTTTTTAAAGATGACCAACCGTATCCGATTGATTTCGGCAGAAGTGGTTATGGCTACTATCTTTACGACATCGCAGGCACCATAGTAGGACTCGCACCAAAGCATCGACTGCAGTTTATCGAAGGCTATGAATCCGTTAGGAAATTGGAAGCCAATCATGTTCGAGATGTAGAGTGTTTCTTTATAATGGTCATGATTGAGAATTACTGCCATCACGCATCCAATCCAAGAGAAACATCCGGTTTAATAGCTGAGCAACCGTACGCCCAAGCATACATTAGAAACTACTTGTATGATACTCCCTTTGTATTTGAAACAATTCAACCTGTTCAAATTGATTAACATAATACAATGGACATTCAAAAGTGATTATGAGGAGACTCCAATGAAAATTGAAATAAAATTAACTGATAAAGATCAAGCTTATATTATAAAAAATTTATACCCATTATATCTGTATGATCTCTCCGGGCATCATGGAAATCTGCCGAATAAACATGGTATATACGAAGAGAGTGACGAATTCCTAACATTGAATGATCAGTACGAAGTGCAAAATATTTGGTGGGAAAAGCCGGATCTATTGTTCCCCTTTTTAATATTTGCGGATGATACACCAGCAGGTTTTATACTGATAGCCACGCCGCCGCATTGCAATCAAGGAATTGATTACTTTGTAAATGAATTCTTTCTACTCCAACCATTTAGAGGAAAAGGCATTGCTGAACATGCAGCAAATCAAGTGTTTCAACGGTTCAAGGGTAATTGGGAGTTGTTTACGAATCCAGCGGAAAAAAACATTGTTGGACAAAGTTTTTGGAGGAAGACGATTTCTAATTATACAAATGGGGATTACGCTGAGGAATACGGTGAAACGTTCGATGGCTATAAACTGATTTTCCGATTTAACAATTCGGATATTTAGACACTAGGAAGTCAGATTTATCAGCTTGAAAGCTGATAAATTGCAAAGAAGATGATATCACCAGTTCAATGCACAGCTGCGCTTGACTGGTGCATACGGAAAGTGCAATCCTCAACGCTAATTTATCGTGAAGACGAAACTAGGCAGATTCTGAAAAAGTACCTAACTATATTGGAATGTCAATCTAATTCCTTCTCCATTGTCCAGTAAGTCTCAAACCATCCCTCATGCACATATCCAGCTTGTTCGTACATAAAACGAGCTGGATTTCTTGGGTCTACACTTAAACATATTTTCCGATACCCATAATGTAATGCTTGCATTTCCAGCGCACGCAATAAAGCTTTTCCAAATCCTTTACCTCGATATTCTTGAAGAATTGCCATACCCAATTCCGGCGTTTGACTATCACCAAAACACTTTTGTTCTTCATCAAACAAGCGCAGCCAAATGGCACCTAACTGTTGAGCGTCTACCTCCGCAATCAATCCAATATCACCGCTCTGTTCTCCCCATCCATCCACATATTTTGAAACAGATGGTTCATCTAGTATCGCTCGAGGAAAAGGTTTTTGCCCTTCAGGAACAAATGCCGACTCATACACCATATCCCGCAAGAATTGCATATCGAGTTTTTCAAGATTGCGTATTTTGAAATGCATAGGATTTGTCACCTTCCCTTTGTGATTTGTTACAACGTACCCGGAGTGATGGACGCCAGATAAACTTTACGAACGCCAGAAACTCATTCTAAACGCCAGAAAAACCGTTCGAACGCCAGATAACTCGTCCGAACGCTAGATAAATCAAACGCCAGAAACTCAGTCCGAACGCCAGATAAATCGGCCGGACGCTAGAATCTCATTCCGAACGCCAGAAAAACCGGTCGAACGCCAGAAACTCATTCCGAACGCCAGAAAAACCGGTCGAACGCCAGAAACTCATTCTAAACGCCAGATAACTCATTCGAACACCAGAATCTCATTCTGAACGCCAGAAAAATCAATTGAACGCCAGAAACTCATTCTGGACGCCAGAAAAATCAATTGAACGCCAGAAACTCATTCTGGACGCCAGATAAATCAATCGAACGCCAGAATCTCATTCCGAACGCCAGAAAAATCAATCGAACGCCAGAAACTCATCCCGAACGCGAGAAAAACCGGCCAAACGCTGGAATCTTGGCATGAACGTAAGCTTTATCCCTCGCTTTTCACATACGCATCCTTCTTCTCGGCCCACCCTAAAATCGCTTTGAACACTTCTCTGAATTCATTACCAGGCGGTGTCAGTTCGTATTCTACTTTTTTTGGTGCTTCAGCAATAATGCGTTTCACAAGCAGTCCTTCTTCCTCCAAATCTTTTAGGCGCTCTGTCAGCAGTCTGTCTGAAATTCCATCAATCGCATTGAGAAGTTCGTGGTACCGTTTTGGACCTTCGAACAAGTTGAAGATAATGACCCCTGTCCACCGTTTTCCAATGAATTCGATAGCACTTCGGTATTTCTGGCAAGTTGATTCCGAGCAGATTTCTAGATTGTCGTGTTTCCTTTCCATGATTCCAACCTCTTTTTTCTACTTTTCTTCATCATACCATATTGCAAAACGCTTGACGCTTTGAACTTACTAAAAGTATGCTATGTAGGTACTTACTAAAGATTAGTTCGAAACAGGAGGAATTCATCATGTCAGAAAAACTGTCCACCTTGATCCGGGAGCGCCGTTCCGTACGTAAATACGATCCGAGCGTCAAGATAGAAAAAGAAGAGATACTTCAAATGTTGGAAGTAGCAACGAAAGCGCCGTCCACAAGCAATTTGCAGCCTTGGGAATTTCTTGTCTTTGTCGATCCGGAAGAACGAAAGGACTTGCGGACAATCGCTTATAATCAGGAACAAATTGAAACTGCTTCAGCTGTTGTCGCGGTATTGGGGGATAAAGAGTTTTACAAAAATGTCGAACCAGTTTATGAAAGTATGGTAGAAGCAGGTTTTATTGACGCGGCAACCAAAGAAGTGCTCATCGGTAATGCCAACAAGACATATCCATATGCTTCTGAAGAAGCTATGAAAAATATGGCGACATTTGATGCGGGGCTGGCTGCGATGCAGTTCATGCTGATTGCAAAAGACCGTGGGTATGGTACAGGAACGATGGGTGGTTTTGACAAAGTGAAATTCTCCGAGCGCTTCCACCTCGCAGATCGCTATTTCCCGATCGTCCTTATTGCAATCGGTAAGGAAAATGCACAGTCTTATCAAACTACCCGACTTCCTATCAAGGACAAAGTAAAGTTCATCTGACCGATTTGATTCATATAATTTTTAAATGGCAGGGTTCATATGGACCTGCTTTTTTTGTTTTCGTAATTCATCATGAATCTAATGTTCAGCTCAACCGTATTAGGAGTAGCACATCAAAAGGGGTGAATGCTTTGTTTTTAAATAAAAATAAAAATCCTTACGGCAACGATGAAACTGAATGGGTAAATGATCTGGATGACACCTATCCTGTCATCCTCCACTTCACACCAGCTGCGGTCTATGTATACGAAGATAAATCGGATGCCCATGTGATGCAAGATAACAGAATCGAATTATGGGATGACTATGAAACGGTTTTGACAGGTACTTCTATCGTGACTTACGTAACTTCTCTTCAGGAGGCACTAGACCGATATAAGGTGAAGGAGTTGGGACTCCTCGTTGTGCCAATCGAGCTGCCGCCCTGCGATTGACCCGTTGTGTGACAGTCAAAAAGCCGGGTGCCATGGCTTGTTTTTCCATAGACCCGGCCGCTTTCATTTCAATAATCCTGCGTTTTGCAGAAATTCACGCGCGACGTCTTCCGGCTTTTCACCCTCCGCGTTCACTCTGTAGTTCATGTCCCTCATTTCATCATCGGTTACTTTTCCGGCGAGTCGGTTCAAGATGTCCTCAAGTTCCGGGTACGTTTCAAGGGTTTCCTTCCGTAAGAGAGGGGCTCCTTGGTAGGGAGGAAATAGCTCCTTGTCATCTTCTAAGACTGTCATTTTATATTGCTGCAGTTCACTGTCCGTGGAATAAGCATCCATCAAGTTAATATCACCAGTTTTGATTGCCTGATAGCGAAGTTTCGGCTCCATCGTTTGCACGGAAGGGAACTGAAGTCCATAGAGGTTACGAATGCCTACGTAACCGTCTTCACGATCCTTGAATTCAAGCGTGAAACCGGCTTTTACAGCAGCTTCTACGGCGGCGAGATCCGATATGGTTTTCACGCCGTATTGTTCTGCAAACGGTTTTGAAACCGCGAGTGTGTACGTGTTGTTGTACTCCATTGGTGGCAGCAGGACGAGGTCAAACCGATCGGCCAGTCCATCCCGTGCCTGTTCGTATACTTCGAGGCGGTTGTTACTTTTCGCCCCTTCTTTCAGAAATTCAGACAAGGCGGTCCCTGTGAACTCAGGGTACATATCGATGCTTCCGGTTTGCAGAGCCTGGAAGACAAATGAGGTCTTGCCAAGTCCCGGCTTCAGATCAACTGACAGGTCGGTCTCTTCTTCAATCAGAAGCTTGTACATATTAATAAGTATCTCTGGCTCCGCACCAAGCTTAGCGCCGATAACAAACTGCTTTTCATTGTGGTCCGACAGTGATGGCAACAGGATGACAAAGATCGCAATGACCAAGCTTGTCGTCAATGCGATAGTGGCGCCTCTAAATGATAGCCCTTCAAACTTCCGCAGCAAATAATCGAATCCAAGCGCGAGAAGAGCAGCAGGGATGGCACCGAGAATAATTAGATTTGGGTTATTCCGATCAATGCCAAGCAAGATGAGATCACCCAGACCGCCTGCTCCAATAAGTGCAGCAAGTGTGGCAGTACCGATAATCAGCACCATCGAGGTACGGATGCCTGCCATGATGATGGGCGTGGCAAGCGGCAGCTCGACTTTCATTAAGCGTTTCCAGCGGTTCATCCCCATGGCGGTCGCTGCCTCTTTCAAGGAAGGATCGACTTCATTGATGCCTGTATATGTGTTCCGCAATATGGGAAGCAGGGCATACGCAACGAGTGCGATGATAGCAGGAACTTTCCCTATCCCGAACAATGGAATCAGCAGTCCAAGCAACGCCAGCGATGGGATAGTCTGCAAAACGGCACTTGCACCAATGATCGTTTCAGCTATCTTTTTTCGACTCGTTAAGTAAATGCCGATCGGAATGGAAAGGAGAACAGCGAAAACGAGTGAAATGAGCGAAATTTGGATATGCTCCAGCAACGCGTAGGCTAACTCATCTTTTCTATCTTGAAAGACATCCCAAAAAGCGCTCATGCAATCCCCGTCCTTTCGGCTAAATAGGCGATGACGGTCACTCTTGAAACCATGCCAATCACTGTTCCTTCCTCTTCAACAGCTGCCTGTTCAGAGCGGGCAAGAGTATGCAATACCTCAGATAACTCCGCTTTGGATGATAAGATCGGGAGCTCGTGGGCTTCTTCAGTGAGAGGGGTTACATGGTCGGATAAGACAAACGGATCGTGTCTTCCGCCGCTGTAGATAAATTCCCGGACAAACGGTGTGGCCGGATGAGCTGCTATTTCTTCGGGAGTACCGAGCTGTTCTATTTTTCCTTCTTTCATGATGCAAATACGATTCCCGAGTTTTAAAGCTTCTTGAATATCGTGTGTTACAAACACAATTGTCTTCTGGATCGTTTTTTGCAAATGCAACAGATCCTCCTGCAGTTTTGCCCGGCTGATCGGATCAAGTGCACTGAAAGGTTCATCCATGAGGATGATATCAGGATCTGCCGCCAATGCGCGGACTACGCCTACACGTTGTTGCTGGCCGCCGGACAATTCGCTTGGCTTCCGCCAACGATATGTATCTGGGTCGAGTCCCACCATAGTGAGCAATTCCGTTACACGAGTATGAATTTGTTCTTTATTCCACTTCTTCAACTCAGGCACAATCGCGATATTTTCCTCGATGGTCATATGCGGGAACAGGGCAATCTGTTGCAGGACATATCCGATACGCCAGCGCAATTCATGGATTGGATACTCACTTACCTTTTTGCCATCAATCCAAATCGTTCCGTCCGAGAGCGGAATGAGCCGGTTGATCATTTTAAGCGTCGTCGTCTTACCGCAGCCGCTCGGTCCGATTAACACAAGAAATTCTCCCCGCTCGATCTCCAGGTTGATGGAGTCGACGACGAGTGTTTGATCGTCATAGGTTTTAGATACATTTTCAAAACGGATCATCCGCTTCACTCCTTTTCTATCTTCATCGTGTCATATTTACGTTTTAAAAGGAAATGATATACAATGATCCTTAACAAGGAGGCTATTGATCTATACCCGTATACATGCTGGGGAAAGCCGACAATTGTGAGGAGGCAGTTGATGAATGCATATAGAAGGTGAACGAATTTACTTGCGGCCGCTTGGCAAGGAAGATGCTGCGGCTTTATTGGAAATGACGATGGATGAAGAGATACGATATATGACCGGCACGAAGGCTGTATTTAACCTGGATCAGATTAAGCAACACATTGAAAATTGTACTGCCGATCCAACACGTCAAGATTTTGCCATCTGTTCGAAGATGGATCATTCGATAATTGGTGAACTTTCAATTTTAGATATGGATGAAGAAGACCGAAAAGCGGGTTTTCGCATTTCCATGCGCTCAGTTCAGTTAACAGGAAAGGGGTATGGGACGGAATCCATTCAGCTTGTTCTCCAGTATGTATTCGATCATCTCCGTTTGAATCGATTGCAGCTGGAGGTCTTTGCGCATAATATTCGTGGCATTAGAGTATATGAGAAAACGGGCTTTCAGCGAGAGGGAGTTCTCCGGCAGTCCTTGAAATATAATGGCGAATATGTTGATGAAATCATCATGGCAATCCTTAAACAAGATTACGATAAAGCCAATTAGCTGAAAGGCTGATGAAAAATTGTTATTCTGTTGCTTGATTTGGTTTGGCAGAAAGGAGATCTTACTATGAAAATTTTTAAGTGGCTTGGAAACGAGCGGGATGTACTGAAGGTGAAACAACAATCCGGAAACGGGGTAAAAGCTCATTTGAGAAATGGAGAGGAGCACCTGCTTTTGTTGGAGGCAGAGAGTATACCATTTGAATGTGACGAGTCATATGAGATCCTTGATCGGACAGGTGAGTTGGAGCCAGGCCGTTTTGCTGTGCTAAATAATATTCCCGTCAGCGAGGAGGGCAGGGAGCTGTTTGAACAGCGCTTTCAGAACCGGGCCGGCCTGATTGAACAGGAACCAGGCTTTGTCGCGATTCGTGTACTCCGCCCGCTCGATTCGGATACATATGTTATTCTGACCATGTGGGAAAACGAAGAGTCCTTTACTGGCTGGCAGCAATCGCAAGCCTACTCAAAAGCCCATGCTAAACGCGGAACCAAAGAGGGCATCGACAAGCGCCCAAATATATTTCCACGGGCTTCTTTTGTAACGACATATAAGTAAGGGAGGCCACTTTAGGCTTGGTGAGCAAACCGTCAATAAACGATTGGGGGTTCGCTGCCTTTAAGTTGGAATGGACCATATGATAGAATCCCATCTGCCGAACGACAAACGGCTGATGGGATTTTTTTGAAATAACCGTGCGTTGATTTCCTTTGCATCAAAGCCTTGGCTCGGGAAAGATTTGTTGTGACGAAAATTCCTTTGAAACGTCTCATTTAATAAAGGAAAGACATGGATAAGGAGAGAAGAAATGAAAGTCTTTAACGTTTTTTTACTGTTGCTGTCCGTTTTAGCCGGTTTTTCTGCAGCGAAAGAGATCGCGTTACAGGAGAGTGAGAGTGCGTACAGGGAACTTGTCTTGCAAGTTATTCCGGATGAAGATGTTCCAGAGCAACTGAAGCAGGCGGTGGAACGGTCGGTAAGGCTTCCTGGAATCATGAACATGACGGATCCAAATTACAAGTTCAAACTAGATGGAGAGACGTACTTTCTTTGGACTTCCGAAGAGTCGGGAGCCATTATGAATATCTTAGATACACATACTGTTTATACAATACAGCAGAAAGATGCAGAAGAGGTGTATCGGTTGCTAACCTCGATAGATGGTTCCAGCAGTCAGTGAAATGTGAATCATTTTGAAACTCCTAGCATTCAGCTACGTATATATATGTAAATACACTGGAAAAAAGGGGGATGGCATGTTCACGCTCATTCTTGCATGTATTTTGTTCAGCCCTCTGTATCTCTTTCTCATACTCCAGCTGAAATATCCAGAAGAGACAATATTCTGGGGAGAACGGTGGATGTATAACGAGGATCCAAAGCTTTCGGATGAGGGAATCAAGTATACAAAAATCAAAGCCATCATCGGAATAGTCATCTTAACAATGATTTTTCTTATCTGGTTCCTAAAGGAGTTATAAGAAGCAAAAAGCAGGAAAGTTCTGGTTGTGATACCCTGAATACAGGAACATTTTAGCAAACGAGGTGTGTAGCAATGGACATACAGCATTGGATTTGGGTCTTACTTACACTGATTGCCGTTATAGCAGTCAATTTCGGCATTTATAAAGTACTAAATAAGAATGTAAAAAACGCAACAGTCATGAAAATCTCCACTGCCTTTACTTTGGTATGCTTTGTCTTCTTTGTCATCTGGAGTACGTATCCTTGGTGGTAGGAAAAGAAATGGGGAGATAACATGAGAATCGGCATTATAGGGACAGGCAATATAGCGACGTACTTACTTGAAATTTTCAGTCAAGAAAAGCACACGGAATGTCAGGTTGTTTCACTGTTTGGCCGGAGTCACGAGGCGGGGAGACAGCTTGAAGAGCAATACGGCGCTGTTTTTTATACGGACTTCCAAGCGTTTCTTCAGACATCCATTGACCTGGTTGTGGAAGCGGCAACTGTGGAGGCCGCTGTCCAGTATATGAAAAAGATAGTGGAAAATAAAAAGGACTTGATTGTCAGCAGTATTGGTGCATTTAAAGATGAGCCGTTCTTGCAGGAGATTAGGGAGCTTGCGGAACGGAATGCCGTAACAATCTATCTTCCTTCCGGAGCAATCGGTGGACTGGATCTGCTGCAATCCGCGAATGCCATAGGCGGTCTACGTGATGTTCGAATTACAACGAGAAAATCGCCTCGTTCGTTAGGGATGGAACCCATCCAAGAAGAGGCAGTATTATTCGAAGGGTGTGCGAGGGAAGCAATCGAGAGATTCCCGAAAAATGTAAATGTTGCATTGTTGCTGTCATTAGCTGGGATTGGTTCAGAGAAAACGATGGTGCGTGTCATTGCAGATCCTGGCATAGATAGAAATACTCACTTCATCGAAGCTGCCGGGGATTTTGGAGAGATGCGCCTAGAAATCGAAAATATGCCGATGCCCTCGAATCCGAAGACAAGTTATCTTGCCGCGTTGAGTATCGTATCGACACTCAAGAACAGAAGAACTGCCGTTAGGATTGGAAGCTGAACAAAGGGAGGGATGCGCATGAAAAAGATTTGCCTGACTCTCACCGGTGTGCTTGTTTTGTCAGCGGGCTTATTTTGGCTCATCAATAAGATGACGGTCCGTCCCGGCTCTATATCGGGGAATGGAAATGTTGCAATCTTGTTCATGATGCCGTTGCCTCTTCTTTTTATCGTATCTCTTATCCTATGGTATTTTATTTTTAAGAAGCAGCAGCCTCGGTTTTCAATTGTGGCAAGTGTGCTGTCGCTATTGGCAGTCGGCATTGGTGTTGGTATCTATTATCAGCAACGATATCGAATCTATTTATTTCAAGTGAACAAGGAACTCCATGGATGGGTAGACTGGGACTACATCCAGTCGATTACCGATTCCCTTGCCTCGCCGCATGTCAACAGCCAGTATTTCAATGGATTCACGTATCTGCTGTTTAATGGTGCTACAATCTTTGCTGGATTGCTCACTTATGCTGTATGGGGCAGGCAAAGGCAGAATATGAGAGTCCGGTAGTAAGTACATACCTGATTCCGAAAGGGGGATGTCCATTGATTAGTGGACAAGATCGAAAATACTTGGAGCTGGCACTCGAGCAGGCCGAGCAGGCATTAAAAGAAAATACGTATCCGGTCGGCGCTGTTCTTGTGGACGAACAGTTCAACTTAGTTGCCATCGGACGGAATCGTGTCCATTCTGCCCAAGACACTACCGCGCATGCAGAAATTGATGCGATACGGAATGCGGGAGAAGCCATTTTTGACGCCAAAATTCGCCAGAAGACATTTACGCTCTATAGCACATTAGAGCCCTGCCCGATGTGTACAGGAGGAATTCTGTTCTCCAAAATCAAGCGGGTGGTTTGGCTTTTGAATGACGAAATGGGCTTTGGAGGCTTGCGCAAAACGAAGGCAGCGGGCGTTTTTCAGGAGAAGATTGACCGGATTGAATTGATTGAGGAGCCTGATGTGGTATTAAAAGGCAAGCAGCAAGAGCTTATGCGGGCGTGGGAGGAGAATCCAAACCATGTTGTTCATCTGCGGGAAGCCGCTAAAATCAAAGCAGATACGGTTTACTAGTTCACGGAAGGAGTAATCCGATGGAGTTGAATAAAGATAAGGCAGTGGCGTTTCTTCAAAGCATCGTAGCTGGACAGATTGATAACGCGTTTAAAACCTTTGTAAGCCCCGATTTCATTCACCACAATCCATATTTTCCTGGAGATGCTGAATCATTGCGGCTTGCGATGAAAGAGAATGATGATCAAAGCCCGGAAAAGGTGCTATCCGTGAAGCAGGTATTAGAGGAAGACGGAAGGGTAATGGTCTATTCCCATATCCAACAGAATGAGGACGATCTTGGTGCAGCGGTTATCCATCTGTTCCGCTTTCATGACGGGAAAATCATTGAAATGTGGGATGTGGGCCAGCCCATTAAAGCAAATTCACCGAATGAGAATGGAATGTTTTGATTCTCATTACGAACGAAGAAAGGTCCTTGGCAAACCGCCAAGGACCTTCTGGTCATTGCAGTACGGAGGCTTGTAATGCCCGTTGCAATGTGGAGGAGATAGAGATGTTTTCGAATGAAAGACCGAGCTGCGTGGCCGTTTGGGCGATTTCCGGGCGGATGCCGCAAAGCGTCGTTTTTATACCGAGCAGTCGAAGCGACTCATGCAGTTGGAACAATTGCTGGGCAACCATTGTATCGACAACGAGAACGCCGGACAGATCGATGAATAAGCGATCCAAGCCTTTTCCCGCACACTGCTCCAATGTTTCATCGAGGATGAATTTGGCGCGAACTGTGTCGATATCGCCGATTAGCGGCAACAACCCGGTATTCGACGTGAGTGAAATGACCGGTGCGCTAAGTTCATTGATCAGTTCACGGTGGCTATGTAGTCGTTCCATGGAATACCTGTCATACTCTTCAAGAAACCAGATCGTCACATGGTCCATCGTGTCGAGGATGACTTGCGACCATTTATTCAATTCCTGTTCGGTTCCATTTGTCTCGTTGGTGAACTGCTGAACGAGCTCCAGGTAGTGATTTCGTACACGATAAAATTCTTTCATTATGGAATTGATGGGTGTCACTTGATGGCTTTCATCCTTAGCGACAGCCAAAATCCAATCCTCAAAGTTTTTCAGAAAAATGTCTTCATCCTCTTTTAACACTTGAAAGAACTTCAAATGGAACTCTTTGTTCTGCTCTTTCAAAATCCGTATTTCCTTGGAATTTGTCGAGGCATAAACGCCAGAGGTCTTGTCCGCCTCTTGATACCATCTTTCTGATAACTCTGTAGCTTTGCTTATTAGAAATTCGTATAGTTCCTCACATCTAGACACTGCTTTGCCTCCCCTAATTCGTTCCGTATTTTACCTTCTGCCTTTTCTATAACTTTAATATAAATAGGTGAAGATGGCTAATAATATCTATAGTTTGGGAGGGGGAAAGAGAAAATAAAAAGCCCATGACCAAACAGGCGAAAGGGCTTGGTCATAGGCATCTTGTTTTTATCGAGCTTGCTGCAGCCGAAGCACATCGGCCTTTGTCTCTAGCAGTTCATTGGAGAGAATAGTCACTTTAGCATCGACTTTGCGGATCTTCTCACTCAAATTTTCTTCCACTGCATCGATGCGGCTCATGACATCTTTGTGGTTAGTCTCGATAACAGTCCGTAATTCTTTCAATTCACTGTGGTTAGTTTCGACAGCAGTTCGCAAGTCTTTCAATTCTGTCTTGTTCTCTTTAACGAGACTTGATAATTCTCTGATCGCTTGCAGAATGAGATCCTGGTTCCTGGAGTTGCTCACGTTTTCACCTCTTTCATTACGAATGACGCTGCTACTAGTATACCGTAGTTCGACAAAAAAATCACCAGATAATTGGAAAGTGGCGTGTAACCTATTTTCATTCATTATTTACGACTTATTTGTGAAAAATAGAGGATTTCGCAGTTTCGTGAAGAAGGTTATAGAGGAGGAATAGAAATTGCGATGTTTGGAAGATAGATGATGACTGAAGAAGAGGAGCGATGTTTCGTGAAACTGGCGGAAGCGTTAATCACACGGGCAGACTATCAAAAAAGAATTGAACAATTGAAAATGCGAATCTCGAATAATGTGAAAATCCAAGAGGGAGAACAACCCGCGGAGGATCCGAATGTGTTGTTGACGGAATTGAATGATGTCCTAAAAGAGCTGACGTCTCTCATTCAACGGATCAACCGAATGAATTGCTCTGTAGCGTTCGACGACACCCGCACGCTTGCCGATGCACTGACAGAACGTGATCAGTTGTGGGAGAAGCGGTTGGTTCTTAGCAAAGTTGCCGAGCAGGCTTCGGTTCGGACGGACCGTTACAGTCGGGCGGAAATCAAAGTTATCAGTTCCGTTGATGTAGTAGGAATTCAAAAGCAGGTGGACCAGTTATCCAAGGAATTCCGGGAGCTGGACACGAAAATCCAAGGATTGAACTGGTCTGTGGATCTCTTATAAGAGACAGTCGGTAATTGCTTATTCGCAAAGGTGAGTACGAATCCGCCAACAGGATAAGTTGGATTTACTGAGGGTAGTGGGGCTATACCACATACAATGAACAAATAAAGCCCAGTACCGTAACAAGTGTACAAGTAGATTGTTATTGTAACGACCATGTACTAATTTGCGAAGGCAGTGAGGGTGGGCAGGGGGACTGCATGACAAGGCTTGATGAAACGGATAAAAGATCTATAATACAAAGCTGTCAACTGTGATTCATGTCGACAGCTTCTTTTTAGTATTTTGTAAACAACCTAACGTACTGGCCGAAAATTAAATGATCCTATCACTTAGGTTTTCTTTCGTATGAATAAATGATATCTAGCATTTGCTCCTATTAGGACAAGGACGATGACAAAAATTGCAAATAATTGTGAATCGCCAGTGCTAACCGAGTAGATGATAAATAACAGCAAAGCAATAATCAGGGCGTTATTCATAGTAGTGAATGCACGATAAAGTCCTTGGAGCATGACGTATCGTTCACCTTCATCAGAGGCAGCTAGAAACTTATTAGCGTAATCTTTTTCTGAAACGGATGGCAACGAGCGCTCGGGATATAATTTTGTAATGGAACTTGACACCACAACCGAAAGCAAAGCCGCGATGCTAGTAATAACACTGGAAGCAATGGTGAGCCAAATCGCCTGGCCGGTAATTATAGAAATCGCTACGGCTCCAATGCCAATCAGAAATGACGCTGTAGAACATAACGTCATATCGCTGTACCGCTTATATTGCCACACATCCCTCATGTCTTCTTCTTCCCCCGAGAGAACAAGATTCCCCATATGATTCATCTGCCGTTTGCTCACCATGACAAATCCTACGAGCAAAACATTAATAGCAATAAGTGTAAGCGTAATTGCGAACGCAATTGAATTAAAGTTGATAATCACATTAAATGATAATGCTGCATACATTCCAAAGAAACCTACTACAGCACCTAACAGTAGCATAACAAACACTCTCACTCCAATTCCTCCTTATCAAATAAAAAGATATCCTCAATCGCTTCATTAAAAATCACGGCAATTCGAACGGCAATGAGCAAGGAAGGTATAAATTCCTCCCTCTCTATTAAACTGATTGTCTGCCTTGACACCTTCGCCCGCTTTGCAAGCTCAGTCTGGTTAAGTCCATCCCGTGCTCGCAATTCTTTTAACCGTGTTCGCATTTGTCTCACCTCTTATCCAAAAGTGTAATGAAATACGTTGAAATAAAAATGTTTAAAACTGGTGTGTTGAGAAAAATAGATAATCTTTGCCTACAACAAATTCAGCTCTAACTCCTTTAAACCAGTTATTACGAGACACTATACATCGCCAAATAGGTCCAATTTTCGCTCGTTTTGACTCAACATTTTTTCTCTTAGTAATTGTGTAAGCTTAAGTTCTACCTCCCAAAATCCATATTGTTTTATATGCTTTCCACATTGTTCATCCAGTTCGGTAAGCAATTGTTCGGCTTTTCCAGTGGCTCCTTCTAAATAAGCAATCATGGCTTTGCTTCTTTTCATACTCACGGGTTCGATTTTATTCATTCTCTTGTGCAACTCTCTTATCAAACTGACATCAGGCGTGTTTGAGATGAAGCTATCAATCTGACGAACATGCTGAATGAATTGCAGCTGCAAGCTATGCTTTTTATCAAATGGCAGCTTTTTGTAAGAATCGATGGTTTGAGTAGCTGTTGGAAAGTCTTTAACAACAAGGTAATAATAGAACAACACATTTGCCATAAACACTGATTCAATGGTTGCTTCACCCCGCTTTGCTTCATGAATTAATTCCTCTTCCCAATCTTCTACTCTTTTTGCAGATAACATTTCTTTCATTATTATTAGCTCGGTAACTGTTTTTTTTGCCTCTTCTCCTTCTTTGTGAAGAATCATAAAAACTCGTCCATCAGACTTGAAGGTTCCTGTAAACGGAATTGCAGTTGCAAAGAATATGGCAATATTCATGATAACCAAGTAGAAAACAAACTCGCTAGAGGTTAGAATCCACACGATTAAGCAGATACAGAAAGTAAACAACGTAAGACATGGTCCGCCGGCAGCAAATAATTTGTGTTGTTTTACGATCTTTTTCATTTCTACTTCTTTGGGCATGCTGCTAGCAACGCCGCCAAAAGTGAGCCAGTTATGATTTGGTGAAATTTTTAAGGTGGGAGACGATTCAATCGTAATGGGTCCAACACTCATATACAGGAATTGATAACCAGCGATTAGCCCGCCCAATACGTGTCCCAATTCATGGATAAGCAACACGAGAAACATGCCGGCGAACAGGAGAAAGAGAGCGTCGGTTGTTTCGGAATATATTGTAAAGTGAAACGAGATGAGAGTAATTCCTGCTAATAAGCATACATAAAAGGGGGAAAATATTTTTGACACTTTTAGGACTCCTTTTTTATCAATTTTGTCTTCAGTAAACGATATCTTGGAAAAGGTCTTTCCTAGTTGGTTTATAGATCTTCTATTGCTTTTGAATATGTGAGCTATCCACTTATGAAAGCAAAGTTGTAAACTTTCCTAATTGATTGTAACTTATCATGGTCATTTTGACAAATATACTTGTCAAAATGACTAGTATATTGTGTGTGGTTTGTAAGGACCCCCATTTAATCAACCTACTCTTTCCCATTCCATGCGGTAGAATGGACGTTTAAATGGTGGTCGAAATATCGTAGTTTTCTCTACTGTTAACGCATAAGCATAAATTTTGATTGACCTTAAACCAAGGTGAACCTTTACAACCTAGTTAGGCGCTAAGCCATATTTAAGTGGAATGAATAGATATGATATTTCTTTGGGGTAGCGTATTATAATGGTGGCATGGGACAAGTTGATGAAGGTGTTCAGCATGTAGAAGAAGTGGGATACCGGAATTCTATTCAACCGCTTTCCACGTATGCATTCTGTACAGCCTTGCACAAGAATAGTTAGGTATCCGAAATTATTCCATGTACAAGTCTATTATGGTAGACTTGCCGTACGACAAGGGGGTAATGGAATGACTACAACGCAAACGATGTCGATTCATCGGGCATTGTCCGAACTTAAAACATTGAACGACCGAATTCCAAAAGCGATCCATGAAGCAGACTTCATTGCAACGGACCGGAAATCTGCACAGAAAATCAATGGGCTTTCCATCGAAGACTATGAGAAGACAATCCAGGCTGGATTTGACAAGGCAGTGTCATTGATTGAACGGCGCAACCGACTAAAGGATGCGATTGTCCAGTCAAACGCTATTACAGAAGTTGTGGTTGCTGGGGAAAGAATGACGGTCGCGAAAGCAATTGAGCGCAAATCCTCCATTTCCTATGAAGAAAAAATGCTTTCTACAATGATCGCAAAACGCCGGATGGCCATCAATAAACTAACAATGGAAAACGAGTCGTTGCCAAACCGATTGGAAGACTACTTGACCGCCATTCTTGGCAATAAAGAGCATGCCAAAAAAGAAGAGGTCGAATTGCACACAAAGTCCTTCATGGAACGCAATGAATACGTCCTCATTAACCCGCTGCAATTGGATAAACGAATTGAGGAATGGGAAGAGCGGGTCTCGAGCTTTAAAGCAGAAGTCGACGCTGTCTTATCTGAATCCAACGCCATTACAACCATTACGATTTAACGATAAATGAATTGCAATGCATGAGTAATCGAAAACGATATCCACAAGACCCTTCTTTTACCGGCTTTTCTTTGGGTTAAATAGAAAACCGGCATCTAACAAATTTGATGAAATGATTGAGTAGAGAGAAAGCTCAAAACTCAGCGTTCAAAGCTGTAAACTTTATATCTTAAAGTTCTTTACCGATTAAAGTTAAACGCTTAACGATCAAGGCTCTTTCAAAACTTGGGGAACCAGTTATGGGATTCTTGTGTTGGCCCATCGTTCGCTGCCAAGCTGATTATGTCGTGCATTGTCGTATTAAACCCGTCCTCGGAGTATTCCGGTGGACGGGGTTTTTTTATGGGATAAATTATTGTTTTAATCGAGCTGTGGGATCATCTTCTAATTTTTTTAATATGCCTGGTCCGGCAGACTAGAAAATGATTCTAAAGGCTTGAAACATATAATATTGTATGAATAACATGATATTTATAAAATTTCAAGTAAGTTTATATTGCATTATCGACATGATTCTACAAGATTCATATGAGAGAGGACCTTTGGACAGGGCGGCCATAGACCCATCTGTGAATTGTAGAGGATATTACCATTTTGACAGGCATAAAGAGGAATGCTATTAATTAGGAGAAATTAACAGTGCGAGAGATGAATAGCGAAGGAGTTAGAGGATTTCTGATGAATAAATTACGGCATTGTATATATGTCTTTCTTGCAATCCTACTAATTAGCGGTTGCAGCGAAAAAGCGGAAAAGGAGAAACAGGGTAACTACGATGAGGTAGTGACCCAAGAAGAACCAACCAATGAGGAAATGGATGCGGATAACGGGGAAAACGGAAACAGAGCGGATGATACAGTTTCCGAAGATGTCAATGAAGTAGAGGCAGCACCGCTTCCTCGTAGTTTGGAGGAGTTGGCAGAGCGGATGCCGGGCTATACAGCACACCTATCCTTCTCTGATCCGGAAGACTTGAAGAAGATTGACGAGCTAACAAGGAATTTGTCCGATATCTCAGGGAAGCCATCAGAAAATGAGCTGGATCATTTTTATAATGAATTATTGGCACTCTTTCAGCAAGACTTCATGGGTCCTGAAGATTTGATCGCTAAACTGAAGTTTCAAGGAATTGGAAATCCTAATATCGGGAATCCTCGGATGCAATTCAAGGAAGCCTTGAATGTACTTGTCATATTGGATAGTTCAGGCAGCATGGGAAAAGATATCGGCGGACAAACGCAAATGGCGGCTGCCAAAAAGGCGATCGTTCAATTTGTAGAAGAGTTGCCGCAGGAGGCAAATGTGGGGCTGCGTGTCTATGGCCACAAAGGGACGGGGAGTGCGGCTGATAAAGGAATGTCCTGTTCCAGCAGCGATTTGCTGTTCCCGCTTCAATCATATGATAAATCCACTTTCCAACAATCGCTTGAACAGGTAAAGCCGGCAGGATGGACACCGACTGAACTGGCATTGAAAGAGGCACAGATGGATCTTGCCAGTTTCAAGGGAGAAAGCAATACAAATATTGTCTATCTCGTCAGTGATGGCGTGTCAACGTGTGACGATGACCCGGTCGCTGCTGCACAATCCTTGTATGATTCGGATATTACTCCGATTATCAATGTCATCGGATTCAATGTGGATCACGAGGGACAGAGACAGTTGAAGACGGTCGCAAAGGCAGTAGGTGGGATGTATCAGGATGTGCAGAATGCGAAAACCTTGCAGAACGAGCTGAACCGGGCGAAGGAAGTTGCAAAGAACTGGGCTGACTGGAAGAAGAAAAAGGGAGAAAAGCTGGAAGGCCAACGTATATCGAATGGTTTGGATATTTTTATTTACGATACAAAAGAGGAGACAAAAATTGTCGATGAAATGCAACGAATCGGATCCGTCATTCAATATTTGTATTTAGACAAAAAAAATATGTCGCGTGAAAGTCATGATTATCTGCGGAAACGAAACAAAGCGTACCATGACTGGGTACAGGCGGAGTATAATGCGTTACGTGAAGAGCTAAAAAATATAAATGAAATGCAATATGAGGAAGGAATTCAAGCGTTAGAAGAAAAATACTTGCAACATACTGCTGAGAAATTTGAAGAGTAAGCAGCTGAGACGGCCACTTGCCAAATAGGATGCCATTCATCATATTAGCTGTCAGTCAATGGATTTGCGAATAGAAAGGGAGATATAGAATGGAATCCACGACATTGGAACCAAGAGAACTTACTGAAAAGAGAATCGGTTTGCCTCTTCTTGTGCATGGGTTGGCACTCCTAGCTGCTGCCGCGTTCCCGGAAGGTGCTTTTCGTTTTTGGTTCCCCATTACAGCAACACTTGAAGCGCTGCTCCTTCTGAATTTACTCAGGTTGTGGCGAAAATATAAGCATCAGCCTAAACATTACTATACCATTCATATGTATTGGCTCCTGGCTGGGATATTTCTTTTTGTTTCAATTTCCATCATACGGATGTTTTATGGCACCCCATCTTTCTATTTAGTTCTGGCTTTTGTCGCAGGGGTGGCCCTCTATGCGCAGTTCAATCGAGAAAACATGCTATTGGTATTGGTCGATCCTGCCGAAAGGAAGCGTTTTGCCCGCTTGCCACTCATTCTAAAATTGATCATTATTGTCGGTATTCTATTGATTGCCTATATGCGGGCCCAATTTGCGAATCCCGATGCCGGAACTATTATTTTTGTTTATTTCGTTAGTGTGTTCCTTCTATTTATCGGAGCCCCGTTATCCATTCCCGTGGAGCGGATTGAAGAGATAAAGGAAAGGGTGAATCAATAGTTTCTTGGGGGACGATGGAGTCTGAATGAAATGATACGTATTCATCTTGTTACAGAATTAGGGAAAAGGCAGAGATAGATCCTTTGGGGGGACGGCAAGCAGGGAAGCTAGAGTTATGATTGAGGGGGATGTAGGATGCAATCTACGACACAGAAACCAAGAGAAATTGCAGAGAAGAGAATCGGTTTGATCTTGCTTGTACATGGCATATGTCTTCTCGTTTCCGCTTCGTACCCGGAAGGTGCTTTTCGTATTTGGTTTCCCATCACAACAGGGCTGGAGGCGTTGCTCCTCCTAAACTTACTCAGATTATGGCGGAAATATAAGTATCAGCCTAAGTATTATTATACCATTCATATTTATTGGCTGTTGGCAGGCATGTATTTTTTTATATCTATTTCTATCCTTCGGATGTTCTACGGAGCACAAGCTTTCTGGATGGTTTTGCTAATGGTTATCGGTGTGTTTGTGTATGCACAATATAAACGTGAAAATATGTTAATGGTATTTGTCAATCCCGCTGAAAGGAAGCGGCTTGTTCGGTTGTCATTTTTCATAAAAATCATGATTCTGGTCGGGATCCTGTTAATGGCATATTCACGGGTCAAATATTCGAATCCGAATGGGGGAGCTCTCATTTTCATGTATCTGATTAGTGTATTCGGTATATTCGTCGGAGCCCCGCTCTCTATACCGGGGGAGCGGATTGAAGAGATAAAGAAAAGGGTGAATCAATAGTTTCATGTGGGACGATGGAGTTCCATATATAACTGCATGTCAGATCTATTAGGCGTAGGCATACATTTGTCGAATTGTGAAAGGGTAGTAATGTAGTTAAAAAATATTTACATATCTTGTTGGTTAGAACAAAACAAAAGCTTCTCCATGTAACTTTAGAACCCCAAGCCCGCTATTTAGAACGCCAATCTTATCTTGCGATTTATCAATGAGTTGGGAAAAGGACTACATTCCTAACGAGTTCTTCTAGAAGAATTCGTATGTTGTCTCATACCAAGCGGATGACGCTTCATTTTCAGTACTGACCTCGTCTCATGTGTATTCTGATGAGCGGGTTTTTTAATGGTTTCAGCGTTTTAAACCGTAGCAGGAATGTAAATGGGCGATAAACCTCCTTGCTATTTTAAAATACATTTGGTAGTCTAACATTAATTCCGAGTAAGTTGATAAGAAAAGGGTGCTTTAAATGGGGATTGAGTTCAATGAGTTGTTCGATCAATGGGCGGAGTCATATGACAGTACGGTTGCTGGCTTGGATTTGGAATATCAAGATGTGTTCGCAGGTTATAAAGATATCCTAGAAAATGTAGCAGCACGGAGTGCAGGTTTTGTAGTTGAATTTGGGGTCGGCACTGGAAATCTCACAGAAAAGTTAATGGATGGTGGCATGGAGGTGTATGGGGTAGAGCCTTCGAAAGGAATGCGGGAAAAGGTGCGGCGTAAATTCCCGGAACTTCAACTTGCCGATGGTCATTTCTTAGAATTTCCTGTACCTGAAGAGCAGGTGGATACAGTGGTCAGCACATATGCTTTTCATCATCTGACTGATGACGAGAAAGGGAAGGCACTTGTTCAGTTCCACCAGCTCTTAGGACCGAATGGGAAAATCGTGTTTGCTGATACCGTCTTTGTAACGGAGCTGGCGAAGGAGGCGAAGATTGATGAAGCCGAGCAGAAAGGGTTTTTCCGTCTCGCGAGGGATTTGAGAACGGAGTATTACTCAACCATACCGAACTTGATGGACTTGTTTTATGCAGCAGGATTTGAAGTGAAGTTTGAGCAGCAAAATGATTTTGTTTGGTTAATGGAGGCTGCCAAAAAGGAGAGATGACAATGTCTACAGCAGAAAAAAAGATGAACGTTGAAAGTTTTAATCTGGATCACACGAAGGTGAAAGCGCCGTATGTACGCCTGGCGGGAATAAAAGAAGGGATCAATGGGGATGTCATCCGGAAGTATGATATCCGTTTTACACAACCGAACAAAGACCATTTGGAGATGCCTGCTATTCATTCCCTGGAGCATATGATGGCGGAATTCAGCCGAAACCATTCCGATCAGATTGTCGATATCAGTCCTATGGGATGCCAGACGGGTTACTATCTGGCGCTCATTAATCACGATGATTATGATGAGGTGCTCACTATTTTAGAGAAGACGTTACAGGATGTTTTAGGCGCGGACGAAGTGCCGGCATGCAATGAAGTTCAATGCGGTTGGGCGGCCAGCCATAGCCTGGAAGGCGCAAAGGAAGCAGCGAAAGGGATGCTGGAAAAACGGAATGAGTGGACACAAGTTTTCGCATAAAAGAGGGACAGCATGAACTACGTAAACAATATCAAAGAGTTGGTTGGAAACACTCCTTTACTAGAGCTGAGGTCCTTGCCTCTTCCGGAGGGGATCCGGTTATTTGCGAAATTGGAATATTGTAATCCGGGAGGCAGTGTGAAGGATCGGCTCGGCCACTATTTAATCGAGCGTGCACTGTTGGAGGGGAAGTTGAAAGAGGGCGGAACCATTATCGAACCGACTGCTGGCAATACGGGGATCGGGCTTGCTCTTGCAGCGATCCACCATGGGATCCAGGCGATTTTTGTCACGCCGGAAAAGTTCAGTATAGAAAAACAAACATTGATGAGAGCGCTCGGCGCCACCGTGGTGAACACCGCGACAGCATTGGGAATGGAGGGAGCCATTCAAGAGACAAAGCGTCTGCTTGAAGAGATACCGGACGCCTACAGCCCGGGTCAATTTCAAAACGAGGCCAATCCTGATACGTACTATCACACGTTGGGACCTGAGCTATGGGAGGCTCTTGATGGGAACATTGGTGTTTTCGTCGCAGGTGCCGGTACAGGTGGTACGTTTACCGGAACGGCCCGCTATTTAAAAGAACAGTCCCCGGATATCCGGTGCGTAGTCGTGGAACCGGAGGGATCGATATTAAATGGTGGAGAGCCGGGCAGCCACCGAACTGAAGGAATTGGCATGGAATTCTATCCGCCATTCATCGATCGCAGTCTATTTGATGGAATCCATACAATTTCTGATGAAGATGCATTTCATTTCTTGCGAGAGGCAGCTAGAAAGGAAGGGCTGTTAGTTGGAAGTTCATCCGGAGCAGCACTGGCAGCAGCTTTGAAAGAAGCTGAACTTGCTGAACCCGGAACGAATATCGTGACGATATTTCCGGATAGCAGCGAACGATATATTAGCAGTGGAATCTATGAAGAGGTGAAGGAGCAATGAAGAAAAAAACAAGACTGATCCACGGAGGCATCAGCCGTGATCCGTATACCGGCGCAGTATCTATTCCGATTTATCACGCGAGCACGTACCATCAGGACGGCGTCGGAAATTTTAAATATGAGTATGCCCGAACAGGCAATCCGACACGGGAAGCATTGGAGGTGTTGATTGCCGATTTGGAAGGCGGGGCCAGAGGATTCGCCTTCGGTTCCGGGATGGCTGCAATTGCTGCAGTCGTTCAACTATTCTCGGCGGGCGATCATCTTATTTTGACGGATGATGTGTATGGCGGCACTTACCGGATCATGACGAAAGTGTTTCATCGTTTCGGGATTGATGTAACATTTGTTGATACGACCGATCTTGAAACAGTCAAAGTAGCTATTCGACCGGAGACAAAAGCAATCTTTGTGGAAACTCCAACAAATCCACTTTTGAAAGTGACAGACCTAAAGGCGGTTGGCGGAATAGCAAAAGAGCAAGGCTTGCTGTTTATTGTGGATAACACATTCAGCACCCCGTATTGGCAGAACCCGATTGAGTTAGGCGCGGATATTGTGTTGCATAGTGCAACGAAATATTTGGGAGGCCATAGCGATGTGGTCGCTGGATTGGTCGTGGCGGCAGATGCTTCACTTGGCGAGGAGCTGCATTTCATTCAAAACTCGACGGGCGGCATCTTAGGTCCTCAAGATAGCTGGCTGCTGATTCGCGGCATTAAAACGCTAGGTATCCGGATGGAAGAAGTGGAAACGAATACGAAAGCAATTGTTTCCATGTTGCAAGAGGAGAAGGCGGTCGGTAAAATTTATTATCCGGGGCTTGTCGATCATCCTGGCCATTCCATCCATCAATCACAGGCAGGAGGATTCGGAGGAATGGTTTCGTTCGCAGTTGAGAACGGCGAGAAGGCCAAGGACATCGTCAAATCAGCCCGGTACTTCACTCTGGCTGAAAGTCTTGGCGCCGTAGAAAGCTTGATCTCTATCCCAGCCTTGATGACTCATGCTTCAATACCAAGGGATAGGCGATTGGCACTTGGCATCGAAGACGGACTCATCCGGATCTCGGTTGGTCTGGAAGATGCGGAGGACCTAGTGGAAGATTTGAAAGCAGCCATTCAAAGGTAAGCGGATCAAGCGAAAGAAAGAGGCTGGGACAAAACTCTCCTCTGGAATGAAAAGTCCGGTGAAATTTTACGACGAGTAAAATTTCACCGGATTTGATTGTTTTTTGAATTAATATAAGGACCACTTCTGATAAAATAAAGTTCCACACCAAATCTTATCGGAAAGAAGGGTCCTTATGGTTAAAAATTATAACATGAATCAATTAGTTTTACCTTTAGATTTTGAAGTGAAATTACAAACTAATGATATCGCCTTCCATAACCATCATTTGGTTGAAAGCATCCCCTTCGAAGCGTTCGAACCAATTCTTTGAAATGAGGGTTGTCCTGCCTACCATCCACGCATGATGCTTAAAATTATCTTATGTAGCTACACGCAATCTGTCTTCTCTGGGCGCAAAATTAAAGCCCTATTGAAAGACAGTATCCGAATGATGAGGCTATCCTAAGGATATGAACCAAGCTACCGCATAAGTGCGTTGCGCCCTGCAACAACGGTTGCATGACCCAAATCGTGTAGGCCTCGGAAAGCGCCCAGCCGCAGCAGAAATCAACCTTAGTTTCACATATAAGTCTGGTTGCATAAAATTTCATTTGTCTACAGTCTGAAAGCCCCTGTGAAACAGGGGCTTTCAGACTGTAGCGGATGCTTTTCTGCTTGTACGGATTATCTGTTTGACGAACAGTTTAGAGCCACTGTGTAATATATCTGAACTACGGATAACGAGCAACAAGAGAATCCCCTAATATTCAAACTTTTTAATGGTATTGTAATGTATTTCCTAATTTTTAAAGGGTTTGGCAATTGTCGACATGCTATATTGGCGGTGGAAAGAGATACTGGTTCTCATAACTTCCCTGGGATGCGCACCCAATACTAGAGATCTCTAGTACACTAGTAGGTTTGTAAACAGAAAAAGAGTACACGTGATGTGTGCTCAGAAAAACAAACTGCAGGGTACACCTGCGATGGAGGAGTGATCTCGTTGGATGGAATCATTGAACGAAACAATCAGCTCATTGTCGACAGAATTAGAGAAGGTGCTCCATTTTTAATCGATGTTGTGCCCGCGAAAGAGAAGATAAAAGAATTTAACGAAAGAAAATTACTGTTGCATGCAGGACCTCCGATCCAGTTTGACGATATGACAGGACCCATGCAAGGGGCGTGTATCGGAGCTTCCATTTTCGAAGGATGGGCAGAAACCGAGCAGGAGGCACTGGCGCTGCTGCGAGGCGGTGCTGTTGACTTCATGCCTTGCCATCATGTGAATGCAGTCGGTCCGATGGGCGGCATTACATCGGGCAGCATGCCGATCTTTGTCGTGCACAATCGTCTGACGGACAATGAAGCCTATTGCACGATGAACGAAGGGATTGGCAATGTGCTCCGTTTTGGTGCATATTCTGAGGAGGTTATCACTCGTCTGAAGTGGATGCGTGATGTGCTCGGTCCTGCTTTATCAAAAGCTGTACGGGAAATTGAAGGCGGCATGAACCTTAATGTACTCATTGCCAAAGCAATCACCATGGGTGATGAATTCCACATGAGAAACATGGCTTCCACACTCGTATTTTTAAAAGAGATCAGCCCGTACTTGATGGCTGTGCCGATGGATAACCAGGATCGGAAAGATGTCATCCAATTCATAGCAAACGCTGAACAGTTCTTCCTGAATATTGTCATGGCTTCTGGGAAAGCAGTCCTAGACGGCGCACGTGAAATCCAAGAGGGCACCATCGTGACCGCTATGTGTCGTAACGGAAAAGAGTTCGGCATTCGGATCAGCGGGATGGGGGATCAATGGTTCACTGCACCAGTCAATATCCCGAAAGGTCTGTACTTCACCGGGTACAGCCAGGAAGACGCGAATGGAGATATCGGGGATAGTGCAATTATGGAGGCATACGGCCTGGGCGGTATGGCGATGGTCGCGTCTCCGGGGTTGGCACGTTTTGTAGGGGCTGGCGGTTATAAAGAGGCACGTGAAATCAGTGAGAAAATGAGTGAAATCGTAACTGCTCAAAATCCAAATTTCCCGATTCCGTCATGGGACTTTCAAGGGACCGGACTGGGCATCGACGCAAGGAAAGTGGTCGAAACCGGCATTGAACCGCTCATTAATACAGGGATTGCCCACAAAGAAGCCGGGTTGCCGCAAATCGGTGCAGGTCAGGCACGTGCACCACTTGCATGTTTCGAGAAAGCAATGGAAGCATATGCTGCAAAACAAAATGCCCACAGCTAAAAAGGAGGCCGAGTGAAATGGGACAACACTATCTGCGCAATGAACGTGAGCCGCTAATCCCATACTGGGTAAAGCTAGTCACCGTATTCTTTCTAGGATGGGTGGCATTATATGCAACGCGGACCGTATTGAATCCAGTAATGGGGGATATGCAAAGTGAATTTGGCTTAACACAAGCGCAACTTGGATTGATTGTCAGTATTAACTTCATCGGGAACGTAGCCTTGCAAGTTCCTTCAGGATTGATGGGAGACAAATTCGGCAGGAAGCGCGTTCTCATCCCGGGCTTCCTAATCGGGGGAATTTTCGCGGCTGTCGCTGGTGGTATGCCGACATTCTTCCTATTTGCGGCAGCATGGTTCATCGTTGGTGCAGGACAAGGAACGTATTATGGGCCGCAGTACGGCATCTCTTCAGCAGCGATTCCGGCAAAACGGATTACACTGGGAAGTGCGATCATCAACAGCGGGATGGCTTTTGGTACGTCGATCGGTTACTACCTGTCTACATATACAGTCCGAGAATTCGGCATGAACTGGCGTATTCCGTTCTTCATCATTGCTGGGTTGGCCGTAGCTGTCGCCATCATGATGTACATCGTTGTTAAACGTGATCCGAGCAGAAAAGAACGGCAAGCTGCCGCAGCTGCTGCGGTAAATCCTGAAGACACAGGGGAAAAGCTGAAGCTTTCTGTGCTGTTTAAAAACCGGAATTTGCTGGTTTCTTACATTATCATTTTTGCTTCCATCTACGGCTTCTTCATGCTGCTGACATGGCTACCTTATTACTTGGAAGCAGATCGGGGAATTGTCGGCGGAAAAGTAGCATTCGTTTCCTCGATTGTGCCGTGGGCAGCAATCCCAGGTTCTTTGCTGCTCAGTATGTGGAGTGACAAACTGGGCAAACGGAAACCGGTTTTGCAGCTCATGCTCCCGATTGCATTTTTGTCAGTCGCATCCATTGTTTTCTTTGACAGCATGACCGTCGTGTATGTTGCGCTGATTCTGTACGGTATCTTCGGCAAGATCAGCACCAACCCGATTCTCGTCGCGGTCGTTGCCGACAATGCACCGAAGCAGGCATACAGTACAGCGTTCAGTGTCTATAACTTCTTAGGAATGTCGGCGTCGATTCTAGCACCATATATCACTGGCTACCTGGCTGATAAGACAGGAAGTCTGGCATCTGGGTTCTACTTGGCTGCCATCCTGCTCTTCGTTGGGTTCATTGCCAGCTTCTTCTTGGATGAAAAAAACCGTCCAAACGTAGCAGAGCCAGAAACCGCCGAAGTGAAATAACTGTATACTGTTAAAAACAGCGCAATCCTTTTATATGGATTGCGCTGTCAGACTGTAGACAAACTCGAGAAATTACAGAGTTTGCCTACAGTCTTTTCTTTTACAATGGAAGTAATAATAGAAAATGTTGATTTCCGCTGCGGCTGGACGCTTTCCGCGGGCACGGCTTCAGCCAATCGAACGGCGAAGGGTTCGATTTGCCGTATTTCTGGGGTTTAGCAGAAAGTAAGGCAGCCCTATACTCCAAACGCTCTGCTTTTTGTCGCAAAAAGCCGTTCTTCGTGACGGCTTTCGCTGCGCTTTTTAATGTGCACTCTAATTGAAGGAGATGACACTTCAGAGACCTTTTCGATCATTGACGTCGTAAATTGCCTGAAGTAATAAGTCTTTATTAAAATCTGGAAAATAGGTATCGGTAAACCACAATTGAGATTTCGAAGACTGCCATAATAAGAAGTTGCTAATCCTTTTTTCTCCTCCTGTTCGAATAATGAGGTCGGGATCTGGAAGTCCGCTTGTAAATAGATGTGTTTCAATCAGTTCTTCCGTGATCTCTTCCAGAACGACATCAGAGCGGTTCAGGTCGTGTGCAATTTTTTTAATAGCTGCGAGCAGTTCACTTCGCCTGCCATAATTCAAAGCGAAATTTACAGTGAATGAGCTATTGTCTTTTGTAGAATGCATCGCCATCTTAACTGCCTCTTTTGTATGGAGCGGCAATCCATCGATGTCTCCGGAGATACAGACTTTAATGTCATTTGCCATGAATACAGGCAGCTTTGCAGTGAGGAATTTGGCAGGCAGGTCCATTAAATACTGCACTTCATCTTTAGGTCTTTTCCAGTTTTCTGTTGAAAAAGCATATAAAGTTAACACTTGAATCCCCATTTCCATGGAATCCATAATAATCGCTTCCATAGTTTGAGAGCCGGCATAGTGTCCTTGACTTCTTGTTAGCCCTCTCTGTTTCCCCCACCTTCCATTTCCGTCCATCATGATTGCAATATGTGCCGGTATCGTAGCATTCACTGCAACTGCTCCTCTCCTAGGTAAAAGGGTCTTTTCTTCATTCTATTGGGAATATCAAGAATGGCAAGCGAAGTCCTTTGAATGGAAGTCGCGTTTTCAAAGCGCTATCATGGATACGTGCAGGGAAATGAATGTTTCTCTGGATTCAAAGTTTCTTACTTGGTATTTCAAATATATGTTGGGAGTGTGTTCACATGATCCAGTCAAACGCAAAGAAATTCAATGGCATTCCACTCTCCATTCTCGACCTGGCGATGATCAATGAAGGAAGTGACGCCGCCCAATCGTTTAAGAATACGGTCGACCTGGCGCAGCATGCAGAGCGTTGGGGATTTAATCGGTATTGGCTGGCGGAGCATCATAATATGCAAGGAGTCGCAAGTTCGGCGACTTCCATCATTATAGGTCATGTAGCAGGCGAAACGAAGACGATACGCGTCGGATCAGGCGGCGTCATGCTGCCGAATCATGCGCCTCTTGTCATTGCGGAACAGTTCGGCACACTGGAAGCGATGTATCCCGGACGAATTGATCTAGGACTTGGCAGGGCGCCGGGCAGTGACCAAGCGACAGCGTATGCCCTCCGTCGTACATTGCATAGCAGCGGCGATGATTTTCCTGAGCAAGTGGCAGAGTTACGCAGCTATTTCGAGGAAAACCCAACAGCCCGTGTTCGTGCAGTTCCAGGGGAGGGACAAGATATTCCGATTTGGCTGCTGGGTTCAAGCGGCTTCAGTGCTCAGCTTGCGGCTGAACTAGGTCTGCCTTTCTCATTTGCCAGCCATTTCGCCCCGGCCTATCTAATGCAGGCGTTGCAGCTCTATCATCAAAGGTTCAAGCCGTCCAAAGATCTTTCCGAGCCGTATGTCATGCTCGGCGTCAACGTCATTGCTGCCGATACAGATGAAAAAGCACATTATTTAGCAACCTCTTATCAGCAGCAGTTTTTGAACATTCGCCGAGGGGTCACAGGTAAATTCAAGCCGCCACTCGAGGATCCGGATGCTGTATTCTCAGAGTATGAAAAAGCGGCAATTCATGAGTTGCTGGATTGGCCTTCCACGATTGTCGGAAGTCCTGATACGGTCAAGCGTAAACTAGAGGCATTCCTGCAGGCGACAAAAGCGAATGAGCTCATAATCAGTTCAGGAATTTACCACCATGCTGATCGATTGAAATCATACGAATTCATTGCAGAAATGATGTCATGATACGAAGAAAGCATGCACAGGTTGAAAAAACCGGCATGCTTTCTTTTTAAAGTTTCAGCGTTCATCGTCTTCGTTTTTTTGTATCCTGTGCGTCTATTTTATTTTTAGCTGCAATCTTTTCGAACTCCACGAAAACAAAATACTGGTTTTCCTCCATTTCCTCTACGCTGACGACTTTTCCATTTCTTCCTTTGATGCGGATTTCCTCGTGAATGGCAGGTAAGGTCCGTAATGCTTGGTTGAGTACATATGTTTTATTTTCATAGAAATGAACTGCAAACATGGTCTTGTCCCCTTTATCGTATAGGTTTCCATTCATTCTATGACATGTTCAAAAATATAGAACGATCTTCCAGGTTATTTCTATTACAAGTGATAGTTAAGGTAACGTCCCAATAACTCTTTAATTGGGGTGATTGGCATGCTGCATGACATACTATGAATGAAAAAAATTGAAAGCATTCAGGTTGTTGAAACTGTGAAGTAAAAGATTGCTCCTACAAGCAGCCGGACTGCTTGTACCTGCACGTCCGCAGGATCAGCGCTCTCCAAAGGATTAATTGACAATCGGTTGACATGTAAGGTAGCCTAAATGACAGTACATAGAGAGTTATGGAGCAGGGGGATGCATATGGAAATTCAGTATGAGCTGACGGAGGAAGACGTGGTGGTATTTAATGTCCATCATGTGAAAAACTCGAATGTCGGGCGGAATTCGTTGCGGTGGCAGCGAGTAGTTTCGCCACTATTGTTTTTGTTGTTCGCCTATTTTTTATCGGTTTCGACAGACTTGGAGGCAGGCACGCTTTTTGTCGTGTTTGGGGTAACAGCGATTCTTTGGGTACTTTTTTACCCTAAGTATTTTTATTGGCATGTTACGAGGCAAGTGCGGAAGGCGCTGAAGGAAGGAAAGAATGAGGGGCTTGTCGGCTCTCACGTACTGAAGATGAATAAGCAAGGGCTGACCGACACTACTTCGAATGGTGAATCCAAAATGACGTGGCAAGCGGTGAAACAGTTCAAAGAAGATACCGGTCATTTCTATTTGTATAATAGTGCGGTCAGTGCGTTTATTATTCCGAAAAGAGATGTGGATGCGGAGGCATTCCGCAAGTTTGTGAATAAATGGCTAAGTCACTGATTTGGTTTCATTTGGCGAATGCCCTCTTTCATAAAAACGGCGGCACTCGTGATGTTTAGTAATAATGCCAATGCGAGAAATGCCCATTTCACAAGGGTTGGCAGTACGATGGTTAAAGACAGGACGAGCAGCAGGCAGCCGATCACAAGCATAAGTATGTAGACGGACGCTTTTTTGGGCAATAGAAGCACACCTTTCGATATAATCTGTTTCCATTGTAGCATGGAAAATTGAGAACATGCCGGGTATCATCTTCCGGCATGTTATTTTGATTCAATCTCGGTTTTTCGTTTCACGATTTGTCTTATTCAAGTCCGCGGTCCATTCCGCTGTCCGATTTTCGTTCCGGTCATTTGTATTGCTGTTCGTATTTTGTGCTTCTTTGTATACGTCGAAGCTGTTATGGGTCCGTTCATTCATCGTTTTTTTATTATTTTTATTCATGGTTGGTCACCTCCTCTTTCTACTATGGATATCAGTGAGAGATCTATACGTTCGTGGCACGGGATTTTCGGGTAATGAACAAGTAGTAAGGTTCACTAAACTTCTAATCTCAAAAACTTGTAACCTTTTTTTTCCCCGTTCGACTACTTATATGAACGTATACATAAAGGAGATGAGATCCATGAAGATGAAAAGAGCTGTACCATTCGCAATGTCGGCGCTCTTAATCAGCGGGGCAGCCATACCAACTGCAGCATTTGCAGAAGAAGGGATGCCTACAGAAGACGTGCAAACACAACCGGATTTCGTAAAGTTCACCGGAACGATTGAGAAAGTGGAGACGCGTGATAACTCAACCCACTATTTCGTGACGGCGGGCGAGCAGGAAGGATACTTGGTCGTTACGAAGGACACACTGGTATTTGATAATACCGGAAAGAAAGCGGAATTGAAAAAAGGCGATAAAGTTACGGGTTATACTGATGGGAATAAGCCGATGATCATGATTTATCCACCGCAATACAGTCCGGATGTGGTCATCTTGGAAACAGAAGAGCCCGGTTCTGTGGCGGTTGGGAAGTTTAATGAAGATCTATTGAACGCCCCTCTTTCGTTAAAATTACATGTAAGCGATAAGACAGAGCTTTCGAGCGTATCAGGCAAAAAAGTGACGTCTGATGAACTGCAAGGAAAAAATCTAGCGGTCTTCTACACAGTTACGACGCGAAGCATTCCAGCTCAAACAACGCCTGAAAAGATTGTTGTTTTGGATAAAACGGAATCAGATGACGTAGAAACACCTGAACAAGGCACGGTGACAAATTCAGTGATCGACAAAATCGTAGCGGCAGACCACTATGAAGTAGATGGCGTTAAAATGGTGCCGCTTCGGGCGATTGCCGAGGAACTGGGGTATAAAGTGTCATCGACAGGTAAAGGGGCCATCGTTTCAAAAGGTGCTCTTTCTTTCACGATCACCCGTGGGGAAAAGGCATATGGGTACAATAAGTCTCTGCGTTATTTTGAAGCGGCTCCTGCCCTTCTAGAACCAATGAAAACGTATGTGCCATCGGGGCTTATTGATGAATTAATCGAAGCAGGTTCTTAAAAATGTTTGTCAGCCAACTATAAATAATTAAATTTCCTGCCGATAAGAGTCAGTCAACCTTTGCCAGAGGGGAGACTGGCTCTTTATTAGGTTGAAAAAAATGTAGTTGAAATGAAACCTTCTAGACACTAATACGTAAAACTTAGTATAGATGAAAGCCGAACGAAACTAGGTGAGTTTTATGAATCATTTCTTGCTTGAACTGTTCTCTACTGAATGGATCCTTCCTTTAGTTATAGCTTGGATTCTCGTACTGAGCTGGCAAGTGGTCGAATATAAATCTTATACCTTCATGGCGCACCTTCGCTTGGAAATCGACTTGGCGGCGGAGAAGGGAAACGCTGTTCTTGACAGCCTGCCTCCCCTGACTGATCAAATTCAATTACGAAAGACGGTTTGCCGATTGGAGCGACCCGAAGACGCCGAAGGGCACCATCTCTCTATGTAGACATCAGAAATCTATATAGAGAGAGGAATCATACATTGAAAAAATCCATCAACGTCTTATTTATCATCTTGAGTATCATGCTTTTAAGCGGTTGTTCCGCTGCGGGCGAGCAGACCGGCTTCTTTTTTGACGTATTCGTCCGCCCAATGACATGGAGCATCCATGAACTGGGGACCTTTTTCGGGGACAGTTATGGAATGGCCATCGTTGCAATTACGATTCTTATCCGTTTGTTGCTCATGCCGCTAATGATGAAATCATATAAAAGTCAGCGGGCCACGAAAAATCGGATGAAACAGGTGCAACCCCAGTTGGATGCCTTGAAGGCACAGGCGGAAACCGCGAAAACACCGGAAGAACAAAAGAAGATCCAAATGGAAATGATGGAGATTTATAAACAAAACAAACTGTTCAATATTGGCTGCTTGCCAACGTTGATCCAAATGCCAATCTTAATGGGCTTGTATTTTGCTATCCGGACTTTGCCGGATACGGGAAATCAAATGTTTCTATGGTTTAATTTAGGAACGCCGGATCTTATCATCACTATTCTGGCAGGAGGCGTGTACTTTGTTCAAGCCAGGGCTCCGATTGCTGACATGGCGGGAACGCAAAAACAGCAGATGCAAATAATGGCCTATCTTTCTCCGCTGATGATCATTTTATTTTCATTTTCAGCGCCAGCAGTTTTTCCGTTATATTGGGCAGTTGGCGGCTTGTTTTTAATTGTGCAAACGTGGTTGTCTCGAAAATTGTATAAAGAGGAATAATCTCCAGAAAGCGCTTGGCAATTTTGAAGTGCACCCCAAAAGTTAGAGTCAAAAACTAACTTTTGGGGTGTTTTCTTATGGCTAAATATAGCGATGAGTTTAAGGTGATGATTGTCCGC